>CAVRJZ010000007.1:0-46265 GCA_963721665.1 uncultured Alphaproteobacteria bacterium
CTCCGGATGCAAAGATGCGACACGCGGCCACATTTCGTGCGCGCTTTGCCCGCCCGCGTCTGGCAGACGCAATCACACTGTCCGGCCGGAAATGTCGGAGGCATCAAATAGAACCCCTCTCGTCCATAGTCGGATAAAGGAGTCATCAGCCCGAAGGGCGGTTTAGGCGGAACCCCATCGCCTTGCTGGACCCGACCAGCATCGAGGGCATTAATCGGAAAACTCCATCTCTCTGTCAAGACACTCGTCTAGCGCAAGGAATGGACCGTGCTATCTTGTTTCGTGCGAAGCGGAGATAAAAAAGTCAATGGGACTCTATGTTTGGATCGCAGTTGGCAGCGCCCTTGGTGGAATGTCACGTTATTTTTGCTCGGGTCTGACCGCGCGGTTGATCGGCGAGACGTTTCCCTGGGGTACATTTGTCGTCAACGTCGTCGGCTCATTTATCATCGGGTTTTTTGCCACCCTGACCGGCCCCGACGGGAAGGTTTATATGAGGTCGACCGCCCGACAATTCGTCATGACCGGATTTTGCGGCGGCTATACGACGTTTTCGTCCTTCAGCCTGCAGACGCTCAATCTAATGAACGACGGCGAATGGTTCCGGGCGGGAGCGAAATTGGGGCATCTGTGATTTGTTGCCTGATCGCAGTATGGGCCGGGTATCTGCTCGCTGCCAGCCTCAACACAATGAAGTGGGTATGACCATGCAGATTTCACGCGATGCCGTCTTGCTCCGAATCTTCTTTGGCGAGGATCATCGATTTAATCACTTGCCTCTGCATGAGGCGATTGTATTGAAAGCGCGAGAAATGCACATCGCTGGAACGACCGTGCTGCGCGGGCATGTCGGATTTCGGACATTCAAGCCGCATCCATACGACGAAGATTTTGCGCCTCTCGCAGGACTTGCCGGTTGTGGTCGAGATCGTCGACTCGCCGGAAAAGATCGATTCATTCTTGCCCGTGCTCGATGGCATGATGACGAGCGGATTGGTGACCATCGAAAAGGTTCAGGTCCTCCAATACGGGACCATCAAGCCGTGATGGGCGAACGCAAGCGTTGGCGCACGGCCTAGGATTCCTGTGTGTATCGAAAGCCACATCCGCCGATGCATTCGGTGCCCGCGCTCGGTGCCGCGTGGTGTCGATCTTCGTGTGGGTTAGAGAGCCCTGGATCGCCTCGATCGACGCACCGGATTCGTCTACCTCAGTCGCGACGCCGCATCCCCGACACAGGACCGAATTGTGGACGCCCAAGGACGGCACAGAATGAAGGATCCGACAAAACACGACCCAAGCGCGCCCGACGAAACATGGGACGTCATCGTTGTGGGTGCCGGCGCCGGCGGATTGACGGCAGCCTGCATTGCTGCCGATGCGGGTTGCTCAGTCCTGCTTTTGGAGCAGGCCGATGTCGTTGGCGGCACAACCGCAATATCCGGTGGGATGGTCTGGCTCCCAGCCAACCACAAAGCCGCAGCGGTTCAGCGCCCCGATAGCATCGAAGCCGCGCGAACTTATTTGTCTCACACTGTTCCGGGGGAGCGGCGGGAACGGCTGGAGATGCTGCTAACCCACGGCGACGAAGCGTTGCGCGATATCGAGGCGCGAACCGCTCTGCGCCTCCAGCCGGTCGCCGTCTACCCGGATTATTACCCGGACCTTCCCGGAGCGACCGGCGGCGGCCGAGTACTCGAGCCAGTGCCCTTTGATGGACGCGCTCTCGGATCGGCATTCGCATTATTGCGGGATCCGCTGCCGGAATTCACGCTTTTTGGCGGGATGATGATAAGCCGCCAAGACATCCCTGATTTGCGTCGGGTCGGAAAGTCATTGCGTTCAACGTGGCGGGCAGCGAGGCTTTTGCTGAACTATGGCCTGCAGCGCATGCGCGCTAGCCGAGGAACTTCATTATATCTTGGCAATGCACTCGTAGCGCGCCTTCTACGATCGGTTCTCGATCTTCACGTGACGCTTCGGACTAAAGTGCAAGTCGAGCGGATTGCCAAAGATGCAAATGGCCGAGTTTCGATTGTGGAGGCGGTGGAGGGCGGCATCCGGCGGACGTTCACGGCACATCGCGGGGTGATATTAGCGACGGGCGGTCTTTCATACGATTGGGAGCTGCGGTCCAATTACGTGCCGCAGGTTGCCGGTAGGCTTTCCGCCGCCGTCGACCCAGGGAATGCGCCGCGCGGTGCTCGGCTCGCCGCCGCACTTGGCGCCCGTCTGTCGGCCGCTACGACCGACGGCGCCTTCTGGGTCCCTGCATCGTCATTCGTGAGGCGCGACGGCAGTCGCGGTCTGTTTCCGCATACGGTAACGGATCGTGCAAAGCCCGGCCTCATAGCGGTCGATAAAAACGGCCGACGTTTCGTCAACGAGGCGGTTTCTTACCACGAATTCGTTCGCGCGCAGTTGGCGAATGCGGATCGCGCAGTGCCGGCGTGGCTCATATGCGATCGCCGCTTTCTTTGGAAATATGGCCTCGGCAAAATCAAGCCGTTCGCATTGTCGATCAAGGCCGATATCGCTTCCGGGTATTTAAAAACGGCCGACACTCTGCTTGGCCTGGCAAGCCAGATCGGGGTTTCCGAACGGGGATTGTCGGAAACAATCGAGGAGTTCAATCGCCACGCCGCGCAAGGAGAAGATCCCGCCTTCGGTCGTGGCGGCGATATTTATCAGCGTGCGCTCGGCGACGCCGATCAGCAACCGAATCCCTGCGTTGCACCGATGACCAAGCCGCCATTTTTCGCCGTTGCCGTTTACCCGGCTGATCTAGGAATGTCCGCAGGCATTGTAACCGACACGCAGGCGCGCGTTCTCGCCATGGACGGCTCTCCGATAGACGGTCTTTTTGCGTGCGGAAACGATATGGCCTCGATTATGGAGGGCGCCTATCCGGGTCCCGGCATAACTCTCGGGCCTGCGCTGCTGTTCGGTTGGTTGGCTGGGCGATCGGTTGCTGGGAAATCGGGATAACAAGCGATCTAACGGACAGGTAGCATTGGTGCTATCCCGGTCCTTGGCGGCCTATATCAACAATACTCGCGATATGATTTTCAGCGGGAACGGCCGCTACATTGCTTCAGCACGAAGGCGTAGAGATCGACGCCGCCAATGGTGAAGAATTTGGGTGGGATTTCCAGGTTCTGCAACGTCTTGTTTTTCTCGGTGCCGATGTCGACGGTGATCGGCCCGGCGACGTACAAATTCCCGCGTTCGTTTTTGGTGAACGCATGACAGGGGAACGGTTTCGGCGGCGCCGGCGATGCGTCTGGCCTCGCGGCGACAGCTGGCATGTTCCTTTGCCGCCGCTCGCCGCGTGCGCGCTCGACCGCTCCTTTCCCCGTCGGTTCATTCTCCACCGCCGGCTTCTCGGTTGCGAGCGGCGGCGGCGCAGAGACGCGATGCGCCCAGCCCTGCTGCATGGTAAAGGCGACGATCCGGTCGGCGATGGCACGGCCGATGCCGCGCGCTTGCGCCTCCACGTCGGGCGAGAGCTTCACATCGGGCGCACTCATGCTGCCAAGCACCGCGGCGATCCCGGCGTCGAGCGTCCGTTTATTAACCCCGCCGCCCGACCCGTTCCCGCTCTGCGCTTGCGCCGTGAAGTTGAGCAATTGTTTCTTGGCGCCCGACATGACCTGCAACAGCGCCACGTCGGCGGCCGTGCCGGCGCCAAAGCGGACCGGGTTTTTCTCACTATGGGCGCTTTGTTCGGTGGCGCGTAGCCGGCCGGTAATCACCAGCGTGGTGCCCGACGGCGGAATATCCTCGTCGTTGCCTGCCTTCACCTTGAGACTGGTCTCTTCGTGAATGATGGCGACGACAGTAGCGCCGATTTCGTCGGCCACGCGCTTGAAGGTGATGGTCTTGATCGCGCCGGGACCCACGGCGCCGCCAAGCTTGGCTGACAGCTTTGCGTCGAATTCGCGGTCGACCACCTCGACGTCGGGCGAAAATTCGAAATCTTTGACCAGCACCGTCATCGCTTGCGATTGCTCGTCGCCGCCCCCGGCCAGACTTTGCAGAGACTGCCCGCCGGCGCCAGTGCCGGTCCCTGCGCAGCCGGCCATCGCCAGGGCACAGGCGGCGAGACAGGCGACAAGATGGATGGGGCGCACAGCGAACATTCCGCCAATCTACCTCAGACCATGGCCGGGCGGTGGCGCTTCGCCAGGGCCTGCGGCCACACTTAGCCCGCGTGGAAAACGCAAGCAATATCAATGGTGCCAACGGGCCACCGATCAAACTCGCTCCACCAGAGCCGGCTACCTCGTGACGCACAAATTCCGGGACATACCGTCTTTTGTAGTCGGCGCCGGCGCCCTTGTGCGAGGCTGCTTTCGCCGCGTACCCTGACGCTTGGCAAACGAAAATCGCCCGCCAAGGCGATCAACAAAAGTCCGCGCGGAACAAAGCGGCGGGCAGGAGGAGAGGAACCACCATGAAATCTTCGATCAAGACGTTCGGCCTGGCCATCGCGCTGGCGCTGGCCGCCGCACCGGCCGGCGCGGCCGAGATCAAATTCATGACCGGTCCGCAGGGCGGCTCGTGGGTCCCGCTCGGCGGCCAACTCAAGGAAATGTGGGAAAAGGCGATCCCCGGTCTGCAAGTGCAGGCACTACCGGGCGCCGGTATCGCCAATGTGCGCGGCGTCGACGAGGGCAAGGCCGACATCGGCTTCGGCAATTCGATCTCGACCGTCGACGGCGTGAACGGCAAGGGCGCGTTCAAGAAACCGACGACCAATGTCTGCAATATCGCCACGCTCTATCCGCAATATTATCAGCTCGTCGTTTTCGCCGACTCCGGCATCAACACGATCGCCGATCTCAAGGGTAAGGCAATCACCACCCAGCAGCGCGGCAATACCGGCGAGCAGATCACCCGCCAGTTGTTGGAGGTGAACGGGCTGACCTACAAGGATCTTAAAGTCAGCTTCGTCGGCTATTCCAACTCGGTGAACCAGATGAAGGACGGCCACGCCGTCGCTTTCGGTCTCGGCACCCAGGTGCCGGCGGGCGCCATCATGGATCTCGCCGCCTCGCACCCGATCAAGCTGCTCGACCAGTCGTCGAGCTTCGCCGGCATGAAGAAGCTCAATCCCGGCTACACGCCGTTGATAGTCCCCAAGGGCAGCTATCCGGGCCAGGACAAAGACGTGCATGTGGTCGGCTATGCCACCCACATTTTCGTGTCGTGCAAGCTGCCAGCCGACGAGGTCTACACCATGACCAAGACGCTGGCCGACAACACCAAGACGCTGGCCAGCATCGCCAAGGCGATCGGCGGTCAGAAAATGGCCGATCTCGCCACCAACATCGGCGTGCCGTTCCATCCAGGCGCCGCCAAATTCTACAAGGAAAACGGCATCACCGTGATGACGCACTGACCATGCGCGGCGCCTGCACGCCAAACGCGCCGGTGCCGTCAGCGCTCTCTCGCCCGGGCACGATCTTCCCATGACCTTCAAAATCGAGCGCAGCTACAGTGGCGTCGTGCGTCTGGTTACGGCGGCGATCGCCGTTGCCATGGTCGTCTACCACATGTGGGCGATCGGCTTCGGCTCGCCGGAGGCGGTGTGGTTCCGCGGCACCCATTTGCTGTTTGCGATGGTGCTGACCTTCTTGATGTTCCACTTAACCAGCAAGGAGAAGGGACCGCCAGGCGTGGCGGATTACGTCCTGCTCGTCCTCGGCGCAGTGCCGATCCTCTATTTGTTCGTCAATTACGATTACATCGTCAATCGCATCTTCTACGTCGACGATCTCACGCTCTCGGACAAGATCATGGGCGTGATGATGACGCTGGTGCTCCTGGAAGCCACGCGCCGTGTGCTCGGCTGGGCGATGCCGCTCACGGCGCTGGCGTTCCTGTTCTATGGACTGTTCATCGCGCGGCTTGAGCCACAGCGCCTGCTCGATCAACTCTACATGACGACGGAAGGCATTTTCGGCATTCCGCTATCGGTGTCGGCGACCTATGTGCTCATCTTCGTGGTGTTCGGCACCTTCATGGAGCGCACCGGCACCGGGCAGTTGTTCATGGACTTCGCCACCGGCCTGACCGGACACGCGACCGGCGGGCCTGGCAAGGTGGCGGTGGTGTCGTCGAGCCTGTTCGGCACGATTTCCGGCAGCGCTGTCGCCAACGTGATGGTCACCGGCCAGATCAGCATTCCCTTGATGAAGCGCACCGGTTTCCGCCCGGAATTCGCCGGCGCCGTCGAAGCGGTGGCGTCGACCGGCGGACAGATCATGCCGCCGATCATGGGCGCCGCCGCCTTCGTCATGGCCGAGTTCCTCGGCGTGCCCTATGGGCAAGTGGTGATCTGGGCGATTATCCCGGCGCTGCTTTATTACATCGCCTGTTTCGCCGCGGTGCATTTCGAAGCCAAACGCCTGGGACTTGTCGGCTTGCCGCGTTCCGAACTGCCCAAGCTCGGTCAGGTCATGCGCACCAACGGGCATCTGTTCATCCCGGTCGCCGCCATTTTGGTAGTGATGTATTCAGGCTACAGCGCGCCGATGGCGGCGCTCATCGGCACGCTCGCCTGTTTCCCGGTCGCGGCGCTGCGCAAGTCGACTCGCGTCAACGTGACTTTGGAGAATCTTCTTGGTGCGATGGTCGACGGCGCGCGCAACACGATCCCCGTGGCGCTCGCCTGCGCCTCGGCCGGCATCGTCGTCGGCGTCGTCACGCTGTCCGGCCTCGGCATCGTATTCACCCAGTTCGTCGTGCACCTGTCCAAGGATATGCTGCTACCAGCGTTGATGCTGACCATGCTGGCCGGCATCGTACTCGGTATGGGAATTCCGACCACGCCCGCCTATATCATCATGACGGCGCTTCTGGTGCCGGCGATCGTCAAGCTCGGCGTCATCGTGCCGGCCGCGCATATGTTCGCCTTCTACTTCGCCATCCTGTCGGCAATCACGCCGCCGGTGGCGCTGGCGGTATTCGCCGCCTGCGGCATCGCCAAATCCGACCTGTGGGCGACCGGCTGGGCGGCGGTGAAAATCGGTGCTACCGGCTTCATTGTGCCGTATATGTTTGTCTATGAACCGTCGCTCTTGATGATCGGACCCTGGCCAACCATCCTGTCGAGCTGCATTTCCGCCTCCATCGGCGTCGTGCTGTTCGCCGGCGGGCTGCACGGCTATCTGATCACCGCCACCAATTTCTGGCAGCGCCCGCTGTTGGTGATCGGCGGCCTGCTGTTGATCAAGCCCGGCATCGAAAGCGATCTCGTCGGCGCGGCCATCGCCGCGGTGGTGATCGTCGCCCAAATCATGGCGCGGCGCGCCGCGCGTCCGAAAGTCGCAAGTGAAAGCCCCGCCGCATGAAGTCCCGTAAGCGTCCCGAAGAATTGCGCAGCCACCGTTGGCTCGGCGTCAACGATCTGCGTTCGTTCGGCCACCGGTCGCGGTTGCGCCAGATCGGCTATGACTCAACCGATTGGGCCGAAAAGCCGGTCATCGGCATTATCAATACCTGGAGCGACATCAACCCGTGTCACGTGCACCTGCGCACGCGCGCCGAGGAGGTCAAGCGCGGCGTGCTGCAGGCCGGCGGATTTCCCATCGAACTGCCGGCGCTGTCGCTCGCCGAAATCTACGTCAAGCCGACCACCATGCTCTATCGTAATTTGCTGGCGATGGAGGTCGAGGAACTGCTGCGCAGCCATCCGGTCGACGGCGCGGTGCTGCTCGGCGGCTGCGACAAGACCACGCCGGGCCTGTTGATGGGCGCGATCAGCATGGGCGTGCCGGCGATCTTCATGCCGGCGGGCCCGATGCTGCGCGGCAACTGGCACGGGCAGGTGCTGGGCTCGGGCTCCGACACCTGGAAATACTGGGACGAGAAACGCGCCGGCCGCATCACCGAGGAGCAGTGGACCGAAATCGAAGGCGGCATCGCCCGCTCGTTCGGCACCTGCATGACCATGGGCACCGCCGCCACCATGATGGCGGTGGCCGAGGCGCTCGGCTTCACGCTGCCCGGCGCTTCGTCGATCCCGGCGCCCGATTCCAATCACCCGCGCATGGCCATCGCCTGCGGCCGCCGCATCGTCGACATGGTGTGGGAAGACCTCACGCCGGACAAAATCCTCACCGGAAGCGCAGTCGACAACGCCATCAAGGTGCATATGGCGATGGCCGGCTCGACCAATTGCATCATTCATTTGATCGCCATCGCGCGCCGCGCCGGCATCGCGCTCGACATGGATCGGTTCGACGAATTGTCCCGCGAAGTGCCGGTGATCACCAATGTGCGGCCGTCGGGTTCTTATCTGATGGAGGATTTCTATTACGCCGGCGGCCTGCGCGCCCTGATGGGCCAGCTGCGCAGCATGCTCGACCTGTCGGCAATGACGGTGACCGGCGAAACGGTCGGCGACAATATCGCGGACGCCGCGGTCTACAATACGGACATCATCAAATCCCTGAACGATCCGGTCTCCCGCGACGGAGCGACCGCGGTGCTCAAGGGCAACTTGGCGCCGCGCGGCTGCGTGATGAAGCCGTCTGCCGCCGATCCGCGCCTGCTCAAGCACCGCGGCAAGGCGATCGTGTTCGAGGACTATAACCACATGGCACGCGAGATCGAGCGCGACGATCTCGACGTGACGGCCGACCACGTGATGGTGCTCAAAAATGCCGGGCCGATCGGCGGTCCCGGCATGCCGGAATGGGGCATGCTGCCGATCCCGCGCAAACTGGTGAAGGCCGGCGTCAAGGACATGCTGCGCATTTCCGACGCGCGCATGAGCGGCACCAGCTACGGCGCCTGCATCCTGCACGTGGCGCCGGAAAGCTTCGTCGGCGGCCCGCTGGCGCTTGTGAAAACCGGCGACGAGATCGAGGTCGACGTGCCGGCGCGCCGCATCCATCTGAATGTCAGCGACGAAGAACTTGCCCGCCGCCGCGCCGCCTGGAAGCGGCCGCCGCCGAAATACCCGCGCGGCTACGGCGCGCTTTATTCCGAGCACATCGGGCAGGCTGACGAGGGCTGCGATTTCGATTTCCTCAAGGCCGGCGGAGCGATCCCCGAGCCGGAAATCCACTAGGCGCGCAGCGCGCCAGATTCTCATTAGAAAAATTCCGAACTAGAACGGCTCCAATGTTTGGAGTCGTGCGAATTTGACTATGCGTCGCGATGTTTATTGCGTACGACAATCGCCGGGATTTTAGCGGGTGTGGTCACATGCGTTCGGGTGCTTCGTCTTCTTTCATCGCCGCAATTTTTGTGTTGAGCGCATCCGGCATCGCCGCGCGTGCGCAGCCTCCGCAATCCGTGGCGGACGTCTTCCACGAAGCCGAATCGAAATACATGTTCGGCTTCATCGACGGCTCCGACATCGGCAACCAAGGCGAGAAGGCTTTCGAATACGAGGCGACGGGATCGTTTCAAAAGCGCGGCGGGCGCTATTCCGCCATCGAACACGAATTTGAATTCGAGCAGGTGCCGACGCAGAATTTCGCCTATGAATTGAGCGCGCACGCCCTCACGCATTCGATCGGCGGCGTCGAGGATCTCGACGACCGCAACAGCACGCGGTTCAGCGGCGCGTCCGCCAAACTGCGCTATCTCATCATCGGCCGCGGGCCCGGTTCGCCCATCGGTCTGACGATTTCCGCGGAGCCGGAATGGGAGCGCGTCGACGGCACCGACGGCACCCAAACGACGGCTTACTCCTCGGAATTCCGCATCGTCGCCGATACCGAGCTTATGCCCAACCGTCTTTTCGCCGCGCTCAATTTGATCTACGAGCCGGAGATCGCCAAACCCGCCGACAGCGGGATGTGGGAGCGCAGTTCGTCGGCCGGCATCGGCCTGGGGTTCACCTATCGAATAACGCCGACCTTCGCGATGGGCGTCGCGGCGGAATATGACCGCGCCTATGACGGCCTGGCGTTGCAGACTTTCGACGGTAACGCACTCTTTGTCGGGCCGACATTACAAATCAATTTTACCCGCAAGGTGCTTCTGGCCGCAGCTTTCATGGCGCAGGTCGCGGGCCACGCGGTCGACGATCCGCGGGCGCTCGACCTGACGAACTTCGAGAGATATCGCGCCAATCTGAAGCTCGAATTCGAATTTTAGCGATCCGCCAACGCCATTCGCGGGAGGGAAGAGAACATGAAGCGGCCATCGACCGGTAAGCACCATCTGGCATTCGCCGCCCTGGCGCTCGGCATGCTTATAGCCGAGACTTCAGTGCGCGCTGAGGACGCGGTGACGCTGAATATCTCGATGAAGGGTCATCGGTTTCAGCCTGCCGAGTTGCATGCGCCTGCCGGCAAGCCAATTATCATCGTCGTGAAGAATCTCGATCCCGCGCCGGCGGAATTCGAGAGTAACATGTTGCGCGTGGAAAAAGTCGTTACCGGCGGCGGCACGATCACGCTGCGCATTCGTCCGCTGGATCCCGGACGCTATCGTTTCTTCGACGACTTCCACCCGGAAACGGAAGGTTATCTGGTGGTCAAGTAGCGAGCCGTTCAAGGCTGGTTGGTCCAGAAATTCGTCGCCGCCGACAGCGTGGGGCCACCGATCACGCAGGGCAAGCCGAATGCCGCTTGGCTCGCGACAGCGGCGGCGATACAACCGGCCGCGAACGTGCTCTGCCCGACATAGCCCCACCAGGAGGCATCGCGTTTATAGGCCGGGCCCTTGCGCTTGAGGTCGTCGATGGCGGCGAGCGCCTGCCGGCGGATGGCGCCTGAGTCGACGTTCTCCGCCGCCGCGATGATCTCGTCGAGTGCCTTGACCGTTTCTTTCGGTTGATGGCGCGCCACGCGTAGGCTTTTCAGCATGCCGAGCAGGGCCGCGTCGTGCGAGGCGTTCCGCGCCAGAGTGAATTTCGCCATGCTGCCGACGGTGAGCCGCGCGGCGTCGTCGCGGTCGTCCGACCACGGCAAAAGAGCGGTCATCTGCACGATCGGGCCGTAGCCGCCGGTCGCGAAGTAATAACCCCAAAGGACATCGAGCACTTCCGGGCTCGGCTCGAGCGCGACCTTATGCTTGGCCTTGCCGATGCGGAAATGGGCGACGAAACGCTGCCAGCCGGACGGGCTTGGTGTGATGGTCAATTGAGCGAGCCGGGGCAGCTTGCCGGCGAGATATCGCTCGATCAGCGGTTGGCGATCGGGCATGCGGCCGGCGAAGTGACGCAGTAGTTCTTGCCAGTTGGGCAGGCCGGAATAGGCGATGGCGCGCACCACGACCCAACTGTCTTGGCCACGCATCTTTAGGCTTTGCGCGACCATCGTCTCGGCTCGCTCGGGATTGGCGGCGAGCGCGCCGGCGAGGAAGCCGACATAGGGACCGGCTTGATCGGGATCGTTGAAGGCGCCGAGATTGCTCAAGTCGCGCATCACCGCCGGCACGTTCTTCGGATCGGGCAGGGCACGATAGGCGTTGATCCAGCTCATCGCCGCGGTAGTCGACGCGATATCGGGCAGCCGCGGCGCGGCCATTGCCGGCGCCATCAGCAGGAGGGCGACCAGCCCGGTCATCAGGGTTCGCATGTCCCCTCCGCTTTCCGCGTCCGAGGCGGCTTCGCCGCCGGCGCGCTTAGCTCCCAAGCGGCGCAAGCTGATCAATCGCCTGCGACATTTTCGTGGGCGGCTTCGGGCAAAGTCATGGCGGAACGGTTGCCGAATGCGCACTGCCCGAGGGCGCGATTTGTCTCGAATCGGGAAACCCATTGACGGGAGCGCCCGACAACGGGCATCTCAAGCCGGCCATGCCCGACGACATCCCTTTCGACAAAAACCTAGCGCTCGCACCCGACACGGTGGACGAGCCCGTGCCCGGCGTCCGCCGGGTGATGGCGAACAATCCGGGCCCTTTCACCTTCAAGGGCACCGTGAGTTACATCATCGGTAACGGGAAGGTCGCCATCGTCGATCCGGGGCCCGCCGATGAGCGCCACATCGGCGCTTTGCTCGAGGCCGTGCGCAACGAGACGGTTACGGCGATTTTCGTCACCCACACCCACCGCGATCACTCGCCGGCGGTGCCGGCGATCAAGGCGGCGACCGGCGCCACCGTCTACGCCGAGGGGCCGCACCGCGCCGCGCGGCCGCTGCACATCGGCGAGATGAACCCGCTCGATTCCAGCGGCGACCGCGACTTCCGTCCCGACGTCGCGCTCAAAGACGGCGAGGTGGTTTCAGGCGACGGCTGGAGCGTCGAGGCGGTGACAACGCCCGGTCACACCGCCAACCATATGGCCTATGCCTGGCGCGACAAGAATCTGCTGTTCGCCGGCGATCACGTGATGGGTTGGTCGACCTCGATCGTGGCGCCGCCGGACGGCGCCATGAGCGACTACATGGCCTCGCTCAATAAACTCGCCAAGCGCGGTGAACAGACCTATTTCCCCGGCCACGGGCCGGCCATTCGCGACGCTTCCCGCTTCGTCAATTATTACATCCTGCATCGCAAGGCGCGTGAGGCTTCGATCCTGCACCGGCTGGCGAAGGGCGAAACCGACATCCCCTCGATCGTGCGCGCGATCTATATCGGCATCGATCCGCGGCTGACCGGCGCGGCCGGCTTATCGGTGCTGGCGCATCTGGAGGACTTGGTCACGCGCGGGCAGGTGGAAACCGACGGCGTGCCGGCAATCGACGGCACCTATCGCTTAACCGGCGCCCGCTTGAGCGGCTGAGGCTTCTTCTCCGGTTCCGCGCGCGGCTCCGGCGCTGAACCCACCGCGTCGTCGATATCGTCGAGCAGGCTGCGGATGCGCGCTGCATTGACGCCGAAGTCGTGCAAACCGTAGCGCGAGGCCGAGCGCATATCGATGCGCGCGCCGCCGCCGGCCGCTGTGATGCGGATCACCACGTCGTCGCGGAAGCCCATGATCAACGTGCGCGCCACCGCCTCGATCACTGCCTCGGGGCGGCGCGGGGCCGGCGGGCGGGCGTCGACCACGTGCCATTTGCGTTTGGTCACCAGCGCCAGCGCGATGTCATAGGCGACCTTGACCGGCACGCTCTCCTGCAACGGCGTGACGTCCGGATAGGCTGCCTGTTGCTTCGCCGCGGTCGCGGCGCCCGGATAGTCGTTGCGGCCGCGCGGCCGCAGCCGCGCCAAAACGTCAAAGCGCGGCGGATTGGCCGGGTCGGTGGTGATGTCGGAAATCTCCGGCAGCTTGCTGGCGCGATAGCCGAGATAGCTTGGATAGGCGAGCAGCATGAGGCCGAGGAACAGGCCCAGGATCGCCGAGCCGAGTCCGGCGAGGCCCTGGCGCCAGATCGTAACGAACGCGAAAAACGACAGCAGCACGGCGAGTGCAGCAAAGATCAGCGCGGCGGCGAAGGTGGCGAGCGCCGGCTCGATCTCCAGCATGCCGGAACGCACGATGATGACCGAAAGCGCCGCGACCGCCAGCGCGAACAGTGCCAGCCGGCCGGACCAGGCGGCCAGCCGCGACACCGGCTCGTCGCCGAATGTGGGTCGTCGTGCCATGCCGTTACCTCGTGCAGATCCGCTTCACGGCGGCCCATTCGCCGGAATCGAGAGACGGCGTGCCGTGCCGCGCGCCGGCGATTTTGTTGATGGCGGCGACGCGCGCCCTGGTTTCCGGATGGTCGAGCAGGATTGTCATGCCCGGCTCGGTCGCCCCGCCGATTTTGTCGAGCATAACGCCAAGCGCGCGCGCATTGCCGCCGGCCTTGATCATCAGTTCGGCGCCGTAGGCGTCGGCGGCGGCTTCCACTTTGCGCGAGTAGGACGATTGCAGCACGGCTTTCGCCGCCACCACCACGGCGCCGCCGCCGACGAAGTCGCCCAGCAACATGCCGAACAGCATCGACAGGCCGCCTGCCTGCAGCACCGATTTTGTGCCGTCGCGGTGCGCCACATGGCCGATCTCGTGCGCGATCACGCCGGCCACCTCGTCGGCATTGTCGGCCTTGGCGATCAAACCCTGAAAAACGTAAATCTGCCCGCCCGGCAGCGCCATAGCATTGGCCTTGTTCCGGCGCACCACGATCGTGCGCAACGGCGACGGCAACGCGGCGGCGGCCTCCAGCCGGTGCACCAATTTGTCGAGCGCGATGCGGCCAGGCCTTTCGCCGGCCGCCGCTCCGCATTCGAAACCGGTGCCGAGATGGTGGTTGTCGAGGATGCCGCGCACCTGCATGTCGACTGCGTCGCCGAGCCGATGCGCGATCGGTGCCGGCACCAGCGGCGCCAGCCGTTCGGCGATCGCCGGCACGCCGAAATAAGCGACCGCGACGAGCGAAAGCGTGGCCGCCACGCTCCAGCCGATCACGCTGTCGCGCTGGCGGCGTTGCTGCGTGCCGCTGCGGTCGACCCGGCGTGCGCGCGCGTCGATGGCGGCGGCAAAGGCGGGATCGAGGATTTCCAGGCGCTCGAGCAATTTATTGCCGCGGCGGCCGAGGCGCAGGACGTTGTCCGGCGCTGCCAGGCCTTCGATCTCATCATAGGGCCATTCCGCTAATACCCCGTCGTCGCCGACGATCTGCAGGCCAGTGGTGCCGAGCGTCACCGCGGCGGTATGGCGGGCGCTGGTGATGCCGTCGAAAAAAATCCCGGCGCCGGAAGTCATGGCCTGCGATCCGTCGACATTTACCGGCATCAGTAACCGCCTACGTTAAGCGCGTCGGCCAAGCCTTCGCCCAGCGGCGAGGAGGGCCCGCCGCTCGCTTTGACCCGGTCGAGCGCCGAAAGACCTGACAATTGCAGCGATTCCATGCCCAGTTTCCAGAGCGAGAGCATCACGGTGGCGCGATAAATGGTCGAAAAGCCGAGCGCGGCGACCACGTAGCCGACCAGCAGAATGCCGGTTGCCACGACCTCGGAGCCGGTGCCGCTCTGCTCCTTGCCGGTCAGCAGGCCGACGACCGCCAATGCCGGCACGCCGATCGCCGCCAGCGCGATGCAAAACAACACTGCGTACCATAGGAAGCGCATATAGGCGGCATAGACTTGGCCGGTACGCAAAGTGGAGCGTATTTCGATGTCGCCAAAGCGAAGTCCCGACGACCACCAGCGCAAGACCAGCGCCTGAAACGCCGGATAGAGCAAAGCTGCGGCCAAAACCGCGGCGCTGCCCATCAGCATGGCGAATACGATGACGCCGGCCAGCGCCGGATTGCCGCTCTCGATGCGGCTCATCACGTCCCCGCCGCTTTGCTTGAACGCGTCGGCGAGCGCTGCCCAGTCCACCACCTCGAGAGTGGCGCCGACAGTGACGGCAAGCGGCGCGAACACCAGGAACCACATGGGAAATCCGCGCAGCAGCAGGCGCAAGCCCGAGCCGGTGAAGTGGCCTGGGAGATCGCCGTAAAAGGTGTTGCGCATCTTGTAGCGTTCCAGGCTCGCCACCTGGAACGGATAGGCGAGCCCCAAGCTGAGCGCCGTCATCGCCCACCAGAACGCCGCGCAAAAGGCGTAGCGCCAAGCCGAACCGCTCTGGTGGAAGCGCACGCCACGATAGATCGTGCGCGTCAACCGGTAACGGCGGGCGCGGTAGATCGCATATTGGCCGATGAGGCCAAGCCCGGCGAAGGCAATTGCCCCCGACATTTGGCCGAACGGGCCGAGATCGAGCGCCGCCAGGAAGAAAAGAGCATAAACCGGAATGAGAATGGCGATGGCCACCAGGAAGCCGATCAAGAGTTCCAGCGGCGTGCCGGTGTATTCCAGGGTTTCGCCCGCCACTTCCGTATTCGCCCAGAGAAAGCGGCGCACGTCGGTGGTCAGCCAGAAGCGATAAATGCCGAGCGTGACCATCAGCAGCACGGCGCCGCGCGTCAGCAGTCGCCAATAGGCGCGCGCACCGCCCAGAAAGCGCACGTCCGGCACGGGATTGCTGTCGGCCGCGGTTGCCTCGGGGCTGCTCATGGGAGCGAAGGGATATGGGGGCGAAAGGGTTATGGCAAGCGCCGACGTGATGACAGCGCCGGCCGCGCGCTAGGCAACCATCTGCGCGATGGTCATCGGCACTTCCAGCCGGGCGCGGATCGCCTGCCCGTTCATCGGGCGGCCGAACAGATAGCCCTGGCCCTCGTGGCAGCCTTGCGAACTCACCAGATTCATCTGCTCTTCGGTCTCAATGCCTTCGGCGACCACGGTCTTGTCGAGGCCGGCGCCGAGACTGGCGACGGCGCCGATAATCGCGCGGGCGTCGCGCTCATCGCCTAGATCGCAGATGAACGACTGATCGATCTTGATCTTGTGGAACGGATATATGCGCAGATAATTGAGCGAGGAATAGCCGGTGCCGAAGTCGTCGAGCGACAAGTTGACGCCCAACTTGTTGAGCTGCTGCATGGTGGCGAGCGTGCCGTCGTTGTCCTCGAGCAGCAGGCGCTCGGTGACTTCCAGTTCGAGCCGCTGCGCCGGCAGTCCCGATTTCGCCAGCGCCGACACCACCTGCAAAGCAAGGCCTCGGTCGCGGAATTGCACCGGCGACAGGTTGACCGCGACCTTGACGCCGCGTGGCCAGCTCGCCGCCTCCGTGCAGGCGTGGTGCAGCGCCCATTCGCCGATCGCAACGATCAAGCCGGTTTCTTCGGCCACCGGGATGAACACCGACGGCGGCACTTTTCCGCGCTCCGGATGGGTCCAGCGCAGCAGCGCCTCGCAGGTCGTGATGTGGCCTGAGCGCAGGTCGACCAGCGGCTGGTAATTCAATTCGAATTGGTTCTTGGCCAGCGCGTCGCGCAGGTCGAGCTCGAGCGCGCGGCGCTCCTGCACGGCCTCTTCCATGTCCATGGCGAAGAAGCGGTGGCTGCCGCGGCCGCCGTTCTTGGCCGCGTATAGCGCCATGTCCGCTTTTTTGAGAAGTTGGTCGGCATCGACGCCGTCACTTGGCGCCATGGCGATACCGATCGAGGCGCCGATGTCCATGCGGTGGCCGTCGATTTCGAACGGCTCCTTCAGCGTGCGGGCGAGCCGCTGGGCGAGCCAATCGGCGTCCTGCCGGCGTTTGGTGACGGTCTGCAATACGACGAACTCGTCGCCGCCGAAGCGGGTGATCATGTCGCCCGGATTGATCACGGTGGAGAGCCGCGAGGCGACCTCCTTGAGCAGCTTGTCGCCGATCGGATGGCCGAGCGTATCGTTGATCGACTTGAAGCGGTCGAGGTCGATCAGGTGGACGGTGAGGTGGTGCTCGCGTTCGTGCACGGCCGCCAATATGGCATTAATCCGCTCGCGGAACTGCGTGCGGTTGGCAAGGCCTGTGAGTTCGTCGAACTTGGCGAGATGCGTGATGCGCTCCTGCGCGCGCTTGCGCTCGGTCACGTCTTCGAGGATGACGACCGAACCGCCGTCGGCCATCGTGCGGCGTGACACCGCAATGGTGCGGTCGCCGTCGGGCGAGGTCTGGAACTGGTCGTATTTGTCCTGCCGCAGGCCGATTATCAGTTCGTTCATCACCTGCTTGGCGCTCTTGCTCTTGTGGTTGCCGGCGCGAATGCTGTGACGGATCAGTTGCGAAATTCGCATGCCGACGCGCACCGGCACGTTCTGCAGGCGCAACAGCTCGAGGAAACGCTCATTCCACACCTGCAGGCGATCCTGCTGATCGAGCATGCAAAGGCCGTGCGACATGTTGTTGAGCGCGATGTCGAAGCGGTTGGCCTGCTCCTCGAAGCGAGCGGCAAGGGCGGCTTCCTTGCGCGTCATCGTCAAAGCCTGGATGATGATATCCCGAATCGAGAGCGTGATGTCCATCATGCCGTAGATGAACATCAGCACCACGACGCCCATCGCCTTATGCACCCAGTCGGGATAGACGAGCAGCCCGATGGCCAACGGCAGCGTGCAGAACGTGAGCTGACCGACGGCAATGAAAGGCCGGCCGGCGTTGCGGCCTGAGATCGCCGCGGCGTAACCGGCCGTGGTCGTCGCCACCGCCATGTGCAGCGCCGCATCGTTGGTCTGCGTAATGGTCAGCCAACACAGCATGCCGAGAAACACGGCGAAACCCCAAGCACCGTATTCGTAGACCCGCTCCCACCGCTTGGTGGCTTCGAGATCTTCCGCCTTCTGATATTTCCGATATAGCAGCGCCGAGGCGACACGCAGCGCGCCGACCGCCACCAAGCCGACCGCATTGACCATCAGCCAATAACCGCCGACCCGCAACGCGACGGCGAC
This sequence comes from uncultured Alphaproteobacteria bacterium, assembly GCA_963721665.1. Taxonomy (GTDB): domain Bacteria; phylum Pseudomonadota; class Alphaproteobacteria; order Rhizobiales; family Xanthobacteraceae; genus Pseudolabrys. The sequence goes on from CAVRJZ010000007.1 coordinate 18,163, forward strand.
GCCGATGACCGAGCAACCGACCGCGCCGAGAATCATCGAGACCAGCGGGCCGAACAGCGACTCGATCAACGCGGCGCGAATCTCCGCCGGGAGCTTCGCGTCGGCGCGGAGCGTCTGGATAAAGCGCTTGATCAGCATGTGGTTTTTGCTGCTCCCCCTATGCAGCGATGCTACCGGGCAATCTTCAACGCGAGGCAAATGGCCGCCGCTTTCGGCGCGCGTGATGAACGAGTGGCAAACGGTATCGACATGCCTTTGGCACGACTGTTTCAAAATTGGACTTGGCGCCGAAATTCTGTCGGCCGGAAGCCGCGGTTATCGAATTGCGGGGCACGTGCCGCGAAAGAAATTCCGTCGTAGTTAATTTTCAATTCGATTCGATTTTTGCGCGCTTTTGCGTGCGCGAGTTGAGGAAGTTTTGCTTCGCGCATATGGTTAACGAGTCATTGTGAATTGTTTGGAGGCCAACTTTCTGATACGGTAAAAAAATAGTTAAGCCGATGTCAGAAAAACAGTTAACGTGGTGCGTAGAAATGCCGAGTATCGCGTTGTCGCACGCTTCGGTTTCCAGTCGTGCGATATCTTGGCCGCTCCCGCTCGCGGCGAAAGAGCCGGCCGCTCCTGCACAAGATGCGAAGCTGCTGGACCTGATGAAGGGCGCCGCCGCGCGCCGGCTGTTCAGGCTGGAACAGCTCGAGGTCAACTGGGACGAGCAGGCTGGCGCGCTGTGGACCTTCATGCGGCCGCGCGGGCGGCCGAGCTACAATCCCGACTTCCTCGAGGACTTCCACGCCTGGCAGCGCGGCATCACCGCGATGTTCGCCGACCGGCCGCAGGACCTGCAATACCTGCTGCTCGGCTCGCGCACGCCCGGGGTGTTCAATCTGGGCGGCGATCTGCGTCACTTCCTCGAAAAGATTCATGCGTGCGATCGCCAGGCGCTGGTCGACTATGGCGAATCTTGCGTCCGCATTCTGTACCGGAACATGGAGACGCTCGGTCTGCCGATGATCACCATCGGCCTGGCGCAGGGCGACGCGCTCGGCGGCGGCTTTGAAGCGCTGCTCTCCTTCAACGTCATCATCGCCGAACGCGGCGCCAAATTCGGCTTCCCGGAAACCATGTTTGGTCTGTTCCCCGGCATGGGCGCCTACAGCCTCGTAGCGCGCCGCGCCGGCGCCGCTTTCGCCGAGGAAATGATGCTATCCGGCCGCACCTACAGTGCCGACGCAATGAAAGACGCCGGCCTCGTGCACATGGTGGTCGAGCCGGGGCAGGGCATCGCTGCCGCGCGCGACTTCATGCAAAAGAACCAACGCCGCCACGGCGGTGCTCGCGCCATTTACAAGGCCGGCCACGTGGTCAACCCGGTCAGCCTCGATGAACTCGACAATATCGTGCAGATCTGGGCCGACGCCTGTCTGCAACTACGCGAACGCGATTTGAAGGTCATGCAGCGCCTGGTCGCCGCCCAGGACAAGCTGCAATACACGACACAGGCGGCGGAATAGTCTGCCAAGAACCTCCAACCGTCCAAACGAAGCAATGCCCGGTCATAGCGCCGGGCATTGTCGTTTTTAAGTTGCCCGCTGTCGGGGCGGCACAGCGGAGACCTACTCCGCCGCCTGTTCGCTGGGCAGCCGATAATCCTTGAACCGTTCGCGCAGCGTCATTTTCTGGATCTTGCCCGTTGCCGTGTGCGGGATTTCCTCGACAAAGGCGATGTCGTCCGGCATCCACCATTTGGCGATCTTGCCCTGCATGAAGCCGAGGATTTCTTCCTTGGTCGCCGTCTCGCCCTTCTTGAGCACGATTACTAAGAGCGGCCGCTCGTCCCATTTCGGGTGACGCACGCCGATGGCGGCGGCTTCCGCCACTTTCGGGTGGCCGACCGCGAGGTTTTCCAGGTCGATGGTGGAAATCCATTCGCCGCCTGACTTGATCACGTCCTTAGAACGGTCGGTGATCTGCATGTAGCCGTGCTGGTCGATGGTGGCGACATCCCCGGTGTCGAACCAGCCGTCTTTTTCGAATACCGGATCGTTGTCGACCCGGTAATAGCTGCGCGCGATCGCCGGCCCGCGCACCTTGAGGCGGCCGAAGGTCTTGCCGTCCCAAGGCAACTCCTTGCCCTCGTCGTCGGTGATCTTCATCTCGACGCCGAACGGCGGGTGTCCTGCCTTCTGCTGTATGTCGAGCCGCGCCTCGCCGCTTAGCTCGGCGTATTCCGGCTTCATGGTGCAGAGCGAGCCGAGCGGGCTCATCTCCGTCATGCCCCAGGCGTGAATCACCTCGACGCCGTAAACGTCCTGGAAAGTCTTGGTCATGGCGCGCGGGCAGGCCGAGCCGCCGATCACCACGCGCTTCAAGTGCGGCAGCTTCTGTCCGGTCTTCTCCAGGTCCTGCAACAGCATTAGCCAGACTGTCGGCACCGCGGCAGTGAAACTGACTTCGTATGTATTGAGCAGCTCGTAGATCGAGGCGCCGTCCATCTTGCCGCCCGGCATCACCATGGTGGCGCCGACCATCGGCGAGGTGAGCGCGAGGCCCCAGCAATTGGCGTGGAACATCGGCACCACCGGCAGCACGACATCGCGGCTCGACACGCCCATGGCGTCGGGAATAGCCGAGATCATCGAGTGCAGCACGTTGGAGCGATGCGAATAGACGACGCCCTTGGGGTTGCCGGTGGTGCCGGAGGTGTAGCACATGCCGGCCGCGGTATTTTCGTCGAAGTCCTTCCAAGCGAAATCGCCGTCCACCTCGCCGATCCAATCCTCGTAAGCGACCGCGTTCTTCAGCGTGGTCTTCGGCATATGCGCGGCGTCGGTGAGGACGACGAAGCGCTCGACGGTCTTGAGCCTCTCGGCATGTTTTTCCAGGATAGGCACGAAGGTCAGATCGACGAACATCAAGCGGTCCGCCGCATGATTGACGATCCAGCAAATCTGCTCGGGGAACAGCCTTGGGTTGACCGTGTGATAGATCGCCCCGATTCCCATGATGCCGTACCAGGCTTCCAGGTGCCGCCATGTATTCCAGGCGAGCGTCGCCACGCGGTCGCCCAGCTTGATGCCGTCCTTCTCCAGCCGTTGCGCGACCTTCAGGGCGCGGGCGCGGACATTACGGTAATTGGTGGTGTGGATCGGCCCCTCGACCGATCGCGTGATGACTTTGCGATCGCCGTGAAACTGGGCGGCGTGATCGATGATGCGATGGCACAAAAGCGGCCAGTCCTGCATCAGCCCAAGCATTGCATCCCTCCCGTCATATCGTTTTTTGGGCCGGCGCCCCTCGCCAACCGGTCTTTTTCTTCGCGATGGGCTAGGTTAGCGACCGCGCGGACCGGCGCAATGGTTTCCTGACCCGAAATGTCACGTATAAATGCCTTAATCGCACTCAAGAACGCCCCGGTGCGGGCGTTTCTGGCCATTGTTTTGCTGGGTGTTTTCGGCTGCGGCAATGCCGGCGCCGAGACGATCCCCTTGCCGCGGCCGCGCCCGCCGGCCTGGCTCGAGCCGCACGCATTCCGGGAGGCGGTCGGCCCCGATTTCGATTCGGCCGCCGTCACAGCCGAACCGTCCGAATGCCGCAAACGGCTCGAGGTCATCGCCATCATCGAGCCGATGCCGCGCCTGATCGGACCGGGGGCATGCGGTGGGCGCGACATGGTGCAGCTCAATGCGGTGCAGTTTGCCGGTCATGTCCGCATCGAAATCCGTCCGGCGGCGGTGTTGCGCTGCGAGATGGCGGAATCGCTTGCCGCCTGGATCCGTGACGAAGCGGCGCCGCAGCTCGACAAAGTAGGCATGACCCTGCGCGGCGTCGAGAACTACGACGATTTTGAATGCCGCGGCCGCAACCGGGTATTCGGAGCGCGGATGAGCGAGCACGGCAAGGGCAATGCCTTCGATCTGCGCGCATTTACGCTCGCCGACGGCCGCACCGTCAACCCGACCGATATGACCGTATCGAAAGATTTACGCAGCGGCTTGCGCGAGAGCGCCTGTCATCGTTTCACCACGGTGCTCGGGCCCGGCTCGGACGGCCATCACGAGGGCCATATCCATCTCGACCTCGCCGAACGCCGGGCGGGTTACAGCATCTGTGAGTGGGATGTGCGCGAACCGCCGCCGCCGACCGAGGTCGCGAGTGCCCGGGTTCCCTTGCCGACCCCAAGGCCGGCGGCCGCCAGCGCGCGCGTTAAGGATGGTCGGAAAATGTAGGTGGCCGGCCATTGTCCGTTCTAAGTTCCGCGGTAGCTAGTGGGATTATGACCGCCGGATTTCCGAACGAATTCGTGCAATCCTCCGCGCGGCGCGGGATGACCCGCCGCGGCCTCATCAAGGGCGGCCTGGTCATGACCGGCGTCGCCGGCCTGGTGATGCCGGGCAGCACCGCCTTTGCGGCGGCGGAAGCCGCCGACGACCTCATCGCCACCGACTACCGGCCGGTGCCGCCGGGCTGGCCCGACAGCTACCGGCTCAGCATTACGGTGATCGCCGACCTGCATGCCGGCGGTCCCAATATGGGGCTTGCCCGCGTGCGCCAGGTGGTCGACGCCGCCAATGCGCTCGGCTCCGACCTGGTGGTCGTCCTCGGCGACTATTTCGCCACCCACCGTTTCGTCACCGAGCGGGTGCCGCATCCGGTTTGGGCGGCCGAGCTCGCGCGCCTGCAGGCGCGGCTCGGCGTCTATGCGATCCTCGGCAATCACGACTGGTGGTACGACCTCAAAGGTGTGCGCAGCGCGCTCAATGGCGTGCGCTTGCCGATCATGGAAAACGACGCCGTGTTGATCGAGGACGGCGGCCGCCGCTTTTGGCTCGCCGGGCTCGGCGACCAGCTCGCGCATTGGCTCGGGCCGAGCCAATTCGAGGGCGTCGACGATCTGCCCGGCATGCTCAAGCAAATCACCACCGACGATCCGGTCATCCTGCTGGTGCACGAGCCGGATATCTTCACCCAGGTGCCGGAGCGGGTGACGCTGACGCTCGCCGGCCATACCCACGGCGGACAGATCGTGCTGCCGTTCATGCCGCCGCTGTGGACGCCGTCGGAATATGGCGCGCGTTTCGCTTACGGCCACATCGTCGAGCAGGGTCGCCACATGATCGTGTCGGGCGGGCTCGGCTGCAGCAAGGTGCCGCTGCGCCTCGGCGTGCCGCCCGAGATCGTGCGCGTGACGCTGGGGGCGTGATTTATTCAGTCATTCCGGGACGGCGCGTCAGCGCCGGACCCGGAATCCAGATGCAAATTCCGCGGTTGTTTCTGGATTCCTGGTTCGCACGCTTGCGCGTGCGCCCCGGAATGACGGGCTTCAAACAAAAACGGCGCCCGTAGGCGCCGTTTTCCCTCAGCCCCGAAACAAATCTCAGTTGAACAGCCCGCCGCTCGACGCGATGCGCGGATTGTACGGCGAATCGCCCTGGTGCGGCGCCAGCACCACCACCACCGTGCCCTCCTTGACCCGCTTGTAGAGGTCGATGACGTCCTCGTTGGTCATGCGGATGCAGCCCGAGGAAATCGCCTGGCCGATATATTCCGGCTGGTTGGTGCCGTGGATGCGGTAGAGCGTGTCCTTGTTGCCCTCGAACAGATACATGGCGCGCGCACCCATCGGGTTTTGCGGACCCGGGCCGACGAAGTCCGGCACGTCCATGCGCTTCTTGATCTCGGCGGTCGGTGTCCACGACGGCCACTCGGTCATGCGGCCGACTTTCGCCACGCCCGACCAGGCCAGCGCTTCCTCGCCCACGGTGACGCCGTAGCGGATCGCCTTGTTGTCGGGCAGCACGTAATAGAGATAGCGCGCATCGGAATCGATGAGGATCGTGCCGGGCGCTTCCTTGCGGTGATATTCGACGATGTGCCGCCGATAGGGCTCGGGGATCACCGCTTTCTCATAGGGCGCCGCCGCCAACAGTTTCTTGTCTCGAACGGTCAGGTTCGCTTCCGACGCCGGCTCGATAGTTGACTGCATGCAGCCGCCGAGCAAAACGCCGATGCCGAACAGAGCCACAACCAACCCCTTCGCCGACATTCCATTCCTCTTTCCCGGCCGCCGCAAAAAGGACGGCCGCATCAAGTTTCGAGATTCACGAATGGCAATTAACCGAAAAGCCCACGGGATTGCCACGATTTCTAGCGCTTCCACAGCAGCTAGCCGCAATCTGTTGCAGGAAAGCCGCACTCGACTTTAGACGCGCTCGACAACGCCCGCCGGAGGTCCGGCGCGAGCTGAAATCGACTTTGCTGTCAAGATGTTAAGAGAAGGTTTACCATAATCGGCGGTTAATGATCGAGATCAATGTGAAACCCGCATCGAATCGGCAAATGCCGCGAAATGCCACGAATTATCGCCTAATTCCGCCCCAGTCGGCGGCCAGAAGAACCCCTCGGTGCAACTCTAAGGACGGATTGGAGACTACGACATGAGCGCGACAAGGGCGACGGAGCAGAGCCAAGACTCCCAGCGCCACTATAAAAACCTCGACAACCGTTACGGCGAAATCGGGATTCCGGCGGTTGTCGCCGCGCTGCGCCATCAGGGCGCGCAGCACAATACCAACGCGACCCGCTTCATCCCCAACGACAGCGACTGATCCGACCGGGCGAGCCGGCCGTCCCTGCGAAGGTCAGGCACCCCTCTCACATCACCGCCATGACGACGCGCGCGGCCGAACCACGGCCGCGGGCGACGGTATTTATTGGCTTGCGCGAAGCCGCGTGATCGGGCCATGAGAGACGGCTTGGTTACATGGTGAAACGATGCTTTCGGTCTACCTCCCGCGCGGCGCCTCGCTCGAGCGAATTCAGATAGAGGCCGGCCAGACGCCGCCGGAAGCGGCGGTGTGGGTCGATCTGGTCACCCCGACCGTGCAGGAAGACAAGCTGGTCGAGGGGCTGCTCGGCATTGCGGTGCCGACGCGCGAAGAGATGCAGGAGATCGAGGTCTCTAGCCGCCTCTACATCGAGAACGGCGGCCGCTACATGACCGCAACGCTGATGTGCCAGGCGGATACCGTGACGCCGAAGACCACGCCAGTCACCTTCATTCTCTCCTCGCATCGCCTGGTGACCGTGCGCTACGACGATCCGCGGCCATTCGCCATCGTCGAACATAAATTGGCGCGTGCCTGCTCGCCCAAGGTATCGGGCGAAACGGTGCTGATGGACCTGCTCGACGCGGTGATCGACCGCGCCGCCGACATCCAGGAGCGTATCGGAGCTGAGGTCGATCAGATTTCGCATTCGATTTTCGAGCCGGACGATGAGATGGATCCGCCGTCCTACAACGACGTGCTCAAGGCGCTCGGCCGCAAAGGCGATCTGACATCGAAGGTGCGCGAGAGCCAGGTCTCGGTCGGCCGTCTATTGTCGTTTCTCGCGCACGAGGCCGAGGTGATGAAATGGAGCAAGGACATGCGCACGCAGCTGCAGTCGATGCAACGCGACGTCGTCTCGCTCACCGATCACTCGAGCTTCCTGTCCAACAAAATCACGTTCCTGCTCGACGCCATGCTCGGCGTCGTCAACATCCAGCAGAACGCCATCATCAAGATCTTTTCGATCATGGCGGTGGTGTTCATGCCGCCGACGTTGGTTGCCTCGATCTACGGGATGAATTTCCACCACGGCATGATCGAGCTCGACTGGAGCTTCGGCTACCCGTTCGCGCTGCTGCTGATGGTGGTGGTCGCGGTGCTGCCGCTGGTTTACTTCAAATGGAAGAAGTGGCTGTGAGGGTGGGGACGCCGTTCATCGCATGACTCAAGTCCGCTTTGCCGTGATCGGCATCGATCACCGGCACATCTTCGGGCAGGTCGATCCCTTGCTTGCCGACGGCGCGGAGCTCGTCTGCTGCCACGCGCAAGGCTATTTGCTCGACTGGTTCAAGGAGAAATATCCGCACGTGCCGGCGGTCGAGGATCGGCGGCGCATCCTGGAAGACGAGACCATCCAGCTCATCGTCTGCGCCGGCGTCCCCAGCGAGCGCGCCGCGCTCGGCATCGAGGCGATGCGCCACGGCAAGGATTTCATGGTCGACAAGCCGGGCGTCACCACGTTCGAGCAGCTCGCCGCCGTACGCAAGGTTCAGGCCGAGACCGGGCGCATCTATTCGATCTGCTATTCGGAGCATTTCGAGACGCGCTCGACAGTGAAGGCGGGCGAACTGGTCCACGCCGGCGCTATCGGCCGCATCATCCAGACGACGGGGCTTGGGCCGCATCGCCTCAACAAGGCGACGCGGCCGCAATGGTTCTTTCAGCGCGAGAAATACGGCGGTATTCTCACCGACATCGGATCGCACCAGTGCGAGCAATTCCTGTTTCTCACCGGCGCCGACGACGCCGAGGTTGTCGCCGCCACCGTCGCCAACCGCGCCCATCCGGACGCGCCGGGCCTGCAGGATTACGGCGAAATGCTGCTGCGCACGAAAAACGCGGGCGGCTATATCCAGGTGCACTGGTTTACCCCTGACGGCTTGCCGACCTGGGGCGACGGCCGCCTGTTCATCGTCGGGACCGAAGGCAGCATCGAGCTGCGCAAATATGTCGACATCGGCGGCGCTCCGGGGATCGACCATCTCATCCTGACCGACGGCAAAGGCGTTCGGCGGATCGACTGCTCGGCGGTGCCGCTGCCCTACAGCGGCGCGCTGATCCACGACATTCTCACGCGCGAGGAAACCGCGATGCCGCAAACGCGCTGCTTCAGAGCGGCGGAGCTTGCCTTGACGGCGCAGGCGATGGCCGAGCGGGGAGGCAACTGAGCAGAACGGCGGCTAAACGTGCTGCCCGCCGTTGATGTGGATCTCGGCGCCGTTCACGTAAGACGACGTTTCCGTGCACAGCACATAGATGATCTTGGCCACCTCGTCGGGCGTGCCCAGCCGCTGCATCGGAATTTGCTCGACGATCTTGTCGGTGCCGGGCGACAAAATCGCAGTGTCGATCTCGCCCGGCGCAATGGCGTTGACGCGGATGCCGAGGCGGCCGAAGTCGCTTGCCATTTCGCGCGTCAGCGAAGCCAGCGCCGCCTTCGAGGTGGCGTAGGCCGCGCCCGCGAACGGGTGCACGCGCGAGCCGGCAATCGAGGTGACGTTGACCACCGAGCCTTTGACCGCCTTGAGCTCGTTGACCAGGCCGCGCGCCAACATGATCGGCGCGAAGAAATTCACCTGGAACACGTGGCGCCAGACCTCGGCGCTGGTTTCGAGCGAGCCGAGCCGCTTACCACCTTCACCCTTGGGCGAAATTGCCGCGTTGTTAACGAGCGCGTGCAACTCGTGCGCGTCGAGCCGGTTGCGGATCTCCTCGACCGCGGCGAGCGTATTGCCTTCGTCCGCCAAGTCGACCTGTATGTGATCCTCGGGGCCGGCGTCCCACGGGCAGTTCTCCGGGAACGGATGGCGCGAGCAGGTGATGACGCGCCAGCCGGCGGCCGAGAAGCGCTTGACTGTGGCGTGGCCGATACCGCGGCTTGCTCCGGTGAGCAGCAACGTGCGGCGCGGCTGGTTCGATGGCGACGAAGGCATTTCGATCCTTGAAAACGGCAAGTTCTATCTAATGACGATGCTAACTCACGGATAGAGCCGCGTCTTGCTCCACGGCGCGCCCAGGCTTGCCCGCACGAACACAATGCGATCGTGCAGGCGGAATGGGCGGTCGTGCCAGAATTCGATTTCGCGCGGTACGATGCGGTAACCGGACCAGTTGGGCGGCCGTGGCACCGCGTTCAGCGCGTATTTGGCGGCGTAGAGTGCTACCGCCTTTTCGAAGGCGAGCCGGCTTTCCAAGGGCGCCGACTGTTTGCTGGCCCAGGCGCCGATCTGAGCTTGTTTCGGACGCGTGGCGAAATAGGCATCGGCCTCGGCCGCGGTGACCGGCTCGACGGTCCCGCGCACGCGCACCTGCCGGTTCAGCGATTTCCAGTGAAATACCAGCGCCGCCTTGGGGCGGGCCGCCAATTCGCGGCCTTTTTGGCTCTCGACGTTGGTGTAAAAAACGAAACCCCGCTCATCGACGCCCTTGAGCAGCACCATGCGGGCATTGGGCATCCCGTCGGCATCGATGGTCGCCAGCGTCATGGCGGTCGGATCGCGCGGTTCGGAGGCGGTAGCCTCCGTCAACCAGGCCGAAAACAGCCGCAAAGGCTCGTCCGCCGCGGTGAAATCACCACTCGTTAACCAAGTCGGGTGTTCTATCGGAGCTGTATCGGACATCGTTTCCGGAGCGCTCGCTTGGCCGCTGCCTTCAGCCGCTGTTTCAACTGCCGCCTTTATAAAGGATGTGCGCGCGCGCGCCTATGGCGCGCCCTGCCGCTGGCGGCGGGGTTGAGCCTGGCGCTGGCCAGCGCCGGCTGCAGCATTTCGGCCGGACAATTCGATTCGCTGTTTGGCGGCGCCGACAAATCCGACACCACCGGCTCGATCACGCCGCCACCCGGCTCAAAAAACGCGGCCGGCTTGCCACCCGACACCGATCTCGTTTATGCGCGGGCAGCCGCCTCCGATGTGCTCACCCACGGCGAGAAATACGCCAGCGCACCTTGGGAAAACCCGCAGACAGGCGCGCGCGGCACCGTCACCCCGATCGCCTCCGCCTATACTCAAGACGGCCGCACCTGCCGGGATTTCCTGGCGAGCTATGTCAGCGGCGCATCGCAGGCCTGGTTGCAGGGTGAAGCCTGCAAGCAAGAAAAAGGCGCCTGGGAAGTGCGCGCGCTCAAGCCCTGGAAGGCGGTCGTAAGCCTCGCCCGGTAACGAACGAGCGCGGCTGCGCGCCGCAGCCCGCAGGGCGAAGGTGCGTTGCATCCGAGCCATTTGAACCCCACATTGAGCGTTGAGTCGCCGGCTTTCGCCCGGCGGGCAGGGGCTTTTCACAGGAGTTCGGACGAATGCGCGACCCCTACGAGATCCTGGGGGTATCGAAGGGTGCGGACGAGGCGGCTATCAAAAGCGCCTACCGCAAGCTTGCCAAAAAGCTGCATCCGGACGCCAACAAGCACGACCCCAAAGCCGCCTCGCGGTTTTCCGAGCTCAATGCCGCCTACGAGATCGTCGGCGACGACAAGAAGCGCAAGGCCTTCGACAACGGCGAGATCGACGCCGAGGGCAAGCCGCGCTTTCAAGGCTTCGAAGGCTTCCGCGGACAACCGGGCGGCGGCGCCGGGCCGGGCGGGCCGCATTTTGAAACCTTCCACTTCGGCAACGACGGTTTCCAGCGCGCGGGCGGCGGCGGTACCGGCGGCTTCGAGGACATCCTGCGAGGCATGTTTAGCGGCGCCGCGCGCGGCGGCGGACGCAGCGCGCATTTCGAGGCGGAGGATTTCGCCGCGCCCAGCGTCGGCCAGGATCTGCACGCCGAGATGACCATCGCCCTGCCGGAAGCCGCCAAGGGCACCAAAACGCGCATCCACCTGCCGACCGGCAAGGACGTCGAGGTGAAGATTCCCGCCGGCCTCACCTCCGGCCAATCGATCCGCCTGAAAGGGCAGGGCTGGCCGGTCGCCAACGGCAAAGCCGGCGATGCGATCATCACCGTGCATGTGGCGCCGCATCCGCTATTCAAGCCGGACGGCGCCGACCTGCGGCTCGATCTGCCGATCACGCTTTACGAAGCCGCGCTCGGTGGCAAAGTGCGCGTGCCGACGCTCGACGGTGCGGTGGAATTGGCCATTCCGGCCGGCACCAATTCGGGCCGTACGTTCCGCCTCAAGGGAAAAGGGCTCAAAGCCAAGAGCGGCAATGGCGACCTGCTCGCGACGGTGCGCATCATGCTGCCCGACAAGAGCGACGAGGAGTTCAAGGAACTCATGCGCAAGTGGCGCGAGGGCAAGCCCTACGATCCGAGGAAGGATTTGGAGTAACGCTTCAACCTCTCCCCGCACGCGGGGACAGGTGAAGACGTTTACGACTTTTTCGCTGCCGTCTTGTCCACCTGCTCGTAGACGGACTTGGCGACCTGTTCGAGCCGGTCGCGGTTGGCCGGCCCGCTCACCGCATAGGCGACCTTGTCGTCGACCCAGTAGAACGCGGCGGCGCGGTTGCCTTCCTTAAAGCGCAGCGCGGTTTCCGGAGTCGTCGCCTTGGCGCAATAGATGGTAAAGCGCTCGCCGGTCGGGCCTTCATACATATAGAAGGCCGCGGCCCCGGTCGGTCCCGGCAACAGCCGGCCGCCGACCAGCTTGAGACCGAGCGATTGCAAATCGGGAATCTGCAACGCGTAGCCGAGCCGCTTCGACAGCCATTGCGTCATATGCGGCCGCTCGTCGCCCGGCACTTCGACCGGATGACGCACCTCGACCACGTAAAGTTTGTAGGCGTCGAGCGCGTCGGCGGTAAAAGCCTCAAAGCCGGTGGGCGCCGCCGCCGAAGCGCCGCGCGCTACCCAGCCGGCCGTGCCGCCGATCATGAATGCGACGACCGCGGCGGCGGCGAGCGCCGCCCAGGACCGGCCGCCGCCGCGCGTCTGCCGCAACAATTGCTCGAGTTTGAGCCGCGCCGGCACCGGTTCGTCGGCAACCGCGCCGTAGCGGGCGCGGATGCTGTCCGCCTGCGCCCGCCAGGCGGCGACCAGCGCTGCGTCGCTCGGATGCGCGGCGAGCCAAGCGCCGACCGTTTCGAGCCGCTCGGCCGGCAATTCGCCGTCGACATAAGCGTGCAACTCGCCCTCGGTCACGGGTAAATCGCGATCCATCATGGCATCACCTTCTCTCTCATTTCACGCGGCGCAGCGCCGGACGCTCGCCGTCGAGAAAATTCTTGATCTGGGCGCGTGCGCGCGCGAGCCGCGACATCACGGTCCCGATCGGCACGCCCTGCACCTCCGCGACTTCGCGGTAGCTCAAGCCCTCCAGCACCACCAAGAGCAGCGCGTTACGCTGGTCCTCGACCAGGGCCGCGAGCGCGCGTTCGATGTCGCGGCCACCGCCTTCCGGTCCGGCGAGGTCCGGCGCGTCGTTATCGTCGAGCGAAGCGTGCACCGGCCGCCGCGCCAGCGAACGCAGCCGGTTGCGGTTCAAGTTCGTCAGGATCGTATAAAGCCAACTGCGCACCTCGCCGCCGTGGAACAGATGTTCCGACCGGAGGGCGCGCACCAGCGTGTCCTGCACCAGGTCGTCGGCGATGTCGGCGTCCCGGGTCAGCGCCCGCGCGTAGCGGCGCAGCGCCGGAATGGTCGCCTCGACACTCTGCGCGAACGTGGCCAATCGGCTCTCCTTCGCCTGACCACCTGCCTTTCAACGCCGGCGGTCACCCCAAAAAACCCCGCAACGACGCTCATATTCCCGGAAACGAATTGATTTACCAGTGACAAAGGCCGGAACCGGGCGCATTGCTTGATGGTCTTCCGACCCTATGCCATACGAAAGCGGCCGGCGCTCGCCGGCGGGACGGGAAAATCAATGTCGGAAATTTCGGGCCTGATGCGCGGTAAACGCGGGCTGATCATGGGCGTGGCCAACAACCGCTCGATCGCCTGGGGAATCGCGCGCGCCTGCCGCGACTTCGGCGCCGACCTTGCCTTCACCTACCAGGGTGACGCGCTGAAAAAGCGCGTCGAACCGTTGGCCGAGGAGGTGGACGGGCTGGTGGTCGGCCATTGCGACGTCACCGATCCGGCCAGCATCGATGCGGTGTTTGCCAACGTCAAATCGGCCTGGGGCTCGCTCGATTTCATGCTGCACGCCATCGCTTTCTCCGACAAGGACCAGCTCAACGGCCGTTACGTCGACACCACAGAGGACAACTTCACGCAGACCATGCTGGTGAGCTGCTACTCTTTCACCGCGCTCGCCCAGCGCGCCGAAAAGCTGATGACCAACGGCGGCTCGATGCTCACGCTCACTTATTACGGCGCCGAGAAATGGATGCCGCATTATAACGTCATGGGGCTCGCCAAGGCGGCGCTCGAATCCTCGGTGCGCTATCTCGCCGCCGACTTGGGTCAGAAGAACATCCGCGTCAATGCGATTTCCTCCGGACCACTGAAGACGCTCGCCGCCTCCGGCATCGGCGATTTCCGCTATATCCTGAAGTGGAACGAGTACAACACGCCGCTGCGCCGTAACCTGACGCTGGAAGACGTCGGCAAGGCCGGCGTCTATTTTCTCTCCGACATGTCGAGCGGGGTGACCGGCGAAATCCACCACGTCGACGCCGGCTATCACATCGTCGGCATCAAGCATCCCGACGCGCCCGACATGGCGGTGGGCAAGGAAGAGTAGATCCAAACTCCGCTCATTCCCGCACCCGCTTGCGCGGGCGCAGGCTCCAGCGGGAGTCCAGAACAGCGGTGATAGATTAGCAAGAACTGGGTCCCCGCTTTCGCGGGGACGAGCGGGAAATGCGACCGCCGACCATCTACTACATCCGCCACGGCGAAACCGATTGGAACGTCCAAGGCCGCCTGCAAGGCCGCCGCGACATTCCGCTCAATGCGCGCGGGCGCGCGCAAGCCGTTCATTGCGGCGGCATCCTGCGCGATCTGTTCGCGCGCGAGGGCCGCGATCCGGCCGGCCTCGACTACGCCTCGAGCCCGCTCAAGCGCGCTACCGAGACCATGCAGCTCGTGCGCGGCGCGCTCGGCCTTGCGCCCGACGCTTATGCCCGCGATCCGCGGCTTGCCGAAATCGCCTTCGGCGACTGGGAGGGCTCGACAATCGCCCAACTGCATGAGCGCGATCCGCTGCACATCGCGCAGCGCGAGCAGGACAAATGGCATTTCCTGCCGCCGGGCGGGGAAAGCTACGAAATGGTGACGGCGCGCATGCGCGACTGGTACGCGAGCCTCACCCGCGACACCGTGGTCACCGCGCATGGCGGCACCGCGCGCGGGCTGATCGCCACCCTCGGCATCGCCAAGCCGGCGGCGGCGCCGCTGCTCGATATCGAGCAAGGCATGGTTTATGTATTTCAGGACGAAAATCTGACACGCTATGCCTGACGAATCTTGCGTGCGGCCGGCGCGCCGGGTCGATAGGGGAACATAAAAGCGATGAATCGGCCCGTGGTCGGCGTCATCGGCAGCGCGCACCTTGCCGAAAATCGTTTTCCCGCCCAACGCGTCGGCGAGCGGAACCTGACGGCGGTGGCCGATGTCGTCGGCGCGCTGCCGCTGGTCTTTGCCGGCGATCCCGCTCTCACGGATATCGACGCCTTGCTGCAAACGGTCGACGGCGTGCTGCTGACCGGCGCCCGCGCCAACGTCCATCCGATGCATTTCGGCGCCGAAGAACATCCGAGTTATGAGCCCTACGACAGGCGGCGTGATGCACTGGCGCTGCAGCTGGTGAAGGTGTGCGTCGAGCGCGGTATGCCGTTGTTCGGCGTTTGCCGCGGCTTCCAGGAAATGAACGTCGCCTTCGGCGGTTCGCTGCATCCGGAGATCAGGGAGTTGCCCGGCCGCATGAACCACCGTATGCCGCGGTTGCCGACCGGCGAAATTCATCCCGACCAGGATGTGGTCTACGGCGAGCGCCATAACGTGCGCCTGGTGCCGGGCGGCGTCTTCGCGAGGCTGCTCGGCCAGGAGACCGTTCGCGTGAATTCGCTGCACGGGCAGGGTATTCTCGAGCCGGGTAAGCGCATCGTGGTCGAGGGGGTGGCGGAAGACGACACCATCGAGGCGATCCGCATTGCCGACGCGCCGGGCTTTGCCTTGGGGGTGCAATGGCACGCCGAATACGAGGCGCAGCGAAACCCCGTCAACCGCGCGCTGTTTGAAGCCTTCGGCGCGGCGGTGTCGGACCATAAACGCCGCGCTTGAAGCTCCGGCGTGCCGATTTGACCCCCGCAAGGCCGCGCTGTACCAACAGCCCGCATACGGAAACCGCCAAACGCCATGTCGTTCAATACCTTCGGCCATATGTTCCGGTTCACCTCGTTCGGCGAAAGCCACGGGGCGGCGATCGGCTGCGTGGTCGACGGCTGCCCGCCGCGCATTCCGCTGAGTGAAGCCGACATCCAGGTGTTTCTCGACAAACGCCGACCCGGCCAATCGCGCTTCACCACGCAGCGGCAGGAACCGGACGCGGTGAAGATCATGTCCGGCGTGTTCACCGGCGACGACGGCGTGCAGGTGACGACCGGCACGCCGATCATGCTGCTGATCGAGAACGTCGATCAGCGCTCGAAGGATTATTCCGAGATCAAGGACAAATACCGGCCAGGCCATGCTGGCTATACCTACGACGTCAAATACGGCATCACCGATTATCGCGGCGGCGGCAGAGCAAGCGCGCGCGAGACCGCGGCGCGCGTCGCCGCAGGCAGCATCGCGCGCAAAATCGTGCCCGGGCTGATCGTGCGCGGCGCGCTCATCCAGATGGGCCCGCACAAAATCGACCGCGCGCGCTGGGACTGGAACGAGGTCGGCAACAATCCGTTCTTCTGCCCGGATGCCAAACAAGCGAAGTTCTTCGAAGTATATCTCGACGGCGTGCGCAAAGCGGGCTCCTCCTGCGGCGCGGTGATCGAGGTGGTGGCGGAAGGCGTGCCGGCGGGCCTCGGCGCGCCGGTCTATGCCAAGCTCGATGGCGACTTGGCCTCCGCGCTGATGGGCATCAATGCGGTCAAGGGCGTCGAGATCGGCGACGGCTTTGCGACGGCGGCGATGGGCGGCGAGGACAATGCCGACGAAATGCGGATGGGTAATGACGGCAAGCCGGTGTTCCTGTCCAACCACGCCGGCGGCATCCTCGGCGGCATTTCCTCCGGCCAGCCGGTCGTCGCGCGGTTTGCGGTCAAGCCGACCTCGTCGATCCTCAAGCCGCGCAAGACCGTCGACCGCTACGGCAACGACACCGACGTCGTGACCAAAGGCCGCCACGATCCTTGTGTCGGCATCCGCGCGGTGCCGATCGGCGAAGCCATGGTGGCGTGCGTCTTGGCCGATCACTATCTGATGCATCGCGGCCAAATGGGCGAGGGGACGGCGTGGCCGTTCAAGCCCGCCTGATGCCGCAGTCGAGGTAAGCGCGTGCCCGATAGTCACAGTAAAGTCGACGCCGCCATCAAGGCCTTCGCCAAAGGCGAAATCGTCGCCGTCACCGACGACGACGACCGCGAGAACGAGGGCGATCTGTTCGTCGCCGCGTCACTGTGCACGCCGGAGAAGATGGCGTTCATCATCCGCAACACGTCGGGCATCGTCTGCGCGCCGCTCGGCGCCGAACACGCGCGCCGCCTGCAGCTCGACCCGATGGTGGCGAAGAACGACGCCCCGCTCGGCACCGCCTTCACTGTTTCGGTCGATGGGCGCCACGGGTTGACCACTGGTATCTCGGCGGAGGAACGCTGCAATACGGTGCGCGCGCTCGCCAACAACAACAGCGGCGCCGCCGACTTCGTGCGGCCCGGCCACGTCTTCCCGCTGATGGCGCGGCAAGGCGGCGTGCTGATGCGTTCCGGCCACACGGAAGCTTGCGTCGATCTGTGCCGGCTCGCCGGCCTGCCGCCGGTCGGCGTGCTGTCCGAACTGATGAAGGACGACGGCACCGTGATGCGCGGGCCGGATGTCACTGCGTTCGCGCAGAAGCATAACCTCGTGCAGGTGTCGATCGCCGATCTGATCGCCTACCGGCAGGCCCGCGACAAGCTGGTGGAACGGGTCGCCGAATTCCACGTCGCTTCCGAGATCGGCGCGCTCAAAGGTTACGCCTACGTGACCCCGTTCGACCGGGTGCACCACATGGCCTTCGTCTATGGCGAGATCGGCGACGGACAAAACGTGCCGGCGCGCCTGCACCGCGCCGACGTCATCGGCGACGTGTTCGGCGGCGCCAAGCCGATCCGCGCCGCGCTTCTGCGCTTCAAGGCCGCCGGCCGCGGCGTCATCGTCTACCTGCGCGACGGCACCGCCGGCGTGCCGGTGGCGGAAATCCCGCATGACGGCTCGACCGGCACGGAAGCCGCGCGCTCGCGGCAATGGCGCGAGATCGGCCTCGGCGCGCAAATCCTGAAGGACATTGGCATTTCCTCGATCCGGCTACTTTCCTCCAGCAAGCGCACCTATGTCGGCTTGGGCGGCTTCGGCATCGAGATCGTGGGCACCGAGACGCTGGAAAACTGATTCGCGCGTGATCCCGAAAAGTGGGAACCGGTTTTCGGACAAGATCATGCGCCAGGCAAACTGAAGCCTTTTTTTTGCCCCCGCCGCGTGGCACCATTCTCCCATGGGGCGACACGGTCCTTACGGTGTCATTGCCGGCCTGCTGACGGCGACCGCTTTCGTGCTGGCGGCTTCCGCCGCGCCGACCCCGCGTTTCGCCGACCGCAGCCCGAACGCCATTCCGGTCGACGTCGAATTGGTGATCGCGGTCGACGTCTCGTATTCGATGGATCCGGAAGAGCAGGCCTTGCAGCGCGAAGGCTATGTGGACGCGCTCAGGTCGCGCGAGTTTATGCAGGCGCTGCACGAGGGCGCCAACGGCAAGGTCGCCGTCACTTATTTCGAATGGGCCGGCCAGTTCGACCAAAAGGTCATCATGCCGTGGCGGCTGATCGAAGGTCCGGAATCGGCCGACGCCGTCGCCGCCGAGATCGCCAGCGCGCCCTACCGGCGCGCCTCGCGCACCTCGATTTCCGGCGGGCTCATCTTCGCCAAGCCATTATTCGACCACAGCGGCTATCGCGGCCTGCGCCGGGTAATCGACGTCTCCGGCGACGGCGCCAACAATGCCGGCGAGCTGATCGTGCCGACGCGCGACGACGTGCTCGCAGCCGGCATCACCATCAACGGGCTGCCGATCATGCTCAAGCGGCCACTACGCGGCACCATGGATATCGACAATCTCGACGTTTATTACGAGGACTGCGTCATCGGCGGCCCGGGCGCTTTCGTGGTGCCGATCCACGAGCGCAAACAGTTCATCGAGGCGACGCGCACCAAGCTGGTGTTGGAAATCTCCGGCCGGCAACCGCAAGCGCGCGTGATCCCGGTTTCCGCCGACAAGCCGCGCATTTCCTGCACCATCGGCGAGAAGATGTGGCGGGACCGCTGGGGCGGCAGAGGATTTGATTTTCAGTAGCCGCTACTTCTTGAACTTGCCCACGATCTCGACGTGAAACGAATAGCGGAACTGGTCGACCGGCGTGACGCTCACGAGCGTGTAGCCGCCGTCGACCAGGATGCGCACGTCGCGTGCGAAGGTCGCCGCGTCGCATGACACCGCGACCACCAGCGGCACTGCGCTTTTAACGAGTTCGCGCGCCTGTGTCTCGGCGCCCTGGCGCGGCGGATCGAACACCACGGCATCGAAGCCTTTCAACTCGGCGGCCATGAAGGGCCGGCGAAACAGGTCGCGCGCCTGCGCCTCGACCGGCTTCAAGCCGCTGGTTTTCGCCACGGCCTGCGTTAGCGCTTTCACCGCCGCCGCGTCGCTGTCGGCGGCGGCAACGCGCGCGCGCTCGGCCAGTCTGAGCGCAAAAGTGCCGATGCCGCAGAACAGGTCGGCGACGCGCTTGGCGCTCCCAATATGCTCGACCACCAGCCGAGCCAGCATGGCTTCGCCTTCGGCGGTCGCTTGCAGGAAAGCGCCCGGCGGCAGCGGCACACTTGCGCGGCCGACTTTCAACAGCGGTTGCGCCGCTTGCGCCACCAGTTCGCCGTGGCGGGTGATGCGCGCGAGCCGGTGTTTCTCGGCGACGCCGGCGAGTGCCGTCGTGCGGTTGGCGTTGAGCGGTCCGGAGCCGCGCACGTCGACGTCCATGCCGGAATCGGTCGCCGTCACCTGGATGTCGAGCGGCTTGGCCGTCGGCTTGAGAATTTCCGCGATGGCCCAGGCCGCCGGAATCGCGTCAGCGAGGCCCGGCGTCAAAATCGGGCAGGTGTCGATGGCAACGATGTGGTGCGCACGCGGCGCGGTGAAGCCGACTTCGAGCAGATCCCGCGTGCCACGCCGCGCATGCAGCACCGCGCGGCGGCGGCCCAGCCCGTGCGCGTCGATCAGCGGATCGAGCGGCGCCACGATATTGGCTTGCGCCAGCGCCTCGGCGACCAGGCCGCGCTTCCACAAATGATATTCGGCGAGCGACCAGTGCTGCATGGCGCAGCCGCCGCATTGGGTGAAATGTTTGCAGATCGGCTCGATCCGCTCGTGGCTCGGTATATCGACATGGTCGAGATGGCGGCGGTCGGGATGGCCGGCGACCGGCTCGACCGTCACCGTTTCACCCGGCAGCGCGTAGGGCACGTAGACGGGGCCTGCCGGCGTATCGGCCACGCCGTCGCCGCGATGGCCGAGGCGGGCAATGGTGAGCCGCTCGGTCACTTGGCGGCCCCGAGCAGAAATTCGGCATTACCGTCGCCGCCGTCGATGGACGAGGGGATGACGCCGAGAACGCGGCAGCCGAGCGAGGCGACAAAGGCCGCGATATCGTCGCAGACCGCGGCGTGCACGGTCGGATCGCGCACGATGCCTTTTTTCAGCGCCGCGCGGCCAGCCTCGAATTGCGGCTTGATCAGCGCGACCAATTGCGCCGGCAGTTTCGCCAGCGCGAGCGCGGGCGGCAGCACCAATTTCAGCGAGATGAAACTGACGTCGACGACGATCAAATCCGGCTTCGTGTCCAGCCGTTGCGGGGAGAACGTACGGATATCGGTTTCCTCCAGCGACACGACCTCGCGGCGTCGGCGCAGCGATTCGTGCAATTGCCCGCGCCCCACGTCCATCGCATAGACAAGCTTGGCGCCGCGTTCCAGTAGCACTTGCGTGAAGCCGCCAGTGGAGGCGCCGACGTCGAGGCATGCGCGGCCCTGCGGATCGAAACCGAAACGATCGAGCGCCGCCGCGAGCTTGACGCCGCCGCGCGAGACGTATGGATGCGCCGCGCGCGCGCGTAAGTCCGCATTCACGGAGATCGTCTCCGCCGCCTTGCGCACGGTGACATTATTGGCGCTGACCAGCCCGGCCGCGATCGCGGCCTGCGCCTTGGCGCGGCTGTCGAACAGGCCGCGCTCCACCAGCAGGCGGTCGGCGCGTTGGCGGGCGGTCATGCAAACTCCATTGCCATGCCCGCGAAGGCGGGCATCCAGTGATCGCTGGCGCGGGAGATTATCGCAAATTCGGTGGATACTGGATCACCCGTTTTCGCGGGTGATGACAGTTGCGGATTACGCCAGCTTCACTGTCGCGGCGGCGGCGTCCTTGCCCAGCGCCTCGAATACCTTGGCGACGATGCCGCGCGCGTCGAGGCCGGCGGTGGCATACATCGCCGCCGGCGTATCCTGATCGATAAAGACGTCGGGGAGCACCATGCAGCGCACCTTGCAGCCGGCGTCGAGCACGCCGTGCTCGGCCAGGCTCTGCAGCACATAGGCACCGAAGCCGCCGACCGAGCCTTCCTCGATGGTCACCAGCACCTCGTGCTCGCGCGCAAGCCGCAGCAGCAAGTCAGTGTCCAGGGGCTTGGCAAATCGCGCATCGGCGACCGTCGTCGACAGGCCGAGCGCGGCGAGTTCGTCGGCGGCCTTCAAGGCTTCGCCCAGCCGCCCGCCATAGGAAAGCAGCGCCACCTTATGGCCTTCGCGCAAGATGCGGCCCTTGCCGATCTCTAGCGGGACGCCTTCCGCCGGCATCGGCACGCCTAAACCTTCGCCGCGCGGATAGCGCAGCGCCGACGGCGCATCGTTAATCGCCACTTGCGTCGCTACCATGTGCGCCAGGTCCGCTTCGTCGGCCGCCGCCATCAGCACGAAGCCGGGCAAGCAGCCGAGATAGGCGACGTCGAAGGCGCCAGCATGCGTCGGGCCGTCGGCGCCGACGAGACCGGCACGGTCGAGCGCGAAGCGCACCGGCAGGCGCTGGATGGCGACGTCGTGCACCACCTGGTCGTAGGCGCGCTGCAGGAAAGTGGAATAGATCGTCGCGAACGGCTTGAAGCCTTCGGCGGCGAGCCCGGCGGCGAAGGTCACCGCGTGCTGCTCGGCGATGCCGACGTCGAAACAGCGGGTGGGGAATTCCTTCTCGAACAGATCGAGCCCGGTACCGGAGGGCATCGCCGCGGTGATGGCCACGACCTTTTCGTCCTTGCGCGCTTGCTGGATCAGGCTCTCGGCGAAAACTTTCGTATATTGCGGCGCGCCGCCCTTGGATTTTGCCTGCGCGCCGGTGGCGACGTCGAACTTGACCACGCCGTGATATTTGTCGGCCGAGGTTTCCGCCGGGGCGTAGCCTTTGCCCTTCTGCGTGACCACGTGCACCATGATCGGACCGCTCTCGGCGTCGCGCACGTTGCGCAGGACCGGCAGCAGGTGGTCGAGATTGTGCCCGTCGATTGGCCCGACGTAATAGATGCCGAGCTCCTCGAACAGCGTGCCACCGGTGACGTAACCGCGCGCGTGCTCGATGGCGCGAGTGATGGCGCGGTCCCAGGTCTTGGGCAGATGTCGGGTGAGCTGCTTGCCGACGTCGCGCAGCTTCAAATAAGTGTGGCCGGAGCCGAGCCGCGCGAGATAAGCCGACATGGCGCCGACCGGCGGGGCGATCGACATGTCGTTGTCGTTGAGGATAATGATGAGGCGCTCGTTGCGCGCTCCGGCGTTGTTCAGCGCCTCGAAGGCCATGCCTGCCGACATGGCGCCGTCGCCGATCACGCAGACGACGCTGTTCTTCTTGCCGGCGAGATCGCGCGCTACCGCCATGCCCAGCCCAGCGGAGATCGAGGTGGAGGAATGCGCGGCGCCGAACGGATCGTATTCGCTTTCGGCGCGCTTGGTGAAACCGGACAAGCCGCCGCCCTGGCGCAACGTGCGAATGCGGTCGCGCCGGCCGGTGAGAATTTTGTGCGGATAGGCCTGGTGGCCGACGTCCCAGATCAGCCGGTCGGCCGGCGTGTCGAACACGGCATGCAGCGCGACGGTCAATTCCACCACACCGAGCCCGGCGCCGAGATGGCCGCCGGTCTTAGCGACCGCGTCGATTGTCTCGTAGCGCAACTCGTCGGCCAACTGCTTGAGCTGCTCCGCCGACAGGTTCTTCAGATCGCGCGGTACGTGGACGCGATCGAGCAGGGGGGTCTTGGAAGCCTCGGACAAAAGCAACTCCAATATCGTCTTTTTGGCCCGCCAGGACGGTGATTGGCGCGCAAGGACCAGCAGCCGAGGCTTACACCAGTTCGCCGGTTCCGGGCAACGAAACCAAGGCCGCAGGGCAATATTTCGGCCCTTCCGGGCCTCCATCGCGGCGGTTTGACGCCGAAAAAGCGATTCCGCTCCCTAATCCACGTCGAGCGGTTCGCTGCCGGTCGGCTTGCCGGAGCTATCCAAAGTGATCTTCTCCACCCGTGCTTCGGCCTGCCGCAGCAGCTCTTCGCAGCGTTTCTTGAGCGCCTCGCCGCGCTCGTAAATCGCCACCGATTCCTCGAGCGGCACCTTGCCTTCCTCCAGCCGCTTGACGATCGATTCCAATTCGTCGATCGCCCGCTCGAAGGGCATTTTCTTCACGTCGCTGTTGCCGGTCTCGGCCATGTCTTGTCTCGAATCTCGTCTCGAATCTTGATTTGGGCGATGAGGATAGCGCGGATTGTCTAGCCGCGCATCAGTGCGGTGACGTGCGCCGCGACGGAGCGCGTCAGGCCCTGCAGGTCGTAGCCGCCTTCCAAAAGCGACACGATGCGCCCTTGCGCGCTCTTATCGGCGATCTCCATCAGCTTTTTGGTGACCCAGCTGTAATCGGCTTCCACCAGATTGAGATTGGCGAACGGGTCGCGCGTGTGTGCGTCGAAGCCGGCCGAGATCACCAGGATTTCCGGCTTGAATTCGCGCAGGCGCGGCAGGATCACGGTCTCGAACGCCTCGCGAAATTGGTCGCCGCCGTCGCCGGCCGACAGCGGCGCGTTGACGATGGTGTTGTACTCGCCGCGTTCGCCGATCGCGCCGGTGCCGGGATAAAGCGGCATTTCGTGCGTCGAGCAATACATCACCGTTTTGTCGGCCCAGAAAATATCCTGCGAGCCGTTGCCGTGATGCACGTCGAAATCGACGATTGATACGCGCTCGACGTCGTAACGCTTTTGCGCGTAGCGCGCCGCGATCGCCGCGTTGTTGAACAGGCAGAAGCCCATCGGCCGCGCCTTCTCGGCGTGATGGCCGGGCGGGCGGATGGCGACGAAGGCATTCGCCGCCTTCTGGTTCATCACCTCGTCGACCGCGTACATGGCGCCGCCGGCGCCGCGCAGCGCCGCCTCGAAGCTGCCCGGCGACATCGAGGTGTCGGCGTCGATGCGCACCATGCCGTCTTTCGGCGAGGCGTCGCGGATCGCTTCGACGTATTCCATCGGATGGGCGAGCGCGATGACCTCGAGCGGCGCGCGCGGCGCCTGTTCGCGCGCCAGCATGTGGAAGCGCTCGTCCTCCAGCGCCTGCTCGATGGCGCGCAGACGGTCCGCCCGCTCGGGATGGCCCATGGGGGTCACGTGATCGAGGCAGGCGGGATGGCTGAGCAGCAAAGTGGACATTAACCGGTATTATGGTGCTTTCGCGCCGCCGCGCAAAGCCCTCCGCTAGGCCTTCGCCTTCAGGTTCACGCCGGGCGGCGGCGGCGATATTGTCGGGCACGAAGAAATCCACCTGCAGCGGTTGGCTCGGATCGACGCGATATCGGTCGAAATCGGTGACGCCTTCGCCGGCAAGGAACGTGTCGTCGATGAGGAAATTGCCGGTGAAGCTTTTCGGCTTGTGGAAGATGCGGTAGGCGGCCTCGGCGATGATGTCCGGCTTGCGCGACATGCGCATGATGGCGTCGCCGCCGAGCAGGTTCTTGATCGCGGCGGTGGCGATGGTGGTGCGCGGCCACAGCGCGTTGACCGCGATCTTGCCGCGCTGCTCGCCGGCCAGGCCCAGCACCACCAGGCTCATGCCGAACTTCGCCATCGAATAGGCGGTGTGCGGCGCGAACCATTTCTCCTGCATGTCGAGCGGCGGCGACAGCATCAGGATGTGCGGGTTTGCGGCTTTCGCCAGATAGGGCAGGGCATATTTCGACACCATAAAGGTGCCGCGCGCGTTGATCCCCATCATCAGGTCGTAGCGGCGCATGTCGGTCTGCGCCACCGGCGTGAGCTGGATGGCGCTGGCATTGTTGACCACGATGTCGATGCCGCCGAATTTCGCCGCGGTTGCCTCGATCGCCGCCTTGACCGAGGCCTCCTCGCGCACGTCGACTGCAAGCGGCAGCGCGCCGCCGCCGGCTTTCTCGATCTGCGCGGCGGCGGTGTGGATGGTGCCTTCGAGCTTGGGGTGCGGCTCGACGGTCTTGGCGGCGATGGCGATATTGGCGCCGTCGGCGGCGGCTTTGAGCGCGATGGCGAGCCCGATGCCGCGCGAGGCGCCGGTGATGAACAGCGTTTTGCCGGCCAGCGACATCGCATCAGCCCTTTTTGCGCATGAGGAACGCCTCGAACGCGGCGCGCGCTTCCGCCGACTGCAGCCGCGTCTTGAACAGCTCGGCTTCCTCGTCGATGCGCGCGACGATCTCGTCGCGCGAGCCGCGCATCAGCCGGCGCGAGGCGAGCACGCCCTGCGGCGGCAGCGCGGCGATCTCGCGCGCGGCCTGCATGGCCTCGGCCTCGACCGCGTCCGGCGCAACGACCGTGTTGACGAGGCCCGCCGCTTTTGCCTCCTCGGCGTAGAGCGGCCGGCCCATCACCAGCAGCGAGAAGGCGCGCGCCTGGCCCATCAGCCGCGGCGCGATCAGGCTGGAGGCGGCTTCCGGCACCAGGCCGAGCCCGACGAAGGGCGTGGAAAAGCGCGCGTCGCTTGCCGCGACCACGTGGTCGCAATGCATCAGCATGGTGGTGCCGATGCCGACCGCGTTGCCCTGCACGGCGGCGACCAGCGGCATCTCGCAGCGCGCCAGCGCATGGAGAAAGCGCAGGATCGGCGCCCCGAGCGCGCCGCCCGTACTCGCCGTTTGCAGAAAATCGCCGATGTCGTTGCCGGCGCAGAAGCCGTTGGGCGCGCCGGCGATCAGCAGGCAGCGCAGGGCCGAATTTTGCGCCGCGCTTTCGATCGCCGCCGCCATGGCGTCGTACATCGCCAGGGTCAGCGCGTTCTTCTTCTCCGGCCGGTTCATCCGCACCGTGCGGACCGGCCCGTCGTCGGTGATGATGACGAGGTCGCTCATTCGGCGAGCGCCGCTTGCGCGTTGGTGATGCTGTCGGCGCCTTCGGTGACGCTGCGTTCAAGGCCCTGAGGCCTGCACCGCGATGTTCTCGGCAAAGAAGCGGGTCAGCGCGGTGCGCGCGGCGCCGTCGCCGCTGTCGCGCAAGGCGGCGAGCGCCTGCTCGGCCAGCATGCAGCCGCCGGCGGCGTTGCCGAACAGCCGCAAATAAGGCGTGGCGCCGGCCAGCGCCGCGTCGGAGGATTTCTGCGCCAGCAGCCATTGCGTCGCGCGCGCTAGGCTGTCGACGGCCTCGCCGAGCCGCGCCGCGGTCTCGCCGAAGGCCGGCGCGTTGCTGGCCTTCACGGCGTTGACCGTGCGCGCGCAATTCGTCGAGATAGAGCGCGACCGTCTTGCCGCCTTCGAGCGGCAGCTTGCGCGTCACCAGATCGATGGCCTGGATGCCGTTGGTGCCTTCGTAGATCGCGGCGATGCGCGCGTCGCGATAATGCTGCGCGGCGCCGGTCTCCTCGATGAAGCCCATGCCGCCATGCACCTGCACGCCGAGCGAAGCGACCTCGATGCCGATGTCGGTGGAGAAGGCCTTGGCGACCGGCGTGAGCAGCGAGGCGCGCCGATCGCCGGCCTTGCGCGCGGCCTCGTTCTTGCCGCGCTGCGAGCGGTCGATGGCGACGGCGGTCGCATAGCAGATCGCGCGCGCCGCGGCGGTCGGCGCGCGCATGGTGAGCAGCATGCGCTTGACGTCGGGATAATGGATGATGGTGCCGCCGGCGCCCTGCTTGCGCTCGCGCGCATAAGCCAGCGCCTGCTGCGTCGCGCGCTCGGCGATCGCCACGCCCTGCAGGCCGACGGCGAGC
Source organism: uncultured Alphaproteobacteria bacterium (assembly GCA_963721665.1). Classification (GTDB taxonomy): domain Bacteria; phylum Pseudomonadota; class Alphaproteobacteria; order Rhizobiales; family Xanthobacteraceae; genus Pseudolabrys. The sequence goes on from CAVRJZ010000007.1 coordinate 45,147, forward strand.
CGCGCGCGGTTCATCATCGTGAACATGCAGTGCATGCCCTTGTTCTCCTCGCCGATGAGGAAGCCGATGGCGCCGCCTTTGTCGCCGTAGACCATGGTGCAGGTGGGCGAGGCGTGGATGCCGAGCTTGTGCTCGATCGAATGCGCGCGCACGTCGTTGCGTGCCGAGCGTGCCGTCGGCGGGCATGAACTTCGGCACCAGGAACAGCGAGATGCCCTTGGTGCCGGGCGGCGCATCGGGCAGGCGCGCCAGCACGAAATGGATGATGTTGTCGGTCAGGTCGTGCTCGCCATAGGTGATGAAGATCTTCGAGCCGGTGATGCGATAGCTGCCGTCGGGCGCGCGCTCGGCCTTGGTGCGCAGCGCGCCGACGTCGGAGCCGGCCTGCGGCTCGGTGAGCTGCATGGTGCCCATCCATTCGCCGCTGATGAGCTTGGCGAGATAAGCTCGCTTGAGCTCGTCGGTGCCGTGGCTCGCAGCGCATCGATCGCCGCCATGGTCAGCACCGGGCCGATGCCGAAGGCCATGGAGGCCGAATTCCACATCTCGATGCAGGCGGCGTTGACCGCGTGCGGCAGTTCCTGGCCGCCCCATTCGGCGGGCGCGGCGAGGCCGTTCCAGCCGGCGGCGGCCCAGGCGGTGTAGGCCTCTTTCCAGCCCGGCGGCGTGGTGACCTCGCCGTCCTTGAACGGCGTGCCGAACTTGTCGCCGACGCGGTTGAGCGGCGCGATCACGTCGGCGGCAAAGCGGCCGGCTTCCTCCAGCACCTGGTCGACCGTCTCCTCGTCGAGATCGCCGTAAAGGCCTTCCGCCAGCGCGGCTTTCAGGCCGGCGGCGTGTTTGAGCGCAAAGGCGATGTCGGCGACCGGCGCGCGGTAGGTCATGGTTCATCCTAGCCGGAGCCGGTGCGGGTCAACGCGGGCCGCAAATGCCGTACTTATTCCTTATAAAGCGCCGGCCGGGCGTTGATCGGGCAAGGCGCCGCCGCTATGGTCCGCGCGCGCGCGCGAATTCATACGTCGGCGCGGCTATTTCAGTGAGTATTGGGGCGTAGCCAAGCGGTAAGGCAGCGGATTTTGATTCCGCCATTCGGAGGTTCGATTCCTCCCGCCCCAGCCA
>CAVRJZ010000008.1:0-445300 GCA_963721665.1 uncultured Alphaproteobacteria bacterium
CTGCGGCACATGCGGCCGATAGCGCCCCTTCGAAATGTGCCGGTCGGCGGTCAGACTGGCAACTAGAATGTCGGCCTTGCTCTTGGCGTAGAGCAAATGCCGCAAATGCCCCGGATGCACCACGTCGAATACGCCGTGACACATGATCACCTTGCGCTTTCGCGGCATCTCGCCGACCAGCGCGGCGATCCCCTCCGGCGTCTTGATTTTGTGCTTGTAAAATTAACCTGCCGAGCGATTTCACGACGTCAGGCCTCCCGTCCCAGTGACTCAAACCACGTTTTGGTGGCGACAGCGATCGACTGCGGATCCCACAGCGGGGCATCGTGCCAATGCTCGATGTCCTCGATCATGCGGCGGACGCCCTGTCGAAGGGCACCACGGGCGTCCAACCGAGTTCGCGCTCGATCTTGGTGATATCGGCCCAGGTGCAATCGGGCTCCCCCGGCGCTTCGGAATATAGACCACCGGACCGCCGAGCAATTCGACAAGACGGTTGACCGGTTGCGGGTTTCCGGCGCCGAGATTCCATACCTCGCCGGCTGTCGGTATCGCCGCCCGCAAGAAAGCCCGGCGACGTCGGTCACGAAAAGAAAATCACGGGTCTGCGAGCCGTCGCCCACCACGGTGAACGGCCTGCCCGCAAGCTTCTGCTTGCAAGAAAACGCCGAACACCGCGCCGTAAGCCCCGGACGTGCGCACACGCGGCCCATAGGCGTTAAAGATGCGGATCGAGTTCACCGGCAGACTGTAGACCGATCCCAATGAGAACCGACTGCTCGCCATGTATTTGCTCAAGCGCATAGGGATATTGCGGCCCGATCGGATGATCTTCGCAGGTCGGCACTGCGGCCAGGCCGTAACAGGAGGACGATGCCGCATAGACAATTCCGCACGCCGGCCGCGCGCGCGCATTCCAGCACGTGCACAGTTCCCATGCACATTCGTAGACATGTATTCCATCGGCCGCTCGATCGAGGGAACGATGTCGCCGATGCCGGCAAAATGGAAAACGAACGCGGCCGTCTGGAACAAGTTTCGCCAGGTTCGAGGGCGCGAATATCGCGACATTCGAACGCCAATCGCGGTCGTCGCGGTGCTGAGCAAGATTAGCTTCGCGGCCGCCGACGAGGTTGTCGATCACGCGAACCCGATAATCCCGGGCGAGAAGGAGATCCACCATGTGGCGGCCGATGAACCCCGCCCCGCCTGTCACGACGGCGATAGGCTTGCAGCCAGACGCTCGTTGCGCATCAGGCGGCTTGAAATTTCTTCATGCGGCGGACATTGTAGTAAATGTCGTCCGCATCGAATTGGGCAGTCTGCCGTCCCGGAACGCGCGGCAAAGATCACGCACGCGTCCTCGAGGCTGCGCGTCGGCGCGAAACCGAGCACGCGATGAACCTTGTCGGAATTGATATGATAGGACCGCATGTCGTCGCTCGGCGTCGTCACGATGCCGATCTCGCCCTTCTCGGGCAACTCCTGCTGGACGATGCGTTTGACCATCAAGGCGATCTCCATGATCGACATGTTCTGATAGCCGATGTTGAAATTTCATTGTCGACCTTGTCATCCGGCGCATCGAGCAGCAGCTGGACCGCATCGCAGTAATCGTGGATGTGCAGGTTCGGCCGAAGCTGCTCGCCGCCGAAGACGGTGATTGCCGTCGTTGACGGCGTGATTGGTAAGGATGTTGACCGAAAGGTCGAGCCGCAGGCGCGGCGCATAGCCGCAAACCGTCGCCGGGCGAAAAACGACGCCGGTGAAGCTTGCGTTCGTATGCTTGAACAGCAGCGGCTCACACATGCCTTTGTATTTGTTGTAAAGGGTCAACGGAACCAGAGGATGGTCTTCGGTCACGTTCGGCTGATCGGACACGCCGTAAACCGAGCTCGACGAGGCAAAGACGAAGCGTTTGACGCCGGCCTTCTTGGCGGCCACGACCATCGGTTCGAACGCATCGAGATTGACCGAGGTCGAGAGATTTTCGTCGAGCTCAAAGCTCGCGTCGTTGGATATGCAGGCGAGGCTGACGAACGCGTCGTGACCGGCGACTGCCTTTGCGAGCTTCGCGGTATCGCGGATGTCGCCCTGGACCACTTGCAGGTTCGGATTGCTTTTGGGGAGGAAATTATCGCCGTAATAGGAGATATCGTAGCTCGTCACCTTATAGCCGCGATCGAGCAGTCGCGGAATGAGAACAGAGCCCACATAGCCGGCTCCGCCAGTTACGAATACGCGCGCGAATTTGTTAGGCATTTCCTCGTCTCCAGTTTTATCAGGCGGCGCGAGCGCCGACGGTCAGGACGCCGCCCGCCGTGGCGTTGTTGCGATGGCAAAGCCGGCCGCTGTAGCGTCGCGATGAAACATTTTTACCGTCTCGAGCGAATACTCGTCGAGATCCTTGCCGATCAGCGAAAGTTTGGCCAGGACGTCGTGGCTCACCGTGATGATGTGACAGCCGATCTCATCGGCCTGAAAGATATTAAGCAGTTCGCGCGGACTGGCCCACAGCAGCTCGGCTTTCGGACGATCGGCGAGCGCGCGCAGGCAATTGCGCATGACCGGAACCGGATCGCGGCCGGTGTCTGCTACGCGCCCGGCGAAGACGGATACGATCGCCGGTACGCTTGGGGCCAGACATTCGGCAACGCGCTCGACCTGCTGCTCGGTCATGATGGCAGTAACGTTGACGATCACGCCCGCATCGGCGAGCGCACGAATGACCGGCCCGCTGAATGCGCCCTTGGTCGTCGTCACCGGAATCTTCACATTGACGTTCGCGGCCCAGGACGCAATGACGCGCCCCTGCGCGATCATTTCGTCGAAATCATCAGCAAACACCTCGAAGGAAATCGGTCGATCCGGAATGGCGGCGACGAGCCGGCGCGCAAAGTCTTCATAGCGTTCGATGCCTGCCTTCCGCATCAGGGTCGGATTGGTCGTGAAGCCCTTGATCAGCGGGTTCTTGTAGAGAGCCATGATACCGTCGAAATCTGCACCGTCGGCGAAAATCTTAACGTTTTTGACGGGTTCCATTGTTTCCTCGCGGTGAATTAGACGGTGGCGGTTGGGCTCGCCTTCTCGGCGATCTTCTGGTGGTCCGCGCCCGTCTCGGAGCATGGCCGCTTGTTCCTCCTGTGTCTTACGCATGTAGATGTCGATGACGTCGGCGGTCGGCCCGTTGGCGATGACGCGACCATGGTTGAGTAGGATCACGCGGTTGCACATCTTGAGGATGAGTTCGTCCGAATGCGAGGCGAGCACCACGATGCTCGAACGCTCGATCATGGATTGGATCCGCTGCGTCGCGCGCTCGGCGAAACGAGCGTCGCCGGCGCCGAGCCACTCGTCTAGCAGTAGAATTTCCGGATCGATGGAGGTTGCGATTGCGAAGCCAAGGCGCACCAGCATGCCGGTCGAGTAGGTGCGCGCCGGCAACGCGAGATAGCCGCTGAGTTCGCAGAATTCTTCGATTTCGGGCAATTTGTTCTCGATTTCGTCGCGGGTCATGCCAAGCAGCAGGCCGCAGGTCACGATGTTGTCATATCCGGTATCGTCCAGATCCAGGCCGGGCGAAACATTGAACAGCGGCGAAACATTACCTTTGACGTTTACCGTGCCTTGGCTCGGTTCGTAGATGCCTGCCAGCACACGAAGCAGCGTCGATTTGCCGGCGCCGTTATGGCCGATGATGCCGACTTGATCGCCGTGCATGATTGTCAACGAAACATTGTCCAATGCGCGCACAACCACGCGCTTTCCTGTGTCGGTTTGCCGCCGCAAGACACCGCCGACAACGCGTCCGAACAACGCATGCCGAAAACTAAGCTGACTTCCATAAATCGGGAAATCAGCGATCACATCCTTCAAAATAATCTCGGCCATGAATTGATCTCGCGGGGACTATAACCAGTAGGCAATCCGATGCCGAAACTTACGCATGACCTGTGCCACTGTTGCCCACCCGAGCACGGTAATAACGAGCGCGACGCCCCAATGCTCGAGCGCCGGTGTCTTGCCGAGCAGCGGTTCGCGAACAATGGCTATGAGATGGTAGATCGGATTGAACTCGACGAGGATCGCCATGCGTCCTTTCAACTGATCCGGCGTCCAGAAGATCGGCGTCAGGAATAGAGAAATCTGGAGTAGGTTGGTGACCAGCTGTAGGATGTCGCGGTAGCGCGCGCAGATGGCAGCCAAAAGCTCCGCAATCCAGACAAGGTTTAGGCACAGCAGCAAGAAACCGGGAATGACCAGCAATGTGGCCCAGGAAATCGGCGTGCCACAGTAAATGCCGACGAGCACTAAGATTATGATATTGTGAAAGAACACGATGACGTTGCGCCAGACGATGGCGCAGGAGATAAGGGTGTAGGAAATTCGCAATTGTTTGATCAGCGTTTCTTGAACAATAAATCCATTGCAGCCTTCCGTACAGGTTGCGGAAAACAGAGACCAGCACACCATTCCCGACGTCAAAAAAGGTAGATAGGTTTTCGCGTCATGGCCCCATAAATTTGCCCAGATAAGGCCAAGCGTGACGACGAAAATCGCGAGGCTCAACGTGGTCCAGAAAGGTCCGAACACAGTCCGCCGGTAGCGGCGCTTGGTGTCGCGCCAGCCGAGGCGCGCCCAGATATTAACGGCCTGGAAACCGGCGAAAGCATCGATCAGAGCGATGCGTAAACGCGAGTGCCCAGACGTTATTTGCGGGATATTCAATGCCAGATTAGGTTGCATAACGAAGAAGCTGGTTTGAGGTCTCGAGTCATCAAGTCCTACGCTACCGCACTTCGGGTGACCGGCATGGCCGCCCGAACATTACGAAATGCGTTGTGGCCGCGCCTCAGGCCGCAATCAGAGAGTCCTCGTCCAGAACGACGCGGACCTTGCGACCCAGCATATCAAGCAGAATAACGATGCGGTCGCGGTCGCTGACGCCCTCGACTAAGCCGAGGTAATCGGTGAGGACGCCTTCACGCACGCGCACCTTGTCGTGCGTCGCAAATTGCGGCCGGCGCTCGAGGTGAAGGAAGCCTTGGGCGTCCTCGCGGCTTTTCAGTTTGTCGATGATCGCCCGGTCGAATCGGAGCGGGACGTTTCGCCGTTGCAGATCAGTCGCGCCACGCCGACAGTCGAATGAATCGAGCGCCATTGATGAATAGACGGATCGAAGCGCACGAACATGTAGGCTGGATAAAGCGGCGCTGCGACAGTGTCGGTGCGCCGGGCGTGCCGGCGCCGCTTGAGATAGCGAGGCACGTAGGTCTCGAATCCTTGCCGGGTCAGGTGTATCTGCGCCTTGGTTTCAGCGTGCGCGCGCACCTGCACGACGTACCAGGACGATTGTGCGGCGAGGCGGTCGATCATGACGGTTGCGCCTGCGTGTCATTACGCACGCGCCTCGGCGGCAGGATCAGGTTGGGGGTGAGCACGCGGCCCGGAGCGAACAACGCGCAAGCTTGCTCCTGCAATTGATCAGTGCGTTGCAGGTCGGTGATCAATACTACGTCGCACTTGCCGGCGATTGCATCGAAAGAATTTGCGACCGGTACGCCCATGAATTTTTTAACGGTCGCGTCCGGGTCGACGATGGCGGTCACTTGCACGCCGGTGTCGAGCGCGCAGATCATCGCGATTTCTGCAAGGTCCGAAATGCCGGCGAGCGCCACGCGCAAAAATCCGCGCTCCGCAGTCGTATTGAAGAGAACCCCGCATTCGGCCTTGGCGCGCCGGAAAAAGCCAAACGATACCGACAGATACTCGACCGTCAGGCGTGACTTTTCGGCGAAGCCCTGCGGCGTAAGGTAATACATGTAGCGCCGCTTAGGGACCTCATTGACCTTCAGGAGACCCTTCCTGACGCAGCGCCGCAGATAGGCGTTGACGAGGCCGAGCGCGATGCCGAGTTCGGCGGCAAGCCGCCGCTGCGACTGGGCGCCGTCAGATGCAACCGAGTTCAACAGATCGAGCAGGATGCGCTCGTTCTCGGTCTTGTCGGTCGCGGCGGACTTGAGCATGGGCCTACCCTGCACCGGCCCATCGTTAGCGCGTTCATGTCGTGAACGTCAAGCAACACGTTCATCGAGTGAACATATATTTAACTTATTGATATATAAAGTTAATCTTCGCGGCCGCGGTGTTTATTTCTGCTTAATCGGTCTGGTCGGCCGAACCGGCGCGGTAGGCCGCAAACGCTGCATTGGCGGCGTCCGCTTTCGCCTGCACAGCGGCGCGTCCCAACCACCGGAAACTTTGCGCCCGCCACCAAGCTTGCGCCAGCGTTGGCAGGCTGAATGGCGGAACGCGGATCGTCATCCATCCTAACGCCAGAAAGCTCGAACCGAGGGGAAAATGCGCGAGGGCCCGCAAAACGGCGCGGTCGAACACGCCGAAGTTGAGAATGTCGGCCATTGCGTCGGCATCAAGCCTAGTTTTACGCCAGATGACCCACAAGCGCGCCAGGCCAAACCGCATGCGACGGTCGAACAATCGCGTATGCTCGCTGCGCACGTCGGCGGGCAGGTTTGCCGCGATCCAGGCCGCGGCGCCATCGAGCATCTGCCGGCATTCGCTGACCGACAAAGCGTTACGCGCTGAAAAGCTCATCGGGTCCTTGTTGTAGGACGCCAAAACGTCAGGATCGAAATAGAATCCGTGTTTGAATGCGAGCAATCTATTGGCGAGCACGTCACCGAGCGAACCTAGGCGAGCGTCGAAATAGCCTATCTCTGCAAGCATGTTGCGCCGATACACTGTCGCCGTGCCCAAGACCCAGAAATCGCTTCGCCGAATGACTCGCCGGACGTCAGTTGGCGAAAGATAGCCGCGTCCACGCCGCGGCACGGTGACCGGCCGCAGTCCGATCAAGCGGCCGTTGGCATCGAGCAGCGCGACACCAGCGCAGAAATAAGCGGATTGCGGATAGGCGCGCAGCGCGGCAAAGGCATGCGCGAATAAGCCAGGAAAAACGAAATCGTCGGATGCTGCAAACAGCAGATACTCTCCCGTCGCGACCGCGAGAGCGTTTTTCACCGAAGCGATGATGCCACGATTAGTCTCGTTGCGGATGAGTTTGATCGCCGGATGGCGCCGTTGCAGCGCCTCGATCACCGCAACGCTGTTGTCGGTCGATCCATCGTCGACGACGATAATCTCCTGCGCTGCGGGCGTCTGATTGAGCAAAGCCAGAAGCGCCCGCGCGATAAGATTGCCGTTGTTATAGTTTGGGAGGATGACCGACAGAGGAATCGATGTCGGCACGTCGCTTGCCCTATCGGCTGAATCTCGTATCATTCAGTGCGTTGGCGATGTCATAGGCACGCGCTGCTATACATTCGACGGATAGAGGCGGTCCAGCATTGATTTCGTCTGCGGCTTGCATCGTATTCGAAGGGATTTTCCGTTTTCACCAGGCCGACCTTACGGAAGCAATCAATTCTGCGTTAATCTCCAACCGGTTGACAAAGGATTGAAGGCGTGACGGCGACGTCGGGTGATATTCCATGGCTGTCGGTAGCCGGTGTTTGCGTTGTCGGCGCGGCGCTCGCGACCGTCATTTTGATCATATTGCTGCGCCCGCTATTGCAGCGTTACGCGCTGGCCCGACCCAATGCCCGTTCCTCGCATCTGATGCCGACGCCGCAGGGCGGCGGTATTGCGGTCGTCGCGGCGACGGCGGTGGCGATTTATCTGTCGTCAGCGTTCTTACTGCCGGCGGCTCTCATGAAATCGCAGCTAGTTGTATTGTTGGCGGCGTCCATCGTGATGGCGGCCGTAGGCGCCGTCGCCGACATCCGGCCGATTGCGGTAGCGCCCCGGCTGATCCTGCAAGTGATTGCGGTTGGGGCAGTGATCTGCGCGCTGCCGACGGAACTGCGCGTGCTGCCCGTCGTGCCCTTGTGGCTCGAACGCACCTTCCTGGTGGTTGGCGGTGTGTGGTTTGTCAATCTGGTGAATTTCATGGACGGCCTCGACTGGATCACCGCGGCCGAAGTGGTCCCGCTGACCGGTGCCGTCGCTATCCTCGGGTTGCTCGGGCTGCTGCCGCCGCAGGCTGTGGCGGTGAGCCTTGCGCTTTGCGGCGCGATGATCGGCTTTGGCTATTTCAATCGCCCGATCGCCACGCTGTTTCTCGGCGACGTCGGCAGCCTTCCCATCGGCCTTGTTCTAGGCTGGTTGCTCGTCTTGTTGGCCGGGAACGGCGCTCGTGAAGCCGCTATCTTGCTGCCGCTATACTATGTGGCCGACAGCACCATCACGCTGCTTCGCCGCGTATTTCGTGGAGAGCAGGTCAGCCAGGCGCACCGAACACACTTCTATCAGCGTGCGACGGACGGCGGTTTCACCGTCATGGAGATCGTAGCGCGGGTTTTTTCCGTCAATCTCATGTTGTGCGGTCTCGCCATTGTATCGGCGATCATGGTGTCCTCGATCGGTAAGCTCGGCACGATCGCTGTCGGCGCGATGCTGGTGGCGTGGCTACTCAACACGTTCGCGCGCGGGAAGCGCTAGGCGCGGAATATTTCCGGTCGATATTTACGGTGGGACACCCTGCGTCTTGGCGTTTTGCCGCAAGACGAGACCGCCAGTGACGCCGACCGCAAAGACATAAAACCAGCCTTGCGCGAAATCGAATAGATGCGAGTTCACCGCCGACGACACGAAATTTTCGATGACGACGACCATGCCGATCCAGCCAACCGGGTCGCCGGCACGGAACAGCAGGAAATGGGCGATCCACATCGCCAGCAGCACTGCCGCGCCCAAGGCGCCGAGCTGGATCGCGACAGCGAAGACCTGGTTATGCGGATTGACGGACGCCACGCCGCTGGCGCCGTATTCCCCCGCCGCCAGGCGTCGGAACTCTTCGGCGATGGACCCGGTTCCGTGCCCGACGAGAGGCGCTGTCTCGACGATCGCGGCCGACTTGCGCAGGAATTCGATGTGCAATCCCGTCGATGTCACGGCGTTAGAGGTGAAATAGGCGCGCGCTTCCGCCACGGAGTGAAGCGAGAAATTGCGCAGGTTCGGAGAGGCGAACCAAAGTAGCGGGCCAAGCACGAGCGCGGCAAGGCCCGCGATGATCACGCCTTTTAGGCCGGAAAGGCGCCAACCGAGCGCGGCCAAGAGAAAGGGTGCCACGAGCAGACCGGTGCGGCTCGTGATGACGAAGGCGAGATTGGCCAGAAACAAAATGCCAAGCGCAGCGAGTCCCCAGGTTATGCGCGGCGAGCGCGAGCCGCGCGCCAATATGCTGACGCCGAGCAGGGCGAAGCCGCAGACGATGAATTCGTCAGTCTGGAAAATATAGTCCTTGACCGGGACGCCGGGAAATTTGCCGTATGCCTTCAGCGTGGGAATAAGGGCGAAGGCCCACGATGTCGCAAGTAAAGCTATCGCCGACGCAAGATAGCCGTAGAGCACCCAGGTGCTTTTGTCGGATTGACGAAATTGCGCAAGCAACAAGGGGATAGCCAACAGTCGGACAAAGCCGCCGAGGCTGTGCAGCCGATCGGTCCAGGAAACGTCGGCCCATAGCATGCCGATAGCGGCGATAAGCCACAGCAGAACCGGGAGACCGCCGGCAGCTGTCGCGATTTCCCGGCGCAGACGGTCGAGCGATAGCGTCGGTACGACCGCGATCAACCATAGCGCGATCAAGATGCTGGTCACCGATGTCGACCACGGCAAGGAGATGGCGACGCCGACGGCGAGATAGTCGGCGCACTGCAAAAGTTGACGGCGGTCGGGCAGCATGGGGTAATTGCTCGAGGTTTATATGTGCAATATAGTCTTGAGATTGTTGCATAAAGCCGTGCCGTGTCGCGCGCAACCACGCAAATGTTTTCCAGGGTTCAATGTGGTGCTGCGGTACGGTATAGGGTTGGTTTGTTCTCGGTCGGCGTTCGCCCGAACGGGCTGGTGCCAAGACATTGTCTTCGGCGTAAGTTTCACGCTCGATCGCGGGCAAAAGCCGGAAGGCATCGACCTGTGGCGCCTTTAAATCCCATTTTGGTCACCGGAGCTGCCGGCTTCATCGGCTTCCACGTCGCGCGCCGGCTGGTGGATGTTGGCCGCGAAGTCATCGGCGTCGACAATCTCTCGCCCTATTACGACCCGAAGCTCAAAGAAGCACGGCTCAAGCAACTCGCCGGCGCGAAGAATTTCAAATTTGTGAAGCTCGATCTCGCTGACCGCGCCGCCACCGCGGCACTGTTCGCCGAGCACCGCTTTCCGCTTGTCATCCATCTGGCGGCGCAAGCCGGGGTGCGCCATTCGCTGGTCGACCCGTACGCGTATGTGGACGCCAATCTCGCCGGCTTTGTGAACATGCTGGAAGGCTGCCGCCATCACGGCTGCCGCCATCTGCTCTACGCGTCGTCATCGTCGGTCTACGGCTCCAACACCAAAATGCCGTTCCGCACCTCCGACAATGTCGATCATCCGCTTAGCCTGTACGGCGCCTCGAAGAAAGCGAACGAGCTGATGGCGCATTCCTATTCGCATTTGTTCGATCTGCCGACCACGGGCCTGCGGTTTTTCACCGTCTACGGTCCGTGGGGCCGCCCGGACATGGCGATGTGGATTTTCGCCGCCGCGATCAACGCCGGCAAACCGATCAGGTTGTTCAACCACGGCAAGATGCGGCGCGATTTTACCTATATCGACGACGTCGTGCAGGCGGTGGTGCGGCTCGTCGACAAACCGGCCACGCCCGATCCCAATTGGTCGAGCGATAGACCCGATCCGGCCTCGAGTTCCGCGCCGTGGCGCATCTATAATATCGGCAACAACAATCCGGTCGAACTGCTCGACGTGGTCGCCCTGCTCGAGCAGGCGCTCGGCAAGAAGGCGATCCGCGAACTCACGCCGATACAACCTGGCGACGTTCCGGCCACCTTCGCCGACGTGGACGCTCTCATGCGCGACGTCGGCTTCAAACCGTCGACGCCGATCGCCGAGGGTATCGCGCGCTTCATCGCTTGGTACCGCGACTATCACAGCCCCGCTTGATGCGCCTCGCGCATGCGTTTGCCGCGATCGAGGATCCAGATGACGCCGCCGACCAGGCCGGCAGCGAACGTCGCGATGCCAAGCAGCACCGACACGATGAGCCCGGTGCTCTCGGGCAAGCCGGCATAGCCGAAGGCGAGCACCATCGCGGTCTCGCGCGTGCCCCAGCCGGCAATCGACAGCGGGATGGTGGCGATCAGCAAGACCGGGAGAACGAGGAGGAGCGCCTCGCTCCAGGTAAGCGGCGCCGCCACGGATTTCGCCAAGCACCAGGCCGCGCTCGCCGACATGCCGTGGATGATCAGCGAGTAGACGACGATCGGCACGGCGCTCGAGGCCGAGGCGAAGACGCGGCGCGCCATCGCCATCGCCGCGGTGAGTTGCCGCGTTACCCACCAGCGCTCGAGCCAGCGCCAATGGAGAAATCCGAGCGCAATGAATACTGCGCAGGCGCCGATGCTGCCGAAGCCGACCAGCAGCAAAGCGGTGCGGCCGGCGCTATTGCCGATGAGCGCGAATGACCAAGGCAGGCAGACGATAACCAGCGACGCCAATACCAGCACGCCGACCATGCGATCGATGAGCACCGAATAGGTCGCGACCCGCCAGCCGCCTTGGTCGCGCCCAAGCAGCCAGATGCGCACCGCGTCGCCGCCGACGGTCGAGGGCAGCGTCTGGTTGAAGAACCCGGCGATGAAGCCGTAGCGCAAGGCGCGCGCAATGGTGAACGGCGGGGCGTCCGGTGCTTCGCCGTGCAGAACGATTTTCTGCCAGCGCAGCGCGGCGAGCGCGAGCTGCGCGATCAGGATCAAGATCGCCGCCGCCAGCCAGCCATAGTTCAGTCGGCCAAGCTGTTGGCCGACCACGTCGAACTTCACGTGCGAGAAGGCAAAATACAGCAGAACGCCCGAGACTGCCGCCTTCAGCGCAAAAGTGAGCAGTTTTCGCATCGATTCGGGGCCCGGCGGTAAATCGGCGACCGTGGCGGCGGACGTGGGGAAAACCTCAAGTTCCCCTGCTCATAGCTTGATTGCCGCGCGATGAGAATGGGATAAAAGGCGTAGCGAGAAAGGCGACAGGCATGCCGAAATTGTCCGACCTCAAAGTCAAGCTGTTCACCGACGGCGCCGACAAGGCGCAGATCGTCGAGATGGCCAAGCAAGCCTGGATCGCCGGCTTCACCACCAATCCCTCGCTGCTCAAGAAGGCGGGCGTGAGCGATTACGAGCATTACGCGCGCGACCTCGTCGCCGCCGTGCCCGACCGGCACATCTCGTTCGAGGTGTTCTCCGACGACATTCCGGAAATGGTCGCGCAGGCGCGCGTCATCACCGCCTGGGGCAAGAACGTCTATGTCAAGCTGCCGGTGACCACGACGCGCGGCGAGCCGTTGTTCGACGCGGTGCGCTCGCTTTCGCGCGACGGCGTCAAGATCAACATGACGGCGATCTTCACGCCCGAGCAGGTGGCGCGCGCAGTCGAAGCGCTCGACGGCGGCGCGCCGGCCTGCGTGTCGGTCTTCGCCGGGCGGCTTGCGGATTTCGGCATCGATTACCGGCCGGTGATGCAGGACGCCATCGCCCGCGCGCGCAAGACGCGCAACATCGAGATCATCTGGGCCTCCACCCGCGAGGTGTTCAACGTGGTGGAGGCGGACGTTATGGGCTGCCATATCATCACCGCGCCGGCCGACGTGCTTAAAAAACTGCCGGCGCTGGGCACAAAGACGGCGGCGGAGCTCTCGCTCGGCGCCGTGAAGTCGTTCCGCGAGGATGCGCTGGCCGCCGGCCTCAGGATGACGGTGCCGGCCTCGCGCGCGGCGGAATAACACTTAAACGCCGGAATTCGAGGCGCCAGGATACCGCGCGCGCTTCGCCATCGCATGATCGGCGCCCAGCAAGGTGACGCGGTGGCCCTGCCGTAAGGCGATCTGCAAGACACGGCGGCCGATATATCCGGTTCCACCCGTGAGAATGATGTGCATGAGCTTGGTGCGCCGGGTCGCCGTAAATCGTGAACGGCGGTACTCCCGCCCTTACCAATCGGGGCCGGTTCTAGCGCATGTAACGCTTTGAATCAAAACGTGTTCACAGTGTTTTGGCGGGGTGGTCGCAAGCCGCCGCGGCGCGTGCTAGGGGATGGCCAGATTTAAGGGTCAGGGCGAGGGGTTTCCGTTCCGAACATGACGCAAGCGGCAAAACCGGCTGCGGAGTCCTCATTGCGTATCGGCGTGATCGGCGTCGGCGTGATGGGCAGCAATCATGCGCGGGTATTGACCGGCCTGCCGGGAGCAGAACTGGTCGCCGTCGCCGATCCCGACGTGCGGCAAGCCGATTTCGTCGCGCGCACGCTCGGCTGCGCCGCCGTCTCCGGCGTCGATGAGCTGCTCGATCTGAAGATCGATGCCGTCACCATCGCCGCGCCGACGCATCTGCATCACGACATCGCGCTTTCCTGCATCGCACGCGGCGTCCACGTCATGGTGGAAAAGCCGATCGCCTCGTCGGTGGAAGAGGGCCGCGACATCATCGCCGCCGCGCGCCACGCCGGCGTGACGCTGATGGTCGGCCACGTCGAGCGCTTCAATCCGGCGGTGGAAGCGATCAAGGAAGCCATCCGCAACGAGGATATTCTTTCAATCGCGATCACCCGGGTCGGGCCGTTCCCGCCGCGCATGTCGAATGTCGGCGTGGTCATCGACCTCGCCGTGCACGACATCGATTTGATCCGCTGGTTCACCGACAGCGAGATCGTCGAGGTGCAGCCGCAGCTATCGAGCGCGGTGGCCGAGCGCGAGGACATCGCGCTTCTGCAATTCCGCACCGCCTCGGGCGTGCTCGCCCATATCAACACCAACTGGCTCACCCCGTTCAAGGCGCGCAACGTCACCGTCGCCACGCGCGGCAAATACATCATGGCCGATCTGCTCACGCGCCAGGTGACTGAATGCTTCGGCTTCCAGCCGGACGGCAGCTATTCCATGCGCCATCTTTCGGTCGGCCACGCCGAGCCGCTGCGTTCCGAACTGCTCGCCTTCCTGCGCGCCGTGCGCTCCGGATCGGCGGCGGCGGTGACCGGCGAGGAAGGCGTCGCCAGCCTGGAGATCGCCATCCGTTGCCTTGCTTCCCGCCCAGTCACGGCGCCGTCACAGCGGCAGGCGCCGCGCGTGGTGGTCGGCTGAACCGGCGCCACGGTTTGGAATTTGCATGAACCAGCGACCTAACCCGCCCATGATTCCGTTCATCGACGTGGCCGCGCAGCGCCGCCGGCTCGGGGCCGCCATCGATGCGGCGATCGCGCGCGTGCTCGGCCATTGCCAGTTCATCCTCGGCCCGGAAGTGCGGACGTTCGAGGCGGAGCTGGCGAAATTCTGCGGCGCCAAGCACGCCGTGACCTGCGCCAGCGGCACCGACGCGCTGATGCTGGTGCTGATGGCCAAGGGCATCGGCCCCGGCGACGCAGTGATCTGTCCGTCCTTCACCTTCTGCGCCACCGCCGAAGTGGCGGCGCTGGTCGGCGCGACGCCGGTTTTCGTCGATGTCGACGCGGCGACGCTTCAATATCGATGCCAAGGGCATCGCCGGCGCGGTGGCGGTCGCCAAGCGCGCCGGGCTTGACGCCGAAGGCGGTGATCCCGGTCGATTTGTTCGGCCTCGCGGCCGACCACGCCGCGGTCGCTGCCGCCGCGGAGGCGGAGAATCTGTTCATTCTGGACGATGCTGCGCAGGGTTTCGGCGCAACCTTCAATAACCGCCGGCTCGGCAGCTTCGGCCACGCCACCGCGACCAGTTTCTTTCCGGCCAAGCCGCTCGGTTGCTATGGCGACGGCGGCGCGGTGCTCACCGACGACGCCGAATTGGCGCGACACTATCGAAAGCCTGCGCGTGCACGGGTATGGCAGCGATCGCTACGACAACGTACGTATCGGTCTCACCTCGCGCCTCGACACCATCCAGGCCGCGGTTCTGATCGAAAAGCTGAAAATCTTTCCCGACGAGATCGCCGCACGCGATGTGGTCGCCCGCCGCTATGCCGAAGGCCTGGGCGACGTCGTCATCGTGCCCCAAGTGCCGGCCGGATCGACCTCGGTTTGGGCGCAATACACCATCCGCGTCGCCGGCGGCAGCCGCGACAAATTCGCCGCCGCGCTCAAGGCCGAAGGCATCCCGACGGCGATCTATTATCCCATCCCGCTGCACCGGCAGCAGGCCTATAAGCATTTCCCGGTCGGCGAGGGCGGCGTGGCGGTAAGCGACCGGCTCGCCGCCGAAGTCATCAGCCTGCCCATGCACGCCTATCTCGATGCGGCGACGCAAGGTCGCATCATCGATGCCGTGCGTCGCGCACTAGTGCGGTGAGGATTTAGAGGCTATTTTTTCCGCTTCGCTTGCAAAATAGAAATATCAATTATTCCCGTCAATGCGCGAAATGCAGTAGCACTACCGGGCAAAGGGCTCGGGTCCATCGGATGAATTGGCGCGATCAGAACATTCGCCTGCGGCGGCTCGAAGCCGAGGCGATTTACTATTGTGCGCGAGGTGGTGAGCGAATTCCGCAATCCGGTGATGCTCTATTCGATGGGCAAGGATTCGAGCGCGCTGTTGCACGTCGCGCAAAAGGCCTTCGCGCCGGGCAAGGTGCCGTTTCCGCTGTTGCACGTGGACACGACCTGGAAGTTTCGCGACATGATTTCGTTCCGCGACGAGACGGCGGCGCGGCTCGGCATGGATTTGCTGGTGCACGTCAATCAGGAGGGGCTCGCGCGCGGCATTTCGCCGGTAGCGTCAGGTTCGGCCATCCACACGCAAGTGATGAAGACGGAAGGCTTGCGCCAGGCGCTGGACAAGTGGCATTTCGATGCGGCCTTGGGCGGGGCGCGCCGCGACGAGGAAAAGAGCCGCGCCAAGGAGCGTATCTTCTCGCACCGCTCGGCCGGCCACGGCTGGGATCCGCGCAACCAGCGGCCCGAGCTGTGGCGGCTGTTCAACACCCGCATCAAGACCGGGCGAATCGATGCGCGTGTTCCCGCTGTCCAATTGGACCGAACTCGACGTGTGGGAATACATCCGCGCCGAGAATATTCCGGTGGTGCCGCTTTATTTCGCCAAGCCGCGCCCGGTGGTGGAGCGCGACGGCGCGCTGATCATGGTCGATGACGAGCGGCTGCCGCTCGCGCCCGGCGAAAAGCCGCGCACGCTGCGCGTACGCTTCCGCACGCTTGGCTGCTATCCGCTGACCGGCGCGATCCGCTCCGACGCCGACACGCTCGACGCCATCATCGCGGAAATGCGCGGCGCCAAGAGTTCGGAACGGCAGGGCCGGGTCATCGATCACGACGAAGCTGGCTCGATGGAGAAGAAGAAGCGCGAGGGCTATTTCTGATGCATAATCCCGCGCCAGCCGCTGCCGCTGCCGCTGCCGCCGTACGCCCGGCCGCGGTCGACGCGCGTCCGGCGCTGCGTTTTCTCACCTGCGGCTCGGTTGACGACGGCAAGTCGACGCTGATCGGCCGCCTGCTCTTCGAGCAGAACCTCATCTTCGACGATCAACTGGCCACGCTCGAACGCGATTCGAAAAAGCACGGCACCACCGGCGCCGACATCGATTTCGCGCTGCTGCTCGACGGCCTGGAAGCCGAGCGCGAGCAGGGCATCACCATCGACGTCGCCTACCGTTATTTCGCTTCGCCGCGGCGCGCTTTCGTGGTCGCCGACACGCCGGGCCACGAGCAATATACCCGCAACATGGCGACGGGGGCCTCCAACGCCGAACTCGCGGTGCTGTTGGTCGACGCGCGCAAAGGCCTGCTCAGCCAGACTCACCGCCACGCCATCATCGCGAGCCTTTTGGGCATCCGCCACGTCGTGCTGGCGGTGAACAAGATCGACCTGGTCGATTTCGACCGTGCCGTGTTCGACAAGATCGCGTTGAAATTCCGTGCCTTTGCGGCCGACCTCGGCTTCAAAGAAATCGTGGCGATCCCGATCTCAGCGCGCTATGGCGACAACGTCTCATCGCGCAGCGAGCGCACGCCCTGGTACACAGGGCCACATCTGCTCGACTATCTTGAGACGGTCGACGTCGAGGACGATCGCGCCGGCAAGCCGTTCCGCATGGCCGTGCAGTGGGTCAACCGGCCGAATTCCGATTTCCGCGGCTTTGCCGGCACCATCGCTAGTGGCAGCGCCAGGCCCGGCGACGAAATCGCCATCCTGCCATCCGGGCAGATCACCCGGATCAAACGCATTATCGGGCCGGGCGGCGATCTCGATGAAGCGCAGGCGCGCGATTCCGTCACGGCCACTCTCGCCGACGAAATCGACGTCGCGCGCGGCGATTTGTTCGCAGCGCTACGCGACCGGCCGCAGCTCGCCGACCAGTTCGTCGCCCATCTGGTGTGGATGTCGAACGACGCGCTGATGCCCGGCCGCGGTTATCTCATGAAGATCAATGACTGCACCGTTGCGGCCACCGTGACCGAAATCAAGCACCGGCTCGACGTCGGCACCTTGGCCAAGCTCGCCGCCAAGACGCTGCACCTGAACGAGGTCGCCGTCTGCAATCTGTCGGTCGCCCGCGCGATCGCCTTCGACGCCTATGCGGACAACCGCGAGACCGGCGCATTCATCCTGATCGACCGCTATTCGAACGAGACGGTCGCAGCCGGGATGATCGACTTCGCCCTGCGCCGCGCCACCAATATCCACCACCAGAAACAGACCGTGAGCAAGGTCGAACGCACGGCGCTCATGCATCACCGGCCGGCGGTGCTGTGGTTCACCGGCCTGCCGGGCGCCGGCAAATCGACCATCGCCAACTTGACCGAAGCCGCGCTGCACGCGCGCGGCGTGCACACCGTCCTGCTCGACGGCGACAATGTGCGGCACGGCTTGAACCGCGACCTCGGCTTCACCGAGCCCGACCGGGTGGAAAACATCCGGCGCATCGGCGAAGTGGCCAAGCTGATGACCGATGCCGGCCTCGTCGTGCTCTGCTCGTTCATCTCGCCGTTCCGCGCCGAGCGGCGCATGGTGCGGGAACTGCTCGACGATGCCGAGTTCGTCGAGGTCTTTGTCGATACACCGATCGAGCAATGCATCGCGCGCGATCCCAAGGGCCTGTACCGCCGCGCGCTCGCCGGCGAGATCAAGAACTTCACCGGCGTCGATCAGCCCTATGAAGTGCCGGAAAATCCCGAGCTGCATCTGATGGCCGGAGCCAAGGAGGCCGACCGGCTGGTCAGCGAAGTGATCGAGGCGCTGGTGGCGCGCGGTATCCTTAAGCGCGCGTAAACGCCCGCGGTTTCGCGGCATTTGATCGAAATCAATACGTTGCCGCTGTCTTCTAATCATATAGGTGCTCACGAATATGACAGCGCGCGGCCCGTTACGCCGCGCGGCGTATGCAATGGAGAGCGGCGGATGACGAAGTGGCCCGAGCAAACCAAGGAACTGAGCGCGCTTTTGCGCAACCTGCGCGGCGGCGCGCCCGAGGTCATGAAGGCGTTTTCCGGCATGGCGCAGGCCGCGCTCACGCCCAAGGCGCTCGATGGCAAGAGCAAGGAACTGATCGCGCTCGCCGTCGCGGTGGCGATCCGCTGCGACGACTGCATCGGCTTTCACGTCAAGGCGGCGCTGGAGCAGGGCGCCTCGCGCGAGGAAGTGCTGGAGACGCTCGGCATGGCGGTCTATATGGGCGCCGGCCCCTCGGTGATGTACGCGAGCCACGCGCTCGATGCCTTCGAGCAATTCAAGCAGGCGGCACAGCCGGTCGTCACCGCCGCCTGAAACAACGCAACAATAAAGCGAGGGACGGTCTTGCGCGAAATGCGGGAGATCGCACGCCTCATTTGCGTAGGTAGATATCCTCGATGCGCTCGATGTCGTCTTCGCCGAGATAGCTGCCGGTCTGCACCTCGATCAATTCGAGCGGGATCTTTCCGTTGTTGGCCATCCGATGGACGCTGCCGATCGGGATATAGACCAACTCGTTCTCATGCACGGCCTGGATGGTGTCGCCGATGGTGACCTCGGCGGTGCCGCGCACCACCACCCAATGCTCGGCGCGGTGGCGGTGCTTCTGCAGCGACAGCACGCCGCCGGGGATCACCACGATGCGCTTGACCTGGAAACGCTCGCCCATGTCGATCAACTCGTAATAGCCCCAGGGCCGGTGCACGCGTTTGTGGTCGGTGGCTTCCGGACGCTTGGCCGCCTTGAGCTTGGCGACCAGGTCCTTGACATCCTGCGCGCGGGTGCGCGGCACGACCATCACCGCGTCGGACGTGCTCACCACCACCATGTCCTTGACGCCGATGGTCGCGACCAAGCCGCCCGTCGGAATGCAGCACGCAGCCCTCGGTATCCATGGCCACGACCGGCCCGTGCACCACATTGCCGGCACCGTCGCGCGGCGTGATGTCGAACAGCGCGTCCCAACTGCCGATATCCGACCAGCGGAAATCGCCGGCGACCACCGCGGCGCGGTCGGTCTTTTCCATCACCGCGTAGTCGATCGACTTCTGCGGCGCGCGCGCGAAAGCCTCCGGCGCCAAGCGCAGGAAGCCGAGATCGTTGCGTGGCCTTGGCGACCGCTTCCTCGATCGCCGCCGCCATCGTCCGGCTCGAGCCGCTTGAGTTCGGACAGCAGCACGTCGGCGCGGAACAGGAAGTTGCCGGAATTCCACAGATAGCCGTCGCGCACATAGCGCGCGGCGGTTGCCGCGTCCGGCTTCTCGACGAAACTCTTGACGGCGTGCACGCCGTTCTTGCCGATCGCCTCGCCTGGCAGGATGTAACCGTAGCTCGTCTTCGGCTCGGTCGGCTTGATGCCGAAGGTGACGATGGAACCTGCCTCGGCGGCTTCGCGGCCGGCGAGGCACGTGGCGCGGAATTCGGGCACGTCGAGGATGATGTGGTCGGCGGCGAGCGCCAGCACCACGGCGTTGGGATCGCGTTGCCGAGCAACCGCGGTTGCTGCAGCGATGGCCGGGGCGGAATCCCGCCGCAGCGGCTCGATCACCACCGTCGCGTCGACGCCTACGTCCTCGGCCTGCCGGCGGGCGAAGAAATGGAAATTCGGCCCGGTGATGACGATCGGCGGGGCGAACATCGGGTCCCGCACGCGCAGCAGCGTTTCCTGGTAGGTCGAACGCTCGCCGACCAGCGGCAGGAACTGCTTGGGCAGGGCGTCGCGCGACACCGGCCAGAGCCGCGTTCCGGCGCCGCCGGCAAGGAGAATAGGGATGATCGGCGAGGGCATGGCTATGGCAGGCCTGGTCCGGGCTCTATGTTTAGGGCGGGAATCGTCTTAATGCAGTTCAGAATCACTGACTATCGCTATCGTTGCCCATAGGCGAAGTCCATTCAACTTCCTCATTTTTGCGTCGGCGCCAGGCAAGTTCACCGATGATAAATCGCATTCTCACGGTCGGCGGGCTGACGCTGCTGTCGCGGGTCACCGGATTTGTGCGCGACATCGTGCTCGCCGCTATCCTCGGCGCCGGGCCGGCGGCCGACGCCTTCTTTGTCGCGCTGCGGCTGCCGAACCATTTCCGCGCCATTTTCGCCGAAGGCGCCTTCAACGCCGCCTTCGTTCCGGCCTATGCCCGCATCCGCGAGCAGGGCGGAGCCGAGCGCGCTGGCGCTGTTCGCCGATCGCATTTTTACGCTGCTTGCTGGCGAGCCAGATCGTGCTGCTGGCGGTGGCGCTGTTGTTCACGCCGGCGGTGATCGACGTGCTGGCGCCGGGCTTCTCGCGCGATCCGCAACGCTTCGCGCTCGCCGTCGAGCTCACCCGCATCACCTTTCCCTATCTGCTTGCTGATCACGCTGGTCACGCTCTATGGCGGCATCCTCAATGCCTTGCAGCGTTTTGCCGCGGCGGCCGCGGCGCCGATCTTGCTCAACTTGTCGATCATCGTGGCGCTGTTGCTCGCCGTCTTCTTCCCGACCGCCGGCCATGCCGCGGCCTGGGGCGTGCTGATCTCCGGCGTGCTGCAGGCACTGCTGGTCGGCGGCGATGCTTGGCGCGTCGGCGTGCTCACCGCGCTGCGCTGGCCCGAACTTGACGCCGATGTGCGGCAATTCTTCCGCGCGCTCGGCGCCGGCAACGGTCGGCTCGGCCGGCGTGCAGCTCGCGCTGTTCGCCGACACCATCATCGCCAGCTTCCTGCCGGCCGGCGCGCTGTCGGCGCTCTATTACGCCGACCGCATCGATCAATTGCCGATCGGCGTCATCGGCATCGCCGCCGGCACCGTCGTGCTGCCGGAGATGGCGCGGCGGCTCGCCGCCGGCGACGAAGCGGGCGCCGCTAATGCGCAGAACCGCGCCATCGAATTCACGTTGCTGTTGTCGATCCCGTGTCTCGCTGCGTTCTTCGTCATCCCCGAACTGATCATGCGTGGCGCTGTTCATGCGCGGCGCCTTCACCGCCGCCGATGCGGTTGCCGCCGGCCGCACGCTTGCCGCCTACGCCTTCGGGCTCTTGCCCTTCGTGCTGATCCGCAGCACCGTGGCGACCTTCTTTGCCCGCGGCGACACCGCGACGCCGGTGAAGGCGGCGCTGTTCGCCGCCGCCGTCAACATCGCCTTCAAATTCCTGTTGATGGGGCCGCTCGCGCAAGTAGGTCTCGCGCTTGCCACCTCGATCGGCGCCTGGATCAATCTCGGCCTGGTGATCTGGTTCGCCGCGCGCGCCGGTCATGTCCATATCGACGAGCGTTTGCGGCAATCGGCGGTCAAGCTGGCTGGCGCCGGCTTCGCGCTCGCCGCCGCTTTGTGGCTGTGCGAAGCGCCGGTAGCGCATTTATTCGCCGGCGCGCAGGGGCTGCACGATGTTGTGACGCTTGCGCTCATGGCCGCGATCGGTGGCGCCGTTTATGGTGGCATTGTCTTGGCACTGTTCGGTCCGGGTTGGCTTGCCGCGTTTCGCGCCCGGCGGGGCGGCTGACGCGAAGTTCCACCGGGCTATTGCCGATAAGGCGCGGTGGACATAGCTGCTGCCCGACGCTATGGGGACAGGCCGGGCTATTCGTGGTGGGCCGAACGCACAGGGTTTCATGAATTTCGCACGGGCAATTCCATCATTTTCGTTGATGCGTGGAGGTTGCGGCATCGCTTTGGCGGGCGCGCTGGCGATGTCGCTCGCCGGCTGCGGCCAATCGCAGAAGCAGGCCGGCGGGGCGCCACCGCCGCCGGCGGTCACCGTCGCCAAGCCGATCAAGCGCACGGTCACCGATTATCGACGAATATGTCGGCCGCTTCACCGCGATCAATTCGGTCGAGGTGCGCGCGCGCGTCTCCGGCTATCTCGACGGCGTGCATTTCAAGGACGGGCAGATCGTCAAGCAGGGCGATCTTTTGTTCACCATCGACAAGCGGCCGTTCCAGAACACGCTCGACCAGGCGCGCGCCAATCTGGCGCAGGCCAATTCCAATCTCAACTTCACCGAAGTCCGATTTCACGCGCGGCCAGCAACTGGTGCACGACAAGACCATCACCGACCAGACCTTCGAGCAGCGCGCGCAGGCCTACCGCAACGCGCAGGCCGCCGTCAGCAACGCCGAGGCCGCGGTGCGCCAGGCCGAACTCGATATCGAGTTCACCGAATTGCGCGCGCCGATCGACGGCCGCATCGGCGACCGCCGGGTCTCGCCCGGCAACCTGGTGACCGGCGGCACCGCCGGCAACACCACGCTGCTCGCCACCATCGTGTCGACCGACCCGATCTATTTCGAATTCACTTTCGACGAGGCCTCATTCCTGCGCTACGAGCGCATGTCGAAGACCGGCAAGCGACATCGCCAGCCGCGGCGCCGGCGTGCAGGTCGCGCTCAAGCTGATCGACGAGCATGACTTTATCCACGAAGGCCACATGGATTTCGTCGACAACGTGATCAACACCTCGACCGGCACCATCCGCGGCCGCGCGGTGTTCGCCAATCCCAACGACATGTTCACGCCCGGCATGTTCGCGCGCTTGCGCGTGCCGGCCTCTCCGCCTTACGAGGCACTGCTGGTGCCGGACGCCGCTATCGGCACCGAGCAGGTGCGCAAATTCGTGCTCATGGTCGACGCCGACAACATGGTGGTGCCGAAATACGTGACGCTCGGCCAGACCACGCCCGACGGCATGCGGGTGATCAAGACCGGAATTACCGCCGACGACCGCGTCGATCGTCAATGGGTTGATGCGCGCGCGGCCGGGTCAGAAGGTCACGCCGCAGGAAGAAGGCAAGGGCGGACCGCCCGCGCAAGGCACCGCTCCGCCGAAGCCGGCGAAATAAGACTGGCCGAAACCGATGCGTATTTCGCATTTTTTCATCGACCGGCCGATCTTCGCCTCCGTGGTCTCGATCGTTTTCGTGATCCTCGGCGGCGTCGCCTTTTTCCGTCTGCCGATCGCGCAATATCCGGAGATCGCGCCGCCGACCATCACCGTGACCGGCCAGTATCCCGGCGCCAGCGCCGACGTGGTGGCCGCGACGGTGGTGGCGCCGATCGAGCAGCAGATCAACGGCGTCGAGAACATGATCTATCATGACGTCGAACTCGACCGGCGAACGGGCAGCTTCACGATCTCGGTGACCTTCGACATCGGCACCAATCTCGACATCGCACAGGTGCAGGTGCAGAACCGCGTCGCCATCGCGCAGCCGCGCCTGCCGGCCGACGTGCGCAATATCGGCGTGACCGTGACACAAGAGCTCGCCCGACCTGATGATGGTCGTGCATCTTTATTCGCCGGACAAATCGCGCGACACGCTGTTCATTTCCAATTACGCGACGCTGGAAATCACCGACGCGGTGACCCGCGTCGACGGCGTCGGCTCGCTCATCGTGTTCGGCGCCCGCGACTACGCGATGCGTATCTGGCTCGACCCCGACCGCCTGCAATCGGTCGGGCTGACCGCGAGCGATGTGGTGACGGCACTGCAAGGGCAGAACGTGCAGGTGGCCTCCGGCGTGCTCAACCAGCCGCCGGTCGACAAGCCAGGCGCTTTCCAGATATCGGTGCAGACGCAAGGGCGCCTCGCGGACCCGGAAGAGTTCGGCAAGATCGTCGTCAAGCAGACCGCAAACGCGGTCGTGCGGGTCAAGGACGTCGCGAAGGTCGAACTGGCGGCGCAGGATTACGCGAACCAACTCCTATCTCGACCGCAATCCGGCGATCGCCATCGGCATCTTCCAGCGGCCCGGTTCGAACGCGCTGTCGACCGCCGGCGGCAATCGAAAAGACTATGGAGGGTCTCTCCAAGCGCTTCCCGCCCGGCCTGAAATACACCATCGTCTACAATCCGACCCAGTTCATCCAGCAATCGGTCGACGCGGTCGAGACCACCATCGGCGAGGCGATCGTCCTGGTGGTGCTGGTCGTCATCTTGTTCCTGCAAACCTGGCGCGCGGCAATCATTCCGATTGTCGCCATCCCGGTGTCGCTGATCGGCACCTTCTTCGTCATGTCGGTGTTCGGCTTCACGCTCAACAACCTGTCGCTGTTCGGCTTGGTGCTGGCCATCGGCATCGTCGTCGACGACGCCATCGTCGTGGTCGAGAACGTCGAGCGCAACATCGCGACCGGACTCAATCCGCGCGAAGCGGCGATCAAGAGCATGGACGAGGTGGGCGCCGCGCTGATCGCGATCGCACTCGTGCTGTCGTCGGTGTTCATCCCGTCCGCCTTTATCACCGGAATTTCCGGGCAGTTCTACCGGCAGTTCGCGCTCACCATCGCCGGCGCGACCATCATCTCGCTGATCGTTTCGCTGACTCTATCGCCGGCGCTATGCGCGCTGCTGCTCAAACCGCATGCTCGACCGGAAGAAGACCGCTGGTGGAGCAAGCCGATCCATGGGTTCTTCCGCTTTTTCAATCGCTATTTCGATGCTTTGACGCGCGGCTATGGCTGGTTGTCGGGCAAGCTGGTGCGCGTCGCGGTGCTGATGCTGGTGGTCTATGGCCGTGGTCATCGCCTTCGGCCTCAACGAATTCCGCAAGACGCCGATCGGCTTCATCCCGCAACTCGACCGCGGCTATCTCATCATCGTCACGCAATTGCCGCCGGCGGCTTCGCTTGCGCGCACCGACGACGTCAACCGGCGCGCCGTGGAGATCGCTCTCGAAGCGTGCCGGGCGTCGCGCATGCGGTGAACATCGTCGGCTTTTCCGGCGCGACCTTCACCGTGCGCGCCGAACGCGGGCGCGATTTTCGTCACCCTCGATCCGTTCGAGCAACGCGCCAAGGACCCGCGCCAATCCGCCGCCGCCATCCAGGGCCAGTTGTTCATGCGCCTGCAGGCGATCAAGGACGGCTTGATTTTCGTCGCCGCGCCGCCGCCGGTGTCCGGCATCGGCAATGCCGGCGGTTTCCGCATGATGGTCGAGGACCGCGCCGGGCGCGGCCCGCAGGCTTTGCAGGGCGCCGTCTACGCGATGATGGGGCGGGCGGCGCAGACGCCGGGGCTCGCTCCAGGTCTATTCGCTGTTCGAGAACACCACGCCGCAGCTTTATCTCGACATCGACCGCGTCAAGGCGCAGCTGCTTGGCATCAATATCCCCGACGTGTTCGCCGCGCTGCAGATTTATCTCGGCTCGGCCTATGTCAACGACTTCAATCTGTTCGGCCGCACCTACCGCGTGATCGCGCAGGCGGAAAGCGACTATCGACAGCGAAACCGAAGACGTCTTGCGCATCCGCGTGCGCAACAAAACGCGGCGAAACCGTGCCGCTCGGCGCCTTCACGACGGTGCGAACCATAACCGGGCCGTACCGCGTGCCGCGCTACAATCTTTATCCGGCGGCCGAACTCGACGGTTCGGCGGCGCCCGGCTATTAGCCAGGGCGAGGCGATCCAGATCATGGAGAAGCTGGCGGCGGAAACTGTTGCCCGAGGGCTTCTCCTACGAATGGACCACGCTCGCCTTCCAGCAGTTGCGCGCCGGCAATACCGCGGTCTTTGCCTTCGTGCTGGCGGTCGTGTTCGTCTTCCTGGTGCTGGCGGCGCAATTCGAGAGCCTGACGCTGCCGTTGGCCGTCATCATGATCGTGCCGATGTGCCTGATCGCCTCCATCGTCGGCGTGGTGTTGCGCGGACAGGACAACAATATTCTGACTCAGGTCGGCTTCATCGTGCTGATCGGCCTTGCCGCCAAAAACGCCATCCTGATCGTGGAGTTCGCCAAGCAGATCGAGGACGCCGGCCGCGACCGTTTCGCGGCGGCGGTCGAGGCGGCGCATTTGCGCTTGCGGCCGATCCTGATGACCTCGCTTGCCTTCATCCTCGGCGTCTCGCCGCTGGTCTTGGCGGTGGGCGCCGGCGCCGAATTGCGCCAGACGCTCGGCACCACGGTGTTCTCCGGCATGATCGGCGTCACCGCTTTCGGCCTGATCTTCACGCCGGTATTCTACGTCGTCTCGCGCTGGTTCGCCTTGCGCTTCTCGCGCCAGCGCCAGCAATCGGAGCCGGCCAAACCTTGACCAAGCCATGACGATGAAATTCGGGATAGGGCAGGCGCTCACGCGCAAGGAGGACGACCCGCTGTTGCGCGGCGCTGGGCGCTACGTCGCCGACGTCGCGCCCGCGGCCACGCTGCACGCGGTGATGCTGCGCTCGCCGCATGCGCATGCGCGTTTCGCCATCCACGATCTCGAGCGCGTGCGCGCCATGCCGGGCGTGCGCCTGGTGCTAACCGCGGCCGAAGTGGCCGAGCTTGGGCCGCTGCCGACGCCGGGCGTCATTCCCGATGTCGACATCAAGATTCCGGTCTATCCGATCCTCGCCAAGGACGTGGTGCGTCATGTCGGCGACGCCGTCGCCTTCGTGGTTGCCGACAGCGCTCGCCGCGGCTAAGGACGCGGCCGAAGCGATCGCCGTCGACTGGCAGCCGCTGCCGCACGTGATCGGCGCGGTCGCAGCGCTGGCGCGCGGCGCGCCGCAAGTGTGGGCCGACCGGCCGGGCAATCTCGCTTTCGAAACCGAGCTGGGCGGCGCGGATGCCACCAAGGCCGCGTTCGCGCGCGCCGCGCGCACGGTCGACCTCACCATCGTCAACCAGCGGCTGGTGACGAATTACTTGGATACCCGCGGCGTGATCGCCGAGTACGACGGCGAGCGCTACACGCTCACGCTCGGCAGCCAGGGCAGCCACATCATCCGCGACATCATCTGTGGTCGAGGTGCTCAAGCTGCCGCTCGACCGCATGCGCGTGATCACGCCCGATGTCGGCGGCGGCTTCGGCACCAAGCTGTTTCCCTATCGCGAATACGCGCTGGCCGCGGTCGCCGCCGAGCGACTGCGCAAGTCCGGTGAAATGGATCTGCGATCGCTCCGAGCATTTCCTCGGCGACAGCCATGGCCGCGACAACATTTCCACCGCGCGGCTCGCCTCGACGACAAAGGGAAGTTTCTCGCGCTCGAGCTCGATATCGTCGCCGATATGGGCGCGTATCTGTCCTGCTACGCGCCTTACATTCCCTGGCTCGGCGCCGGCATGGCGACCGGCGCCTATGATATTCCGGTCGCGCATGTGCGCCTGCGCGCGGCCTATACCAACACCGTGCCGGTCGACGCCTATCGCGGCGCCGGGCGGCCGGAAGCCTCCTATCTGATCGAGCGGCTGGTCGATGTCGCCGCGCGCGACCTCGGCGTCGCACCCGACGCGCTGCGGCGCAAGAACCTGATCAAGCCGAAGGCGATGCCCTATACGACGCCTACGGGTAAGGTCTACGACTCCGGCGATTTCGCCGGCTGCATGGCGCGCGCGCAGGAGATCGCCGACTGGGACGGCTTCAACAAACGCGCCGCGCAATCGCAGCCGCGCCGGCCGGCTGCGCGGCATCGGCATCGCCACCTATATCGAGGCTTGCGGCAATAACGGCCCGGAAACGGCAAACGTGCAACTCGACCGCGACGGCGGCGTCACCGTGCTGATCGGCTCGCAGTCGACGGGCCAAGGCCACGCCACGTCCTATGCGCAGCTCGTCGCCGAGCGGCTCGACTTGCCGCCGGAGCGCGTGCGCGTGGTGCAGGGCGATACCGACCGCATCGCGACCGGCGCCGGCACCGGCGGTTCGAGCTCGATCCCCGTCGGCGGCGTCGCCGTCGACCGCGCGTCGAAGACGCTCGCCGACCAGCTCAAGGAGCTCGCCGCCGACGCGCTCGAAGCGGCGGCCGGCGACATGGAAATCGCCGACGGAGCGGTGCGCGTCGCCGGCACCGACCGCGCCATCTCCTTCGCCGATCTTGCCGCGCGTCCGCAGGCTAAGCCGGAAGATTTGCGCGCGACGAGCCAGTTCGGCACCGAGCCGCCCACATTCCCCAACGGCACCCATATCGCGGAGGTGGAAGTCGATCCCGACACCGGCGCGACGACGATTCTCAATTACGTCGTGGTCGACGATTTCGGCGTTACCCTCAATCCGCTGCTGCTGGCGGGGCAGGTGCACGGCGGCGCGGTGCAGGGCATCGGCCAGGCGTTGATGGAGGACACCGTCTACGATCCGGCCTCCGGGCAATTGCTCAGCGCGAGCTTCATGGATTACGCCATGCCGCGCGCCGCCGACGCGCCGTCCTTCACGTTCGAAACCCGCAACGTGCCGTGCAAGAACAATCCGCTCGGCGTCAAGGGCGCGGGCGAGGCAGGCGCCATCGGTTCATGCCCTGCGGTCATGAACGCTATCCTCGACGCGCTCTGGCGCGCCTATAAGCATCCGCCATATCGACATGCCGGCGACGCCGCAGAAGGTCTGGGCGGCGATCGCGGCAAGCCGCGGCGCTTGAGGCGATCGGCGCCGACGCAGATTATTCCTGTTCGAAGCGGAATTTGCCGCCGGCTTTCTTGGGGCCGCCATGGCAGGCGCCGCAAGCTTTCGCGAGGGTCGTCCAGTCGGCCTTGACCGTCGCGACATCGCCTTTCTTGGCGTCAGCGGCGATCGTGTCACTCGCGTCAATCAAGGCCTTCATGGCGGCGTCGAAATCCGCCCGCTGCGTCCACACCTCCGGTTTTGCCCGTGTGCTGGGCACCACGTCGCGGCCGGTCCCGGGCGGAAAGAGCTGCGCCAGTTTTTTCAGGTGCTCGGCGGCTTGCGCCGAATTGGTCGCTATAAGGGCCAAATCCGGGCTGTCGGTGCGCAGCGTGCGCGCGACGTCGCGAAAATACTCGGTCCAATTCTTATCCATGGCGTCCTGCCGTTCCTTGACGATTTGGGCCGGCGTGGTTTGCGCGACGGAGATTTGGCTACCGGTCAGCAGCAAGGTTGCTGCAAGCGCGAAGCCCGAAACGAAGCGAAACACAGAGGATCCTCCAAGATTATTTGTTGGGAGTTATCCGGGGCGTCCGGTGTTTGTAACACCGGGCGTTGAGCTTTATTCGACCGTGGATTTGAGCGGTGGGCCGTCCATTCAACCGACGACGAGGGGTGTACTGGAGGATTTCGACCCCAAGATTACGGCTTTTCCTGTACAAGCGTTCCGCACCGCGGGGGGAGCGATGATTCGGAAGCTGACCGCCGGCGCCGTTTTTGCCGCGATCCTGGCTGTGGGCGTATTTTGGGTGCTGACCATGCCGGCCGCGCCGCCCGCCGCACTCCCAGCGCATACGCCCGATCTTGCCAATGGCCGCGAGATGTTCTTCGCCGGCGGCTGTGCGTCGTGCCATGCGGTGCCGAAGCAGAAGGATGCGACCCGGCTCGGCGGCGGCTTGGCGCTTGGCTCGCCCTTCGGCACATTCTACGTGCCCAACATCTCGTCTGATCGGCGGGACGGCATCGGCGGCTGGAGCGAAATTCAATTCGTGACCGCCATGACCATGGGCGTCTCGCCACGAGGCCATCATCTGTTCCCGGCCTTCCCCTATACGTCTTACCGCAACATGCGGCTCGACGATTTGCGCGACCTGTTCGCTTTTCTCAAAACATTGCCGCCGGTCGCCGGGCACGTGCGCGATCACGACCTGCGGTTTCCGTTCAACATCCGGCGCGCGGTCGGTATCTGGAAGCTGTTGTTTCTCAAGGCCGCGACATTCACGCCCGACCCGTCGCGGTCGGCGCAATGGAACCGCGGCGCCTATCTGGTCAACGGCCCCGGCCACTGCGCCGAATGCCACTCGCCGCGCAATGTCTTTGGCGCGGTCATCGAAAGCCTGCGCTTCACCGGCGGGCCGAGCCCGGACGGGCAGGGCGGCGTCCCCAACATCACCCAATACAAGCTCAAGACCTGGACGGTGAAGGATATCGCCGACACGTTGACGGACGGCATGACGCCGGACGCGGGCCTGGTCGGTGGCAACATGATCGAAGTCGTTTCCAACACGACCAAGCTGACAGAAGCCGACCGCATGGCTGTTGCGACCTATATCAAATCGCTACCGGCGGTCGAGGGAATCAAGCCGGCGCCGAAAAAGGCGCAATAGCACGGATGGCCGGGACGGGCATTTCGCCGGCGGCCCGCTCTGCTATAAGCGCCTTGCAATGAATCTCGTCAAAGGTATCGGCTTCAAACTCATCTCCGCGCTGTTATTCGCCGCACTGTCGGCGTTGGTGCGCCAATTGAGCGACGTGGTGCCGGTCGGCCAGCTCGTTTTCTTCCGCAGCGCCTGCGCGATCCCGCCAGTGCTGTTGATCTATGCCTTGCGCGGCGAATTGGCGAGCGCGGTCTACACGCGCCGGCCGCTCGGCCAAATCGGACGCGGGGCGCTCAGCGTCGGCGGCATGTACACCAATTTCGCCGCGCTGGCGCGGCTGCCGCTCGCCGACGCCACCGCAATATCCTTCGCTTCGCCGCTGATCACGGTGGCTTTGGCGGCGGTCATCCTGAAAGAGCGCGTACGCATCTATCGCTGGTCGGCGGTGCTGGTCGGTTTTGCCGGCGTGATCGTGATGCTGATCCCGCATTTTGATATCGGCCATTACGCGGCGTCCGGCGCCGCGCACGCCGCGACGATTGGCTCATTGCTCGCGTTGGTCGCCGCTTTTTGCAATGCCGGTACCGTGATCCAGACCAGGCGATTAACGCAAAGCGAGACCACCTCGTCGATCGTATTCTATTTTTCGCTGATGACGGCATTGGCCGGCGCGGTGTCGCTGCCATTTGCTTGGCACACGCCGACCGGCTCCGAGCTCCTCATGCTGATCTCGATGGGCATCTTCGGCGGTATCGGGCATATTTTTTTAACCGAAAGCTATCGTCACGCCACCGCCTCGGTGGTGGCGCCGTTCGACTATACGTCGATGCTTTGGGCTCTGCTGCTCGGCTATTGGGTGTTCGGCGAATTGCCGAGCGTGCTGGTCTATGTGGGCGGGATTATCGTTGCTGGCGCCGGGCTGTTCGTCATCTGGCGCGAACGGGCGCTTGGCCTGCAACGCGCGCGCGAGGCGGAAGGACCGCGGCGGCCGGAGATCTAGGCCTTGAACGCCTTGAAGGTGATGATGGTGTGGGTGTCCTTGATGCCGGCAAGGCATTGCACCTTCTCGTTGACGAAGTGGCCGATATCGGTCCCGGCATCGACGTAGAATTTCACCAGCAGATCGTAGTCGCCGGCGGTTGAATAAATTTCGGAGGCGATCTCGGCTTCGGCCAGCTCGTTGGCTACCTGATAGGATTTGCCGAGCTCGCATTTGATCTGGACGAAGAAGGGGGTCATTGCGATCCTCCGGCAGTCTTATGTTTGCGTATGATCTGGTCCGAAGACCGGTTCCCATCCCCGATCGAACTCGAGAACATGCTTTTCGGGATCATGCGCCCGCAATCCAGCAAAAACACGGCTCACTTGCAAGCTGTCCTGGCTTGCGGGCTTGCCTTGGCCGGCGGCGCGGACTAGGTTATTCCGGCAGCAATCTCGTGGGGTGTCCGGCGCCGTGCCGGACTGAGAGGCGAACCGAACGCCAACCCAACGAACCTGATCCGGGTCATGCCGGCGGAGGGAGATGAGATGCGCCTTTCCGATGCAGCAACGCGCGGCGACGTGCCGGCAAAAGACCTGGCGCAGGGCGCGGCCGCCTTGCTCGACCGCCTGCGCGCGCGCAACGCCCCGTGTCCACTGCATCACCAACGCGGTGGCGCAGAATTTCACCGCCAATGTGCTGCTGGCGGTGGGCGCGGTGCCGTCGATGACGCTATCGGCCGAGGAAATCGGCGCCTTCGTCGCCGGCAGCAACGCACTGTTGGTCAATCTTGGCACTTTTGACGGTGAGCGTCGCGCGGCGACCGAGATTGCAGTCAAGACCGCCGCGCAAGAACACGTGCCCTGGGTGCTCGACCCGGCCTTCATCGACCGCAGCTCCGCACGCGCGGCCTATGCGCGCGAATTGGTTGCGCGGCATCCGCAAGCGGTGCGCCTCAACGCCGCCGAATTCACTGCGCTGTCGGGCAGCGCGCCGGCGCGCGAAGCGCTGGCGGGCTACGCGCGCGCCGGCAAGACCGTGCTCGCTTTGTCGGGCGCGACCGATTCGATCGCCGACGGCGAGCGTTACGCGAGCGTTCGTAATGGCCACGCGCTGATGGCCAAGGTCACCGCTATGGGCTGCGCCGCCTCGGCGCTGGTCGCTGCCTGCCTTGCGGTTGAGCAGGACGCTTGGCGCGCGGCGGCCGGCGCCCTCGTCATGATCGGCGTTGCCGGCGAAGTGGCGGCGGCAAAGGCGGATGGTCCGGGCAGCTTCGCGGTCGCCATCCTCGACACACTCCACAATCTCGACGGGCCGACGCTCTTAGCCCGCACAAAGGCGATATGATGGACATCGATCTGCGGCTCTATGCGCTTGTCGATCCCGCCGTGTCCGGCGGGCGCAAACTTGTCGATCTTGCCGCGCTGATCGCCGGCGACGCCACGCTGGTGCAGTTGCGCGACAAGCAGGGCGGCACGCGGGCGATGGTCGAAGAAGCGCGCGCGTTGCGCACCGTGCTGGAGCCGAAAGGAATCCCGCTGCTGATCAACGACCGCGTCGACGTCGCGCTCGCCGCCGAAGCCGACGGCGTGCATATCGGGCAGGACGACATGGCGGTCACCGACGCGCGGCTTCTGCTCGGACGCATGGCCATCATCGGCCTGAGCGTCGAGCACCGTCGAACAGGCGCAGCGCCGCCCCGCTCGAACTCATCGATTATGTCGGCATCGGCGCGCGTCTATCCGACCGGCTCAAAGGACGACCGCCTCGGCGCCGATCGGAACGTCGGGCCTGCGCGAGATCGCGCAGGTCATTCGCGCGCGGGCGCCGAAATTTCCCATCTGCGGTATTTCGGGCATCACCGCCGGGAACGCGGCGGACGTGATCGCCGCCGGCGCCGACGGCGTGGCGGTGATTTCGGCGCTCTCGCTCGCGGCCGATCCGGCGCGGGCCGCCCACGAACTGCGCGCGGCGGTGGACGGTGCGCTCAGGCGGCGCACGCCGCCATGACCGCGATCGCGCTCACCATCGCCGGCTCCGATTCGAGCGGCGGCGCCGGCATCCAGGCGGATTTGAAAACCTTCGCCGCGCTTGGGCGTCTACGGCGCCTCGGTGATCACGGCGCTCACCGCGCAGAACACGCAAGCCGTCACCGGCGTTCTCGACGTGCCGCCCGATTTCATCGCCGCGCAGATCGACGCGGTGTTTTCCGATCTCGCTATCGGCGCGGTGAAGATCGGCATGTTGTCGCGGCCCGCCGCCATCGAAACGGTGGCGCGCGGTCTCGTCCGTCACAAGGCCGGGAATATCGTGCTCGATCCGGTCATGGTCGCGACCTCGGGCGATCGATTGCTCGCCGCCGACGCGGTCGGCGCGCTGCGCCGGCTGTTGATCCCGCGCGCGTTGGTGGTGACGCCCAATCTGACGGAAGCCGCCGCGCTCGCGGGCAGCACGCTCGCGCGCAACGAGGCGGAGATGGAAGTGCAGGCGCGCGAAATTCTGGCGCTCGGCGCGCGCAACGTGCTGATCAAGGGCGGCCATGCTACGAATTTTGGCGAAGGCGAGGAGAGCGTCGATCTGTTGATCGGGCGGGGCGAGGTGGTGCGGCTTTCGGCGAAGCGGATCGCAACGAAAAACACGCACGGCACCGGCTGCACGCTGTCCTCGGCGATTGCCGCAGGCCTCGCCAAGGGCCGCGATCTCATCGCCGCCACGCAAGACGCCAAGGCTTACGTCACCGCGACAATCGCCGCCGCCGACCGACTGCAGGTCGGCCACGGCCACGGGCCGCTCAATCATTTTTACGAAAGATGGAGCACGTCATGACCACACGACGCAATTTCACCATCGGATTAGCCGCCGCCGGCCTCATCGCCGCGCCGGCCGTCGCGCGCGCGCAAACGATGAAGTGGCGCATGGTCACGTCGTGGCCGAAGCGGTTGCCGGGCCCCGGCATGTCGGCCGAGCGCATCGCCACCCGCATCGCTAAGCTGTCGGGCGGGCGCATCGACATCGCCGTCTATGCGGCGGGCGAAATCGTGCCGGCCTTCGGCGTGCTCGACGCGGTCGGCAACGGCGTCGCCGATATCGGCCACACCGCCGCCTTCTACTGGCAGGGCAAGATGCCGGCGGCGGCCTTTTTCACCACCGTGCCGTTCGGGCTGACGCCGTCCGAGCACGTGGCCTGGATCGACGCCGGCGGCGGTCAGGCGCTGTGGGACGAACTCTACGCGCCTTTCGGCGTCAAGCCGTTCATGGGCGGCAATACCGGCGTCTGCATGGGCGGCTGGTTCCGCCGCGAACTGAAAAGCCTCGCCGACCTGCACGGGCTTAAGCTCAGCTCGCTCGGCCTCGGCGGCGAAGTCTACCGCCGCCTCGGCGCCACGCCGCAGACCACGCCGCCTGCGGAAATTCTCACCTCGTTGCAATCGGGCGTGATCGACGGCGCCGAATTCGTCGGGCCCGGCACCGACATCGCGCTCGGGCTCTATCGCGTGGCGCCGTTCTACTACTATCCCGGCTTCAACAAGCCGAACGGCACCGGCGAGTGCATCGTCGCGCTGAAAGTGTGGAACGCGCTTGCCGACGACCTCAAGGCCATCGTCGCGCATGCCTGCGCGGCGGAAGCGAACTACGCGCTGGCCGAGATGGAACGGCTCAACGCGCAGGCGCTCGAGGCGCTTGTCAGTCAGCACAACGTCAAGCTCACGGCGTTTCCCGGCGACCTGGTCGACGCCGCGCGCCAGCAAGCGACGGACGTGGTGGGCGAGCCTCGCTTCGCGCGACGCCATCTCCGGCAAGGTGCACGCGTCTTACATGGCCTTCCGCGCGCGCACCGCGCCCTGGTCGCGGGTGTCGATCGAGGCGGTGCTCAGGGCGCGCCGCGCCTAAGCGGCCAATTTGCGCCGCGCGGCAGGCCCGAATTTTACCGGCCCTTAGGGTTAACCGCGCCTTTACGGTTCTCTGGCTTTGATAGCGGTAATTCACGTTCCCGCGTGGAAGCGCCTTGCGCGCGCCCATGCGGAACGCCGGTTGCAACTCTCACTCGTGCAGTCAAAGGGCCGACACTATGAAAAGCAGATTGATCCGAGCCGGTATCGCCGTCGCAGCATTGCTGATCGCGCCGCTCGCCGTGCAGGCCGCGGATTTGCCGTCCAAGGCGCCGAACTATTCCGCGCCGAGCTACTTCAGCTGGACCGGGTTCTACGCCGGTATCAACGGCGGCTACGGTTTCGGCAGCTCGGACTTGACCGACGCGACCGGCACGACAACCGGCGACTTCAACGTCAATGGCCCGCTCGCCGGCCTGACGCTCGGCTATAACTACCAGACCGGCATCTGGGTCTGGGGCCTCGAAGCCGATGCCGATTACAGCTGGATCAAGGGCAGCACCGACACCGCTTGCGGCGGCACCTGCGAAATGAAAAACACCTGGCTTGCCACGGCACGCGCCCGCGTCGGCTATGCCGGCTGGAGCAACTGGCTGCCCTACATCACCGGCGGCGCGGCCTTCGGCAACGTCAAGATCACCGACGCGATCGGCAGCGGGTCCGAAACCAAAATCGGCTGGACCGCCGGCCTCGGCGTCGAATACGCATTCTGGAGCAACTGGACCACCAAGCTCGAATATCTCTACACCGATCTCGGAACGGCGACCTGCACCGCGCCGTCGTGCGGTGTCGTCGACGTCGATGGCAAGTTCCACGCCCACCTCGTTCGCGTCGGCTTGAACTACCGCTTCTGATCAGCCGCCTGACTGCGCCAGACGACAAAGCCCCGGGCCCGCGCCCGGGTTTTTTCTTTTGGCGGTGTCTCCCATCGCAATCCCGGTTGAAGCGGAACGCCGTCTTTGCTAGCGCCTTGCGTATCCCGCCCGCCAAACGGCAGTCCATAAAGGTCAAACGTCCCCCATGCGTATCGCAGCCATCAGCACCACGAAGGGCAAGATTTTCGGCGCCGTTGAGGGCGACAGTTTCCGCCCATTTCTCGTCGGCGGCGGGACGCTGCGCGACCTGCGCCACGTCATCAAGCTGATCGGCGAGGGTGGCTCGGCGCCCGAATTCGGCGAGCCGGTTTCGCTTGCCCGCGCCAAGCTTGCCGCCCCGGTCGGGCCGCTCGCCAAGAACGTGATCTGCGTCGGCAAGAACTATTACGACCACGCTCGCGAATTCGCCCAGAGCGGCATCGACCAGTCGGGCGACAAGCAGGACGTGCCGGCCGATCCGGTGATCTTCACCAAATCGCCGTCGTCGCTCGCCGATCCGGGGCAGAAGATCGTCGCCGCGCTCGACCCGACGCACACGGTCGACTACGAAGGCGAATTCGGCGTCGTCATCGGCAAGCGTGCCAAAAACGTCTGTCGCGAAAACGCGCTCGATTATGTGTTCGGCTACACCATCGTCAACGACGTCACCGCGCGCGCCGTGCAGCAGAAACACAAGCAGTGGTTTCTCGGCAAAAGCCTCGACGGCTTCTGCCCGGTCGGGCCTTATCTCGTGACGCGCGACGAATTCGGCGTGCCGGGCGAGCAGGAGCTCGCGACGTTCGTCAACGAC
Organism: uncultured Alphaproteobacteria bacterium; assembly: GCA_963721665.1. Taxonomy (GTDB): domain Bacteria; phylum Pseudomonadota; class Alphaproteobacteria; order Rhizobiales; family Xanthobacteraceae; genus Pseudolabrys. The sequence goes on from CAVRJZ010000008.1 coordinate 36,961, forward strand.
GAGCGGCGGCAGTTCGCCAAGCTCAAGGACATGATCTTCGACGTGCCGAGTTTCATCGAGACGGTCACCGCTTACGTGCCGCTCGAGCCGGGCGACCTGTTGGCCACAGGCACGCCGGCCGGCGTCGGCATCGGCTTTGATCCGCCGCGCTATCTTGCCGCCGGCGACACGGTGCGCATCGCGATCTCCGGCATCGGCGAACTCATCAACCCGGTGGTCTGAGCCGCCGGGACCGCCTATAAAGGCGCCCAATCGCGCCACAATGACAACGGCACTTTGGAGAGGAGCAAAGGATGGTAAACCCCACGCCCTGGAAAACCAACGACTGGTTCGTGAGTGAGTGGAATTATGCGCCGGAGGTGACGAAGGATTTCAAGTTCGCCAAGAACATCAAGATCCACGACGTCACGCTGCGCGACGGCGAGCAGCAGACCGGCGTCATCCTTTCCAAGGATGAAAAAATCCGCATCGCCGAAGGCCTCGCCGAAGCCGGCGTGCACCGCATCGAAGCCGGCATGCCGATCGTGTCGCCGTCCGATGCCGACGCCATCAAGGAAATCGTCAAGCGCAATCTCGGCCCGCAGATCTTCTCCTTCGCCCGCTGCATGAAGGAGGACGTCAAGCGCGCGGTCGACACCGGCGTCAAGGGCGTGGTGATGGAGATCCCGTCCTCCAAGCACATGCTGGAGCTCGCCTACCGCTGGCCGCTGGAAAAGGCGATCGAGACCTCGGTCGAGGCGACCAAATACGCGCACGACAACGGCCTCGAAGTGGTGTTCTTCCCGATCGACTTCTCGCGCGCCGAACTGAAATGGGCGATCGACCTGATCGAGAAGGTCGGCAAAGAAGGCCACATGGATGCGCTCGCCTTGGTCGACACCTTCGGCGTGCTGTCGCCGCACGCCATGAAGTACTTCGTCACGCAAGTGCAGGCGCGCATCCCCAAGCGGCTCGAGGCGCACTTCCACCAGGACTTCGGCATGGGCGTCGCCAACACCATCATGGCGCTGTCGCTCGGCGTCGAGGTGATGCACACCACCGTGCTCGGCATCGGCGAACGCTCCGGCAACACGCCGATGGAAGACGTGGTGATGGCGCTCAAGACCATGTACGGCGTCGACTGCGGCATCGACACCACCAAGCTCACGCCGCTGGCCAACCTGGTGCAGCGCTTGACCGGCGTCGCCGTGCCGTCGAACAAGGCGATCGTCGGTTCTGGCCTCTACCAGATCGAGTCCGGCATCATCGCCTCGTGGTTCAAGAACTGCGGCGAGAAGAACGCCACTGAACTCTTCCCGATCCGCTGGTCGGCGGTCGGCCAGCCGCCGGCCGAGATCGTCATGGGCAAGGGCTCCGGCATCGACTCGGTGAACGCCTGGCTGCGCGACGTCGGCATGCAGGTGTCGGAAGAGGACGCCATGAAGGTGCTGCAGGCGACCAAGCTGCATTCGCTGAAGAACAAGAAGATGCTCACGCACGCCGAGTTCCGCGATCTGGCGCGGGGTGTGCTGGGGCGAGGGCAACAGGCGGCGGAGTAGGCGCCAAACCAAGACAATCAAGGCAATAATGCAAAGCCCCGGGCGATCAACCCGGGGTTTTTATTTGGCAGGCGCGCGGAGGAACGGATCTTAGTCCGCCTAACGCGCTCCGGCCTGGCGCCGGCCGATCGCCAGCACCGCGATATAGACCAACAGCGCGGCGGTAATGACCAGCATCCAGTTCTGGCCGGTGAAGCCGAACAAGTCGCAATTGCCGGTCAGCCAATTCAACATCGGGCGTATCCCTGGCGGCGCGAGCGGCACTCTACGCCGGTCTTGAGGCCGAACATTGTAAATTGCGAATAAAATGTGCCGGTTTGCGCGAAAATCCGGCGTCCCCCGGCCGCGTCAGGATTAACAAATCCCAACAAGAACAATCGTATTTAGACGATCAGTTTCACGGTCGGCTAAACCGCCGCGCCTATAATCGCACTATCGGTCAAGCCGTCTGACCTTTGGTCGGCACGATCGCGCAAGAGCGCACGATTGCCGACAACGACGGAGGATGTCATGGAGGAACGACGTAAGGTTCAACGTCACCGCACCTTGAAAGCGGGGACGATCGCGTTAAACGGCGACAGCAGCTTCGATTGCCGCGTGCGCAATTTGTCGCCGGCGGGCGCTTGTCTGGAAGTGGCGAACCAGCTCGGCATTCCAGACGAGTTCGTGCTCGTGGTGGAGCACGATCACGTGAAAATGCCCTGCCATGTGATCTGGCGCACCGCCACGCGCTTGGGCGTGACGTTCACCGGCTGAGCGCCGAAGCGCCTCGGGTTGCCGGCATTGCGACGGCCCGGTAGCCGCTCATTTTGGCGGTGCGCTGGGCGGTTTCGCCGATTACCGGCCGCGCGGCCGGCGCCGCGCGCCGAATCAGTCGCCAACCTTTTGAATTCTTGGTTGTTTTGACTGCCGTCGGTATCGGTTGCACCGGGCAGGTCACCTGTGACCTAGCTGCCACAGCCAGCTAAAATTTGTGCAGTTTGAAGGTTGTAGGCGGCTATTTCGCCATTAGCCATTGTCGGCGGACGAGTCCCCGGGCACGATGATCGCAACATGAGCAACGTGCGCCCGCATGTCGGCGCCGCACCGTGCAGGGGGGTTGCGATGTCGTTTCGGGGTGTGAAAGCGGTTCTTCTAGCCTGCAGCGGCGTGGCCGCCTTGATCGCGGCGAGTGCGGATGCGAATGCCGGCGGTTTCGCGCTGCATGAGCAGAGCGCCTATGGGCAGGGCACGTCCTACGCGGGTGTTGCCGCGGGCGGTTCGCTGTCGAGCATGTTCTGGAATCCGGCGACGATGACGCAGGTGCCCGGCATCCAGAACGAGTCGGTGTATACTGGCATCCTGCCGTCGTTCCAGAACACCGCGACCGGCGGTTTGCTGGCCGCCTTCGGCGGCACCGGCAATGTCGGCCACGATGCTATCGTGCCTTCGAGCTACTTTTCGTGGCAAGTCAATCAGCAGCTTTGGCTCGGCCTCTCGGTAAACGCGCCTTTCGGCCTCTCCATCACAATGCCCGACCTTTGGGCTGGCCGTGACTACGGCGCCGGCGGTACCCATCTGCAGACCTACAATTTCACACCGACCATTGCCTACAAGCTGAACGATATGATCAGCATCGGCCTCGGCTTCCAGGCGCAATACGCTGACGCAACTTTCACGACCGGCTACGGTGCCTTCCCAACCTGGCAGACCAGCGTGGACGGCGGCGGCTGGGGCTATGGCTTCACTGCGGGCATCACGTTGACGCCGACGCCGACGACCGAAATCGGCATCGGCTATCGCTCCGCCATCAACCAGAAGATCAACGGCACTCTGTACGTGCCGCCGGCGGTCTCCGCATTCTCGACGCCGGGTTCGGTCAACACCACGCTCAATCTGCCCGACAGCGTCAGCATTGGCTTGCGGCAGAAGCTGTCGCCGCAATGGACGGGCTTGGCGACGGTTGAATGGACGAACTGGAGCCGCATTGGCACTTCGAACGTCATGCAGCCGAATGGCGCGCCGGCAGTGGTCTTCGCTGGCGCGCTCGTGCCGGTGCAAATCCACTTCGAATACAAGGACGGCTGGCTCTACGCTCTCGGTGCCGAATATCAATGGACCAGCCAGCTCGCGGTGCGCGGCGGCCTCGCCTACGAGGTTTCGCCGATCACCGACACGGTGCGCATCCCGATTCTGCCTGACAACGACCGCTTCTGGGTGTCGCTCGGGGCGACCTACAAGCTCACCAACAAGCTCACCCTGGATGCCGCCTATTCGCACGGCTTCGTGAAGGAAGCGTCGATCAATGTGGTGCCCGGTAATCCGTCGTTCAACGGCGCCGTCACCTATACCGGCACTGCCGACTCGCACTTCGACATCATCTCGGTGGCGCTGAAATATCGCTGGGATGAACCGGCGCCGGTCAAGCAGGGCTACTTCAAAGCGAAGTAAGCGCAACGATCCGAATACGCGAAAGGGCCGGCGGCGACGCCGGCCTTTTTCGTTGGGCTGGGCTGCGCGAATTTAAACGGTATCGAAGCTCGCACCCTTATCGAGCGAGCCCTCGACGCCGAGCCGTTCCGACAATTCCCAGTCGATCCGGTAAAGCTCATCCAACGCATTGCCGATGGATTTCTTGCGGCTTTCGAGCTTGTGAATGAGCGCCAGGCATTGCAGCCGGCCGTCGTCGGCGACCGGGTTGGGCGCCTCCTCATCCATTGCCTTGAGGACTGCAGCGAGGTCGCGGACGGTGAGCCCGGCTTTGCGCGCCTTCACCAGCAACGCGATCCGCTCGCAATCGGACCAGCTATAGACCCAGACGTTGCCGGCAAGGTGACGCCGGATCAAGCCGCGCAGTTCGAACAGCCGCAACGCTAGCGGCGGGATCTTGAACATCCGCGCCACGACGGCGAGCGACAAAATGTGATTTTTTGCCGTGTCCGGCTGCGCGGAGTCATGCGCAGCCGTGGCCGGCTCGCAGTCGGCGGTATTCCCATTGCCATTAGACATCCCTGACTTACCTTTTATGAAAATTGCGACGCACCCACGCGGGGCATTTGCCCGCGGTATGCAGTGAAATACCGCTCGGCGTAAGAAATTCGCTGTTAAGTGGGCGCAAACTCTGCCAATAAACGTAAATATTACATATACTTAAGCAAATATCCCGGCGGCGGGCTCAAGACGCCTTGGTAAGCCCCGCGGCGGTCAGATCGCGCGCCAGCCGGTCGACAATGAAGTCGGCCGGAAAGAATCGGCGGAGGCTGCCGCGCAAGTCGTCGCGCCAGGCGGGGTTGAGCGCAACCAGCCGGTCGAGCGTTTTCCGCACCGTCGTCTGGTCGCCCGTGGCGGACGCCACCAGCGCGCGTGCGATCAAGCCGAGCTGAAATGTATCGCCGGTAAGTTGGTCGGCATGGAAGGCGGCGCGCGCCGTGTCGCCGCGCAGATAGTTGCCGAGAAACAGGAAGAACTGCTCGAAGGCCGGCACGATGCGGCCGCCGGCCTCCGCTTGCGCCAGCAAGGCCAGGCCGCGGTCAACATCGCCGTTGGCGATCAGGCGTGCGCCATAGGTGCCGACCGAGCGCATATCGAATTTGTTGAGCGCGATCGCCTTGTCGCCGGCCGCGAACGCCGCCGTGACGTCGCGGCGGGCAAACAAAACGACAAACAGCATTTCATAAGCGCGCGAACTTTCCGGGTTCAGTTCGACACCGCGTTGGGCCGCGCGCAGCGCGCGATCGAGCGCCGGTGTTTCCCCGTTGCGGACGTCAAGGCGGTAAAGGTATTCGCGCAGATCGATGGCCGCGAGATAGCTGAAGCCGATGGCGAAATTCGGGTCGATCGACGTAAGCCGCTCAAGGCAGGTGCGCGCGTGCGCGTGCTGGGCCGAATCGAAGGAGCGGAACGATTCGACGGTGTCGAGCACGCAGCGATAACGCGGGTCTCCCTGGCGTATTCTCAGGCTCTTGTCACGGCCGTTGCTGTAGATGACGCCGAACGGCTGCACTAATGTTTCGGCCAATTGGCGCACCAATGTATTTTCAGCGACCGCGCGGTCGTCGTCGCCCCTGATGTGCTCGAACACCCGGGTCCAGATGACCGTATTGGCGGCGGTATCCACCAGCAGGAACCGCAAACGGGCTGTCCCGTCGTCGTCGTATTCGATAGCACCGCTCAAACGGTAGTCGATGTGCGGTTGCGACACTGCCGGCTGGCCATCCTTCCGCGGCCCAGTGGCGGCGTCCGTCAGCTGCCAGCGGATGTTGACCAGGTCGAATTGGGAAAACGCGCTGGTCAGCCGGCCATAGAGCGACGTGGCGGAAATGCTGTTCGGTCCTGCTGTCCCCGTTACCGTGAATGGTTGAACGAATAGCACCGGCAGGCCGTTGCCGGGACCGAGCCGTTCGCTGCCGACAGGCGTGTTGGCGGGCGGGTTCGCGGTGGTTGTGGAGCGTTCGCCGCTGTAGCGCGGTACGGCGACCGCCGCGATGGCGGCAAAAACGACCAGCACGGCAAGCAGCGCCGGCACGCGCCAGGACGGCCGCAGTGCGCCGAAATACCAACCCAGCGTCTCTTCGGGCTCGTCTTCGATGATTTCACTGCGCTGGCGAAAGGTCGGGACGTAAGTGCCGCGCGGCAGGTCGATGATGACCGGTTCGTCGAGGCCCGGGCCGTTGTAGTAGCGCTCGAGGGCGCGGCGCAACCGCGTCGCCTCGACACGAACGATCGGATCGAGTTGCGGGTCGAACTTGACATCGCGCCGAAGGACTTCGACGCCGATCGTATAGCCTTTGATGCGATCGCTTTTGCCCTGCAGGGCAGCTTCGACGACAAAGCGCAAAAAAGCGGCGAGTTGCGGCGACGAGCGGAAAACGTCGCTCAGCACGATGTGCTCAAGCGTCGCGCGCACCGCATCCGGCTTTGGCGCGTCGGCAATCGGATCGTGCTTGGACATGGCGTTTCGACCGTCGCACGCTTACAGCGCCGGCCGGCCTCTTTGCCGTTCCCCCAGGCGATCACGCCGGGCTGTCACTGAGCGATAGCCGCCAGTGTAGATGAATACCCGGCCTTGCGCGATCACTTATCGGGTACGGATGCGGCTTAAAAAGCCCCGTTGAACGTGCCGCCGTCGATCAGCAGGTTCTGCCCGGTGATATAGCCGGCCTGCGCCGAGCACAGGAAGGCGCAGGCATCGCCGAACTCGGCCGGATCGCCGAAGCGGCGTGCGGGGATGGTGCCGATGCGGTCGGCGGCGACCTGCGCCACGCTCTTGCCCTTCTGCTCGGCGGTCTTGCTCAGCCCGCTGCGCAAGCGGTCGGTGTCGAAGGCGCCGGGCAGCACGTTGTTGATGGTGACGTTGCTCGCCGCGACTGTGCGGGCAATGCCGGCGAGAAACGCGGTCAGGCCGGCGCGTGCGCCGGATGACAGATCGAGGCCGGCGAGCGGCATTTTCACCGAGCTCGAGGTGATATTGACGATGCGGCCGAACTTACGCTGGGTCATCGGGTCGATCACCTTCTGGATCAGTTCGACCGCCACGATCATGTTGGCGATGACGCCGTCGATCATCAGTTGACGCGTGAGTTCGCGGAAATCGCGCAGCGGCGGCCCGCCATTGTTGTTGACCAGGATATCGGGAGCGGGGCAGGCGGCGAGCAGCGCCTGCTGGCCATCCGGCGTGCTGACGTCGGCGGCGACCGCGGTGACCTTGGCGCCGGTCAGACTGGCGAGCTCGCTGGCGGTCGATTCCAACTTCTTGGCATCGCGGCCGTTGACCACCACTTCGCAGCCGGCTTCGGCGAGCGCACGCGCGCAGGCCTTGCCCAGCCCACGGCTCGATGCGCAGACAATGGCCCTGCGGCCGGCGATACCCAAATCCATGCAGCCCCCGTTCGATAGGCGCGCGGCGGCGCCGCGCCCGACAGCACGCCACGATAGTCATAGTCCTGTCGCAATGCGTCAAGAGCGGCTGAATGTCGCTCAACTGTAGCAATCGCTTGCTACCTCGGACGTCGCATCGGCAACCGATTCGCGAGGGAACCATGCTGCGCGATCCCGACAAGCAGGTGATGGAAAAAGCCTACGCCCGTTGGGCGCCGGTCTATGACGTGCTTTGCGGACCGGTCTTCGTCAACGGGCGGCGCGCCGCCGCCCGCGCCGCCCGTGCCGTGGGCGGGCGCATCCTCGAGATCGGCGTCGGCACCGGGCTCTCGTTCGACGACTACGACCATACCACCGAGATCACCGGCATCGATTTGTCGGAACCGATGATCGCGCGGGCGCGCGAGCGGCTCGGCCGCGGCCGCCACCCGCACGTGAAGGAACTCACGGTGATGGACGCGCACGATCTCAAGTTTGCCGACGCCAGTTTCGACTGCGTGGTCGGGCAATTCGTCATCACGCTGGTCGAGGATCCCGAACGCGTGCTGTCGGAATGCGCGCGCGTGCTCAAGCCGGGCGGGCAGATCGTGCTGGTCAATCATCTCTATTCGGAACGCGGGCTTGCCGCCGCGATCGAGCGGATGCTGGCGCAGAAGGCGCGCGCGGTCGGCTTGCGGCCCGAATTCCCGTTCGCGCGGCTCGCCGCCTGGGCGGCGAGCCACGGCGGCGCCGAGCTGATCGAACGGCGCAAGGTGCCGCCGTTCGGCGTCTACACGCTGGTGCGCTTCCGCCGCTGCCAGCCACAAAGCGCGGCGGCCTGAGCCCGCATAAAGCTTAAGATAGGTAAACAACACTGTCATAAATCTGAAATCGAGATTTGCTAGTGCACTCAAGCATGATCAATGCATCGGAGATCGCCGCACCGTGACGCAAGACGCCACGCGACGGTTTCGCGCGCTGTTTATTTCCGACGTGCATCTGGGCACGCGCGGCTGCCAGGCCGACAAGCTGCTCGACTTTCTCCGCCACCACGAAGCCGACACGATCTATCTCGTCGGCGACATCGTCGACGGCTGGGCGCTGCGCTCGTCCTGGTATTGGCCGCAGGCGCATAACGACGTGGTGCAGAAGCTGCTGCGCAAGGGCCGCAAAGGTTCGCGCGTCATCTACGTTCCCGGCAACCACGACGAATTCCTGCGCGGCTATTACGGCACGCATTTCGGCGGCATCGAGGTGGTGGAAAACACCATCCACGAAAGCGCCGATGGCCGCCGCTTCCTGGTCGTGCATGGCGACATTTTCGATCTGGTCGTGACGCAGGCGCGCTGGCTGGCGCTGTTGGGCGACAAGGCCTACGAGTTCGCGCTCACCGCCAACCGCGTGTTCAACGGATTGCGCCGCGTGCTGGGCGCGCCCTACTGGTCGCTGTCGAAATGGGCGAAGCTCAAGGTGAAGAACGCGGTCAACTATATCGGCGCCTTTGAGAAGGCGTTGGCCACCGAAGCCAAGCACCATAAGGCCGATGGCGTGATCTGCGGCCACATCCATACGGCCGCCATGCACGACGATTTCGGCCTGCGCTACATCAATTGCGGCGACTGGGTGGAAAGCTGCACGGCGGTGGCCGAACACCACGACGGCCGCTTCGAAATCATCGATTGGTCGCGCGCCCGTCCCGACGCTGAGCCGGCACCGGCCGAGGAGACGACGGACGAGGAAACCGCGGACAGCATGCAACAGGCCGCCGCATGAAAATCCTGGTCGCCACCGACGCCTGGCATCCGCAGGTCAACGGCGTGGTGCGCACCTTGGGCCACGTCGCGCGCGAAGCGCATGCGTTCGGCGCGGAACTCGAATTCCTGGCGCCGGGCGAGTTCTGGACGCTGCCGATGCCGACCTATCCCGAAGTAAGGCTGGCGCTGCCGGGGCCCGGAAGCGTCGAACGCCGGCTCGACCGCCTGTGGCCGGACGCGATCCATATTGCGACGGAAGGGCCGCTCGGCCACGCCGTGCGCCGCGTCTGCCTGCGGCGCGGCCTGCCGTTCACCACCAGCCTGCACACGCGCTTTCCCGATTATCTCGCCGAGCGCCTGCCGGTGCCGGAGCGTTGGACCTGCAACGTGACCTGGGGGTTGCTGCGCCGTTTCCACAAAGCCGGCGCGGCGGTGCTGGCGGCGACCCCGACGCTCGGCGCGGAATTGGCCGAGCGCGGCTTCAAGAATGTCAAGCTGTGGCCGCGCGGCGTCGACGCTAATCTGTTTCGGCCGCGCGACAATGCGCCAATTAATCTGCCACGGCCGATCTTCCTGACTGTGGGGCGGGTGGCGGTGGAAAAGAACCTCGAGGCTTTTCTCAAGCTCGATCTGCCGGGGACAAAGCTGGTCGTCGGCGATGGGCCGGCGCGGGCTTCGCTCGCCAAGGCCTATCCCGACGCCGTGTTCCTCGGCTCGCGTGTCGGCGAAGCGCTAGCCGAGATCTATGCCGCCGCCGATGTGTTCGTGTTCCCCAGCCGCACCGACACTTTCGGCCTGGTGCTGTTGGAGGCGCTGGCAAGCGGGTTGCCGGTCGCCGCCTTTCCCGCCGCCGCCCCGCGCGACGTGATCGGTGAGGCGCCGGTCGGCCGGCTCGACGAGGACTTGCGCCGCGCCTGCCTGGAGGCGCTGGAATGCTCGCCGCAGGACTGTCGCGATTTCGCGCTGCGTATGACCTGGGCGGCGAGCGCGCGGATTTTCTTACAGCATGTGAGCGAGGGCGCACACGCCTGGCGTGGCAAGAAAGAACGCTTGGCGGCGTGAAAACCTAGCTCCTGCTCCCTTGCCCCTGACCGCGTGGCGGCGCTAGCCTTGCCTCGCATGAGCGCCCACGACAAAACCATCCTGCCCACCGCCGCCGATATCGAGGCCGCGGCCAAACGGCTTGCCGACGTCGCGGTGCGCACGCCGCTGATCAATGCGCCAGTGCTCGACGAACGCTTAAGCGCGCGCGTGTTCCTGAAAGTCGAGACGCTGCAGCGCACGGGCTCGTTCAAGTTCCGCGGCGCCTACAACAAGATTTCGCAAATTCCGCCGGACAGACGCGCCGCCGGCGTGGTCGCCTATTCGTCCGGCAACCATGCGCAAGGCGTGGCGGCCGCCGCGCGGCTTTTGGGGCTGCGCGCCACCATCGTCATGCCGGCCGATGCGCCACGCCTCAAACGCGAGCGCACCGCGACGTTGGGCGCCGAGATCGTGCTCTACGACCGCGACACGGAAGATCGCGCCGCGATCGCCAAGAAAATCGTTGCCGAGCGCGGCGCCACTTTGGTGCCGCCTTACGACGATCCGCTGATCATCGCCGGACAGGGCACCATCGGGCGCGAGATCGTCGAGGATCTCGGGCAGCTGCTGCTGCAACCCGAGATCGTGGTGGTCGGCGCATCGGGCGGGGGTCTCGCCGCCGGAATTTCGCTCGGCGTCAAGGCGCGCGTGCCGACGGCGAAATTCTACACCGTCGAGCCGGAAGGCTTCGACGACACGTTGCGCTCGTTCAAGAGCGGCCAGCGCGAGCAAAATGAGCGGCTCTCCGGCACGATCTGCGACGCGCTGATGAGTAATACGCCGGGCGAACTGACCTTCCCGATCAATCGCGAACTGATCGGCGCAGGCATTGTCGCAAGCGACGCCGAAGTCGCCGCCGCGGTGCGCTACGCGTTTCACGAATTGAAGCTGGTGGTGGAGCCGGGCGGCGCCATCGGGCTCGCCGCGCTGCTTGCCGGCAAGCTGGACGTCAAAGGCAAAGTGGTGGTCGGCATCCTCTCCGGCGGCAATGTCGACGCCGACTTGTTCGCCAAATTGATTGCGGGGTGAAGGATTTGTCGTCCCGGGCGACCGGGCACTAGCGAGGGAGGCCCGGGACCCATACTCCGCAGTCTATCGAAAGCACAGGGCGTATGGGTCCCCGCTTTCGCGGGGGCGACAGCTAGGTGAACAACGCCAGCCGCTCGTCATCGCTCAGCGCCATGAGGGCGGCGAGTGGATCGGGCGGCGGCGCGGCGGCCGGTTGTGCGGCGGGTTTGGCATTTCCAACGAGCGTCATGCTCGGGGCTTGCGCGCTGGGCGGCGAGGGGATCGGCAATTCCGACTGCTCGGGCGGCGGCACCGCGGCGAGCGGCGCGCGCGCGTCCGCATTGGCGTCCGGCGCCACGTCTTCCGGCGGCGCGAGCGCGGCGGGTTTTGCCTCGGCCAAAGCATCGATGCGGCGCTCCAGCAAGTCGAGCAGTTTCGCAAGCTGCAAGGCTTGGGTCGCGGGGCCGGCGGCGTCGATCTGCGGACGCGCGAGCCTTATGGCGATCAACAGCATGCGCAGGTCGTCGCGCAGGCGCTCGACGCCGGACGCATCGGCGCGCAGCCGCGCTTCGAGCCGCGCGATCGCGCCGAGCAGCGCCTGCGTGTCGGCATCACGGCTGCGCCTAGCATGTTCGGCAAGGAACGCCTGGCCGCGCGCGCTTTCCGACAGCGCGGCGCAGAGCGCCCGATAGTCGTCCTCGCCGGGCGCTGCCGGCGGCGGGTGCGTGCGTGCCAATTCGTTCGCCATGTGGTTTCGCGGTGTGCATTCCTGCGCGGCGCAGTCTATCAATCGGCCGGCCTGATTCGGGCAGCAAAGACGTCGCCATGCGCATTTTTACCCAAATGCAGGCCGGTTTCGCGCCCCGTTTGGCCGCGCTTTATGCCGGCCTGTTCATCATGGCCGGCATCCAATTGCCTTTCTTTCCGGTCTGGCTGAAGGCCAAGGGCCTCGACTCGCAGATGATCGGCCTGGTGCTGGCGGCGCCAATCGTCGCGCGCTTGTTCGCGGTGCCGCTGGTGGCGCGCGTGGCCGACCGGCGCGACGCGTTGCGCGCGGCCATTATTGTGGCGAGCTGGCTCGGGGTTGCTGGCTTTGTCTTGGTAGGCCTTGCCGAAGGGCCGACCGCGATCCTCATCGCTTATGCGCTGGCGGGGCTCGCGCTCACGCCGGTGATGCCGCTCGCCGAGACCTATGCGCTCAAGGGCTTGGCCGCGCGCGGCCGCGCCTATGGGCCGGTGCGGTTGTGGGGCTCAGTGGCCTTTATCATCGGCACCTTCCTGGCCGGCTTTGCCAGCGATACGATCCCGGCGCGGTATCTGATCTGGCTGATCGCGGCGGCGAGCCTCACCAGCGCGCTCGCCGCCTTGACGCTGGCGCCGCTTTCCGTCTCTGCGCCGCCGGCCGCTGCGGCGGAATTGCCGCGCAAGCCGTTGCTGCGCGATCCAGCCTTCCTGGCCGTGGTGGCGGCGGCGAGCCTGATCCAGTCAAGTCACGCTGTCTATTACGGCTTTTCGGCGCTGGAATGGCGCGGCGCCGGCCTCGACGGCAGCACTATCGCCGGGCTGTGGGGGCTCGGCGTGGTCGCGGAGATCGTGCTGTTTGCGGTGTCCGGCCGGCTGCCGCCGTTCTTCCAGCCGTCTGTGCTGCTGATGATCGGCGCCGCCGGCGCCGCTTTGCGCTGGGCGGCGATGGCGCTCGATCCGCCGGCTCTTGTTTTGCCGTGGCTGCAATTGCTGCACGCCGCATCGTTCGGCGCGACCCATCTCGGCGCGCTCGGCTTCCTCGCGCGCCACGCGCCGGCCGGGCAGGGCGCGACCGCGCAAGGCTACCTGTCGATCGCGCTCGGCTTGGTGGCGGCAGCGGCGACCGCGCTGTCGGGATGGCTTTACGGCGAATTCGGCGCGCGTGCCTACGCGGCCATGGTGCTAGCGGCGATCGCTGGCGGTATATGCGCGTATGTTGCGCACCGGACGCGACGAGTAGCGATGCAGTGAGCGCCGATGCGCGGACCGCACATGCACGCGCTGCGGCGAGCCCTCGCAGCTCGCCACGATGCCGTTGAGCGAGCGGCCTTCGAGATAAATCATCCGGCGCGACAGGCCGCCGTGCCGGCTGATCCAGTAGCGCACCGAGGGTGGATAGATTTCCCACAGCGCCTGCGTCCCCATTGCGCTGGTAACCGGGCGGCCGTCGCTATCCGGCATCCAGGCGGCGTGGAAGCCGAAGCGCGCGCGCTGCGTCGCGCAGATGTGGTCGTGCGGGATCATGCCGAGCACCAGCGTGCAGGCCGACAGGCAATTGCCGTCGACCACCACGCGCTCGCCGGACGAGCGCAGCATCGAGAAGGCTTGCAGATAATGACCGATCTGGCCGCCACGGTCCTCGGCGATGCGCATAGTGGCCGACGCCGACGTGACGCCACTCACTACCATCGCGACGCAGAGCAACAGGCCCCGAATACGCATCACCCGTCCCCGTTATCGTTACTTCGCCTTACGCGGCAAAGATCGTTAACGCGATTTAACCATAACTGTAGGGGAGGGAAATGGCTGTTGGGAAGATATAGTTAACGCCAGTGCCCGGGACGATAATTGAGTTAAATCAGGCGCTTGCCCGGCGGCGCTCGGAGAGGCTGGGGATTACTTGGCCTTGCGGGGCAGCGTCGGCTTCGCGCGCTGCGGCAATACAATCGACCGCCAGACGTTCGAGCTTTACCGCCGTTTCCTCATTTGAGGTGGCGAACGCGATCTCCCGGCAGAGACGGGCGTGGGCGAGCAGGCGGTCGCTGATGGTCGAAGGTTGCGCCATGTCGGTTTAATGCCCGCCCTGGCGCACAGCCGCATTGAGAAAGATCAAGGGGCCGGGAACCGGGACGAGATCAGCCCCATAGTGCCGGCAAGGCGGGGAAAACAAGGCTGTCTTTGTAGATCAGGCCGTTGTCGCGGTCTTTGGCGAGCAGCAGCGGTCCGTCGAGGTCGACATAGACTGCCGTTTGCGCCAGCAGCACTGCCGGCGCCATGGCGAGCGAGGTTGCCACCATGCATGCCAGCCATCACGCTAAAGTCCAACCGGCGGGCTTTCTCGGCCATGGCCAGCGCCTCGGTCAGGCCGCCGGCCTTGTCGAGCTTAATATTGACCGCATCGTATTTGCGGGTGAGCGCCGATAACGAGGTGCGGTCATGAACGCTCTCGTCGGCGCAGACGGGAATCGGGCGTTTGATGGCCGCAAGGGCATGATCGCGGCCGTCCGCAGCGGTTGCTCGACTAATCTCACGCCGGCTGCCGCGCAGGCGGCAAGATTGGCCGCGAGATTGCTCATCGTTCCAGCCTTCATTGGCATCGACAATGAGCGTTGCCTGGGGCGCGGCGGCGCGCACCGCGGCAATGCGCGCGGCATCGCCGCCTTGCTCGTTGTCGCCGCCGAGCTTGACCTTGAGCAGCGCGCGGCTCGGCCGCCTTGGCGGCGGCTTCCGCCATCGCCGCCGGGGACGCCAAGCGAGATCGTATAGGCGGTGGTGAGCGGGTGCGGGGCGGGGAGCCCTGCGAGTTCATGCACCGGGCGGCCCGCGCGCTTGGCTTCCAGATCCCAGAAGGCGCAGTCGAGCGCATTGCGGGCGGCGCCCGGCGGCATTGCGCCTTGCAGCGCGCGGCGGTCGAGCCCTGCGGCAAGCCGGTCCCGCATCCCCTCGATGCGCGGCGACGACGCCGTCGGCGCTTTCGCCATAGCGCGCATAGGGCACGCATTCGCCGCGGCCGCGCGCGGCGGCCATCGGAGAGTTCGGCGACCACCACCAGGGCCTCGGTCTTGGCGCCGCGGCTGATGGCGAAGGAGCCGGCGATCGGCCAGCTTTCGGCGGTTACGGAAAGGGTCAGCGGGACTGGCAAGGAATTGGGGATATCCATCGGAACGGGCTTGTCGCCAAACCCTCGACAGGTTCACCGCCTTGGGTCAAGTATGGCGCTGGCGCCGGCCCCCACGCCGCGGGGGAGGGCATTAAAATCAGAGGCTTGCCGGGATGAGCGACCGCTTGCTCGAAGCCAGTGCCAAAGGCGACCGACTCCAGCTCGCCGGCGCCGGCGCCTGGACCGCCAGCAACGCACTCCGTCTGGAAAGCCAGATCAACGCGGCCACCCGCCGGCGCGGCGCCATCAAGCGCGTCGATATCGACATGGCGCGCGTCGACCGGCTCGATACCTTCGGCGCCTGGCTGCTGGAGCGGCTGACGCGCAGCTTTCTCCGCGCGCGGCTGCGCCACGCAAGTCACCGGGCTGAAGGAGGATTACCGCGCGCTGATGGACGAGGTGCATGGCGTCAAGCTGCGAGCAAGTGCCGGAACACCGCGGCAGCGAACTCGCCTACGCGCTCGCCTCGATCGGCGAGAACATCGTCGCGGTCGGCGACATACGCTCGGCGCCATTCGTCAATATGCTCGGCGCGCTGGTGATCGCGTTCGCTGCGCGTGCTGGCGCACCCGCGCCGCTTCCGCTTCACCTCGATGGTGCACCAGCTCGACAATGTCGGCTGGCGCGCGGTGCCGATCATCTTGCTCATCACCTTCCTGATCGGCTGCATCATCGCGCAGCAGGGCATCTTCCATTTCCGCAAATTCGGCGCCGATATCTACGTCGTCGACATGGTCGGCATCCTGGTGCTGCGCGAGATCGGCGTGCTGATCGTCTGCATCATGGTGGCCGGCCGCTCGGGCATCGGCCTACACCGCCGAGCTCGGCTCGATGAAGATGCGCGAGGAAATCGACGCGCTGCGCACCATGGGCTTCGACCCGGTCGAGGTGCTGATCCTGCCGCGCATCGTCGCGCTGGTGATCGGCGTGCCGATCCTGACCTTCCTCGGCTCGATGGCGGCGCTCTATGGCGGCGGGCTGGTCGCCTGGCTCTATGGCGGTATCGATCCCGACATATTCCTGCAGCGTCTGAAGGAGGCGATCTCGCTCAGCACCTTCGAGGTCGGCATGATCAAGGCGCCGTTCATGGCGCTGGTGATCGGCGTGGTGGCCTGCGTCGAAGGGTTGACGGTGAAGGGCAGCGCCGAATCGCTCGGCCTGCAGACCACGGCCTCGGTGGTGGAATCGATCTTCCTGGTGATCGTGCTCGACGGCCTGTTCGCCATCTTCTTCGCCTCGATCGGGATGTGAGCGATGGCGACAGGCAACGGCGACAGGCAGGTCGTCATCGAGGTGCGCGGCGTGGTGGTCGGCTTCGGCGACCACATCGTGCTCGACCACGTCGACCTCGACGTCTATCGCGGCGAGATCCTCGGCTTCGTCGGCGGCTCCGGCGCCGGCAAATCGGTGCTGATGCGCACCATCATCGGCCTGCTGCCGCAGGCGCGCGGGCACCATCAAGGTGTTCGGCGTCGATCTGGCCGCGGCCGCCGACGCCGAGCGGCAGGCGGTCGAGCGGCGCTGGGGCGTGCTGTTCCAGCAGGGCGCGCTGTTTTCCTCGCTGACGGTGCGGGAGAACCTGCAATTCCCGATGCGCGAATATCTCAAGCTGTCGCAACGCCTGCTCGACGAGCTGGCGGTCGCCAAGCTCGAAATGGTGGGCCTCGACGCCAGCGTGCTGCGACAAGTTCCCGTCCGAACTGTCGGGCGGCATGACCAAGCGCGTGGCGCTGGCCCGCGCGCTGGCGCTCGACCCCGAGATCGTGTTCCTCGACGAGCCGACCTCCGGCCTCGATCCGATCGGGGCGGGCGATTTCGACGCGCTGATCGCCACCTTGCAGCGGACTTTGGGGCTGACCGTGTTCATGGTCACGCACGACCTCGACAGCCTGCACACGGTCTGCGACCGCATCGCGGTCCTGGCCGACGGCAAGGTGATCGCCGCCGGCACCATGGAGACCATGCTGGCGTCCGACGCATCCCTGGCTGAGGGCCTATTTCCACGGCAAGCGCTCGCGCGCGGGCCAGCTGGCAGAGGCGACGTCGCACAGGATTAACCGGCAGCGAGATCCGATGGAAACCAAGGCGAATTACGTGGTGATCGGGCTGTTCACGCTGCCGCGGTGATCGCCGCGTGTTCGGCTTCGTCTATCTGGTTCCAGAACATCGGCGGCACCGGCGAGCGCGTCTTTTACCGTGTCGGTTCGACGGCTCGGTGTCCGGCCTGCGCACCGGCGCTACGGTGTTGTTCAACGGCATCCGCGTCGGCGAAGTCACCGCCCTCAAGCTCGACCCCGACACAGCCCAAGCAGGTGATCGCCATTATCTCCGTCGATAAGTCGGTGGCGATGCGCAGCGATACCGAGATCGGCCTGGAATTCCAGGGCCTGACCGGCATCGCCTCGCTGTCGCTGCAGGGCGGCAGCGCCGGTCACTGCCGGCGCTGGTCGGCGACAAGGACAATCCGCCGCTGCTGATCGCGCCGCCCGACGCGACGTCGGACATCACGCAGGCCGCGCGCGAAACGCTGCGCCGGCTCGACGATTTCATCGGGGAGAACCAGAAGGCGCTGCACAGTGCGCTCATTAACATCGACAAATTCACCAAGACGCTGGCCGACAATTCCGATCGTTCCACAGCGCGCTCGACAATATCGACAAGTTCACCGGTGCGCTGGCGCGCAATTCCGAGCACATCGACAAGATCACCGCCGGCCTGGAGAACCTCACCGGCGGCGAGCGACGGCAAGAGCGGCGAACTCATCGAGGTGGTGCGTTCGATCACGCACGCTCGCCGACAATCTCGACAAGCGCACCGCCGAGATCACCACCGGCATCAACGGGTTCTCCGCCGCCGGCCCAAGCAGATCAATGACGTTCGGCAGCGACGCTCATCGCACGCTCGCCGAGATCGAGACGCACGGTGAAAAATATCGACCGCAATCCGAGCCGGCTCATTTTCGGCGGCGCCTCGGCAAAGAAGTAAGCCGCCGCCGTGCCTGTTCAGTTCATGCGGCCAAGCGGCCTATTGCTGATCGGCGCGGTGGCGAGCGCAGGCTCGATGACCGCGGCGCCGGGCGGATCGGTGCTGGCGACGGTCTTTCGCCGCACCACGATCCAATAGGCGATCACACCCAAGACGCCGATCGACACGATGTCGGAAGCGATGTCGTAGAACGAGAACAGAATGAACAGCGACATCGCGGCGAGCACCGACCGCACGCCGAGGTCGACGATGCGAACCTCGGAATAGGTCGCCTGCAGCGTGAAGGTGATGCCCAGCGTCGCCACCAAGACGAGATAGGCCGCTCCCATTTGATCGAGGCCGGGCTTGATCACCAATTCGGGGTGCACGAACACGCCGGCCATCAGGGTGAACAGCGAAACGCAGATCTGCACCGAGCGCCACAGCGTCGTGTAGAACGAGGCGTTGGCGATCTTCGAGGTGATCGCCGCGGTGATCGAGGTCGGCGGGGTGAGCTCGCCGAACACGCCGATGAAGAACGCGAAAAAGTTCACCACCCACGGATTGACGCCGACCTGGATGAAGGGCGGGCCGATGACGATGACGACCAGGATGTAGACCGGCGCCGGCGGCAGGCCGGTGCCGAGAATGGCGCCGAAAAGAAAGGCCATGCCCACCATGGCGGCCATGTTGACGCCGGCCGCCGCCACCAGAAGCGAGCCGAGCTTGGTGGGGACGCCGGTAATCACCAGCGCCCCGGTCATGATCGAAAGCGTCGCCAGCAGCAGCGTGATGTCGGTGATCATGTCGATGTAGGAATCGAGTACGCGCTTGAGCGGCAGAATGAACTCGCGGAACGACCAATTGCGCAGCAGCGACACGATGTGGATGACCAGCAGCCCGCAGCCTGCCGCGCAGAACATGTAAAGCGCGGCAAACATGGGCGCGAGAAAGATGGTCGCCATCAGCGTCACCAGCCCGCCGACCACGACGACGAAGGCGCCGAGATTGACCTTGTCGCGCCAGTCGAGCCTCTTGGCGTCGAGATCGACGATCATGTGGGTGTGATAGAACGTCGCCAGCAGGTAAACCGACGTCGACACCGAGATGTAATAGATCAGCGCCGGAACCCAGCCGCGCGCCACTACCTCGAAGTAATCGACGCCGAGGAACTCCGCCATGAGGAAGGCGGCGATGCCCATGACCGGCGGCATCAATTGGCCGCCCATCGAGGACGAGTTCTCGATCGCGGCCGCGGTCGCCGGCGGCAGCCCGGCCTGGATCATGGCCGGAATGGTGGCAGAGCCGACGGTAATCGAATTCGCCGCGCCCGAGCCGCTCACCGTGCCGATCGCCATCGAGCCGATCACCGCCGATTGCGGAATGGCGTGCGGCGAGCGGATGGCGACGCGCTTGGTGGCGCGCAACAGCGAGTCGACGCAGCCGAAGCCGCGCAGCAGGCTCAACACCAGCAGGAACGAGCCGATCACGGTGAGCGCGATCTGCGGCAGGCGCGAGAAGATGCCGGTTTCCATCTCCACGCTCGAGGCGGCGATCACGCGCAGCCACGACAGCCCCGCATGGTAGAACATGCCGGGCACCACGTAGCCGTACACGGCGTAGAGAATGAGGATGATGTTGAGGATGAACAGCGGCATATGCCGCTTACGCGCGTATTCGATGATCAGCAGCGTCATGCCGCCACCGACGATCAGGTCGGCGGGGTCCCACATGCCCATGCGCTCGGTGCCGAGCGCCACGTAATTGGTGACCATGTAGTAGGAGCAATAGATCGAGAACAGGCAATAAACGGCGGCGATCGCGTCGTTGGCCAGGCGCGGCAGACCCGGATAAAACTGGTTCGCGCGCAGCGACTGCAACGTGAACAGTACGTAAGTGATCGGAACGGCACCGAGCGCGAGGAAGGTTTCACCGCCCGCGCCGGTCCAATAGTAATAGAACATGTAAAGCGAGAAGCCGATCGCGAATGCGTAATAGATGGCAGTCGAGCGCGAGCCGCGGGCGCTGATGAACCGTGCTGTCGATCATGGCCGGGTTACTCTAGCTTTATTGGAAAACGAGGCGGGCGCGTCGTTACGCCCGCCTCGCGACGTCGGTTGAGCAAGGGGCTCACGCCCTCACATGGTCGCTTTGGCGACGTGCGAGTCGAACTTGCTATCCCACTGGTTCTTCGCCTTCAGGTACTTGGCGAGGCCTGGATGGATCGGCACGAGCGTATAGGTCGATTCAAGCGCCCGCTTCTGGAACGCGGCCATCTGACCGCCGCCGATCTGCTTGAAGCTCGGATCGGACTTGGCCAGCTCGTCGGCGTGCTGGTCGATAATGGTCAGCATCTTGTACATCTCGTCGGTGGAGACGTTCATGCCGAGGTCGAAGCCCCAGTAGAACGGCAGCAACGTGACCTTTTTCACGTAGTCCGCTTTTTTGTGGAAGTTCGCCGGGTCGACCTCTTCGACGGCGAAGCCCGCGGCCTTGAGCTTGGCGATCTCATCCGGGCTCGGATCGAGCGCGGCCCAGTCGACGGCAAGCGAGGCTTCCGAGATCCACGGCGCCGGCGTCTTGCCGCCGGCGGCGTAGATGATCATGCCCTTGATCGAGCCGGAATTGAGCTGCGAGCCGGCGGTGGACAGATCGACTTGCTTGTAGATGTGCTTGACGCCGGCCGCCTTCATGGCGTTTTCGAGGTGCAGGCGGGTGTCGAACGGCAGCGGACCGGTGTAGACGTTCTTGCCCGAGAGGTCTTCCCACTTCTTGATGGTGTCGCGGTCGCTCGCCTTGATGGCGAGGCCGACGTCGAGCGTGTAGCACCAGAACGATTGAACCGGCTGATTCTTGACGTGCGACTTGAAGCCCTTGAAGCGGCCGGAGTCGCTCGCGAATTCCTTCAGCGCGACATCGGACCCGTAATAGCCGTCGATCTCGCCGGTGGCGAAGCCCTTCACGGTGCCGACCGCGCCGGGATAAGGCAGCACGGTGATGCGGACTTCCGGCATCGCCTTGTTGAGAACGTCGGCGAGCACGACCAGCGCCTTGTGGCCCGACGAGCCGACCGGGCCGGTGCCCCACTTGATATCCTTCGGCTCGGCCTGGGCCGCGGTATTCGACCATCCGATCAAGCCGACCGTAAACGCCGCCAACGCGGCGACAGCGAGGCCGCGTGCAACGAATGCACGCGCCAAACGAACACGTGTGAGCATGGCTTTTCCTCCCAGAGTAGCCGCCTTCGTCAATGACGCTCAGAAACGAACGCCGGTTTCACCTCCGAGCCGCCCGATTTTCATTGTCGGCGGCAGATAGTTTCTTGGTAACGGCTCTTCGCTCAGTTCGCTTGGCCGCCGGCCTCGCCCCACGCGGTAGCGGCAGGCGCAAATATCCGATAGTTGCCGCTCCGTGGCAAACTGAAATTTCGCTTTAGAAACGGCGGAATGGCCGTAGGCGGCCCACAATCCGGGCCGCGCTGAAATCCGGCTGCAACCGCGCGGCGGAACCTAGTCGAAGCGTCCGGCCGCGTGCGCCAGCATGGTGTAGACCTTGCCGGTTTCCGAGGTGAGGTAGGTGCGCGCCACCACCTGGCCGCGGTCGTCGCGCGCGACCTCATCGAGCAGCCGCTCGAACTCGCCGATATAGCGGTCGACCGTCAGCTTGAACTCGCGGTCGGCGCGATACTTCTTGCGGATCTCGTCGAACGCCTTCTGGCCCTGCAAGGTGTAGAGCCGGCGCGTGAACACGTTGCGCTCGCCGCGCTTGTAGCGGTCCCACAGATCGGCGGCGGCGTCGTGATCGATCATGCGGGCGATGTCGACCGACAGCGAATCGAGCGATTCGATGCTGTGCCGGGGCGAGCGCTCGTCGGCGCTGCGCGCGGTCTCGCGCGCGGGCTCGCGCGGCAAGTCGCGTGATACGTCGCGCGATACGTCGCGTTCCGGCTCGGCGTCTTCGCGCGAGGCGCGGCTGAGCAGATCGGTGAGCCAGCCGGTGCGGCCGTTCGAGCCCGCGGCCGGGCCGATTGGACTGATGGCCGGCGTCTCGGCGCGGCGGGCGGAGGGCGCGAAGCCGCCGACGTCGCCGCGCGGCGGGCCGGGCGCGGCGGCAGATTCGCTGCGGCCGCCGACGGCGGCGAGCGACGGTGTCCTCGCGCGCCCGGACGGCGCCGGCTCGACCGCGTCGAGATTGCGGCCGTGGCGGGCGACGATGCGGTTGAGCTCGGCCAGCGCCTCGATCTGATCGACGATGACGCGGCGCATCTGCGCGGCGCTTTCGGCGGTCTCCTGCGGCAGCTCGAAGATGCCGCGGCGCAGTTCGTTGCGCGTCGCTTCGAGTTCGCGGTGCATGTCGCGCGCGTCGCTTCCAATTCGCGCTGCATTTCGGCCGCCATCTGCTTCATGTCGCGCACCGTCTCGGCGAAGCGTTCGCTGGCGTCGCGGAACATGGCGTGGGTGTCGCCGGCGGTCTGGTCGTAGAGCGCCCGCATCGCCTCGGCGGTGCGGCGGCGCTCGTCCTCGGCGTGCTCGTGCACGCGCTCGTATTGCTCGGTGATGGCGCGGCTGCCCTCGGCGGTCGATTCCGACACCACGCGGGCGACGTCGCGGGCGCGCGCGGAAGCCGCCTCCAGCGACTCGTCGAGCAGGCCGGAGAAGCGCTTGAGCCGCTGGTCGAGATCCTCGGTGCGGATGTCGAGCGTGGCGACGAGCGAATCGAGCGTGACGCGGCGCTCGTTGATGGTGTCGTCGGTGCGCTGATTGCTGCGGTCGATCATGTTCGGCGGCGTTGGCGAGGTCGCGGCCGTGGTCTTCGAACTGGCCGGCGAGCTGGCCGAGATCGGCGATGACGCGCGCGGTGACCTCGCGGAAGTCGGCGATGTTGGTTTCCACCCGGCTGGTGGCGTCGCCGGTCGAGGCGGTGACCTCGTTCATGGAGGTGACGAATTCCGACACGCGCAGCACCAGCGTATTCTCCAGCGCGCTCATGTTCGCGTGCGAGCCGGACAGCACTTCCTGCAACATGATGTTGGCTTCGCGCAGCCGCTCGAACAGCGCCGTGGTGTCGGCGCGCAGCATGTTGTGCGTTTCCAGCATCTCGCTGACGGTGGAGGTGGCGGTCGACTTCGACTGTTCGATCGCCTTCTGCGCGGTGGTCGTGCAGGTCGTTGAGCGTGCGGTTGACCGTGTTGGAGGCGGCCTCGCCCGCGCTGTTGATCATGCGGGTGATTTCGGCGCTGTTGTCGAGCATCGTGCGGGTGAAGGCGAAGCCCTTGTCCTCGATCGACTGTCATCGCCTGCGTCGGTCGCCTTGGTGACGTCGGTGGCGAACTGCTGGCCCTTTTCGGTGATGGCGGCGAGCACGCTGCCGCTCTTGTCGGACAGCAGCGACGGCCATTTCGTTGGTGCGCTGGCCGACCGCGTCGGCGATCTCGTCGGCCTTGCCGATGAAGTTGCGGGCGACCTCGGCGCTGACGCCGGTGAGCGTGCGCTCGACCTCGCCGGCGCTGCCGCGCAGCGTCTCGCTGGTGGTGATGGCGAGCTGGCCGAGCGAGCGCTCGGCTTCCGCCGCGTTGCTCTTGATCGACTGGCCGAGCTGCTCCATGCGCGCGTTGAGCGCGTCGGCGGCGGCCTTGGTGCGGGTTTCGATCTGGTTGGTGACGGTCTCGGCGCGGCCGACCAGAAGTTCCTCGAAGCGGTCGATGCGGCTGTCGAGCGTGTTGGCGACCTCGAGCGCGCGCGCGCCCAAGCGTCTGGTCGATCTCGCCGATCTTGGCGCCGATCGTGTCGGCGACCTCGTTGCCGCGCGCGCTGATGGCGCCGGACACCGCGCCGATGCGGGCGTCGAGCGTATCGACGACCTGCTTGCCGCCGTCGGTGAAGCGGGTGGTGAGGTCGGCGACGCGCGTTGTCGAGGCTCTGCTCGAACTGCGAGAGCCGCTGATCGAGCGAGCCGGTGAGCTCGCCGGCGCGGCTGTTGACGCGCTGGTCGAAGGTGTCGACGTAATTGCGCATCGCCTCGGAGACGTCCTGGGTGCGCTGGCCCAGCCGCTCGACCAGTTCGCCGCCATAGGTCTTCACGGTGCGGTCGAACTCGGCGATGTGGCGGGTGATCAGGCTGCCGAGCGTCGCGGCGTCGCGCGAAATCTTCTCGGTGAGCGCGGTGCCGCCGTGGTTGAACATGTCCTCGAAGGCCTGCAGGCGCGCGCCCAGCATGTCCTTGACCGCGTCGCCGCGGCTGTTGAGCGGACCAGCGCCAGCGCTTCGGCGTTGTCGCGGAAGGTGTCGGCGACCGCGTTGCTGCGCGCGACCATGGTGTCGGTGATGCGCGCGCCGGTCTGCTCCAGCTTGGAGACGACGTCGCCGCCGCGCAGGCTCAAATCGAGCACCAGCGAATCGCCGGTCGAACGCAGCGTGCGAGTTCACCTCCTCGGCGCGGGCGGCGATGGTTTCGGCCATGCGGCTGCCGGTCTGCGGTGAGCGCGTCGTTGAACTGCTTGCGAGCGGCCGCCCATGGTTTCGATGGTGATGCGCGGCCTTCTGCGCGAAGCCCTGCGCGACCTGGTCGAGCCGGGCGGTCATCATCTGCTGCAGGCGCGGCGGCGAGGTCGGCGAATTCGTCGTGCACATTGCTCGGTCTTGAAATTGAGGCTGGCGGAGAGCCGGTCGCTGGCGGAGGTGATGGCGGTGGTGGCGCGGTCGCTGGTGGTCTCCAGCCGGTCGAGCAGGGTCGAGCCGCGCTCGGTCAGCGCATCGATCATGCTGAATCGCCGGCATGGCCCAGCGCCAGCGTGATGTGCTCGCCCTTCTCGGTGAGCGAGCGGGTGACGCGCTGCGCCACTTCGTTGACCTTGTCGGCGACCAGATCGCCGACCGAGGTGATGTCGTGCGACAGATCGAGATGGACGCTGGCGATGGCGTTGCGCACCTGCTCGGCCTGGTCGACCAGCGTCTCGCGCTGATTGGTGAGCTCGCTGAGCAGGTCGCGGATGCGCACTTCGTTGTCGTTATAGGCGCGCTCGAGCGCGGAGACTTCGTTGTGCACCAGCGCTTCCAGCTCGGCGGCGCGGGCCAGCGCGCGCTCGACGCCGTCGCCCATGGCGGCGACTTCGCGGCGGATGGCCTGGCCGACGGTGACGATCTGCTCGCGCGCGGCGGTTTCCGGCTGCGCCAGCCGCATCGCCACCTCGGCCATGGTCTCGGCGACCAGGCGCAGGTCCTGCGCGCGGCGGAACATGTGGGCGAGCACGTAGAAGAAGATCACCGGCACGGCGATGGCGCTGGCGAGCGCCGATCGACGGCGGCAATGCCGATGCGCGGGGTCGCCGAACAAGGCCTGCAATTCGCCGCGCGATAGAGAAAGGCGGTGGCGATGCGCGCCGGCGGTCCAGATGACGGCGGCGACGCTGGCGACGATATAGGGCGTGCGCGCCGGGCGGCGGTGCAGGGTCTGCAGGATCTGGCCGATGATTGGCGCGGTCGTCATTGGCGGCTTGGCGCGGCGGCGCCTCGTCGCGACTCCCAAGTGGTCGGCTGCGGCTCCTCCCTGAACAGGTCGGCGGCCGGCGGCGGGGCCTGCACGGGATCGTTGTCGGGGGCGGGCGCAGCGGCGGCCTCGCCGGGCCGCGCCGGTTGGCCGGTGCTGAGCGCTTCCTGGATGGCGCTCAGCGCCTCTTCGGTCGGGTCCGAGGATTTCTGCGGGATATTCGCCATTTCGGTCGTCGCCTCGCCATTACGCCGGACTGTTGCGGCCCGAGCCGTCGCCTCCACGGGCCGCGCCACGAGCGCGGGATACTGCGTGCCGGCAGCTGCCGCAAGCACTGTTAATACTGCTGGCTGGTCATCCTATCGGCTTGGCAATGCGAAAGAAACCGCAGCGGTTAAGGACTTTTTCATCATCGTTAACTTCCTATTAACCATGACAATTCCGGCCCTGCGCGCGAGCGCGGTTACAGCGCCATTAACTACCGCAGAGGCTAAACGTCCGCCGCGAAGCGCCCCGCATTTACCCGGTTTTGGTCCCGCCGCGGGCCAAACTCGGCCGCCAACAAGAACGAAGACCCCGGGGAGGCTCGCATGGCGCAGCTTGCGAGCAAGATCACGGAACCGGCGCCGGCCGCGCCGGCGACCGGCAATCGACCGCGGCCATGCTTGCGCGCATGACCTTCGGCGACCGCAGCCTCGAGCGCGAGGTGCTGCAACTGTTCGACCGGCAAGCCGGATCTGCTGCTCGCGCGCATGCGCGGCAGCGACGCGGCGGCGGTGGCGGCGCTGGCGCACACGCTGAAAGGCTCGGCCGCCAGCATCGGCGCGGGCGCCGTGGTGGACGCGGCCGCCGAGCGGCCGAGCAGGCGGCCGATGCCGCGGCGCGCGATGCTCGCCATCGGCCGGCTTGCCGCGCGCAATCGAAGCGGCGCGCGCGGCGATCGCCGGGATGTTCGCGCGGACGTTGAACGGGATAGCGCGTCCCGGCGAATGACTATATACGGGGCGCCCGCGCCAATTCCGGCGCCGCATTCCCGCACGCCTCGATCAATGCCGAAGATCACTTATATCGATTCCAGCGGCACCGCCCGCACGGTCAGGCCGAGAACGGCGCGACGGTGATGGAGACGGCGATCCGCAACACCATACCCGGCATCGAGGCCGAATGCGGCGGCGCCTGCGCCTGCGCCACCTGCCACGTCTATGTCGACGAGGCCTGGCGCGAAAAGACCGGCGAGCCCTCGCCGATGGAAGAGGACATGCTCGACTTCGGTTACGACGTGCGGCCGAATTCGCGGCTGTCGTGCCAGATCAAGGTCAGCGACGAACTCGACGGGCTGGTGGTGCGCACGCCGGAGAAGCAGGCGTAGCGGCGTTCGCTTAAGCCAAGTCTCGCTAATCAAGCCTCACGAGGGCGTGTGCTCATCTGTGGACGCCCCGCGAGATGCAAGCGGTTTTTGAAGAAGATCGGCACGTAGTCGGATGCTGCCATCTGTCCGGCCTCTAATGATGCAGCGATGGAGCTGCGGGCCTGTATGGGAGTTCGCGGACCGGAACCAAATCATAAAAGCGTGCTCTGGGCACGATGAGTACACTGGTTTTTCCGGCCCCGTCTCGCCGACTGTTGCGCCATACCCTCCTTCGACCGACTACACCTCTGACGACCTCAGGCCCGCCAAGATCACGCCTTGGCTGCGACCGGAGCTCTGTAATTCTCCTGCTTTACAAGGAGCGCCCAGACGATCCGCGCCATCTTGTTGGCGAGCGCGACCGTTACCAGCATGCGCGGTTTGCGAGCCAACATCTGTTCGAGCCACGAACCCTTTGGTGCGCCGCGTTTGCTTGCCTGTTGCACGACGGCGCTGCTGCCGATGATGAGGAGGCGCCTGAGCGTGCGTTCGCCCATTTTGGATGTCGCGCCGAGCTTCTGCTTGCCGCCTGTAGATCTTTGAAGAGGTGTGAGACCTAACCAGGCGGCAAAGTCGCGGCCCTTGGCAAAGGTCTCGGCAGGCGGTGCCAGCGCTGCGATCGCGGTGGCGGAGATTGGGCCGATGCCGGGAATGGTCATCAGCCTGCGCGACACCTCGTCCTCGCGAGCACGTCGCGCGATCTCCTTGTCGAGATCCGCAATCTTGCCGTTGAGGCCGGCGAGCAGCTCTAACATCGCCGCCTGGTTGGGACTTACGCCACTTCAGAAGTCGAGCGGTGGCAAAGAGCGGCTCGGGCGTATCTCCAAGATGGGCGACAAGTACCTGCGCAAGCTACTCATTGTCGGCATGACTTCACTCGTGCGACGCGCAAAGTACAATCCCGAGGCAGTCGATCCACGGCTAGCCGATCTGCTCGCGCGAAAGCCCGTGCGGGTCGCAACTGTCGCCATGGCAAACAAAACAGCACGGATCATCTGGGCAATCATGACACGGGACGAGACTTACTGTGCCGGCCACCAGCCAACACTCGCCGCATAAGAGCGACGATACAGGAATTATCTGAACAACAGATCAGCTGCACGACGTTGCGAGAGCGATGCGACGTGATGGCAAACCGGTCAGACCGGGAACAGGGACAACCCACCGAATGTCCAAGGCGTCATAGCCTGAGAAGCAGAATGGGACCTTGTTCGCGGACTCCATCAGGGCCAGCAGTCTCAATCGACTGCATCAACAGGCCGGACAGAAGACTGCACCCGACCAATGCCACCGCGTCAATTTACTCCTTGCAATGCGGGAGCCATCCACAGAGGACATTTATTGTGGCAGCCGGAATGTCCGCAAAGTGCCATAGGCGACATCGCATGCTTGCTTTGAAAAGAAAGAGGCCACCATCGGGGGCCTCAAGATGACGGTTGTCCGGCACTTTACAACATCAGCAGCGGAACGCCGATACACAGGAACGCAGTAAGGAATATGATCCCGAATATCGTGCCCAGCCGCCAAAACTCCGGCGGCGTAATGTAGCCGCTGTTGTAGTAAGGCAATGCCGCGCCGGTGGCGTAGGGCGTGATCACCGCCATGATGCCGGTGGTCAGCGCCAGTGCCAGTGCGAATTTATCCAAGGGCAGACCCTTGATGCCCATGCCGACCGCCAGCACGACCGGCAACATAGCAGTGGTGTGCGCCGTTAGGCTGGCAAACATATAGTGCGAGAAGAAATAGACCGAGACGAGAACGACGATCATTACGGTCGGCGACAGGCCGCCGATATGGTTGGCGACGAAGACCGCGAACCATTTGATGAAGCCGGAGCGCCCCAAGCCGTCGGCCATGGTGACGAGAAGTGCCAGCAGGGCGATCGTCGTCCACGCCGCATCGTTCTTTGCCATGTCTTCCCAGGTGATGATTCCCGTCACTAGCATCAGCGAGACGACGATGAACGCGGCCGTCGCGGCGTCGACATAATCACCGCCGGCGACCCACAAAGTGATCGCGATCAGCACCAAGACAGTCAGGATGATCTCGTGGGCGGACATCCTGCCCATCGTTTTCAGTTCACCGGCGGCCCAGTGTGGAACCTCCGGGCTGCGCTTGATCTCTGGCGGATAAATCCAATAGGCGAGCACCGGCAGCGCCAGCAGAAGCGGGATGGCGAATGGTGCGGACGCCCTCATCCACTGTCCATAGCTGATCTCGACGTGGAGGATTTTGTGGATAAACTCGATCGCCAGAAAATTCGGCGCGCAGCCGGTCATGAACAATGAACTGGTGATGCAACTCGCGGCGAAAGTGGTCCACATGATATAGCCGCCGATCTTGCGCGCCGACGGATCGTGCGGCTTGGAATCGTAGATCGGCGGCAGGTTGACCACGACCGGAAACAACGTGCCTGCGCTGCGCGCGGTATTGGACGGCGTAAAGGGCGCCAGGATCGCATCGGCGAAGGTGGTCGCGTAGCCGAGCGACAGCGTGCTGCGGCCGAGCGCCTTGACGAGAACGAGAGCGATGCGCCGTCCGAGACCGGTCTTCTTATAGCCGAGCGCGAACATGAAGGCGGCACCGACCAGCCACACCGTGCTGCTGGCGAAACCGGACAGCGCCCATTTGATCGCTTCGTTCGCGGGTTTGAAGCCGGGCTTGGCGAGATCGGCGGCGCCGAACAGCGTCCACTGCGACAAGACGGCGACGGTGGTCACGCCGATCAGTCCGACTGCGGGATTGGGCAGCGGCTCGAGCACCAGTCCGGCGATGACACCGGCGAAGATCGCAAAATAATACCAGGTATGTTGCGCCAAGCCCTGCGGTGGCGGCAGCAGCGCGATGATCGCGATGATCGCCAGCGGAATAACGACGCGCCACCACTGCAGGTGTTTTTTTTGTTTGATTGGCGCTGAGATCGCAAGTGTGGACATGACAAGGCCTCGAACAATGGATCGACTGAAATCCTGCTAGCGCATATCTGCACGACGCGCGTTGATGCACCTCAAGCGGGACAAGCCAAGAATCGCTCAGCGGCCATATTAGCCAGCAACAGAATACCGTATGAAATGGCGACCCTGCATGGATGACCAACCAGAATAAAACGGGCGCGCTCATTTCCGCTTTGGATAAACGCGACCGTTTCGATTTTTATGTCTTGTTTATTTTGTGCGTTGTGGGGGAAAACGGACATTCGTCCGCGAGGCGTGCAGGTCGGCTTTTGGCTAGGCCTTTATGAGTCCGCACCCGAGCCAAGTCTCGCAAGTCCAAGCCAAGCCTCACAAGCCAAGCCTCACAAGCCAAGCCTCACTTTGCCGGCGGCGCCACCGCCGCCGTTTGGTTGCTGCGCTTGAGCGCCTCGGCGACAAAGCCCGAGGCCTTCATCTCCTCGACGAAGGCGCGCAAATAAGCGGCACCCATGGTGCGGCCTTTCGGTGTGCCCATGGCCTGCTGGATCTCCATGAAGTGGCCGTCCATCACCCGCACCTCGGGGTGATCCTTGGCGTAGGCGACGAGCGGCTGCCGCACCCCGGCGGCGACCTCGAGTTTGTCGTTGACGAACAAGTCGATCATGGCCTTGCCGCCGCCGGCCGCCGCGCGGACGAGGGTGGCGTTCTTGATGGTGCGCGTGAGGTAGAGATCGTAAGCCGACTTCGGACCGACGGCGATGCGCACGCCGGGCCTGTCGACGTCGGCGATCGTTTTGAGGACTGAATCCTCCGGCACCAGGTAGGTGCCCTCGATGATGACGTAGGGCGCGGTGAATTCGATCACGGCGGCGCGCACCGGCTCGATCGCGACAAAGGCGATATCCCACGCCCCGGTAGCGGCCGCGTCGAACACCTTGCCGGCGGCATAGTAGCTGACGAGTTCGACCGGCACGCCCAGCCGCCGGGCGAGTTCGCGCGCGAGATCGGGCGTGATGCCCTTGGGCTCGCCGGTCTTAGGATCGGTCTGCGCCAGCACCGAATTGCCGAGGTTGATTGCCGCGCGCAATTTTCCGGTGGGCGCGAGTTGCTGCAATACGGCGGCGTCGGCCATCGGATTTCCCCCAAAGCGAACGCCGGTAGTCTGGCGTGGCGCGTTCAGGCCGGCAAGCCGGGGGTCTCGGTACGGCGCTCCTCGATGACGCGCGCCAGCGCGATCAGCGCCACCAGCGGGGCGAGCCACACGGTGCGCGCGCCGTAGCGGTTATGCGCGGTCGCCAGCGTGCCGAACACGGCGGCATTGGCGAGGATGGCGAGCGCGATGCTGGCTGCGAGTTCGCCGATATCGGCAAAACGTTTTCGCCGCAGCCCGACGAAGGCGATGACCGGCAGCAGCGCCATGGCGAGGTAGGCGAGTGGCACCTGCAGCCGGTTGATGTCGGTAAAGTCGATGCCGCTGCGCTGCTGGCGCGCCGCCTGCATCGCCGGCACCGCCTCGGGCGCCACCGTCTTGATGGTCTCGTAGGTGTCCCAGATCCAATTGACCACGCCGGCGCCGGTTTCCACGCGTAGCAATTGCGTTCCGGTTTCCTCCAGCGCCGATTCGAGCTGCAGCAGCGGATAGTCGGCGAAACCGGCGAAGGCGATGCGACGCATTTCGTCGTTGAGGCCGTCGAAGCGGCCGAGCGTGTCGAACACGCCGCCGCCCCAAAAGAAGTCGTCGGCATCGTTCGGCAATTTGTCCTTGTAGGGGCACAGGCGCAAGGCAGGGTCCGGGCAATGGTCGTCGAGATATTTCGTCACGATGCCGTCCTGCAGCATGCGGCCGAACGACAGCGCCGGGCCGCCCGGCGTCCAGACGAGCTTGCCGGCGACCAGGAAATCGGCGGCAAAAACGAGGCCGGCGCCGATGACCAGCGCCAGCGCGGCGCGGCCGAGGCGCGCTGGCGCGATGCGCGCGCGATCGATGCGCGCGACGATGGCGGCGACGGCGGTGAGTGCGAGCATGACGGCGAGCGTGGCGCTGTGCGTGGCGGCGGCTATCGCGGCGAGCGCCATGAGGCCGATGCGTTCGGCCGGTTTCAGCGCCGCGTCGCGCAGCAGCAAAAGATAGAGCGCGAGCACGCCAAGGCCGGCGAAAATGTCGGTGAGCAGAATGGCGGTCAGCCAGGGCAACGTGGTGAGCAGGCAGAGTGCGGCGACGATCGCGAGCAACAACAACGGCCGGTCGCCGAGTCTGTGCGCGCGCAAAGTGAGCGCCAGCACCCAGACGGTGAGGGCGCATTGCGCGAGCAACACCGGCCAGAAATCGGGATGATGGCCGGCGGCGAGCATGAGGCCATAGGGCACCGAGCGGCTGATCGCCAGCCTGCCCTCGGTCCAGGCCGCGAGATAGCCGCCGGTGTCGTATTGCAGCAGCGGGAAGCCGTTCCAGGCCGCCGGCGCGATCAGCAGCGCCACGCAGCAAAGACTGACCAGCGCCCACAAAGCGCGGCGGCGGTAAGGCATGAAGTACTCCCCGGCGCGGCCTTGTTAGCGGCTTGCCGCGCGTGCCGCTAGGGCGAAGTGCGCGCAAGCCGCCACCGGCTTGACGGCGCTCGCGGCGGGGCGGATTCTGCGCTTCATGTTCGTCACTTTCTTTTCCGAACTCAAAAGCGCCGGCGTGCCGGTCACGCTGCGCGAATATTTGACGCTGATGCAGGCGATGCAGGCCGACTTGGCCGGCCGCCGCGTGGAGGATTTCTATTATCTGTCGCGCGCCACGCTGGTGAAGGACGAGCGCAACCTCGACAAGTTCGACCGCGTGTTCGGCCACGTGTTCAAGGGGCTGGAAATGCTCGGCGAGGGCATGCAGGCCGACATCCCGGCCGAGTGGCTGAAGAAACTGGCGGATAAATATCTCACCGAGGAGGAAAAGAAACAGATCGAAGCCATGGGCGGGCTCGACAAGTTGCTCGAGACGCTGAAGAAGCGGCTGGCCGAGCAGAAGGGCCGCCACCAAGGCGGCTCGAAGTGGATCGGCACCGGCGGCACGTCGCCATTCGGTAATGCCGGCTACAATCCGGAGGGCGTGCGTATCGGCGGCGAAAGCACGCACCGCCGCGCCGTGAAGGTATGGGACAAACGCGAGTTCAAGGATCTCGACGACGAGGTCGAACTCGGCACCCGCAACATCAAGATCGCGCTGCGGCGGCTACGCAAATTCGCGCGCACCGGCTCAGCCGACGAACTCGACCTCGACGGCACCATCAAGGGCACCGCGCACAAGGGCTATCTCGACATCCAGATGCGGCCCGAGCGGCACAACGCGGTGAAGGTGCTGCTGTTCTTCGATATCGGCGGCTCGATGGACTGGCACATCAAGGCGACCGAGGAATTGTTCTCGGCGGCGCGAGCTGAGTTCAAGCACATGGAGCATCTCTACTTCCACAATTGCCTGTACGAGAAGGTGTGGAAGCAGAACCGGCGGCGCTTCCAGGAGACGACGCCGACCTGGGACGTGCTGCACACGTTTCCGCACGACTACAAAGTGGTGTTCGTCGGCGACGCCTCGATGTCGCCTTATGAGGTGACGGCAGTCGGCGGCTCGGTCGAGCATTACAACGAGGAGCCGGGCGCCTTGTGGCTGGAACGCGTGGCGCGCACCTATCCGGCGGCGGTCTGGCTCAATCCGGTGCCGGAGAAGGAATGGGATTTCACCTATTCGATTGGGATGGTGCGCCAGTTGATGGGCGGGCGGATGTATCCGCTCACTTTGGAGGGGTTGGATCGAGCGATGCGGGAGTTGGTGCGGTGAAGTCGGGCGTTGCTAGCCCGCTGCGTCGGGGACGTCCCCGATCGGCACCTCGTCGACCTTCTTTCCGTGCTCGTCGACGATTGCGACAAACCAGCCGTTCCAGTTCCAGCCCGGCATCGACTTGCCGTGCTTGAGGTCGCGCGCCAGCACCGCGGCATCCGCGCGCGCGGCGGCATTCCCGGCCAAGTCGACGCCCTGGTGATTGGTCAGAACGTTTTTACCGTCGGTGAGATGGAAGAAGAAACGTGGCATGGCGGGTCTCGCTTTTTTGGGGGCCTAGAGCGTGTACTCATAGGCCACGCGATGGATTGCCGCGTCAATTTACTGCTTCGCCCATACGTATGTGACGTAGGCTAAACTGACGCAGGCAAAAATTATAAGAGCCGCAAGGTAGCCGGAAAAAAGGTCGTGCCAATAAGTTCCGGCCGCTATTCCAAGGGCAAATACGCCCCATTTGAATAATCCGCCCTGCCACCATTTCAACGTGAACGTCTTGAAAGGATTCACGTGCGTCTCCTGCTTCTTATGCGGTTTAGTAGACAGTACGTCACACATCTATGCTCGGCATAAGACGGCGCTAGAGCCCGTGGCGAATACGTTAAGGCGATAACTCGCACGATTGGGCCCAATGTCGATGGTGGTTCAAAAGCGGACAGACCGGTCGATCGGCGCGATGTGGGCGCTGCTGAGGTAGCCGGCGCCCTACGTATTTTTCCTGGGCTCCCAGGGTCTTGTCGGTTGCGGTGGATCAATGCCGCAGCCGGCGAACCGGTCCAATTAGGCAGCATGGATCGATTTATCAGACCCCGGAAACTGCTCGTGGCCGCGACCCAAGTGCGGCCCGATACCGCGACAGTCCCGGCCGCTTGGCCGCGCGGCGTTTCGCAATTGGCGCAAGCCGTCAAC
Organism: uncultured Alphaproteobacteria bacterium; assembly: GCA_963721665.1. Lineage (GTDB taxonomy): Bacteria > Pseudomonadota > Alphaproteobacteria > Rhizobiales > Xanthobacteraceae > Pseudolabrys. The sequence continues at coordinate 71,572 of CAVRJZ010000008.1, forward strand.
GCCTGCCAGCGCCGCGACAGCGGCGAGACCGGCATCGAACGCCTGCAACGCGGGCCCAATTCAATCGTGTTGCCGCCGGCTTTCTTCCGCGCCTGAGCGGCGCGCCACCCACATATCGCCGTCCTTGACGTAGCCGCGCTTGACCGCCGCCCAGGCGATCATGTGCGCGCGTCGTTCGCGATCGTATTCGCCGGCGTGCGCCGCAAAGGCGTGGTTGAACGCCTCGCGGTAGATGTCCTGCGCGTGCTCGGGCAGATGGCCGCGCACGGCAGGCGGCAGTTCGCTGTTGACGCGATAGGGCATGTCGCGAAGCTCTCGGCCCCCGCCGGGATGATGCGGGTGGAAAGCTAGCAAGCGCCGGCGCGCTATGCCTTGCGGTAAATCAAGGGAACCGGAACCGGGTTACAGCGTCAGGCGACGCCAAAAACGACACCGCCGGGCGCGCGGCCCGGCGGTGCGGCATTTTCGGTCGATAATCTTAAGCCGCGTTGGCCGCCTTGCGCGGCTGCGTCGGCTCGGCCTGTCCGGAGGCGGCCTGCTGCAGCGCCATGACCTCGTGCATCGCCCGCGCGAAGTCGCGCCGCGCGGTCTGCAGCGCGCCGTCCAACACCGCGCGTTCGAGCTTCTGCCGATTGACCGTGGCCTCGAGCTCCTCGATCGTGTGCTCGGCGGCCTGTCTTTCGTTGATCAGCGCGGCTTCCAGCGCGGCGACGCGGCTGGTGAGCGCGGCGTTGGTGTCTTCCGATTCCACGAAGGCGGCTTCCTTGGCGGTGAGCGAGCGCGCCAGCGCGCCGTTGCGCTCCACATAGGCCGTGCGGATCATATCGGCCTCTTTGTATTTCGATTCGAAGTCGATCAGCGCCGCCTGCGCGTTGGTCAACCGCTGCTGCAAGTCGTTGCGCTCGGTTTCGATTTCGCCGGCGCGCCGTTCGAATTCGCGGATCTGTTCGGCGCGGGCGAGCAGTAGTTCGCGCGCGTCGGCCACGACCTTTTCCAGCGTCGTCGCGCGCGCCTGCAGCGAGTCGAAGCGCATGTTTTGCCCGGAACGCTCGCGCTCGTGACGCTCGTTGACCTCGTCCAGCGTGGTGACGAGGCGGGCGCGCTCGATATTGGCTTCGTTGATGGTGGCTTCCGCGTGGCGCAGGCGGCTCTGCACGGCGTTGAAGCTCGCCTCGGTTTCGGTCAGCTTGCGCGACATGCGGGCGGTTTCCGTGCCCGCTTTGTCGAGCTGGATCTGCTGCGCGCGCTTCTCGTCGTCGGCGATCAGTAGCCGCTGGCGCGCGGCGCCGAGATCGGATTCGAGCGCGATCGCCCGTTTTTCGGTGGTGACCAGCCGTTCGTCGAAGCGGCGGTTCTCGTCGCGCAAGGCGGTGCATTCGCCGGTGCGCTGCGCCAAATTCGATTCCAAATCGGCGATATGCGCGCGCGCGGCGGCAAGGTCGATGGAGAAATCCGTCTTCGCCGTTTCCAGCGTGTGCAGCAGGCTCTGCGCGGCGGCAAGATCCTGGCGCAGCGTCTGGCATTCGCGCTCGGAAACCGTCAGCTTCTTTTCGAGATCGCCGACCTCGTTGCGCAATTTGCCGTAAGCGGTGCGCGTATTGTTGAGCACCGTCTGCAGGCCGACCTTCTCGGTCTTCTCGGTCTCGAAATCGCGCAGCGCCTTGCTGACCGGATCGAACATCTTGCCGACCGCGGCCTTGATGGTGTCGAGTTCGCCGATCTTGTTGTTGGCGTCGAGCAACATGTTGCGCAACGCTTCGTTCTCGCCGCCGAGTTGGGCGCCGAGCGTGGAGAACAACTCCTCGTCGAGTTCGAGCGGATTTTCGCTTGTCGTGGCTTGCTCGGCTGGCGTCACGGGCTTTTCGGCGGGCGCGGATTTGCGGGCGAGAAAGCCAAATCTGCTCATGAAAGTGATCCCCGAATAATGCGCCGATTCGCCCGGCCGAAGCGACCCCGAATCACTTAACAAACGATACTAGCGGATTAACGAATCGTGATGGTAAATGAGTAGTTAATTTGTCGCAGGCGCGCGAGAAAAGGCTACGCAAAACAGCTATTTGGGTGGCCGGCCGGCAAGCCGGTGGCGGCTCCGCCCCCGGGCGCGGCCTATCTCACGATCGTTAGGCCCGCTTGGCGATGAATAGGCCTTCGCACAGCCGGAAGGTGAGGTCGCCCCCGTCGCCCTTGGGTTCGAGTGCTGCCTTCACCTCGGGCGTTAGCTGCGCCAGCATGGCGCGCAGGAAGGCCTGCATATTGGCGTCGTGGCGGGCGGCCCAACTCTTGAATTCCATCTGCTTATAGAGCTGCTCTTCGTGGCCGATGGCAAAGCCGTGCTCATTCAGGGCGGTGCGCCATTCGTGCATGGTCCAGGCGCGCAAATGGCTAGGGTCGCGGAACCGTTCGAACGCATTGATGTAGTCGCCCACGCTGCCGGCCGGCACCACATTGTCGACCACTGCGAACCGGCCGTTCGGCTTGAGCACGCGGTGCACCTCGTCGAGAAATTCCGGGATCGAGTCGAAGTGATGCGGCGCGATGCGGCAAGTGACGAGGTCGAAGCTTAAGTCCTCGAAGGGCAGCGCTTCAGCCTTGGCGTAAGCCGTACGCACGTTGGCGAGGCCGCGCTTTTGCGCTTCGCCCTTCACCATGTCGAGCATTTCCTGGGTGATGTCGGTCGCCCACATGCGCTCGACGTGCGGCGCGAAGGTATAGGCGACGTGGCCGCCGCCGGTGGCGACGTCGAGCGCGCGCCAGGTTTTTTGCGGCGCGGTGAGGTCGACCAGGCGCTGCAGGCTCTTGCCGAGCGCATGCGGGGTCGAGGTGAGGTAGCTCGCGGCGGTCTTGCCGAATTGTTCCTGGACCAGGGTCTTGTTCATGGCGTTTTCCATGCATCGCAGCCGGCGGGCGGCATTCATAGCCTGTCCCGCAGGCCGCGGATACCGGCGGTTTGCGCAGGTCAGCTTTTCCGCGACCGCTTGTGCGGTCAGCGTTTTTCGCCGTCGCCGCCGCTCAGGTCGTCATAACCGTGGCGGCTCGAATAGAACACCAGCGCCATCAGCCCGCCGCCGACCAAGAGCGAGAGCAGGGCGCCGCCGGCAATCGCGACATAGCCGTAGACCGGGATGGGGTCGCCGCCGAGCCGCTCCCAGGCGGCGCCGGCGAACCAGACCGCCGCTACGAGCAAGGCGAACAAGGCAACTATGATCAGCGCGCGCATGATGCCGATATAAAGCGCACTCAGTCGGCGCGCCACTGCAAAAGAAAACCTGGGAGCCGATGCCCCGCGTTGCCGATCGCGAAAATCCGAAACAGGGCGCGGCGGCGCCCGGACGTCACGCGGATTCCGCGCTCTTGCCCTTCTTGCCGGACTTGGCGGGCGCCGCTTCGTCATTGGCCGGCTCGCTCGGCGCCACCGGCGCCTCGTCGAGCGGCAGCCCGCGCCGCAGCGTGGACGCAACGCCGCCACCTCGCTTTGCAGCCGCGAATTGTCCTTGCGCGCGGCTTCCAGCGCGCCTTCGACCACCGCGCGCTCCATGCGCTCGCGTTGCAGCGACGAGTTGAGTTCCTCGACCCGCTTTTCGATGCTGGTGCGGCTGACCTGCACGTCGGCTTCCAGGTGGCCGTTGCGCTCGGTGAGCGCGGCGATCTTCTCGTCGGCGCGGGCAAGCGCCGCCTCGCGCGCCTTCAGCGTCTTGGTCACCGCATTGTTGCGCTCGGAAAGCGCGGCGCGCGCCTGCTCGAGATCCTTGATCTGGCGATCGCGCGCCTCGTGCGCGGCCTCGATCTGGCCGAGCCGCTTCTCGGCATTGTTGCGGCCGATGGTCGCCTCCACCGACTTGCGGTCGAAGGCGCGCACTTCCTCGGTGCGCATGATCAGATTCTGCCGCGCCTCGGCGAGTAGCCGCTCGGCGGTGGCCGCGCGCGACTGCAAGGCGTCAAGCCGCATGTTCAAGCTGTTTTGCTCGGTTTGCCGCTGCTCGCGGGTCTCGTCGAGCGCGGCGGCGAGCCGGCCACGTTCGGCGTAGGCTTCGGCGAAGCTCGCTTCGACTTTGCCGAGCTGGGAGCGGGTCGCGGTCAGCGTGTTCTCGCTCTCGATGAGCCGGCGGGTGAGGCGCGAGGTCTCGTTGAGCGCCTGATCGACCGCGATCTGCAGCGAGCGCTTCTCGTCGTCGAGAAGCGCCAGCTTCTCGCGCGCGGCGGCGAGTTCGCCGTCCAGTTCGGTGATGCGTTTTTCGGCGACGTCGTTTTGCTCCTGCAGCGTGCGGCGGTTTTCGCTCAAACTGCGGCGCTGCGAAGTCTCCTGCTCCAACTGGTGTTCGAGTTCGGTGATCTGGGCGCGGCGGGCGGAGATTTCATGCGACAGTTCGAGGCCCGAGCTTTCCAGGCCCCGGTTCGACTCGCGCGCCAGTTCGAGGTCGGTGCGCAGTCTCTCCGCCTCGGCTTCGAGCGAGGTCGCCTTTTTTTCGATTTGATAGTACTCGGTGCGCAACGCCTCGTAGGCCGCGCGCGACTCGTTGAGCATGCCGGTCATGGCCAGCGACTGCGACTTTTCCTGCTCGAGCGCGCGCAGCGTCGAATTGAACGGGGCGACGATCTTGTCGAAGGCTTCCTTGAGTTCGTCGAGTTCGCCGATCTTGCGGCCGGTATCGGTCAGCAGGTTGCGCAGCGCCTCGTTTTCCTCGCCCATGCGCGAACCGACGTCGGAGAATGTCTCGATGGCGCTATGTTCGCCGTTGCCATTGCCGTTTCCGCGGCCGGCGCCGGTTTCGCCGCCTTTGCGGCCGAACAATTCCGTAAACTTCGCCATGACAAGGCCTCCACCCAACGCCCACAAACCCACGTGTACTGCGTTAAGATATTATATACCTTTGGCAATTGAAACACATGGCCTGGTCCTCGGCGGCCGGCCGCGACTCTCATCGACATCATGGTTAATGGCTGAAATCATGCATGAAACCGGCGTGGGCGTGTCTGTGTCACGCAGAATTCGCAGATGAGCGGTGAGCACGCAAGCGAGGCGGCGGCGCGCACCGCCTATGCCTATCGGCCTTCGTTGTTGGGCGCGGCCTGGGAATTCACGCTCTCCGGCGACGGTATCGATTGGTCGGCCGGACGCAAAAGCGGCCACATTCCTTTTCGTGCCGTCCGCCGCCTGCGCCTGTCGTACCGGCCGGCGAGCATGCAGTCGCACCGCTTCATGACCGAGCTGTGGGCGGATAACGCGCCGAAGCTCGAGATATTGTCGAGCTCGTGGAAGACCCTGGTCGAGCAGGAGCGGCTGGATAAACCTTACACCGCCTTCGTCGGCGAGCTGCACCGGCGCATCGCGCAGGCCGGCGTTCCGGCGCATTTCGAGCAGGGCAGCAATCCGCTGACGTATTGGCCGGGGCTTGTCGCATTCGTCGGCGTCTCGCTCGGGCTGGCTTGGCTGATCGTGCGCGCCTTGCAGTCGGACGCTAGAGGCGGCGCCGTCTTCGTCGGCGCGTTTCTCCTGCTGTTTCTCTGGCAGGGCGGCAATTTCTTCCGCCGCAATCGGCCGGGCCATTACCGCCCCGAGATGCTGCCGGCCGAACTGTTGCCGAGGGGCTGACGCGGCCCCGCCGCTTCAGCTCTTGTCGCCGCGCACCACAAGCACCGAACATTTCGCATAGCGCACCACGTGCCCGGCGTTGGAGCCGAGGAAATAAGTGCGCATGGCCGGCCGGTGCGAACTCATCACGATCAGATCGGCGTTGATCGCTTTCGCCTCTTCCAGCACCTCGTGATAGATGCCGCCCTGCCGCACGGTGCCGGACATATGCGCAGCGTCGAGCCCGCTCTCGCGCGCGATGATGGCCATGGCTTCTTCCGCCGATTTGCGCTGCTGCGCGTCGAAATCCGGCGGCACGTATTCGGCCAGCATCACCGGCGTCATCGGCAGCACATTGACCAGCCGCACCGCGCCGCCCGAGGAGCGGGCGAGCGTCACCGCCGCTTCGATCGCGGGCTTGGCCAAATCGGTATCGGCGAGGTCGATCGGGACCAGGATTTGCTTGTACATGACAGCGCCCCTCTCATCCGCTGCAGGAGGGCGATCATGGCATGTTTTCAAACATTTTGCTTGCGCATGATCTTATCCGAAAACCGGTACCCACTTTTCGGGATCATGCGCCCGTTGAGTGCGGCCTATTGCCTTTCCGGCTTTATGCCCCAGCCGTGTGTGCGGCGATCCAGCGCGCGATCGGCGGCCAGTGCTCCTGCAAGGTGTGCGCGCCCATGAACAGGCCGATATGGCCGCCTGGCACGGTCTGCCGAACGATGCGCTCCTTCGGCGTGCCGATATATTCGGCGGCATCGAGCACCTGCTCGGGCGTCGTGATGTCGTCGCTGGCGCCGGCCAGCAGATAAGTCGGGCAGGTAATATTTCGCAGATTGAGCTTGCGGCCCAGACCGATGAATTCGCCCTTGGCCAGCCGGTTTTCCTTGAACAACTGGACGATCACCTGAAGATACCAGCGGCCCGGCAGGTCGATGGGGTTTTCATACCAGCTGTTGAATGCCTCCTCCTTGGCGATAAAGGCCGGGTCGTCGATGTGCTCGTACAGATCGATCTGGTCCTGGATGTAGTGCTGCTCGGGATGCATGTTCTTCCAGCCCTGCAGCATGTATTTGCCCTTCATCAGGCCGCCGCCGAGCGCCACCAACTCCTCGTAAAACGAGGCGGGCAACTCGTGCACCATTCGCTTGATCGGCCCATTGCCGGCATCGGTGTCGATCGGCGAACCGGCAAGCACCAGCGAATTCACTTTGTCCGGGAACCGGGCGGCGATCATGGCCGCTACCCAGCCGCCCTGACACAGGCCGACTAAATTAACCTGCCCGCCGAGGTCGTCGATGGCGACCACGATTTCCGCGAGATAGTTGTCGATCTCCAGGTCCTTCATGTCGTCGGTGGCGGACTTCCAGTCGGTCAAGGCGACGTGGCCGATGCCGTTGGCCAGCAACGTTTCCACTAGGCTCTGACCCTTTTGATAGTCCGCGATCATGGCGGTGTGGCCGGCATGCGGGGCATCGATCAGCGTGGGAATTCCGCCCGGCTTTCCGTAGTCGCGCAGCAGCATGGTGCGCAGATCGAGGCGGACTCGATTAGGCGTGGCGAGTTGGGGACGCAACTCATCGTGGATCTTTATTTCTTCCTCGGCAAACTTGACGTTCTTGGCGTAAAGCTCGCTTCCCTGCTCCATCATGGACGCCGCCATTGCCATCGGCCAGAACGCCGGCACGCTCATCAGCGGCAGTTCGGAGGTTTTGACCGAAGTTTTCTTCGACACGCTGTTTTCTTTCAATTCGGCATTGCTATCGCGCGCGCTCAGCCAAGGACGTGATAGCCGGCGTCGACATAGGCGATATTGCCGGTAATGGCTTTGGCTTCGTCGCTCACCAGGAACGCGGCAAAGGCGCCGACGTCGTCAAGCGTGACCAGCCGGTGTTCGGGAGCTTGTTGGGCGGCCCGTTCGAGCAATGCGTCGAAATGGTCGATGCCCGAAGCCGCACGGGTGGCGATCGGCCCGGGCGAAAGCGCATTCACCCGAATATTCTTAGCGCCAAGCTCCACCGCCATATAGCGCACCGCCGCTTCCAGCGCCGCCTTGACCGGACCCATGATGTTGTAATGCGGCACGGCTTTATCGGCGCCGTAGTAGCTCATGGAGAGCAGGCAGCCGCCTGACGTCATCAGGGGTTCGGCGAGTTTTGCCACGCGCAGGAACGAATGCACGGACACCTGCATGGCGAAGGCGAAGCCGTCCGCCGAACAATCGACGATCCGTCCATGCAAATCCTCGGCCCGCGCATAGGCGATGGAATGCAGGACAAAATCGAGGCGCCCCCATTTGGCTGTCACCGCCGCGAAGACGGCTTCGAGTTGGCCATCAAGGCTTACATCGCAGGGAAACACGATCTCGCTGCCCAATCCTGACGCGAGCGGAACGACATACGGCTCCGCCTTTGCATTCAGATAGGTGATGGCAAGGTCGGCGCCGGCGGCGCGGAAATGGCGTGCGCAACCGTAGGCAAGGCTGTGCTCATTGGCGATACCGACGATCAGCCCCTTCTTGCCGCGCCATGTAGTCATGCGGGCATACTAGCAATTTAATGTGGTGCAAAAAATGACGGCTAACGCCGACAGCAGAAACGAACTTAGCTGGCCGCGGCTTCCAACGCCTTCGGGCTGACGAAACGCTCCAGCCGGCCGGACTGCGGATGCAGTTTGCTCCAGTTGTCGAAGGCGAAATCGATGATGACCAGCCCCGAGGTCGGCAGTTTCTCGCGCAGCCGCTCGCGCGCGTCGATATCGCCGGCGGCGACCAGCATCAGCGCGAGATCGTGCAGCCCGGGATTATGGCCGATCACCAAAAGCGTATGGGCGGAGGCCGGTGTGTCCTTGATTACCGCCAGGATGCAGTGCGGCGTGGCGTCGTAGATGCGTTCGGCCGTCATCGCCGCCGGCGCGGGATGAAAGGCGGTAGCGGCGTATTTCCACGTCTCCTGGATGCGCGCGGCGGGCGATAGAATCACCTTGTCGGGGATCAGCGCGTGGGCCGCCATATAGGTGCCGATCTTGGCGGCATCCTTGCGCCCACGGTCGATCAGCACGCGGGACAGGTCTTTCGTGCCCGGTTCGGACCGTTCGGCCTTGGCGTGGCGGAGCAGCAAAAGACGGCGCATGGTATCAAATCGCGGGGTAGGGGGAGACGCTGGAAGCGTCGATTTCGAATCTGCGGCAGTCTAGCATGCCTGACCGTGGCGACCGCAGCGTCGCGTCGATGTGGAAAACTGAAGCGAATGCGAACGAAAAGCGACGACGGTACGGCGGCGGGCTGGTACGAGGCGACCCGGGTGGCGAGCCGCGAGCGGCCGCGGCTGAATTACGATCTCGATGTCGACGTTTGCGTGATCGGCGGCGGGCTCGCAGGGCTGACGGTCGCGCGCGAGGTGGCGCGGCGGCGCTGGTCGGTGGCGGTATTGGAGGCCAAGCACCTGGCCGGCGCGGCATCGGGTCGCAATACCGGTTTTGTGCTGCCGGGCTTTACGGAAAATATCGAAACGATGGTCGAGCGCATCGGGCTAGACCACGCCAAGCAGCTATGGGCGCTGTCCGAGCGCGGTCTCGATTACGTGCGACGCGCGATTGAGGAAACCGGCATGCCCGGCGTCGATCCGACGCCCGGCTGGTTGCACGTCTCCAAGACCGACAATAGCAAGCAGATCGACGCCGAGGTGGAGCGCCTGCGCTGGATCGGCGCCAATGTCGAGGCCTGGCCGAAGGAACGCGTGCGCGCGGTGCTGCCGAACAGACGCTATTTCGGCGCGCTGCATTTTCCCGGCGCGATGCACATCCACCCGCTCAATTACGCGCTCGGCATCGCCGCCGACGCGGAAAAATCCGGGGCCCGCATCTTCGAGGACACGGCCGTTGAATCGATCGACGCCTCCGGCATGCGCAAGCGCATCCATACGCAAGGTGCGCGGGTGCGCGCGGATCATGTTGTGCTCGCCTGCAATGTGGGGCTCGGCGAGCTGGTGCCGCGGCTCTCCGCGACGCTCTTGCCGATCACGACGTTCGTGCTGGTGACCGAGCCGATCGCGCGGCTCGGCGAAATCGTGCGCTATCGCGGCGCGGTCAGCGACACCAACCGCGCCGACAACCATTACCGCATTGTCGGTGGCGCAGAAACCGGCGGAGAAAGATTGCAGTGGTCCGGGCGCATGCGCGCCTGGGCGGCCGATCCGCGCTGGGTCAAGCGCGGCCTCCTTGCCGACATAAAACGCAATTTCCCCGATCTCGGCGATGTCGAGGCCGCCTATCTATGGCGGGGCACGCTCGGGCGCGCGATCCACCGCATGCCGCAAATCGGCGAAATCGAGAAAGGCCTGTGGGTGGCGAGCGGCTTCGGCGGGCACGGGCTCAACACCACGGCGATGGGCGGCGAGCTCATCGCCCGAGGCATCGTCGAGGCGGATACGACCTGGCGGCTGTTTGCGCCCTACGAATTGGTCTGGGCCGGCGGCATGCTCGGGCGGGCGCTGGCGCAAGGCATCTATTGGGGCGCGCGGCCGGTCGAGCGGATCGAGCAGGGGCTTTCGCGCTACCGCGAACGCGCGCGCGAGCGCAAGGCGAGGCGGCTTGCCGCCCGCAAAGGCCGCGAGCGGCCGCAGCGAACCGGGCCGCTGCCTTCCGGTGTGCCGCCCGAAGGCATCTCGGAACGGCGCGGCCCGCGCGCCCTGCGCCAAAAGGATGAACCGCCGGCGGCTCCACCTGCCTCACATGAATAAGGCGTAAACGCCGCGCTTCGCCGGCGTGTTGGAAAACCAGGGCTGTGATATTGTTCGCGCGATGAGCCCGCCGATTCAGCCATTCAAATTGACCCTTCTTGCCGCCGCCGCGCTGGCGCTTGCCGGCTGTGCCGGCGACATGGCGGGCGGGTTCGGCGAGGCGCCGGCCAGGCCGAAGACCATTGTGGTGACGGATTTTCTCATCTCGTCGGAAGTCACCGTCATCGACCGCGGCTTCACAGCGCGGCTGGAGCGCAAGGTCGGCGGCCTGCCGACCTACGAGCGCAAGCCGCGCACCATCGCGCGGGTCAATGACGAGATCGTCGCCAGCATTCTCGCCAGCTTGCGCGAGGCCGGGCTCGACGCCCAGCCGGGCAGCGAGGACGGGCTCACGCTCAACGACAAGGCGCTGATGGTCAAAGGCCGGCTGCGCCCGCTCAATCCGGTGAGCGAGGCCAAGAGCAAACAAGTCGGTTTTGGCACTGGGCGCAGCGGCGTGGTCGCCGAGATGACGCTGTCTTATTTCTCCGGCGGCGGCCGGCGGCAATTGCTTACGTTTATCGCCGACGCCAAGGATGCCGGAAAGCCGCCGGCCGGAAAACAGGCGGCGGCGCGCAATGCGGCGATTGCCGCGGCACTGACTGAAGAAAAGACCGTGGCGGTGCCGTTGTCGCCCGACGTGGAAGCGCAGGCGCGCCGGCTCGGCCGCGCCGTGGGCGAGAAGATCGTCGCCTATGCCAAGGAGAAGGGCTGGCTGAACAAGCCGGAAGCCGAGGCGACCGAGCCGACTGAAACCGTGAAGCTGCCGCAACCAAAGCTGGAGGCCAAGCCTGAGGCAAAACAGGCGCCGCCGAAACAAGCGGCGGCGAAGCCGGCGGCAAAACCGGCCGCGCCCAAGTCTACGGCCGCGCCCAAGTCTGCGGCGCAGAAGCCGTCGCCCAAGCGCGTCGACGCACCGGAAGACGAGGAACCGCCGGACACCGAGGTGCCGAGCGAGAAGAAGAAATAGGGCTTAAAGCAAGATGGCTTTATGTTGACTCGTCATGCCCGCGCTTGTCGCGGGCATCCACGTCTTCATTGCTGCGCACGATCAGAGACGTGGATGGCCGGGACTTCAGGCGCGAAGACGGCGCTTCGCGCCTTCCGCCCGGCTATGACGGCGCAATAGCCAGACCGCAACATGGCCCGCTCTAGCGCCGGTCGCGCCGCGCCATAAACGCCGGCCGCTCGAACATATGCACGTCCTGCACGTTCGCGCCGAAAATCGATGTGACTTACTTCAATTGCACCAGTTCTTCCGGCCGCTTGATCTCGATCTCGACAAACGACAAGGGACGATCGGAGGCGTTGAGCACGTCGTGCTCGACGCCGGCGGGGCGTTGATAGGAATCCCCGGCCTTCCATTTCACCTCGGACACGACGCCATCCCGCTCGATCTTTATGACAGCGTCGGTGAGCATCACCACGAAATACGGCCAGCCGTGCGTATGCCATCCGGTCGCCGCGCCCGGCGCGAAGTCCCAGCGCGTGATCCGCACCGCCTTATCGTCCTGTTGGACGGTCGGAATCGCTGGCTCGTTACACTTGAACGGCATGATTGCCCCCTAAAGCCGACTTTGCCTGGACACCATCCTGGCTCGTTTGAAGGCTAGGCGGTTCCCGAACAGGTTGGTAGCCGCCGATGCTGATAAATAAAGTTGCCGGCTAACGCCCCTCGCGCCGCGCCATAAAGGCCAGCCGCTCGAATAAATGCACGTCCTGCTCGTTCTTGATCAGCGCGCCATGCAGCGGCGGGATCAGCTTCTTCGGGTCGCGCTCGCGCAAGATCTCCGGGCCGATGTCCTCGACCATCAATAGCTTGAGCCAGTCCAATAGCTCCGAGGTCGAAGGCTTCTTCTTCATGCCCGGCACGTCGCGGATTTCGTAGAACAGCTTGAGCGCCTCGGCGACCAGGCGCTGCTTGATGCCGGGGAAATGCACCTCGATGATCGCCGTCATGGTGTCGGGATCGGGGAAGCGGATGTAGTGGAAGAAACAGCGGCGCAAAAACGCGTCGGGCAATTCCTTCTCGTTGTTCGAGGTGATGACCACGACCGGGCGCCGCCGCGCCTTCACCGTTTCGCCGGTCTCGTAGACGAAGAACTCCATGCGGTCGAGTTCCTGCAGCAGGTCGTTGGGAAACTCGATATCGGCCTTGTCGATCTCGTCGATCAGCAGCACCGGGCGCTCGTCGGCGACGAAGGCATCCCACAATTTGCCGCGCTTGATGTAGTTGCGGATGTCCTGCACGCGCGCGTCGCCGAGCTGGCTGTCGCGCAGACGCGACACCGCGTCGTATTCGTAGAGGCCCTGCAGCGCCTTGGTGGTCGACTTGATGTGCCACTCGATCAGCGGCGCGCTCGATCGCCTTGGCGATCTCCAGCGCCAGCACGGTCTTGCCGGTGCCGGGCTCGCCTTTGACCAGCAAAGGCCGCTCGAGCGTGATCGCGGCATTGACCGCGACTTTGAGATCGTCGGTCGCCACATAGGCCTTGGTGCCTTCAAAACGCATACAATTCCTCGCTTTTTCAATGCGACACTAGGCAGCGCACTGGCGCCGGGCAAGCCGCTTGATGGCTCGCACAAGCGTGATGACTGGGTGATGGCAAGTTGAATGGCTATTATGCGCAAAGCGTATATGTCAGGGCGCGAGAGCAAACGACTTCGGGAGGAACGCATGCGCCGACTGCTGTTGGGCCTGGTTTTTCTGCTTGGCGCTGCGGGCTTAGCCAGCGCGCAAATGGCGCCGCTGCCCAAGCCCGGACCGGGGCAGGCGGTCGCGACTTTCGCCGGCGGCTGCTTCTGGTGCACCGAGTCCGATTTCGATCACGTCAAGGGCGTGATCTCGACGACGTCGGGCTACACCGGCGGTCACGTCGCCAACCCGACGTACGAGCAGGTCTCGGCTGGCGGCACCGGGCATGCCGAGTCGGTGCAGGTGATCTACGACCCGAGCAAGGTCTCCTACCAGCAATTGCTCACGTATTACTGGCACCACATCGATCCGACCGTGAAGGACCGCCAGTTCTGCGACGGCGGCCACCAGTACCGCACGGCGATTTTCGTGCACAACGCGGAAGAGCGCAAACTCGCCGAAGCCTCCAAGAAAGAAGTCGAGGCCGAACTGAAGAAGCCGATCTACACCGAGATCGATAACGCCGGCCCGTTCTATCCGGCCGAGGAATATCACCAGGATTTCTATCTGAAGAACCCGGCGAAATATAAATTCTACCGCTGGAATTGCGGCCGCGATCAGCGGCTGCAGGAACTCTGGGGCACGCACAAGGGAAACACCTGATATGATCGACCGACGAGCCCTGTTGACGGCGGGCGTCGCGCTTGGCGCGCTGATGACCGCAAGCAAATTTAGCGAGGCAGAAACGATGACGACGACCGACACCATCGACTGGCGTAAAGTTACCGACGCGGAGTGGCGCAAGCGCCTGACGCCGCAAGCCTACGACGTGCTGCGCAAGCACGGCACCGAGCGCGCCGGCACCTCGCCGCTCAACCACGAAAAGCGTAAAGGCACCTTCGACTGCGCCGGCTGCGACCTCGCGTTGTTCGCATTCGAGCACCAAGTTCGAAAGCGGCACCGGCTGGCCGAGCTTCTACCAGCCGCTGCCGGATGCGATCGGCACCAAGACCGACCGCAGCTTCTTCATGGCGCGCACGGAAGTGCATTGCCGCCGCTGCCTCGGCCATCTCGGTCATGTGTTCGACGACGGCCCGCAGCCGACCGGCCTGCGCTATTGCATGAACGGCGTGGCGCTGAAATTCGTGCCGGCGGAGCCCGGCCAGTCTTAAGGCCCCTAGCCGAATCAGCGGCGCTTTCTTACCCCTCGGCAGGGGGAACCCTGCCGAGATGCCGCTTCCGCAATCAAAGCCTCACTCCCTGAACGTCGCGCAGGCTTTCGCGCAGGCGCTCAAGCTGCATGAGCAGGGCCGTCTGGCGGAGGCCGAGCGGCTTTATGCCGCCGTGCTTAGCGTACGCACCGAGCACGTCGATGCCCTGCAGATGATGGGCCTCATCAAGCTCGCGGCCGGCCAGCCGGCGGAAGCGCTGCGCCTGGTGTCGGCGGCGATGGGTGCGCGCAAACCCTCGCCGCAAATCCTGCTCAACCGCGGCCTCATCCTCGACGCGCTCAAGCGCCACGACGACGCGGTGGCAAGCTTCGACCAGGCGATCGCGCTCAAATCGAAATTTGCCGAGGCGCACAACAACCGCGGCGCCACGCTCGCCACGCTCGGGCGCCATGAGGAGGCGCTGGAAAGCTGCCGCAGGGCGATCGCGATTAAGCCGGACTACGCCGAGGCACATTACAACGCCGGCACGGCGCTGCGCGCGCTCGGCCGTTATCCGGAGGCGCTCAAGCATTTCGATCGCGCGCTGGCGCTGCGGCCGGCTTATGCGAAAGCGCACAACAACCGCGGCGCGGCGCTGGAAGCGCTCAACCGCATCGACGAGGCGCTTGCCTGTTACGACCGGGCGCTGGCGCTCACGCCCGACTTCACCGAGGCGCGCAACAATCGCGGCCGCGTGCTCGTCGGCCTCGATCGCGCCGATGAGGCACTGGAGAATTTCACCGCCGGCATCCGGCTCAATCCGCGCGACGCCGAGGCCTGGTACCAGCGCGGCCGGCTATTGCTGGATCTCAGCCGCAACGACGAGGCCGCCGCCGATCTCGCGCAAGCGCTGGCGCTCAAACCCGGCCATGCCGAAGCGCGCATCGCCGCCTGCTTCGCCGAACTGCCGGTGGTCTACGCGCAGGAAAGCGACATCGCCCGCCGCCGCGCGGCCTATGAGCGGAAGTTGCGCGCCTTGAGCGAGGATATCGAGGCCGGCAAGCTTGAGGGCAATCTGATCAAGGCGCTCGGCGCCCGCCAGCCGTTTTTGCTCGCCTATCAGGGCGGCGACGACTGCGCGCTGCAGCGTATTTACGGCGAGATGGTTTCGCGCGCGGTGGCGCGGCAGTTTCCGCCGGCGCCGCTGCCGCCGCCGCCCGCGCCGGGCGAGCCGATCCGTGTCGGCGTGGTCAGCGGCTTTTTCTTCCGCCATTCCAACTGGAAAATTCCGATCAAGGGCTGGGTCGGCCAGCTCGACCGCAGCCGCTTCCAGGTGACCGGCTATCATCTCGGCATCATCCACGACGAGCAGACCGATGCGGCCGCCGCGCTGTGCGACCGCTTCGTGCATTGCACGCTCGACATCGAGGGCTGGCGGCGGAAAATCCTCGCCGACGCGCCGCATGTGCTCATTTATCCCGGCCTGCTCATGGATACGTCTTCGCTGCAGCTCGCCGCGCAGCGACTCGCCGCCGTGCAGTGCAATTCATGGGGCCATCCGGAAACCAGCGGGATCTCAACGCTCGATTATTTCCTGTCGAGCGATCTGATGGAGCCGCCCGAGGCGCAAAGCTACTACAGCGAAAAGCTGGTGCGGCTGCCGAACCTGTCGATCTATTACGAGCCGGTGGTGAGCGAGCCGGTTGCCGTCACCCGCGCCGAGCTGGGCCTGCGTCCGGGCGCGACCGTGTTCTGGAGCGCGCAATCGCTTTACAAATATTTGCCGCAATACGACGAGGTCTTCGTGCGCATCGCGCAGCAGGCTGGCGACTGCCAGTTTGTGTTCTTGCGCCATTTCGGCGGCGCCCATATCACGAGGGTCGTGCGCGAGCGGCTTAATCGCGCCTTCGCGGCGGCCGGCTTGCGCGCCGGCGATTACTGCGTCTTCCTCGACCGTCTGAGCCAGAGCAAATTCGTCGCCGCGGCCGGATTGTCCGACGTCTTCCTCGACAGCATCGGCTGGTCGGGCTGCAACTCGGCGCTGGAAAGCCTGCCGCACAGCCTGCCGATCGTGACTTTGCCAGGCGCCTTCATGCGCGGCCGGCACAGCGCCGCCATCCTGCAAATGATGGGCGTGACCGACACGATCGCGGCGGACATCGACGATTACGTCGCCATCGCAGCCCGGCTCGCCAACAATCCGGCCGAGCGGCAGGCCTTGCGCGAACGCATGCGGGCGAATACGCCCAAGATCTACCGCGATCGTGCCTGCATCGCCGCGCTGGAGGATTTGCTTGAGCGGGCCGTGCACGCGAGCGCCCCGGCGTCCTGAAGCGGTCGGCAAAATCTGCCGTCTGGCGGCAGAAAGAACCCGCCACGGCGATCGCGCTGCGGCGTAACATATTGAAATAATTATACATTTTGTATGGCATGAGGATTGCGACGGTCCCGTCGCGGGATCGTCCGCGTGGGCCCTATGGGCCGTTGTTTTGCGAATGTGGAGATGACGTCATGGGTTTGTTCGGCGCGATGATCTCGGCGGTGAGCGGTCTACAGGCGCAAGCCTTCGCCATGCAAAACATATCCGGCAATATCGCCAATTCTCAGACCATCGCCTTCAAGGGAATCAATACCAGCTTTGAAGAGCTGATTCCGGGCATCTCGGTGGCATCACAGCAAACCTCCGGCGGCGTGTTTGCGAGTTCGGTTGGAACCAACAATAGCCAGGGCGCCATCCAGAGCGCGTCATCGAGCACTGCGATGGCCATCAATGGCGACGGCTACTTCGTCGTTCAGTCGCCGCTTGGCTTTACCGGCAATGCGCCGAACTTCGGCGGCGTCGACGCGTATACGCGCCGCGGCGACTTCACGCTCAACGCGCAAGGCTATTTGGTCAACGGCGGCGGCTATTATCTTGAAGGAACGCCGATCGACCCGACCACCGGCAATCCGGTCGGCACCACCGCCGCTCCCTTGCAATTCCAGAGCAACTTTTTGCCGGCTAATCCGACGACTACAATCACCTATGGCATCAACCTCCCGCAAACGCCGCAAACGGCGGCCTACAGCTCTTCGGTTGCCAATTCAGAGTTGATCAATCCGGCGGATTTCACCACTGGTCACGATCCGACGACCGGCGGCGCCGGAGTGGTTATCGGTTCCGACGCCTCGACCTTCCTGAATGAATCCATCGATGGTGGGTCGACAACCGTCTACACGGCGAATGGAACACCCGCCACGCTGCAGCTAAGATGGGCCAAGACGGACAGCGTCGCCAATGGCGGCAGCGATACCTGGAACCTGTTTTACGAAACGAACTCGACCGCGACCGGCACCAACCCTGCCTGGCAAAATGTCGGCACCGATTTCGTCTTCAACTCAGCCGGTCAACTCAATCCGCCGATCAACAGCGTGCCGCTCACCGGCGTTACCGTCGACAACGTGGCCGTGGGCAACATTGCGTTAAACAACTCGGCCGGTGCAGTCACACAATTCGGCAGCACTAATGGAACCGCGACGGTCAACAACATGCAGCAGAACGGCTACGCGGCCGGCGAGTTGCAGTCGATTTCAGTGTCCGACACCGGCGTCATCTCCGGCACCTTCACCAACGGGCAAAACGTCGCCCTCGCTTACGTTCCGCTGGTGCACTTCAACAGCGCCAACAACCTGATCGCTTTGGATGGCGGCGCCTACCAGGCCACGGTCGACTCCGGGCCGGCGCTCTCCGGCGCGTCGGGCAAGATCGTCGGGCAATCGCTAGAAGGCTCAAACACGGATATCGCCACCGAGTTCACCAAATTGATCGTGACCCAGCAGGCCTATTCGGCGAACACCAAGGTGATCACGACAGCCAATCAAATGTCGCAGGACCTGATGAATATCCTGCGGTAGCCGGCCGTGTACGCCCGATATCTTTCGGCGCGGCGCCTGATCGGGGCTAGCCAATGAGTTTGACGCAAGCGCTTGCGACGTCCTTGTCGGGATTGACCGCGACGCAGACAAATCTGTCGATCGTCGCGGGCAACGTCGCCAACGCGCAAACGCCGGGCTATATCGTGCAGTCCGCGGTTCAGGTCGCCACCAACACCGGCGGCGGCGGCGCCGGCGTCAGCGTTACCTCGATCAACCGCCTGCTCGACCAGTTCGTGCAACAGCAGTTGCGGTCGGAAACGTCGGGTGGCTCTTACGCGGACCTACGCGCCAATTTCTATCAGCAGCTTCAGCAGATCTACGGCCAGCCCGGCTCCAACAGCTCGCTCGATTCGGCGTACAACGGTCTGACCTCGGCGGTGCAGGGCTTGACGACCTCGCCGAGTTCGACGGCGGCGCAAAATCAGGTGCTCAGCGCAGCGCAAGCTTTGGCGCAGCAGCTCAACAGCGCGACGAACACCATCCAAACGTTGCGCAGCCAGGCCGACCAGGGCATCGCCGGCGACGTGCAGCAGGCCAACAACGCCCTGCAGCAGATCGCCAGCATCAATCAGCAGTTGGCCGGGTCGAGTTCGCCCGACAGCGCGTCGGCGCTGCTCGAGAACCAGCGCGACCAATACATCGATCAACTAGCCAAGCTCATGGACATTCGCGTCGTCCAGGGCAGCGACAATCAGGTCGCGGTCTACACCGGCTCGGGCGCCCAGCTGGTCGGAACGCAGGCCTCGCAACTCAGTTTCAACGCCACCGGCTCGATCGGCGCGGGCCAACAATGGAATGCGGATCCGAGCAAAAGCGGGCTCGGGACGATCACGCTCACCTCGCCGGCCGGCGGCAGCGTGGATCTCCTCGCCAGCGGCGGCATACGCTCCGGCGAGATCGCCGGCTACGTCAGTATGCGCGACAACGTCCTGGTGCAGGCGCAAAGCCAGCTCGACCAGATCGCCGCGCAAATGTCGCAGGCCCTGTCCGACACGACCGCTTCCGGAACTGCCGTTGCCGGCGGCTTCGATGCCGACATCGGCGGCCTGTCGAACGGAAATACCGTCCAGGTTTCCTATACCGATGCATCGAACGTCCAGCACAACGTCACGATCGTGCGGGTCGACGATCCGTCGGCACTGCCGTTATCGAATTCCGCGACATCGGACCCTAACGACACGGTAATCGGGGTCAGTTTTGCAGGCGGCGCCGCGGCAGTGGCGACCGCGCTCAATAGCGCGCTCGGCGCGAGCGGCCTGCAGTTTTCTAATCCGTCAGGCTCGCTCTTGGAAGTCGTCGATAGTGGATCGCCCGCCGTCACCGTGAACGCGGTTTCGACGACGGCTACGGCCACGTCCTTGACCGGAGGCTCCGGCGCCTTGCCGCTTTTCGTCGACGGCGCAACGGCGTTCACCGGCGCATTCACCGCGGCTGGACCTGAGAGCACCGGCTATGCCGGACGGATCGCGGTCAACAGCGCGCTGATCGCCGACCCCTCCAAACTGGCCGTCTACCAGACCTCGCCGCAGACGCCGGCCGGCGACGCGACCCGGCCGAACTACATCTACGATCAACTGGTCAACGCCTCGCTCCAATATTCTCCGGCCGCCGGCATCGGCAGCACCGGCACGCCGTTCCAAGGTACGCTGCCGGCCTACATCAGCCAGATGATCAGCGCGCAAAGCACCGCCGCCAATGCGGCGAGCAACCTGCAGGCGGGCCAGGCCATCGTCGTCAATGCCCTGCAATCGCGGTTCAATTCCACCTCGGCCGTCAGCATCGATACCGAAATGGCGAACTTGCTGACGCTGCAAAACACCTACGGGGCGAATGCCCGGGTGATGTCGACGGTGAAGGCGATGCTGGATGCGTTGTTGCAGATGTGATGTGAGGACCGCATGACGATTTCCGGCGTTTCATCGAATCTTGCACCGCTCATCCAGTCGGCGCTCGACATCAACAAACAGCTCGACAATCTGCAAACGCAGCTCGGATCGGGACAGAAGTCGACCACCTATGCCGGCCTCGGCTCGCAGAGCGGCATCGCCGTCGCGCTGGGCGCGCAGTTGTCCACGATCAACAGTTTCGACGACACGATCGCTAACATCGGCACCACCGTCAGCCTGCAGCAGACGGTGCTCCAGCAAATCGCCAGCATCGGCAATACGGTTCGATCGTCGGCGACCCAGTCGGATTTTGCCATCGACGGCACCGGCCAGACCACGTCGCAGAAAACGGCCGCCAGCATGCTCGATCAAATGCTCAGTCTGCTGAATACTCAAGGCAGTAACGGCTATCTGTTTTCCGGCAGCGGCACGTCCCAACCCTCGGTCGACAGCGCCGATCATATTCTCAACGGCATCGGCGCGCAGGCGGGCCTCAAACAGGTGATCGCCGAGCGCAACCAGGCCGACCTTGGCGCCGACGGGCTCGGCCGCCTGGTCATTCCGTCCGCGGTTGGCACGACCGTCGCGGTGAGCGAGGACGCCGCCGGCTCGCCGTTCGGCCTCAAGCTCGCCGCGGTGAATTCGACGCATCACCGGCGCGACCGTCACCGGTCCTGCCGGCTCGCCGGCGTCGATTTCCGTCGATCTCGGCGCCACCAACCCCAACAACGGCGACAGCATCAGCTACACATTCTCCCTGCCCGACGGCACCAGCCAGACGCTGCGTCTGCAAGCGACGACGTCGTCGCCGCCCGGACCCAACCAATTCACCATCGGCGCGACGCCGGCCGCGACCGCGGCAAACCTCCAGGCAGCGCTTACCGCCGGCGTCACTCAGATTGGCAGCACGTCGCTGTCGGCGGCGTCCGCCATGGCCGCGTCCAACGACTTCTTCGACGATCCGCCGCAGAGGGTCAGCGGCTCGCCGGCGACCGCCACGTCGCTGGTCAATGGGACCTCCGCCGACACGGTTATTTGGTACACCGGCGAGGATGGCTCCGGGTCGGCGCGATCGACCGCGACCGCGCGTATCGACCCGTCGACGACGGTGTCCTACGGCACGCGGGCCAACGAACAGGGCATCCGCTGGATCGTGCAAAACATAGCGGCCTTGGCGGCGACGAGTTATTCGTCGAGCGATGCCACTGCATCGAACAGTTATTCCGCGCTCAACAGCCGCGTCTACGCCGCGCTCGGCGTGCCGGCGGGCGTTCAGAACATCAGCGATATCGAGAGCAGCCTGGCCAATGCGCAATCGGCCATGGCCTCGACGAAAAGCCTGCATCAGCAGACGACCAATATGCTGACCACGATGCAGCAATCGATCGAAGGGGTCGATACGACGCAGATCGGCGCGCAGATCTTGTCGCTGCAGACGAGCCTGTCGGCGTCGCTGTCGACAACGGCGCGCATGGCGTCGCTCAATCTTCTGAGTTATCTGTCGCCGGTGACGGGATAAATCGGCCTAGGCTTGCCCTGCCCCAATAAAAAAAAGACCGCGGCTTGGCCGCGGTCTTTTTGCGTTATGCGGCGCCGCTCAGGCGCGCGTCATCAGGCCGGCCGCGAGTTCCCGGTTGATGTTGATCAGCGAGCCGAGATTTTCCGGTTTCGGATCGGCCAGCACGGCCAGCGTCTGCTTGAAGACGAAAATGCCGAGATTGGCGACGTTCTGTCGCAAATTTGCCGGCAGCGGATTTTCCGGGCTGGTCGCCGAGGTGACGAAAACCGACCACAGCTTGCGGTTAAACAAAAGCGCCGCGTCAAGCTCGGGATTCTTGTCGGCCCAGCCGTCGCGGATCGCCTGCAGGCGCGCGGCCGCGTTCAACAGCAGATCCGCTTCAAGCTCACGCGGATTTGCGGTCTTGTTCGCGATCGCGTCGTAGGCGCGGGTTGCTTGTCGCATGGTCGAGCAGCTCCTTCTCATAGGCGATCAGGGTCTTGGCGCTCTTGAGCGCCTTGTACATTTGGCCAGCCATGATCCGGTTGCTGATGGCCTGCATGTGCGGCCAAGAGCTCGGCGCCGCCTGCATCAAATCGCGCATCAGCGCGAAATAGGTCGCGTGGTGGATGATCGGGTCGCGCGAGGTGTACATGAGCTGAACGCAAAGGTAGATGCGCTTGGCCGGCGTGTTGGCCTGCTCCGCGGTGATGATGTCTTTTTCGCGCAGGATCGGCGCCTGCCCCTCGATCAAAAGCCGCGTGCGCTGGTTGCCGTTGGTGACCAGGCATTCGCCGAGGATGAACCGCTCGCCGGGTTTTAGTTCGACCTTGAGGCCCATTCGATGCCGCTCCTTGCGGCTGCCCGCCCTGGCGGGCGCGGCGCAGGTGGAAACCCTGCGCCGCGTCAGGTTGCCGCGGTTAGCGGAACAGCCGCAGCACGTTCTGGTCGGCCTGCGAAGCGAGTGACAACGCGGTGGTCGACAATTGCTGGCGGGTCTGCAAGGCGAGCAGGTTGGCGCCCTCCTCGTTGCTGTCGGCCAGCGTAAGATTGTCGGAGCCGGTCTGCAGCGTGTTGATCATCGCCTTGGTGAAATCCTGGCGGATCTGCACGGTCGACAGACTCGAGCTCAGCGTCTGCGATTCAGACCGCAGCGACGTCAGAGCCGCGCTTAGGTCGGTCGAAGCCGCGGTGATATCGGCGGCGGTCGACCAGTTATTGGCGGCGGCGTTAATGGCGAGCGGCGCCGCGTTGGCGTTGGTGTAGTCCACGCCGGTCACGTCGACGGTCGAATTGCCGGTTTCGTCGAGTGTGACGGTCAGCGTGCTGCCGCCGAGCAGGTTGACGCCGTTGAAGCCGGAATCGCCGGCCAACTGGCCGATCTGGGTCATGAGGGTGTCGAACTGCTGGGACAGGCTCGTCAAAGTACCGCTGTCGGTGGTCTGTTGAGCCTGGCTGACGAGCGCCTGCGCCGATTGCACCAGCTTGGTGATCGCCGTGATGCCATTATTGGCGGCCTGGATCGTGCTGATGCCGTTGGACATGGAGTCCAAAAGGCTGCTCAGATCGTTGGCGCGAGTGGTCAGACTCTGCGCTGTGAAAAAGCTGATCGCGTTATCAAGTGCGGAGTTGACCTTCTTGCCGGTGGCTAGATCGGTCTGCGTGGTATTGATCAAATTCGAAGTTTGCTGCAGTTGCAGCAGATTGGCCCGCACGCCGGCCGACAGCACAATGTCACTCATGGCAATCTTCTCCCTCGCTAGGGCCAAATCGCGTACCGGGAATAATGGATTGTTAGGGTTGACGGATGGTTAAATTCGGCCCGATTAAGAAATCGTTAACCACAATTTTTATTGCGCAAAAAAAGGCGGCCCGGAGGCCGCCGTTTTCCGTCGGAAGTCTCGAGGAAGCTTAGCGGAACAGCCGCAGCACGTTCTGGTCGGCTTGCGAAGCGAGCGACAACGCAGTGGACGACAGTTGCTGGCGGGTCTGCAACGCGAGCAGGTTGGCGCCTTCCTGGTTGGAGTCGGCCAGCGTGAGATCGGCGGAGCCGCTCTGCAGCGTGCCGATCGTCGCCTTGGTGAATTCCTGGCGGATCTGCACGACCGACAGGCTGGAGCTCAGGGTCTGCGATTCCGACTGCAACTTGGTGAGCGCCGCGGTCAGATCGGTTGCCGCCCCGGTGATGTCGGCGGTGGTCGCCCAGTTGTTGGCGGCGGCGTTAATGGCGAGCGGCGCCGCGTTGGCGTTGGTGTAGTCGACGCCGGTGACCGAGGTCGTCGACGTGCCGGTTTCGTCCAGCGTGACCGTGAGGGTATTGCCGGCGAGCAGGTTGACGCCGTTGAAGCCCGAGTCGCCGGCGAGCTGGCCGATCTGAGTCAGCAGGGCGTCGAACTGGGTCGACAGGCTGGTCAAGGTCGCGCTGTCGGTGGTCTGTTGCGCCTGGCTGACCAACGACTGCGCCGACTGCACCAGCTTGGTGATGGCGGTAATGCCGTTGTTGGCGGCCTGAATGGTGTTGATGCCGTTGGACATCGTGTCCAACAGGCCGTTCAGGTCGTTGGCGCGGTTATCGAGGCCCTGCGCGGTGAAGAAGCTGTTTGCGTTGTCGAGAGCCGAGTTGACCTTCTTTCCGGAGGCCAGTCTGTTTTCCGTTTGCGTGATCAAGTCCGAAGTCTGCTGCAACTGCAGCAGGTTCGCTCGAACACCTGCCGAGAGAATGATGTCAGACATTTCTTGTCCCCTTCACGGTTTACCTGTTTGACGTGCTGTTATTGAAACTCGTTTTTTCCCCGAGTATCTTCCCCGAGTATTGAGGGCATCCAATACCACTCGCGCCTAAACGGCCGCTAAAAAAAGACAACTAATGATTTGCAAGAGAAATTGCGTAATATTGCGAGAAAGTTTTTAAGTGTTTTTTGACGACGATTTTCTCAGCCCGCATTGGAAGTCTTTTTGAATGTCGTTTGATACGACGCTTTACCAAAGCCAAATCGGTTAATTGGCGCGCGAGACTATTTGTTAATCAAATGGCAAAAAAGCACACTACTCGCCAAATATAAGACAGGCCCTGAACGGCCAAATGCACGCCAATGACAACGACGCGAATATTACCTCTGCGCCGAATTTAAAAAGCGCGCGAATATCTTCCAAAAGACGTCGTTGCCGGCGCAAAAAAACGGCGGCCCGAAGGCCGCCGTTTTCCGTCGGAAGTCTCGACGAAGCTTAGCGGAACAGCCGCAGCACGTTCTGGTCGGCCTGCGAAGCGAGCGACAACGCGGTGGACGACAGTTGCTGGCGAGTCTGCAACGCGAGCAGGTTGGCGCCTTCCTGGTTGGAGTCGGCCAGCGTGAGATCGGCAGCGCCGCTCTGCAGCGTATTGACCGTCGCCTTGGTGAAGTCCTGGCGGACCTGCACGACCGACAGGCTAGCGCTCAGGGTCTGCGATTCCGAACGCAGCGATGTAAGAGCCGCGCTCAGATCGGTCGAGGCTGCGGTGATGTCGGCGGTGGTCGCCCAGTTGTTAGCGGCGGCGTTAATGGCGAGCGGCGCCGCGTTGGCGTTGGTGTAGTCGACGCCGGTGACCGTGGTGGACGAGGTGCCGGTTTCGTTCAGCGTGACGGTGAGGGCATCGCCACCGAGCAGGTTGACGCCGTTGAAGCCCGAGTCGCCGGCGAGCTGGCCGATCTGAGTCAGCAGGCTGTCGAACTGGCTCGATAGGCTGGCGAGCGTCGTGGTGTCGGTGGTCTGTTGCGCCTGACTGACCAGAGACTGCGCCGACTGCACCAGCTTGGTGATCGCGGTGATGCCGTTGTTGGCGGCTTGAATGGTGTTGATGCCGTTGGACATCGTGTCCAAGAGGCCGTTCAGGTCGTTGGCGCGGTTATTGAGGCCCTGCGCGGTGAAAAAGCTGATCGCGTTGTCGAGAGCCGAGTTGACCTTATTGCCGGTGGCAAGTCTGGTCTGAGTGGTAGTGATCAGGTCCGACGTCTGCTGCAACTGCAGCAGGTTGGCACGGACGCCTGCCGAAAGAACGATACTGGACATCTTAAGGTACCTTTCTGGTGATTTTGCCTTACTGGCGGCTGCACATGTGCGATCCAGTAGGATCGGCAACGTTCATCGCACACGGCACCAAACGGCCTGTAAAAATTCATGGTTAATGAGTTACTGTCGGCTGAACGCGATCAGCCCGATTTAGCTAAAATTTGAAGTAAAATCGCGCAAACGAAAACATCGATTTCGCCAGCGTTTGCTGCGCAAATAGGCAATTCGTGCGGTGGATTTTACGACTTAACAATTCGCTAATCATCAGGATTCCTTAACCGTCGCGGCGTATGATTTGGCCAATAAGGAATACTGCGTATGACGTTGGCAGTTAGCGGAGCCTCTGCAGCTTCGATCTTCTCGACCGGCGGTGCCGCGAGTTGGATTTCCGACGCCATGACGGCTATACAGAATCAGCAGAACCAGGGCGGCCTGCTCGGGATGCTGCAGAATTCCGGCGGCGACGGCAGCATCAATTCGTTTCTCGGTGCCAGCGCGAATATTGCAGGCAATTTCGCGACCATCTCGCAAACCAGCGTAACCAACGCGGGTGCGCTGGTCGCACAAATCGCCTCGACCAATTTGCAACAAGCCAACGCCAAGAAGCTGCAGGATTCGCTCGATCAGCTATCCGCGCAGCAGAATATGGTTGCGGCAAAGAACGTGCTCGACCCGGTCATCTATTTCCCCAACGGCTCGACCATCGACACCACCAACAACATCCTGACCATGCCGGACGGCACGCAATACGATACGACGACCGGTCTCAAATACGTCGATCCCAAATCGATCATGCAATTGGGCGGCGGCGCTTTTCTCAATACCAGTACCAATATTCTCACGCTGGCCGACGGCACCCAGATCGACACGGTGACCGGCTTGAAGGTCACCGCGACCGCTTAGCGCGCGGCGTTCTATTTTATGACAATCGAGTAAAAAAAAGAGTATTTTAAAAAAAAAAAAGAAAAGAAAGAAAAAAAAAAAAGAAGAAAAATAAAAAGAAAAGATATAAAGAAAAATCAAAAAAAGAGGAAGAGAAGTAAAAAAAAAAAAAAGAGAAGAGATAGAAAGTAATAAGAAGAAAAAGAGACAAAAGAAAAAGAAAAGGAAAGAAAAAATAAAAAAAAAAAGAGAAAGAAAGATAAAGGGGAAGAAAAAAGAAGAAAAGTAAAAGAAACGAGAACAGAGAGAGAACCAAGGAGAGAGACGAGAAAAGAAAGACCCAAAACAAGAAAGAAAGAAAAAGGAGAAAGCAACGACAAAAAAAGAGAAGAGAAAAGAAAAGAGAAAAGAAGAGAAAAAAAAAAAAAGAAAAAAGAAAAAGAGAAAAGAGAGAAGAAAGAAGAAGAAAAAAGAAAGAAAAAGAGAAGGAAGAGAGCAAGAGCCAGGCGAAGAAGAAGAAGAAGAACAAAGAAAGAGGAGGGAAAGCAGAAGAAAAAAAAGAAAAGAAGGCAAAGCAAAAGAAGAAGGACAAGGCCAGAGGCAAAGAAAAAGGAGAGGAAGAAGAGGAGAAAAGACAGAAGACGAAAGGAGAAAGCACGAGAAGAAAGAAAGAAAGAAAGGCGGCAGCAGCAACACGTCGCCGGTCGGCGGCGAAAAGAAGAGGCAGAAAAAGAGAGAAAAAAGAAAGAAAGGAGACGGTAAAGAAAAGATAAAGAGGTAAAAGAAAAGGAAAGAGGAAGGCGAGGAAAAAGAAGAAAGAAAGAGACAACAGAGAAGAAGGCAAACATACAGACCAGAACGACCAGGCTAAGAAAGCCACAAGACAGCAGCGCCGCCGCCAGCACCCGAGACGGACAGTAAAGAAAGCTATGCCGAGGCGACGAAAGGCGCGCAAAAGGCGAGGCGAAACCAAAGAAAGAAACGAGGAGCGGGCCGAGGGAGGAGAGGCAGAAAGGCAAGAAAGCCGACGACGAACGCAAGCGCCGAGAGCAAAAGCGAGAAGCGAAGGGGAGAGAAAAAGAGAAAGGAAGACGCACGGAGGAAAAGCGGAGACAACGCGCACGGCACAGCGAAGACCAGAAGAAAGAAAGAACAAAAAAGAAAAAAAAAAAAAAAGAAAAAAAAAAAAAAAAAAAAAAAAAAAAAAAAAAGAAAAAAAAAAAAAAAAAGAAAAAAGGAAAGAGGAGAGCGAGCGGCTGACCGCCAGCGGCTGGCTGGCTTTGGCGCTCGGCGCATTGGCGCGGCCGGAAGCGCCGTAGGTCGACGGCGTGCGCTTGCGGGCGAGTTCGCCCGACACGCCGCGGATAATGCCTTCGGACACCGCATGCGCGGTCGCCAGCACGGTCAGATTGGTTTGCAGCAGGGCCTGGAACGCCGTGTGCCGCTTCCGCAGCGTCTCGATCGCGTCCGGTACCAAGCGGGCGATCAATTCGCGGGCCGCCATCACGCGGTCGCTTTCGATCACGTAACGGCGGCCGAGCTCGGCCTTGTCCGCGGCAAGCGTTGCGGTGTCGCGCAAGTCGCCGGCGCGCACGCGCGCGATTTCTTCGGTCAGGATTTCCACCAGCCGGTCGACGATGGCGTTCAGATTGGCGATCGCCTGTTGCGGCTTCGCCGGCGCTGGCAATCGGTTTTTCGGCCGGTTGCCCGCTCATGGGTGGGCTTCCTGCTGCGCCATCAGGCTGCGATAGACCTGGTCGGCGATGCCGATGCCGCCGGCCTTGGCGATCGATTTGGCGTATTGGTCGGTGAGCACCGAGCGCCAGACGCCGGTGGCGCCCTGGCCGCCGAACGGGCCTTCGCCGTCGACGTCGGTGAACATGTGCTGGAACATGGAATTGAGGAATACCGCCTCGAAGTCCTGCGCCGCCGCGTGCGCCTTGGCTTGGCCGGCGACCGCCGGCTTGCGTACGGCCGGCGCGTTCATCGTGATCAAATCGAGCGCGCTCAAGCCGGCGGCCGACGCGGGAATGGCGCTCGCCATCACATCACCTCGATGTCGGCCTGGATCGCGCCCGCCGCCTTGATCGCCTGCAGGATGGCGATCAGGTCGCGCGGGCCGATGCCGAGCGCGTTGAGGCCGTCGACCAGTTGCTTGCAGCGAGACGCCGTCGGAAACGAGCGCCAGCTTCTTGCCGTCTTCCTGCACGCCGATGCGCGTGCGCGGCACCGTGACCGTGTCGGCCGCCGCGCGAGAACGGCTGCGGCTGGCTCACTTGCGGCGTCTCGGTGATGGTGACGGTGAGATTGCCTTGCGCCACTGCCACCATGGACACGCGCACGTCGCGGCCCATGACGATGATGCCGGAGCGCTCGTCGATCACGATCTTGGCCGCCTGGTCCGGCTCGACCTGCAGCTGCTCGATTTCGGTGAGCAGCGAGATCACGTTGCCGCGATACTGCTGCGGCACGGTGATGCCGATGGTCGCCGGGTCGAGCGGCTCCGCCGTCGGCACGCCGATGAAATCGTTGATGGCGGCGGCGATGCGCTGCGCGGTGGTGAAATCGGGATTGCGCAGCGCCATGCGCAACTGGCTCTGCCGGTTGAGGTTGAAGTCGATCTCGCGCTCGATCAGCGCGCCGTTGGCGATGCGGCCGACGGTCGGCACGCCGCGCACGATCTTGGCGGCTTCGCCCTCGGCCTGGAAACCGCCGATAGCGACCGAGCCCTGGCCGACCGCGTAGACATTGCCGTCGGCGCCGAGCAGCGGGGTGACCAGCAGCATGCCGCCCTGCAGGCTCTTGGCGTCGCCGAGCGAAGAAACGGTGATGTCGATGCGCGTGCCCTGCGTGCCGAACGGCGGCAGGTTGGCGGTCACCATCACGGCGGCGACGTTGCCGGTGCGCAGCGTCTGCCCGCGGATATTGACGCCGAGCCGTTCCAGCATCGCGGTGAGCGACTGCTTGGTGAAGGGAATGTTGTTGAGCGTGTCGCCGGTGCCGTTGAGCCCGACCACTAATCCATAGCCGATGAGCTGGTTCTGCCGCACGCCCTCGATATTGGCGAGGTCCTTGATGCGCGAGGTCGCCCCTGCGTTCGGCGCGGCGAACGCGGTCAATAGCACGGCCAACAATGCGGCTCGCAACGTCTTCGTCATCACTGCTCCCCAATGTGACGTATGACTGACGTCTTGTTATGCGAACGCCGTGCCAAGCCGCGCGCGACGTCTTAAAGACCTGGCACTGCTTGCGAATTTTGAATCGGCGCCCGCCGCGGAGTCGCTCGCCGGACCGGCAGGAAAGGTCCGCAGCCGGCAAATTTTGCCGGGGCTTTTACCGGCGGTTAACCATAAAAGGCGAGCTTAAAGGTATTCGGGGACCGACGACGTTCGGCGGGGTTTTCAGCGATGCGCATTTACGGATCGAACGGAACCGCGCTTGCCATCGGCGCCGGCAGCCGCGCGCCGCAGCGCCGGCGGCACCTTCAGCGTCAGCGAGCAGGAGACGCCGCGCAATTCCACCGCGGCCGCAAGCTTGCGCGCCATCTCCACCCTCGATGCGCTGATCGCGCTGCAGGGCGTGGAAGATCCGACCGAACGCAAAAAGCGCGCGGTCGCCCGCGGGCGCGGCGCGCTCGACGTGCTCGACAAGCTCAAGCTCGGCGCTGCTCGACGGCAGCGTCGACGGCGGAACGCTGGCGCGCCTCAAGGTGGCGGCCGAGGGACTGACCGAAGCGACCGGCGATCCAGGCCTCGACAATGTGCTGGGCGAGATCGACCTGCGCGTCGCGGTTGAACTGGCCAAGGCCGGCGTGCGCTAGCGGGCGATCCCGAACCGTTCAAAATTGCTCAGTCGGCGCCCCGCCGAGCCTTGCGCATTTTTTCGCCGTTTCCGCCCAAGTCATTGAAGCTGTCATAATAAACCATCAGAACCGGCGACTGTATTCGGATATTGTCCGGCGACCGAGCGCCCGTATATAAGCCTGCCGCACCGGGAGGATGGATTTCCATCCAAGAACCATAAGAAGACAGGGAATTCAACGGGATGTTGGCTAAAACCAAGACTTACCGGCCGTCCGACAAGGAGCCGTTCATGAACGAGCGCCAGCGCGAGTATTTCCGCGCCAAGCTGCTCGCCTGGCGGGAAGATATCCTGAAAGAGGCCAAGGAAACGCTGCTGCATCTGCAGGAAGAGAACCAAAATCACCCCGATCTCGCCGACCGCGCGTCATCGGAAACCGACCGCGCCATCGAACTGCGCGCGCGCGACCGTCAGCGCAAATTGATCGCCAAGATCGACGAGGCGCTCGGCCGCATCGAGGACGGCACCTACGGCTATTGCGAGGAGACCGGCGAGCCGATCTCGCTGCGCCGCCTGGAAGCCCGCCCGATCGCCACGCTGTCGGTGGAGGCGCAGGAGCGCCACGAGCGGCGCGAGCGGGTTTACCGCGACGATTGAGAGTGGCACGAACGCACAGCTCCAGGCAAAACGCCCTGAAACGGAGGCGACTCTCGTTATCCAGGTCAATAGATCGTTAATTATCTTAATTTTTTCAAATTTAGTTTTCGTCATTTAGGTTCGCGCTCCAGAACGCGATCATTGTAGATACGCAGTCTTGCCGCGCACCCAAACTCCAGAAGGTGTTGTTTGCGTAAATCGTCTAAGCGCCGTTTTGGCATCGATCTGACCTCATCGACCGCGCGGGAACTCACCGACGTTTTGGTGATTTTCTCGACGATTTTTCTTATCTATATGACCATCGCCGAATGGGGCGGGCTCGCCATCCTGCAGCGCGTCGTCGGCAAGGAATTCGCGCCGCCGTCGTTTCTCTATTTCTGCGGCGTTGCGCTGGTCATCTTCAGCGTGCGGCGCATCGCCGACCAAAGACACGAGCGGATGAAACGCGTCGCCGCCGAGCACTACGATCCGCTCACCCAATTGCCGAACCGGCGCCAATTCCAGAACGACCTGAGCGCCGTGCTCAAGCGCGCGAACAACGGTTTGAGCGTTTTGTTGCTGGGCCTCGATCAATTCAGAAAGCTCAACGAAGTGTACGGCCATCTCGGCTGCGACGAGGCGCTGTTGCAGATCGCCGCGCGCCTGCGCGACAGCGCCAAGCCGGGCAACCTCCTGGCGCGCATCGGCGACGACGAATTCGCGCTGTGTCTGCCGGGGGCGGATCCGGAGACCGCGCATAAAGTTGCCTTGGAGCTGGTCGAGAGCATCAAGAAGCCGGTGCAGATCGGCATCGAGAAACACAGCATCGGTGCGAGCGTCGGCATCACGCAAGCCGGCCGCGGGCACATGACGGTCGACGAGCTGCTGCGCTGCGCCCACGTCGCGCTGTCGCGCGCCCGCAACGGGCGGCTCGACAGCTGCTTCTTCGATCCGAAGATGGACGCGCATGTGCGCGAGCGCTCGCTGTTGGAAAAAGACCTGCGCGCCTCGATCGGCGGCTATGACGTGCGACCCTATTACCAGCCGATCCTCGATTTGAAGACGCGGCGCATCGTCAGCTTCGAGAGCCTGGCGCGCTGGCATCATCCGATGCACGGCCTGGTCATGCCGGACACCTTCATCCCGCTGGCGGAGGAGCTCGGCCTCATCGACATCCTGTCCGGCCAATTGTTCGGCGACGCCTGCCGCGACGCCGCGACCTGGCCGGAATACGTGTCGCTGTCGTTTAATTTCTCGCCGACGCAATTCGGCAACCGCAATTTCGCGCAGGACGTTCTCGCCGTGCTGGCCGAGACCAGGCTGCCGCCGTATCGCCTGGAGGCGGAGATCACCGAAAGCGCGCTGGTCGCCGATTTCGAGGCGACGCGGCACGCCATCGAGACGCTGCGCAACGCCGGCGTGCGCATCGTCATCGACGATTTCGGCACCGGCTATTCCGGGCTGTCGCAGCTTTACGAATTGCGCTTCGACAAGCTTAAAGTGGACAAGCGCTTCATCCAGGAACTCGGCAAGAGCGCCGAGAGCGACGTTTTCGTGCGCGCCATTTTCGGCCTGTGCAAGGGGCTCGATCTGCGCGTCACCGCCGAGGGCATCGAGACCGAGCAGCAGGCCGACGAAGCCTCGCGGCACGGCGCCCACCAGGGGCAGGGCTTCCTGTTCGGCGAGGCCGTTCCGGCGAGTGCCGTTGCGCAACTGCTCTCCGGCGCGCCGGCGGCGCAAATGGCGCAGCTTGTGGCGTAGCGGCTGAGCCGGCCGCGCGGGCACGCGTCATCGCCCGTATTCTTCAACGGCCCCGGGTAGGCCGTATTCCCGTTTCTCCTCCTCGCGAAACGCGAGGGGACGGAGCGCCCTCGATCTCGGGTTTACCCGAGATCGAGCATGTGATCGGGCGGCAGGCGACGCCGGCGTGGGCGTGCTTTGAGAGAGCCTGTAATCGCATCAATCGCTCAATCCGGTGCAGTCCGCATGACACCCCCTCGGCCAGCAGGTCGTGCCACACCCGCCTGGCGCCATAGGTCCGGTCGCTGCCAATAAAGCTGGCGCGAACGTTCGCGTTCAGCTCTTCATCGCTCCGGCTGCGCTGACTGCGCGGTCGCGTCAGCCAAGCATAAAAGCCGCCCCGCGAGACGCCGAGCGCCCCGCACAACCATCCCGCCGGCCAGATCCCCCGGTGCTTCGCGATGAAGGAGAACTTCACGTCGATTCCTTCGGGAAGTAGGCCGCGGCTTCCTAAGAAACGGCACCATCTGATGCTACCTTGTCTGCCTGCAAGATGAAGCCGAAGGCCTTGGCGCGACGGTGAAGAGTGTCGATGACGCGCTCTCGGTAACGTGTCTCGTAGTAGGGTGCGCCTGCCAAGATAGGAGAGCTTCCCGAGTGGTCTTGCCAAGGAATCTTCAAGAGAATTGCTGAAAATAAAATGGCGTAACTCGCTACAAAATACCTCGCCGTTCCATCGGGAGGAGAGTTGTAAGGAGAGCGCGACGCGACCCCCCCAAACGCACGCGGCCCCCGGCTGGGGAGCTGCCGGAGGCCGCGTCGTTGACGCCGTCTAACGCTCGCGAAACGCAAACGGCGCGGGAGCTCACAAACTCGACCTGCCTTCGCCCTTGCCGGGCGAGGGCTGCACATGACGCAACACAAGGGTAGGGGATAAGCCTCGACTAAACGCTACGCCCCCTCACCCGGTCCGCCTTCGCTAAAGCTTCGGCGGATCACCCTCTCCCCGCCCGCGGGGCGAGGGGAAACTAAAACGGCAACACCACGTCCAACACCTGCTGCCCGTAACGCGGCTGCTGCACGTCGGTGATCTGGCCGCGCCCGCCATAGGCGATGCGCGCCTGCGCGATCTTGCTCGAGTCGATGGTGTTGTCGCTCTGGATGTCCTCCGGCCGCACGATGCCGGCGACGATCAGTTCGCGCACCTCGAAATTGACGCGGATCTCCTGCTTGCCCTCGACCACCAGATTGCCGTTGGGCAGCACTTGCGTGACCACCGCGGCGACGTTGGTCTGCAACGCCTCCTGAGCGGTTGACCGAGCCCTTGCCGTCGCTGGTCGAGGTCGAGTCGGCGGTGAGGATGCGGCCGGGCAGCAGCGCGGTCGCCGGCGTCTTGATGGTCTTGCTGCCGAGGAAATCGGTGACGCCGGAATCCTCGGTGTTGGTGCGGCTGCGCTGCGTCTCGTTGGCGATGTTGGCCTTGTCGGTGATGTTGACCTGTACGGTGAGAATGTCGCCGACCTGGTGCGCGCGCTGGTCCTTGAAGAAGGCGCGCGAGCCGTTGCGCCACAGCGAATTGGGATTGTAGGAGGCGGGCTGCGCCGCCGGCATCGGCATCTGCACCGGCTTGTAGCCCGGCCGCGTGGTCGGGTTGTCGATGGCGGCGAGCGGCGGCGGCTGGCCGATGTTCTTGAGCCGGTCATAGGCCGCGCAGCTTGCTGAGCAGCGAGGCGGCAAGCGCGGCGAGCACGGCGTGACGCGTCAGTTTGAGCACATTCATCGACTATCACTTTCACAATTGGCGCAAGCGGCGCCGGTTACGGTGTTCGGCTTCATTGCGTCCGGCGGCAAGTTGGCGGCGAGCTCGCGGCGAACCGCGCGGCGTGGTGACGATGACGCGGCCGGGGCCGGTCACCACGCCCTGCAAAGTGCGCTTGGACTGTTCGTTGAGCACGGAGATGACGTCGCCTTCGGCGCCGCCTTCGGCCGCCTTGCCGCGCACCGTCAGCGTGATGCCGGGGACTTGATAGATGAGCGTCACCGTCTCGTTGCGCAGAACCACCGGCGGCTTCATCAGGTCGGCCAGGCGCAGCGGGCGGCCCGGCCGTCATCGGATTGCGCGCGGCCATGCCGATCACTTGTTCGCTGTCGGTGACGATGTCGCGGCCGATCGTGCCGCGCGCGCGCCGCTCGACAACGACGTCGGCCGCCTTGATCGTTTCGCCGCGCTCGAGCGCACGCGCGAGCGTCACGATCTCGACGGTGGCGGTGGCGCGGCCGGCAAGGTGCAGCGTGCCGCGCGTGGTGGCGCCGGTCGGCAAATCGAGGGTCGCGTCGAAGCGGCCGCTGCGCGTGTCGTAATCGAGCGCGCCGACGCGCGGCTCGCCCTTGGCCGTCGGTTCGACGTTGGATCGTGCGCAGCTCGCGGTCGAAATTCACCTGGATGTCCTTGACCGGCGCCGAGCGCGTATTGCGCCGACAGCGCCTTGGCCACGCGCGCCTCGATATCGGTCGGCGGGGATGACGCGGCTTGCCCGCGTCACCACCACTTCGCTGACGTCGCCGGTGTCGAGACCGATGAGCGCGAAGCGGCGCACCGCCTCGATCACCGCGTCCGCCGACACCGTGCCGGTGGCGCCGAGATCGGGCGCGCGGAAGATCGGCACCTTGGCGATGACGCCGGCGTGCTCGACCAGGTCGCCGATGCGCACGATTCCGCCGGTGACGGTCGCTTCCGACTTGAGCCTGGGGTGCTCCGTGCGCGTGCGGCGGCGGCGGCGCCGAGCGCGAGCAGGGCGGCGGCGGCGAGGTGAGGTTGCGGATCATGGCGTTACCTCAGCGCATCAGGTTGGACGTCGATTGCAGCATCTGGTCGGCGGCGGTGATCACCTTGCCGTTCATCTCGTAGGCGCGTTGCGCGGCGATCAGATTGGTGATCTCGGTGACCGAATCGACGTTGGACTGTTCGAGGCTGCCTTGCTGCAGATCGCCGGCGCCGTCGGTCGACGGGCATGCCGTCGTGCGGCGTGCCGGAGGCGGGCGTCTCGGTGATACAGGTTGTCGCCGATCGAAAGCAGGCCGGCCTGGTTGATGAAGCGGGTGAGCGTGAGCTGGCCGAGCACGCTCGGCGTGGTCGAGCCTTGCGGGATCACCGAAACCTGGCCTTGCGCGTTGATGGTCAAGCCGGTCGAATTCTGCGGGATGGTGATGGCGGGCTGCACGACGTTGCCCTGCGCGGTGACGATGCGGCCGGTGGCGTCCATCTGGAACGAGCCGTCGCGCGTGTAGGCGTAGGTGCCGTCGGGCATCTGGATCTTGAAGAAGCCGTCGCCGCGGATGGCGACGTCGAGCGTGCCGCCGGTCTGCGCCAAGCGTGCCTTGCGTCATCAGCCGCGGCGTGCCGACCGATTTGACGCCGGAGCCGAGATCGATGCCGACGGGCAGGATATTGCCCTGCGCCGAGGTCTGCGTGCCGATGCGGCTGACGTGGTCGTACAGCAGATCCTGGAACTCGGCGCGCTGGCGCTTGTAGCCGGTGGTGGTCATGTTGGCGAGATTGTTGGCGATGACCTGGACATTGAGCTCCATGGCCATCATGCCGGTCGATGCGGTCGAGAGCGCGCGCATGGATTCAACTCCTCTTCAACGTCAAGCCGGAACTTCGGCGAGCTTGTCGATCGCCGACTGACTGAGATCGTTCTGCTGCTGCAGCATGGCCGAGATGTTGGTGTAGCTGCGGGTGATTTCGATCATGCGCGACATTTCGACCACGCCGCGCACGTTCGATTTTTCGACTGCGCCCTGCACGATGCCGGCTGGCGGCATCGGCCGGCTGCGGGCTGCATGCCGTTGGGTGCGCTGAAGGTGCTGCTGCCGTCCTTCTGCAATTGCTGCGGGTTGGCGAAGGTGACCAGGCGCAGCTTGCCGCGCGCCGAATCGACTTTCGCATGTGCCCTCGCGCACGCTGATGGTGCCGTCGCGGCTGATCGAGACCTGCCGGTCGTTCGGCTGAAACGTGATCGGTCCGCCGTCGCCGAGCACGGCATAGCCGTCGCTGGTGACCAACTGACCGCTGGCGTTGATCTGCATCGAGCCGTTGCGGGTGTAGCGTTCGCCGCGCGGCGTCTGCACCACCAGGAAGCCTTTGCCGTCGATCGCGACGTCGAGCGGATTGCCGGTGTGCTCGACCGGGCCCTGGCTCATGTCGTGCCAGATGCCGCGGTCGAGCACGAAACTCACGCGGCCGCCGGTCTGGTCGGCGCGCGCGGCCGAGGCGAGATATTCCTCGAACAGCGAACCGTCGGCCTTGAAGCCGGTGGTGTTGAGGTTGGCGATATTGTTGGCGACCACGTCCATTTCGCGGCCGAGCGCGACTTGGCGCGACAGTCCGACGAGAACCGCATTCTGCATCGGCATTCTCCCCTTCTCGTCCGGCGCGGGCGACAGCCCTCCCGAGGCCTGCCTTGCCGGATGCGCCGCGAGCTCTCCCAAGCTTGCGGCTGACCAAAGCTGTTGCAGCCGCCGTGCCAACCAATAAAATATCGTAAGATCAGTAAGTTAGGTGAAAAGTGCGGGCCTGCGGTAGGGCAAAAACAGCCGCTGCGGCGGCTTCACCCGGCAAAAGATTCCGCGCGCCAGACGGTAGGAAAGTATCTGTTAACCATACCGACCTACCTTTGCCGCAGGGGAGCGCGGGGGTCGCGCATCCGCGGTGTTTCGCTCGAAATCGCCGGGGGCTGGCCCCGTCCGTTGCATCGGGGTCAACATGGCAGCCAAGGCGAAGCAAGCGGAAGCCGAAGTCGAGGACGAGCCGGAAGACGGCGCAGAACAGTCAGCGGCAAAGCCGAAACGAAAACTTCTCGGTTTCCTGCCGCTGCCGTCGCTCAAAATGCCGTCGCTCAAGATGATGATCATCGCGGCGGCCGGCCTCTTGCTGCTCGGCGGCGGCGGGGGCGGCGCCTATTTCTATTTCTTCAAGGCGCCACGCCGACGAAGACGAAGCCGTCGCGAAGGCCGCGGCCAAGCCCGCGATCTTCGTCGATCTGCCCGACGTGCTGGTCAATCTGTCGAACGCGGCCAGCGAGCGCACGCAATATCTCAAGGTCAAGATCGTGCTCGAAGTGCCCGACGCCGAGGTGGTGAGCCAGATCCAGCCGCTGATGCCGCGGGTGATGGACGCCTTCCAGACCTATTTGCGCGAATTGCGGCCGACCGATCTCGACGGCTCCGCCGGTCTCTACCGGCTGAAGGAGGAATTGACCCGCCGGGTCAATGCCGCGGTCGCGCCCAACCGCATCACCGCCGTTCTGTTCAAGGAGATCGTCGTCCAATAACGACGTAACCGATGGCGCCAAAGACCAAATCGATCAAGACGCGCTGGCCGCCGAATGGGGCGTGGCGCTGGAACAGGAGCCGGCGCGCCGCGCGGCCGCGCGACGCAGCCCATCGCGACGCCGGGCAGCGACGAGGCGGCCGCGCAATGGGCGGCGATGGTCGACGAAGGCGGCGGCTTCCAGAGCGGCAAGCGGCGGCGCCGAGCGCATCCTCAATCAGGATGAAATCGACAGCCTGCTCGGCTTCAGCCTGACCGACGTCACGCTGAACGACAATTCCGGCATCCGCGCCATCATCGACTCGGCGATGGTGTCCTACGAACGCCTGCCGATGCTGGAAATCGTCTTCGACCGCCTGGTGCGGCTGATGACGACCTCGTTGCGCAATTTCACCTCCGACAACGTCGAAGTCTCGCTCGACCGCATCACCTCGGTGCGCTTCGGCGACTATCTCAATTCGATCCCGCTGCCGGCGATCCTCGCCGTGTTCAAGGCCGAGGAGTGGGACAATTTCGGCCTCGCCACCGTCAATTCGAGCCTGATCTATTCGATCATCGACGTGCTGCTCGGCGGCCGGCGCGGACAGAGCACGGTGCGCGTGGAGGGCCGGCCCTACACCACCATCGAGACCAATCTGGTCAAGCGCATGATCGAAGTGGTGCTGGCCGACGCCGAGCTCGCCTTCAAGCCGCTGTCGCCGGTCAAATTCAACATCGACCGGCTGGAGACCAATCCGCGCTTTGCCGCCATCTCGCGCCCGGCCAACGCCGCGATCCTGGTGCGCCTGCGCATCGACATGGAAGACCGCGGCGGCAATATCGAATTGCTGCTGCCTTACGCGACCATCGAGCCGATCCGCGCCGTTCTGCTTGCAGATGTTCATGGGCGAGAAGTTCGGCCGCGACCCGATCTGGGAAGATCATCTGGCGACCGAAATCGGCCAGGCGCAGATCGCGGTCGACGCCGTGCTCTACGAGGCGCGGCTGCCGCTGCGCAAGATGATGAACCTGAGCGTCGGCGACACGCTGACGCTCGAAATCAAGCCGGACGCGCTGGTCACCGTGCGCTGCGGCGACATCACGCTGACGGAAGGGCGCATGGGCAAAGTCGGCGACCGCGTCGCGGTGCGGGTGGCCAAGCCCTTGCGCAGACCGCGCACCACCTTCGCCATGTTCGAGAAAGTCGGACGAGCCCACCAATCGCATGGAGGCGCCGTGAGCTATCAATTACGGTTTCCTGGTCGAGAGCATGGTCTCGATCCTGCTTCTGCTCACCATCCTCTATTGCGTCCGGCTCAACAGGCAGCTGCGCCTGCTCAAGGCCGACGAGCAGACGCTGCGCGCCACCATTGCCGAGTTGATCACCGCCACCGAGATCGCCGAACGCGCCATCGCCGGCCTGAAATCGACCATGCGCGAAGGCGAGCAGAGCCTGGGCACGCGCCTGCAACGGGCGGAGACCGTCACCGCCGAGATTGGGCGCCAGCTCGCGGCTCGGCGAGGAACTGCTCGCGCGGCTCGTCCGCATCGCCGGCGCGGCGCGGCCGCTTGACGCGTCCGTCAACGTGCCCGACGCCAAGGCGGTGGCTGCCGCCGCGCAGGCCTTCGCCGAGCGCACGCGCTCGCGGCGCGGCCATTGGGCGGTCTTGCCGCATGATCCGCTTGGCGCGCGATTTCCGGCTGATCCCCGTCGTCCTGCTGGCGACGATCTGCCTGTTCGCGCTCAAAGTGTCGGGCCTGGTGTTCGACGGCGGCTATACGCTGGCCGAGCGGCTGCAGGGCCGTCAACAAGAGCGGCTTGCACATCACCACGCGCGGAGAGCGTGCCCGCCTATCCCAAGATCGTCATCGCCGACGAGCGAACCGCCGGTCCCGGCAGCGCGGCGCCGACAACAGCCCTGGGCGCAGGAGATGTTCAACTTACGGCGGCGACAACCGCGACATCACCGGCTCGGTCGGCGGCGAAGAGACGCCGCGACGGTCCGCCGCTGAAGACGAGCGACCAAGCCGCCGGAGCCGCCCAAGCTCGAGGTCGGCGACGTACAAGGTGCCGATCGAAGCCCGGCCATATCTCCTCGCCCGGCGAACGCGCCATCCTCGAGCGCCTGCAAGACCGCCGCAAGGAGCTCGACACCCGCGACCGCGAACTGGACATGCGCGAGAGCCTGCTCAAGGCCACCGAAAAGCGGCTGGAGGCCAAGGTCGCCGAGCTCAAGGACATGGAGGCGCGCGTCAACGAGGCCATCGGCAACCGCGACAAGGCCGAAGCGCAGCGCTTCAAGAGCATCGTCGCCATGTACGAGAACATGAAGTCGAAGGATGCCGCGCGCATTTTCGAACGGCTCGACATGACGCATTTTGGTCGAGGTCGCGACCAAGATAAATCCGCGCAAAATGTCGGAAATCCTCGCCTGATGACGCCGGAAGCGGCCGAAAGACTGACCGTCGAATTGGCCCGGCACGCCGACGGCGACAAGACGCAGAACCCGGACCAGTTGCCCAAGATCGAAGGCAAGCCGAGCGGCACTTAAGACGCGTATCCGCGCGGTTTTTCCGCCCAAACAGCCACCACGGTTAACGCGACGTTAAACGCCAATCCCTAGGCTGTCGCGACCGGCATCCTCGCCGGCTGGAACGGCTGCATGACGGCTTTGCCCCTCAGCCCAAGGAAGACCTGCGCGCGCCAAGCCGGGCGGCGGTCGCCGTCATGGCGCCGCACGCTGGTCGCGCTGCTGCCGGCGTTAATGTTGTTGGCGGCGGCCGGCGCGCGCGCGCGCGCCGAGGAGCCGATCAAGGGCGAGGTCACCGTCACCACCGAAAACGGGTTTGCGCGGCTCGCCTTCCGCTTCGAGAAGGAGGTGCCGGCGAGCGTGCGCGTCTCACTTCCCGATCATGGTGGTGAGTTTCAAGAAGCCGATCGCGATTTCGGTCGACCGGCTCAACTCCGGCGCCTCCGATTATATCAGCGCCGCGCGCATCGATCCGGACGGCACCGCGATCCGCATCGCGCTGACCCACAATATCAAGTTCAATACCATCGCCGCCGCCGAACGGCTCTATCTCGATCTGCTGCCGGAGAGCTGGAGCGGCGTCATGCCCGGCCTGCCGCAACAGGTGGTCGAGGAACTCGCCAACCGCGCGCTCGAAGCCGAGCGCCAGTTGCGCCAGCAGCGCCTCGGCGTTAAGCCGCAGCAGCGGCCGCTGATCCGCGTCAAGGTCGCCACCCAGCCGACTTTCACGCGTTACGTATTCGCCATGCCGGAAATGGCCAATGTCGTGCCCGAGCGTGGCGACGGCAATCTGACGCTCGAATTCGACCAGCCGATCCGCTGGGACCTGGCCGACGCTAGAGCCGCGATGCCGAAGACGCTGAAGGCGAATCGAGTCCGAT
Organism: uncultured Alphaproteobacteria bacterium; assembly: GCA_963721665.1. Lineage (GTDB taxonomy): Bacteria > Pseudomonadota > Alphaproteobacteria > Rhizobiales > Xanthobacteraceae > Pseudolabrys. Next base: position 112,839 of record CAVRJZ010000008.1, read on the forward strand.
GTCGGATACGATTCGGTCACCGTCACCTTCTCGCTCATTGGCGCGCCGAATGTGCGCACCTTCCGCGAGGACCGCAGCATCGTGGTCGACGTCAGCCACGACAACGCGCCGCCGGCCGCGCCGAAAACCGCGGCAAAGCCGGACGCCGCCGCCAAACCCGCAACGACCGGCGTGCCGGCGATCGAACCGCCGCAGACGGTGCCGGTCAAGGAAGCCGCGGCCGTGCCGGCACCGAAACTCGAAGCCGCCGTGCCGCCGATTGAACCCGCGGCAGCGCCGCCGGTGAAAGCGGCCGACGCTGCGCCGGCGCCGCCGGCGCCGGCAAAACCGGCCGTGGACGAGCACAAGCGTCCGGCGGCGCGCGCCGACGCGCCGGTCGTCGTCGAGCTGCACCGCTCCGGCAATACCTTGCGTGCCGAATTCCCCTTCGTGACGGAGACGCCGGCCGCCGTGTTCCAGCGCGCCGACACGCTGTGGCTGGTGTTCGACAGCGCCGCCAAGATCGATCTCGCCGCGTTCAAGAACGACGGCAGCCGCGTCATCCGCTCCGCCGTGCTCGAGCGCGGCGCCGACGGCGAGGCGATCGTGCGCTTGCGGCTGGAATTGCCGCGCCTCATCAGCCTCGACGCCGACGGCCCGGGTTGGATCGTCACTTTGGCCGATGCCGTTTCGACGCCGAGCCGGCCGCTTACCATCGCCCGCAATATCATCGGCAAGAACCGCGCCAGCATCGCCATTCCCTTCGCCCATCCGCGCAAGTTGCACGTGCTCGCCGACCGCGACATCGGCGACCGCTTGATGGTGATCACCGCGCTCGGTCCGGCGCGCGGCTTCCTCAAGGGACAGAATTTCGTCGAACTGCGCGCGCTGCCGTCGACGCATGGCGTGGTGTTGCAGCCGCTCGCCGACGACGTCACCGCCGAACTTGCCGTCGACAAGATCACCGTCACCCGGCCGGGCGGGCTGTCGCTGTCGCCGACCGTGCTCGGCCAGCAGCCGATGGCCGGCGGTTTCCGCGCGCGCTCCTTCGACACCCAGCTCTGGGACTTCGACAAGCAAGGCAACTTCACCAAGCGGCAGGACGAATTGATCCGCATCGCCGCCATGGCGCCGGCCTCCAGGCGCAAGACGGCGCGGCTCAATCTTGCCCGCTTCTATCTCGCCCGCGACATGGCGGCGGAGGCGAAAGCCGTGCTCGATGTGACGCTCGCCGACGAGAAGGGTAGCGAGGACGTCACCGGCAACGTGCTGCGCGCGGTCGCCGATCTCGGACTGGCGCGGCCGGCGGACGCACTGAAGGAATTGTCCAATCCGCAGATCGGCAACCAGCTCGACACGCCGATCTGGCGCGCGATCGCCGATGCGCGGCTGTCCAAATGGACGGAAGCGCATGCCGCGTTCAAGACGGTGGATGGCGCCATTTCCGCGTTGCCGCTCGAATACCAGCGCATGGCGCTGCAGGAGGCGCTGCGCGCCTGCATCGAAGTGCACGATTTCGCCGGCGCCGACCGTATCGTCAACGAGATCGAGACCATCGGCGTGCCGCCCGAGATGGAGCCGGAGATGGCCGTGCTCAACGGCCGGCTCAACGAGGCGCTCGGCCACAACGAGGATGCGCTGGCGAACTACCGGAAGGCTGCGGCCTCGCGCTACCGCCGCGCCGCCGCGCAAGGTCGGCTGCGCGAGATCTTGCTGCGCTATTCGATCGGCGACATGCCGCGCAAGGACGTGATCGATGCGCTCGAGCTGCTCACCACGATCTGGCGCGGCGACGACGTCGAGGCGGAGGGCCTGAAGCTCCTGGCGCATCTTTATATCGAGGACGGCCGCTATCGCGACGCCTTCCACGTCATGCGCACGGCGCTTTTGGTGCACCCCAATTCGGAGCTGACGCGGCAAATCCAGGACGAGGCGGCGGTAACCTTCGAAAGCCTGTTCCTCGGCGGCAAGAGCGACGGTCTGCCGCCGGTCGAGGCGCTCGGGCTGTTCTACGATTTCCGCGATCTCACCCCGATCGGCCGGCGCGGCGACGAAATGATCCGCCGGCTCGCCGACCGGCTGGTGGCGGTCGATCTGCTCGACCAGGCGGCCGAACTGCTGCAGCACCAGGTCGACCACCGCCTGCAAGGCGGCGCGCGGGCGCAAGTCGCCACGCGCCTTGCCGTGATCTATCTGATGAACCGCAAGCCGGAGCGCGCGCTCGCCACGTTGCAGGCGACCCGCACTTCGGAACTGTCCAACGACTTGCGCGACCAGCGCCTGCTACTCGAGGCGCGCGCTCTGTCGGAAACGGGCCGGCACGATCTCGCGCTCGAACTGATCGGCAATATCGACACCCGCGAGGCGATCCGCTTGCGCTCGGACATTTTGTGGGCCGCCAAGCGCTGGCGCGACTCGGCCGAGCAGATCGAGATGCTCTACGGCGAGCGCTGGCGCGACTTCACACCGCTGACCGAAACCGAACGCTTCGACATTCTGCGCGCGGCGATCGGCTATTCGCTCGGCGAGGAGCCGATCGGGCTCGCGCGCTTCCGCGAGAAATACGCCGCCAAGATGGCCACAACGCCGGACGGCCGCGCCTTCGACATCGTCAGCGCGCCCGCCGGCAATGCTGGCGCCGAATTCCAGGAAGTCGCCAAGAAGGTCGCCACGGTCAATTCGCTCGATACTTTCCTGCGCGAGCTGAGCAAGCGCTATCCGGATGCGGCGGCGATTTCACCGGCGGGCGCCGGCAAGCCCGCGCCGACACCGGCGTCCGCGGCCGCGCCGGCCACTGTGCCGGCCAAGGAACCGGTAAAGCAGCCGGCAAAGCCGCCAGCGCCCTCATCGCAAGCCGCGACGCCTGAAAAAGCCGCGGCCAACGCGCAGGACAAGCCCGCCGCCGCGCCGCCGCCACCGAAAGCGCCGCCCAAAGCCGACGCGGCGCCGACCGGGTCGATCCCGCGGCGGTAGGGCGTCCGCACCGCATCCACTTCGACTCCCAAAAACGGACATCCGGCGCATCGGCCGGCATTTCCGCTAAGCGCCAAATCCACACATTACAGACTTGATTGAAATGAAAGAGGCCGCCAGTTGAGGCGGCCTCTAGAATTAATCTAGCGCTGCTCAGTTTTGCGTTCAGGCTGCCAAAGCGCGCTTGATCGTTTCCCAAGCCGTCTGGCTCGACTGGTCAAAGGTCTTGCGCGATTCCGCCAAGGCCCCGCTCAGTACCGCCCAGGATTCACCGCCCGCCTGCTTCAGCTTCTGGAGCCGTGCTTCGGCTGCCGTTGCGTCCGCCTTGATTTGCGTGACTGCGGCATCGATGTCGGCCCGATTCGCCGCCGTGACCTTGGCTGCCTCGGCCTGCAGCTTATCGGCCGCCTCGCGCCAAGCCTTCGCTTGCGCGGCGGCGACATCACGGAATGTGGCCTGTTGCTGCTCGATGTGCTTGCCGGCTGTGTCGAAATAGGCTTGTAACTGCGTTTCGAATCCCTTCCACTGCGATTCCAGCTGCGCTTTGGCAGTGTGCAAAGCGGCTTCGCCTGCTTGCGCCTGCGCCTTGGCGTTTGCTCTGAACTCGTCACGCCGTTTCTTCAGATCGGCGATCAGTTGATCGCCTTTCACTTTCGAGTCCGCTTTCACGTGTGTCGCCTTGGCTTCGAGAGATGCCAGTGTGGCATCCATCTCATCAATGCGCTCCTTCGTCCAATTCAGGTAAACGTGCATGCTGCTTTCTTGTGACATTGTCACCTCCATTTGTTCGAACGTATTCACTGGTGTTTCACGATTATCGGTTCAGGCCTTTTCGAAGTTTTTGACCTTGAAGGCGAACCCGACCATCAAGATTCCGAAGGCGACCGCAAAGACAGCGATCAGCCATATCAATGCCACCGCGCCGGGCCCCGGCATGATGAAAAGAAGAACGCCGATCACCACCGACAATGCGCCGTCGAGGATCAGCCACCATTCGTTTTCGATGGCCTTGCGCAGCTCAATGGCGCCGACGATCTGCAACAGTCCTGTCGCGATGACCCAGCCGGCGATGAAATAAAGCAGCGTCAGCGCGGTAAGGCCGGGCCACAGGAATGTCGTTGTGCCGACGCCGATGCCAAGCAGGCCCACAAGCACGAGCCACCATCTGAACTCGGCGTTGCCCCTGCCGACAGTGGCCGCCGCCAGCGCGAAGACGCCATCGACCAGGGCGTAGGCCCCGAACAGCAAAATAAGCGTGACGAGGCTGATGCCGGGCCAGATCAGCGACAGCACTCCGAAGGTGATGGCCGCGAGCCCGCGCAGAAGAAAAAGCCACCAATTGCGCGCGATCAAATGCGGAAACGCGATAACGGCTACTGAGGTCGATGCCTGGCTCGTCATGACTGATAATCCCATCCGCTTGCTTCACATGTTGACAGAGGCAACATCTAGGCCTAAAAGTTGTCGCTGTCAACATTGGCGCAGCCTGCAAAGTGGAATGGCTGCCATGCGTTATGTTGACGCCGACAACTTTATGGCGTAACCGCGCGGCAACAAAGGTGATTTTCAGCCATGGCCAAACCCGCGTCCCACGAGCGTCCCTACCACCACGGCGATCTGCGCCGTGCGATCATCAAGGCCGCGCTGGAAATCCTGCGTGAAACCCAGAGCCTTGAGTTTTCCCTGCGTGACCTCGCCAGGCGCGCCGGCGTCAGCCACAACGCCCCGTACAAGCACTTTGCCGACAAGCGTGAGCTATTGGCGGCCGTCTCGGCAGCGGGGTTTGAGGCGCTGACGAAACGCATGGCCCATAAAACGGCAGGGCTCAGCAATGCCCGCGAGCAGTTGTTCGCGATGTTGCGTGCTTACGTTGACTATGGCGTTGAAAATCCGGCGCTCTACAATTTGATGTTCGGACGCTATCTGGGCGGTCCGGATCATAGTCGCCCCGCTATCGAAATAGCCGAAGCCGAAAAGACCAAGGCGCTGCTCGCGGGCGTGATCGTCGCCGGCGGTCTGGGGCGCGCCATTCCGAATACCTCCCGCAACGAACGGAAGATTGCCGGCGCGATTTTGGCGTGCTGGTCTCTCGTGCATGGACTCACTCTGTTGCTGGCAGATGAGCTCGTCGGCCCGAAGAAAAAGTCCGGCGCACTGGGCGACAGCCTCGTGCAGGGCATGCTCGACGGATTGGCGGCCGAATTGCCGCCTCTGCCGCCTGGAACCTGGGTCGGCCCGCAGGTGCCCCATCGATAGTCTGCCGGACCGCCTAATCGGCCATTACAATATTCACAATTCAAGCTGCGTTGTCGCTCATGGGTCGATGCTGTCGAAAAAGTCTTTGTTTCGGTCGGGCAATGCCTCTGAAGCGATTTGAGTAGGCTAAGAGCAAGTGGCTTTTTCCGCTGAGACCTCCGGATGAGTGTTGGCTTTGACGCGGACACGACTGGCAAACTCAACACTGGCGCTCACGCAATCGATGCCCGCTGGCGGTTGGGAGGCGGCCCGAGGGTTCGGAGCGCCAGGGTCTTGAGGTTCTGGACGACGGCTGCCAGGTGGAATTCGTCGTGCGCACCGGAAAGACCTCGCAACCGCATGCGCTCGAAGCCGTGATGAATCTTTAGATGAGCAAAGCGCATCTCGACGCGTTTGCGTTCGTCGCGTGACTTGAGGAAGACCCTCGTGCGCATGAGCCGACGCGCCACATCGCGAGCGTCTTCTTGCAGATCACGAGGAACGTGGCGTGCGGACGTGTTGGAACAGCACTTCATCTTAAGCGGGCAGACATCACAGTCGAGCTTTGAAGCGCGATAGCGTAGCAAGGTGCGATCGTACACGGTGCCGGTGGTATGCAGCACCTTGTTGTTGGGGCAGACGTAAACGCCTCGGCGCCGGTCCCAGCGAAAGTCACTGCGAGCAAAAGTACCATCGTCGCGCTCGCTGGCATCGCGGACCGGGATATGCGGTGCGATCCGGCGACCGACCAGCCAGCCCAGAAAACGGCCCGTCCCGTAAGCCGTATCTGCGGCGAGCCGCTTTGGCTTCAGGCGGAGGCGCCGCTCGGTGCGCTCGAGCATCGTCTTCGTGGCTTCGACCTCGTCATAGGTGCGCGCTGGCGTTGGTTCAACGTCGATAATGACCGCGTTCTCGATGTCGATGAGATAATTGAGCCCATAGCCGAACTGAACCCGCTTATTGGCTTTCGCTGTCCAGGCTGCGCAGGGATCGCTCGGCGATATCACCTTCGGCGGCTGACGATCGGGATTGGGTTCAATCTCGGCTTCAATTGCGGCGAGATATTCTTTGACCGCACGCGTCTGGCGCTCAGGTAGCGCCCATTCAATCTCGTCCGGCGCCTTGCCGTGGTAGCGGCTGGCGTTGGCTTCCATCACGCTTGCATCGACGGCAAATCCCTCGCCTTTGACCAGGCCGGCGGCCATACAGGCGGCAACGACGCGCTCGAATATGTGACGAAAGACATCACTCTCCCGGAACCGGTGCAGCCGGTTCTCCGAAAAGGTCGAGTGATGCGGAACCTTGTCGTCGAGATCAAGCCGGCAGAACCAGCGATACGCCAAATGCAGCTCGACTTCCTGAGCCAACCTGCGTTCCGAACGCAGTCCGTAGCAGTACCCGATGATGAGCATCCGGATCATCAACTCGGCATCAATCGACGGCCGGCCGATCTCGCTGTAGTAGGGCTCAAGCTGCCCGTAAATATCGGCAAGCACCGCTATCACAAAGACGTCGATGCGCCTCAGCAGGTGGTCCTTCGGCACCCGGTCATCGAGCCGAAACTCATAGAAAAGACTTGCTTGATCGCCACTCCGCCGACCCATCATCGCCGCCTCCAAACCGTGACCCGCCATAAGCGGAATCACTGTTCGGCGATGTTCTCAAGCCTTTTTCGACAGCATCGGTCACACGCGGACACCCCGACCAGTCCGCGCGATGTCCGCTTAACTCCCGGAAGCACATTGGGCGCCACCGGGAGCACCCATCGCCGCAGAGTAACATAGCGCGGCTCGTCGCTAAATTCCCGGTTACGCGCGGAAATGTGCAGAATTCCGCTTACGTCCCGTAGCTCTGGATGAGCGAGCCGGCGACCAGGCTCCAGCCGTCCACCAGCACGAAGAAGATCAGTTTGAAGGGGAGCGAGACGACGACCGGCGGCAGCATCATCATGCCCATGGACATCAAGACCGAGGCCACCACCAGGTCGATGATCAGGAACGGCAGAAACAGCAGGAAGCCGATCTCGAAGGCGCGCTTGAGTTCGGAGATCATGAAGGCCGGCACCAGCACGCGCAGCGAAATATCCTCGGGCTTGGCGGGCTCGGGTTGCTTCGACATGTCGACGAAGAGCTTGAGGTCCTTTTCGCTGACGTTCTTCTGCATGAAGGCGCGCAGCGGCACCGCGGCACGGTCGAAAGCCTGCTCGGTGGTGATCTCGTTAGCCATCAGCGGCCGCACGCCGGTGTCGTAGGCTTTCTGCAGCGCCGGACCCATCACGAAGGCGGTGAGGAACAGCGCCAGCGACACGATCACCGCGTTGGGCGGCGCGGTGGCGGTGCCGAGCGCGGTGCGCAAGAGCGACAACACCACCACGATGCGGGTGAACGAGGTCATCATCACGAGAATGGACGGCGCCAGCGACAGCACCGTGAGCAGCGCGATCATCTGGATCACGCGTTCGGTCAGGCCTGAGCCTTGCGCGAAATTGACGCTGATGTCCTGCGCGGCGGCAGGCGTTGCGCCCACCGCGATCAGCCCGGTTACTCCGACCACCACCGTCAACAGACGGACACGGCGGTCGGAACGGCCTATCACGTCTTTCCTGACGGACGGCCGAGCAAGTTGGCCATCTCCTCTTCGAGACTGTCGATCGATGCCAGGGCCGCCGCGGGTTCGAGCTTCGGCTCGGGCTTAGTTTCGATCCTGGCGTCGACCTTCGGTTCCATCTTTGGCTCGATCTTCGGTTCGACTTTGGGCTCCGGCATCGGCGCCGGTTCGACCTTGCTCTCGATCTTCGGCTCTATCTTCGGCTCGAATTTGGATTCGAATTTGGGTTCGGTGCGCGGCTTGAAATCGTGGGCGGGCGCGGCTTTGGCGGCGGCGGCGAGCGGATCGGTCACCGGCGGCCGGCTTTCCGGCATCGGCGCGCGGCGCAGCGCGGCCTCGAGCTGCTGTGCCATCTCCGCGAGATTATGATCCGTCTGCGGCGGAGCCGGCGGCTCGGCCGGCGGCACGACGGCGCTCGGCCGCGGCGGCTCGCGATGCGCGGCCGGCGCGGGGATTTCCGGCGGGGCCAATCGCGCCGACAATTCTGCGGCCATGCCGGTGAGGCTGTCGGCCGGACGCGGCCGCGCGCCCGGCTCGGGCGCAAGCCACGGCTCTTCGGTCGCCGACGCGCGGTAGGAGCGCGGCGCCGGCATTGGCGGCGGTATCGGCGCCGGCTCGTTCAAGGGCTGCAGCGGCCAGGAACTCTCGGCGGCTGCCGGGTGGCGGACGACCGGCTCGGGGGGACCGTTGCCGCGCGCCGGCTCGCGTGCCGTGTCACGGGCGGCGGCCGCGCGCACGATATTGGGTTCGACCACGAGATCGGTCGGTCCGCCGATCATCAGGAGATGCTCGACATTGTCGCGCCGGATCAGCACCAGGCGGCGGCGGCCGTCGACGGTCGCGGCATCGATGACGGCAAGCCGCGGCTGGCGGCCGCGCGCACCGCCGCCGAGCCGGGTGGAGCCGAAACGGCGCACCAGCCAGGCGGTCAGGCCGATCAACGCCAGCACCACCGCGAAGGCGATGAAGAATTTCGCAGGCAGCGGTATCTCGGGGCCGAACAGGGTCTCGAACATCAGGACGCTCCGTACGTAGTGCCGCGGCGCTTGGGACGGGAATCGCCCAAATGGTTAATTCCGTAAGATCCAATTTGCCGCCCGGAATACTAACAGAGCCTTAACAAATATTGGGCTCTTTGCCATCCCGCCAGGGCTTATGCCTTATCGAACAGGGTAAACGGCGCCCCGGGCGAAGCGTTCCAGCCTTATCCTTTTACCCGCCATTAACCATACGCCCGGCAAAGTCTGCCTAGCGAAGATGCCCCGCGCGCCGGGATTTTAAGGATTAGCCGATGGCGATTACCGACATTCCGATCCTGTCCATGCTGCGCACCCGGCTGCAATGGGCGCAGGAACGCCAGCGCGTGCTGGCGGAAAACGTCGCCAATGCCGATACGCCGAACTACCGCGCGCGCGATCTGGCGCCGCTGAAATTCGCGGCGCCGGGCGAAGCCGGCGCGCCGCCGCTCAGCGGCGTCTCGCTCGCGCGCACCGAGAGCGGCCACATCGGCGGCGGCGGCGAGGGCGACTCGCCGTTCCGCTCCAAGTCCGATGGCAATTACGAAGTGCGGCCGACCGGCAACGCCGTCAATCTCGAACAGGAAATGATGAAAGTGGCGGCCAACCAGATGGACTACCAGGCGGTGACAGCGCTCTACGCGCGCAGCCTCGGCCTGCTCAAGACCGCGCTCGGCAAAGGCTGAGGCGCTGCCGCCGCGCAACGGCGGGCGCGCTTAATCGAAGGAGACCGACCTTGGATTTCCTCAAGACGATGGCCATCGCGGCCTCCGGGCTGCGCGCGCAAGCCGGGCGCATGCGCATCATTTCGGAAAATATCGCCAACGCGGATTCGACGCCCACCGGCCCGGGCAGCGAGCCGTACCGGCGCAAGATCGCGACTTTCCACAGCGAGGTCGACCGCGCGCTCGACGTGAAACTGGTCGAGCTCGGTAAGCCGCGCACCGACAATTCCGATTTCCGCCTGAAATACGAGCCCGGCCATCCCGCCGCCGACAAAAACGGCAACGTCAAATATCCCAACGTCAATCCGCTGTTGGAAATGACCGACATGCGCGAGGCGCAGCGCTCCTACGAAGCCAATATCAACGTCATCACCGCCACACGGCGCATGCTCCAGCGCACCATCGATATCCTCAAGATTTGAAAGGCTAACGCAAAATGGCCTCACCGCTCTCCGCCGCCGGCGCTTACGCCAGTATCGCGCGGCTCGCCACCGATCCGACGCGGGCGCTCGCTAACGCCGCGGGCGCCGGCGCCGCCAAGGACGACACCGGCTTTGCCGCCATGCTCAAGAACGCGATCGGCGCGGTCACCGAAGTGGGGCGCAAATCCGACGCGCAGGCGCAAGCGATGGTCAACGGCAAATCCAACATGGTTGACGTGGTCACCGCGGTGGCGGAGACCGAGGTCGCCGTCGATGCGGTGGTCGCGGTGCGCGACAAAGTGATCGCGGCCTACGAAGAAATCATGAAGATGCCGATCTAGCGGCTGTCGGAAGAAAGAGTGGACGCCAATGACCGGACCGGAAGTTCTCGACGTCGCCCGCGACGCGATTTACACGCTGATCGTCGTGGCGAGCCCGGTCATGCTGGTAGGCTTGGCCGTCGGCGTGGCGATATCGCTCTTGCAGGCGGTGACGCAGATCCAGGAAATGACCATCGCCTTCGTGCCGAAGATCCTGGCGATCTTTATTTCGCTGTTGATCGCGCTGCCGTTCATGGCCGAGAGGCTGCACGCGGAAATGCTGCGCATCGCCGCCCGCATCGTCAGCGGCGGCTAAACCAACATGCGTGTCGATGTCTCATTCCTGCCGGTGCTGGCCGCGGCCTTCCTTTTAACGTTCGCCCGTGTCGGCACCATGGTCATGCTGATGCCCGGCGTCGGCGAATTGAATCTGCCGGCGCGGGTGCGGCTGACCATCGCGCTGCTGCTCACCGCCGTGCTGCTGCCAGCGCATGAGAAGGCCTATACGGTCGACCTGCGGGCGCTCGCCCCGGTGCTGACCATGCTGTTCCAGGAACTGGTGATCGGCGCGCTGCTCGGCATGACCGCGCGGCTAGCAGTCTCGGCGTTGCAGGTCGCCGGCTCGGTGATCGCGCAGCAACTGGGGCTCGGTTTCGTCACCGCCATCGATCCGACGCAGAACCAGCAAGGCATGCTGGTCGGCAATTTTCTCAGCGTGCTCGGCATCACGCTGGTCTTCGCCACTAACATGCATCATCTGGTGATCGCGGCGATGAACGACAGCTACACCATCTTCCGGCCCGGCGAGATGCCGCTCGTCGGCGACGCCGCCCAGCATATCGTGCGCGTGGTGGCCACCGCGTTCCGCATCGGCATCCAATTGTCGGCACCGTTTTTGGTGTTCGGGCTGTTGTTCAATTTGGGGCTCGGCGTGTTGTCGCGGCTGATGCCGCAGATGCAGGTGTTCTTCATCGGCCTGCCGCTGTCGATCCTTATCGGCCTATTGCTGCTGCTCTTGGTGATCGGCGCCATGATGGGCACCTTTGTCGGTTATTTGCAGGGCGTGCTCGTCGAGCTGACGCCGCCTGGGTGAGCGCGCATGCCCGATAACGAACCCGACACTTCCGAGAAAACAGAAGACCCGACGCAAAAGCGCCTGGACGAGGCGCTCAAGCGCGGCGACGTCGTCAAGAGCCAGGAAGTCAATACCTGGTTCGTCATCGCCGGCGCGGCGCTGGTGCTGATGGTGTTCTCCGGCAACATGGGCGGGGCGCTCACCACCACCATGCGCGGGCTGATCGCCAATGCGCACGCTATCAATGTGGACGGGCCGGCGCTGCCGCATTTGTTCCAGAAGATCGGCGGCGAGCTGATCGCAGCAGTCGCCATTCCGTTCCTGCTGATGATGCTGGCGGCGCTCGGCGGCAACCTGATCCAGCATAGATTGGTGTGGTCGCTGGAGGCGCTGGCGCCGAAGTTCTCCAAGGTGTCGCCGGCGGCCGGTTTCAAGCGGCTGTTCGGCAAGCAGGCGCTCGCCAATTTCGTTAAGGGCCTGGTCAAGCTGGCGCTGGTCGGCACCGTGCTCACCGTGCTGATGTGGCCTGAGCGCTATCGCATCATGGCGCTCGAGCGTACCGATCCGCTCGCCGTGCTGCCGCTCGCGCAGACGCTGGCGCTCAAGCTGCTCGGCGCCGTGGTCGCCATCATGGGCGTGGTGGCGCTCGCCGATTATTTGTTCCAGTACCGGCAATGGTACGAGCGGCAGAAAATGTCGCTGCGCGAAATGAAGGAGGAGTTCAAGCAGTCCGAAGGCGACCCGGCGATCAAGGGCAAGATGAAACAGGTGCGCACCGCCCGCATGCGCCGGCGCATGATCGCGGCGGTGCCGAAGGCGACGGTGGTGATCACCAATCCGACCCACTATTCGGTCGCCCTGCAATACGAGCGCGGCATGGAGGCGCCGGTCTGCGTCGCCAAGGGCGTCGACGCGGTCGCCTTGAAGATCCGCGAGGTCGCCGCCGAACATTCGATACCCTTGGTCGAGAACGTCACTTTGGCGCGCGCGCTGCACGCCACCGTCGAGGTCGACCAGCCGATCCCGGTCGAGCACTACAAGGCGGTGGCCGAGGTGATCGGCTACGTCATGCGGCTGCGCCGGGCGGTCGTGCGCGCGCCGGCCAAAGGCCGTTAACCGCCAAAGCATGGGATTGCCGCTGCCTGGCTCTTGCGCCGATAGGGCGGCATAGCGTTTGATCCGTGCAACTGAATCGCGCCCGTCCCTAACATTTTGTTTGCGCATGATCTTATCCGAAAACCGGTTCCCATCCCCGATCGATGTCGAGGACAGGCTTTTCGGGATCATGCGCTAAGGCACTCAGGAGTCATGGCAAGCCAGGAACCCGCAAGCCAGCCGGTGGACCGCAGCGAAGGGCAAGGTCCCGAGCTTGGCGCCGAAATCGGCCGGCAGGCTTATGACAAGAGCCAGAGCGCCCCGCGCGCCGGCTCGGTCGGCCTGGTGCTGCTGGTTGCGCTAGCGCTAGTGGGCGCCGCCGCCGGCCTCATTTATACCGAGCCGCCGCATGCGGGAACTTACATCCTTGCGATATTGGCCGTGCTCGGCACCGTCGGCGTCTTCGCGCTGTTCGCGCTTGCCTCCGGCATTATGCAATTGTCGAGCCGGGGCGGACGCCACCCGCTGCTCAAGCAGGTGGCCGACAATGCCTTCGACGGCATCGTGGTCACCGACCAGTCGGGCCGCGTGTTCTACGCCAATGCCACCTATCTCGACCTGATCGGGGCGGCCGACAACGCCGACGTGCGGCCGGTCGAGCGGGTCTTCATCGGCGATCCGGAGGTTTCCGAATCGATCTACCGCCTGCTCAAGGCTGCGCGCGAGGGCCGCAGGCTGCAGGAGGAAGTGCGCGTTCCCGGCGCCAACGCGCAGGACGCGCGCTGGCTGCGCCTGCGCGTGCGCCCGCTGGGGACGAGCAAGCACGACGCGCGCATGACGGTGTGGTCGATCACCGACGTGACGCGCGACCGCGAGCGGGCGGAAAACGTGTTCCAGGAATTGCAGCACGCCATCGATTACCTCGACCACGCGCCGGCCGGCTTCTTCTCGGTCGATGCCGCCGGAGACATCGTCTATCTCAACGCCACGCTCGCCGACTGGCTCGGTCACGATCTCGCGCAAGTGGGCGCCGGCTCGCTCAAGCTCAGCGATATCGTCGCCGGCGAGGGCGCGGCGCTGCTGACCACGCTCAACGCCGCGCCGGGCGAAGTGAAGACCGAGGTGCTCGACCTCGATTTGCGCGCGCGCGGCGGCAAACCGGTGCCGGTGCGTCTGTTCCATAAACTCGCGTTCGGCGCCGACGGCACGCCCGGCGCCTCGCGCACGCTGGTGCTCAACCGCGCCAAGGACGACGGCAGCGATTCCGCGCGCGCGGCGGAAGTGCGCTTCATGCGCTTCTTTCAGAATACGCCGATGGCTATCGCTACCGTCGACAAAACCGGCCGCATCGCGCGCAGTAACGCGCGCTTCGCTACATCCTTTGAGGATATGCTCAAAGCCTCCGAAGGCTCGGGCGACGCGCGCTCGATCCTTTCGGTCGTCGCCGAACGCGACCGCGCGGCTCTCGAAGCCGCCATCCGCAAGGCGGGCGAGGGGCAGGGCGACATCGCGCCGGTCGAAGCGGCCCTTGCCGGCAGTCCCGAGCGCTGGGCCAATTTCTTCGTCTCCGCCGTCGAGGAGGAGGACCGCGACGGCGAGGCGGCCATCGTCTACGCGCTGGAGACCACCGCCCAGCGCACGCTGGAAAACCGGGTCTATCAGCAGCAGAAGATGGAATCGGTCGGTCAGCTCGCCGGCGGCATCGCGCACGACTTCAACAACGTGCTCTCCGCCATCATGATGGCGACCGACTTTTTGCTCAACGCGCACAAGCCGACCGACCCATCGTTCAAGGACATTATCCAAATCAAGCAGAACGCCAACCGCGCCGCCGCGCTGGTGCGCCAACTGCTCGCCTTCTCGCGCAAACAGACGCTGCGCCCGCAGGTGCTCGATCTCAACGAAACGCTCAGCGACCTCACCATGCTGCTGCGCCGGCTGATCGGTGAAAAAGTGACGCTCACGCCGGCGCTCGGCCGCGATCTGTGGCCGGTGAAGGTCGACCTCTCCCAGTTCGAGCAGGTGATCGTCAATCTCGCGGTCAACGCGCGCGACGCCATGCCGGACGGCGGCAAGCTCACCGTGCGCACCGCCAATGTGCCGGCGAGCGAGACCGGCAGCGACGCCTATAAAGGCATGCCGAGCGCGGATTACGTGCTGGTCGAGGTGGCCGACACCGGTACCGGCATTCCCTCCGACATTGTCGACAAAATATTCGAACCGTTCTTTTCGACCAAAGACGTCGGCAAGGGCACGGGCCTGGGGCTGTCCACGGTCTACGGCATCGTCAAGCAGACCGGCGGCTTCATCTATGTGGACTCGAAACCGGGCGCGACCGCCTTCCGCATTTTCCTGCCGCGCCATGTGGCCGGCGCCGAGGAGGCACTGCCGCAAATTCCCGACGCCGAGGCCCCGGCGATCGCCGGCGCCATGTCGGCGGCCGACACCATGGCCAAGGCCGCGACCGACTTGACCGGCCACGGCACGATCCTGCTGGTCGAGGACGAGGAGGGCCTGCGGGCGCTCAATGCGCGCGGGCTGACCTCGCGCGGCTACACCGTGCTGGAGGCGAGCAACGGCGTCGAGGCGATCGAGGTGCTCGACAAAGAGGGCGCGGTCGATCTGGTGGTGTCGGACGTGGTGATGCCGGAAATGGACGGGCCGACGCTGCTCAAGGAACTGCGCCGGCGCAATCCGGACCTGAAAGTGATTTTCGTGTCGGGCTATGCCGAAGAGGCGTTCCAGAAAAACCTGCCGGAGCAGGAGCAATATGAGTTCCTGGCCAAGCCCTTCACGCTCAAGCAACTGGTTTCCAAGGTAAAGCAGACCATGACCGGCTGAGTGCGTGCCGCGGCGCCGCACAGCGAGCCTGCGCGGCGCCGGGATTTTGTTTCACATTGAATCAGCCGCACACCTCGACGCGCCGCCAATGGCCGCCGATATGCTGGCTTTCGAAATGGCAGCCGGACGGTGCGACATAGACCTCGCCGCGCGGCTCGTAGGCATAAGTCCGGTGCGCGCTGTTGTCGATCGCAGCGCCTGCGCCGACGCCGACAACACCGGCACCGACGATGGCTGGAATGACCCACCAGAAAGCGTGCGCCGGTTGCGGGGCCGCGGTGAGGCCGGCGAGGCCGACGGCGACTGCGGTCGCCAGGGAAAGAATCGTTTTCTTCATCGCATCACCTCATAAAAGTTGGACCTGCGCGTTTCGGTCTTGCGGAAACGCGACTGTTCACCAAGCCGAGGCGGCAAGGATTGTTCCGCAGCCGGCGTGGCAATGCGGTGGCAATGACGGGGTGATTACGTGGCGCGGGTTCCCGCCGCCGGCCGAGTGCGCCGGGCGATCAATCGGCCTTGGCGGGTTCGGCTTCGGCCGGCGCGACATCCTTCTCGGCGTCCTCCGGCGGGGCGCCAGCCTTGCCGCTGCCGAGCGTCGGCGCCAGCGCCGCATCGGCAAGCGTCTTGGCGAACTTCACGCCCACTTGCGTCGGCTTGCGCCACATCACGCGGCAGTAGCGGCGCGCGGCGCCGTTGCTGGTCAGCATGAGGACGAAATGGTCGGGCAGGACCTTGCTATCCTGCACGTCGATGCGCGCGCCGGTATCCGACACGTCGGATACCACGCACCCGTGCCGTTGATTGGCGGAGAACGCGATCCAGGCGGTGTAACGCAATGGCTGGCGGCGCGCGGCGCGCTTTTCTCTGATCATAAGGCCTCGTTGCCGCTCGAATGTGCGATCGTGGGCTGCTGGTTCACGATCCGTTAACGCCCAATCCCGTGCAGCGCGATATGCTACCGCGCCGTAATTACCAATTCATAAAGTGTCGCCCGCTGCCGCAATTTGTCGCGCTAAAACCGCTTGGGCGTTGACGTTGCTTCGATTTCCGTCTATGCCGCCGCCCGCAACCTAGTTTTCGGCCTCATCTTGCTGACACGCTGCCAGCTTTGGGCTGCGACTCAAGTGACCCCCCAAAACTTGGAGTGTTGCCGCCAAAGCGATGCGCGCTAAGGGCGTTCAACAAGAAGCGTGAAAGGAACTATGATGCCAGTCGGAACTGTGAAGTTCTTCAATACCCAGAAAGGCTTCGGCTTTATCCAGCCGGACGACGGCTCCAAGGATGTGTTCGTGCACATCACCGCGGTAGAACGCGCCGGCATGCGTTCGCTGGTCGAGGGCCAGAAGATCAGTTACGAGATCGTCACCGAACGCGGCAAGCAGGCGGCTGGCAATCTGCAGTCGGCCTGAGCTTCGGCGGCGGAGCTGAAGAACTTCTTCGACGTGAAAGCCCGGCGGCGACGCCGGGCTTTTTGCTTGCAGGGCGCCGTTGAAAAAATGATGATTGCCGGGAAACGACGTAGCGGGAGGAAATAACGATGGACATTATTGCTTGCGGATTGCGGCCGTCGCGCAAGATGGGCGCGCCCAGCTTCACCGGCACGGTGTGGCAGGACCCGATCATCCAAGCGCCCGATCCGGCGCTGTTGCGCTCGGCCTGGGTGCGTTTCGAGCCGGGCGCGCGCACGGCCTGGCACACCCATCCGCTCGGGCAGACTTTGCACATCACCTCCGGCATCGGCCATGTGCAGACCTGGGGCGGGCCGATCCGCCAGGTCCGCGCCGGCGATACGGTGTGGATCCCGCCGGGCGAGAAGCACTGGCACGGCGCCACCCCCGAACACGGCATGGAGCATATCGCCATGCAGGAACATCAGGGCGGCGAACACGTTAAGTGGCTCGAGCCGGTGACCGACGAGCAATACAAGGCCAAGCCCGCCAGCTAAGCTCCAGCCCTTTCAATGGCGTGCGGTGGCGGAATAGCCGCGCCCCGGCGGGGTTCTCAGCTGCCGACGGTGGGCGACGGGCTTTGCCGATGTCGGGAGGAAATTCGATGATGGCACTTCGGAAGGCCGCAGCCTTGGCGGCGTGGCTCGCGCTTATTGGCGCTGTGCCGGCGACGGCGCAGCAGGCCAATATGAGCTTCTTCGTCACCAGCCAAAGTCCGGGTAAGGGCGCCGACCTTGGCGGGCTTGCCGGGGCCGACGCGCATTGCCAGGCGCTCGCCGCTTCGGTCGGGGCCGGGGGCAAAACCTGGCACGCTTATTTGTCGACGCAAGGTCCGGGTGCGGTGAACGCGCGCGACCGTATCGGCAAGGGGCCCTGGGTGAACGCCAAGGGCGTGACGATCGCCAAGGACGTCGCCGACCTGCATAGCACCGACAACAAACTCAGCAAAGAGAACGACCTGTCGGAGAAGGGGGAGCCGATCAACGGCTACGGCGACAAGCCGAACCGGCACGATATCCTCACCGGCTCGCAGCCGGACGGCACCGCTTTCCCGCCCGACAAGGATATGACCTGCAAGAACTGGACGAGCAGCACCGAGGGTAGCGCCATGCTCGGCCATTCCGACCGCAACGGGCCGCTAACTTTCGCGACCGTGAGATCGTGGAACACGGCGCATCCCTCGCGCGGCTGCTCGCAGGATGGGCTGCGCTCCACCGGCGGCGACGGGTTGCTGTATTGCTTTGCGGTGAATTGACGTAGCGGCTAAAACTCCCGGCGCGACACGTCGGGAGTTTTGTCATGCGTTATCAACTGTTCTACTGGCCGGAAATCCAGGGGCGCGGCGAATTCGTGCGGCTGGCGCTGGAGGACGCCGGCGCCGCCTATGACGACGTGGCGAGGACGAACGCCGGCATGGGCCGCATGATGGCGACGATGGACCGCAAGAGCGGCAAGCAACCGCCATTCGCGCCGCCGTTCCTGCAGGCGGGCAAGCTCATCATCGCGCAGACCGCGAATATCCTGTTCTATCTCGGCCCGCGCCTGAAACTCAGCCCCCGCGGCGAGCCGGCGCGGCTCTGGCTGCACCAGTTGCAGCTCACGGTGACCGACTTCGTGAAGGAAATTCACGACACGCATCATCCGCTCGGCGGTGAATTCTACTACGAGGACGCCAAGCCCGAGGCCAAGCGGTACGCCGAGAATTTCCTGAAAAGCCGCGCGCCGAAATATCTCGGCTATTTCGCAGACGTGCTGGAAAAGAGCGGCGGGCCGTTCACCCTCGGCGCTAAGTTCAGTTATGTGGATCTATCGCTGTTCCAGCTCGTCGAAGGGCTGCGCTACGCCTTTCCCCATGCGATGAAGCGCATCGAGCGCAAAGTACCCGGCGTGGTCGGCGTGCACGACCGCGTCGCGGCGCGACCGCGCATCAAGAAATATCTCGCCTCGCCACGGCGGATTGCCTTCAACGAGTTGGGTATTTTCCGGCATTACCCGGAATTGGACGAGTGATCTACCTGTCGTCCCCGCGACAGCGGGGACCCATAAGCCGTGCGCTATCGTGAGCCTGCGGCGTATGGGTCCCGGCCCTCGCGCTTCGCGCTCGGCCGGGACGACAAGACTACCCCTGCGCCTTGAGCGGCCTGCCGCCGGGGGTCGCGGGTTTTGCGGCAATGAGCGTGAACGCGATCACGCACGGCACGCTGCCATTATTTGCCCAATTGTGGATGGTGCCGCGCTGCACGATCACGTCGCCGGCTTGCAGATGCACGGTTTCGGTGTCGAGCTCCATGTCGATCTCGCCGGAGATCACCACCCCGTAGTCGATTGAATCGGTGCGGTGGTTGCGCGGTACGACGCCCGGATCGAAGCGGACGACGCGGAACACCGTGCCGTTATCGACCGCGGTGCCGATCTTCTTGCCCGACGGATCGGTGTCGTCGTCGTTGTCGACCGGAAAACCTTCGCTGGTCCATATCACGTTGTAATGCGCCCCCGGTCGCGGCGTCGACACGTTCTTGACGCGCTCGTCGATCAACACTTTGGCGCGGCCGTGCTCGTCATGGCCGGTGACCACGCGGCGAGTGTGCAGGCTCATGAAGTCGTCCTCCCTTTACATTTCATTCGGCGACCAGCGGCTTCTTGTTGCTTTCGCGCCAGAGCAAAAACAGCCCGGAGCCGACCACGATGGCCGATCCGGCGAGCAGCGGCAACGTCGGCACGTCGCCCCAGAACACGAAGCCGAGGATCATCGCCCAGACCAGCGAGAAATAATAGAACGGGCCGACCGCCGCCGGCGGGGCGAGCGACAGCGAGCGCGTCCACCAATATTGACCGAAGCCGTTGAGAATGCCGCCGGCGATCATGGCGGCCGCGTCCACGCCGGTCGGCCAGGTAAATCCGACCACCGGCAGCATGATCAAGAAAAACGCGCCCATGAACAGCATCTGGTACATGGTCAGCGTTTCCGCCAACTCGGTCGCGCTCATGCCGCGCACCGCCGCGGTGACGCTGCCGTAAAGCACCGCGTTGGCGATGGCGAACAACGCGCCGATGCGGAAACTGTCGGCGCCGGGTAGCGCCACCAGCAGCACCCCGGCAAAGCCGACGAGCAGCGCCGCGCCGCGCGCGCGACCGACCTTTTCCTTCAGCCAGAGCGCGGCGAACAAAGTGGCAAACAGCGGGGAGGAAAAGTTGATCGCCATGGCGCCGGCAATCGGCATCAGGCTGAGCGCGATCAGGATCAAGCTCTGCGCGGCGGTCTGCGTCGCGCTGCGCCCGATGTGATCGCGCAGCCGGTGCGTACGGAACACGGCGACGCCGTGGCGCGGCAGGATCAGCAGGGAAACGACGGCGAGCGAGGCGAGCGTGCGGAAACTGAGCACCTCGGCGAAGGGGTAGGTGGCGACCTGCCATTTAGCCAAGGCGGTGGAGCCCGCATACATCACCGTGGCGGCGATCATGTACATGATGCCGCGCGGCACGCGGTCGGCGCGCGCGGCGGGAAGGCGCTGGTCAAGGCTGTCGGACGTCACCGGATGGATTAAGCCTCTGCTGGCGGGACGATCCGCCTAGCATGTCGGCGTCGCGCCGGGCAGGGGCAAAACGGAATGGCGGCTTTGCGGGGTACCCGCGCTTTATTGCCTGTGCTTCCTCGCCCGCCTTCGTTTGGCGGCGAGCCGTGCCGCCCGCCGCTTGGCGAGCGCACGCCGTTCGCGCGCCTTGCGGGCGCGCCGGCGCCGGCAGCGGCCGCATTTGCAGTTCGAGCGCCCGATGACGTTTTTCAAATAGTCGATGCCGTAATCGTAGGTGATTTCCTCGCCCGGCTTGATGGCGCGCAGCGTGCGGATGAACACCCGGTGCTTGACGTCGTATACTTCCGCGTTGGGATTGCAGGAATGATTGAAGTAGCGCGCGATATTGCTGCGCGGCGTGCCGTCGACGGTCCAGCGGCTGTTGATCTCGTAGAGGTAGCGGTTGCCGCGCGCTTCGAGCTTCTCGGCCGTTTTGGTGTCGAGCAGCGGGCCCTTATATTCGGCGATGCGGGCGCGCTTGCGGATGGGCCTGGTGGCGAACAAGCCGAGGCCGGTCAAAGAGCGGCCGATGCGGAACGGTCTGCGGGGCATTTTCGGAAATTCAATTCCAATGAACGGGCGTTGCGAATGGCAGATGGCGGCGCGCGCGTCAATGCGCCGATGGTCGCTGCGCTGGCTTGGTAAAAATGCCTTGGCCCGGACAAGCCGGGCCAAGGTCGCAGCGAAGGTCGATCGGCCGGCTTAGTGGCGCCAGCCGCGGTCCCAGTGGCAGTGGCCAAACCGGTCGCGGAAGCGATGGCGGCCACAGCCGTCGCGCACCTGGATCAGCTGGTCGGATTGCGAGGCGCCCTTGAGCGGGGCGGCCGGCATGGCCTGGGCGCCGAAGGTGAGGAACGCAAACGCAGCGGCGATTGCGGCAAACAAGCTAAGGTGTAGGCGCATGAACGTTCTCCCTGCTTGCGGGATTCTCACGCGGGCGCGGACGTGATCACAACGCGGGCCGCTTCGCAACGGCCATTTCGAAGCCTCAGGGAAGGGCGGCGATCAGTTTCATGAACTCTTCCGCCGGCCAGGCGCGCGCGGTGCGGGTGCGCACATTGCCGATCATGCCGAGCGCTTTGACACTTGTCACAACCCGGATAGACTTCATCATTCCTTGAAAGGATCTTCCATGACCAAAGCCCAATGTTTCGCCGGCCTCGCGCTGGCGGCGGCCTTTTTCGTCGCGGCGGCAAAGCCGGTTTCCGCCGAGACGCTGTTCAAGATCGTCACCGTGAAAGACGAGATCGTGATAGGCCTCAACGATGCGGAGTTGAAAGAGTTGGGCGGCGACGCGGGCGGCATCGCCAAGGCGATCGCGGCCAAGGGTTCGCTCACGCTGTGGCGGTACGCGGTCGGCCAGAAGGACGGCGAGCGTTTTGTCGGCCCGCGCGCCAAGATCGGCGTGCTGGCGGCGTCCTCGCTGCGGGTCGAGCCCTACAAGCAGCCTTTCAAGGTGCTCGCGCACGATTAGCAATGCCGGCGGGTCGCGGCGTCATATTGCCGCGCGGCCCCAGGCGTTTCATGATGGCGCGATGGGAACCGAACGCTGGCCCGCATTGCCTTATGCCGCCTGGGCGGACACCGCCGCGACCTTGCAGCTGTGGACGCAAATCGTCGGCAAGATCCGACTCGCGCGCACGCCCTGGCTCAATCATTCCTGGCACGTGGCGCTGTACGTGACCGCGCGCGGGCTGACCACCTCGCCGATCCCGCACGGCGAGCGCACGTTCCAAATCGATTTCGATTTCATCGACCACGTGCTGTGGGTGAGGACGGGCGGCGGGCATTTCCGCCAGGTGGAATTGCGGCCGGTGAGCGTCGCCGAATTCTACGCCAACGTCATGATCGCGCTAAACGAACTGGGGCTTGGCACGGCCATCCGCACCATGCCGTGCGAAATTCCCAATTGCATTGCGTTCGATGAGGACACGGTGCACGCCTCCTACGACGCCGGCGCCGCCAACCGCTTCTGGCGCGTGCTGCTCGCGGCGCACGAGGTGCTCGCGCATTTCCGCACCGGCTTTCTCGGCAAA
The DNA here is from genome assembly GCA_963721665.1 of uncultured Alphaproteobacteria bacterium. Taxonomy (GTDB): domain Bacteria; phylum Pseudomonadota; class Alphaproteobacteria; order Rhizobiales; family Xanthobacteraceae; genus Pseudolabrys. The sequence continues at coordinate 135,183 of CAVRJZ010000008.1, forward strand.
ACGAGCCCGGTGCATTTTTTCTGGGGCTCGTTCGATCTGGCGGTGACGCGGTTCTCGGGGCGGCGCGCGCCGCGCCACCCCGGCGGCGTGCCGCATCTGCCCGATGCGGTGGCGCGCGAGGCCTATTCGCACGAGGTGTCTAGCGCGGGCTTCTGGCCGGGCTCGCCCGGGCCGGTCGAGTATGCGGCGTTTTATTCTTACGCCTATCCGGCGCCGGAGGCTTTTGCGGCGGCACGCGTTAAGCCCGACGCGGCGTTTTTCTCGAAAGAGCTCGGCGAATTTATTCTGCCTTACGACGCGGTGCGCGAAAGCAGCGATCCCGACGCGGCGCTGATGGAATTTTTGCAGAGCACGTATGAAGCGGCGGCCGATTTGGCGAAATGGGACCGCAAGGCGCTCGACTGCGCGCTGGGCGAGCCGGGCAAGCCGCGCGCGATTTAGCGGCATCCCCAATTCAACTGCGAAACAGACGCGCGTCATCGCCCGTATTCTTTACTGGCCCCGGGTAGGCCTTAGTCCTTCCCCGCCTTCGCGGGGTCAAGCTTTTCCCCCGCGAACCGGGGGGCCCGGGGGAGTCGACCTCCGGCAAAATGCCGAGGGGATGGAGCGCCAAGCGACGCACCAGTCTTTCAGGAGCCGCATCCTCTTTTGAAGGATGCGGGCGCCTCTCGGCGCTCCATCGCAGCGTCGTAACGGCGTCCGGGCCGCGCTTCCTACTGGGGACTTTTGCCCCCGGTGTCAGCGAGCTCCTCGCGGCAGGTCATAGTGCCTGCGGGCGGAGCCCCGGCGCCGCCCGAGCGCCCCGGGATACGTTATCCGGGAGCCCGCGGGCGCCGCCAACCGGCGGTTTCCCGCCGGTTCTTTGAGGCGGCGCGCCGCATCTCCGGCGCCTTGCCTCATCGTGGCTCCATCATCGAGACGTCTCGCGACGACGCCCTCAGCCGAGCCAGGCGGGGGAAAGTATAAATCCGCGCCGGCGGGCGGGGATAAGTTTTCACGAGATTATGATTATAGTCCTAGTGGCGGGAGGCTTTCGTCCGTACAATTATATGGTAATATAGCCATACGCTGACGGGCGGGCCGAGCTTCGAATGGGACCCGATCAAGGACCGCGCAAACCGCGCCAAGCACGGTGTTACTTTCTCGCTGGCGCAAAGCGCCTTCTTCGACCCGCGCCGCGTGATCGCGCAGGACCTGAACCACAGCACGGCCGAGCCGCGCTATTTCTGTTTCGGCGCGGTCGGCGGCGGCATCATGACGGCGCGCTTCATCTGGCGCTCCGGGCGCGTCCGGATTTTCGGCGCCGGTTATTGGCGGAAAGGAAAGACGATCTATGAGCAGCAGAACCGTTAAATACAGCGCCGGCGAGATCGGCCGCGTGCGCGTAGTCGAGGATTTCCTGCCCGCGCCGGAGGCACTGGTGCCGCGCGACGACAATGTGAAGGTGACGCTGGCGCTGTCGCGCCGTAGCGTCGATTTCTTCAAGCGCGCGGCCAAGGCGCGGCGCGTGCCCTACCAGCGCATGATCCGCGCGCTGGTGGACGCCTATGCGGAGAAGCAGGCGGGGAAGGGGTGAGACACAGTGGCCTGTCGTCCCCGCGAAAGCGGGGACCCATACACCGTGTCGTGGCCGAATCGTGAGCGCTGTGGTTATGGATTCCCGCCTTCGCGGGAATGACAGAAAGAAGTGGCGCCGATGCGCACCCTTGCCGGCAATCTTGGGGTCGGGCGGCTGATGGAATTTTTGACCGCGCTCGGGCAGGACGTGAGGATTATGGTAAGGCCGACGAGGAAGCGGGTGGGGGGATGGAAGCGGTGGCTTTGTGGGGCGCGCGTTAGCGAAGCGAAACGTGCCGACGCGCCGGCGGAATACGCTTCGCAATTCCGCCCTACGGACTAGTCTTACCCAGTGGCGTGGTATCGTATTAAATAACCCTTATGTCCTTCATCGCCGATGTCAAATGGCATTTGGACCGCGCAATGGTCACGGGCCGCTATTCTTCGAGCCTCGTAGCCGAATTTGATGCTCTGGTCGAAACTCGCTCGGCCAATGTTTTCCAGGTATTCGAGGAAATTGCTGCGCTTGAGCAATCGCCAAATGCAAAAGAACCGTCGCATACTAAAGTTGAGATGCCATTAGATAGGCCCTGGCTAAAGGGTCTTTGGCACAAACACTACCCCACCCCCGCTATCCCGCCCCACCACCACACGCCTCTCTTCTCGCTCGGGCCGGACAAGACGCCGTATCGCAAGCTCGCCGCCTGCGGCGTGCGCGGCGAAAAGGCGATGGGCACGCCGTTGGTTTGACGCCGGGGGTGGCACTGCTTTGCACAAGCGCCGCGTGTCTCTCCGCTCAAGCCCGCGCGGTCAGGTGAAATTGCGCCACCGACCAGCCGAAATACCAGCGCAGCGTCCACGGGATCGGAATGAGCAGGACGCAGGACAGGCTGAACAGCAACGTCCGCCAGAAAACGCCCCAGCCGCTGGCGACGTAGATCAATTGCTCGCTGGATCCTTCGACGTGCCGGCAGACCCAGCGCATCATGGCCGTCATCACCCAGGCCCAGCCGACGATCGTCAATATCGCTAACGCGGTGAGCGCCATCCAGCCGAGTAGCGGCCAAAAGCCGCCGGTGAATTGCAGCGGCGCCAAACGGCCGGACCAAATCAGGTTGGCAAAGAACCAGCGCATGATCATCCACTCGAACAGCGCCATGAGCGGCAGCGCGAGCATCTGCACGGCCCAGTGAATGTTCCCGGTTAAGGCGCACAGCGCCAGCAGAATGAAGACGTACCAGATGTCGCCGGGCTTGCCGGCGAAGCCGACCGGCTTGCCGTTGGGCAGCGCAATATGGTGGACGCTCCAACGGTAAAAACTGGTGTTTACCCACGGCGTCGGGACCACAATATATTGGCAAAGCCCGACCAACAGCACGCGGCCGAATAGCGGCCAGGTCCGCCCGGTGAAGATCAAGGCATCGGGGTGCGCGCCGGGCGGTCGCGCCGCCGGCAGCGGCTCGGGCGTGCCCGCCGTCAGGCCCGCTTCGCTCGCCTTCACCCAACTCGGCATGGATTGGCACCACACCAAGGTATCCGCCGTGACTTCGGTGCGCGCGATCAGGTCGCGCAGCGCCGCCTCGCTGTACGGGCCTTGCTGCGTGCCGCCGACCTTGGTGTACCATTGCTTGTCGGCCATCGCGGTAGCGCCCCCTTGCGCGTGGTTGACGGCCTATTGGACGGGACTGGCGGAGCGAATTCAATAGGGCGGATGCGCCAAGCATTACTGCCCCGCACTGCCCAGGCTTCCCTCGCGCCGCTATAGTGATATGAGAGCGCCATCCTGTCGGCTCATCGCGCGAGTACCCCCATGAACGCCCCCGTCACCCCACCCGCCGCCATCCCGCCCTACCACCATACGCCCTTGTTTCCGCTCGGCCCGGACAAGACGCCGTACCGCAAGCTCGAAGTCGGCGGCGTGCGCGTGGAAAAGGTGATGGGCAAGGACATGCTGGTGGTCGAGCGCGAGGCGCTGCGCGCGCTCGCCGAGGCCGCCTTCACCGACATCAATCACCTGTTGCGCCCGGCGCACTTGAGGCAGTTGCGCAAAATCCTCGACGACCCCGAAGCGTCGGCAAATGACAAATTCGTCGCCTATGATTTTCTGAAAAACGCCAACATCGCGGCCGGCGGCGTGCTGCCGATGTGCCAGGACACCGGCACGGCGATCATCATGGGCAAGAAGGGCCGCCTGGTGTTCACCGACGGTTCCGACGAGGGCGCGCTGTCGGAAGGCGCGCGCGACGCGTATCTCAAAAAGAACCTGCGCTATTCGCAGCTCGCGCCGATTTCCATGTTCGAGGAGAAGAACACCAAGAACAACATGCCGGCGCAGGTCGAGATCTACGCCGAGGGCGAGGACGCCTATAAGCTTTTGTTTATCGCCAAAGGCGGCGGCTCGGCCAACAAGTCGTTTCTGTTCCAGGCAACGCCGTCGATCCTCACGCACGACCGCATGCTCGCGTTCCTCAAAGAGAAAGTGCTCACCCTCGGCACCGCGGCGTGTCCGCCTTATCATCTGGCGATCGTCATCGGCGGCACTTCCGTTGAGCTCACCATGAAAACGGTGAAGCTTGCCTCGACGCATTATTACGACGAATTGCCGACGTCAGGCTCGGAGGACGGCCACGCCTTCCGCGATCTCGCGATGGAGCAGGAAGTGTTGAAGATGACGCAGGCGACCGGCGTCGGCGCGCAGTTCGGCGGCAAATATTTCTGCCACGACGTGCGCGTGATCCGCCTGCCGCGGCACGGCGCGTCTCTTCCCATTGGTCTTGGCGTGTCGTGCTCGGCCGACCGCCAGGCTTTGGGCAAGATCACCAAAGACGGCGTCTTCCTCGAACAGCTCGAGGAGCATCCGGCGCAGTATCTGCCCGACATCGACATGAAAAAGCGCGGCGGCAAGGTCGTTACCGTCGACCTCAACAAGCCTATGAAAGAGATTTTGGCGATGCTGTCGCAGCATCCGATCAAGACGCTGGTCAAGCTCAACGGCCCGATGATCGTCGCGCGCGATCTGGCGCACGCCAAATTGCGCGAACGGCTTGAGCGCGGCGAGGGGCTGCCGGATTATTTCAAGAACCATCCGGTCTATTACGCCGGCCCGGCGAAGACGCCGGCGGGCTACGCTTCGGGCGCGTTTGGGCCGACCACCGCGGGGCGCATGGACTCGTACGTGGCGCAGTTCCAGGCGGCCGGCGGCTCGATGATCTCGGTCGCCAAGGGCAACCGCTCGCCGCAGGTGCGCGAGGCCTGCCAGAAATACGGCGGCTTTTATTTGGCCTCGATCGGCGGCGCCGCGGCGAATTTGGCCGAGCACTGCATCAAAAAGGTCGAGGTACAGGAATATCCCGAGCTCGGCATGGAGGCGATCTGGCGCATCGAAGTCGTCGACTTCCCCGCCTTCATCGTCATCGACGACAAGGGGAACGATTTCTTCAGGGAATTGAATTTGGGGTAGGCTTCCCTCTCCCCGCAAGCGGGGAGAGGTGAAACAGAAAGAGGAACGTCCCATGATTACTGCCGTCGTCCAATTCGCGCTGTCGCATCCGGTGACGCTCGAAGAAGCCACGAAAATGTTCGAGTTGACCGCGCCGAAATACAAAAATCTACCGGGGCTGGTGCGCAAATATTATCTGCGCAGCGAGGACGGCGGCAAAGCCGGCGGCGTCTATCTGTGGGAGAACAAGGCTGCCGCCGAGAAGGCCTACAGCGGCGAATGGAAGGCGCGGGTGAAGCTGCTCTACGGCAGCGAACCGGAAATCGCCTATTTCGACACGCCGGTGATCGTCGACAACGCCACCGGCGCCGTCACCAAGGCGGCGTGAGCGCCGCGTGTAACCGGCGCAGTTCTGCTTTGCCGCAATAGCGCTTGTCGAATCACGGGCAACGGAGGCAGCTGTCGTACAGTCGGTGCTGCCACCGGGGTATTCTACATGGCGATTGCGACAATTGATTTCGACGCGTCCGGTCTTGCCGCGCGCGCCGAACGCGCCAGTCCGTTCGAACTCGACAATTTGCCGTTCGGCGTCATCCGGCTCGACCGCGACGGCACCGTGCAGTTCTACAGCGACACGGAAGCGCGGCTGTCGGGTTACGGCGAAATCCCGTTGGGCAAAAATCTGTTCGCCATTTCGGAATGCCTGGGCAGCGACGATTTCCGCGGCCGCGTCGAACGCGCGATGGATGCCGGCCCGGTCGACCTCGAAATCGGCTGGCCCGGCGATTTCGGCGACCCGCGGCGCGAACTGCGCATCCGCGTGCAGTCATCGCAGAACGGCGGCCTGTGGCTGTTCATCGTGCGCGACGACACCACACTCAAGAAAGCCAGCTGAGCGCGCACACGCCGGCTGCCGCGCTGCATATGGTGCAGCGCAATAGACTGCCTAAAAATCAAACCGCGGTTCGCGCGCGCAAATCTTTTCTGTGGCGTGTTGACGCAGCGGAGCCGCGCAGCCCGTAGCGGCGAGCCGCCCGCCGCGATTGTGCCGCGCATCATCGACCAAAGTGCAATTGACGGCAGCCGCCGATGCAGTCGGCAATGGCGGCTCGATGACGGTCGGGGCGCGTGCCGGAAATGCGCGTTGCCACGGCCGTCTTATTGCCAGCAAGGAGGCACACGAAAAATAAAAAACTGTGCAAGGAACCCGAGGGACGTCTCGGGCAATGATTCATAAAATCCACAGGGAGAAAACGAAAATGTCACAACGCGATCACGAACGAAGCGGCGTTTCGCGCCGCGCTTTGCTGCAAGTCGGCGCAGGATTAGCCGGCGGCGCCATGCTGCCGGTGGCTTTTACGACGCCCAGTTTCGCGGTCGGCATGGCCGACCATCCCGCACTCGGCACTTGGCCGGAAGGCTCGAAGGGCTCGTCCGTCACCATCGGCGCGACCGTGCCGCGCACCGGCGCCTATGCGGTGCAGGGCGAAGACGAGCTCAAGGGTATGCAGCTCGCCGTCGAGCACATCAACGAGGGCCATCCGCTGATCAAGAAGATCGCGCCCAAGGTCTCCAAGGGCGTGCTCGGCAAGAAGGTCGAATTGGTGGTCGCCGACTCGGGCGCCAAGCCGAACGACGCGGTGCAGGAACAGCAGCGCTTCATCAACGACAACAAAATCATCGCCATGACCGGCTCGACCTCGTCGGCGGTCGCCGTCGCGCTCAACAAGTTCGCCGAGCGCGAGAAGATCCTCTATCTGGTGGCGATCTCCGGCTCCAACGACACCACGGGCAAGGACTGCGTGCGCTACTCGTTCCGCCAGTGCTTCTACGGCGAAACGGCGGCCAACGCGATCGGCCCGGTGCTGATCAAGACCTACGGCAAGAACAAGAAGGCGGCGTTCATGACGCCGGATTACACCTACGGTCACACCGTCACCAAGTCGGTGAACGACTACCTGACCAAGAACGGCGGCTGGACCATGGTGACCAACCAGGTCTCCAAGCTGGGCACGCAGGACTTCAGCCAGTTCCTGACCAACATCGCCAATTCCGGCGCCGAGGTCATCGTCAACGTGAACTGGGGCCGCGACGCGGTGCTCTCGATCCAGCAGGCCAAGCAATTCGGCTTGACGCCGAAGATGAAGATGGTGATCCCCTATCAGATTCCGTTCCTCGCCAAGGAAACGGGTCCGGAGCTCACCGAAGGCGTGCTGGCGGCCACCGACTTCTGGTGGACGCTGGAAGACAAATATCCGCTGGCCAAGATGTTCGTCGAGGCCTTCAACAAGAAGTTCGGCTACCGGCCGGAGTGGGGCGCCAACAACGCCTACATGCAATTCGCCATCTGGGCGCGCATGGTCTCGGAGGCCGGCACCTTCTATCCGCCGGACGTCATCAAGACCTATGAGAAGGGCGAGAAGTTCGACTCCACCGTGGGTCAGGTGCACTTTCGCCCCGAGGATCACCAGCTCGTCCGTCCGGTCGTCATCGTCCGCGGCAAGGCGCCGAAGGACATGAAGAACAAGGAGGATTACTGGGAAGTCCTCGAGGTCCTGCCGGGCGCGCCGCTGATGCAGAAGCCGGACGCCTTCGGCTGCAAACTCGGCGATTACGCCTGATCGCCGCCAACAGACGCCTTCTCCGCCCCCCGCGGGCGGAGAAGGCCGCCGTCTCGGGCATGGCCGTGCATAAAGTGCGAAGCGACAACTTCGCATTTGATGCGGCGGCCATTGCCCGATACTTTTCCGTGTCGGTTCAATAAATTCTAGGCGACCCCGTGGTCAATTGGCCCAATTTCGTTGCGCAGGCCTTCAACGGGCTGGTGCTCGGCGCGCTGCTGGCGCTGATCTCGTCCGGCCTGACCATCATTTACGGCACGCTCGGCGTGCTCAACCTCGCGCATGGCGCCATGTTCATGCTCGGCGGCTACGCCGGCTGGGTCGCCTATAGCTACACTGGCTCGTTCATCGTCGCGGTCATTGCCGCCTGCCTCTTCGTCATGCTGGTCGGCGCGGTGATGGAGCGCGGCATCATCCGCCATTTCTACAAGCGGCCGCACGAGGATCAGCTGCTCGTCACCTTCGGCCTCGGCATCGTCTTCGTCGAGCTGGTGCGCTTCTTCTTCGGCAGCCTGTCGAAGACGGTGCAGGCGCCGTCGCTGTTCGCCGGCATCACTAAGCTCGGTTTCATGTTTTATCCGACCTACCGGTTGGCGGCGCTCGGCATCGTCGCGGTGGCGTTGCTGGTGCTCTACATCGTGCTCTACCGCACGCGCATCGGCATGATCGTGCGCGCCGGCATCGAGGATACGGTGATGGTCAACTCGCTCGGTATCGATGTCGACAAGGTGTTCATGCTGGTGTTCGGCATCGGCGCCATGGCGGCTGGCTTTGCCGGCATCATCAATGCGCCGGTGGTGTCGATCTCGCCCGACGTCGGTGAGGAAATTCTGGTGCAGACGTTTGTCGTCGTCGTGATCGGCGGCGTCGGCTCGTTTCCCGGCGCGGTGCTCGGCGGACTGGTCGCCGGCGAGATCATCAGCATCACCTCGATGTTCAACCCCGGCTATTCCTACGTCATGCTTTTCGTGGCGATGACCTTGGTCCTCGTGCTCCGCCCCTACGGCCTGCTCGGCGCGGCCGGCCGCGAATGAACGCTGGTCGCTAATGGTCAGGAAACGTCCCCATTTGGTCGAGACGCTGACGGCGGCGGCGCTGATCGCGGCGCCTTTTGTGCTGCCACATGTCGATTTCGCGCCCGCCACCGTCAACCGCATTTTGGTCTGGGGCCTGTTCGGCATCGGCTTCGATATCCTGTTCGGCTTCACCGGTCTCTTGTCGTTCGGTCAGTCCGCCTTCTTCGGCACCGGCGGCATGGTCGCCGCCTATCTCTTGACCATGGTGAACTTCCCCTACGTCATCCCGGCGCTGTTCATCGGCATGATCGTGGCCGCCGCCGTCGGCTACCTGATCGGGCTGATCGCGTTGCGGCGCACCGGCATCTATTTCGCCATGATCACGGTGGCGATCGCGGAGATTTTCTATTTCGTTGAGTTCAATCCGCTCTCGGCCTTGACCGGCGGCGAAAACGGCCTGCCGGGCGTACCGGCCCCGACGCTCGTGCTCGGCTTCACCACCGTCAAATTCAACACCGACCAGTCGCTCTATGCGTTCTTGGCGGTTTGCTATTTCGTCGGCATCGTACTGGCGCTGCGCATCGTGCGCTCGCCGGTCGGCGCCATCCTCTCCGCGATCCGCGACAATCCGCTGCGCGCCGCCGCGGTCGGCCACGATATCCAGAGTTACAAGCACACCGCCTTTGTCATCGCCGCGGCCTATGCCGGCTTTGCCGGCGGCTTGCTCGGGGTGATGCAGGGCTTCATGCCGCCCGACGCCTTCACCTTCGACACCTCCGGCCAGCTGGTCATGCAGACGGCGATCGGCGGCGCCGGCACGCTGGTCGGGCCGCTGGTCGGCGCCACCGTGTGGCTTTATCTGAGCGACTATTTCCAGACGACGCTGCATCTCGGCGCGACCTGGAAACTGGTGCTCGGCGTCGTCTTCGTGCTGCTGGTCTGCTTCCTGCGCCGCGGCATCGTCGGCGGCATCCAGGATCTCTATGTCTTGGCGACCAGAAGGAACGTGCTGGAGGTCGATCCGAATGGCGCGGCGGCGGACAAGGGTGGCGTTGCCGAAGTGGCGGCGAACTCCGCCGCCGGCGAGGCCAAGCGCGCGGCCGCCGCCGCGGCGATTCGGCACCGGACGCCGGACGGCTACAAAGGACCGATCCTGCAGGCGCGCGCTTTGAGCAAACGCTACGGCGGCCTGATCGCCAATAACGACATCGACTTCAGCGTGGATCACGGCGAGCTGCGCGGCATCATCGGCCCGAACGGCGCCGGCAAGACCACCTTTTTCAAGATGCTGACCTGCGAGGTCAAGCCGACTTCCGGCACTATCGTGTTCGAGGGCACCGATATCACTGGCATGAGCGTCACCGACGTCTGCCAACGCGGCCTGACCAAGAGTTATCAGGTGAACCAGTTGTTCACCCGGCTGACGGTGCGCGAGAACCTAACCATCGCCGCGCTCGCCGAACGGCGCGGCAAGTTCCGCTTCGACCTGTTGCGGGAAACCCGCAATATCGCCGGATTGCGCGAGCAGGTCGAGGACACGCTGGAACTGATCAATCTCACCGGGCGGCTCGAAACGCCGGTCGCCGCGCTCGCCTATGGCGAAAAGCGGCGGCTGGAAATCGGGCTGGCGCTCGCCACCTCGCCGAGCCTGTTGCTGCTCGACGAGCCGCTGGCGGGCTTGAGCCCGCGCGAACGGGTGGACACCGTAAAGCTGCTCAAGTCGATCAGCCAGGGCCGCACCATGATCGTGATCGATCACGACATGGACGCGCTGTTCGAACTGGCCGAGCGCATCACCGTACTGCAAGAAGGCCGCGTGCTGGCGGAGGGGACGCCGAACGAAATCAAGGGCAATGCCGCCGTGCAGGAAGCCTATCTGGGCGGAGTGATCGCGCCATGAGGATCGCGTCATGAGCCTGCTCGAAGTCAGCGGATTGAACAGCTATTACGGGGAGTCGCACATCCTGTTCGACGTCGGCTTGCGCGTGGAGCGCAACGAGGTGGTGGCGCTGCTCGGCCGCAACGGCGCCGGCAAGAGCACCACGCTGAAGAGCCTGATGGGCGTGGTGACGCCGCGCACCGGACAGGTGGTTTTCGACGGCGTCGACATTGCCGGGCGCAAGAGCCATGCGATCGCGCAAGCCGGCATGCAGTTGGTGCACGAGGACCGGCGCATTTTCGGCAGCCTCAGCGTCGAGGAAAACCTGGTGCTCGCCGGCATGACGGCACCGAACCGCTGGCCGCTCGAGCGCGCCTACGAGATGTTCCCGCGGCTGAAGGAGCGGCGCGGCAGCCGCGGCACCGATCTGTCGGGCGGCGAGCAGCAGATGCTGGCGATCGCGCGTGCGCTGATGCGCGATCCCAAGATCATCCTGCTCGACGAGCCGTTCGAGGGGCTGGCGCCGGTGATCGTGCGCGATTTGGTCAAGGCCTGCCGCGATCTTGCCGCCGCCGGACAGACCATCGTGCTGGTGGAACAGAATCTTGCCGCCACCTTGGCGCTGGCGAGCCGCGTCTACATCATCAACAACGGCCACATCGCGCACGAAGGCCCGGCCGAGGAGATCAAAGCCAACCCGGACGTGCTGCAACGCTATTTGGGCGTGTAGTCCGTCAGCGCGGCAGCGGCTTCGGCATGTTTTTCGCAAAAACGCCAAGCGTGATCGTGCGCGCCACGTATTGCGCGAGGCAATTATAGCCGGCCTCGTCGCGGGCGAATTCTTCCGCCACCGGCGTGGCGGTGGCGTTTTGCGCCTGGTCGATAATCTGCATCGCCTCGAAAAAGCGGACGACGATGACGTTTTCCCGCGCCGCCACCCGGCGCAACGTCTCGCGGATCTCGATGTAATGCGGGTCATGCACCATTTCGCGGGCGAATTGCAGGCCGACCAGCACCACGTCCACTCGGTGTGCTTTCAGCCAGTCGATCTGGTCCTTAACGATCGCGGCGAATTCTGACGTCTCCACGTAAGCGAGCGCATCGTTGGTGCCCACTTGCCAGAGCACCAGATCGGGTTCCTCGAGCGCGACCTCGTTCTTCATGCGGATGGCGGCGCCGGCGGCAAGTTCGCCGGAGACGCCGCGGTTGATCATCACCACGTCGATACCCTTGAGCGCGCTTTCCAGCATGGTCTCGATCAGTTGCGTGTAGGCGCCGTGGCGCGCGCCAACCCGGCCGGGCGCGGCGCCCATGGCGAGAATGCGTAGCGTTTTACGTTGCGCCAGCGCCGCCGCCACATTGGGCAGCGGCGATTGGTCGGCGCCCGCGCTGTCGCCGGCCTGGCAGGCTTTGCTGAGCGGCGCCGCCGGCAACTGCGGCGGCGGACTTTGCGTCCGCGCCGGGCCAAGTCCAATGAGCGCGCTGGCGAGCGCTACGCCGAAGTAGCCGGCGAGGCGGACGTTGCGCGTTGTCGCGATTCGGCGAGCCATGCGGTGAACGCCATGATGATAATGCCGCAAATTACCACGACGCTGTCGACACCGACAGTGCCGTGGTAGACCAAACGGACGAATTGGGCGGTGAGGCTGAGCAGCGAGCCGACGCAGAAAACGTAGAGCGAATTGCGCCCGAGCATGGCCAACATGCGGATCAGGCCCTCGACCGGGTAACGCACGAAAGGCACGCCGGCGACCCAGCGGATGTAGCGGAAGGCGAGCGAAAACACCGCGACCAGCGAGAGGAACTGGATCAGCCGGATCGGCGTCACGAAGGTCTTGTCGGCGATAAAGAACAACTTGGGGTTAGGCACCTGCGTCGGGTCCGGCCACCAGTCGAACCAGGGTACCAAGACGCCGATGATCACCACGGGCACGGCAAGCACGCGCAAGATGACGATATGCCGGCGCACCCAGGCGCCGAGGCCGTAATCGGCACGCGCGATGGAAAAGCCGAGCACGAAGACGAATTGCCAGGCCAGCGGATTGAAAAACCAGGTGCCCGACACCGGCCAGGTCGGCAGCGTCAGCCGGAAGGCGAGCGAGGCGAAGTAGAGCGCGGCCGAGGCCGGCAGCAGCAGCGACGGCACCGTCCGGTCGATCAGGGCGAAGAACGGCGCCATTAGCATCAGCACCACGTAGAGCGGCAGGATGTCGAAATAGCCCAACTGGTGCGTGAGCACGGCGAGCCCGATATGGGTGGGCACCGGATCGTTGAACACGGCGGCGGCGTTGTGCCATTCAAGCAGCAACGGATTGTCGAGCTCGAGCGCGGTCGTCGCCAGCATGGCGATGGCCAGCATGGTGATCAGCACCTGCGCGGCGTACAGCTCGAGCGCGCGGCCGAACAGGCGCAGCATCACGTCGCGCGTCGGCATAGTGCGGCCGCCGCCGTCCGCCATCAGCCGCATCGACCAGCCGGCGAGGAACACGAACAGATCGGCGGCGTCGGCGATGGAAAAATTGACCAGCGTGTAATGCGAATAGAACAGGCCGGGAATATGGTCGATGAAAATGGTGATCAGCGCAAAGCCGCGCCAGAAATCGACCGCGTTGGGTTCGCGTTTCATGCTCGGTCCCGGCTCGCACCGCCCGCGCGCCACTGTGCCGGGTGCCGGCGCGCGCGGTCAAGCAGCCTCAGGCCGCGGGCCGCCGGGCGATGAAGTTGACCGCCCGCATGGTCATCACCGCCTCGCCGGCCTGATTGAAAACCTCGGTCAAGGAGGTGACGACGCCGCGGTCGGGTTTCGACTTAGAGGCGGCCGCCTTGAGCACGCTGACGCGCACGTTCAGCCGGTCGCCCGCGCGCACCGGCTTGAGCCAACGCAATTCGTCGAGCCCGGGCGAGGCAAGGCTCGCCACATGCGTCAGATAATGCTCGACGTAAAGGCGCATGGTGAGCGCGGCGGTGAGCCAGCCGCTGGCGATGAGGCCGCCGAAAGGGCCGTTCTTGGCCGCTTGCGAATCGGTGTGGATCGACTGCGGATCGAAGCGCTTGGCGAATGCGAGCATCTCGTCGGCGCCGACGGCGATGCTGCCGCAGTCGTGCACGTCGCCTTCGATATAATCCTCGAAGTAGCGGTCATCGATGGCGTGGGCGAAGGGCATAGGGGATCACAAGCCGGTGGCCAAGCGCGCCATCACCACGATAATCGCCACCTGCATCGCGCCCTGCACGGCGACGACGCGCACATAAGTGCGCATCCAGCGCCCGAGCTTGGCGGGGTCGGGCGCCGCTTTCTGGATCTCGAAATAGAGCTTGAGATTCATCGGCAGCAGATAACCCAGCCCCTGCACCGTGAGCACGCTGACGATTAAGAGTGCGGCGATCACCCACCAGAATTGCGGATAGCCGAGGTCGAGAAAGCCCATGCGGGCGGCGAGGAACCAGCCGGAGGTGGAGGTGATGGCCGACAAAGTCGGCATCAAAATCAGCGTGCGCGGAATAATGCCGGCGATCATGGCGCGGCGGGTGTCGAGGCTCACTTTGCGCAGCACCGGGCCGACCACAAAGCCCATGAACAGGTCGATGCCGGTCCACAGGGCGCCCGACATCACGTGGACGAAATCGAGCAGCCAGAGGCTGGAACCAAGGATGGCGGCGAGCATCGCCGCCAGCGCGACGGCGGCGGCGGCGATATAGCCGACGCGCAAAGGTGCCACGACGCGCACGGGGGTCGCGGCATTGATGGTGTCAGTCAAGCGGCGCTCCCGTTATCGAACGGAAGCGACGCTAACGGCGGCTATCGGCGATGCCAAGACCCGCGCGGGTCAGGCAACGCGGCTTAGCGCAACTCGGCGGATTCGGCGGCCTGCTGCGGGATGGCGTAGGCGGCAGGCGAGATCTGCGTGCGCAGCTGATTGAACACGAAGACGCGGATCGCGGAGGACAGATTGTTGCCTTGGCGGCCTATGTCAATCTGACGCACCAGCGCCGACAATTTGGTGTTCTGCACGCTGGCGATTTCGCGCAGACCTTCCCAAAACTCCTTTTCGAGCGACACGCTGGTTTTCTGCCCGTTGCGGACGATCGAGCGTTTGATGTTGGCGGAATTCATGGTCTCTCCACAAGCTGTTCGCGGCGGACGAGGACCGGCGGTCCTCATTACGCGGACACCATCGCCAATTTTCCAAATCCGGCATTGAGGGAGATCAAAATCGTATGCGGCGCAATGAGTTCCCGCGCGGCAGCATAAACGCCGCATATCCGGCGGAGAGGCCGGCGTATCCGGTTAGTGGTTGTTTTTAATGAGCAATTTACGAGCGTACGGCGCGGGCGCTGGCTAGCTTGCGCTACTCAACAGGCCCGCGGGAGCAGCCATGAATTTTGCCATCGGATTGATTCTCATCGCGGTCACCGTCGCGATGGTCATGGTGGCGCGGCCGGCCGATGGCGAATTGGCGCCGTTTCTCAAGGTCTGGTTCGTCGGCCAAGCCTACGCGCTCGCCGCCATGGTCAGCAGCGTGGTGGGCGTCGCCACGGCGATTATCAACTGGCCGTTCTGAACGGTTATTCCTTGCCGCCGGCCGGCCGCGGTTTGTCTTCGTAGATCACGGTTTCGCAGGTCAGGCACTCAAACGTGTCGAAATCGGCGATATCCTCGCGCGAGCGGCTTGCCTGCATGGCGACGCCGCAAACGGGGCAAGGACGCACGCACGGGGGCGGGCTTGCGGTCAAATTTCCACTCCGGCTCAGGTGGATAGGCGGGGGAACCTTCCCCGAATACCGCCCCGCAATAATTGATCTAGATCAATTTTTTGGTCGCGGCGCCGGCGCCGCCGACGTCGCCCGCTCGGCGCGGAGCGCCGCGTGAAATGATTTAGGTCAATGCGCCGCTCGCCTGCGCCGACAAAATGATTGAATGTGGGAAAGCGTTTCCAGCGCGCCGTTCGACCGGGATATCGAGCTTGCCGTCATCGATAGCGATGGCGCGCACGCGCTCGTGTTCCCGTGCCGCCGCATCCTCAACGGCTGGATGAAGGTCGAGACCAAGGAGCGGCTCGACGTGCGGCCGACGCATTGGCGCGAGTGGCAAGACGGTCACGCCCAAGCTGCGGCGACGAAGCAGAGTTCCGCCTGACGATTTCCGCAAGGTGTACGGCTATTTTTGCGGTTTTATCGGGCGCCGCCGCGCCCTCGTTCTCGGTTGCCTAGCGCTTATAGACGATGCCGCTAACGCCCGGTTCGACGGCGCCGGCGCGGCCGCCGAACTGATAAAGGCCGACCGAGATCAACGCCATGACGGTGATCGCCAGGCCAAGCCGTACCCACTGGTCCACGATTTACGCCCCCGCTTCATGTGGTCGGCGCGCAAATTATTTGCGCGCGGCGACGGCCGCCATCGCAGACCGCAAACGCGGCGAACGGGTAACGTTAAAGCTGGGCCGCTTTGCGGCACTACGGCGACGGCTTTACGGCAGGGGGCGGGGTTAAGGACGGATTTTTTTTAAAGGCCTCGCACAGGCAATACTCGACCTGCGTGTCGCCTTGGCGGTTCTGCAGGGAAATTTTCGAGCGGCGCCCTTGCCGGCGCAGCGAAAGCGCTTCGGCGGTGGCGACGCGCAAAGCCATGCCGTTCGACAAATAGGGGCCGTGACAATCCGCGCCGCACTGGACGATCCAGCTGTCGGCCAACGGGATGACGGTGCAGGCGGTGCAGAGCATTTTTGTTCTTCGTTTACCGGTCCACCGGACGGTATCCGCCGCCGGGACGGCGACTCGCGGCGAGGCAATGCAGGAAGTCTATCACATTCACATTTAGGAATGGTATAATTATACGCCGCGCGGTTCATAAGCGGGTGCGGGACCAATAGCGGTTTGATTCAAATGCGAATGAACGAGGCCGCCAACGGGTGCGACCTCGTAGGCCGTTGTGTGCTAATTTAGCGGCGCGCCAATCAACACTTGGCAATTAAGACTTGGGGAACGTCGCATGGTTGCGATGACTGGTGGCTGCCTTTGCGGGAAAATTCGTTACAGCGCCGATGCGGGGCCACTGTTCGTGGGGCTTTGCCATTGCCATGACTGCCAGAAGTTCACCGGAAGTCCCTTCGCTGCGGTGATTGCCGTGCCGAAGTCGGCGGTCAAGGTCACGGACGGTCTGAAGGGCTTCACCAAGCTGGGCGATAGCGGCAAGCCCATCGAGCGGCGGTTCTGTCCTGAATGCGGGTCCTCGGTCATCGACGAACCGGCAGCGATGCCGGGCATTCTCATGATTGCCGGCGGTACCCCTGACGATCCGAGCTGGGTGAAACCGAAGGCATAGATTTACTGCGCCAGCGCGCAGCCGTGGGTACGGCTCGGCGGAGAAATGAAACGCTTCGATAAGGCGCCGGGCTAAGACGCGCGGTCGAAAAAGGGCCACTGCCATCCGCAGAAGTTTGGCTGAAATGGGTCGACAGGCAGCTTTAATACTTTACGTGGTGACGATGGCAGCCGTCATCGTTGGTGTCGATGTCGCGTTCTTCAGAAACCAATTCTGGGGACGGCTGATCGTGAATATTGGCATTGTCTTGGTGTTCGCAGCTTTCTATTTGAGATTCTTTAGACATCCATGAGGCCGCCGGCCTTGCGGCCGAAAGCGAACCAGGAAAAAGGGGCGACGCGTAGATTTAAAAGCGGCCAAGGAGCTTTTGACGAATTGAAAAGAGTCAGCAGCAACGAAAGAGGCCGCCAACCGAGGCGGCCTCCGCCGTTACGCAATTTGCGATTAATGCGCGTAAAACCACAGAGCGGCGACCGCGATAACAATCATCACGGCAGCGAGCCCCAAGGTATACAGCATCGTGTGATCCTGAGTTTGCGTCTGCGTTGTCATGGGGAATTGCTCCTTGAGCGTCTTGGCTTCACCTCAAACGTTTTGACGTTGTGGCATCGCTCGCAGCGATAAGTTTGCAGCTCCGGATAGGAGCCGAGCCGCGGGATGCTCTTGATAAGTTTCATGGGCTCGCCGCAACAAAACCGCGCGACGGGATGGTCCGGCTCGTGTCTCGGTTGTTCAGCGGCCGCCATGGCGCAATGGTAAGACTAAAGTCGCATAGTTTTTCAATTCCGGATTTATCCGTAATGCATAAAACATCAGGCAAAAGGGGCGAATTGCGTTCCCGAAAGGGCCGCTGGGCTTATGGGCCATAAAAAAGCTCGTAGCCCGCATGGAGCGAAGCGGCATGCGGGATTCAGCACTGAGGCCCTGGATTTCGCTTCGCTTCATCCGGGCTACGCTTGCTACGCTTGCTGATGACGGAAAGGGTCTGAAATGAAAGAGGCCGCCAACCGAGGCGGCCTTTCGCATTGCAGCGCCGGCGGCGCGAATTAATAACCGCGATAGGCCTTACAGACGCCGTCCTGCACCGTGAAATGGGGCGGGCAGCCGTTCCACGTTGATCCCGGCGTGTAGGCATAGCCCGGCGCTGCGTAATAGCGGCGGCGCGAATGGCCGTAACGCCGATAGTCCTGTTGCGGCCAATACTGGGGATACGAAGTGCCGCCATTGTTCTGGATGGTGGGATCCGATTCGGCTTTCGCCGGTATCGGCGCAGCGGCCGTCACGGCGACGGCAAGACCGGCGCCGATGAGAGCGAGGGCAATCGTTCGCATGGTGCTGTTCTTTCCGTTGTGCGGCCCCCGCATCGGGGCGGCTCGCCTATGAGAACAACGGCGTCAAGGAAAAGTTCCCGCGGCGGGAACAAGTCCTTGCGTGGGGACCAAAGGCGGAAAGTTCATACCTTGCTGGCGCGAGGCCGGAAGCGGCTGGCAGCAACGAAAGAGGCCGCCAACCGAGGCGGCCTAGGCGGCGTGGACAAAATCATTGACGCGTGAATCTCGTTTTGATTCAAGGCTGCAGATTCGAGGAGGCAGCCTTGAGCCGCGGCGATCTGACAGAGGTCGAGTGGCGTATTTTACGCGTGTTATTGCCGGTCGAACGAGAACCTGGGAAACGCGGACGTGGCCGGCCGCCCGAGGATAATCGTAACATTATCAATGGCATTCTGTGGCGACTACGCACCGGCGCACCATGGCGCGATGTTCCCGAGAAGTATGGAAACTGGAATTCGATCTATCGCCGGTTCCGGCGATGGAGCGCCTCCGGTGTCTGGGAGAGCGTCGCTATTGCTCTCGCCGAAACAATGGCGGAAAGCGGACAGTACAACATCGACAGCACTACAGTTCGCGCTCATGTCTCGGCAGCGGGCGGAAAAGGGGGGTCCATCAAAGAGCTCTTGGCCGCTCGCGGGGCGGGTTCACCAGTAAAGTTCATTGTCTCGGTGATGCCAGAGGCCGTCCAATTGCCTTCCATCTCACGTCCGGCGAAGCGGCGGACTGCAAAGCCTACGATACGCTGATCGATCTTCCGGAGCGGGCGCCGGATGCTCTTCTCGCCGATAAGGCCTACGACACAGATGCGATCCGAGCCGACTTGAAGGCGCGCGGGATCAAACCCGTCATTCCGCCAAAATCCAATCGCACCGCACCGATCCGCTACAGCAAACGCCTCTACCGCCAGCGCAATTGCATCGAGCGTGTGCTCGGCCATCTCAAGATCAACCGTGCCATCGCCACGCGATACGACCAGCTCGCCGACAGCTTCCTCGGCATGCTATGCCTCGCATCCGCTCGTTACTGGATCAAATTTGTCCACGCGGCCTAGAGAAGAGAGAATAATCCAAATCCAATAATGGCTAAGCAAAGACCAAGTAATTTGCCCATCAGGATCGGATGCGAAAGCAATTCCGCTTCAGCCCGACGCGATGCTTTCTCGGCATGGTCCATATCATGGTCCATATTATGCGATGGCCTCGGAATTATTGAGTAAGTTGAAGAGTTGCCGTCCTTCGTAAGGTCGGCCTGAAAGGCAACGAACATCATCGCTAAGCCCAAAATGCCGACGCCCAAGAAGCCAATAGTCTTGAAGGCGACGTAGGTCAGGATAGCTACGCCGACTGCGGCTATGGCCTCATACCGCAGTTGAGTCTTGGTGGGGGCATGGCTTTCCCTAGCGGCTCGGCCGGACTCAGAAGCAAACTAGGCCATTCGTAAAATGAAAACAGGCCAATAGGGGCCAAAAAAGTCCATTACCCTGATACCTCAAAGAACATATTGCGAACTGAGAACAAATAGTGTACATTGTCTCCTTCGGTCGATTCCGGCGGGGGCGGGCGAGGGTCCATGGGGACCATTTCAAGCGCCTTCGTTGTCGGGGGGTCAACTCTTAGGCCATAAGGAGCGCTACCCATGAGTCAGCCTGCTTTGCGTGTCGTCGAAGGATCCTCCATGGACAAGTCGAAAGCCCTCACCGCCGCGCTCAGCCAGATCGAGCGCCAGTTCGGCAAGGGCTCGATCATGAAGCTCGGCAAGAACGACAAGTCGATGGACGTGGAGACGATTTCGACCGGCTCCTTGGGCCTCGACATCGCGCTCGGCGTCGGCGGCCTGCCGCGCGGCCGGGTGGTGGAGATTTACGGGCCGGAATCCTCAGGCAAAACCACGCTGGCGCTGCACACCATCGCCGAAGCTCAAAAGCTCGGCGGCATCTGCGCCTTCGTCGACGCCGAGCACGCGCTCGACCCCGTTTATGCGCGCAAGCTCGGGGTCAATGTCGACGAGCTGTTGATCTCGCAACCGGACGCCGGCGAGCAGGCGCTGGAAATCGCCGACACGCTGGTGCGCTCCGGCGCGATCGACGTGCTGGTGGTCGATTCGGTCGCCGCCTTGGTGCCGCGCTCCGAGCTTGAAGGCGAGATGGGCGACGTGCAGCCGGGCAGCCAAGCGCGGCTGATGAGCCAGGCGCTGCGCAAGTTGACCGCCTCGATCAGCAAGTCGCGCACCATGGTGGTTTTCATCAACCAGATCCGCATGAAGATCGGCGTGATGTACGGCTCGCCAGAAACGACGAGCGGCGGCCAGGCGCTGAAGTTCTACGCCTCCGTGCGCCTCGATATCCGCCGCATCGGCGCCATCAAGGAGCGCGACGAGGTTGTCGGTAATCAAACAAGGGTCAAGGTAGTCAAGAACAAGATGGCGCCGCCGTTCAAGCAGGTCGAGTTCGACATCATGTACGGCGAGGGCGTCTCCAAGGTCGGCGAGCTGATCGATCTCGGCGTCAAGGCCGGCGTGGTGGAGAAGTCCGGCGCCTGGTTCTCCTACGACAGCCAGCGCATCGGCCAGGGGCGCGAGAACGCCAAGCAGTTCCTCAAAGATAACCCCGAAATGGCCGCCAAGATCGAGGCGCAGGTGCGGGCGAACTCCGGCATCGTCGCCGAGGCGATCATGGCCGGCGAGGAGAAGGACGAGGACGACGAGGCGGCGGAGGCCTGAACCGCAGGAATTATCCGCTCGTCCCCGCACCCGCCTTCGCGGGTGCAGGCTCGAGCGGGGATCCAGGGCCAAGGCTGGATGAACTAAGAGCTGGATTCCCGCTTACGCGGGAATGATCGGAATTGGCTTGTAAGGCGCGCGCGGCGGCGCCGGTATTCCGTCGCACCAATTAAGGTACTGCGTCTCGCGTATCGCCCCCGTCGGCACCCGGCTGCGTAAAGCGGCCGCCACCGAGGACGGGGGCGATGTGCGTGTTTCGCCTCTCGCGTGTGCTAGGCTTCGAGCCCGGGAGGATGCTTTCCCTGTTCGGTATCCACGATCTGCCGCTGTTCATCGCCGCCGGCCTCTTGCTCAATCTGACGCCGGGACCGGACACCGCGCTGGTGGTGAGCCACAGCCTGCGCCACGGCGAGCGCGGCGGCGTCTTGGCGGCGCTCGGCGTCGGCACCGGCTGTTTCGTGCACATCACCGCGGCCACCGTCGGCCTCTCGGCGCTGCTGCTCGCTTCCGCCACCGCCTTCGCCGCGCTCAAATGGGTGGGGGCGGCCTATCTCGCCTTCATCGGCTTGCGCCTGCTGTTCGGGCGGCGCGATGCGGCGTCCGCGGCCGCACCCGTGCGCGCACCGAGAGGCCACTCGATCTATCTGCAGGGCTTCCTCACCAACGCGCTCAATCCGAAGGTCGCGCTGTTCTTCCTCGCCTTCCTGCCGCAGTTCGTCGGCGTCGACGCGCCGGACAAGACGCTCGGTTTTGCGCTGCTCGGCCTGATCGTGACGGCCACCGGCACGCTCTGGCTGACCATCGTCGCCGTGATCGCCGCGCATTCGGCGGCGTGGGCGGCCGCCGGCACGCGGCTGCGCGTCTGGCTCGAGCGGCTGCTCGGCGCAGCCTTCATCGCGCTCGCCGCCAAGCTCGCGCTGACGCAGCGGCCCTAGAGATCGAGCGCCATGTAGCGCGCGCCCGGCAGCGGATTTTCGTAATAGGGCGCGATCGGCTTGAAGCCGAGCGAGGCGTAGAGCGCCTGCGCCTCGCGCATCGGCGCCAGCGTGTCGAGCAGCATGCGCCGGTATCCGGCGGCGCGGGCCTGCGCGATGACGGCTTCGGCGAGCCGCCGCCCCAGGCTCTGCCCGCGCCCGGCGGGGCGCACATAGAGCCGTTTCATCTCGCAGGCGCCGTCCGCTGCCGCCGGGCGCAGTGCCGCGCAGCCGAGGGCGTCCCCATTCCCCGCGCGGGCGATGAGGATTTCGCCGCCCGGTTTTGCATATCTGCCGGGCAGCTCGGCAAGCTCGGCATCCACCGCCTGGAAGGCGAGATCGACGCCCAGGCTGTCGATGTATTCGCGGAACAGGCCGCGCACGAGGTCGCCGTCCGCGGGCCAGCCGGCGGGTGCAATGGCGATCAAAGGGGGCTTTTGCATAAGCCGGGGGCTTCCTAGACACCGCGAAATCCCGTCGCTACATAAGATAGTAACAAAATATCAAGCGGCACGGGCCCTTGCGGCCCGCCGATTGGGGGCGTGGTGAGCGTGTCTGAATGAGCGGCGTCAACGACATCCGCAAAGGTTTCCTCGATTTTTTCGCCCGCAACGACCACCAGGTCGTGGCGTCGTCCTCGCTGGTGCCGCGCAACGACCCTACACTGATGTTCACCAATGCCGGCATGGTGCAGTTCAAGAACGTCTTCACCGGCCTGGAAAAGCGCCCTTATTCGCGCGCCACGACAGCGCAGAAATGCGTGCGCGCCGGCGGCAAACACAACGACCTCGACAATGTCGGCTACACCGCGCGCCACCATACTTTTTTCGAGATGCTGGGAAATTTCTCCTTCGGCGACTACTTCAAGGAGCACGCGATCGAGCTCGCTTGGACGCTGATCACGAAGGAATATGGACTGTCCAAGGACAAGCTGCTGGCGACGGTCTATGTCGACGACGACGATGCCTTCAATCTTTGGAAGAAAATAAGCGGACTGCCCGAGAAGAAAATTCTGCGCATCGCCGGTTCCGACAATTTCTGGGCCATGGGCGACACCGGCCCCTGCGGCCCCTGCGCGGAAATCTTCTACGACCACGGCGATCACATCCCCGGCGGTCCGCCCGGCTCGGCGGAAGCCGACGGCGACCGCTTCATCGAAATCTGGAATCTTGTATTCATGCAATACGAGCAGCTTGCCGGCGGCAAGCGCATCGACCTGCCGCGGCCCTCGATCGATACCGGCATGGGGCTCGAGCGCATCGCCGCGGTGCTGCAAGGCACGCACGACAATTACGCCATCGATCTGTTCGCCAATCTGATCCGCGCCATCGCCGACCTGACCAACGTGCCCTCGGACGGCCCGCAAAAGGCCTCGCACCGGGTGATCGCCGATCACCTGCGCGCCTCGTCTTTCCTCATCGCCGACGGCGTGCTGCCCTCGAACGAGGGCCGCGGCTACGTGCTCCGACGCATCATGCGGCGCGCCATGCGCCACGCCGAACTGTTAGGGGCCAAAGACCCGCTGATGTGGAAGCTGGTGCCGCTGCTCGCGCGCGAAATGGGCCAGGCCTATCCCGAATTGATCCGCGCCGAGGCGCTGATTTCCGAGACGCTCAAGCTGGAGGAGACCCGCTTCCGCAACACACTGGAGCGCGGCCTCGCCATCCTCGAGGAGAAGACCGCCGGTTTGAAGAAGGGCGCCATGCTCGACGGTGAAACCGCTTTCACGCTCTACGACACCTATGGTTTTCCTTTGGATCTGACGCAGGACGCGCTGCGCGCGCGCGGCATCGGCGTCGACCTCGACGGCTTCAATGACGCTATGCAGCGCCAACGCGAGAAGGCGCGCGCGTCCTGGGCGGGCTCGGGCGAAGCGGCGCAGGAGACCGTGTGGTTTTCCCTGCGCGAGAAAGCGGGCGCGAGCGAATTCCTCGGCTACGAGACCGAGAGCGCGGAAGGCGTGGTCGCCGCGCTGGTCAAGGATGGCAAGGAAGTCACTGAGCTGAAAAAAGGCGAGAGCGGCGCCGTGGTGATGAACCAGACGCCGTTTTACGGCGAATCCGGCGGCCAGGTCGGCGATACCGGCGAGATGCGGCGCGAGGGCGTGCGGCTCCTCGTGACCGACGCGCAGAAGAAAGCCGGCGACGTGTTCGTGCACATGGTCACGGTGGAAGAGGGCGCAGTGAAGGCCGGCGATCCGCTGCTGATGGAAGTCGATCACGCGCGCCGCGCGGCGATAAGGCAGAACCATTCCGCCACGCATATTCTGCACGAGGCGCTACGCCAGGTGCTCGGCGACCACGTGGCGCAAAAGGGCTCGCTGGTCGCGCCCGACCGGCTGCGCTTCGATTTCTCGCATCCGAAACCGGTGAGCGCGGCCGAGCTCGAGCGCGTGGAAGACATCGCCAACGACATTGTGCTGCAAAACGCGCCAGTGACCAC
Organism: uncultured Alphaproteobacteria bacterium; assembly: GCA_963721665.1. Classification (GTDB taxonomy): domain Bacteria; phylum Pseudomonadota; class Alphaproteobacteria; order Rhizobiales; family Xanthobacteraceae; genus Pseudolabrys. The sequence goes on from CAVRJZ010000008.1 coordinate 159,482, forward strand.
GCGGCTGATGGCGCTCGACGATGCACGTTCCTCCGGCGCGCGCGCGCTGTTCGGCGAGAAATACGGCGACGAGGTGCGCGTGGTGGCGATGGGCGAGGGGAGTGGCAACACGCTCGGCTGGTCGGTCGAATTGTGCGGCGGCACGCATGTCAAGCGCACCGGCGATATCGGCTTGATCAACGGCCTCGCCGACTCGGGCGTCGCCGCCGGGGTGCGGCGGCTCGAGGCGCTGACCGGGCGGGCGGCGCGCAAGGCGGCCGATCATCAGATGCAGATCGCTAAGGCCGCGGCGGCCGAGCTCAAATCGCCGCTTGAGGACATGCCGGCGCGCATTACCGCGCTGCTTGACGAGCGCAAGAAGCTGGAACGCGAACTCACCGACGCGCGCAAGAAACTCGCCATGGGCGACGGCGGCAGCGCTACGAGCGGCGCCGACGGCGTGCGCCAGGTCAACGGTGTGAAATTGATCGCGCGCTCGGTCTCCGGCATCGAATTGAAGGATCTGCGCAGTCTTGCCGATGAGGGCAAGAAACAGGTCGGCTCCGGCGTGGTCGCCATCGTCGGCCTTTCCGCCGACGGCAAGGCCGGGCTCGTGGTCGGCGTCACCGAAGATCTCACCAAGCGCTTCAACGCGGTGGACCTCGTCAAAGCGGGCGCCGCCGTGCTCGGCGGCAAAGGCGGCGGCGGCCGCCCCGATATGGCGCAGGCCGGCGGCCCGGACGGCTCCAAGGCTGAAGAGGCGCTCAAAGCGATCGAAGCGGCGCTGGGCGGATAAAAACCGCGGCGTATGGGTCCCCGCTTTTGCGGGGACGAAGGCCGAATTAGGCTTGGCTGCATGGCCGAACTCCATTTCACCGCCTGGCTGCGCGAATTGGTGCCGAACGGTCCGCTGACCGCCGGCGGCGACACCGTGGGCGCCGCGCTCGACGGCGCGTTCAGCGAATTGCCGCATGTGCGCTCCTATGTGCTCGACGAGCGCGGGCAGTTGCGGAAACACGTCTGCATTTTCGCCGACGGCAAAAGGCTGCCGCGCGAGGCGGCGCTCGGCCAAAGCATCCGGCCGGATTCGAAGGTTTATGTCATGCAGGCTCTGTCCGGAGGTTGAGTCATGAGCGAGCGCATAGTGGTGGCGACGCGCAAGGGCTTGCTGCAGCTTGCGCGCAAAAACGGCGGCTGGAATGTGGAGCGTGTGAGCTTCACCGGTATTCCGGTGACGGCCACGCTGCATGACGCGCGCGACAAGGCGCTCTATGCCGTGCTCAAGCACGGCCATTTCGGTTCCAAGCTGCACCGCTCGGACGATGACGGCGGCACATGGCAAGAACTGGAAGCGCCGGCCTTTCCGGCCGATGCCGCGGGCGCGCCGACGTTGTTCCAGGTGTGGACGATTGAAGCGGGCGGCGTTGCCGGGCAGCTCTGGGCCGGCGCGCTGCCAGCGGGTCTGTTCCGCTCCGACGATCGCGGCGAGCATTGGAACCAAGTCACCGCGCTATGGAACGTGCCGGAGCGCGAGAAATGGTTCGGCGGCGGCTATGACGATGCCGGCATCCATTCGATCTCGCCCGACCCGCGCGACGCCAAGCGGGTGGTCGTTGGCATCTCCTGCGGCGGCGTGTGGGATACCGACAACTCCGGCGAAAGCTGGGCGCTGCGCGGCGACGGGCTGGTCGCCGCTTACATGCCGCCGGAACTCGCCGGGCAGAAGGAGACGCAGGACCCGCATCGCGTGGTGCGCTGTGCCGCCGCGCCCGACACGATGTGGATGCAGCATCACTGCGGCATTTTCCGCTCGACTGATGCCGGCGTCACTTGGACGCAGCTCAAATTGCCGGTGGACGATTTCGGTTTCGCCGTCGCCGTCCACCCGCGCGATCCGCTCACCGCCTGGTTCGTGCCGGCGATCAAGGACGAGATGCGCGTGCCGCGCGACCGGGCGCTCGCCGTGACGCGCACCAGCGACGGCGGCAAGACCTGGCAGAGTTTCCGCGCCGGGCTGCCGCAGCAGGACGCTTTCGATCTGGTCTATCGGCACGGGCTCGACGTCGATGCGTCGGGCAAGCAACTCGCCATGGGCTCGACCACCGGCAGCCTGTGGGTGAGCGACAGCGCCGGCGAGGCCTGGGATCTGGTCAACGCCCATCTGCCGCCGGTCTATGCGGTGAGGCTGTATTAGGCGATTGATCGACCGCAAAACGGGCGCGCGGGAATGCTCTACTATTGCCGCCGATTCTAGCGGAGCGCGCCATGTCCCGTGACCGGCTGACGGACCTGCGCCGGCGGCTCTATCAGGTGCTCGAACAGGGCCCGGTGGGCGACCGCGCAAGCGTCGTCGTCGACCGAGCCTTGGTGGCGCTGATTTTGATCAACCTGATCGCCGTCGCGCTTGAATCGGTGCCGGCGATCGGCGCTCGCTATGCGGTCGCCTTCGACCTGATCGAAATCTTCTCGCTCATCGTGTTCACCGTCGAATATGGCTTGCGATTGTGGGTCGCGATCGAGCACGGGCCGCACCGCCATCTCGCTCCGCTGCGGGCGCGTCTGAAATACGCGTTCAGTCCGGCCGGCCTGGTCGATCTTGCCGCTGTGCTGCCGTTCTGGTTCGCGCTGGTGCTGCCCGACGATTTGCGGGTCTTACTGGTGTTCCGCATCGTGCGCTTCTTCAAGATCGCGCGCTATTCGCCGGCCATGCGTTCGCTGCTCGACGTGCTCTACCGCGAGCGGCGCGCGCTGTTCGGTTGCCTGGTCATTACCATGGGCTCGGCGCTGGTCGCCGCCGCCTTGATGCATCTCGCCGAGGGCAAGGTGCAGCCGGACAAGCTCGGCACCATCCCCGACGCGCTGTGGTGGGCGATCGTCACCATCGGCACCATCGGTTACGGCGACGTGGTGCCGGTCACCGCGATCGGCAAGCTGATCGCCACCGGTACCATCTTCGTCGGCCTGATCATGATGGCGCTGCCGATTGGCATCATCGCTACCGCCTTCGCCGAGCAAATCCACCGCCGCGATTTCATCGTCACCTGGGGCATGATCGCGCGCGTGCCGCTGTTCGCCGAGCTCGAAGCCGCCGACATTTCCGACATCATGGGGCTGTTGCGCGCGCAGGTGGCGGAGGCGGACGAGGTGATCGTGCGCGCCGGCGATCCGGCGCACTCGATGTATTTCATTGCTGCCGGCGAGGTCGAGGTAGCGCTCAAGAAGGAGCGCCTGCGCCTAGGCGTCGGCCAATTCTTCGGCGAGGTGGCGGTGCTGCGCCGCGCGCGGCGCTCGGCGACCGCCACCGCGCTCACGCGCACCAATCTCTTGGTGCTCTCGGCGCAAGACCTCCACGCGCTGATGAGCCGCGATCCGCGCATCGCCGCGCGCATCAAGGACGTGGTGGACAAACGCGTCGGCCGCGAGGTGGTCAGCCCAAAAGGCGATATTGTGGCGGAGGAGATTGAGTGATGTAACTCTCCCCGCAAGCGGGGAGAGGAAACTACGCCATCGCCTCGGAGGCATCCGCTGCCGCCGGGCTCCGCGTCAGAGCGCGGCGATCGCGGCGTTCAGCGTGGCGCTCGGCCGCATCGCCGCCGACGCCTTGGCAGGATCGGGCACGTAATAGCCGCCGAGGTCGACCGGCTTGCCTTGTGCGCCGATCAGTTCCGCATTGATCTTGGCCTCGTTCTTGGCGAGCGTTTCGGCCAGCGGTTTGAAGCGGGCTTGCAATTCCGCGTCCTTGGTCTGCGCGGCCAGCGCCTGCGCCCAATAGAGGGCGAGGTAGAAATGGCTGCCGCGATTGTCGATTTCGCCGACTTTGCGCGCGGGATTGCGGTTGAACTGGAGGAACTTGCCGATGGCCTCATCGAGTGTCTCGGCGAGAACCTGCGCCTTGGCGTTCTTGTAGGTCTGCGCCAGATGTTCGAGCGAGGCGCCCAGCGCAAGGAACTCGCCGAGCGAATCCCAGCGCAAATAGCCCTCTTCCTGGAACTGCTGCACGTGCTTGGGCGCCGAGCCGCCGGCGCCGGTCTCGAAAAGACCGCCGCCCGCCAACAGCGGAACGATCGACAGCATCTTGGACGAGGTGCCGAGCTCCATGATCGGAAACAGGTCGGTCAGATAATCACGCAGCACGTTGCCGGTGACGGAGATCGTGTCCTGGCCCTTGCGGATGCGCTCGAGCGAAAACTTGATCGCTTCGACCGGCGGCAGAATACGGATGTCGAGCCCTGTGGTGTCTTGAGTTTTCAGGTATTTCTCGACTTTGGCGATGACCTGCGCGTCGTGCGCTCGTTTGGCGTCGAGCCAGAACACCGCCGGGGTGCCGGTCAGGCGCGCGCGGCGCACGCCGAGCTTGACCCAGTCCTGGATCGGCGCGTCCCTGGTCTCGCACGCGCGGAAGATGTCACCGGTCTCGACCGGGCGCTCCAGCAACACCTTGCCGTCATCGGCGACGACGCGGACCTTTCCGTCTGCGGGAATTTCGAACGTCTTGTCGTGCGAGCCGTATTCCTCGGCCTTCTGCGCCATCAACCCCACGTTTGCAACCGAGCCCATGGTCCGAGGGTCGAACGCGCCGTGCGCCTTACAGTCCTCGATGGTCGCCTGATACAACGTCGCGTAGGCGCGGTCCGGGATCACGGCCTCGACGTCGTGCAGCTTGCCGTCGGCGCCCCACATGCGGCCGCCTTCACGGATCATCGCCGGCATCGAAGCGTCGACGATCACGTCTGAGGGCACGTGCAGGTTGGTGATGCCCTTGTCGGAATTGACCATGGCGAGGCCCGGCCGCTTCGCGTACTCGGCCGCGATGTCGTCCTTGATCGCTTTCTTTTCGACTTCCGGCAGCGTCTCGATTTTCGTCAGTAGATCGCCGAAGCCGTTGTTGGGATTGACGCCCAGACGCTTGAACGTGGCGGCGTGCTTCTTGAATACATCGGCAAAGAAAACGGACACCGCTTGGCCGAAAATGATGGGATCGGAGATCTTCATCATGGTGGCCTTCAGATGCACCGAGAACAGCACGCCGTCCTTCTTGGCGGTTTCGATCTGCTCGGCGAAGAAGGCGCGCAGCGCCTTGCGGCTCATCGTCGCCGCGTCGATGATCTCGCCGGCGTCAAGCGGCATCTTCGCCTTGAGCACCGTGACGGCGCCGTCGGCACCGACCAGCTCGATGCGGGCATTGGTCGCCGACGCAACGGTGGTCGAGACTTCCGAGCCGTAGAAATCGCCGCCCGACATGTGCGCCACATGCGATTTGGAGTCCGACTTCCAGGCGCCCATCTTGTGCGGATTGGTGCGGGCGTATTGCTTGACGGCGCCGGCGGCGCGGCGATCGGAATTGCCCTCGCGCAACACGGGGTTGACGGCGCTGCCGAGCACCTTGGCGTAGCGAGACTTGATGTCCTTCTCGGCGTCCGTCGCGGCGTTATCCGGATAGTCCGGAATGTCGTAGCCCTTGCTTTGCAGTTCCTTGATCGCGGCCTTGAGCTGCGGGATCGAGGCGGAGATGTTGGGCAGCTTGATGATGTTGGCCTCGGGCCGCGTCGCGAGCGCGCCAAGTTCGGCGAGCTGGTCGCTGATTCGTTGCGCAGGGGTGAGCTTCTCGGGGAAATTGGCGAGGATGCGACCGGCCAGTGAGATGTCCTTCAGCTTCACGGACACACCCGCCGCGCCCACGAAGGCTTCGACGATCGGCAGCAGGGAATAGGTCGCGAGCGCCGGGGCTTCATCGACCTTCGTCCACATGATTTCGAGATTTGGCATTTCGGACAAAACCTTTTGGAGACGCGCGGACAGCGGGGAATGGTGGCCGGCGGCGTGGCTATAGCACCCCAAATGCGGTGACGAAAGGCGCGTTTTCCGCTTCTGCCGGCCGCCCGCGCGCGGCCGGCAAAAAACGGACACCAGTTCTGTTAAAAGATCATGGGCAGCAAAATGTTACGGGCTGCATTGATTCAGATTAAACAGGTAATGGTTTAGGCAGGGCGGAAATACCGCCCGCAAGCGAGGCTGATCCATGCCGGGCGCCGGCACCGACAAGACCAAACGCTGGATCGAACGGCCGGCGCCGATCGTCGTCCTGGTCGAGACGCAGATGGTCGAGAACATCGGCGCTGCGGCGCGCGCCATGGCCAATTTTGGGCTGTCGCGCTTGCGCCTGGTCAAGCCGGTGCAAGGCTGGCCGAACGATAAAGCGCGCGCGATGGCGGCGGGTGCCGACCGCGTGCTCGACGGCGCGCAGCTTTATGACAGCCTGGCCGAGGCGATCGCGGATTGCACTTTCGTCGTAGCCACGACCGCACGCAACCACGACCAGGCCAAGCCCGTGCTCGGAGCGGGGCAGGCGGCGGCCGAGATGGCGCCGCGGGTGAAGGCTGACGAAAACGTCGCCATCGTATTCGGACGCGAGCGCAATGGGTTGGAAAACCACGAAGTGGCGCGCGCCGACCGCATTCTCACGCTGCCGGTCAACCCAGCCTTCGCCTCGCTCAATCTGGCGCAGGCGGTGGTGATCGTCGGTTACGAATGGTTCAAGCAGGCGGGCGGCGAACTGCCCTTCGCGGCCCCGCAGAAATCGCCGCCGGCGAAAAAGCAGCAGCTCGATGCTTTCTTTGCCGACTTGGAGCGCGAACTCGACAAGGTTGAATTTTTCCGGCCCGCCGAAAAGCGCGGCACCATGGGCGTCAACCTGCGCAATATTTTTCAGCGAATGGCGCCCTCGCAACAGGACGTGCGCACGTTGCACGGCGTGGTCACCGCGCTGGTGCAAGGCAGGAAGGGTCCGGCGCGCGGCGGGGTGCTCGACGGCGCCGGCGCGCAGAAGCTGCGCGATCTCCTGGCCGAGCACGGCGCCGGCCGCGCGCCGTCCGAGCGCACGCCCCTGCGCGGCCTGCCGCGGCTGTTGCGGCGCAACCCGACCGACGCCGAGCGCGCGCTATGGCAGGCGCTGGTCAACGACCGGCGCTTTGCCGGTCTTGGTTTCAAGCGTCAGGTGCCGATCGGCCCGCATATGGCCGATTTCGTCTCGTTCCCACGCCGCTGCGTGATCGATCTTGTGCCGGTGGACGAGAATGCGGCGGCTGCCGAGGCGCGTGCCGAAAAACGGGCGTGGCTCGCCGAGCACGATTATCGCGTGATTGAGGTGAGAGGCGACGAGGTCGAGCACGACGTCGGACAGGTTCTCGACCGCCTCGCGGCGTCAGCTCTTTAGCGCCTTCACGTGCGCGGCGATGGCCTCGCGCAAAAAGCCGAGGTCGTTGCCGACGGCGAGATAGCCGAAGCCGCGCTTGGCCATCGCCGCCGCGCGTTCGCCGGTCGCGCAATAAAGTCCGGCCACCTTGCCCGCCTTCTTCGCCGCCGCGACAACCTTGTCGAGCTGGGCCTCGACCTCTTTCGAGACGGGATCGAGAACCGCGCCGTCGCTCATGGTGATCGACAGATCGGAGGGACCGACGAACAGCACGTCGATGCCTTTGACCGCGGCGATCGCGTCCAGGTTCTTGAGCGCCTCGCGCGTCTCGATCATGGCGATGGTGACGGTCATGTCGTTTGCGTCGCGCAAATAGGATTTCATGTCGGGGAAACCGCCGAGCATCATGGCGCGGTTGGGTCCCCAGCTGCGGTCGCCGACCGGGGGAAACTTGGCGACGGAAACGAATTGCCTGGCATCTTCGACGGTGCTGATCAACGGCGCCACCACGCCCTCGGCGCCCATGTCGAGCGCGCGGCTCACCATCGGCCAATCGTGATAGGGGGTGCGCACGATGGGCGCCGCGCCGACGCCGGCGATCGCGCCAATACCGGTGACCGCCGCGGCGAAATCCCACATGCCGTGCTGCATGTCGATCGCGACGGCGGCAAAGCCCGAGCGCGCCAGCACCTCGGCGACGATGGGGGCGGGGAGCGACGACCAGCCGGAATAGATGGTTTCGCCGGCGCGCAGGCGCCGGGCCAAGGAAAAGGCCATGTCAGCCGCTTACTTTGATCTGCGCGATCGCCTGCGCCATCAGCTCGTCCATGGCGCGGCGGATGTCGGCGTCGGCGATGGCTATTTTTTTGGCATCGAAGTCGCCGCGGATCTTCTTGAAGACGTCGTGGTCGCCGGCTTCCTCGAAATCGGCCATCACGACCGCCTTGGCATAGGCCTCCGCCTCGGCGGCGGTGAGCCCCATCTTCTCGGCCGCCCAGGCGCCGAGCAATTTGTTGCGCCGGGCGCCGGCCTTGAACTTAAGCTCTTCGTCGTGCGCGAATTTCTTCTCGAAGCCGTCCTCGCGCTTGTCGAAAGTCGTGGTCATGCCGCCCTCATTGGTGCACTCAGTACAACCGCTGCCGCCATGCATATCGCCAGCCAAGCGTCAAGGCAACATGGCGGCGCGTCGATGACGCGGAGGACCCAGGTGGAAAACGTCTTTCGCCCTCGATTGTGCTCGCCCTAGCGATCGGCTAGGTTGACCTTGTGCCCGGAGCGTTTTAGCGCATGTAAGCGTTGAGTGAAAATGTCCGGTCCCGCCGCCGCGGATCTCGAGACGACACGAACAGGAGCCACGGCATCCCATGGACTTTCAAAAACCACGGTACACTCCGATGAGTCGCCGCCGCCGCATCTATGAAGGCAAGGCGAAGGTCCTTTATGAAGGCCCCGAGCCGGGAACGCTGATTCAGCACTTCAAGGACGACGCGACCGCCTTCAACGCCAAGAAACACGAGGTAATCGAGGGCAAGGGCGTTCTCAACAACCGCATCTCCGAATACGTATTCCAGCACCTCAACGATATCGGAGTTCCGACCCATTTCATCCGCCGGCTCAACATGCGCGAGCAGCTGATCCGCGAGGTGGAGATCATCCCGCTCGAGGTGGTGGTGCGCAATGTGGCGGCAGGTTCCCTGGCGACGCGCCTCGGGATCGACGAAGGCACCCAGTTGCCGCGCTCGATCATCGAATTTTATTACAAGAACGACGCGCTCAACGACCCGATGGTGTCGGAAGAACACATTACCGCCTTCGGTTGGGCATCCCCGCAGGAAATCGACGACATCATGGCGTTGGCCATAAGGGTCAACGACTTCCTCTCCGGGCTGTTCCTCGGCGTCGGCATCCGCCTGGTCGATTTCAAGATGGAAACCGGCCGGCTGTGGGAAAACGACGTGATGCGCATCGTCGTGGCCGACGAGATTTCGCCCGATAGCTGCCGGCTGTGGGACATCAAGACCAACAACAAGCTCGACAAGGACCGCTTCCGCCGCGATCTCGGCGGGCTCCTGGAGGCCTATACCGAGGTGGCCAAGCGCCTCGGTATCATGAACGAGGGCGAGCCGCCGCGCGGCGCCGGCCCCGTGCTGGTGAAAGGCTGAGCAATCGCCTTGTTTCGGTCTTTTTGGCCGTGAATTACCCGAAGCCCGGTCTTGTGCCGGGCTTTGGCGTCTTTAGTTTAGGGGTGGACGGCCGGAAATTGCCCGGCCAGGCTAAAACGACTCATGCCATAAGCGGGCAAACATGAAAGCGCGCGTCACCGTTACCCTGAAATCCGGCATTCTCGACCCGCAAGGCAAGGCCATCGAGGGCGCGCTGCGCTCGCTCGGCTTGAACGGCGTTGCCAGCGTGCGCCAGGGCAAGGTGTTCGACATCGAAATCGAGGGCGGCGACCGCGAGAAGGCCGAAATCCTGCTCAAGCAGGCCGCCGACAAGCTCTTGGCCAATACCGTGATCGAGAATTACCGGGTCGAGGTCACTGGATGAAATCCGCCGTCCTCGTTTTCCCCGGCATCAACCGCGAGCGCGACATGGCGCGCACGCTGGAACTGGTCACCGGTCAGCCGACGGCGATGGTCTGGCATGCCGAGACCGCATTACCGGCCGGCACCGACCTGGTGGTGATCCCCGGTGGCTTCTCCTACGGCGATTACCTGCGCTGCGGCGCGATCGCGGCGCGCAGCCCGATCATGGATGCGGTGCGCGGCTTTGCCGCACAAGGCGGCTTGGTGCTCGGCGTTTGCAACGGCTTCCAGATCCTGTGCGAGGCCGGCCTGTTGCCCGGCGTGTTGATGCGCAACGAGAACCTGCGCTTCATCTGCCGCGACGTCTATCTGCGCGTCGAGCGCTCCGATACGCCGTTTACCCGCGGCTACAATGCGGGCCAGGTGATCCGCGTGCCGGTGGCGCATGGCGAGGGCAACTACATCGCCGACGGCGAAACAATCGCGCGGCTCGAAGGCGAGGGGCGGGTGATTTTCCGCTATTCGTCGCCCGACGGCATGATCGATCCGAACTGGAACCACAACGGCGCGATCAATGCCATCGCCGGTATCGTCAACGAGCGCGGCAATGTGCTCGGCATGATGCCGCATCCGGAAAATCACGTGGAAGCGTCCCTCGGCGCCACCGACGGACGCGGGCTGTTCGCGGGACTGGCCGAGGCATTGGAGCGGGCGGCGTAAGCCTCATGTGTAGAATAGACCAGTGATCCCCAACGAGCCGCAAATCACCGCCGAACTGGTCGCCGAGCACGGTCTCAAGCCGGACGAATACCAGCGCGTGCTTGACCTGATCGGGCGCGAGCCGAGCTTGACCGAACTCGGCATCTTCTCGGCCATGTGGAACGAGCACTGCTCGTACAAATCCTCCAAGGTTCATCTGCGCACGCTGCCGACCAAGGGCGCGCATGTGATCCAGGGCCCGGGCGAGAATGCCGGCGTCATCGACATCGGCGATGGGCTCGCTTGCGTGTTCAAGATGGAGAGCCACAACCACCCGAGTTACATCGAGCCCTATCAGGGCGCGGCAACCGGCGTCGGCGGAATTCTGCGCGACGTGTTCACCATGGGCGCGCGGCCGATCGCCTGCCTCAACGCCCTTTCCTTCGGCGATCCCCAGCATCCCAAGACCCGGCGTCTCGTTTCCGGCGTGGTCGCCGGCATCGGCGGCTACGGCAACTCCTTCGGCGTGCCGACGGTGGGCGGCTCGGTGCGCTTTCACGCGCGCTACGACGGCAACAATCTGGTCAATGCCATGGCGGTCGGCATCTGCGAGAATGACAAGATTTTCTATGCCGCCGCTTCCGGCGTCGGCATGCCGATTGTCTATCTCGGCTCGAAGACCGGCCGCGACGGTATCCACGGCGCCTCCATGGCCTCGGCCGAATTCGGCGAGGATTCGGACGCCAAGCGGCCGACCGTGCAGGTGGGCGATCCGTTCTCGGAAAAATTACTGCTGGAAGCCTGTCTCGAGATCATGGCCAAAGGCTGCGTCATCGCCATCCAGGACATGGGCGCGGCGGGCTTGACCTGCTCGGCTGTGGAAATGGGCGCCAAGGGCGATCTCGGCGTCACGCTCGATCTCGACAAGGTGCCGTGCCGCGAAGAGGGCATGAGCGCCTACGAGATGATGCTCTCCGAGAGCCAGGAGCGTATGCTCATGGTGCTCAAGCCGGAAAAAGAGAAAGAGGCGGAGGCGATCTTCCGCAAATGGGGGCTCGACTTCGCCATTGTCGGTGAGACCACGCCATCCAAACGCTTCATCGTGCGCCACGGCGGCGACGTGATGGCCGATTTGCCGATCAAGGAACTGGGCGACAAGGCGCCGGAATACAAGCGGCCCTTTGTCAGCGCGGCCAAGCCGGCACCGATCGACGCCGGCACGGTGAAGCCGCCGATGGGAATTGCCGACGCTTTGGAGAAACTGATCGGCACGCCGGATCTGTGCTCCAAGCGCTGGGTCTGGGAGCAATACGACCACATCATCCTGGGCAATACCGCGCAGCGGCCGGGCGGCGATGCCGCGGTGGTGCGCGTGGAAAACGGCCCGAAGGGCCTGGCGCTGACGACAGACGTGACGCCGCGCTATTGCGAGGCCGATCCGTTGGAAGGCGGCAAGCAGGCGGTCGCCGAATGCTGGCGTAACCTGACCGCGGTCGGCGCCAAGCCCCTTGCCGTCACCGACAATCTCAATTTCGGCAATCCGGAACGCCCCGAGATCATGGGCCAGTTCGTCGGCTGCATCCGCGGCATCGCGGAAGCCTGCAAGGCGCTCGATTTCCCGGTCGTCTCCGGCAATGTGTCGCTCTATAACGAGACCAACGGCAAGGCGATCCTGCCGACGCCCTCGATCGGCGGCGTCGGGCTGATCGACGATTTCACCAAGTCGGCGTCGCTCGCTTTCAAACGCGCGGGCGAGACGATCCTGCTGGTCGGCGAAACGACCGGCTGGCTCGGCCAGTCGATGTATCTGCGCGAGCTGTGCGGCCGCGAGGAAGGTGCTCCGCCGCCGGTCGATCTGATCGAGGAGCGCGAGAACGGCGACTTCGTGCGCGCGCTGATCCTCGACGGCACCGCGACCGCGGCGCACGATCTCTCCGACGGCGGCTTGGCCGTGGCGCTCGCCGAAATGGCGATGCTCGAGGGCATCGGCGCGAAACTCGACGCCGCCCCCGACGATATCCCCGCGCATGCTTATTGGTTCGGCGAGGACCAGGCGCGCTACCTCGTCACCGTGCCGCCAGCGCAAGCGGCCAACGTGCTCGAGCGCGCGCAGGCGGCGAGCGTGCCGGTGTGGACGATTGGCACCACCGGCGGCGATGCGCTGACCCTCGGTGGCGAGCGGGCGATCCCGCTCGGAGATTTGCGTGAGCGCTTCGAGGGTTGGTTGCCGGCCTATATGGCCGGCGAACTCTAGCGCCTCACCGGATTGCCTTGGCCAACGCCCGGCGGCAGTAGGGCGACAGCGCCTTTGGGTGCGAGGCCAGGCACACGACGATGCGTGAGCCGCCCGGCTTGACCGAAGGACAGACGGCGTCCTTGTCGTAACCGCAGGCGCGCATGATCGCGAGCCGTTTTACCAGCGACAGCTTTTCCACCTTGTCCAGCGGGAATTCCGGTTCAGGCGGCGGCGCCATGGCCGCCGGCGCGGGCGGCGGTACGGCTGCAGGCTTCGGAGCATGGGCCGCCTTTGGCGCGGCGGTCTTGGCCCGTTTCGGCGTCGCGGCTTTGGGCGGTGGCGGCGCGGCGCCGGCCGCAGGCGGCGGGGGAGGCGGCGCAGCAGCTGCGGGCGACGGTGCGGGCGGTAGGGGAGGCGGCGCGGCGGCCGCGGGCGGCGGCGCAGGAGGCGGCGGAGGCGCTGGCGCGGCCGGAGGGGGCGGCATCGTTGCCTTCACTGCGGCCTGGCAGCCGGGCGATAGCTTTGCGAAGTTATTTTGCAGGCATTCGAGCGCTTCTTTGCTGCCCGGCGAGGTGCTCATGCAATTGGCTATGAAATCCGAGCGGCAGTTTGCCCGCATCGCGCTTTTCTGTGCGTCGGTGAGTTGGGCTTGTGCCACGCCTAAGGTCAGCACGAGCCCGGCGATTGCCGTAGCGATCGACGCGGCTGCATGCAACTTCCGATCAAGGATTTCGCTCATGTCATGCATCCCCCTTTTTCGTCGCCCGCAGGGTGCGCTTACGCGGCGTGGCCGGCAGCACCAAGCGTCCAACCGTCGCGGGCGCCGCACCGACTATCCACATGACGGACAAAACGGCGTCATAATTCGTTCCCGATATCGGACAATTCTGCTACAGGCATGTTTGCTAGAGACTTGTTTGCTGGAAGCCTGGCGAAGGACGGCGGCGGATGCGACCGCCAACCGCCGCGCAACGTCGTTTTGGAGGCCAACCCCCATGGCCATGGACGCCGGCGAGATCGAACGGCTGATCAAGGCGCGCATTCCGGACGCCCGGGTGACCATCCGCGATTTGGCCGGCGATGGCGATCATTACGCGGCGACGGTGATTTCCGCCTCGTTCAAGGGCAAGTCGCGGGTGCAGCAGCATCAATTGGTTTATGAGGCGCTGAAAACCCAGATGGGCGGCGTGCTGCACGCGCTCGCCCTGCAGACGGCGCCGCCGGAACCCTGATTCCTGCCATCAATCGACGGCAAAAGCCTCGAAAGACAAGGGTTTTCGCCCCTCTTGGGCTGGCGGCAGAATCTGCGCTACATATATCGGCAGTGCGGGCGGCCGGCGCCGCCCGACGGGAAAACAATCCATGGGCATCGAGCAATTCATCGACAATGAAGTGAAGGGAAACGACGTGGTGCTGTTCATGAAGGGCACGCCGCAGTTTCCCATGTGCGGATTTTCCGGCCAGGTGGTGCAGATCCTCGACCATCTGGGCGTCGCCTATAAGGGCCTCAACGTCCTCGATTCCGAGGAATTGCGGAACGGCATCAAGGCCTATTCGAACTGGCCGACCATCCCGCAGCTCTACGTCAAGGGCGAGTTTGTCGGCGGCTGCGACATTATTCGGGAAATGTTCCAGGCCGGCGAATTGCAGCAGGCGTTCAAGGACAAGGGCGTCGCCGTGAAGGCCCCGGCCTGATTATCGCGGCTCTGATCGTGGCGACGATCGCCGACCTCGCGCTGGCCGCGCTGATGGTCGCGGTCTCCGGTTTCCTGTTGGGGTCGGGCCCGGAAAGCATGCATGGCGGCGCCTTGGCGATGGCGGCCTATGCCGCCGGCGTCATCGCTTGTCTTGCTGCTCCCGTCGCCGGATTTATCTTCAACGCCCACGGCAGTGTGCGCGCCGGCCTCGCAGTCGCCTTTCTGCCGCCGGCGGGCGCGCTGTTAGCGCTGGCAATCCCGGCGCCCTACTGACGCCTCGCCTGAAATGGCAAAGCCCCCGCTACGGCGGTGGCTTTTTGATATCGCGGCCGAACGCAGATCAGCGCGAATAATATTCGACCACCAGATGCGGCTGCATCTGCACCGGGTAGGGCACATCGGTGATCACCGGGATGCGCGAGAGCTTGGCGGTCATCTTGCCGGTATCGACCTCGATGTAATCGGGCACGTCGCGCTCGGCCAAGGCCTGCGCTTCGAGCACCAGCGCCATCTGCTTCGACTTTTCCTTCACCTCCACCACGTCGCCGACCTTGACGCGGAAGCTCGCGATGTTCACGCGGCGGCCGTTCACCTTGACGTGGCCGTGGTTGACGAACTGGCGGGCGGCGAAGACGGTCGGCACGAATTTGGCGCGGTAGACGACGGCGTCGAGCCGGCGCTCCAACAGGCCGATCATGTGGGCGCCCGAGTCGCCCTTCATGCGGATCGCTTCGTCGTAAATGCCGCGGAACTGCCGTTCGGAAATATTGCCGTAATAGCCGCGCAATTTCTGCTTGGCCTTGAGCTGCACGCCGTAGTCGGAGAGCTTGCTCTTGCGCCGCTGGCCGTGCTGGCCGGGGCCGTATTCGCGGCGGTTGACCGGGCTTTTCGGCCGGCCCCAGATGTTCTCGCCCATGCGGCGGTCGAGCTTGTACTTGGATTCACTGCGCTTGGTCATCGCGTCCTCGATTGTTGCATAGTGGGTTGGAGGAACCGCGCCCTCCTCTGTCCCGGATCCCTCCGGAACCGACAGGCAGGACCTCGAAAGCGCAAGGTCTTGCCACGGGTCGCGAAACGCCCGGCTGGGCCAAAACCCGCCGGGCGCGCGGGTTTTAGGAGCGAACGGGGGTCCGTGTCAAACGGCCGAGGGATTCACCGATGGCAGGCCAGGTGTTAGCCACATGAACGGGCTGTTTTCGATGTCCTACGAGGCGATGGCGGCGCTCGTCCAGGTGGTCGTCATCGACCTGGTGCTGGCCGGCGACAATGCGGTCGTCATCGGGCTCGCCGCCGCGGGGCTTGCCCCCGGGCGGCGCGGGCGGGCGATCTTGGTTGGCATCGTGGCGGCGACGGGCTTGCGCATCCTGTTCGCGATCGTCGCGGTCGACCTGCTGGCGATCATCGGCCTGCTGCTGGCCGGCGGCATCTTGCTGCTCTGGGTCGCCTGGAAGATGGGACGCGAATTGCGCGCGCAGCGCCGCGGGGCGGCCGCGCAAGCCGGCGCCCCGGCACGGCCTAAGACCTTGGCGCAAGCTGCCTGGCAGATCGTGATGGCGGATATTTCGATGTCCTTGGACAATGTGCTGGCGGTGGCCGGCGCCGCGCGCCAGCACGTCGAGGCGTTGGTGGTCGGGCTGGCCTTATCGATCGTACTGATGGGCTTTGCCGCGAGCTTGATCGCCCGGCTGCTCGACCGCCAGCGCTGGATCGCCTATGTCGGCCTCGCCATCGTGCTCTATGTTGCGCTCGACATGATCCGGCGCGGGGCGCACGAGGTGTGGCCGCAGCTGATCGGTTAGAACCCGAAACGCGCGAGCGCGGCGGCCAGCGCGGGCGAGGGCGCGCGGCCGGAAGTGAATACGATGCGCGGCGCGGCGGGCGGGGACCCGGGCGCGCGCTCGCGCAGGAGGTCGGCGACGCGGCGCGCAATCGCCGGCGCCGGATCGAGCCAGTCGACCGGCCAAGGGGCGTTCGCCTTGAAGCGCGTGGTCAACAGCGGATAGTGCGTGCAGGCGAGCACCACCGTATCGGTGCGCTTGCGGCCCGCCGCGACAAAACACGGCGCGATTTCGGCTTGGATCGCGGCATCGTTGACCGGCGCTCCGGCAAGTTCGGCCTCGGCGTAAGCAGCGAGATGCGAGGAGCCGACGAGGCCAACCTCACAGCCCGCGGCGAATTCGCGGATCAGCGCGTGGGTGTATTCGCGGTTGACGGTGGCTTGCGTGCCGAGCACGGCGATGCGCTTGGATTTCGATTGCGCGCAGGCCGGCTTGATTGCCGGCACAGTGCCGACGAAGGGCACCGCGAAACGCGCGCGCAAGTCGGCAAGCGCCAGCGTCGAAGCTGTGTTGCAGGCGATGACCACCAGATCGGGCACGTGCTCGGCG
The DNA here is from genome assembly GCA_963721665.1 of uncultured Alphaproteobacteria bacterium. Taxonomy (GTDB): domain Bacteria; phylum Pseudomonadota; class Alphaproteobacteria; order Rhizobiales; family Xanthobacteraceae; genus Pseudolabrys. Next base: position 176,197 of record CAVRJZ010000008.1, read on the forward strand.
ATAGCATTGCCCATCACGCCGATGATGCGCGCGATCAGCACCGTTTCCGGCTGGTTGCCGTAGGGGAAGCCGGCGTCGTCCGCGACATAGACGTAAGCTGCGTCCGGCCGCGCGGCGGCGACCTCGCGGTAGACGGTGAGCCCGCCGACGCCGGAATCGAAGATCAGGATGGTCACCGGCGCGTCGGACACTTAAGTGGTCCCGAACACCCGCTGGAAAATGGTGTCGACGTGCTTGAAATGGTGGTCGAGGTCGAACAGGGCCGCGAGCTCCTTGTCGTTGAGTTTCGCGCGCACGTCCTTGTCGGCCTTGAGCAGTGCCAGGAAATCCTTCTCGCGGTCCCACACCTGCATGGCGTTGCGCTGCACCAGCCGATAGGCGTCCTCGCGGGCAACGCCCTTTTGCGTCAGCGCGATCAGCACGCGCTGCGAGTGGATCAGGCCGCCAAGCTTGTCGAGATTTTTCTGCATGGCGGCGGGATACACCACCAGTCTGTCGATAATGCCGGCAAGCCGCGCCAGCGCGAAATCGAGCGTCACCGTTGCATCCGGCCCGATCATGCGCTCGACCGATGAATGCGAAATATCGCGCTCGTGCCAGAGCGCCACGTTCTCCATCGCCGGCAAAGCATAAGCGCGCACCATGCGCGCCAAGCCGGTGAGGTTTTCCGACAGCACCGGATTGCGCTTGTGCGGCATGGCCGAGGAGCCCTTCTGCTTTTCGGAGAAGAACTCTTCCGCCTCCAGCACTTCGGTGCGCTGCAAATGGCGGATTTCGATCGAGAGCCGCTCGATGGACGAGGCGACCACGGCGAGCGTTGCAAAATACATGGCGTGGCGGTCGCGCGGGATGATCTGCGTCGAGATCGGCTCGACGCGCAGCCCCATGGCCTTGGCGACGTGCGTCTCCACGCGCGGGTCCACTTGCGCGAAAGTGCCGACCGCGCCGGAAATGGCGCATGTGGCGACTTCCTCACGCGCCGCATGCAGGCGGCGCCGGGCGCGGGCGAATTCGGCGTAGGCGTAAGCGAGCTTGAGCCCGAAGGTGGTCGGCTCGGCATGGATGCCATGCGAGCGGCCAACGGTCGGCGTCAATTTGTGCTCGAGCGCGCGGCGCTTGAGCGCGGCAAGCAGCGCATCCACGTCGGCGATGAGAATGTCGGCGGCGCGCACCAGCTGCACGTTGAAGCAGGTGTCGAGCACGTCGGAGGAGGTCATGCCGGAATGCATGAAACGCGCTTCGGGCCCGACGATCTCCGACAGATGCGTGAGGAAGGCGATGACGTCGTGTTTGACTTCCGCTTCGATGGCGTCGATGCGGGCGACGTCGAATTTGGCGGCCTTGCCTTTTTCCCAGATTTTCTTCGCCGCTTCTTTCGGAATGATGCCGAGCTCGGCCATGGCCTCGGCGGCGTAAGCCTCGATTTCGAACCAGATGCGGAATTTCGTTTCCGGCGACCAGATCGCCATCATGTCGGGACGGGAATAGCGGTGAATCGTCACGCCGCTTCCCCGCGCGCCAGCGCCGCCGCGTTGCGGATCGCCGCGATGTTGCCTTTGTAATTGCCACCCTTGAACACGGCGTTGCCGGCGACCAGCACATTGGCGCCGGCCTGCACGACTTGCGCCGCGTTGTCGGCGGTCACCCCGCCGTCGATCTCGATGTCGATCGGGCGGGCGCCAACCAGGGCACGCACCTCGCCCAACTTGTCGAGCGCGGCGGGAATGAATTTTTGCCCGCTAAAGCCCGGATTGACCGACATCACCAGAATGAGATCGACCAGGTCGACGACGTGCTCGATGCTCGATACCGGGGTACCCGGGTTCATGGTGACGCCGGCCTTCTTGCCGAGCGCGCGGATCGCCTGCAGCGAACGGTGCACGTGCGGGCCTGCCTCAACATGCACGGTGATGATGTCGGAGCCGGCCGTGGCGAAGGCTTCCAGGTAAGGGTCGCACGGCGCGATCATCAAATGCACGTCGAGCGTCTTCTTGGTGACCGGGCGGATTGCCTGCACCACCGCCGGGCCGATGGAAATGTTGGGCACGAAGTGCCCGTCCATCACGTCGACATGGATCCAGTCAGCGCCGGCCGCTTCGACCGCGCGGATTTCATCGCCCAATTTGGCGAAATCGGCCGAAAGAATCGACGGCGCGATGAGGAGCGGGCGCATGACGGTCTCCGGATGCCGTTCGCCTAACACGGCGGGGGCCGCGGAGCAACGCGCGGGCGGCCTCGCGCCTGACCCGGCATTAACGTCGCTCGAGGCGGCAAGAATTGCCCACGCAAGGCGCCGCACGCCAAACCGAACGACGCGGGAAACTGTGGACAACCCCAATAACCGCAGGGGGTTCGCGTCACCGACGGGTTGGCGCGCGGCTTGCGTCTCCGCCTTCGGGGGCCCGTGTCCGCCGGCATCGCCGGTGGCGTATTGGAGTTCGAGTCATGTCCATGTCAGTCGGCGCATCGTCCAATGCGCTGTCCTACCTGCAGCAGTTAGTGCAGCAGGGCGCAGCAGGCGCCAGCGGCGCCGCCAATGCCGGCGATCCCTTATCGACATTGTTGCAGTCTTTGGCCGGGTCGGGCGCGCCCACGGATTCTTCGACGACCGCGACGACGCCGGGCACGGGTAGCTCCGGTTGTTCGTCGTTCGACGCCGGCACGATGGCGGCATTGATCTCGCTGCAAGGCCAGCCGGCCACCGGCATCGGCGCGCAATCGCCGTCGCCGCTTTTCGCCAAGCTCGACACCGACGGCGACGGTCAGATCAGCCAGTCGGAATTCGAGACCGCTTTAGGTGCTGACGGCGTCGATAAATCGAGCGCCGACGCGCTGTTCGCCAAACTCGATGCCAATGGCGACGGCTCGATCAGCCAGAGCGAGCTGGCAAGCGCCAAACGCGGGCACGGTCACCATCGCCACCACGCCGGCGGTCAATCGCAAGCCGGCGCGTCGTCCGGGCAAAACCCGCTCGAACTCGCTGTTGTCGTCAGCCGGCGCGGACGGCGCGACCACGCAGACCTCCACCAATCCGGACGGCTCGACCACCACGACCATTTCCTATTCCGACGGCAGCAGCGTCGAAATGACCTCGCCGGCGGCGCCGGCGGGTGGCTCCGACTCGGACTCGGCGGGCAATGGTGCAACCGGTCAGAACAGCGCCAATCTGCTCGAGCAATTGATCCGCCTGCAGGCGCAATTGCTGAGCGCGGCGGCGCCCGCTTTGTCGGCCTTCGTCTAATCCCTAGCGGCTTTGCTGCAGCCGCCGGGCCAGCGGCTTGAGCAGATGCGGCAGTAGATAAATCGGAAACTGCGCCAGCGCGAAATAGAGCCAGGCGACGTCCGGCACTGCAAAGCCGGTCGCCGCCAGCATCAAACCGATATTTCGGTTGCCGGCGATCAGGCCAATGGCCAGAGCGCGGGCGCGGCCGGCGCGCAGGAAGACGAGCCCGGTGACGGCGATCAGCCCGAGCGCCAGCGCGAAGGCGAGGGCGGTCAGCTTGGCGACCAGCAGCGGGTCGGCGCGGATGTGGCCGGTGACGCCGTCCATGGCGGCGACCGCGAACATGAACATGGCGATGACGCTCAGGCCGTCGATGCGCTCGCGCTGCGCCTCGATGAAGGTGCGGCCGGCGATGCGGCGGATGACTGCCGCGGCGAGCGCCGAGCCGGCGAGGATGGCGGCGAGCTTGAGGCCGAGGGCATAGGGTGAGATCACAGTGCCGCCGAGGAAGAGGCGGCTGAACAGGCTGGCGGTGAGCGGGGTGACGGCGCTGCACACGACGAGGCTAGCAAGCGTCAGCGCCGCGTCGAGCCCCATCAATGCGGCGAGCGCCGGCGACGACATCAGGCCGGGCGCCGACATTTGCAGCACCAGCATGAAGAACAGGCCGGGCACCGCTCTGTCGAGCCCGACCGCCAGGAACAGCACGCCGAGCGCGGCGGGCACCACCAGCATGACCCAAAGCGTGGCGGCGGCGATCAGCCCGGGCTGGGTGAAATGGTGGCGCAGCTCGACCGGATCGACGCGCAGGAAGGCGAGCGTCAGCATGACGACGATGGCTTCGCCCAAGTACGGCTTGCAGGCGGCGGCGAGCGCCGGTATCGCCAGGCCCACAAACAGCGAGGCCGCCACCACCAGCGTGCCCTTGCGGCCGACCAGGCTGAGCGCGGCCGCGGGCAGGGCGAGCAAGTTCATGAACGGGAAACTCCGGCCGCCCGGCTGGGCTTGCGCCGTCTTGATAGCGCCTTCGGCGGCGATGTTCCATATATAGGGGATTGAGAAAAGGAGACGGAATGGCACGCACGGACACGATTGTGCTGGGCGCCGGCATTGTCGGCACCTCGATCGCGCTGCATCTCGCCAAGCGGGGCGCGAGCGTCGCGCTGATCGAGCGCGCGGGCTTAGGCGAACAGACCTCCTATGGCAATGCCGGGATCATCGAATGCAATACGGTGTTTCCACCGGCCTTTCCGTCCGACCTCGGCGCGCTCATGCGGATTGCGCTCAACCAGGCGCCTGAGGCCAATTACCATCTGTCGTTCCTCCCGCAGATCGCGCCTTGGCTGCTCAGATTTCGCGCCGCTTCGCGGCCGCGACGACTTGAGGAAAACGCGCGGCTGATCCGCCCGCTTTACGCGCGGGCGATTGCCGAGCACGAGGCGCTGATGGCCGAATCGGGCGGCGCGCATTTCCTGCGCAAGAACGGCTGGCTGAAACTCTATCGCAGCGAAGCGAGCTTCAAGGCGCTGCAACGGGAATTCGATATGGCGGCGCAATTGGACATACCCCTGCATGTCTTGGACGTTGCCGGCGGGCGGGCGCTCGAGCCATCGCTCAACGCGGTGTTCACGCACGCGGTGTTCTGGCCGCAGGCGGCGAGCGTGAGCGACCCGCTCGGCGTGACGCTTGCCTATGCCGCGCGCTTTACCGCGCGCGGCGGCGTGACGGTGAAAGGCGATGCGCGCTCGCTGCACCGGCTGGGCAACCGCTGGCGGGTGGAGACCAACGAGGGCGGGGTCGACGCGCCCGAAGTGGTGGTCGCGCTCGGTCCTTGGGCGGGCGATCTGCTCAACGGGCTGGGGCTGAAACTGCCGCTGGCGATCAAACGCGGCTATCACCGGCATTTTCGAGCAAAGGGCAATGCCGCGCTGGCGCGCCCGGTGCTCGATGCCGACGCCGGCTACCTGATCACGCCGATGGCGCAGGGCATCCGCATGACCACCGGCGTCGAATTCGCCCCGCGCGATGCCGCGCCGACGCCGGTGCAATTCGACCGCATCATGCCCAAGGCGCGCGAATTGTTTCCGCTCGGCGAGCGCGCCGACAATGAGACCTGGGTCGGCGGCCGGCCGTGCTTTCCGGATTCGCGCCCCGTTATCGGGCCGGCGCCGGGGCTTGCCGGCCTGTGGCTCGCCGTCGGCCACGCGCATTGGGGGCTGACGCTCGGGCCGGTGACCGGCCGCCTGCTGGCGCAGATGATGGCGGGCGAAACGCCGCTGGTCGATCCGGGACCCTATCGGGCGGAGCGGTTTCTCGGTTGATGGAAAGTTATTTGCCGAACTTATCCTTCCAGCTCGGCAGGCTGCCGGCGAAGGGCAGGGCCGTTGCTTCATAGACGCCGCGCGCGATGGCGCGGGCGAGCACATTGGCGGCCACCATACCGAGTTCGCTCAAGCTGAACACCGGATCGGGCAGCGGCTTTGCCCCGAGCGCGGCGGCGAACACCACGTCGCCGTCGAGCGGGGTGTGCACCGGATAGATCGCGCGCGATAAGCCGCTCTGCGCCATCACCGCCAGGCGCTTGCATTGCGCCTTGGAGAGCTTGGCGTCGGTCGCCACAACGGCCAGCGTCGTGTTGGCGCCGGGTGCGCCCTTGCTGCGGAAGACGAGCGCGTCGGCGGGGAATTTCTTCGGCCAACCGCGCCCGCCGAATTCCTTATTTTGTTCGAACGGCGCCGCCCAGAAATGTTCACTTGTCCCGACGGTGACGCTGCCGGCGGCATTGACGGCCACCAGCGCGCCGACGTTAAGCCCGTCGCGCGTCTGCGCGGAAGCCGAGCCGATGCCGCCTTTGAGGTCGACCGTGGTGGCGCCGAGCCCGGCGCCGACGCTGCCGAGTGTGAAGTCCGCGCCGGCATTCTTCACCGCCTCATAGCCGAGCTCGCGATAGGGCGGGTAGCGGCCCCAGTTTTTGTCGCCGCCGTTGAGCAGGTCGAACAAAATGGCGCCCGGCACGATGGGCACGCGCGCCTCGCGCACCTGGAAGCCGCGGCCCCGCTCGCGCAAAAAAGCCTGCGTGCCCGACGCGGCATCGAGTCCGAAGGCCGAGCCGCCGGACAGCACGATGGCGTCGATGCCTTCCACAGTCTGCGCCGGATCGAGCAGCGCGGTCTCGCGCGTGCCCGGCCCGCCGCCGCGCACGTCGACGCTTGCCGTCACCGCGCCGTCGAACACGACGACCGTGGTGCCCGAACCGAGCTTGGCGTCGCCTGAATGGCCGACCCGCAGGCCGGGAATATCGGTGATCAGGTTGCGTAACGGCATGATTGCTCCTGGCATCCAAGTCTATCACGGCCGATCACACATAAGTCAGACCGGAGCCTGCCGACTTGCCTTCGCCATACTTGCCGGGGCATCTAGGCACCATGAATGGCAATGTCCCCTTGCTGACCGCCCTGATTGCCGGCGTGGTCAGCTTCCTCTCCCCGTGCGTGCTCCCGCTGGTACCGCCCTATCTGGTGTTCCTGGCCGGCACCTCGCTGGAGCGTCTGGCGGACGCGGAGCCCGAGCCGCGCGTGCGGCGCGACACGGTGCTGGCGGCGGCTTTGTTCGTGCTCGGTTTCTCCACCGTGTTCATCGCGCTCGGCGCCAGCGCCAGTGTCATCGGCTCACTAGTGCGCGCCTATTCGGGGACGTTGTCGACGGTCGCCGGCATCGTCATCATCGTCATGGGCCTGCACTTCCTCGGCATCACGCCGATCGCGCTCTTGCACCGGCAGAAGCGGTTGGAGCTGGCCAAGCCGGTCGGCCTGTGGGGCGCCTATGTGATCGGGCTTGCCTTCGCCTTCGGCTGGACGCCGTGCATCGGGCCGATCCTCGCCGCGATCCTGGCGGTCGCCGCCTCCGAGCAGACGGTGACCAAGGGCGCCGGCCTGTTGGCGGTCTATTCGCTTGGCCTCGGCATTCCGTTCATGATCGCGGCCTTCGCCATCGAGCCGTTCGCCGCGTTCCTTTCGCGCTTCAAGAATTATCTGCACCGCGTCGAGCAGGCGATGGGGGCGCTCTTGGTGCTCACCGGCATCGCGTTTCTGACCGGCAGCATCAATCAGATGAGCGTGTGGATCCTGGAAGCGTTTCCGGGTTTGGGAAAGATCGGCTGAGGCAAAAGAAAACGCCCGCCCCGGTGGGGGGCGGGCGCTGTCGAGAAAGCGTCGATCTCAGTTCGTCGCGCCCGGAGGCAGTTCGACGTAGGTGATCTTGCCGCTCGCGTCCTTCTTCCAGATGTACATCACGTAGTCGAGGCGGGTGATGTCACCCTTCTTGTTGTAGGACAGATCGCCGATCACGGTCTTGAACTTCATGCCGGAATGCATCTTGTCGGCCAACTTCTTCGGATCGAGCGACTTGGCGGCTTTCGCCGCTTCCGCCATCACCTGCACGGCGGCGTAACTGTACAGCGTGTAGGCTTCAGGCTCGAAGTGGTTGGCGCGGAACTTCGCCACCACCGCCTTCGCGGCCGGGTTGTTACGCGGATCGGGCGGGAAGGTCATCAGCGTGCCTTCGACGCCGGGACCGCCGATCGAGGCGAACTCGTCGGTGGTGATGCCGTCGGCGCCCATCATCTGCGTCTTGACGCCCTGGTCGCGCATCTGCCGCACGATCAGGCCGCCTTCGGTGTGCAGGCCGCCCCAATAGACGAGATCGGCGCCGGACTGCTTGATCTTCGACACCAGCGCGGAGAAGTCCTTCTCGCCGATGTTGATGCCTTCATAGAGCACCGGCTTCATGCCGCCTTTGGCCATCGACTTGATGGTCTCGTCGGCGAGGCCCTTGCCGTAGGTGGTCTTGTCGTGCACCACGGCGATCTTCTTGCCCTTGAAGTGCTTGAGGATGAAGGCGGCGGCAACTGCGCCCTGCTGGTCGTCACGGCCGCAGGTGCGGAACACGTCCCACAGGCCGCGCTCGGTGATCTGCGGGTTGGTGGCCGACGGCGTGACCATCAGCATGCCGTTTTCCTTGTAGACTTCGGACGCCGGCATGGTGACGCCGGAGTTGAAGTGGCCGACCACGAACTTGACGCCGTCGGCGACGAACTTGTTGGCAACCGAAACGCCCTGCTTGGGATCGGAGACGTCGTCACCGAAGCTCAGGCTGATTTTCTGGCCGTTCATGCCGCCGGCCGCATTGACGTCGTCTACGGCCTGCTGCGCGCCATTCTTAAGCTGCGCGCCGAAGGCGGCGTTCGGTCCGGTGATCGGCCCGGCGACGCCCATTTTGACTTGGGCCGAGGCCGTCCCCGCGAGGGCGAGTGCGGTGCCCAGCGCAAGGGTGAGTGTCGTGATTTTCTTCATGCGTCTTCCCCTTCAACTGTTACAGGTAGCTTCGATTTTTGGTGCAGGTAGTTTCTGGAGTTAGTGGGATGCTACGTCACGGCGGCTTGCGGCGCCAGCGCATAGGTCCGGCAGGCTCGTTTATCCAGCTATATTGATTGAGCATCTGCCCCTTACGGGCGGCCCGAAAGCCGGCAAATCCAGCCAGCATGCAGACCGCGGTGTCCACCAGATAGTAGTGTAGTGACAATAGGGTACCGCCAAACAGAGAGAAATGGAAGAAGCGGACCGCGCCGCCCAGGATCAGCATATAGACGATAACCTGCCACCACTTCCGCCAGGTCTGCGCGATGGCCCGGCCGGACAGCGCCGCCGCCCCGCCGCCGAGGATGATGGTGACCAGGATGAAGACGCCCAGACCATCCTCGTAAAGCAATTGGGGCACCAGGGGTGCGGTATCCTCCATCATGGCTTTGCCTGCTGGCGCCCTCCCTCCAGGTACGCGGACTTGATCTCCGGCCGCTCGAGAAGTTCCTTGCCGCTGCCGAAGAGCGTAATCAGGCCGTTGACCATGACGTAGCCGCGGTGCGCGAGTTTGAGCGCATGAAAGGCGTTCTGCTCGACCAGGAACACGGTCAGCTTGTCCTGCGCGTTGAGCATGCGGATGGCGTCGAAGATCTGCCGCACGATGAGCGGCGCCAGACCGAGCGACGGCTCGTCGAGCAACAACAGCCGCGGCCGGCTCATCAGCGCGCGCGCAATCGCCAGCATCTGCTGTTCGCCGCCGGACAGCGTGCCGCCGCGCTGGCCGAGACGCTGTTTGAGGCGGGGAAACAGTGTCATCACGCGCTCCAGGTCGCCGTCGAAATTGGCGTCGTCGGCGACGGTCGCGCCCATCTGCAAATTTTCCAACACCGTCATGCGCGAGAAGATGCGGCGGCCCTCGGGGGCTTGCGAGAGCTTCAGGCGGGCGATCTCATGGGTCGGCATGCGGGTGATATCGCGTCCGTCAAAAACGATTGCACCTTCGCGCGCGCGCGGATTGCCGCAGATCGTCATCATCAATGTGGACTTGCCGGCTCCGTTGGCGCCGATCAGCGTGACGATCTCGCCGTCGTTGACGTCGATGTCGACGCCATGCAGCGCTTGCACGCGGCCGTAGAATGCGGTCACGCCGCGCACCGTGAGAAGTGGGGAGCTCATAGGCCGACCTCCGCCTCCACTTCGGCCACCTCTTCGTCCTCGACGCCGAGATAGGCGGCGATCACCTTCTCGTCGTTGCGCACGACTTCCGGCCTGCCGTCGGCGATCTTGACGCCGTAGTCGAGCACGACGATGTGGTCGGAAATTCCCATCACCACCGACATGTCGTGCTCGATCAGCAGAATCGAGGTGTCGTGTTCCTTGCGGATGGACAGCAGCAATTCGTTGAGCTCGCCGCTTTCCTTCGGATTGAGGCCCGCCGCCGGCTCATCGAGGCAGAGCAGCACCGGCTCGGTGCACATGGCGCGGGCGACTTCCAGCCGCCGCTGCGCGCCATAGGGCAGGTCGCCGGCCGGATCGTCGGCACGCTCGGTGAGGCCGATGCGATCGAGCCAGTATTTTGCCTTGTCGATGGAGGCGCGCTCGGCCGCGGTGTACGTGGGAATGCCGAAGATGCCGAGAAAGGTGAAGCCGGAGGCCAGCATCAGCACGTTGTGCTGGGCGACCAGCAGGTTCTCCAGCACGGTCATGCCGGAAAACAGGCGGATATTCTGGAAGGTGCGGGCGACGCGCGCCTTCTGCGTCACGAGAAAATCGGGCATGCGCTCAAGCAGAAAGAGCGCGTCGGTGCCATAGGCGACGCTGCGCTCGCCGCGGTCGGTGAGCGGTTCGAGTTCGCTCCAGATCGACGGTTCGCCGTGCTTGAGCGCGATGCGCCCCTCGCTCGGCTTGTAGAATCCGGTGATGCAGTTGAACACCGTGGTCTTGCCGGCGCCGTTCGGCCCGATCAGCGCGGTAATCTCGCCGCCTTTGGCCTCGAAGGACAGATTATCCACGGCGACCAGGCCGCCGAAGCGCATGCTCAGGTGCTCGACGCGCAGCACGATGTCGGCAGCGGCCGCCATCATCCATGCCCTTCCTTGGTCAGCTCGGCGGAGATGCTCTTGCGCTCCTTCAGGAACACCGAGGGCTCGCGGCCCGAGATCAGCCCGCGCGGCCGCCAGATCATGATGACCACCATGCAAAAGCCGAACAGCAGCATGCGGTACTGCGTCGGGTCGAAGGTGTCGCCGAAGATCTGCTTGAGGAAGTCGAGCTGGCGCAACATCTCGGTGCCGCCGACAAACGCGGTGGCGGCAAGCGCGACGCCGATCTGGCTGCCCATGCCGCCGAGCACGACGATGGACAACACGGTCGCCGATTCCAGGAAGGTGAAGCTCTCCGGCGAGATGAATCCTTGCCGCGCGGCAAAGAACGACCCGGCAAAACCGGCAAACATCGCCCCCATGGCGAAGGCGGTGAGCTTGGTATTGGTGGTGTTGATGCCGAGCGAGCGGCAGGCGATCTCGTCCTCGCGCAAAGCCTCCCAAGCGCGGCCGACCGGCATGCGGCGCAGCCGCACGGTGACGAAGGCGGTGACGAAAGCGAGCGCCAGGATCACGTAATAGAGAAAGATCGTGCGGTGCAGCGGCGAGTATTCCATTCCGAACGTGGCGTCGAAGCCATTGGCCTCGTCGATGAACGGAATGCCGAAAAAGCTCGGCCGCGGAATGCCGCTGATGCCGGCATAGCCGTTGGTGAGGTCGACGAAATTGATCAGGATGAGGCGGATGATTTCACCGAACGCCAGCGTGACGATGGCGAGGTAGTCGCCGCGCAGCCGCAGCACCGGGAAGCCGAGCAGGATGCCCCAGAAGGATGAGAGGATGCCGGCGAGAGGGAGTAACAGCCAGAAGGTGAAGCCGAAATTCTTCGCCAGCAGCGCGTAGGAATAGGCGCCGACCGCGTAAAAGGCGACGTAACCGAGGTCGAGCAGGCCGGCGAGGCCGACGACGATATTCAGCCCCCAGCCGAGCATCACGTAAATCAGAATTTGGATGCCGAAATTGTCGATCCATTTCAGCGCGCCGGAATAGCCGGCCGCGGCGATGGAGATCGCCGGATAGACGACGGCAAAACCGATGGCGAATGGAATGAACCACTTGCCGATAAAAGTGCGCCAGGCCGGAGGTGCCTCAGCCGGGCGCATCGCCCGCTGCGCCAGCCATGGCACGATGAACAGCGAAAAGACGAACCGTCCGACAAAAATAATGCCCACCCACGAAAACAGCAGCGGCCAGCGCGTGGTCAGGATCAGGACGTTGTTGATGTCGGTTTGGGTGAGAAGCCCGATCAGCGGCAAGAACAGAAAGAACGAGATGGCGCCGATTTTCGACGCGTCCTTTAACGCGCGCACAACGTCGACGCGCTCCCCCCGAACGCCCGCCATTCTACACCTTCTCGACGTCCGGCCGGCCGAACAGGCCCTGCGGCAGGAAGATCAAGGTGATCGCCAGCACGGAAAACGCGGCGACGTCCTTGTAGTCGATGGAAAAATAGGCCGACCAGAATGTCTCGATCAGGCCGATGAGAATGCCGCCGACCACCGCGCCGGGCAGCGAGCCGATGCCGCCGAGCACCGCGGCGGTGAACGCCTTGACGCCCGGCACGAAACCGTCGGCGAAACTCACCACGCCGTAATACATCAGGTAGAGCGTGCCGGCGACGGCGGCGAGAGCTGCGGCGATGACGAAGGTGAGCGAAATGGTGCGGTCGACGTCGACGCCGACCAGAGCGGCCATCTTCTGATCCTGCTCGCAGGCGCGCTGCGCGCGGCCGAGCCGTGTCTTGGCGACGAGGTACCAGAAGATCGCCAGCAGCACGGCGGTGACGCTCCAGATGGCGAGCTGCTTGAACGATAACGTGACCGCGTAATTGCCGTGGTCCACCAGGGTGAACTCGCCGCGGATCATGGGCGGGATCGCCTTGTTGCGCGGGCCTTGGCTCACCTGCACGAAGTTCGACAAGAAAATCGACATGCCGATCGCCGAGATCAGCGGCGCCAGGCGGAACGAGCCGCGCAAGGGACGATAGGCAACGCGCTCGATCACCCAGTTAATCAGCGACGTAGACAGCATCGCCACGATCAGCACGATGAACAGAGCGAGCGGCAGCGAGGTGATGCCGAGCCAACTGGTCAGGATGAGGAAGGCGATCAACGCGACGAAGACGGAGACCATGAACACATCGCCATGGGCAAAGTTTACCATCCCGATGATGCCGAACACCATGGTGTAACCGATGGCGATCAGGCCGTAGATCGAGCCGAGCGTGATGCCGTTAATCAATTGCTGGAGAAAGACTTCCATGCGTCCGCTATGCGCTCCGCGGTGCCGCCCGGCTACGGTACGAGGTAACAGACTTAACAGGGCATGGCCGCCACGGCAACGCCGGCGGCAGGGCGTGTTATTAAGTCGGCCCGCCGGCGCGGCGGCTTAGACCAAAGGCTTACGGAAACGAACATGGCCCCAAGCCTCGAAATCGCGGTCCGGGTCGGCGGCGCGGCGGCCGTATTCGCGCTCATGGCGCTGTGGGAATGGCTTGCCCCGCGCCGCCACCTGACCGTCGGCCGGCGGCCGCGCTGGCCGGGCAATCTGGGCATTCTCGCCGTCGATATTCTGGCAGTGCGGCTTTTGGTCCCGACCGCGGCGGTGGGCGTGGCGTTGATTGCCGGCCAGCACGGCTGGGGACTGTTTGCGCTATTTGGTCTGCCGGTCTGGGCGGCGATCCTTCTCGGGGTGATCGCGCTCGACCTGACAATCTACACCCAGCACGTGGTTTTCCATTACGTGCCGCTGCTGTGGCGGCTGCACCGCATGCATCACGCCGATCTCGATATCGACGTGACCACGGGCCTGCGTTTTCACCCGCTGGAAATCCTCTTGTCGCTGGCGATCAAGATGGTGGCGGTGCTGGCGCTCGGCGTGCCGGCGCTCGGCGTGCTCGCCTTCGAGGTAGTGCTCAATGCCACCTCGATGTTCAACCACAGCAACGTCAGGCTGCCGCCGCGGCTCGAGCCGCTGGCGCGCTGGCTGGTGGTCACCCCGCAGATGCATCAGGTGCATCACTCGATCGAACGCGCGGAGACCGACAGCAATTTCGGCTTTAATCTGCCGTGGTGGGACCGCCTGTTCGGCACCTACCGCGCCAAGCCCGCGGCGGGCGAAGCGGGGATGACCATCGGCCTGCCCATTTTCCGCGATGTGGCGGAATTGCGCATCGTGCGGCTGCTGACGCAGCCTTTTCGCGACGCGCATTAGCCCCGTCAGCCGGGCGCCCGCATCGGTTCCTGCATTCTTGCCATTGACGGCAAGGAACGGAATCGCTGTTCCCGCGTTGTCGAGGTGTTCGGGCGGGGAGCGTGCAAAGACCAACGTTGGAAGGAATTAGAATGAGCCAGAACCAAAATCCCAACCAGAACCCCGGCCAGCAGCAGCAGGGCAATCAGCCCGGTCAGCAACCGAAGCCCGGCCAACAGCAACAGGGCGGCGGGCAGCAGAAGCCCGGCCAGCAGCAGCAACAGGAGCCCAACCGTCCCGGTCAGGGCGGCCAGCAAAGCCAGCAGAACCGCTGACGCGCTGCAACACGAGATCCGGAAGCCCCGCCAAGTGGCGGGGCTTTTCGTTTGGGTGCGCTCGTTTGCGTTGGCCTGGCGTCCCGCCTCGCATATGCTCGGCATCATGCCCACGTCCACGCTGCCGCTGTTTCATCTTTATGGCGACCCGCCGGACGATAGCGCGTTCGACTTTATTCATATCGAAACCATCGCCTCGCGCTCCTCGGTGCACGACTGGACCATCCGCGCGCACCGCCACCGCAATCTGTTTCAGATCCTGGTGATCGAGAAGGGCGGCGGCGACATGAGCTTCGAAACGGCGACAGTGACGTTCACCGCGCCGGCGGCGATCCTGGTGCCGGCGACCACCGCGCACGGCTTCCGCTTCACGCCGCAGGTCACCGACGGCTGGGTGGTCAGCTTCACCGAGGACGTGGCCGACGCGCTCGGCGACCAGTCGGGCGAGGCGCTGGCGCGGCTCAAGACGGTGGCGGCCGATCCGCTGGTGCCGCTCGCCGGCGCGTCGGAGGCCAAACGCCTATCGGCTCTGTGCGCCGACCTCAACGAGGAGGCCTCCGTCGCGCGCGAAGGCTATCGGCTGGCCATGCGTGGGCTGTTGGCGCTCATCGCCATCGAGGTAGTGCGGCTGGCGGTGAGCCGTGCGCGCTCGGGCACGGTGACGCTCACCCGCGCCGACGCGCGGGTCGAGGAGTTGCGCCGGCTGCTCGACGAGCACTTCCGCAAAGAGCGGCTGATCAGCTTCTACGCCGAGAAGCTGGCGATGACCGCCGACCGGCTCAACGACCACGTCAAACGCGCCACCGGCGTCACCGCCGGCCACCTGATCCGCCAGCGCGTGTTAACCGAAGCCAAGCGCCAGCTGGTGTTCACCGGTCAGCCGATCCACGAAATCTCCTACGATCTCGCCTTTTCCGATCCGTCGCACTTCACCCGGTTTTTCCGTAAGCAGACCGGCATGACGCCACAGGCCTTCCGCGAGGGACGCGGCGGTTAGCCTTAAGAGGCGCGCTTAAGCGGTAAGGTAAAGTTTTGGTTTGCTTTGAAATTCGCATTTGAAGCGAATACGCGTGATGCCCTGTCCGAGGAGGATGCCATGCGTAAGCTGTCGGTTGCGTCCGTCGCCCTGATCATGGTCGTGGCGCTCTATTTCACCTTGTTCTGGGGCTTCGACGGCTTGCGCGTATTGACCTCGCCAAACTACGGCTTGGAAGACGTCTGGCGTTCGCAATTCGTGTTCGCCATCGGCAGCCATTTCGGCCTCGGCCCAATCGGCCTGATCAAGCTCGCTGCCTTCTTCGGCGCGCTCAAGCTCGCGGTCGCCGGCTTCTGCGCCGTGCATCTCGTCGACCGCTTGCGCAGCCTGGTGAGCGGCAAGGCGGACAACGATATCCTCGAGGGCGGGCTGATCCTGGTCGTGTTGATCAGCATCCTGTCGGTCGGCCCGGCCATTGCGTCGCAGAACGGCGAACTCGTCCGCGAACAGGCCATTCAGTTGATGCTCGCGGCAATCGCCACCGCGCTTTGCCTGCTCGAGCGCAACTATGAGCGCCCGGCCGCCGAGCCCAAGCCGGAAGTGTCGATGGAATTGACCGCCACGCCGCGCGGGGCATCCTGGTACTCGCCGTTCCGCTGAAATCTCCCGGCGCTATTTGCTTTTGGCGAGTTCGGCCATCACCTCGGCAGCTTCCTTGAAAGCATGATTGGCGGCCGGCACGCCGCAATAGATCGCCTGTTGCAGAATGATTTCCTTGATGTCGGCTTGCGAAAAGCCGCCCTCGGCGAGCGCCGCGCGCACGTGCAGGCGAAATTCGTCCCACTGCGCGAGCGCGATCATCGTGCCGAGCACCAGCACGCGGCGGGTGCGCTCGTCGAAATGCGGCCGTGTCCAGATCTCGCCCCAGGCGTGGCGGGTGATGAACTCCTGGAACTCGGCGTTGAACGGCGTCTTCTTGGCATTGGCGCGGTCGACCCATTCATTGCCCAGCACCTTGCGGCGCCGGGCCATGCCTTTGTCGTGGCGTTCCTTCTCGTCCATCGACGTCACCGCAGAAACGAGAGCACGGCGTCGGTGAAGGCCTTCGGCTGCTCGACATTGGAGATGTGCGCGGCGTCGAGCGCCACCAGCTTCGCGCCTGGAATAGCCTTGGCGATGAACTCGCCGGCCGCCGGCGGCGTCGCCGGATCGTGCTCGCCGACGATAACGAGCGTCGGCGCCGTGATGCGCGGGTTGGACTCGCGGAAGTCGATGTCGCGCACGGCTTCGACGCAGGCGATATAACCCTCGCGGTCGGTGGCGACGAACATCTCGGTCATCCGCTTGATCGTCTGCTGCGCGCGCGCGATGAAGCCCTTGGTGAACCAGCGCTCCATGTTCGGGCCGGCCAATTCCTTAAGACCTTTTTCGCGCACAATCCGGATGCGGTCGGCCCAGGGCGAACGGTCCGGGTAATGGTAGTTGGTGTTGGCGAGCACAAGTTTTTCGATGCGGTCGGGCGCGTTGGCGCCGAGCCACTGGCCGTCCATGCCGCCCATCGACAGCCCGCACCAGTTCATCTTCTTGATCTTCAGCGCATCCATGATCTTGAGGATGTCATGGCCGAATAGGTCGAAATTATAGGGTCCTTTGGTCACGCCGGACTTGCCGTGGCCGCGCCGGTCGTAGCGCACCAGGCGAAAGTGCTTGGCGAATTCGGCGGCCTGGTCGTCCCACATGTGCAGGTCGGTGCCGAGCGAATTCGATAGCATCAGTACGGGTGCGCTATGGCTGCCCTCGACCTCGACATTGATCGGGCAGCCGTCGACATCGATCATCGGCATGAAACTCCTCCTTCAATCCCGGATTATGCTTGTTTTGGCGCGGCGTCAGGCGACACACTTAAAACGCTCCGCGCCCGCTGCAAAGCTCTTTTCAGCGGCCTTCCGAGGGCTTAAGTCCGTGATCCCGATGCTCAGAGCGGGTGCGCGAGGAGGAAAACGCCGATGGCGATGGTCATGACCGGAGAAGTGCAGCTTCCGGCAACCCGCGAGGTGGTGTTCGCCAAGCTCAACGACGCCGAGGTGCTCAAGGCCTGCATCCCCGGCTGCGAGGAGCTCAACAAGATTTCCGACACCGAATTACAGGCGGTCGCCGTCACCAAGATCGGGCCGGTGAAGGCGCGCTTCAAGGGCAAGGTGCATCTGACCGATCTCGACCCGCCCAACGGCTACCGAATTTCCGGCGAGGGCGACGGCGGGGTGGCCGGTTTCGCCAAGGGCGGCGCCAGCGTGACGCTCACGGAAAAAGACGGCGGCACGTTGCTCACTTACAACGTCGAAGCGCAGATTGGCGGCAAGCTCGCCCAGCTCGGCCAGCGCCTGGTCAACGGCGCGGCGAAGAAGATCGCCGACGATTTCTTCAAGAATTTCGCCGCTGCGGTCGCGGCCGCGCCGGCGTGAGCCGGACCGGGCCGCAAACCGCGCGTTTTACTTCTTAGGGGCAGGGGTGATGGCGGCCGTCGTAGCCGACATAGAGCCCTGTCTCCGGATTATATGATTTGAAGTGCTCCTCGCAGTAAGCGACCGAGCCGCCCGGTTCGTAGGCGTAGGCCGGACCGTCGTAATAATACGGCCCGTAATCATCGTAGTACGGCGGCGCGGCGGCGAGCGCCCCGCCGACGATCGCGCCGGCGGCGAAGCCCGCGAGCGGCGCGCCCCAGCCGCCGTGGTGCCAGTGGTGCCAACGGGCCTGAGCCGGCGTGATTGCGACGCTGGATACGGCAATCGCCGCCGCCGCGACGCCCGCTAAAATCTTTATACGCATGAGGTTCCTCCTGTTCTTGCGCAGGTTTCGTCTTAGACCAAAACGCTTTTTGGCGGATTGGTTCCGTGAATTCTCCGTAAGCATAAGTCCATGTCCCTTGACCCGGCCGGCGGTCGGGGTTCAGACTTACGCCGATTGAAAGGCGCTTTCGGGCCGAAATCGGCTAAATTTCAGACCCGAGACGCCGCCGCCCCCGCCGGGCGAAGCGAAAAGAGGGCTTTTGGCCCCGAATTTGGGAGGAAGGTCATGCCTGCGGTGTCCATGACGGTGAACGGCAAAGCCGTTACCGGCGACGTCGAAGCGCGCACCTTGCTGGTGCAGTTCTTGCGCGAAAATCTGCGTCTCACCGGCACCCATGTCGGCTGCGACACCTCGCAATGCGGCGCCTGCGTCGTGCATGTCGACGGCATTGCCGCCAAATCCTGCACGCTGCTCGCCGTGCAATGCGAGGGCGCCAAGGTCACCACCATCGAGGGCCTGGCCGATCCGGGCGGGCCGCTGCACCCGATGCAGGAGGCGTTCCGCGAAAACCACGGCCTGCAATGCGGCTACTGCACGCCGGGCATGATCATGGCCGCGCTCGATATCGTACGCCGCAAGGGCAACGAGCTCGACGAGCACACTATCCGCGAACAGCTCGACGGCAATATCTGCCGCTGCACCGGTTACCACAACATCGTCAAATCCATCGCCGCGGGAGCCAAGGCGATGGCCAAAGGCGGTACGCGACAGGCTGCCGAATAGATTTGCCGCCGAGTAGTTTAAAAAAATAAATGGGAGGAGACCGCCATGAGCGCGACTGGGATCGGCGCGGCGGTGCGCCGCAAGGAAGACCTCCGGTTCATCACCGGCAGCGGACAATATACCGATGACGTGGTGCGGCCGGGCGAGACCCGCGCCGTGTTCGTGCGCTCGCCGCACGCCCGCGCCAAGATCAAGAGCATCGATGCAACTGCTGCCCGGAAAATGCCGGGCGTGGTGGCGGTGCTCACCGGCGCCGATCTCGCTAACGACAAGATCGGCAATCTGATCTGCGGCTGGATGATCCACTCCAAGGATGGCACGCCGATGAAGATGGCGCCGCATCCGGCGATCGCTTCCGGCACGGTCAACCATGTCGGCGACGCGGTAGCGGTGGTCATCGCCGAGACGCAGGCGCAAGGCCGCGACGCGGCCGAGAAGGTCAAAGTCGATTACGAGGCGCTGCCCTCGGTGACCGATCCGGCCAAGGCGAAATCCGGTCCGCAGATCCACGACGTGGCGCCGAAGAACACGATCTACGAATGGCATCTCGGCGATCAAAAAGCGACTGAGGCGGCCTTCAAATCGGTCGCCCATGTCACCAAGCTCGATATCGTCAACAACCGACTGGTGCCGAACGCGATCGAGCCGCGCGCGGCGCTCGCCGAATACGACGCCGGCAACGACAATCTCACGCTCTGGAATACCTCGCAGAACCCGCACGTGGCGCGCCTGGTCATCGCCGCCTTTGTCGGCATGGCGCCGGAGCACAAATTGCGGGTGATCGCGCCCGACGTCGGCGGCGGTTTCGGCTCGAAGATTTTCATCTATCCGGAGGAAGTCGTTTGCCTGTGGGCCGCGCGCAAGACGCGCCGGCCGGTGAAATGGACGGCGGACCGCTCGGAATCCTTCTTGACCGACGCGCATGGCCGCGACCACGTCACCCATGCGGAACTCGCACTCGACGCCAACGGCAAGATCCTGGCCTTGCGCGCGCACACCATCGCCAATCTCGGCGCCTATATGTCGACCTTCTCCTCGTCGATCCCGACGTATCTCTACGGCACGCTGCTGTCGGGCCAATACGACATCCCGTCGATCTATGTCGAGGTGGACGCGGTCTACACCAACACCGTGCCGGTCGACGCCTATCGCGGCGCCGGGCGGCCGGAGGCGACCTTCGTGGTCGAGCGGCTAGTCGAAGTATCGGCGCGCCAGATGGGCATCGATCCGGCGGAAATCCGCCGGCGCAATTTCATCAAGACGTTCCCGCACCAGACGCCGGTGATCATGGCCTATGACGCCGGCGACTATAACGCCTCGCTGAAGAAGGCGTTGGAGATCGCCGATGTGAAGGGCTTCGGCAAGCGCAAACGGGAGGCTGCCCGCCACGGCAAGCTGCGCGGCTTGGGCTACTCGACCTATATCGAGGCCTGCGGCATCGCGCCTTCGCAAGCGGTCGGCTCGCTCGGCGCCGGCGTTGGCTTATGGGAGAGCGCTGAAGTGCGCGTCAACCCGACCGGCAGCGTCGAAGTGCTCACCGGCTGCCATGCGCACGGGCAGGGGCATGAGACCACCTTCGCACAATTGGTGTCCGAGCGCTTAGGGATTCCGTTCGAGAACGTCAGTATCGTGCACGGCGACACCGACAAGGTGCAGTTCGGCATGGGCACTTACGGCTCGCGCTCCGGCGCGGTCGGCATGTCGGCGATCGTCAAGGCGCTCGACAAGGTCGAGGCGAAGGCCAAGAAGGTCGCCGCCTTCATGTTGGAAGCAGACGAAGGCGACATCGAGTTCAAGGACGGCAAGTTCACCGTCGCCGGCACCGACAAGTCGGCGGCCTTCGGCGACGTCGCGCTCAACGCCTATATCGCGCACAAGTTCACCGGCGCGCAGCTCGAGCCGGGCCTGAAGGAGACCTCGTTCTACGATCCGACCAACTTCACCTTTCCAGCCGGCTGTCATATTTGCGAGGTCGAGGTCGATACCGACACCGGCAAGACGACAATCGTCAATTGGACCGCGGTCGACGACTTCGGCACGGTGATCAACCCGATGATCGTCGAGGGCCAGGTGCACGGCGGCATCGCGCAAGGCATCGGGCAGGCGCTGCTCGAAGGCGTTGTCTACAAAGACGGTCAGTTGGTGACCGGTTCGTTCATGGACTATTCGATGCCGCACGCGCACGACCTGCCGTCGTTCAACGTCGGGCTCACCGAAACAAAATCGCCGTCCAACCCGCTCGGCATTAAGGGCTGTGGGGAAGCCGGCGCCATTGCCGCACCCGCCGCGGCGATCAACGCCATCACCGACGCGATCGGAACCGAGGATCTGGCCATGCCGGCAACCGCTAATGCGGTCTGGTCGGCACTGCAGCGCGGCAAGCCGCGCCAAGCTGCTTAGAGGAGATCACGATGTACGACTTCACCTTCCATCGTCCGACCACGGTCCGCCAGGCGGCCGGCCTGTTGGCGCGCAATCCGGAAGCCAAGCTGCTCGCCGGCGGCCATTCGCTGATTCCCGTCATGAAGCAGCGGCTGGCACAACCTTCGGCGCTGATCGACCTCTCGCTGGTCGAAGGGCTTGCGGGCGTCGAGCAGAAGGGCCGCTCCATCGTCATCGGCGCCATGACGCGGCACGCCGACGCCGCCAATTCAGCCGTCCTGCAGCAGGCGCTGCCGGGGCTCGCCATGGTGCCGGACTCGATTGGCGATCCGCAGGTGCGCAACCGCGGGACCATTGGCGGCTCGATCGCCAACAACGACCCCAACGCCGACTATCCGGCGGCGGTGCTCGGCTTAGGGGCCACCATCATCACCAACAAGCGGCGCATCGCGGCCGACGATTTCTTCACCGGCATGTTCTCGACCGCGCTCGAAGACGGCGAGATCATCACCAAGATCAGCTTCCCGATCGCCAAGAAGGCGGCCTACGAGAAGTTCAAGCACCCGGCCTCGGGCTTCGCGCTGGTCGGCGTGTTTGTGTCGAAGCGCGGCTCCGACATTCGCGTGGCGGTGACCGGCGCCGGCTCGAACGGCGTGTTCCGCGTGAAATCGTTCGAGGAGGCGCTGAAAAAACGCTTCGCAGCGAAATCGCTCGACGGGCTGAGCATCCCGGCGAACGGCATGAACAGCGACATTCATGCAAGCCCGGAATACCGCGCGCATCTCGTCGGCGTGCTGGCAAGACGCGCGTTGGTCAAGGCGACGGCGTAGGCCGTCAATGCGTTGTGAAATCCGAACGCGATGGTCCTAGCCATGAAAATGGCTGGACCATGAAGGGGCCGCTATGATTACCACCGTCGTCACGTTCAAGATTCCGCAAGACATGACGCGTGAGAAAATGCTTGAGCACAACAAGATCGCCATAACGCGCTACCGGAACGTCCCCGGCTTGATCCAAAAACAGTTTCTTTACAGCGATAAGGGCATCGCCGGCGGCGTCTATCTGTGGGAGTCGCGCGAGGCGGCCGAGGCCTGCTATCGGGGACCGTGGCGCGACAACGTCCGCAAGATTGCGATCGGCGATCCCGACATTGCCTGGTTCGACACGCAGGTCGTCGTCGACAACGAGAGTCACGCGGTCAAGAGCGGCGCTTGACCGGCGCGTTCACGCTTGCTCGCGGTCGAGTTCTCCCAAAAGATGGTGCAGGTCGAGCGGATTGGTGTACATCTTGAGACTACCGTCCGGCTTCTTCGGCCATTGTTCCTTCGGCCGGTCCCAATACAGTTCGACGCCGTTGTCGTCGGGGTCGCGCAGATATAGCGCCTCGGAGACGCCGTGGTCGCTCGCCCCTTCGAGCGGGATTTTGGCGACGATCAGCCGGCGCAGCGCGTCGGCCAAGAGCCGCCGGGTCGGGTAGAGAATGGCGGTATGGTAAAGGCCGGTGGTGCCGGGAGGCGGCGGTGAGCCGCCGAGGCTCTCCCAGGTGTTCAAGCCGAAATGATGGTGATAGCCGCCAGCGGAAATGAAGGCAGCGCCGGGCCGGCCGGTGGTCATGGTGAAACCCAGCACCCCGCAATAGAAATCCAGCGCCCGCTGCAAATCGGCGACTTTCAGGTGCACATGGCCGATTCTGACCCCCGGATCGATGGTGGGCAGGCGCAAGGCCGTCTTTTCGGCGGTGTCGGGGCTGGACATGGGAGCTATCCTGGGCTGGTGACCGGTGGTCTCGGGTTATAAATGTAAGCTGACGCCCGCTCCGGTTAAAGTGTCATCGAGGTGACTAGAGAATGTCCGTTACACCCCTGCCAAGCGACATCGACGCCACGCTCGATCTGCTGGCCAAGGCCGACTACATCGCCGACCGCTCGCTGGCGACGGTGCTCTATCTGGCGCTGAAGATGGGCCGGCCGCTGTTCCTCGAGGGCGAGGCCGGAGTCGGCAAAACGGAAATCGCCAAGGTGCTTTCGGCGGCACTCGGCCGCCGGCTCATCCGCCTGCAATGCTACGAGGGGCTGGATATTTCCTCGGCGGTCTACGAGTGGAACTACGGCGCGCAGATGATCGCCATTCGGCTGGCGGAAGCGCAAGGCGAGGGCGACCGCGAGCGCATCGAGCACGACGTGTTCTCCGAGCGCTTCCTGATCAAGCGGCCGTTGCTGCAGGCGCTCGAGCCCGATGCGGCAGGCCCCCCGGTGCTGCTGATCGACGAGATCGACCGCACCGACGAGGCCTTCGAAGCGTTTCTGTTGGAAGTGCTGGCGGATTTCCAAATCACCGTGCCGGAGCTCGGCACCGTCAAGGCCGAACATCCGCCCATCGTGCTGGTGACATCGAACCGCACGCGCGAAGTGCATGACGCACTCAAGCGCCGCTGCCTCTATCATTGGGTCGCTTATCCGAATGCCGAGCGCGAACTGAAGATCTTGCGCACCAAGGTGCCGGGCATTGCCAAGAAACTGTCCCAGCAGGTGGTCGCCTTCGTGCAGGCGCTGCGCAAGGAGGACCTGTTCAAGGCGCCCGGCGTTGCCGAGACGCTGGACTGGGCCGGCGCAATCACCGAACTCGACGTGGTGGCGCTCGATCCGGCGACGGTGTCGGACACGCTCGGCGCGCTGCTCAAATACCAGGACGACATCGCCCGCCTCGACGGCAGCAAGGTCAAGGCGCTGCTCGACGAGGTCAAGTCGGAATTGCGCGCGGCGGAGTAGATTGCATGGCCCAAGGTGAGGCCCAAGGCCGCCTTTCGGAGAACATCCTCTACTTCGCGCGGGCGTTGCGTGCGGCCGGCATTCCGGTGGGATCGGGCAGTGTGCTCGACGCGCTGGAGGCGCTTAACGTTGCCCGCGTCGGCGACCGTGAGGATTTCTACTGGACGCTGCACGCGGTGTTCGTGAAGCGGCACGAGCACAGCATTTTGTTCGACCAGGCCTTCCGCATCTTCTTCCGCAAGCGCGGCTATATCGAGCAGTTGATCGCCGCCATGCTGCCGGAGGCGGCACGCACCCCGCCGAAGCCGCCGCAGGCCGGCTCGCAGCGCGTGCAGGACGCGCTGTTCGGCGGAATGAACAAGCGCGAGGAAGAGAGCAAGGAAATCGAACTCGACGCGCGGCTCACCGTGTCCGACCGTGAAGTGCTGCAGAATAAAGATTTCGCGCAGATGAGCGCGGCCGAAATTGCCGCCGCCAAGGAGGCGATCGCGCGGCTGGCGCTGCCGCTCGACCGCATCCGCACGCGGCGCCTGGCGGCGAGCCGGCACGGCCACATGGTCGATATCCGCCGCACCTTGCGCGCCAGCATGAAGGCGGGCGGTGCGCTGATCGACCTCAAATATCTGGGGCCGCGCGAGAAGGAGCCGCCGATCGTGGCGCTTCTCGATATTTCCGGCTCGATGAGCCAATACACGCGGCTATTCCTGCATTTTCTGCATTCGATTACCGACGCCAGGAAACGCGTCACCACCTTTTTGTTCGGCACGCGGCTGACCAACGTCACCCGCGCCATTCGCGCGCGTGATCCGGACGAAGCGCTCGCGGCCTGCGGCGCACACGTCATCGACTGGTCGGGCGGCACGCGCATTGCCTCATCGTTGCGCGAGTTTAACAAACGCTGGTCGCGCCGCGTGCTCACGCAAGGCGCGGTGGTGCTGCTGATCACCGACGGGCTGGAGCGCGATGGCGACGACAGGCTCTCATTCGAAATGGACCGGCTGCACCGCTCCTGCCGGCGGCTGATCTGGCTCAATCCGCTGTTGCGTTTCGAGGGCTTCGAGGCGCGTGCCAAGGGTGTGCGCGCCATGCTGCCTTTTGTCGACGAACTGCGCCCCATTCATAATCTCGAATCGATGACTGGCCTGGTGCGCGCGCTTTCGGGCGCTTCGGCGAAGGATTACGATCCGAAACAATGGCTGCGGCGGGTGGCCTGACGGAGGACCAACATGCTTTCGCGTGACGAGGACATTCTCAAAGCCGCCGAGGACTGGCGCAAAGCCGGACGCGGCGTGGCGCTGGCGACGGTGGTGGAAACCTGGGGCTCGGCGCCGCGGCCGGTCGGCTCCAATCTGGTGATCGACAACGAGGGCAATTTCCTCGGGAGCGTGTCCGGCGGCTGCGTCGAGGGCGCAGTGGTCACCGAAGCGCTCGACGTGATCGACAGTGGTAATCCGAAAATGCTCGAATTCGGCGTTGCCGACGAGGCCGCGTGGAACGTCGGGCTTTCCTGCGGCGGCACCATCCGCGTCTATGTGGAGAAGGTCGCGTGAAGCTCGACATCCTGCACGCGCTCAATACCGAACGCGGCGCGCGGCGCGCGCTGGTCATCGTCACCGACGTGGCAACCGGCGCGCAGCGGCTGGTCAAGGCCGCCGATGTGGCGCGCGATCCGCTGAAAGAAGTGCTGGAAAAACGCCTGCGCATGGCGAAGAGCGGCATGGAGGAAACCGTGCAAGGCCGCGTCTTCCTCACCGTGCATGTGCCGTCGCCGCAACTCGTTATCACCGGCGCGGTGCATATCAGCCAGACGCTGTCGCCGATCGGGCAGTTGCTCGGCTATGACGTGACCATCGTCGATCCGCGCACGGCTTTTGCCTCCATCGAACGCTTTCCCGACGTGAAGGTGATCGCCGAGTGGCCGGACGTGGCACTGCCGCCGCTCAATGTCGACCATTACACGGCGTTTGTTGCGCTTACACACGATCCGAAAATTGACGATCCGGCGCTCAAGCATGCGCTGGCGCGCGACTGCTTCTATGTCGGCGCGCTCGGCTCCAAGAAAACGCATGCCAAGCGGGTGGGGCGGCTGAAAGAGGCGGGGCTTAGCGACGGCGACATTGCGCGCATCCACGCGCCAATCGGTTTGGATATCGGCGCGGTATCTCCGGCCGAGATCGCGGTCGCCATCATGGGCGAGATCACCGCGCGGCTGCGTCAGAAGGCGGAGAAGGCGCAGGCGGCATGAAGTATTATTTGTCATTCCGGGACGCCGCGAAGCGGCGGACCCGGAATCCAGAGCCAAAGCATTGTCATTTGCCGTTCTGGATTCCGGATTTGCTCGCTGCGCTCGCGCCCCGGAATGACCGGAGTTAAGGCATGAAGTTCGGTCCCGTCGCCCCGGCCGACGCGCTCGGCGCCACCGCGGTGCATTCGATCCGCCAAGGCGGCCTCGTGCTCAAGAAGGGTACGCTGATCGGGCCGGCAGAAGTGGCGGCGCTGCAGGCCGCGGGCGTCAAAGAGATTGTCGTCGCGCGGCTGGAAGCCGACGATGTCTCGGAAGACCAGGCTGCGGCCGATATCGCCGCCGCGGTTGCCGGCGAGGGCGTGCGCGCCGACCGCGCCTTCACCGGGCGTTGCAATCTGTTCGCCGAGAGCTCCGGCGTGCTGGTGCTCAACAAGCAAGCCATCGACCGGCTCAACCGCATCGATGAGGCGGTGACGTTGGCGACGCTGCCGGCATTCAAGCCGGTGGTGGAAGGCGAGATGATCGCGACCGTGAAGATTATTCCGTTCGCGGTCGCAGGCGCCGCGCGCGACAAAGCGGTAGCGGAAGCGACAAAGGCGAAGCCGGTAATCCGCGTCGCGCCTTACACGGTGCGTAAAATCGGCATCGTTTCCACGCTGCTGCCGGGCCTGTCGCCGAAAGTCATCGATAAGACCCTCAAGATCACCGCGACGCGCATTGCGCCGGCGGGCGCTGCCATCGTTGCCGAAAAGCGCGTGCCGCATGAGCAACAAGCGCTCGCCAAGGCCATCGACGAGGTGGTGATAGCCGGCGCCGAATTGACGATCGTGTTCGGCGCCTCGGCCATCGCCGACCGCCGCGACGTGATCCCGGCGGCGGTCGAGGCTATTGGCGGCGAGATCGAACATTTCGGCATGCCGGTCGATCCCGGCAACCTGATGCTGATCGGCCGGTTGCGCGGGCAGGCGGTGATCGGCGCGCCCGGTTGCGCGCGCAGCCCAAAGGAAAACGGCTTCGACTGGGTGCTGATGCGTCTCTTGGCCGGTCTGCCGGTGAGCCGCGCCGACATCACTGGCATGGGTGTCGGCGGCTTGCTGATGGAAATCGTCACCCGGCCGCAGCCGCGCAACGAACCGGCGCCGGAAAAAGGCCGCCATATTGCCGCCGTGGTGCTCGCGGCCGGCCGCTCCACCCGCATGGGCGCCATCAACAAACTGATCGCCGAAATCGGCGGCAAACCGCTGGTGCGCATCGCGGTGGAGCAGACGCTCGCCTCGCGCGCCAAGCCCGTAATCGTGACCACTGGTCATGAACGCGAGAAGGTGGAGGCGGCGTTGGCCGGGCTGCCGGTGCGTTTTGTGCACAATCCCGACTATGCCGAAGGTCTCGGCACCTCGCTGAAGACGGGCATCGCCGCGGTGCCGGCGGAAGCCGATGGCGTTATCGTTTGCCTCGGCGACATGCCGCAGGTCGATGCCGGGCTGATCGACAAACTGATCGCCGCCTTCGATCCCGAGCGCGGCGCGCTGGTGGTGGTGCCGACCTTCGACGGCAAGCGCGGCAATCCGGTGGTGTGGTCGCGCCGTTTCTTCCACGACTTGATGGGAATTCAAGGCGACGTCGGCGCCCGCTATCTGATCGGCAGTTACGCCGAGGCGGTGGCCGAAGTGCCGGTCGCAGGCGAAGCGGCGCTCACCGACGTCGACACCCCCGAGTTGTTTTCGGCGGTCAAGGCCGAAATCGAGCGCGCTTAAGACTCGAATCGTTGATCGCCGCTGCAACTCAGCCTTTATCTGGCCGTGTGCCGGGTAAGGGAAGGCCGATGACGGACGCTTTCACGCCGAGATTGCGTGTGCTGGTGGTTGCGGCGCTGCTGGTCGCGACCGCGACGCTGATGCTGGTCGCCGTCAATACCGCGCGCGCGGCCGGCGCGCTCGCGATCGGCGCCTGCGGGGCGTTCGGCGAGGCCTACGATTTCCACAGCGTCGCGGAAGCGCGCCAGAGTGCTTTGGATAAATGCAAGAGCGACACCTGCCGCGTGGTGGCGGTGATCCGGCGCGGCTGCGCCGCCTTTGCCGTCGATTTCACCAATGCCTGCGGTGCGCATGGCGCTGGCAAGGCGCCGAGACTCGGCCGTGCGCAGAACGCGGCACTGCGTTCCTGCTACAAAGACGGCGGCAAGGAATGCGTGATCCGCACCTTCTTTTGCGACGCCAAGGGCTAGTCGCCGGGTCAACCTTTTGATTTGACTGCGAATATCTCCGCTTGCGCGGGTCTATCATCCGTTCTATGTTGTGACTGACCAGTCAGTCATATTTTGTGATCTTGCATGACGCCCGCGCATCCGCGCTCCCTCCGCAAGCCGCCGCGCCGGCGGCGCACCGCCAGCCTGCAGCGCCATGCCGCGACGCCGCCGCGCGCGACCGACCGCAAACAGCGCAGCGCCGCCCGCCGCGAAGCGATCCTCGCCGCCGCGCTCGACGAGTTCGCCGCCCGCGGCTTCGAGGCGGCCCGCCTCGACGACGTGGCCAAGCGCGCCGGCGTCGCCAAGGGCACCATCTATCTTTACTTCCGCGACAAGCAGAGCCTGTTTCAGGAACTGGTGCGCGCCATGCTCACCCCGCTGGTCGGCACCATCGAAGCCTTAAGCGCCGCCGACGTGCCGACGAGCGTGCTCGCCGACACCATCGTCGATCTGTTCGTGCGCGAGGTCTACGAGACGCGGCGCAAGGACGTCATCCGATTGATGATCTCGGAGGGCCCGCGTTTTCCCGAGCTCGCCGAATTCTATTACCGCGAAGTGCTTTCGCGCATTATCGCCGCCGTGCGCGCGCTGCTCACGCGCGCCGCCGCGCGCGGGGAGGCGCCCGCTGGGCTCGCCGAATTCCCGCAAATCATCGCCGCGCCGGGCCTAGTCGCCGTCATCTGGAGCGGCTTGTTTGAACGATTCGAGCCGCTCGACGTTCGCAAAATGATGAAGACCCATGTGGACCTGCTGTTCGCCCCGAGGAGAGCGCCATGAGAATGAAAGCGGCCGCATTGTCTGCGATGGTGCTCGCCGGTTTCGCGCTTACCGGCTGCGGCAAAAGCAATGACCGCCAATTGCAGGGCTGGGTCGAGGCCGAGCTGATCTTCGTTTCGCCCGACGAGCAGGGCCGGGTGGAAACCTTGAAAGTGCGCGAAGGCGACCGCGTCAAGAAGGGCGATCTCTTATTCACCGTCGACGACGACCTACAGAAGGCCGACGTGGTCGTAAAAAAGACCGCCGTGATCAACGCGCAGCAGAATTTCGATCGCGCTAAGCAACTGCTGCTGACGTCAACGGGAACGCAGAAGAATTTCGACGACGCGGAAGCGGCGCTGCGCCAGGCCAATGCCAATCTGGAATGGTCGAAGACGCGCCTGGCGCGGCGCAGCGCCTATAGTCCGGCCGACGGCACCGTCGAGCAGGTCTATTACCGGGCGGGCGAAACCGTGCCGGCGGGCAAGCCGGTGGTGGCGCTGCTGCCGCCGCAAAACCTCAAAATGAGATTCTTTGCGCCGGAGCCGGTGCTGCCGCAGATAAAATACGGCGAGAAGCTCGCCGTCTCCTGCGACGGCTGCGAAAAAGGGCTGACCGCGAAGGTCAGCTTCATCGCCCGCAGCGCCGAATACACCCCGCCGGTGATCTACAGCCTCGATGAGCGCGCCAAGCTCGTCTACTTGATCGAGGCGCTGCCCGACCAACCGGAGAAATTCCGCGTCGGCCAACCGGTCACCGTCACGCTGCCGAAAGAGCCGACGCCATGAGCGCGCACGACGGGGCGCCGGACATCGTCATCGACGTCCATCACTTGACCAAGAAGTTCGACGGCAAAGCGGTGGTGCGCGACCTGTCGATGCAGGTCAAGCGCGGCACCATCTACGGCTTCCTGGGGCCGAACGGTTCCGGCAAGACCACCACCATCCGCATGTTGTGCGGGCTGCTCACGCCCGACGAGGGCGACGGTACCTGCCTCGGCTACGACATCCTCACTGAGACCGACAAGATCAAGCGCCAGGTCGGCTACATGACCCAGCGCTTCAGCCTCTATCAGGACCTCTCGGTGCGGGAGAATCTGGAATTCATCGCCCGCATCTACGGCATCGCCAAGCCGGTCGCCGCCGCGCGCGCGGCGATCGAACGGCTCGGGCTCGCCGGCCGCGAGGAACAGATTGCGGGCGAATTGTCCGGCGGCTGGAAGCAGCGCCTGGCGCTCGGCGCCTGCACGCTGCCGAGCCCGCAGCTATTGCTGCTCGACGAGCCGACCGCGGGCGTCGATCCAAAGGCGCGGCGCGAATTCTGGAACGAGATTCACGCGCTCGCGGCCGAAGGCCTGACGGTGCTGGTCTCCACCCACTACATGGACGAGGCCGAGCGCTGTCACGAGATCGCCTACATCGCCTACGGCGAATTGCTGGTGCGCGGTACCGTCGAGCATGTGATCGAGTCGGCGCATTTGAGCACGTATGTGGTGAGCGCCGTTGGAGGCGAAGGGCTTGCCAAGCTTACCGACGAGCTGACCGCCACGCCCGGCGTCGACATGGTGGCGCCATTCGGCACCAGCCTGCACGTGTCGGGGCGCGATGCCGCGGCGCTGGACGCGGCGATCGAGCCCTTCCGCAAGCGTAAGGGTCTCGACTGGAAGCGTTCCGAACCCTCGCTTGAGGACGTGTTCATCGACCTGATGAGCAAGGCACGGGACAACTTCCAATGACCCATCTAATCCCCACGCAAGCGCCGCGCCGTCTTCCCGGCGACGGCTTCTGGCGCAAGACCTGGGCGATGCTGCTCAAGGAATTCATCCAGTTGCGCCGCGACCGCGTCTCCTTCGCCATGATCATCATGATCCCCTTGGTGCAGTTGATGCTGTTCGGCTACGCCATCAACACGACGCCGCGCAACCTGCCGACCGCGGTGCTGATGCAGGAACAGAACGATCTGACGCGGTCCATCCTGGCGGCGCTCGAGAACACCAAATATTTCAAAGTCACCCGATTGCCGCACACCGAAGTCGAGGTCAACGAACTGCTCGCCTCGGGGACGGTGCTGTTCGCCATCGAAATCCCGGCCAATTTCGAACGCTCGGTGCGCCGCGGCGACAAGCCGGCGATGTTGGTCGAGGCCGACGCCACCGATCCGGTCGCCTCCGGCACGGCGCTCGGTGCGCTCGGCCA
Organism: uncultured Alphaproteobacteria bacterium; assembly: GCA_963721665.1. GTDB lineage: Bacteria > Pseudomonadota > Alphaproteobacteria > Rhizobiales > Xanthobacteraceae > Pseudolabrys. Next base: position 207,543 of record CAVRJZ010000008.1, read on the forward strand.
AGTTTTGCAAACAGCACTGTCGCACGACCGCGACGTGCCCGGCGCGCCGACCATGCCGTTCGAGATCCGCACCCATCCGCGCTACAATCCGGCCGGCGTCACCCAATTGAACATCGTGCCGGGCCTCGTCGGCACCATCCTCACCATGACCATGCTGATCTTCACCGCGCTGTCGGTGACGCGCGAGATCGAGCGCGGCACGATGGAAAGCCTGCTGTCGATGCCGATCACGCCGGTCGAGATCATGCTCGGCAAGATCGTGCCGTATATCATCGTCGGCTTTGTGCAGGCCTCGCTGATCATCGGCATCGGGGTCTTGCTGTTCGGCGTGCCGGTCGTCGGCAATCTTGCCCTGCTCGCGGCGCTATCGACGCTGTTCATCGCCACCAATTTGTCGATCGGTTACACCTTCTCGACCGTGGCGCAGAACCAGCTGCAAGCGATGCAGATGTCGATGATGTTCTTTTTGCCCAATATCCTGCTTTCCGGCTTCATGTTCCCCTTCGCCGGCATGCCGGTCTGGGCGCAATACGTGGGCGAAGCATTGCCGCTCACGCATTACCTGCGCATCGTGCGTGCGATCATGCTCAAAGGTTCCTCGATCGGCGACCTGCGTCACGACGCCATCGCGCTCGCCATCTTGATGCTGATTGCGATGACAATTGCGGTCACCCGCTTCCGCCGCACCCTCGACTGATTCACCGGCGCGTCAAAACGCCGATCCACAGATAGGGGCTTGCGCGCCGGTCGCTGTCGGTCGACCAGCCGGCCGCCGCCGACCATTCCCAATCGGCGGTGCGCAAGCCGGTCAAATGAACGGCGAAGCGATTTGGCTGTAACCGACGCAGGCGAAAGTCTGCGCCTCCGGGCCGAGATAGAACCAATCCAGCAGCCGCCAGCCCTAGGCGAGGCGCGCCGAATAGCCGGTGGCAATCGAGCTGAGCGACGCGTCCGCGGCAAGCATGGTCGCGGGCGTGGGCTCGAACCACAGATTGACCGCGCCGCGCGCGCCGGCGTTCGTCCCATGCAAGCGGTTCGACGGATCGTCGGCGCTGGTGGTGTCTTGCTTGATGTCGATCCCGGCAAAGACCTTGAGCTCGAGCCGGCCGTCTTTGAACCGCCAGCCCGGCAGCAGCTGGATCTCACCCTCGGTGCCAGTCACCGTGGCATTGGCGAGCGCGCCGGAAATGTAGCGGTAACGCCCGCCTGAGCCCAAAAGCTGCAGCGTGAAGCCTTCGTTATTGAGGCCCCTAGCCGACCACAGGAAGCCGCCATAGAGGAAACGGCCGTCCCGCCACAAGTCGGCTTCCGAAAACAACAAGAATTGGGCGCCGTCGTCGCCGGCTCGGGAAGGTCCGGCGGACACGCAAACGCAACAAAGAACCAAGGCCGCGGCGGCGATGACCGCCGCGCTGACACGCCTTGCGCGAGCCATGGAGGCCCCCACGCCTCACCACAATCCGGAAAATACACACCGGACTACCGTTGCAACTAAAGCTTGCCGCCGGGGCCTTGTCCAACGCTTTCCCGGACCGGGGCTGCAATAAAATCAGGCCGAAGGCCTGACCAATTGCCGCGGCGGATGTCCCAAGGTGCGGTGGATCATGGCGGAAAATGCGCTCGGGCTGGCGTAGCCGACCGAGACCGCGGTCTCGGCGACCGAGGCGCCGTCCGACAGGCGCGCAAGCCCGTCGATGGCGCGCAAGCGCGCGCGCCATTCGGCAAAACCCAAACCGGTCTCGCTGCGGAAGATGCGCGCCAGCGTGCGCCGGCTGGCGCCGGCTTGTTCGGCCCAGCGGTCGAGGCCGAATTCGATGCTGGAATTATCCAGCAGTGCACGCGCGACCCGCAACGCGCGCGGATCGCGCGGCATGGGGACGGCCAGACGCCGCTCCGGCAGCCGGCCGAGCTCGGTGAGGATCAGCCGCGCGACAATGCCGCCGCGGCCACTCTTGTCGTAATCGACCGGTTCTTCCAGCAGCGCGAGAATAAGCTCGCGCAACAATCCGGAAATCTCCGCCAATTCCGGCTGCCGCGGCAGCGACTGGCAGGCCTCATCGTCGATGTAGATGGTGCGCATCTCGATGTGGCTGCGCATGGTGACGCTGTGCGGCCATTGCGGCGGCAGCCACAGCGCGCGCGCCGGCGGGACAATCCAGGCGGCTTCCGCCGTCTCCACCCGCATGATGCCGCTGACCGCATGCAGCAATTGCCCGCGCCGATGAATATGCAAGGGAAGGCGGTGGCCGGCGCCGAAGGTGCGCGCCATCACCGCGACTTGGCGCGGGGCGTCGTCCATATTGCGGCGGTAGATGGGTGTGGTATCAGTCATGGCACGATCTCGACGAAAATCGGCCGAACATCGTGAAATGGCAAGTGTAAAATGGCACCGCAAATGAGATTCTTGGCCCTATGACACCCGTCGCAAGCCCCGCCGCCGCAGCCGACGAAAGCGCCCGTTTGCGGTCGATCGCGTTCCTCAACTGGGCGCACGCGCTCGATCATTTCGTGCTGCTGATCTATCCGACCGTCGTGATCGGGCTCGGGGTCGTCTTTCAGCGGCCCTATAGCGAGCTGATCGCGCTGTCCAGCGCGGCCTTCATTTCCTTCGGCGTCTTCGCATTGCCGGCCGGCTGGCTCGCCGACCGCTGGAGCCGCCGTAACATGATGGCAACCTTCTATATCGGCTGCGGCGCTGCACTGATTGGTGTCGCGCTGGCGCAAAATCTCGTGATGCTTTCGGCCGCCATGTTCGCGCTCGGCATATTCGCCTCGATCTATCATCCGGTGGGCATGGCGATGTTGATCGAGGCCTCGGGAGCGCGCGGCCGCACGCTCGCCTTCAACGGCGTTTGCGGCAATCTCGGCGTGTCGCTCGCTGCCGGCATTAGCGCGCTGCTCGCGACCTGGCTCGGCTGGCGCTGGGCTTTTTTGGTGCCGGCCGCGCTCGCGATCGGAACCGGCGTCGTCTATCTGTGGCTCACGCCTGACGACGGTCATCATGCCAAGAGCCGCAAAACAGTGCCGGCCGTGCGCTTGACACCGCGTCTGGCGGTAGTTTTTTTCGGCCTGTTCATCGTCATCGCGCTGACCGCCGGCACCGTGTTCAATGTGCTGACCATTGCGCTGCCGAAAATCGTCGACGAACGGATGGCCGAGAATGTGCCGCTGCTGCTCGTCGGCAGCATCGCCACCGCGGTGTTGGTCTGCGGCGGCTTAGCGCAGCTCTGCGTTGGCCGGCTGGTGGAGCGTATTCCGCCGCATATCCTGTTTGCCATGCTCACCGTCGTCTGCTTCGCCGGCAATCTGTGGGCGTCCTATGCCGAAGGCTTCGCCTTGATGGCCGCGCTGGCGGTCACCGTGGCCGCCATCTACGGACAAGTGACGGTCAACGACATCGTGCTGGCGCGCTACACCGCCGATGCCTGGCGCGGCCGCGTCTATGCCGTGCGCTATTTCCTGCTGTTCATCAGCGCCGGCGTCGCCATTGGCATGATCTCGCTGTTGCACGAACACGGCGGCTTTACGCTGGTACTGGCCGCCGATGCCGGAATTGCGCTGGCGATGTGCATCGCCACCGTGGCGCTCGCGTTTTTGGTCACCAATATTGAGAGCGAGAAATCGGCGCCGCAGCCGGCTGAATAATCAGAACAACTGCGGGATCAGGTCGTCGATTTTGACGCGCATGCGCTTTTTCACGAGCGCGGCGATGCGGCTGCGGTGGCATTCCTGCGGGTCGCGCTCGTAGCACAACAGGCAGACGCGCCGGCCCGATTTGATCAGCGCCAGCAATTCGCCGAGCGCGGCTTGCGCCTCCGCCGTCTTGATGTGCTTGTCGTAAACGCGCCAGAGCGTGTCGAAGTCGCCGGAGCGCGCCGCCTGGCGGCCTTGCGAAGGGGTTCCGAGCTTCTGCAAATGCAGGTAAGCGATGCCGACCTCATCGAGCGACGCCGCAAGCTGCCGTTTGGAAAAACCGGGCCGACGCGAGGCGGCGACCGCGCGGGTATCGACCAGCAGATCGATTTTGGCGCGCTTGATCTCGCCCAAGACCGCCGCGGGCAGGGCCTTCTCGTAGCCAATCGTAAACAAAGTCTGCATTTGCCCGTCACAGGAATGACACACTCAGCCGTTATGTAGATTGCAAGTTGGCGATCCGGAAGTGAAGTGTTGAGTACGGAACGCCCAGACGGCCACGATGAGATTTAAGGCGACGGCGGATGTACCCGCGCCTCTCATTTGTGGTCGTTTTCATTTTCAGCGCTCCAATTTTCAGCGCTCCATAAGCAACGAAAAAGGCCCGGGATTTCTCCCGAGCCTTCGTTTTTCGTAGCGTGCGGTCGGTGGTTTAGAAATCCATCCCGCCGCCGCCCATGCCGCCCATGCCGCCGGGCATGCCGCCGCCTTGCGCCTTCTTCTGCGGAATCTCGGCGACCATCGCTTCCGTGGTGATCAAGAGGCCTGCGACCGAAGCCGCGCCCTGGATCGCCGAACGCACGACCTTGGTCGGGTCGATGACGCCCTTGGAAACGAGATTGCCGTACTCGCCGGCTTGGGCGTCGAAGCCCCAGTTGTACTGATCCTTCTCGAGGATCTTGCCGACGATGACCGAGCCGTCTTCACCGGCATTGGTCGCGATCTGACGCGCGGGAGCCTGGATCGCCTTGCGGACAATGTCGACGCCGTGCTTCTGGTCTTCGTTGGCGACCTTGACCCGCTTGAGGGCTTCGGTAGCGCGCAACAGCGCGACGCCGCCGCCCGGCAGGATGCCTTCCTCGACCGCAGCGCGGGTCGCATGCATCGCGTCATCGACGCGATCCTTGCGCTCCTTCACCTCGATCTCGGTGGCGCCGCCGACGCGGATCACCGCAACGCCGCCCGCCAGCTTGGCGAGACGTTCCTGCAGCTTCTCCTTGTCGTAGTCCGAGGTGGTCTCCTCGATCTGCGCCTTGATCTGCGCCACGCGCGCTTCGATGTCGGCCTTCTTGCCGGCGCCGTTGATAATGGTGGTGTTTTCCTTGTCGATCATCACCTTCTTGGTGCGGCCGAGCATGGCGATGGTGACGTTCTCGAGCTTGATGCCGAGATCTTCACTGATCGCCTGACCGCCGGTCAGGATCGCGATGTCCTGCAGCATGGCCTTGCGGCGATCGCCGAAGCCCGGAGCCTTGACGGCCGCGACCTTCAGACCGCCACGCAGCTTGTTGACGACAAGGGTGGCGAGCGCCTCGCCTTCGATGTCCTCAGCCACGATCAGCAGCGGCTTGCCGGTCTGCACCACCGCTTCGAGCAGCGGCAGCAGTTCTTGCAGGCCGGACAGCTTCTTTTCGTAAATGAGGATGTAGGGGTCTTCCATCTCAACGCGCATCTTGTCGGCGTTGGTGATGAAATAGGGCGAAATGTAGCCGCGATCGAACTGCATGCCCTCGACCACGTCGAGCTCGGTTTCCAGGCTCTTGGCCTCTTCGACCGTGATGACGCCCTCGTTGCCGACCTTCTGCATGGCCTTGGCGAGGAAGTCGCCGATTTCGCGATCGCCGTTGGCCGAGATAGTGCCGACCTGGGCGATTTCTTCGTTCGAGGTGACCTTCTTCGAATTGCTCTTGAGGTGCTCGACGATGGCTTCGACCGCGAGGTCGACGCCGCGCTTGAGGTCCATCGGGTTCATGCCGGCGGCCACCGCCTTGCAGCCTTCGCGCACGATCGCCGCGGCCAGCACGGTCGCGGTGGTGGTGCCGTCGCCGGCCTGATCGGAAGTCCGCGAGGCCACTTCGCGCACCATCTGCGCGCCCATGTTCTCGAACTTGTCTTCGAGTTCGATTTCCTTCGCCACCGTCACGCCGTCCTTGGTGATGCGTGGGGCGCCGAACGACTTGTCGAGTACCACGTTGCGGCCTTTCGGGCCGAGCGTGACCTTCACCGCATTGGCGAGGATGTCGACGCCGTGCAACATGCGGTCGCGCGCATCGACGGCGAATTTGACGTCTTTAGCAGCCATAGTTCGAATTCCTTCGGTTTGATGTCGGCTGAATGCTTAGGCGGCTTTTCGCTTGGCGGCATGGCCGCCTTCGATCACGCCCATGATGTCGCTTTCTTTCATGATCAGGAGATCCTGACCGTCGATTTTCACTTCGGTGCCCGACCACTTGCCGAACAGCACGGTGTCACCGACCTTGAGATCGATCGGGATCAACTTGCCGGCTTCGTCGCGGCCACCGGGGCCGACGGCGATGATTTCGCCCTGCGAGGGCTTCTCTTTGGCGGTGTCGGGAATAATGATGCCGCCGGCTGTCTTTTCCTCGGCATCGATGCGCTTGACGACAACGCGGTCGTGAAGCGGGCGGAACTTCATGGCAGTCCTCCTAAATTATTGACGATTTTGCGTTTTTGGTTGCTGGCGTCCCCTTGCCAGCACCTGAGTAGCAGGTGGGTGCAGGCCATTTAGCCCGCAAGGGGCGTCCGGAAATTTTTTAGCACTCATTTAGGGGGAGTGCCAAGCGGGGCTGAAAATGCTTGCCGTTCAATGGTTAACGGCTATGGGCCCGGAACTGCCAGGCGCGGCTGCGGGTTTGTTTTGGCGGCGGGGCGCGAGCCGCGGCGGCGGCTGTTAGCAGGCTCCTAAGGTTGCTGCTAACGCCTTGATTTTAAACAGTTTGTTTACCTTTTCGGCTTGCAATGCCTAGTGCCGGGACTGGAAACTTGTGTCCGACTCAAAAAGGGGGACGCGATGGTTTCGCAAGGCTTTGTGTCCGAGGACTTCCGCAAGCAAGTCGAGGGCTTCGGGCTGACGACCGCTCACATCCTGTATCGGCGTCCGGATCACCGCTGGCTGCTGCAATCCTATGTCTGGCAGGCCTACGATCTGTTCCCGCAATTTCCCGAGCTGCAGAAGTTTCTGGAGTTCTGGCGGGAAAAGTTGGAGGGGCCGTTGCACTCGGTGCAGGTCGCCCATTGCAAGCTGATCAAGCCGGCCGAGATGAAGACCATCGACGGCGAATTCCGCCTGCACTAGGCGAGCCGGCGTCAGTGCATCCCCGTGGCGCGGATCAGCGCGTAGCTCGCTATGCCGAGGAAAATAAGCGAGCCGGTCACGGCGAGCGTGACGCGCAAGCCAGTGCGGGCGACGACGCGGACGTCGACACCGAGCCCGAGCGCGGCCATCGCCACCGTCGTCAGCACAGCCGCCGCGCGCGTGATCCAGGGCAGCAAAGCGAGCGGGATCAGGTCGAGCGAGCGCGCGGCCAGTACCGCCAAGAAGCCGAGGATGAACCAGGGCACGAAATCAAGCAGTCGCGGCCGCGCGTTTTGCGGTCGGCTGTGCGCCGGCCGCAGTCTGCCGGAAAACAGCGAGAAGCCGAGCACGACCGGCCCCAGCATCAGCACGCGCACCAGCTTGACGACGGTGCCGACCTGGTTGCTCAGCGCTCCGATCGGTAGCGTGGCCGCCAGCACCTGCGGCACCGCATAGACCGTTAAGCCGGCCAGCACGCCGTATTGGGTGAGTGACAAATGCAGGATCGGCACCAGCAAAGGCAGGCCGAGCACGACGATGACACCGAGCACGGCGGTGAACGAAATCGAGGAGGCGACGTCCTTGCCGTCGGCTCCGATCACCGGCGCGATCGCGGCGATCGCGGAATTGCCGCAAATCGAATTGCCGCAGGCGACGAGAATGGCCATGCGGACCGGCAGGCCGAGCGCGCGGCAGATGACATAACTCGCGCCGATCGCCAGCGCGACGATGCAGGCGATGCCGACGATCAGGAAGGGCCCGAGCGCCGCGATGGTGCTGACGCTAACCGCGGCGCCAAGCATGACGATGGCGCATTCGAGCACGAATTTGCCGCTGAAATTGATGCCCGGCTGCCAGCGCGGCGTGGGCGTCCACACGGTGCGCAGCGCGACCCCAAGCAGGATGGCGAGGACGAGCGCCTCGAGGTAGGGCTGGCCGACGAACGCAACCTCGACGCCTTGCAGCAGCGTCGCGGCGATGGTGATCGTGATGCAGACGAGGATGCCGGGCAGGAGGCGTCTGGCTTGATCGAACAATGGCGGACGCCCGGTTGTGCGCGGGAAATGCGCGGCGGCGGATCATGCAATGGCGCTTAGCGGCAGGCAACCATGCGCAAGTAGTGCTTAGCGCGGCTTAACCGGGGGCGAAACGTGCTTTAGCATGGTCTCCACCTGCGGCAGCATGCGCGCGACCACGATGGAATAGCCCTGCGCGTTATAATGCGCATGGTCGCGCGCGCGGTATTTGCCCGGCGGCAGGTTCCATTCGGAATAGGCCACGTTCTCGGCGCGGGCGACGTCGCCGAGCTTGAGACCGGCAAAGCCGATGACCAGCACTTCGATGTGCCGCGCGCGCAAGGCGCGGATCAGCTCGCTCAGCCGCCCCCGCATTGTCTTGAGCGGTACGCGCTGGCGCAGATCGTTGGTGCCGAATTCGATCAGGGCGATGTCGGTGTTGGGGCCGATCGCCTCGTCGAATTGCAGCAGCGCGTCGGTGAAACTGCCGCCATTGATGCCGGCGTTGGTCACCACGACGTCATGGCCTTTTTTGCGCAACGCCGCCTGCAACTGCGCCGGATAGGCGTCCTGGCGCGCGACCAGCCAGCCGGCGGTCATGCTGTCGCCGAAGGCGACGATATGGACGGGGCGGGCCGCGGCAGGGCCCACTGCTATCGCCAACCACGCAATGGCGGCGATCAGCGCCGATGCCACACGGTTCATGTCATCATTCCCCCACCCGGCGGTGGTTAAGTCGCATGCCTTGGCTTGCCAAGGCCGGCGCGCTCGTGAAAATGCACGAACTGCCGGGGCCAAGGCAACACGGAGAAAGAACGCTTATGGCCCGCATCCGCTTCGAGTTCGGCACGCTCACGCTCGACGCCGAACTGCTCGACACGCCGACCGCCCGGGCGATCGTCAAGGCGCTGCCGCTGTCCTCCTCGGTGCTGACCTGGGGTGAGGAGGTCTATTTCGACGTGCCGGTCGAGGTTGCGCGCGAAAAAGATGCGCGCGCGGTGATCGTGCCCGGTGAGATCGCCTATTGGCCGCAGGGACCGGCGATTGCCATCGGCTTTGGCCGCACGCCGATCTCCAAGGGCAATGAGACGCGGCTCGCCAGCCCCTGCAACGTCTTCGCCAAAGCGCTCGGCAATGTGAAGGCGCTGGCCAAAGTGCGCACCGGCGAGAAGGTCGAGGTGAGGGTGCTCGCTTAGTTCAGCGGCGCTCCGTCTGATGGCGCACCATCGACAGCGTGAGATCCCACGCATTGCGGATATTCACGATCAGCAGCAGGAGCAGCGAGCCGGCGAGCACGTCAAGCGCGAAATCGTTTTTAGACCAGACTAAAGCCGCCGCCGCCAGCAGCGCCAGATAGGCGATTGTCGGCAACAGCGCATAAGCGAGGTGGTCCTGTTTGTAAGTCGTCCAGTCGTGACGTAGCAGTTGGAAAGTCACGAACAGCGAAACGCCAAGCCCGATCGCGGCGGCAGCGGCAATCACCGTGGCGAAGAAAACGGCCTGGTGCGCCGGCACCAGCGCGACGGCGGCGAGAAAAAAGACCGCGCTGAAATGCACGACCACGGGGCTGTAAAAGGCGCGCGTCGCCGCCGCCCGCTTGTCGTTGAGAAAGCCGGTGCCGAGCGATACGGCCACGAACAAAAGCGCGACCAGCGTCGCACCGGCGGTGCCGACAAGCAGGTAGAAATCGTGCCAGTGTTCGAGCTCGGCGGTCATTTCGCCGCGCCCACGCTTTCGACGACTTCATAGTGCCGCACTGTTTTGTCGAAGTCGGTCAGGGCGGCGACGGCGCCCGGTTCCACGACCGCCCTGTCGAATTCCGGGCCGGCGAACGCGCAGATCGAATCGATGGACTGCCAGCGCGTCCATGCGACGAACTCCAGTTGCCCGTCGCCCTCGCGCCTTGCGAGATGCGCGCCGACAAAACCCGCGATGCCGCACAGCTCGGGCACGACGGTCTTGCGGAAATGGGTTGGATAGTCGTCCGCGCGCGATCGTGCGGCGCGGCCACGCCATTCGCGGATGATCATTTGTCGTCTCCCTTCAGCCCCTTCCCACGAACGGCATCTTGTTGGCCATCACCGTCATAAACAGGACATTGGTGTCGAGCGGCAGGCTCGCCATGTAGACCACCGCGTTGCCGACATGGTCGGCGTCCATGCGTGGCTCCGGCATCTTACGGCCGTCCGGCTGCAGCACGCCGTCGACCATGCGGTCGGTCATTGGCGTCGCCGCATTGCCGATGTCGACCTGCCCGCAGCAGATGTCGTAAGGCCGGCAATCGAGCGAGGTCGATTTGGTCAGTCCCGTCACCGCGTGCTTGGTCGAGGTATAGGCGACCGAGAACGGCCGCGGCGTGTGGGCGGAGATCGAGCCGTTATTGATGATGCGGCCGCCGTGCGGGTTCTGCGCCTTCATGATCTTGATGGCTTCCTGGGTGCACAGGAACATGCCCGTAAGGTTGGTGGCGACCACCTTGCTCCAGGTCTCGAAAGGCAGATCCTCGAGCGGTACGGGCGGGGCGCCGATGCCGGCATTGTTGAACAATACATCGAGCCGGCCGAAGCTCGATTTGACAGTGGCGAACAGCGCCAGGATATCGTCGCGTTTGGACACGTCGGTCGGCACGGCCAGCGCCTGCGCACCCAGCGCGTTGATCTCGGCGGCGACCTTGTCGAGCATCTCCTTGCGCCTTCCGGCCAGCGCCAGACTGTAGCCGGCTTTGGCCAGCGCCAAGGCCACCGCCCGGCCGACGCCCGTGCCGGCGCCGGTGACCAAAGCGAATTTTGCGGATGCACTCATCGGACGTTCTCCCTCGACGTATTGGTTGGTGCAAAGGCCATATCACAAAAGCGCGCGCCCACGTAACCGCCGTGGCTTGCTCGCGCCGCGCGCCTGTAAAAATACGCCGACGGCGTCTGCAGCACCGAGGCAAATCATGCGCCGGGCGAAGGGAATTGCAACCGCGGCCGTTGCCGCACGGCGACGATTGCGAAGTGATGGTGTGGTTCGACCGCCGCTGCGGCGCGGTGGCCGTGGGCGAAGGCACGGCCGCCTATTGGGGCCTTGGCCGCAGCGACAGCCAGGCGCGTTCCATCGCGCAGAAGCAATGCGAGAATGACGGCACCAAGGATTGCGAAGTGCTGGTCTCGCGCTGTTCGATGTAATGCGCGCGGGCGCCGAACGACGGTCTAGCCGGCGAGCGCCGCCGGCGGCTCGATCGGCTGGAAGGCCGCGGGCGAATTGAGCCGGGCGGTGATTTCGGCGGCGGTCACCGCTCTGCCGAAGCGGTAACCTTGCATGAAATGCACGCCGGCCGCGCGCAGGAACAGATGCTGGTCGGCAGTTTCCACGCCTTCCGCCGTCACCTTCATGCCCAGCCCGCGGCCAAGGCTGACCACCGCGTGCACGATGGCCGCGGCGTCGGCCGCCTTTTCGATGGCCAGCACGAAGCTGCGGTCGATCTTGAGCTTGTCGAAGGGCAGGCGGCGCAGATAAAGCAGGCTCGAATAGCCGGTGCCGAAGTCGTCGAGCGCGAGCCGCACGCCGAGCGCCTTCAACCGCAACATGCCGGCTTCCGCGGTGTCGGCATTGCCGAGCAGCACGCTTTCGGTGAGCTCGATCTCCAGCCGCGCCGGGTCGAATTCGGTTTCGGCCAGCGTGCGCTGCACGGTGTCGAAGAAATCGGTGCGGCGGAACTGCAGCGGCGACACGTTGACCGAGACGGTGAGGCCCGGCCAGGCCCTGCCGTCGAGGCAGGCGCGGCGCAGCACCCAGTCGCCGAGCTCGATGATCAGGCCCGAATGTTCGGCGACGGCGATGAATTCGGTGGGCGGGATTTCGCCGCGCTTGGGATGCGTCCAGCGGCACAGTGCTTCGACGCCGACCACTTTCTCGCCGCTCTTGTTGACGATCGGCTGGTAGAGCAGTCGCAATTGATTATTCTCGATCGCCTCGCGCAGATCGCCTTCCAACAGCTTGCGGTTGGACAGATCCGCATCCATCGCCGCGTCGTAGATGCAGGCGCGGTTGCGGCCCTCGTTCTTGGCGCGGTAGAGCGCCATGTCGGCGTAACGCAAGATGTCGGCGGCGCCGCCGGAATTGCGGTCGATCACGGCGATGCCGATCGAGGCGCCGATCACGATGTTCTGCCGGTTGATCGCGTAAGGCGCGCAGATCGCGGCGATGATGCGCTGGGCGACCGCGATCATCTTGCCGGTATCGTCGCCGACCGAGGAAATCACCGCGAATTCGTCGCCGCCGAGCCGCGCCACCAGGTCGTCGCCGCGCAGCGTGCTCGACAGCCGCAGCGTGACGTTGCGGATCAGTTCGTCGCCCACCGGATGGCCGAGCGTGTCGTTGACGTCCTTGAAATGGTCGAGGTCGATATAGAACACCGCGGCGGGCGCCGAGCCGGCGCGCACCTCGTCGATCACCGCTTCCAGCCGCTCGCCGAAAAAGATGCGGTTGGGCAGGCCGCAGAGCGGATCGTGCAAAGCGAGATGGCGTAGCCGCGTTTCGCCGGCGGCGATGGCGATCGCGGTGCGGCGCATGTAGCGCAGCACGAAAGCGGCGAGCAGCGTGAAACCGGCAAGCGCGACGGCGATGAACGGCACGACGCTGTTGACGATCTCGGCGCCCGGCTGCCTCGGCGTCCAGGCAAAACGCGCGATCGGGGTGCCCTGCGGCCCGTTCAGTTCGTAGGTCAGATCGGTCGGCGGCGCCGGTTCATCGTCGAGCTTGCGCAGATGGCTGAGCTGCAATTGCGCGGCGATGCCGGCGAGCGCCTCGCTGTCGATGAACTTCACGGCCATGATGATCGGCGCCGTGGTGTCGAGCGAAGGCGGAATGGCGGCTAGCGAGCCGACGGCGACCGCGGCGATCACCGCGGGGCGGCCGGCCAGGCTGCGGATCACCGCAGCTTGCGGGTGCGCGCCGCTTCCCGACGCGGTCGGTTCGATCAGGCGGAGCGCGCCGTGCAGGACTTGGCTGCGCCCGCGCATATAGTCGATGACCGACGTCATGTCGGGCAGCGCCGCCGCGAACCATGTCGCCTCGTCTGCGTTGCGGCCGAGTTGCGAGTAGATCGGTTTGTCCTTGGCGTCGAAGATGAAAACGTGGTCGTGATTGAAATAGGCCTGCAGCCACAGCCCAACGCGCCGCTGCGCCCAGACCGGATCGTATTTGATGCGGATGTTTTCCACCGCCGCGGTCGAGGAGGCGACGCTGCGAACTTCGCGCAGCGCCCGCTCGCCATAGGTGTTGAGCGCACGCGCGAACAGCTGTTTCTCGTGCTGGACGGCGACCTGGTCGGCGCGCTGGGCGGAGGAGAGCACGGCGACCACGATGCAGACGATGGCGACGGCCACGATAACGCCGACCGGGACCACCACGCTTAGCCGCGCGCGATCCCAACTCGTGTATTTTTCTCCGGAGGCGCGCGGATGAACCACTGCCGGCAAGGTCTGGTCCCTTAAACTAGCCTACGCATTAGACTTTTCGGGCCAGAACCTAGGGTAGAAAGCTTGCTATTGGCTTTCGTTTGGTCGCCGCCGGCGGCGGATGGCCAGACGATACCGCCTTTCGTGCGGTGGTGTTAACCGAAGGTAAAGATACGTGGGGCCAATCGCCCCCGACAAATTCAACCTAATCCCGAACATTTTGCTTGTTTGCGCATGACCTTATCCGACCTTCCTTCGCCCGCCGAAGCGGGCTTCGCGAAGGCGGGAAACCGGTTCCCACTTTTCCGGATCATGCGTTAGCCGGAACCTTCAGCCCGGGCTGCGATAGGGCGGGCGCGGGATGGCGATATGGGCGGCGCGCAGCGCGCCCGACCAGCGCTCGCGCAGGTCCTGGAAATAGGGCTCGCCCGGCTCGATGCGGTAATTCACCTCGGAGGTGTAGGTGTCCCGGCGCGCCACCAGGATGTCGATGGGCAGCCCGACACCGAGGTTGGAGCGCATGGTAGAATCCATGGAGATCAGCCCGATCTTGAGGCCGTCATAAAGGTCGGTGTCGAAGCTGATGGCGCGATCGAGCACCGGCTTGCCGTATTTATGCTCGCCGATCTGCAGATAAGGCGTGTCGGTGGTGCACTCGATGAAATTGCCGGCCGAATAGATCATGAACAGCCGCAAGCGGCCGCCTTTGATCTGGCCGCCGAACAAAAAGGCGACGTCGTGGTCGATCTCGGCGGCCTCCAGCGCCTTGCCTTCGGCGGATTGGATGGCGCGGATGGTGCGGCCGATGCGCTGGGCGGCCTGGAACATGGTCGGCGAATTCATCAGCGTCTCGATCTCGCCGGTTTCCGGGTTTTGCACGCCTTCGGTCAGCGTTGAACGCACCGACTGCGACAGCGACAGGTTGCCGGACGACGCGATTGCCATGATGCGTTCGCCCGGCTCCGTGTAGACGTGCAGTTTGCGAAAGGTCGAAACGTTGTCGAGGCCGGCATTGGTGCGGGTGTCCGCGATCATCACCAAACCGTCACGCACTAGGATTCCGCAGCAATATGTCATGTGAGCCGACTTTTTCTTCCGTGACTTTTCGCCCGACCCGGCCGCAAGGTTATAGCGACGCCGGGGTGGGGCGGGCAATGTCATCCTAGTTCTGTCCCTGCCGCTGTGCCTGGTCGACGTGCACTTCCACTTTGAGGGTCTCCCCGCCGCCGCCGTAACGGGTGCCGCGTACCGGCGCGGCGTCGAGGTAGTCGAGGCCGACCGCGACTCGGACGTGCGCTTCGGTGATGCCGATGCCGTTGGTCGGGTCGAAGCCGACCCAGCCGAGATTGTCGACATAGGCCTCGACCCAAGCGTGGCCGGCGTCCTGCTCGGTGACGCCGTCGACGCGGTAGAAATGCCCGCCCACGTAGCGCGACGGGATGCCGAGCCGGCGCGCCGCGGTGATGAAAATATGGGTCAAGTCCTGGCAGACGCCGCGGCGCAGCGCGAAGGCTTCCGCCGCGGTGGTAGCGGAATGGGTCGGATCGGTGTCGAAGATGATCTCGTGGTTGAGCGCGGTCATCAGGCCATGCAGCAGCGGCAGATGATCGGAGCCGGCCTCGGCGCGAACGCTGTCGGCGAATTCGACGATGGCCGCGTCCGGCCGCGTCAAGGCGGTCTCGCGCAGGAACAGGCCCGGCGGAAAGCGCTCGACCGCGCCGGCGACCACGCTTTTGGTGTCGTGCGTATCGACCAAGCCCTCGACCGCGACCGAGAGTTCGCGGAACGGCCCCTCGGCGGTGAAGAAATGAATGATGTTGCCGAAGGCATCCTCATGCTGATGCAAAAGGCAATCGTCGGACAGATCGACGCGCCAGGCGACCACGTATTGGCCGTCGTGATTGCGCGGGGTCAGCCGCAACAACTGGATCACGCCGGTCGGCGGCGTGTCGTAGCGATAGGTCGTCGCGTGGGATATGCGAATTCGCATGGGGCTCGCAGGGCGCGGATATTAGCGGTGAGGGTTTAGCACGGCTAGCGCGGGAGCGCGCCCGTTCAGATGAGGAATTGCTCGGTGATGGCGGCGCCCAAGCGGTTGTTTTCAGTGATGAATTCCCCGATATATTCGTGCAGCCCGCGTTGGAAGATGCCGTCCATGCGGCTGTTCTGCAAACGGGCGCGGATGCCGCGCGCTTGCCGCTGCGCCGGCCCCTGCCGGCCATAGGCGCCGGCGACCTGGTCGAGGTTGCGCACGATCGCCTCGTAGCAGGACGCGAGCGAGCGCGGCATCTCCTCCTTGAGGATCAGCAAATCGGCCACCAGCCAGGGCTGCAGGCTTTCGCGATAGACCCAGTGGTAGGAAGTGAGCGCCGACACCGAGCGCAGGATCGCCGCCCATTGGAAATAATCGAGCGGGCCGCCGACGCGCTCGTTGTCGGGCAGCAGCAGATGATATTTCACGTCGAGAATGCGCGCGGTGTTGTCGGCGCGCTCGAGATAGACGCCGAGGCGAGAGAACCAGTAGGCGTCGTTGCGCAGCATGGTACGGTAGGCGGAGCCGTCGTAGCGCAGCGAGCTCTCCTGCACCCAGCGCAGGAAACGGGAGAATTCCTCGCGCGAGGTGGGCCCGTTGCCGTAGCGCTTGAGCTCGAGCCAGGTGCCGTTGATGGCGTCCCACATTTCGACGGTGAGCGCGGTGCGCACGGCGCGCGCGTTCGAGCGCGCGTTCTCGAAACAGGAACGGATGGAAGAGGTATTGGCGCTGGAGAAGGCGAGGAAGTCGGTGACGTTCTCTTCGTTCGCCTCGTCATATTGCTTGAAGAAGGAATTGGCGCAGCCGGCGGTCAAGACCGCGGATTCCCATTCATTGGTGGTGCCGACATAAGCGAGCGGCAGCGCGGTCAGCCGCTGGGTGGCGTCGAGAATGCGCGCGAGATATTCCGCGCGCTCCACGTAGCGCGAAAGCCAATACAGGTTGTCGGCGGTGCGCGAGAGCATTTATCCGTCCAACACCCATGTGTCCTTGGTGCCGCCGCCTTGGCTCGAATTGACCACCAGCGAGCCCGCTTTCAGCGCGACGCGGGTGAGCCCGCCCGGCACGATGCGCACCTTATCGCGGCCCGAGAGTACGAAGGGGCGCAGGTCGACGTGGCGCGGCGCTACGCCTTGCTCCACGCAGGTCGGGCAGGTGGAGAGCGCCAGCGTCGGCTGCGCGATGAAGTTCTTCGGCGCGGTTTTCAGCTTGGCGCGGAACTGTTCGATGGCGACCTTGCTGGCCGTCGGTCCGATCAGCATGCCGTAGCCGCCCGAGCCGTGCACTTCCTTGACCACCAGTTCCGACAAATGATCGAGCACATAGGCTAGATGCTCTTCCTCGCGGCAGCGCCAGGTCGGCACGTTCTTCAACAGCGGTTCTTCGCCGAGATAGAATTTCACGATCCCCGGCATGAAACTGTACACCGCCTTGTCGTCGGCGATGCCGGTGCCGACCGCGTTCGCCATGGTCACGTTGCCGGCCTGGTAGGCCGACATCAACCCGGCGACGCCGAGCGCCGAGTCGGGGCGGAAGGTGAGCGGATCGATGAAATCGTCGTCGATGCGCCGGTAGATCACGTCGACCTGACGCGGGCCTTGCGTGGTGCGCATGAAGACGATCTCGTCCTTGACGAAAAGATCGCGGCCCTCGACCAGCTCGACGCCGAGCTTGTCGGCGAGAAACGAGTGTTCGTAATAGGCCGAATTGAAGACACCGGGCGTGAGCAGCACCACGGTCGGCTCGCGCGCAACGCGCGCCGGCGCCACGGATTTGAGGGTGGCGAGCAGTTCGTCCGGATAGTTCTCCACCGGCGCGATGCGGTGGCGCGCAAACAATTCGGGGAACAGCCGCATCATGATCTCGCGGTTCTCCAGCATGTAGGAGACGCCGGAGGGTGTGCGCGCGTTGTCCTCGAGCACGTAAAAGGTTTCCGCGTCCACCCGCACGATGTCGATGCCGGCAATGTGCACGTAGATGCCGTGCGGCACGTTCTGTCCGCTCATTTCCGGGCGGAACGCCGGATTGCGAAACACCAGGTCGTCGGGCACGACGCCGGCGCGCAGGATTTCGCGCGCGCCGTAGATGTCTTTGATGAATGCGTTGAGTGCGTTGACGCGCTGGATCAGGCCCTTCTCCAGCAGCCGCCATTCGGCGGCGGCCATGATGCGCGGGATGACGTCGAAGGGGATCAACCGCTCGGTGGCATCGGCTTCGCCATAGACCGCGAAGGTGATGCCGATGCGCCGGAACAGAAGCTCGGCCTCGCGCCGGCGATAGTCGAGCACGTCGGGCGGCACCTCATCGAGCCAGCGCGACAGTTCGCCATAGGCCGGGCGCACGCCGCCGTCGGCTCGCGTCATCTCGTCGAAAGCGGCAACCATCACGGACCCCCAGCTTAACGCCGCTCAACCAATGCCCGCCCGCGGAATTCTATGCCCTTTCCTTGGCGGGACGCAGGCGACCGTCGTCCCTGAGCCATAGGGTTGCAAGCTTCAGGCCAAAATAAATCCAGGAAAACCAGGGATTTGCACGTGCAGACGACAGCCTCTTCTGCCTAAATAATGGGCGAAGGCGGATACTGAAAGGGGTGGCTGCGGCCCGGTGGCCGCCGCCGCAACTTGAGTGGCTGCCGGGGCCACGCTAGGTGTTTGCCGGGGCTGCAAGAGGATTTTCGTGACCGCCATGACCGCCAATCCCGAGATTGTCACCGCGGCGGTCCTTGTCATCGGCGACGAGATCTTGTCGGGCCGCACCAAGGACAAGAATATCGGCTTCATCGCCGATTATCTTACCGCCATCGGCATCGATCTCAAGGAAGTGCGGGTGATCCCCGACGACGAGGCGGCGGTCGTCGATGCGGTCAATACGCTGCGCGCGCGCCACTCTTATTTGTTCACCACCGGCGGCATCGGGCCGACGCATGACGACATCACCGCCGACTGCATCGCCAAGGCCTTCGGCGTGCCGCTCGACCTCAACCCGGAAGCGGTGGAAATTCTGAAGGAGCGCATGGCCAAGATCGGCGGCGAGCTCAACGAGGCGCGGCTGCGCATGGCGCGCATTCCGCGCGGCGCCGCGCTGGTGAAGAACAAAGTGTCGGGCGCGCCCGGCTTCTGGATCGGCAATGTCATCGTGATGGCCGGCGTGCCCTCGATCATGCAGGCGATGGTCGACGAGGTGGCGCCGAAACTGAAAACCGGCGCCAAGCTGTTGTCGGAGACGATCCGTGCCGACGCCAAGGAAGGCGACGTCGGCACCGAACTCGGCGCCATCGCCACGGCCAATCCCGACACCATCATCGGCAGCTATCCGTTTTTCGACGAGAAGCTTGGGCCCAACACCAATATCGTGGTGCGCTCGCGCGATGCGCAGAAACTGCAAGCGGCTAAAGGCGCGGTTGAGGACATGCTGAAAAAAGTGAAATCGCAACTCACCGCCGCGGCCCGCTGACGGACAACCGAAATGCCGACACCGAAGCCCGACAGCCCGCCGCATCCCGACAAAATCTTCCCCGTGTCGTGGGACCAGTTCCACCGCGACTCGCGCGCGCTCGCCTGGCGGCTGCACGAAGCGGGGCCGTTCGACGCCGTCGTCGCCATCACCCGCGGCGGACTGGTGCCGGCGGCAATCGTGGCGCGCGAATTGAACGTGCGGATCATCGAGACCGTGTGCGTGGTGAGCTACCAGAACTATCAGAACCAGGGCGAGCTGAAGGTGCTCAAGGGCGTCGCGCCGGAGATCACTTCGATGCGCGGGCAGGGCAAGGGCGTGCTCATCGTCGACGACCTGGTCGACACCGGCAAGACCGCGCGCGTGGTGCGCGACCTGCTCCCCGCCGCGCATTTCGCCACGGTCTATGCCAAGCCCATGGGCCGGCCGCTGGTCGACACTTTCATCACCGAGGTGTCGCAGGACACCTGGATCTACTTCCCCTGGGACACCGGCCTCGCTTTTGTGCCGCCGATCCGCGAGGGCGGCGATTAAGTCTCGCGCAAACGCCCGCGAAATCGGCTAAGATTGCCGCGACCGGGGAGGACCGCCATGAACGTCAAGCCGACGACCAAGGATGCCAATCCTGTTCAAGAATTGCCCGTTGACGACCTGCGCTCGCACCATCTTAAGCCGGACGACATGCCGTGGCAGAAGCTGCGTTTCCCCGGCTGCGAGATGAAGACGCTGTTGCTCGACGCCAAGACCGGCATCGCCACCATGCTGATCAGGATGGAGCCGGGGGCGACGCTGCCCGACCATGAGCACGTGCTCATCGAGCAGACCTATGTGCTGGAAGGCTCGCTCGCCGACAAAGAAGGTCCCGACGCCGGGCTCGAGGTCGGCCCCGGCGAATTCGTCTGGCGCCCGGCGGGCAGCCGGCACGTCGCCTGGAGCCCGAAGGGCGGGCTGTTCCTAGGCATGTTCCAGATTCCCAACAAGTTCTTCGAGAAGGACGGCCGCGTGGTCGACGGGTCCGGCCAGGACTGGGAATCGGTTTGGGGCGCCTTATTAGCGAAATAGTTTAGGACGCCGCCGCGTGGTGCCGACCCGCGCGCCGGCGCGGAGTTGGAAACACGTGCCACGCGGACGTGGCGGAATGGTAGACGCAAGGGACTTAAAATCCCTTGGGAGTAATCCCGTCCGGGTTCGAGTCCCGGCGTCCGCACCAGACTATTGCCTCATTGCGACGTATATTGTCGGCGCATGCGCCGAGTCTTGTCAGCCGTTTTTTTTGCTGTCGTCGCGCTGGCGCTCTCGGCTTGCGCCATGTCGGACGACCAGGCGGCGCGCTATCTGGTCGCGCCCGGCAAATACGTGCTCTACAACTGCGACGCGATCGCGCGCGAGGCGGAGACGAAGGCCAAGCGCGAACTGGAGCTGCAGCAGTTGATAGCCAAGGACAGCACCGACGCGGGCAGCCGTATGATCGGCGATATGGCCTACCGGTCGGAATACCTCTCGGTGCGCGGCGACCTCAACGAGCTGCGTCATGCCGCGGCCGACAAGCACTGCCCGCCGCTGCCAGCCGTTACCGCGCCCGCCGCGCGGGCGAGCGATAAGGCCATCCACTGAGCCGGTTTAAGGCGCGCGGCGGATCACGACAAGCGAGCCGTCGGCAAGACCGAGCGCTACGGCCGGCGGGCCAGACCCTTCAGCGATGAGCGCGAGATCGGTCGCCGCCTTGGCCGGCAACGGGACGTTCGCGATCTCGCGCGCGGTTGGCGCGAAGCTGACGAAGCGCAAGGCGCTGCGGTCGAGCGACGGCGCGGCAATATCCGGGACTTTGTCGCCGTCGAAATCGGCGACCGCCGCCATGGCAATCGCGCGCGTGCCGGCGATGTGATTGGCGATGTCGGGCAGTTCGGCGACTTTACGCAACGCGCCGCCGCTCCAACTCCACAATTCGAGCATGCCGATCACATGCGGCTGGCGCACCAGCGCGATATCCATTTTGCCGTCGCCGTTGAAATCGGCTATGCCGGCGGGATCGAGCCAGCGGTGCGGGGCGCCGAGCGGCGGCATCTCGGCGACGATCTCGTATTTGCCGCGCCGCGCGGCGATCACCGCCAGCGCCGAGCCGCGCTTGAGATAGGATTTGACCACCACCACCGCGTCGTGCCCGTCGCCGTCGAGATCGGCGAGGCGCGGCGCGAGGTCCTCGAACACCGCGTCGTTTTTCAGCCGCACGGTCTGTTGTTTGCCGTCGCGCGCTTCGATCACCAGGCTGCCGGCCTCGGTCTTGTCGCCGAGAATGCCGTGGTCGTAGCGCGTCACCGGCTCGGCGAGCCAGGCGCGAGCGATATTGTGCGTGCCGATAGCGACACGGCCGTCGGGCAGCGCGCCCTCGGGCGGCTTCGGCCTTGCCGGCGCGTCGATGAAGTGAAGCACCACGTGCCCGCCGTCGATGCCGATGCGATACCAGAGCCCGCCGGCATTGACCTGCGCCTGACCGTCGACGGTTTCGACCGCATAGACCCGCGCCGGCGTGTTGACGCGGGTAAGCCGCCACTCGGCGGCCTGGCCGGCACCGGCCCAGGCCAGCAGGCTCAAGGCAAGCAGAACTCGAAACATGAACCCGTCCCTACAGGACCGCGCGGCGCAGGCGCAATGCGTTGCTAACGACGCTGACCGAAGAAAGTGCCATCGCCGCGGCGGCAATAATAGGAGAAAGCAGCAATCCGAAGGCAGGATAAAGCACGCCGGCCGCGATCGGCACGCCGGCGGAGTTGTAGATGAAGGCGAAGAACAAGTTTTGCCGGATGTTGCCCATCACCGCCTTCGACAGCGCACGCGCCTTGACGATGCCGGTGAGGTCGCCTTTGAGCAGCGTGATGCCGGCGCTTTCGATGGCGACGTCGGTGCCGGTGCCCATGGCGATGCCGACTTGCGCCGCGGCAAGCGCGGGCGCGTCGTTGACGCCGTCGCCGGCCATGGCGACGATGCGGCCTTCGGCGGTGAGCTTTTCGATCACTTTGCTTTTCTGCTCGGGCAGGACTTCCGCCTCGACCTCGCTGATGCCGAGCCGCTTGGCGACGGCGAGCGCCGTGGTGCGATTGTCGCCGGTGAGCATGACCACGCGCACGCCATCGGCAGCAAGCGCTTTGAGCGCCTCCGCCGTCGTCGCTTTCACCGGATCGGCGATGGCGATGAGGCCGGCCGGCTTGCCGTTGACGGCAAGGAAGATCGCGGTGGCACCGTCCTGGCGCAGGCGCTCGGCTTCTGCGGTAAGCGGGGCGGTGTCGATGTTGAGTTCGGCGAGGAATTTGGGCGAGCCGAGCGCGAGGCGCTTGCCCTCGACCATGCCGATGACGCCTTTGCCGGCCGGCGCGTCGAAACCGCGCACGGTGCCGGGCTCGATTTTGCGCTCGGCGGCGGCGGCGACGATGGCCGTGGCCAGCGGATGCTCGCTGCCGCGCTCGACGCTCGCCGCAGAGCGCAGCACTTGCGCCTCGTCGAAGCCGGCGAGCGCGACGATTGTCGCGACCTTCGGCTTGCCCTCGGTCAGCGTGCCGGTCTTGTCGATCACCAGGGTGTCGATCCTTTCCATGCGCTCGAGCGCCTCGGCGTTCTTGATCAGCACGCCTTCCTGCGCGCCGCGGCCAACGCCGACCATGATCGACATCGGCGTGGCAAGCCCGAGCGCGCAGGGGCAGGCGATGATCAGCACACTCACCGCCGCCACCATGCCGAAAGCGAAACGCGGCTCAGGACCGAATGTCGCCCAGGAGGCAAAGGCAATCAGCGCGACCGCGATCACCGTCGGTACGAACCAGCCGGCGACGCGGTCGGCGAGGCGCTGGATCGGTGCGCGGCTGCGCTGCGCGGTCGCCACCATTTGCACGATCTGCGACAGCAGTGTGTCGCGGCCGACTTTGTCGGCGCGCATGACGAAACTGCCGGAGCGGTTGATGGTGCCGCCGATCACGTGCGCATCTTTGTCCTTGCTCACGGGCATGGATTCGCCGGTCACCATGGATTCATCGAGCGTCGAATGGCCCTCGAGCACGGTGCCGTCGACCGGCACCTTGTCGCCGGGCTTGACGCGCAACTTGTCGCCGACTTGTACGGCGTTGAGGGAAACTTCCTCGTCGCTGCCGTCTTCTTTCACGCGGCGCGCGGTTTTCGGCGCCAGATCGAGCAGCGCCTTGATCGCGCCCGAGGTCGCCGCGCGGGCGCGCAGTTCGAGCACCTGGCCGATGAGCACCAGCACGGTAATCATGCTGGCGGCTTCGAAATAGACCGCGACCGCGCCGTGCGCGCGGAAGGCAGCTGGGAAAATGCCGGGCGCGAAGGTGGCGAGCACGCTGTAGCCGTAAGCGACGCCGGTGCCCATGCCGATCAGCGTGAACATGTTGAGGTTGCGCGTGATGAGCGACTGCGCGCCGCGCACGAAGAACGGCCAGCCCGCCCACAGGACGACGGGCGTCGCGAAGGCGAATTGAATGTAATTGCCGAACGCCGGCGCGACCCAATGCGCGCCGAAATGCCCGCTCATCTCAATGACCATCACCGGAACGGCGAGCGCGAGCCCGATCCAGAAACGGCGCGTCATGTCGGCGAGTTCGGGATTGGGACCGCTATCGGCGGTGGCGATTTCGGGCTCCAACGCCATGCCGCAGATCGGGCAGGCGCCGGGGCCGATCTGGCGGATCTTGGGATGCATCGGGCAGGTGTAGGTCGCGCCCGCGATCACCGGTTCCGCTTCGCGCTTGCCCAGATATTTCTGCGGATCGGCGAGGAATTTGCCGCGGCAGCCGTTACAGCAGAAATGATAGGTCGTGCCCTGGTAGTCGGCCTGCGGCTTGCCGGCCTTGGGATCGACGCTCATGCCGCAGACCGGGTCGATTGCCGCGCCGCGCGCGGGCGCATCGTGATGATGATGTTCGGCGGTCATGGTCATGGGCGGCAACTCTTGATTCGCGACATTGTTCAGTTTGCGGTCGGCGGTAGCGGGCGGCTCTTGCCTTCGATACCCCCATGGGGTATATAGACGGCATGGCAAAGAACAGCAAGACGGCAACGCTCGGACGGCTCAAGCGCATCGAGGGCCAGGTGCGCGGCCTGGAACGCATGGTCGAGGACGACCGCTACTGCATCGACATCGTCACGCAAATCGGCGCGGTGCGCGCGGCGCTGCGCCGCGTGGAAGAGGAAATCCTGCGCGGCCACATCGCCCATTGCGTCAACCACGCGATCATGAGCGGCGACAAGGCCGACCAGCGGCGCAAGGTGGCGGAGCTGATGGATGTGATGGGACGGGCGGGGCGCTGATATACAGCGCAACATTCTTACTCCGCTCATGCCCGCTGAAGCGGGCATCCAGTCCTTATTAAAGCTTGCAAAGAACTGGGTCCCCGCTTGCGCGGGGACGAGCGGGAAAACCTAACCGAATTGCTTGCGGGCAAGCGAAGCCCCGGCGCCGAGCGCGATCAACTTTGCCTCGGCAATCTCGCGCCGCATCGGCGCCATGCCGCAATTGGTGCAGGCGACGACGCGCTCCTTCGGCACGAATTTTAAAACGTCGCCGATCACTTGCGCGACCTGCTCCGGCGTCTCCACGGTGTCGGTCGCCACATCAATGACGCCGACCAACACGTCCTTGCCGTCGAGCAGCGCGAGCAATTTCAGCGGCACCCGCGAATTGATGGCCTCCAGCGACACCTGCTTGATGCGGCTCTTGGCCAGCGCGGGGAAAATCCTCTCGTATTGCGTCCATTCGGACCCGAGCGCGTTCTTCCAATCGATGTTGGCCTTGATGCCGTAGCCGTAGCAGATGTGCACGGCGGTCGTGCAGCTGAGGCCTTCGACCGCGCGATTCAGCGCCTCGATGCCCCAGCCGGGCACCTCATCCATGAACACATTGAAAGCCGGCTCGTCGAACTGGATGACGTCGACGCTGTCGGCTTGCAAGGCGCGTGCTTCCTGATTCAACAAATCGGCGAAGGCCATCGCCATCTTCACCTTGTCGCCGTAATGCGCGTCCGCGACGGTGTCGGAAATGGTCATCGGCCCTGGCAGCGTGATCTTCAATTGGCGCTTGGTATGCACGCGGGCGTGGCGCGCTTCGGCCTGATGCACGCGGCCCTTGAGCGCGAGCGTGCCGCGCACCACCGGCACCATCGCTTTGTAACGGTTGTCGCGGATACCCATCTCGACCTTGTGGGCGAAATCGATACCGTCGACGAATTCAAGAAAGCCGTGCACGAAATGCTGACGCGACATTTCGCCGTCGCAGACGATATCGATGCCGGCGTCTTCCTGCAGCTTGACCGCGAGCAGCGTGGCGTCGAGTTTGCCTTGCGCGAGTTCGGCGCCGGCGAGCCGCCACTGCGGCCACAACTTGTTCGGCTCGGCGAGCCAAGACGGCTTCGGCAGACTGCCGGCGACGGTCGCGGGAAACATCATGGTTCCGGGCTCACGCTGGAGACGATTGTCGGCGCGTGCCAATCATAAAGCCAATCGTAGCGCGCGCGCAGTCTTTCTCCGCCCATCGCCCGCATCACCAGATTGCGCGCCAGCGCCTCCGGGCCGCTCATCCCATAGATGCGCCCTTGCCGGCGGGACATATGTTGGGCACGCGCGGTGCGGCGATATCGGGCGTTTTCATAGCCGCGCAGTGCTTTCTCCGGCTCGTCGTAGTAGCGGCCGAGATAGGCGGCGAGCACCGCGGCGTCCTCGATCGCCATGCCGGCGCCTTGCGCGAGAAACGGCAGTGTCGGGTGGGCGGCGTCCCCGATCAGGGTCACCAGCCCGCTGCCGCCGCGAAATGGCGTATTGCGGTCGTATAGCGCCCATTTGAGCCATTGCTGCGGGATCGCGATCAGCGCGCGCGCCTTCTCCGCCCAGGAAAAGCGCGCGAAATGACGCAGGATCTCATCCGGCGCCCCGGCCGCCGACCAGCCGACTTCTTTCCAATCGTCATGCACGATGGCGACGATGTTGATGAGGCGGCCGCCTTTCACCGGATAATGTACCAGATGCGCCTCGAGCCCGAGCCACAGATGCACCAGCGGCGCGCGGAATTCTTCCGCGACCGCGGTTGCCGGCACCAAGGTGCGCCAGGCGGTGCGGCGGCGGAACACCGGCGCCCGGCGCCCGCCTTGAATTTGCACGCTCAACGTCGACCACAATCCGTCGGCGCCGATCAGCGCCGCGCCGCGTTCGTCGACCGTGCGCTCACCGCTCTTCGCCTGCACGGTGATGCGGTTGCCGTGCACGGCGAAATCCTCTACGCGGGTGCCGAGCTTGAGCTCGATGTCTTGCGTGTTGCGCACAGCACCGGCGAGCGCGGCCTGCAAATCGCCGCGGTGGATGGTCCAATAGGGCGCGCCGTAACGCCGCTCGGCGCTCGCGCCAAACGGGATGCGCACGATTTCGCGCCCCGAACTGCCCGCCATTACGCGCAGCGCCTCAGGCGCCATGACCAGCGGCGTGAGCCGCTCGCGCAAGCCGAGCGCGATCAATATGCGTGTCGCATTTGGCGAAAGCTGGATACCGGCACCGGTCTCTTCGAGCTTGGCAGTCTGTTCGAGGACGGTGGCCCGTAAGCCGGCGCGCGTGAGCGCCAGCGCCGCCGTCAGCCCGGCGATGCCGGCGCCGGCGACGATGACGTGACGCGCGGGCGCCAAGGCTCGGGGCTCCGTTTTCGGATCAGGCGTCGGCGGCGATCTGCAAGGCGCATTCGGCCGGCCGCGCCGCGCGCGAATCGAGCTTGGGGTCGAAGCGGTAAAGCGTCGAGCAATAAGGGCAGATGATCTCGTTGGCCTCGCCCATGTCGAGGAACACGTGCGGATGGTCGTAAGGGGGCGTGGCGCCCACGCATTGGAATTCCTTGGCGCCGATCTCGATCATCGGCACGCCCGGATCGTTGTGGAAGTGAGGGACGACGTGTTCCGCCATGGGAGTATCCTCGTATGGCCGGCGAAGCGGCGAATTCGGCCGCACCATAGCGAGACGCGCGCGCGATGCCTAGGGCGTGGAAAATTGGCCGAGGTTGTCCCCAGCGGTGGTTCCCTGGATACCGCTTTACGGCGTCTCCTGGGCATGGCTAGAACCGGGCGATGGCAAGTTTCCAAAACGGCGCGGTCGAGATCGCCTATCTCGACGAGGGTGCGGGCGAGCCCATCGTGCTAGTGCACGGCTTTGCCTCCACCGCGCGCGTGAACTGGGTTTTCCCCGGCTGGGTGGTGACGCTGACGGAAGCCGGCCGGCGCGTGATCGCGCTCGACAATCGCGGCCACGGGGCATCGAGCAAGCTTTACGATCCCGCCGCCTATCACACTACCGCCATGATGGGCGATGTGCGCGCGCTGCTCGATCATCTTAATATCGAGCGCGCCGATATCATGGGCTACTCCATGGGCGCGCGTATCGCGGCGGTCATGGCCGTCTATCACCCGGAACGGGTGCGCTCGCTGGTGCTCGGTGGCCTCGGCATCCGCTTGGTGCAGGGCGTCGGCTTGCCGGAATCGATCGCCGAGGCGATGGAGGCGCCGTCTGTCGCCGCCGTAGGCGACCGGACCGGCCGCGTGTTCCGTTCTTTCGCCGAACAGACTCGATCGGATTTGCGCGCACTCGCCGCCTGCATCCGCGGTTCGCGTCAGACATTGAGTCGCGAACAAGTCGCCGGTATCCGCGTGCCCACGCTGGTCGCGGTCGGAACCAAGGACGATGTAGCGGGTTCTGCGGAGGAGCTCGCCGTGCTCATTCCGGGCGCGCGGGCGCTCGACATCCCTGGCCGCGATCACATGCTCAGCGTTGGCGACAAAGTGTTCAAAACGGGCGTGATCGATTTTCTTAACCAGCGCGCATGAAGCATGAATCAAGGGCTTCTGACGCCCCTCTTGGCGGCTGCGATTTTGTGATAAATAACTACATGAGGGGTTCGAGAGGCGCCCAAGGAGAATAATATTCCATGGCCCAATTTCAGACACGGCCCGCCAAGGTTCTCGACAAGGTCGATCCGGTCTGGGCGCGCATGCGCACCGAGGCGGAAGATATCGCGCGCCGTGAGCCCGAACTCGCCACCTTCATCTATGAGAACGTCCTACACCACGACACGCTGGAGGCCGCCGTCATCCATCGCGTCAGCGAGCGGCTCGGCAATGCCGACATTTCCGGCGATCTGATCCGCCAGGCCTATGGCAACGCGCTCGACGACGAGCCGGTGCTCGGTGAAATATTCCGCGCCGACATCGTCGCCATCGTCGACCGCGACCCGGCGACCAGCCGTTTCCTCGAGCCGGTGCTCTATTACAAGGGCTTCCACGCCATCCAGACGCATCGCCTGGCGCATTGGCTCTATCACAAAGGCCGCAAGGATTTTGCGCTCTATCTGCAAAGCCGTTCGTCGGCCGTGTTCCAGTGCGATATCAACCCGGCCGCCCGCATCGGCCGCGGCATCTTCCTCGACCACGCCACCGGCCTGGTGGTGGGCGAGACCGCGGTGATCGACGACGACGTCTCCATCCTGCACGACGTGACGCTCGGCGGCACCGGCAAGGAGCACGAGGACCGCCATCCGAAAATCCGCCGCGGCGTGATGATCGGCGCCGGCGCCAAGATCCTCGGCAATATCGAAATCGGCCACTGCGCGCGCATTGCCGCGGGTTCGGTGGTGATCAAGCCGGTGCCCAACAACGTCACCGTTGCCGGCGTGCCGGCCAAGGTGGTCGGCGAGGCCGGCTGCCCCGAGCCCTCGCGCGCCATGGACCAAATGCTGTACGGCGTCATGCTCGACGGCTAATTGATAAGCTTGCGCATGCGCGTGCAATCGGGCAACTAGGCGTCGCATTCAGCAAGGAGCGGCCCGGTGGACGTAACGGAAGTCAGAAAACTCGACGCCTATCTGAAAAAGCTGTTCGGCAACGCGTCGATCCGCGTGGTGCCGAAGTCCGGCGATTTCGCCGAGGTGTTCGTCGGCGAGGACGATCTCGGCGAATTGACGCTGGACGACGAGGACGGCGACCGCTCGTATAATTTCCGCATGGTCATCCAGGTCGGCAGCGATCCTTCGATCCAGCCGGTGCCGACGCTCAACGCCTATCTGCGGCGCAAATTCGACAACGAGAATATCCGCGTCGTGGTGCGGCCGAAAAAGGCGGATTCGCTCGAGGTCTATATCGGCGAGGAATTTCTCGGCGTGCTGTTCCTCGAAGTCGAGAAGGGCCGCAAGTCGTATATTTTCGAATTGCCGATTTTGGACGTCGATCTGGTCGACTCGGGCATTTAGCCGTCAATTCGGATGCAGCCGCTCCATGAGCTTGTCGATTCCCGCGGCGACGCTTTTCCAATCGCGCAGCCGGTCGCGCGGGAAACGCAGCGTCACATCGGCCTCGCCGATGCGCCGTTCCAACAGGCATTCGCCGGAATTCACGACTCCATTCAGCGAGCAGCGGGCGAGGAAATGTTCGGGCCTGGCTGCCTCGAACACCAGTTCCTCGCCCTGATAGGGTGTGCCGTCGCGAAAGCCGCGCAGCGTCAGCCCGGCGGGACCTGCCGTCGGCTGCGCCACCAGATAACGCGGATAGATCGTCTGCACGCGTTCGGTCAGCGGCAGCGTCGTGTCGCCCGCGGCGATGGTGACGAACAGCCGCTCGTTGGGATCGACCGGTGCGCCCACGCTCGGCTTGCGCGCGGGATCCGGCGGCGTCAGCGACGGCCACAGATACGCGAGATCGACGCGCGCCTGGGTGCCGGGCTTGCGCTGCACCGGCATGCGGATCGCCGCCGGCTCGATGTTGAAGGTGACGCCGGCAACGATAATCGGCAGCGCCGGCGCATCGAGCGTGACCGGCGCATCCGGCCAGCGCGGCCACAGTACATAGGCGACATAGGCCGCGGCACTGAGCGCGGCGACCGCGAACAGCATCAGCGGGCCGCTGAGCGGGCTGCGCCCGGCCGAGCGGCGCCGGCCTCGTCGAGCGGGCGCGTGGGTAAGTGTGGCCATTGCGGTCCTCAACGCGCAAATCGTGACCGATTATGCCACGCCGGGGCGCGGCTTCCGGCGTTTACCATTTGTTAAGGATTGACTGGCGGCAACGCGCCAACTTTGCGAAAAAAGGCCTCTGGTATTGCGTTGAGGCCGAAATGACGCCGGAATCCGTGCAGAATGTGCTGGCGCTTGCGCTCGGCTTTGCCGTGGCGGGCCTGTGCAGCTCGGCCTACCAGCTTTTCACCAGCCGCCTGCCGACCTTCGGCCTGCTCAGCACCGGACCGAGCGCGGCGAGCTTTGCGGCGGTGCCGCTGTTGATGCTGGCGGCGCCGTTTCTGATCATGCGCAACACGCTTCTCGGCACCCGCCAGGAAGGCCGCCGCTTCGAGTTCGTCTTCCTCGCCACGCTGATAGCCGGCTTCTGGAGCCTGATGTCGGGCCTGGCGCTGGTGATGACCTTGCAGGCCTGCGGCCTGCTGATCGCCTAAACACCCTCGACTGGCGTGCCGATATGGCGCGACGCGGCTAGGCCGCGGCCCTCGCGCTTTCCACCTGCGGCGGCGCGCGGAAGGCGATGGCGATCCGGTTCCAGGTGTTGATGGCGGCGACCGCCGCGGTCAGATCGACGATTTCCTTTTCCGAGAACCGCCGGCGCACTTCCGCAAAGACGTCATCGGGCACGTGCGTTTGCGACACCAGCGTCAGCGCCTCGGTCCAGGCGAGCGCGGCGCGTTCGCGCGCGGTATAGATCGGCGCCTCGCGCCAGGCGTCGAGCAAATGCATACGCTCGTCGGTTTCGCCGATCTTGCGGGCCTCGCGCGTGTGCATGGCAAGGCAATGAGCGCAGCCGTTGATCTGCGAGGCGCGGATCTTGACGAGTTCGCGCAATTTCACGTCGAGCCCGGATTGGTCGACATAAGTCTGCAGCGCCAACACGGCTTTGAAGGCGGCCGGGCTCACTTTGGTCACGTCGAGTCGTTGTTGCATGGTGGAACCTCGCGATGCCGGAGTTGTCGCTCCCGCGGCGGGCTTTGCGCGCAAAATTTGCCGGCAGTTTGACCGCTTCGTAACATTCGCGTGGACGGTGGAACGAACGACACGCGGAAAAAAGGTGCGGCCGGCCCTTGGGGGAGGGCCGGCCGCTCGCGAACCCGGTCTGGGGACGGGGAGGGGTGGGGACGTGACCGGGAGCGCGAATTCCTCGTTCGGTTTGCTCGGTTCAGTTCAGGCGCGGTGCTAGCGTGCGGAAACGGTGGCCGGCGCGGCATGCGGTTCGCCGAGCGCGACCCAGACATTGGGATCGGTTTGCGACTGCCGCTTGACGAAGCGATAGCCGGTCTTGTTCCACGCCAGGATTTGCGATTCCTGGTTGTCGAGAATGAATTCGCCGCGATCGGTCTTGACCGTGAGCACGGCATGGCCGTCACCCTTCTTGTCGCGCACCACGGTGATCAGCAGCGCTTGGCGCGGCCAGCCGGCCTGCGTCAGCATGCGCCGCTTGAGCAGCACATAGTCCTCGCAGTCGCCGTAACCGTCGTCGGGATAATCCCATTGCTCGACCACGCCCCAATGCTCGAGGTCGGTGATCGGCTTGATATTGTCGTTGACCCAGTTGTTGACCTTGACCAGGTCGGACCAGGCCTTGGCGGTGAGCACGACGTCGCGCGCCGCCGACGGCTTGGTCTCGCATTCGGGCTTGTAACGGATGCAGAATTCGACCCAGCCGATCGGCGGCCGCGTGGCCTCGCCGACGGCCGCGTAGGCCGCCCGCTCATGCGTGGAGACCGGCCCGCCATAAGCAAGCCGCTCGCCGGCTAAAGCCCCGCCCGCGGCCACGGTCATGACCGCCAGCGCGCCGGCACTCACCCAGTATTTGAAACGCCCACCCATTGTTGTGGCCCCTTCCCGTCGTGTCGGGACCACAATTCCCACAAAGCTTTTGCATCGCCGCTAAGTAGAGAGGGTGGTTTTTAAGACAACCAAAATAAAGACTGAGACGAATACAGTAAAAGTTATAATCTAATACAATTAAAATTGTAACGAATACAATTTACATAAAATTTTATACATTAATGCGCCAAATGCAGGCGGGCCGCGCCCGGGCGCGGGTTTCCACCCGGCGCGTTTACGGTAAGCGGCTCGAAAGTTTCGCCTTTGGGATACCGGCGCGGGCCGGCGGCGGGCGCAATTATGCCGCCGCCGATGCGCGCAATTTTACGAAGCCGCTTTACCAGCCGCTTACGCTATTCGCCGGTGAGATTGTTTTCGATGAAGTCGGGATGCTGCAGGCGGGTGAATTCGACGGCGAAACCTTCGTCGATATGGCGCACCGCCCGGCCGAGCGTCTTGCCGATGGTAACCATGCTGCCGATCGTCGGCCGCAATTCCGGCGATACGGCGATGGCCGCGCCCGACTCCGACACGTCGATGATGCGGCAGGCGACGTTGTTGCCGTTCGGCAGGATCAGCCGCGCCATGGCTTTTTTCGGAATGAAGCGGCCGTGGCGGCGGTCCTCCGGCAGATTGAGCATATGCTGATTGGCGAGCCAGGTGAGCTGGGCGGCGAGCTTGTCGCGCTTGCGCAGCGTTGCCTCCACCGTCATGGCAAAGCCGTTGTCGATGAGGCGCGCGATCTTGCCCTCGAGCCGGCCCAGATGATCGACATAAGCGATCACCCGGTCGCCCGGATTGCCGACGACCGGCGCCACCATGGCGATGCCGCCCGGCGACATGTTGATGACTTGGCAGGGATACTCGCGCCGGTCGGCCAGCATGTAGCGGCCGAGCAGGTCGACCTTGACGCGCTGATGCCGCCGACGCTCCTCGGCTAACGGTAGCGTCATCGGCTGGGTCAGCGGCGCGGCCATGTTGGGTACAAAGGTAATGATGGGCGTATGCCCGCAGTTCATGACCCTACGAGTTTATCCTTAACGGTGCGTTAGCCGGTTTGTTCGCCGGACGGCGTCTCCCTCCCGCCGCTATAGACCACGAAACCGTGCCGTATCCGGCTGCTATTTGCGGCGGGAACCAGGCGCGGACCCAACCGGCCGCCGACGCCGGCGCCGATATGGCGCAGCGTGCCGAGCGTGAGTTCGGTCACCGGTTTGGCGCCGAGCCAATAGGGCGCGACCGCCGGCGCCAGCACGCCGAGCGCCCGGACGCGGGCATGGCCGGTATGCGCGAGCGGCAGCAGCAGAAGTTCCAAATCGGTTTCGGCGCCGTCGTCGGTGCGCGCGCTTAAACCGGCGACGACGCCGGTCTTCTCCTCGGTCACGACGGCGAGCAGTTCCTCGACCGCGCGGCTGCTCGCTTCGCTCCACATCGCGGAAAACGCCTCGCCCTTGATCTCGCGCGCAAACAGCGCGCAGACGCGGGTGCCGGCGAGGCGGAAGCGCAGTTGCTCGACGAAGTCAGCCGCCAGCATGAAGGTATCGCTGAGCGCGTAGCGGATTTCGGTCGGGTCGATGTCGGCGCGCTCGGGCGCCGGACGGCTGCCCCGCTTGCGTTCCCAGTATTCGTAAACGACGAGGCTCGATGGATGTTTCATGGACGCCACCTGTTCCGTCGCGAGACGGCGCCGGCTTTCTTTGTCCCCGCCTGGGACAGAAGACGCCGGCTTTGCGCCGCGACGGCATGGATGGAGCAGGCAGCGTGCCGCGCACGCGTCCGCGGGCCGGCGAATGCGCGTTAGCGTTAAGGGCGAAATCGAATGGCCAGCGCGCCAAGGGCCGGTTTCGGTCCACGCGCGAGGCGAGGGGGGCGTGACAAGCGCCGGGAAGGCGCAAACCTCGCGCGGCGCGGCGGACACGGGGCGAAAGCCCGCCTTTTTTTCTCGCCCGCTCACTTGCAGTCACCCGGGCAAGCGGAGTAACTGGGCCCCCGCCCACCCCTTGGATCTCCGTGAAACGCGAACCGCTATTCAACATTCCGCCGGTCATTGTCGCACTGCTGGCGGTGCTGGCGCTGGTGCATGCCGTGCGCGTCTATCTGCTCAGCGAGCAGCAGGACATGGAGTTCCTGCTCACCTTCGCCTTCATCCCGGCGCGCTACGACCCCTCACTGGTCCTCGGCGGTGCGCTGCCGGGCGGTTTCGGCGCGGAGCTTTGGACTTTCGTCACCTACGCGCTGATCCATGCCGACTGGACGCATTTCGGAATCAATGCGGTCTGGCTGCTGCCGTTCGGCTCGGCGGTGGCGCGGCGGTTCGGTACCGAGCGCTTTCTCATCTTTTTCGCGGTGACGGCAGCGGCGGGCGCAGGCTTGCATTTGGCCACGCATGCCGGCGAGGATACGCCGGTGATCGGGGCATCGGCGGCAATCTCCGGCACCATGGCGGCGGCCATGCGCTTCGCCTTCCAGCGCGGCGGTCCCTTAAGTTTCTGGCGCGACGGCGAGGCGGCCTATCGCATACCGGCGATCCCGCTCTCCGGCGTGCTGCGCGATCCGCGCGTGCTCGCCTTTCTGGCGGTTTGGTTCGGCATCAATATTTTGTTCGGCCTCGGCTCGCTGCCAATCCCCGGTGTCGGCACGGACCAAGTGGTCGCCTGGCAGGCCCATATCGGCGGCTTTCTCGCCGGCCTATTTTTGTTTTCCTGGTTCGATCCGCCGCCGCCCGAGCCGCACGCGGACGATTTTGGTGCGATGCCGCAATAAACCGGTTGCGGCGCGGCGTCAGACAAAGTGATTGCGTAGCGCGCAATGCGCCACGATTATTCTTGACGGAACCAACGGGCCGGCAGGATCGTTTGTCAGAACCCGGGACTCAATCGCGGGTACCAAATCCGCTGCCCGGGCGTTTTCGCTTTCGCATGATCTTGGCCGAAAACCGGTTCCCGCTTTTCGGGATCATGCGCCAAGGAGGCTGCCATGAACGTCAAAGCGATTCTGGCCGCCAAAGTTAAGGGAGCTTTGGGCGGCGACATTATTAGCATCGAGCCGACGGCGGATCTCACCGCGGCGGCGAAACTATTGGGCGCGCGCCGCATCGGCGCGGTGCTGATCCGCGGCGCGGGAGGGCGCCTCGCCGGGATATTGTCGGAGCGCGACATCGTGCGCGCACTCTCCGAGCAGGGCGCCGAGGCGCTCAAGCTGCCGGTCGGCCAGGTAATGACGCGCAATGTCGAAACTTGCAGCGAGGACGACAGCATCGCCAGCATCATGGAACGCATGACGGCGGGAAAATTCCGTCACATGCCGGTCATGGCCAAGGGCGAATTGGTCGGCCTGATATCGATCGGCGACGTGGTCAAGCAACGCGTCGGCGAGATCGAACAGGAATCCGAGGCGATGCGGGATTACATCCGCTCCGCTTAAGATTATTTGCCGGCCCCGTTGGTTCCATAGGGCTGCGACAGCGCGGCGACCGCCTCGGTCACCGCCTCCATCGATTTTTGCGCGGCTTCGGCGCCGATGGCGATGGCGTCGCTGGCGCGGTGGAAATCGAACCAGCCGACCCCGCCCAGCCGCGGGCTGATCAACACGTCTGGCGGATCGCCGGCAAGCCGCGCGCGGGTGATGCGGTCCTGCATCACGTTGAAAGCCTCCACCATCACGGTCGGGATGCCGGGGCGGCCGCGCGTGCCGAAGAATTTGCGCATGAATGACTTTTTGCCGCCGATTGCGCTGGCCAAGCCGCTGGCGAATTCCCGCTCGGGCTCGTCGTTTTCGTCGGGGCCGTGATCGGCGATGATGGTGCCGCGCCCGAACAGATCGGAATTGAGATTGACCGCGATCACCAGCCGGGCGCCGAGCGCGCGCGCCGCCGACACCGGCACCGGATTGACCAGCGCGCCGTCCACCAGCCAGCGCCCGCCGATGCGAACCGGCGGGAAAATCCCCGGCAGCGCGTAGGACGCGCGCAGCGCTTCGGCGAGCCGGCCGCGGGTGAGCCAGATTTCATGGCCGGTGTTGAATTCGGTGGCGATGGCGGCAAAGCGCAGCGGCAGGTCGTCGATGCGCGCGTCGGTGAGCGTGGCTTCCAGCTTGGTGGCGAGGTGATCGCCGCGGATCAGCCCGGAGCCGGTGAGATTGATGTCGAGGTAGCTGAGGATGCCACGCACGGTGAGCGCGCGCGCCCATTCTTCCAGGTCGTCGAGCTGGCGCGCGGCGTAGCAGCCGCCGACGACGGCGCCGATCGAGGTGCCGACGATCACGTCCGGCACGATGCCGTGCGCGACGAGGGTGCGCATCACGCCGATATGGGCAAAGCCGCGCGCGGCGCCGCCGCCGAGCGCGAGCCCGATGGCGGGGCGCGTAACCGCCGGCTGCAGCGGCGCGGTGGTGGCTTCGGCGGAACGGTCGCCGTTACGCGCGCGCGCGAATAGACCTTCGAACACCAACTTTTTCTCCCCGTCCCCGATTTTCCGATCGGGCCAGCCACCGGACAAGCGGTTCATCTCGGTAGGGTAAAAACTGCTGGCGGAGTCTTGTGACCGAAACGTGACAGGGAGCGTGCGCTTACGTGATTACATTATGGTTAAACGCGGTGGCGGGGCTTTAATTGCAGCGCAGCATCACTCAGCCGGCAAAACGCGTGACGATAGCCGCGAGCGGCGGCCGGTCGCGGTCCTCCGGCGGCTTCAGCGGACGGCCGATGTGGACGAACCCGGCGAGGCGCTCGTTCGCCGCCACGCCAAGTCTGTCGAGCACGCGCCGGTCATAGGCGTACCATTCGGTGATCCAGCTCGCCGCGTAGCCGAGCGCGTGGGCGGCGAACACCAGGCTCATGGCGGAAGCTCCGGCCGACAATTGCTGTTCCCATTCCGGGATTTTCACATGCGGGCCGGCGCGGCTGACCACCGCGATCACCAGCGGTGCGCGCGCGAGCCGCTTGCGTTCGAAGTCGATCTGCTCGGGCGTGGCGTCGGCATGATCGGCGGCAAAGACCGCGGCGATTGCCTCGCCGGCGGCAAGCCGCGCCGCGCCCTCGAATACGATGAAGCGCCAAGGCGTGAGCTTACCGTGGTCGGGCACGCGCGAGGCGATGGCCAGCAGCGTGTCGATTTCCGCCTGGCTCGGGCCGGGGCCGGTTAATTCCATCGGCTTGACCGAGCGGCGGGTCTTGAGCAGTTGAAGAGCGTCGGGCATTTCGTCCCTTTGGCAATAGGCGGCTTCACCTAGCACAGCGGTTTTCGGGGCGACAGACCGGCCTCTTGGCTTGAAATCGCCTCGATTTGGGCCGAAAAACACCCAGTCATGAGCCATGCTTCCGCAATCGCCCGGCTGGCGACCGTCCTCGCTTTGCTCGCAGCCTCCGCGGCATCGGCGCAGTCGGTCGGGCAGAATTCGAATTCACTATTTTCGGCCGAGCCCAGCAGCGGGTTGATCGCGCCCGGTTCGGCCACGCGCGGCCAACCGTTCGGCCCCGGCGGCGTCCTGGCGCCGCAGTCGGATTGG
Source organism: uncultured Alphaproteobacteria bacterium (assembly GCA_963721665.1). Lineage (GTDB taxonomy): Bacteria > Pseudomonadota > Alphaproteobacteria > Rhizobiales > Xanthobacteraceae > Pseudolabrys. Next base: position 244,864 of record CAVRJZ010000008.1, read on the forward strand.
CCGCTGACCACACCGCGCATGAGCGCTCCGAACGTGGCGCCGATGGTCCCGGCCGGGCACGTGGCGCTCGCACTGTCGGCGCGTTTCGGCAAGGGCGCCCCGATCATCGACGGCGGACTGACTTGGCGCGTCTATTCCGCCAAGCCTGGCCCGGGCGGAACGTTCGGTCTGATCAAGGAGGACAAATCGCCGACGCCGATGCTGGTGCTGCCGGCGGGCAGCTACATCGTGCATGTCGGCTTCGGGCTCGCCACCGCCGTCAAACCGGTCGCCTTGAGCGGGCCGACCGTGCATGAGGAATTCGATTTGCCGGCCGGCGCGTTGCGCATGGAGGGCCGCGTCGGCGACGTACGCATTCCGGCCGGCCAAGTGTCGTTCGACGTCTACAAGGGCAGTCAGTTCGAGCCCGGCGACCGCCGGCCGATCGCCGAACACGTGATGACCGGCAGTGTGGTGGTGGTTCCGGAAGGCACCTATAACATCGTGTCGAATTACGGCGACGCCAATTCGGCGGTCCGCTCGGACATTCGCGTTCAAGCCGGCAAGCTCACCGACATCACCGTCACCCACCGCGCCGCCGCCATCACGCTCAAGCTGGTGGCGGAGAAGGGCGGCGAGGCGCTCGCCAACACCGCCTGGTCGGTGCTCACGCCGGGCGGCGACGTGATCAAGGAATCGATTGGCGCCTTTCCGCGCGTGATCCTGGCCGAGGGCGAATACCGCGCCATCGCGCGCAACGAAGGCAAGGTTTACGAGCGCGAATTCAAAGTCGTCACCGGCGTCGATGGCGACGTCGAGGTGCTGGCCAAGTGATCGGGGCATGATCCCGAAAAGCATGTCCTCGACCCCGATCGGGGATGGCTGCCAGTTTCCCGCCTTCGCGAAGCCCGCTTCGGCGGGCGAAGGAAGGTCGGAAAAGATCATGTGCAAACGAATTATGAACCGGAAGCTATTTTCGGAATGACCATGGTGACGCAACCCATTGCGAGCGGCGCGGCGACGCGGATTTTCGCCGAACTTGATGCCGGCTCCATCGCTCTCCTGCTCGACGTCGACGGCACGCTGATCGATTTCGGGCCGTCGCCGCATCAAGTGCTTGTGTCCGACGAATTGCGCGATACCTTGGCGCAATTGTCGCGGGCGACCGGCGGCGCGCTGGCCTTGGTGAGCGGGCGTCCGATTGCCGATCTCGACAAATTGTTTGCGCCGCTTCGCCTGCCGGCGATCGGCGGCCACGGCGCCGAGATGCGGGTGATCGCCGACATCGTCAGCGCGGCAGTGCCGCTGCCGCACGATCTGCGCCGCCGCCTCGCCGATGCCGCGACGCCGGGATCGGGCATCGTGGTCGAAGACAAGGGCTATTCGCTCGCTCTGCATTATCGCAACGGTCCGCAACACGAGGACCGTCTGCGCCAGCACATCGCCGCCGGCCGCGCCGCCTTCCCTGGCGAAGCGACCGAAGTGCTGCCGGGCTACGCGATGTTCGAGGTCAAGCGGCCCAACGTCAGCAAGGGCGACGGCGTGCGCGAACTGATGCGTCATCCGCCGTTCGCCGGGCGCATGCCGGTGTTTATCGGCGACGACGTCACCGACGAATCGGTATTCGCGGTGCTGCCCCAGCTCAGCGGCAAAGGTTTCTCGGTGCGTCGTCCTTTCGCCGGGCTCGCCGGCATTTTCGATTCGCCGAAGGAAGTGCGCGCGGCCCTCAAGCGGCTCGCGGGCAACGGCCGGGCGCGGCCGTCATGAGCGAAATGACGCTCGACCTTGCCGTCATCGGCAACGGCCGCACCGCCGCGCTGGTCCAACCGTCCGGACGCATCGTGTGGTGGTGCCTGCCGCGCTACGACGGCGATCCCGTGTTCTGCCGGCTGCTCGCCGGCGCGGAGGAAAAAGGCTTCACCGACGTGCTGCTCGACGGCCAAGTCGAGAACCGCTCGGCCTATATGCGCAACACCGCCATCGTGGTGACCGAGCTCACCGACGGCAATGGCGGTGCGGTGCGTATCACCGACTTCGCGCCGCGCTTCCACCACTACGGCCGCACCTTCCGTCCGCCGCAACTGGTGCGCATCATCGAGCCGATTTCCGGCATGCCGCGCATCACCATCCGTCTGCGCACCACGCACCGCTACGGCGTGCCGGTGAACACACGCTCGTCGAGCAGCAACAGCATCCGCTACTGGCGCGACGAGGTGCCGGTGCGGCTGACGACCGACGCGCCGCTTTCCTACGTGGAGAACGAGGCCTCCTTCGTGCTCACACGACCCGTGCACATGGTGATGGGCGTGGACGAGCCGTTCGAGGGCGCGTTGGAAAGCACCTGCCGCGAATTCTGCGACCGTACCCGCGACTATTGGATGGATTGGGTGCGCCGCCTCGCCTTTTCGATCGATTGGCAGGACGAGATCATCCGCGCCGGCATCACGCTCAAGCTTTCCAATTTCGAAGAGACCGGCGGCATCGTGGCCGCGCTCACCACCTCGATCCCGGAAGGGCCGGGCTCGGGGCGCAACTGGGATTACCGCTATTGCTGGATGCGCGACGCCTTCTTCGTGGTGCGCGCGCTCAACCGCATCGGCGCGACGCGCACGATGGAGGACTTCATCTCCTACATCCTGAGCATCGCGGCGGGCCGCGCCGACCGGCTCAAGCCGCTCTACGGCGTGGTGCACACGGATGCGCTGGAGGAGCGCACGGCGGAAGCGCTCGCCGGCTTCAACGGCGACGGACCGGTGCGCATCGGCAACGCCGCCGTGCATCAGGACCAGCACGACGTCTATGGCAGCATCATTATGGCGGCGACGCCGATGTTCTTCGACCGCCGGCTGCCCAAGCCGGGCGACGAGGCGCTGTTCAGGGTGATCGAGCCGCTTGGCGAGCAGGCGGCGCGGCTCGCGCTCGAACCGGACGCCGGCATATGGGAATATCGCGGCCGCAAGCGCGTGCACACTTATTCGGCGACGATGTGCTGGGCCGGCTGCCAGCGGCTGGAGGCGATCGCGGCCCATCTCGGTCTGCCGGAGCGTGCGGCCTATTGGGGCGGGCAGGCCGGCCGGATCGGCCAGGAAGTGCTGCAACGCGCCTGGAGTCCCAAGCTCAAGGCGTTTTCGGCGGCTTTCGGCAGCGACGATCTCGACGCCAGCTGCCTGCTGCTCGCCGAACTCGGCCTGATCGCGCCCGACGATCCGCGGTTTGTCTCGACGGTGGAGGCAATCGACCGTGAACTTCGGCGCGGTTACAACGTTATGCGGTATGTCGCCGCGGACGATTTCGGCCTGCCGGAGACGGCTTTTTTGATTTGCCGATTTTGGCTGATCGATGCAATGTGGGAAATCGGGCGGCGCGAAGAGGCCCGCGACATGTTCGTCGACGCATTGAAATTGCGAAACCACTACGGGCTGTTGTCGGAAGACGTGCATCCGATCACCGGCAGACTGTGGGGCAATTTTCCGCAGACTTACTCAATGTCCGGATTGATTTTGACCGCGATCAAGTTGTCGCGGAGCTGGGGAGACCGGTATTGGCGCGGCTCGTCGTAGTCTCGAACAGAGTTGGCGTGCCCGATAAAAGCGCGCGTGCGGGCGGGCTCGAGGTCGCGATTCGTCCGACGCTACGACGGCGCGGCGGGCTGTGGTTCGGCTGGAGCGGACGGGTGGCGGACGGCGACCCAGGTCCCGCCAAGATGACCGAGCACGACAACGTGACTTACGCCACCGTCGACCTGCGCAAGGATGACTACCAGGAATTCTACAACGGCTTCGCCAACCGTGTGCTGTGGCCGATCCTGCATTACCGGCTTGACCTCGCCGAATTCACCCGCCGCGATCTCGGCGGTTATTTCCGCGTCAACGAATTCTTCGCCCGCCGCCTGGAGACGCTGCTCAGGCCGGACGACGTGATCTGGGTGCATGACTATCATCTGATGCCGCTCGCGCGCGCGCTGCGCGAGCGCGGCCGCAAGAACAAGATCGGCTTCTTCATCCACGTGCCCTGTCCGCCGCCGGAGATTTTGACCGCGCTGCCCAACCACGAGCAGTTGATCCCGGCACTCGGCCAATACGATCTGGTGGGCTTCCAGACAGAGATCGACGCCACCAATTTCTCGCGTTATCTCGACAACGAAACCAACTTGACGCCGGTCGACAGCGACAGCTTCGCGGTCGGCGACCGCATTGTGCGGGTCGGCGTGTTCCCGGTCGGGGTGGAGACCGAAGCCTTCGCCCGGCTGGCGCGGCGCGCCATCGAATCGGAATTCGTGCGCGAGGTGCTCGACAGTCTGTCCGGCCGCGCCATGATCATCGGCGTCGACCGGCTCGATTATTCTAAGGGTCTGCCCGAGCGGATGAACGCGTTCGAGCGCTTCCTCAACAATTTCCCCGACTGGCGCGGCAAGGTGACCTATCTGCAGATCACCCCGCGCAGCCGTACCGGCATCCAGGAATATGCCGATATCGGGCGGCTGGTGGGCGAGGCGGTCGGCCGCATCAACGGTACGTACGGCGAGGCATCGTGGACGCCGCTGCGCTACATCAACAAGGCGCACAGCCGCACCGCGCTCGCCGGGCTTTACCGGGCGGCGCGTGCCGCGCTGGTGACGCCGTTGCGCGACGGCATGAATCTGGTGGCCAAGGAGTATATCGCCGCACAGAACCCGGACGACCCCGGTGTGCTGATCCTGTCGCGCTTTGCCGGCGCCGCGCGCGAGTGCACGGCGGCGCTGTTGGTCAACCCTTACGATTCGGAAGGCGTCGCCATCGCCATCAACCGCGCGCTGTCGATGCCGCTTGAGGAGCGTCGCCAGCGCCATACAGCCAATTACAAGGTGCTGGTGGCGAACGACCTCGCGCATTGGGCGGAGCGATTCCTAGCGATACTCGAGCGTCCCCCGCTTGCCGGTGGGCGCAACCAGGCGCGCGCGGCGGGGGCCCGCTGAGGAGCGTCCTTGATCTAGGTCAGGGCGCCGTCGGCGCCGCGCGCTAGGATGTTTGACTAACAGTGAGGACGCCATTTATGAGTCGCATGATCGCAGCACTATTCCTGCTCGCCGCCGTTACCGCTTTGCCGGCCACGGCGCGTGCGGCTGATACCGCCAACGGCGAAAGGCTGGCCAGGCGCTGGTGCGCCGCTTGCCACGTCGTCGCCGTCGACCAGAAGCACGGCAACACCCAGGTGGCGCCGTTCTCGGCCGTCGCCAAGGTGCCGGGGTTCGATGCCGCAAAGCTCGCGCTTTATCTGCTCAACCCGCATCCGAAAATGCCGGATATGAATCTCTCGCGCAACGAAGCCGCCGATCTTGCGGCCTATATCGTGAGCCAGGGCAAATAAGACCTACGCCGCCGCTTTGTCCCGCTTCACATCCGGCGGCACCGCTTCGTCGGCGAGTGCTTTGAGCGCGATGTCGAGCGGCATCACTTCCTGCTTATCCTGCCCGAGGCGGCGCACCGAAACCGTGCGCTCGGCCGCTTCCTTCTTGCCGACGACGAGCAAAGCCGGGACCTTGGCGAGCGAGTGCTCGCGCACTTTGTAATTGATTTTCTCGTTGCGCAGGTCGCCGTCGACGCGCAGGCCAGCTTTACGCGCCAAGCGAAGCGCTTCGCGCGCGTAGTCGTCGGCGTCCGCGGTGATGGTGGCCACCACCACCTGCACCGGCGACAGCCACAGCGGCAGGTGGCCGGCATAATGCTCGATCATGATGCCGGTGAAGCGTTCGAGCGAGCCGAACATCGCGCGGTGCAGCATCACCGGCGTCACCTTGTTGGAATGCTCGTCGATGTAGAAGGCGCCGAGCCGGCCCGGCATGTTGAGGTCGACCTGCACGGTGCCGCATTGCCAGTCGCGCCCGATGGCGTCGCGCAATACGTATTCGAGCTTCGGCCCATAAAAGGCGCCTTCGCCTTTGTTGAGCGTCCATGGCCTTCCGGAGGCTTTCAGCGCCGCCATCAGCGCGGCTTCCGACTTGTCCCAGGCCGCGTCGTCGCCGATGCGCTTGTCGGGCCGGTCGGAGAACTTGATGGTGACATCGTCGAAGCCGAAATCGGCGTAGATCGACAGAATGAGGTCGTTCATCGCCAGCACTTCGGCGGCGATCTGCTGCTCGGTGATGAACACATGCGCGTCGTCCTGCGTGAAGGCGCGCACGCGCATTAGTCCGTGCAGCGCGCCGGACGGCTCGAAGCGGTGCACCTTGCCGAATTCGCCCAGCTTGTAGGGCAGGTCGCGGTACGACTTCAGCCCGTTCTTGAAGATCTGGATGTGGCCGGGGCAATTCATCGGCTTGACCACGAAAACGCGCTCGTCGTCCTCGCGCGGCTGCGTCAAGAACATGCTTTCGCGGAAGGTCGCCATGTGGCCGGAGGCGACCCAGAGCGATGAATCCATCAACTGCGGCGCGTTGACCTCGTGATAGCCGGCGGCGCTTTGCCGGCGGCGGATGTAGTTCTCCAGCGCCTGGAACAGCGTCCAACCCTTCGGATGCCAGAACACCGAGCCCGGCGCCTCCTCCTGGAAATGGAATAGGTCCATCTCGCGGCCAAGCTTTCGGTGGTCGCGCTTCTCGGCTTCCTCGATCTGCTTGAGGTAAGCGTCGAGCTCTTCTTGCTTGGCGAAAGCGGTGCCGTAGATGCGGGTGAGCATCAGGTTCTTCGAGTCGCCGCGCCAATAAGCGCCCGCCACCTTCATCAGCTTGAAGGCGTTGCCGACTTTGCCGGTCGAGGTCATGTGCGGGCCGCGGCAGAGATCGAACCAGTCGCCCTGTTTGTAGATCTTGATCTGCTGGTCGGCCGGAATGGCGTCGACCAACTCGACCTTGAAATTCTCGCCCATGTCGCGGAAGGTTTTCTTGGTCTGCTCGCGCGACCAGATTTCTTTGGTGAAGGGCCTGTCGCGGGCGATAATCTCCTTCATCTTCTTTTCGATGACGGGGAGGTCTTCCAGTGTGAACGGCTGGTTGCGGAAGAAGTCGTAATAAAATCCGTTTTCGATCACCGGGCCGATGGTCACTTGCGTGCCCGGCCACAACGACTGCACGGCTTCCGCCATGATGTGCGCGGCGTCGTGGCGGATCAGCTCAAGCGCGCGCGGGTCCTCGCGCGGCACGAACTCAATTCTAGCGTCGTGCTCGATGGGGTCGGCGAGATCGGCCAGCCGGCCGTCGAGCGCCATGGCGACCGTGCGCTTGGCGAGCGACGGCGAAATGCCCTTGGCGACGTCCAGCCCGGTGGTGCCTGGGGGGTAATCCCGACGCGCGCCGTCGGGGAAGGTCAATGCGACCATGTCGATCTCCTTTTGCTCACTCCCGCGAACGAGCGCGGGTAAGCTGGGCAACGGCAGGGATATAGCAGGGAAAAAATTCGCGCAACCCCGCCCGTCAGGCGCCGGCAAACGCCCGCCGGTGCAGCCAGCCCAACGCACGCCCGTCGATCACCAAAAGCGCGCTGGCGATGATCAGCGCGCCGGCGATCTCGTGCGCCGTGATCGGCTCATGCAGCAGCGAGAAGCCGAGCAGGATGGTGGTGACCGGGATCAGCAGCGTCACCAGCATGACGTTGGTGGGGCCCGAGCGGTTGATGATCTGGAAGAACACGATATAGGCAAGCGAGGTGCCCAGCGCGGCAAGCCCGACGAGCGACAGCACGGTGGCCGCGCCGGGCATCGGCAAATCCCAGGGCCGGTCGAAGACCGCCGCAACGATCGCCATTACCACGCTGGAGCAGATGAGCTGGCAGGCCGCCGAGGTAATCGGCACGACGCCGGTGAGCTTGCGCCGCGCCCACCATCCGGAAAAGCCGTAACTCAACGCGGCGGCAAGGCAGAGCAGCATGCCGATGGTCTGCCCGTGCGATTGCTCGAGCCAGGGCGCGCGCAGCACCACCACACCGGCGAGGCCGAGGAGGATGCCGCTGACGCGCCGCGCGATCAGCTTTTCGTCGCCGAACGCTGCCATCACCAGCACCGTGAACAGCGGCGTCGTCGCGTTGAGCACCGATGTCAGTCCGCTGGAAATGTAGGTCTGGCCGGCAGCCAGCAGCGAAAATGGAATGACGTTATTGAGCAATCCCATCGCCAAAAACGGCATCCAGCCGGCCACGGTTTTTGGCAGCGCGCCGCCAAGCGGTTTGAGCACCGGCAACAGCAGCAGCGCGCCCAAGGCGACGCGAATCAGCACGATGGTGAAGGGCGGCAGCTCGCGCACCGCCACGCCGATGAAAAAGAACGCAGCCCCCCACAACACCGAGAGCAGGATCAGCAGCAGCCAGGTTTGCCGGTCGATGGTCATGCCTTGGACTAGCCGTCAATCGCGTCCCCTGCCACCCAATTCCTAGCGCATGATCCCGAAAAGTGGGCACCGGTTTTCGGAAAAGATCATGCGCAAGCAAAAAAATTATGGGAGCACGGTGGGTCAATCTAAACGGACTAGACTCTAGGCCGTCTCGTTCGTGCCCCGCCAGCGCCCGTAGCGCCAAGGTGTCCACCAGCGCGCGCGCGGCGGCAGCACCGCCGGCACGAAATCGAGCCCGTGCGTCCCCCAGGGCTGGCAGCGCAGGATGCGCGCGAGCGCCATCCAGCCTCCGGCCCAGAGGCCGAAGCGCATCACCGCCTCCTCCGCATATTCCGAGCAGCTCGGCAGGTGGCGGCAGCGCGGGCCGATGAGCGCCAGCAGCGTATAGCGATAGACCAGGATCAGCCCGCGCCCGGCAAGCCGCGGCAGGCGCGTAAAGGTGCCGGCGCGCCCGCTTGTGCCCGTCATGAAAGTTCCAGATAAAGTTCCATGGCGCGGGATTTGCTTTCGATCAAAACAGCCATCGGTAGGGCCATTTTACACTAGACCCGACTCCGCCCGCTCAGTAAAACCGATAGTGACCGGGGGTCGTAAGAGCCGCCAAAGCCCGAAACGAACGCGGGGATCAACCGCGCCAAGCATCACGCCAAGCATAAGGGCTCGACGGCGAAAAGGGGAAGAATGACTCGCTCCCTTGCGTTGGCGATCGCGCTTGCTGCGGCGGCGCTGTTGAAGCCGTTGCCGGCATCGGCGCAAACGGCCGACCGCGCGCTGCCGATGCGTTTCGATCTGCGCCTGCAAGGACCGGCCGAGGCTTGCGCCGGCAAATGCGCGTTGTGGATCGCGGCGAGCGGCGCCATCACCGCCGACACGCCACGCGATTTCGAATTGTTTGCGCAAGGCCACGATCTGAGCGGCGCCACGGTGGTGCTCGATTCCGACGGCGGCTCGGTGCACGGCGCCATCGCGCTCGGCCGCGCCATCCGCCGCCTCGGCCTCGATACCACGGTCGGCCGCCTGATCGATCTCGACGTTGCCGAGCAGGGCACGCCGCGGGCAAAATTCTCAAGCCGCGCCGATTGCGAATCGATGTGCGGCTTCGTGCTGCTCGGCGGCGTGCACCGCTCGGTGCCGCCGCAAGCGCGCGTGATGGTGCATCAGATCTGGCTCGGCGACCGCCGTGACGATCCGACCGCGGCAAACTACACCGCAGAGGACCTCGTGCTGGTGCAACGCGATATCGGCCGGTTGGCGCAATATACCGTCGACATGGGCGGTTCGATCGAATTGCTCGATCTGGCGCTGCGCATCCCGCCGTGGGAGCCGATGCACGCCTTGACCGCCGCGGAGACGCACAGCACGCGGCTCGTCACAGATACGCCGTCGACACCCGCGCCGGCGGGGACGGTTGCGGCGTCACCGGCGGCGGCCGCCGCCGTGGTGCGACCGGTGCCGCGCGTGACCGACGGCGTGCAGGCGACCGCGATCAGCGAGCGGCGCTGGGGCATAATCGACCGCGCCGGCGTCGCCGCCTTGGCGCGGCATCAGCCGCTCACCGTGGAAGGCGAGGATATCGGCAGCTTTGATCTTATGGTCGCCTGCGGCGCCGGCAACGACAGCTACGACGTGCGCTATGTCGAGCGTCGCCATGACAGCGGCCGGATCGTGGTCCACGCCAAGCTCGATACCGTCAGTGTAACGGTTGGCGGCTGGTCGGCTTCGCTCAAGGTGGCGTCCTCGGAACGTCGCGCAGATCCCGACGAACTCGTCACCTATGCCTCGGGAAGTGTGTCGGCCGCGCTGATTGACGCCTTCGCCGCCGCCGGCAAGCACTCGATGCTGGTCGAGACCAAGAACGCCCGCATGGTCACCGGCATCCGCCTCGGCAATACCGGCGCGCAGCGCAATCTGCCGCGGCTGACCGCGGCCTGCGCCAAGTCGCTCGGCGACCGCGCCGACCTCACGCCGAAAAAGACCGGCGGCATGGCAGTGTCGAAGTAATTTAGCGCGCCGCTTGTTTCTGGGATTTCTTCGCCTCGATCTGATCGAGCGCCGAGACCACCGCATCGAAGGTGAGCATGGTGGAGGCGTGGCGGGCTTTGTAATCGCGCACCGGCTCAAGCACGGCGATGTCGGCCCATTTGCCGGAGGGCGGCGGGCCGTTTTCCTTGAGCATCTTGCGCACGGTCTCGCGCAGCGCGCGCAGTTCGTCCGGCCTCGCACCGACCACGTGGCGCGCCATGATCGAGGAGGAGGCTTGGCCCAGCGCGCAGGCTTTCACGTCATGGGCAAAATCGCCCACCACCGGGCCGTTCATCTTAAGATCGACGGTGACCGTGGAGCCGCACAATTTGGAATGGGCGGTGGCGCTGGCGTCGGGCGTATCGAGTCGTCCCAAGCGGGGAATATTGCCCGCCAAGTCGAGGATTTTTGCGTTGTAAACCTCGTTGAGCATTGACGTTTTGCCGTTTTTTCCACCTTGGCGGATTGCCTCCGCCAAGCAAACGAATATATAGGTGCTGACCCGATGGCGCGAGAAGGGGTTCTTGGCGCCGGGCGTGGTTTTACGAGCCATGCTGAATGGGAATGCGGCGTCCAGGCGCCTCGCAGTGGACTTAAGGCGGTCCGGCGGGTACTGACGCGGCCACCCCGGTGACACTCCCGGCGCAGCCCAGATTGGGTGGGTGCCGGTCGAACGGAGAGACCGTCATGGACGCCAAGAGCACCATCATAAAGCCGTGGCCCAAGCAGGGCCTGTCGGAGCACGTGCGGGCGGCGCCGACGCCGCCAGGCCCGCGCCCGTCGCGCGAAGAGGCGGAAGCCGCCGTGCGCACGCTGATCGCCTATACCGGCGACGACCCCAAGCGCGAAGGCGTGCTGGAAACGCCCAAGCGCGTGATCGATGCTTACGAGGAAATCTACCAGGGCTATCGCGAATGCCCGGCCGAAGTGCTCGACCGCACGTTCAGCGAGACCGGCGGCTACGACGATTTCGTGCTGGTCAAGGACATCGGCTTCAATTCGCATTGCGAGCACCACATGATGCCGTTCTTCGGCAAGGCGCATATCGCCTATATGCCAACCGAGCGGGTGGTGGGCCTGTCCAAGCTCGCGCGCCTGCTCGACGTCTATGCTCTGCGCCTGCAGACGCAGGAGCATCTCACTTCGCAGGTGGCGATCGCGATCGACGAGATCCTCAAACCGCGCGGCGCCGCGGTGATGATCGAGGCGGAACATATGTGCATGTCGCTGCGCGGGGTGGAGAAGCCCGGCGCGTTGACCGTGACCACGCATTTCACCGGCGCATTCCGCGAGGATGCGAACGAGCAAGTCCGTTTCATGACCATGCTGCGCGGGGCGCAACGCTAAGCCCCGCGTCAACTGCGCGAGGCGAGTGTGACTGCTGATTCCGAGATCGAGGAAGGCTTAGGCTTCGCGCCGCAGTACGGCGCGGACGGATTGATCACGGCGGTCGTCACCGATGCGACATCGGGCGACGTGCTGATGGTCGCGCATATGAACGCGCAAGCCGTGGCCAAGACCGTCGCCACGGGCGAGGCTTGGTACTACAGCCGCTCGCGCAAGAAGCTTTGGAAGAAGGGCGAGACCTCCGGCCACGTCCAGCGCGTGGTCGAATTGCGCGTCGACTGCGATCAGGATGCGCTCTGGCTCAAAGTTAAGCAGACCGGCGAGGGCGCCTGCCACACCGGGCGACGCTCCTGCTTCTACCGCGCGGTGCCGCTCGGGCAGACAGGCGGCGGCAAACTCGAATTCCGCGCTGCCGACAAGACCTTCGACCCCAAGGCGGTCTACGGCAAGTCATGAGCGCCCGCGTCGATGTGCGGCTTGAGGCGCGCGCCGGCGGCAGCATCGCTTATGTCACCGTCGACAATCGCGCCAAACTCAACACGCTCGACAGCGCGCTAATGGGCGAATTTATCGCCGCGGTCGACGGGCTCACGGCGCGCGACGATTTGCGCGCGCTGGTGCTCTCGGGCGCCGGCGACAAAGCCTTCATCGGCGGCGCCAGCATTACGGAAATGGCGGCGCTCGACCCGGCCGGCGCGCGAGAATTCATCACGCTGGTGCACCGAACCTGCGACGCCTTGCGCAAATTGCCAGTGCCCGTCATTGCCCGCATCGACGGCTACGCGTTGGGCGCAGGGCTCGAAGTGGCCGTATCCTGCGATCTGCGCGTGGCCACGCGCCGCGCTAAATTCGGCATGCCGGAAACGAAAGTCGGAATTCCCTCGGTGGTCGAGGCCGCGCTCACTCCGACGCTGATCGGCTACGGTCATGCGCGCGAACTGTTGATGCTAGGCGAGATCATCGACGCCGACACCGCGCTACGCTGGGGCCTGGTCGAGCGCGTGGTCGAGCCGGAAGCGCTCGATGCGGAGATCGAGAAAGTCGTCGCCGCGCTGCTGACCGCCGGCGCCCAGGCGGTGCGGTCGCAAAAAGCGCTTCTGCAGCAATGGGAAAAGCTCCCGACCGATGCCGCCATCCAGGCCGGCATTGACGCCTTCGTGCGCGCCTACGCGACCGATGAGCCGCGGCGATTGATGAATGCTTTCCTGAATCGGCGGCGCTGAGCGTTTTTTGGGCGACGACGATATCGGTATCGCTTGCCGGTTTATGCCTATAGACTCCAAATCGTCGTTAGGTTGTTTCTGCGGGCGCCATGTACAAGGACGCGAATGAAGCCGTCGACAAGGGTTTCCGGCCAATCGCGGCGGCAGTTCTGCCTCGTGCTGGTCAAACCGTCGCATTACGACGACAACGGCTATGTCATTCAATGGCTGCGCTCGCCGGTTCCATCGAACTCGCTGGCTTCGCTCTGCGGTCTGGCTAAGGACTGCGGCGAGCGCCGTGTCCTCGGCGACGTCGAAATTGACGTCCATGTCTACGATGAAAACAACATCCGCATCCGGCCCCAGCGTTTGGCGGCCATGATCGAGGCCGCCGGCGCCGGCCTGGTCATGCTGGTCGGGGTCCAGTCAAACCAGTTCCCGCGTGCGCTCGATATCGCGCGGCCATTGCGCGAGCGCGGCATCCAAGTCTGTGTCGGCGGGTTTCATGTTTCCGGGGTCATGTCGATGCTGGGCGGCGTCGATGCCGATCTCGATCGCGCCCGCGCCATGGGCGTGTCGCTGTTCGCGGGCGAAGCGGAATTTCGCATGGATGAGGTCTTGCAGGATGCCGCCGCGCAAAGCATCAAGCCGCTCTACAACTACATGCACGACTTGCCGGGGATCGAAGGCGCGCCGATCCCGCTGATGGCCGCGGGACGGGCGCAACGCACGGTCGGCGGCCTGACCAGTTTCGACGCCGGCCGCGGCTGTCCGTATCAGTGCTCGTTCTGTACTATCATCAACGTGCAGGGCCGAAAATCGCGCCGCCGCTCGCCGGACGACATCGACAAAATCGTGCGGGAAAATTACGCGCAAGGGCTGCGCTCCTTCTTCATCACCGACGACAACTTCGCTCGTAACAAGGATTGGGAGCCGATCCTCGACCGGCTCATCTATCTGCGCGAAATTGAAAAGTTCAAACTGGGCTTCGTCATTCAGGTCGACACGCTCTGTCACACGCTGCCGAACTTCATCGACAAATGCGCGCGCGCCGGCGTGCGGCGGGTCTTCATCGGCCTGGAAAATATCAATCCAGACAATTTGGCCGGCGCCAAAAAACGGCAAAACAAGATCACCGAATACCGCACGATGCTGCTCGCGTGGAAAGCCGCGCGCGTGATCACTTATGCCGGATATATTCTCGGTTTCCCCAACGACACGCTCGAATCGATGATGCACGATATCGACGTTATCAAGCGGGAATTGCCGATCGACCTGCTCGAATTTTTCGTGCTGACGCCGCTGCCGGGATCGGAGGATCACCTGAAGCTGTTCCGGTCCGGTGCAAAGCTCGATCCCGACATGAACCGATACGATTCCAACCATGTCTGCGCGGCGCATCCCAAGATGTCGCGGCAGGAATGGGAAGAAGCCTACGCATTGGCCTGGCAGCGTTACTACACGACCGAACATATCGAAACAATTTTGCGGCGGGTGGCGTCCGCGCGCGCGAACGCCGGCAATGCACTGTTCCTGATCACCTGGTTCAAGGGGGCGGTCGAAATCGAAGGCATTCACCCGCTTGAGGTCGGATTTTTGCGCCGCAAGTCGCGCCGCGATCGCCGGCCGGGGCTACGAATCAAATCGCGGCTGCTGTTCTATCCGAAATACGCCGTCGAAACCGTGGTCAAGCTGGCCCGCTGGGGCACGCTCTATATGCGGCTTCGGCGCCATTACTTGGCGATCAAGCACGACCCGCGCCGGTTCGACTATACCGACCTGGCGATGACGCCGGTGGCCGCCGACGAGGCGGACACGCACGAGCTGTTTGATACCGATGCCGCGCGCGCTTATGTGGCGCAGGCAAAGTACATTAAGCAGGCGCAGCAGGGCCACGCCCACAGCGAAATTGAGACGGTGGCGGCGGAGTAGCTACGCGCCGGTACGCGCGAGCAGCGCCAGCGCGCGCTTGAGGTGCGGCTGGTCGTACATCTTGCCGTCGATGCCGACCGTGCCGGCGCCGGGCTTGGCCGCGAAAGCGGCGACGATCGCCTTGGCGTTTTCGATCTGCGCCGCGCTCGGCGTGAACACCTCGTTGATCACACCGACCTGCGCCGGATGAATGGCGAGCCGGCCGGTGAAACCGTCGCGGCGGGCGATCTCGGTATCGCGGCGCAAGATCTCCGCGTCGCGGAAATTAACATGAATAGTTTCGATCGCCGGCACCTTGGCCGCCGCCGCACCGAACAGGCACATGGCGCGCGCGATACGGTAGGGCTCGGTCAGCGCGCCGTCGGCCTCGCGGTTGGCATCCGCGCCGAGCTCGGATGAAAGGTCCTCCGGTCCCCAGGTCATGCCGATCAGCCGCGCGCTGCAATTTTTGTACGTGCCGGCGGTGAACACGCCCATCGCCGATTCAACCGTCTGCGCCAGGATTTTGATCGCGCCCTCGGGCAGGCCGGCGATGGCCTCGCGCGCGGTCAGTTTGGCGTCGAGATGGGTGACGGTCGCGCCGCCTTCGGCTTTCGGAAACAGAATGGCGTCGGGCTTGCCCGCCACCACGGCATCGAGGTCGGCGTCGGTCATGCCGGTATCGAGACCGTTGATGCGCACCAAAAGCCGCGGGCGGTCTTTCCTGGCGCTCGCGCTTTTGAGGAATTCGAGCGCCGCCTTGCGCGCCAGGTCCTTGCGCTCGGGCGCAATCGAATCCTCGAGGTCGAGGATCACGGCGTCGGCGCCGCTCGCCGTGGCTTTGTCGAGTTTGGCGCCGCCGTCGGCGGGAACGAACAGGAGGGAGCGCATGATTGATGGTCCTTCAACCGCTCGTCCCCGCGAAAGCGGGGACCCAGAGCAGCGCTCTCGGACTGAGAGCTTGGCTCTGGATTCCCGCTTGCGCGGGAATGAACGGAATTAGATTTATTTCGGCCGCATCACGATGAAGGCATTGCGGTGGCATTCGGCGACCAGCGTGCCGTCCTGCTTGAACGCCTTGTGGTGGAATTCGACGATGCCGGCGCCTTTACGCGATTTCGATTCGCGCTTACTCACCACCGTCGTCTCGCAATGCACGGTGTCGCCCTCGAACAGCGGCGCGGGAAACTTCACGTCGGTCATGCCGAGATTGGCGATGGTCGTGCCCACCGTCATGTCAGAAACCTGAATGCCGATCATCAGGCCGAGCGTGAACAGCGAATTCATCAGCGGCTGGCCCCATTCGGTTTCCTGCTCGCAGAAGTGCCGGTCGATGTGCAGTGGCTGCGGATTGAGCGTCATGTTCGAAAAGAGCATGTTGTCCATCTGCGTCACGGTACGCGTGTAGCGGTGCTCGTAGACCTTGCCGACCTCGAAGTCCTCAAAATAGAGCCCGCCGCGCTTATGCCGCTGGATCGTGTCCTGCATCGCTATTCTCCCTTGGCGCGCGCCCGGCGCCGCCGTTAACCGTTCATTTACCATAATTACCCAGGATCGACAGGGTTCGCGGATGTCGGCATCCGGTAAGGCCATAGGTTTGGCCCGCGACCCTTAGGCCCGCCTTTTCAAGGCCAGATATGGCGATCGATTCCATCATTGCCGCGGCCTCCGCGCGCGTCGCCGGCGCCATCCGCGAGGCGGCGCGCACGACCGGCGCCAGCTTCGAATATCTGCTGACCGCCGCGCGCATCGAATCCAATCTCAATCCGCAGGCGCAGGCAAGCAGCTCCACCGCCACGGGTCTCTACCAGTTCATCGATCAGACCTGGCTCGCCACCCTCAAACAGGCCGGGCCGGCGCACGGCTACGGCCAATATGCCGACGCCATCACGCTCAACGCCGACGGCCATTACGAAGTGGCCGACCCGACTTTGCGCGCGGCGATCATGCGTCTGCGCAGTGACCCGGCCGTGAGCGCGGTGATGGCCGGTGTCTTCACGCAGTCCAATGCCGCGCAGCTTGCCGCCGCGATCGGCCGGCAGCCGTCGGAAGGCGAACTTTACATTGCGCATTTCCTCGGCTCCGAAGGCGCCGCCAAGTTGATCGGCGCCGCGGCGAACCGGCCGGCGGCCAATGCCGCCGAAATGTTTCCGCAGGCCGCGGCGGCAAACCCCAGCATCTTCACGCGCCGCTCCGGCCAGTCGCGCAGCGTGAGGGAAGTCTATGCCACGTTGACCGGCCGCTTCGAAGTCGCCCGCGCGGTTTCCTTTGCGCCATTGCTGCGTGGGACCACCGCCGCGGTGACGCCGCCCGACACCGCCGGTGTTACCGCCGCCTATGCGCAAGCCAATGAGCGGCCGCTCGCGATCCCGGTTCCGGTCGCCGCGACCCTGCCCGAGGCGCGGCCGTTCTTCCAGAGCATGTTCACCGATCGCGGCGGCAGCGCGGTGGCGCAGACCGTCAGCAATCTGTGGACTCCGGCGCCGGGCGAAGCGGCGGCCGCCCAGTCGCCGCTGCTCAATCTGTTCACCGACCGGCCGGCGCCGCGCAAGACATCCGGCGGCAAGACCTGAGCGGCGAAGGCGGCGCTTACCGTATCGTTAACGGCGCTTGAATTTCTATGGTGAACGCTTTGTTAAGCCTCGTTGGCTTAAGCTGACTACGTTCCGTCCGTGTTCGCGACGGCTGTTCGTAGCGTCTGGTCGTGCCATGATTGTTCGTCAGTTTCTGCAGTGGGTTCGCCGCGCCTCGCCCGGTGAAAGGGCGGAAGCCACATCCGCGCTCGCCCGCGCCTATCTTCATTCCGATCTGTCGCCCGACGATCTTGCCGCCGCCGAAGGCGCGATGATCATGCTGCTCGACGATCCTTCGCCGCTGGTGCGGCGCGCGCTCGCCGAGGTGTTCGCTTCCGCGCAGAAAGCGCCGCGCGTCGTGGTGCACGCGCTTGCCGCCGATCAGCCGGAAGTCGCGCTGCCGGTTCTGGCGCGATCGCCGCTGCTCTCGGAAGACGATCTGGTCGACCTGATCGCCACCGGTCATCCGGAAGCGCAGATGGCAATCGCCGGCCGCGCCATGCTGGCGCGCCCGCTGGCCGCGGCCATCGCCGAGGTCGGCTCGGCGCAGGCGTGTCTTGCGCTTCTGGAGAATCCGGACGCCGATATTGCGCCGTTCTCCATCGACCGCATCGTCGAACGTTTCGGCCATCTGGCGGCGATCCGCGAGCCGCTCGTGGCGCGCGACGACCTGCCGATGGCGACCCGCCAGGCGTTGCTCGCCAAACTGTCGCGGACGCTTGCCGGCTTCGTCGCCGGCCGGCAATGGATGGGTTCCGAACACGCCGAATACGCCGCGCGCGAGGCGTGCGAGAAGGCGACCGTCGCGCTCGCCGCCGAGACGCCCTACGAGGAAGTCGGCGCGCTGGTGCAACACTTGCGAGCGAGCGGACAGCTCACCGCCGGCATGATTCTGCGCGCGCTGCTCTCCGGCAACGTGGTGCTGTTCGAGGAGGCGCTGGCGGAATTGTCCGGCCTATCGCTCGACCGCGTCACCAGCTATATCCACGACAAGAATATTTCCGGGCTC
Source organism: uncultured Alphaproteobacteria bacterium (assembly GCA_963721665.1). Classification (GTDB taxonomy): domain Bacteria; phylum Pseudomonadota; class Alphaproteobacteria; order Rhizobiales; family Xanthobacteraceae; genus Pseudolabrys. The sequence goes on from CAVRJZ010000008.1 coordinate 263,206, forward strand.
ACTGCGCTCTACCGCAAGGCTGGGCTGCCCGATCAGGCCTATCCGGCGTTCCGCGCGGCGATCGCGGCCATGCGCAAGGGCGCGCTGGTCGGCGAACACGGCGAGGTGGCGCGGCTCAAGCGGCGCATGGTCGAGCATGTGCTCGAAGCCTGCGCCGCCGAGCGCGGGCAGGACCTCGCCTCGCTGATGGCCTTGTTGCGGCGCTTCGCGGTCGAGGCCGCGCGCGAGGAAGCGCGCATGTTCTGCGACGATCTGGTTGCCAACGACGCGATGCCGCCGCCGCCGCTCACCGACAATAGGCTGGTGGCGTAGCGCCGCGCGTCATCATCCGCGAAAGCGGATGATCCAGTAATCGCAGGCGTGAGAGATTTCAGGTAGCGATCGTAATTCCTGGATGCCCCGCTTTCGCGGGGCATGACAGTTGCTTATTCCGGCGCGAGCGGCGGGCCCATAAGCGTTTCGAGCACGTCGGGACGGCCGCGGTTCTCATGCACGAGAAACTCGTCGGTGACCGCGCGCAGGCGCTTGGTCAGCGCGGCAGCCAAATCCTTGGCGTCAGAGCGAGAATATTCGCGGTAGATCGCGCGCACCGCGTCGACATGCTGGTCCACCAGCTTGACCGGAATGCGGCCCGCCTTGGGTGTATGCTCGATCAGCCGGCACAGGCTGTCGGCGGCGAGCGCCACCAATGGAAATCCAAAAGTCGCGGCCTCGCCCTTGATGTCATGGGCGGCGTGGAACAGCGTCTCCCGGTTCGCCTTGGTGAGGCCGCCGGCGTCGATGCTGCGGCGGACCTTGTCCAGCCGCTCGCACTCGGCCTCCATCCAAGTGGAGAATTCCGACGACAATTCGGCAAGCGCTTTTTCCGCGCGCGCGACCGGATCTTCCTCGCCTTTCGACGCCGATTTGACGTTGACCACCTTGCGCAGCGTGTTTTCCGGCGAAATGACTTCGTGGTCGCCGTAAGTGGCGACCGCCGCCGGATGCTTTTTGGGAGGAGCCATGGTGTGTCTCTGCCGTATCAACCGGGGGAGCGAACTTTTTCGTACAAGGGGGCCTGCTTGATGATGTCGGCCTTACCGCCTTTGCGGCGTTCGGTGCCGACATAGTTCGGATTGACGTTGCGCCGGCGGTCGGGGCCGAAATAGGTCTTGGTCTTGATGAAGGGGCGCGGATTGGCAACCACGTTGACAATGCGCTCGTACAGGCCCTTGGCCGAGATCGGCTTGGCGAGGAATTCGGTGATGCCGGCGTCACGCGCGGAAACCACGCGCTGCTTTTCCGTGTGGCCGGTCACCATGATGACGGGCACATAAGGGTTCGAGTTGGCGCCGGGCTGACGGATCATCTGCGTCAGCTCGAGGCCGTCGAAAATCGGCATTGCCCAATCGGTGATGACGATATCGGGCGTGTGCTGGGTGAAAGCTTCCAAGCCCGCCGCCCCGTCCTCCGCTTCATGCACTTCGCGCGCGCCAAAGCCGTGCAGCAGCGTGCGCAGCATGCGGCGCATATGGGCGTTGTCGTCGATGACGAGGAAACGCAGGCGGTTGAATTCGATGTGGACCATGCTGCCCCGGGCCTCGAGCGGTAAGCCCGATACCTCAACGCAGCCAAGCTAGCCGGGGGCCGTTAACGCCCGGTTAAGCATGACCGGGAGCGAAGCGGCGAAAGTTCAATAAGTTAGGGCGGCTGACGGCTAATTTTTGAGCAATGCCGCCATGATGCGCTCGCGGGTCAGCGGCAGATCGCGAATACGGGCGCCGAGCGCGTGCGACACCGCGTTGCCGATCGCCGCGGCGGTAGGGCCGGCGGTCGCTTCGCCGACGCCGAGCGGGGTGTCGTCCTTGGTGTTGATCAGGTCGACGTCGATCTCCGGCACCTCGCAGAATTTCAGCACCGGATAGGTTTCCCAGTCGATCGAGGAGACGCCGTCATCGAATCGCACCTGCTCCTTGAGCACCCAGCTCGCCGACTGGATGATGCCGCCTTCGAGCTGGTTGATGGCGCCGTCCGGATTGACCACGAGGCCGGCATCGGTCGCGCACCACACATGGTCCAAGCGGATGCCCTCGTCGACGGTGAGTTCGACCACCACGGCGGAGTAGGCGGCGCGGTTTTTGTAGCGGGCAAACGCGATGCCGCGGCCGTGGCCGGCGCCGCCCGATTCGTTTGCGTTCCAGCGCGCCATGGCGGCGACCTTCTCGATCACGGCGCGGGCGCGCGGGTCGGCGGTGATGGATAACCGATAAGCGACCGGGTCTTGTCCGGCGCGCGCCGCAATTTCATCGATGGCGCATTCGATCGCGAACACGTTCGCCGTGGCGCCGAGGCTGCGCAACGCGGAAGTGCGCACCGGCGTCTCGGCGACCAAATGATGCACCATGCGCTTGGCGGCGATGGCGTAGAGCGGCTCGCCGTTGCGGGTGCCGCCGCCGCCGTTTGCCTCCGGCACGTCGCTCAGCGGCGGCTCGGGCATCGGCTCCGGCAAAGCGACCGCGCCGAGCAGAACGCCGCCGGCGCCGGGGCGCTTGTTATGGGTGCCGCTCCAGATTTCCTGCGTCCAGTCTGTCGGCTTGCCGGCCGCATCGAGCGCCGCGCGCACCTTAACGACCATCGCCGGCGTTTTCGGCTCGTAGACGAACTCCTCCTCGCGCCGCCAGCGCACACGCACCGGCTTGCCCGGCATCTGCATGGCGATGATAGCGGCGTCGGCGGCGGCATCGTCGGCGCCGTTATGGCCGTAGCAGCCCGAGCCCTGCACGTGCTGCACGGTGATGGCGGACGCCTCGAGCCCAAGCGCGTTGGCGAGCGATGCGCGCAAGGGGAATACGCCCTGGCAATGCGTCCACACCGTGAGCCGGCCGTCGCGGTATTCGGCGAGACCGCAGGAGGGCGAGATCGAGGCATGCGCGAGATAGCCGCGGCTGTAGGTCGCCTCGAAGCGTTCGCCGGTTAGCGGCGCGGCCGGCTGCGGTGCGCCGAACAGCCGGTCGACCCACGGCCGCTGCAATAGCCAGGAAGCCTCCGCCTGCAGCGCGCTCGGTTTCTCGACGTTTTGCCAGGTGACGGCATTGACCGCGGCGGTCGCGGCGAGATCGACGGCGGTCTCATTGTCGCCGACGATGGCGAGAAAATTGCCGGTACGCACGAAGCCGGCCTTGCCCTTGGCCGCGCGCATGATCGCCTTCTCGTCGATTGTGTCGATGCTGGCACCGCGGTTGGGCTGGCGCACGACGCGCGCATGCACCATGTCGGGAAGCCGCATGTCGTGGATGAAGACGGGCTTGCCGAAAATCTTGTCCGGCAGGTCGAGGCGCGCATCGCTCTCGCCGATGTGGCGCAGAGCCGCGACCGGTTTGCGCGCGCCGGCCCCGGTCGCGTTGGTTGTAAGATCGACCGCCGCGGTGAGCGTCCAGTAATCCTGGCCGGTCGATGCGTCGTTGCGCAGGATGGTGCCGCCGCGCACGCTGAGTTCGCTCGCGGCGCAGCCGGCGATGCGCGCCGCCTGGTCGAGGAACAGCGCGCGCACGTCGGCGCAGGCTTGCCGCAAGGCGGCGCCGCCGAATTGGATCGACTGGCTGCCGGCGGTATAGCCCTCGTTCGGCGTCAAGTCGGTGTCGCCGGAGCGGATGGCGATGCGCTCCATCGCCACGTCGAGTTCGTCGGCGGCGATCTGCGCCATTGCGGTGAGCGCGCCCTGGCCGAGCTCGACGCGGCCGGTGCCGATCAGCACTTTGCCGGGAGCGGGGAAGGAGACCCAGCGGTCGAGTCGCGGATTGTCGTTGAGCGGGCCGGGGAGGGCTACGTTCATGATGGCGCCCCCGCGCGCAAAATCGCCGCCGCCTTGGCCACCGCGCGCATGATGCGGTTATGCGTGCCGCAGCGACAGATATTGTCGTCGAGCGCGGCGGCGATTTCGGCGCGCGTCGGCGACGGATTTTTGTCGAGCAACGCCTTGGCCGTGATCACGATGCCGGACAGGCAATAGCCGCATTGGCCGGCCTGTTCGTCGAGGAACGCCCGTTGCAGTGGGTGCGGGCGCTCCGGCGTGCCCAGCCCTTCGATAGTAGTGACGCTTTTTCCGGCGACGCTCCACGTCGGCTTGGCGCAGCACTTCTCCGGCACGCCGTCGATCAGCACCATGCAGCAGCCGCATTGCTCGAGCCCGCAGCCGAAGCGCGCGCCCATGAGGCCGAGCTCGTTGCGCAGCACGTTGAGCAGCGGCGTCTCCTCGTTGTCGAGCGCAACGCTGACCGGATTGCCGTTGACGGTGAAGTCGAATTGTTTCGCCATGGACCGTGTAGACCCGTGCAGACGAATTCAGAAGCCGAACTGCTCGCGCAAGATACGTTCGTCGAGACTGTGGCCGGGATCGAACAAGAGGTCGACCGACACGCTATGATCCATCGCGACGTCGACGCTGCGCACCGAGCGCACCTCGTCGCTGTCGGCGACCGCGGCCACCGGCCGCTTGTCGGCGTCGCGCACCTCGATGGTGATCTTGGCCTTGTCGGGCAGTAGCGCGCCGCGCCAGCGCCGCGGGCGGAACGGGCTGATCGCGGTCAACGCCAGCAGCGGCGCGTTGATCGGGATGATCGGCCCCTGCACCGACAAATTATAGGCGGTGGAGCCGGCCGGCGTCGACACCAGCACGCCGTCGGCGAATAACTCTGCGAGCCGTTCCTGGCCGTCGATCAAGATGCGCAGCACCGCGGTCTGCGCGCCCTGGCGGAACAACGACACCTCGTTGATGGCGCGGTGCTCGTGCACGCGGCCGGCGGCATCGCGCGCGCGCATGACCAATGGATGGATGACGGTAATCTGCGCGGCGTTGAGCCGCTCGGCAAGCCCGTCGAGGGAGAATTCGTTCATCAAAAAGCCGATGGTGCCGCGATGCATGCCGTAGATCGGCTTGCCGGCGTCCATGAACTTGTGCAGGGTTTGCAGCATCAGGCCGTCGCCGCCGAGCGCGACGATCACGTCGGCGTCCTTCGGTTCGCTATTGCCGTAGCGCGCCTGCAGCCGCTCATAGGCCTCGCGCGCCTCCGGCGTGGTGCCGGCGACGAAGGCGATACGCTTGAAACGCTGGGGCGGGCGGCTCATTTACGGCTCTTAGGGCGGTATCCTTGGGGCGGTATCGAGATGGCAGCAATGGAACGCGCGGTGCTCGTCTATACGACTTGGCCCTCGATTGTCGAGGCGGAGGCGGCCGGGCGCGCGATCGTCGAAAAGCGGCTCGCGGCCTGCGTCAATATCCTGCCGGGGATGATTTCGCATTACTGGTGGCAGGGCAAGATCGAGCGGGCTGAGGAGACCGTGATGATTTTCAAGACCCGCGCCGCGCTCGCTAAAGAGGTGAGGGCGGCAGTGAAGGCGGCGCATTCCTATGACACGCCGGCGATCATGGTGCTGCCGGTGGAAAGCCTCGATGCAGCCTATCACCAGTGGATTGTGAGCGAGACCGGCGGGTAAAAGCGAAATCGCCGGGCATGGCCCGGCGATAACGCATTTGGCCTCGCGGAGAACCGCTTAGTAGCTCGCCTTGCCGTCGATCACGGCCTTGAGCTCGCGATACTCCTCGCACGCGGTGTTGCCGCAAATGAGCTGCACCTTCTTCAAGTCGTCGAGCGCCTTGAGCCGGTTGCCCTGTTCCATCTGCCACATGCCGTAATAGGACCACGTGCGCACGTGGTTGGGATCTGACGCGAGTGCCTTCTCGTACCAGACCTTGGACTGCTCGTAGTTGCCCATGCGCCGGTACGAGTAGCCGATATAGTTGGCGACGTCCGGATGCTGGTCGCGGCCGAGCGCGTGCATGGCGGCGATGCCGGCCGCATAATTGCCGGCCAAGATCAATTGGCGCGCCGCGCGATAATCGCGCAGGAATTTCGCGTCGGCTTCCTGTTGCCGCTTCTGCTCGATGGCGCCACCGTCATTCTTTTTCTTCTTTTTGCTGCCGTCGTCGGTGGGCGGCGGATTGTCGGTGCCCATGGCGTAGACCGCCACCGGCTTGAGGCTCACGGCGGTCACCAATAGCGCTGCGGTGGCAATGATGCTGATGGTGTGAAGGGTTCGGGTCTTGGTCATGGCGCAGTCGTCTCCTCGTGCGGGATTCTCGGGGTCAGATTACGGCAAGTCATTCCGATACGGGAAAAACACTTTGTGATCGGGGTCTAATCCCCCGCCGGCAAATTTTATTGCGCCGCGATGCCGCCGCCGCGATAGCGCTTAACTCGTCAGCGGCTTAAGGGGAACATTTTCGCGTGCTGGTTCCTCGGGTCAAACCGGGGACGAAAGAGGGAACACGGGCAAACTGCCGATTCGTCGAAGCCTTTGGCGATTCTGCGGAACACCGTGGCTGCCCCCGCAACTGTAAGCGGCGAGCCCGCGTCCATCTGGCCACTGGGAAACCGGGAAGGCCGGACGCAACTGGGCAACGACCCGCGAGCCAGGAGACCTGCCAGCGCGGTCACCCAACCGGTGGACGGGGCGTCCATACGGAGCGGTCTTTCGCAGCGGTGACGACAATGCCGGTGCGAAGCCGTGCGGGAAATCCTGTCACGACATTGCACACGTGAGCATCGCGCGTCGTCTGTATGCGTGCCGCTGAACGTGTCCTTCGCAACCGGGCTTGGCTTCACCCGATGCGCCGCCATTCGTGCGCGCGCAAACGAAGGAACGTTGCGTCATGCGAATGAAACGCAGGCACACCGGCGTCGGTCTGACGCTCGCTCTGTTCGCGCTGCCGGCGAACGCGCAAGTCAATACCGTCGAACTGCCGACCATCCTCGTCAGCCCGACCACGGTGCCGACGCCGGCGAGCGAGCTCGGCAGTTCGGTGACATGGATCGGCGGAAGCGATCTGCAACGCGAACAGATACGCACGGTGCCGGACGCGCTGAAAAAAGTCCCCGGCCTTGACGTCGTGCAAACCGGTGGGCCGGGCGGCCAGACCTCGGTCTTCATGCGCGGGACCAACGCCAACCACGTCAAGGTGCTGATCGACGGCATCGACGTCGGCAATCCGAGCATCACCAACGGCGCCTTCGATTTCGGCCATCTGTTGACCGAGGATATCGAAAGCATCGAGGTGCTGCGCGGGCCGCAAAGCGGCCTCTATGGCTCCGACGCCATCGGCGGGGTAATTTCCATCACGACGAAAAAAGGCGAGGGCCCGCCGAGAGTAACGGCAAGCGCGGAAGCCGGATCGTACTGCACATTCAACCAAAACGTCTCGTTGCGCGGCGCGCAATCGAACTTCAATTACGCATTCAGCGTCGCGCATTTCAGCACGCTGAGAACGCCGGTGACGCCGCTCAGCCTGCTGGCGCGCGGGCAGAAACGAAACAACGACAGCTACAACAACTGGACCTATTCGACCAAGCTCGGCGCCGATCTTACCGACAATTTTGCCGTCAATCTCGTGGCGCGTTACACCGACGCTAAGCTCGGCTTTACAGGTGAAGACTACAGCCTTTACCCGCTCGATTACCCGGAGGTCCTGCAAAGCACCCAGCGCAACCACAATCTCTACACGCGCGGCGAGGCGGTGTGGTCGTTGTTCGACGGCAAGTTCAAGAATTATTTCGGGGTCAACTACAACAATCAGTGGGACTGGACCTACAATCCCAACACCGATTTTGCCGCCAACAACTTCTTTACTTCGCCGCTCATTGGGCCGCCGGTCACCAATCTTGGCGAGCGAACGAAATTCGATTGGCGCGGTGAGGCGAAGTTCATGCCGGGCCAGACGCTGGTCGTCGGCCTTGAGCGGCAGACCGACCGGCTGCGCACCGATTCGACCGGAATGCTCGATGCCTTTTTCAACTACACGCAGACGACGACCACGGCATCGACGGGCAACAAGGCCGGCTATATCGAACTGCAATCCGAATTCGCCAAGCGTTTCTTCCTGGTGGCGAATATCCGCTACGACGACAACGACAGCTTCGGGCCGCATACGACGTGGCGCCTTGCGCCGGCGTTTATCGTTCCGGGAACGGATACCAAGCTCAAGGGCAGCTACGGTACCGGCTTCAAGGCGCCGACGCTCACCCAGCTTTACGTCAACAACCCATCTTACAGCGCCGTCGCCAATCCGAACCTGCAGCCGGAAACGAGCCAAGGCTACGATGTCGGCTTCGAGCAGGCGCTATGGCGCAACCGGGTCAGTTTCGGCGTGACCTATTTCCACAACAAGATCGAGAATCTTATCAACAACACGTTCGATACGACGACCTTCAACTTCACCTACGTCAATATCGGCGCGGCGACCACTTACGGCACCAAATCCTTCGCCTCCGTTGCCGTCAACGATGCGCTGAAACTGCGCGCCGATTACACGACCATCGTCACCCGCGACGATACGACGGGCCTTGGCTTGCGCAATCGGCCCGGGCACAAAGAGAGCCTCACCGCGATCTGGACGCCGACCGCGCAAGTCACGCTTTCCGCCTCGGTGCTTTATGTCGGGCAAGCGGTCGAATTCAATCGCGACGGAACGGTTCCGCGCGTGGATTCGGACCCTTACGCGCTGGTCAATCTCGCGGGCAGTTATAAAGTCGGCGAGCACGTTACCGTCTTCGGGCGCGTCGACAACCTGTTCAACCGGCATTACGAGAGCCCGGTCGGCTTCGATCAGCCCGGGCTCGGCGTCTATGGCGGGGTTAGGCTGACGAATTGAACGGGCGGATTTCCCGCGCGTCCGCAAATTGTCGAAGCTGTAATCGCGCTACAGCGGCGACCACATCACCGGCACCAGTTCGTAGCCGCTGCCGTTCTTGACGATGTGGCCGCAGGCCGGGAAGGGGAAATGATAGGCCTCGACCAGCATGCGATCGGCCACCACGCGGTCGAGCATCTGCCGGCGCGCCTTAACCGCCAGCGGTCCGTCCATGTCGAAGATCGGCTGCCAGTCGGGATGACGCACGAACAGATACGGATTGCGCACGGTGTCGCTCATCGCCAGCATCGATCGGTTGCCGGAATGGATGGCGAAAGCGGTGTGGCCGGGCGTGTGGCCATAGGCCGCGAGCGAGACCATGCCCGGCGCGACCTCGGCGCCCGGCTTGAACGGCCGCACTTGCTTGGCGATGTCCTTGAAGATGCGCCGCGCGTTGAGAAAATATTTATGCACGGCGCCGGTCGCGCGGCTCATGTTGCCGTCGTCCATCCAGAATTTCCACTCCGGCTCCGGCACCAGGATTTCGGCATTGGCGAAGACCTTGTCGCCGTCCTTGGTCTTGATGCCGTCGATGTGATCGGGATGGAAATGCGAGATGACGATAGTGTCGATGTCGGCGGGCTGCACGCCGGCGGCGTTCAGGTTGGCATTCATGAATCCGGCTGTGTCGGTGATCTGCCCGGCGGTGCCGGTGTCGATCAGCGTGAGCTTGCGACCGTCGTTCACCAGCAGCGCGGTGAAGGTGATCGGCAGCACGCTCGGCGGCAGAAAGGCGGCGGCGAGCGCCGCGTTCACCGTAGCGCCGTTCGCATTGCGCACGAATTTGTCGTCGATCGGCAGATACCAGGTACCGTCATAAAGCGCGGTGAGCTGTAACTCGCCGAGCTTGTAGCGGTAGACGCCGGGGCCTTGCGCTTTGGCGGCGGGTGCCGCGGCGCGCGCCGGCAACGGCAGTGCGGCACAGCCGGCAGCGGCGAGGGGGCCGGTCAGGAACGAGCGGCGGGAGAGCGCAGGCATGATGTTCCGTTTCGCACGCGAGCAAGGCATTTGTTCGGCAAGCGGCCTCAATCCTTTAACACCGCAAGCATGGCGTCTATTTCCGTAGCGTCGATCTAGCGGCTATGATCGCATTCGGCGGGCGCAAGGCGAATATTGGAGACGGCAGATGCGGTGGCTGATGCTGGCGGCGGTGCTCATGGTCGGCGGCTGTGCGTCGACCGAGGTCGGTCCGACGCCGGCCGAGTTGCAGGCGCAGTGGAACGCGCAGAACGTCTTCCCGCAAAACTACAAAAGCGACCTGATGGCGTTCCTGCGCACTTATCTCAACGACCCGACCCACATACGCGGCGCGGCGGTGTCGCTGCCGCAGCTCAAGCGCGTCGGGCCAGGCGACCGTTACGTCGCCTGCGTGCGCTACAACGCGCGCGTCGACGGCAAATATGCCGGCCAGAAAGAGGGTGCCGCGACCTATGTGTCGGGCAAGCTCGACCGCTTCCTCGACGGACCGCGCGAGGTCCAGGAATTCTGCAAGGGCGCGGCTTTCTCGCCGTTTCCCGAACTGGAAACGCTCACGCGCTAGCGCATGATCCCGAAAATCATGCCCCCGACCCCGATCGGGGATGGGAATCGGTTTCCCGCCTTCGCGAAGTCCGCTTCGGCGGGCGAAGGAAGGTCGGAAAAGATCATGCGCGCGCGAATCAGCGCGCGCGCGACCGCCCGCGCAAACGGTGCGTGACCGCCGCCGGCGTTTCGCTCGGCGGCAGCAGGCTCAGACGAAAAGGCCGAAAGTAGCCTCGGGCGACGAGGTCACTTAACCTTGAGGTTCTCCGCGGACGTCTTTCCGCGGTTCTCGACGAGCTCGAACTGAACGGTCTGACCTTCGTTCAGTGTGCTTAGTCCGGCGCGTTCAACCGCCGAAATGTGCACGAAAACATCCTTGCCGCCTTCTTGCGGTTGGATGAAGCCATAGCCCTTCGTAGGATTGAACCACTTCACGGTGCCCTGAGGCATGCTAGATCTCCGAGGTATTACGAGTAACGGGTATAGTTTGGCACAGTCGGCAACCACCGAACAAGGTCCCACTCGGGTCGACGAGGTTGTGACTTTCGGGTGAGCCGGGCAGGGCCTGAAACTGCCTCTTTTTGATGCGGGGCGAGCCGAACGACGCGTCGGGCGATGGCGCATAACCGCCCGTGATCGAATGGAAACGCCAGCCATATCATCGGCTTGCTCGCCCGCTGATTTCTCTCGAAAGCCGCGTTCTTGGGCAACCATTGTTTGACGCAAATTTCCGGTGGCGCGCTCAGCCGGTTGACGAAAGGCCCGGATCGGCAGTCGCCGGCGGTTGCTCTTCCTCGGCCGTCGGCATTGGCCGCACCACCGTCACGGTGCATTGGGCCTCGGCAGCGACCTTGGCCGAGACGCTGCCGAGCAGGGTGCGCAACAGCGAGTTCTGCCGCGCGCCGATCAGGATGTGGTCGACGCGGTTGGCTTTCGCGAATTCGAGAATGGCGGCGGCCGGATCGAGGGCCTCGAGCACATGCGCGGTGAGCCGGGATTCGGACAATTTGAGCGGCTCCGCCCAGTGGCGTAAGCCGACCAGGCGGTCGATCTGCCGGTTGTGGCCGTGCTCGTCGAGGGTGAAGTCGATGGTGAGGCGACCCAGCTTGAGCACGTTGAGACAGGCAAGCCGCGCCGAGGGCAGCGTCGCCAGAATGCGCCCGGCGGTGACGCGCAGCGCGTCGTTGAGCGCCGCCGAGCCTTCGCTCAGATCGACGGCGACGGCCACGATCGGCGCCGACGACAATTGCGCGGCGAGCGCCGGTTTGCCGCCCGGCTGCGCCGCGTCGGTATTGAACCGCCGGCGCAATACGATGAAAAACGGATCGCGCTTGAACCGTTCGGAGCGGGCGGTCAGTTTGACCTCATTCTGGTGGGTCAGATCGAAGGCGAGCTGCGCCGCCGTCGGATAGCGGTAGCCCGGTTCGATCTCCAGGCAGCGCAGCACGATCTCCTGCAGCCAGGGCGGATAGTCGGGCCGCAAGCGGCGTGGCGGTACCGGGTCGCGCCAGAGCCGGCGGCGCATGCCGCGCAGCGTCTCGCTTTCGCCGAACGGGCGCACGCCGGTGGAAAAGAAATAGAGCAGGACGCCGAGCGCAAACAGATCGCTGCGCGGATCGTTGCGGATGCCGCGCAATTGTTCCGGCGACATATAGGGCGCCGTGCCGAACGGCAGGCGGAACTCTTCTTGCATCAGATCCGGCAGTTGCACGTGATGCGATAGACCGAAGTCGAGCAGCACGGCTTCGCCGCTCGGCCGGAACATGATGTTGCTCGGCTTGATGTCGAGGTGGATCACGTGCTGGCGGTGCAAATCGTCGAGCGCCTGCGCGATCTTGACGCCGATCTCGGCCACTTCCGCGTAAGGCAAAGGCAACTCAGGCAGCCGCGTGAGCAAAGTCGGGCCGGCAATCCACTCCATGACAATGAAGGGCTGCTCGGCGAAGTCGCCGACAGAGATGCATTTGGGAACGTGCACGCCGGCGAGGCGCGGCAGGATCATTTGCTCCATTTCGAAGCTGACGATCGCCGCAGGATCCGTGCCTTCGCCGATTTTCGGCACCTTCATCATCAGCGGCGCCGTCGAGCCGGCGCGGGTGACGCGCCACAGCGTCGCCATGCCGCCGCGGTGCGCTATCTCCTCGAGCCGGAAGCCGTCGACGACCACGCCCGGTTCGTGCAGCGGCTTGGCCATTTATTGTCCCAGCAACAGCCGGTCGGCGAGCCATCGCGGCAGGCCCTTTTTGCGGATCGCGGCCGCCGCCGCGCCGACGTCGTAGGCGACGCGGCAATAAGTGAGCTCGCGCCTGTCGGTATCGAGCATGGCGTAAGCGGCGGCCGGATTGCCGTCGCGCGGTTGGCCGACCGAGCCGAGCACGGCGAGCCACCGGCGTCCCTGCAGCAAAGGCACGGCGACGCCGGCAATCGGGGCAAACGACGTCATCTTCGCGGTCGACGACATGCTGTAGAGGGCGGGTTGGTGGACGTGGCCGCAGAAGGTGACGATCGCCGGGTTGAAAGCGAGGCTGTGCGCGGCTTCCACCGTGCCGGTCACATAGATCCAGGCCGGCGGGTCGCTCGCTTCGGAATGGACGTAGAGCCGCTCGCCGTCGACACGCGTGTACGGCAAACCGGCCAAAAATTGCCGCTGCGCCGCGCTGAGTTCGCCGCGCGTCCATTCGATGGCGATCCTGGCTTCCAGGTTCATCTGCTCGCGCGCATTGGCGATCGCGCTGTCGTGATTGCCGAGCACCGCCATGGCGCCCTGGTCGACCAGATCCATGACCGTGGTCACGGTCCAGTCAGGATCGGCGCCATAGCCGACATAGTCGCCGAGCAGCACGATGCGCCGCGCGCCCTGTTCGCGCGCATGCGCAAGACATGCGCTGAACGCCTGCCGGTTGGCGTGGATATCGGCGAACAAGGCAATCAGCACGGCTTTGCCCTCTTGACCCAAGGGTGGTCCGATTGGGTTGCCGCGTGTTGATCTTGGTCAAATCGTCGGCGCGGCAAGGTTTCGACCCTTCCGCAGTCTAGGCCTTGAATGGCTGGTGCCGGGTGAGAGAATTGAACTCCCGACCAACGGTTTACAAAACCGCTGCTCTACCGCTGAGCTAACCCGGCTCGTGCGAGAGAGCTATCAGCGTCGCCGCGCCGCGACAAGTCATGGTGCGGCCGTTGGCGTTCGCCCGCAAAAACGCCCCGCACGATGGGTGCGGGGCGCCAAGTTTGCGGGGGTGGGGCGGCCCGTGAAGGCCGCCCCGCCGTTCGCCTACATCTGGGTGATGTCGCGATCCTTGGTCTCGGGCAGGAAGATCAGCCCGATGACGAAGCTCATCGATGCGATGACGATCGGATACCAGAGGCCGGAGTAGATGTTGCCCGTTGCCGCCACGATGGCGAAGGCGGTCGCCGGCAGGAAGCCGCCGAACCAGCCGTTGCCGATGTGATAGGGCAGCGACAGCCCGCTATAGCGGATGCGGGTCGGGAACAATTCCACCAGCCAGGCGGCGATCGGCCCGTACACCATGGTCACGTAGACGACCAGGATGGCGAGAAGGATGATCGTCATGAAGTAGTTGATCTCCTTCGGATCGGCGCTCGGCGGGTAGCCGTGCGTCTTGACCGCCGCAGCGATGGCGGCGGGCAGGTTGGGCGTATCGGCGGTCAGATTCTGTTCGCCGATCTTGACGCTCGCCTTGGTGCCGGCGGGCGCTTTGACGTTGTCGTAGTTGACCGACAGGTTCACCAGCGTCGACTTGATGATGTCGCAAGTGGTGGTGAACTTCTCAGTGCCGGTTGCCTTGAACTGGAACGAGCACTGATTGGGATCCGCGGTGACAACCACAGGCGCCGCCGCCAAGGCATGCTCCAGCTTCGGATTGGCGAAGTGGGTGATGCCCTGGAAGATCGGGAAGTAAGTGACGACGGCCAGCGCGAAGCCGGCGAGCATGATCGGCTTGCGGCCGATCTTGTCCGACAGCCAGCCGAACAGGATGAAGCACGGCGTGCCGATGGCCAGCGACACCGCGATCAGGATCCAGGCGTCGATCGCCGGGACCTTCAAGATCTGGGTCAGGAAGAACAGCGCATAGAACTGTCCGCCGTACCACACCACGGCCTCACCGGCGGTGGCGCCGAACAGGGCGGCGAGCGCGATCTTGCCGTTCGCCCAGTTGCCGAAGGCTTCGCCCAAGGGGGCCTTCGACGCTTTGCCTTCCGCCATCATCTTCTTGAACATCGGCGCTTCATTGAGCTTGAGCCCCATGTAGATGGTCACACAGAGCAGCAAGGCCGACATCAGGAATGGAATGCGCCAGCCCCAGTCGCTGAAGGCCTGTTCGCCGATGGTGGTGCGGATACCGAGGATCAAGAGCAGCGCCAGGAACAGGCCCAGCGTCGCGGTGGTCTGGATCCACGACGTGTAATAGCCGCGTTTGCCCTGCGGGGCATGTTCGGCGACGTAAATCGCCGCGCCGCCGTATTCGCCGCCGAGCGCGAGGCCTTGCACCAGGCGCAGCACGATCAGCACGATCGGGGCGAAGATTCCCCACGTGGCATAACCGGGCAGGACGCCGATCAGGAACGTGCTTGAGCCCATCAGGGTCATGCACATCAGGAAGGTGGTCTTGCGGCCGATCATGTCGCCGATGCGGCCGAAGAACAGCGCGCCGAACGGACGCACCGCGAAGCCGGCGGCGAAGGCGAGCAGAGCGAAGATGAAGCCGACATTGGCCGGCACGTTGGAGAAGAAGTATTTCGCCAAGAAGGCGCCGAGCGTGCCGTAGATGTAGAAGTCGTACCACTCCAGCACGGTACCGAGCGATGAGGCGAAGACGACTTTGCGTTCCTCCGCCGTCATGCCAGTTCCGCGGCGGATTTCAACCGTCGTTGTGCTCATAGGCGTTATCCCCAGATTGCGTGTTGCTTTGTTTTTTGTTGGGGGTCCGCCTAGTGCGCTCTCCCGAATTGGTCTTGCTAATGCCGGCCCCGCACCAGCAATACGCCCCATGCGAGCAGTTCGTCATTGCATCTCAGGTCTTACGTCTAAAGTCGTAGCCAAACTAGCCAAGCCTATGGAATTACCCACAAAAAATTCACTCCAGATGCGCCGCGGAGTATCCCGGTAGGCCGGCGTCATCAACTAATCCCGATGACCTTCTCCAACACGTCGATTAGCCACGCCGCGGCCTGCAAGACGGCCAGCCGCTGCGCCAGCTTCGAGCGGCGGAAGGTGACGTTGAGCAAGGTGAACGCGCGCCGGTAGCCGGGATGGCGCTGCCCGGCCTTGCCCAGCTTGGTGAGCCGCGCCACCAGCGCGGCACGGCGGGCTTCGACCGCATCGTAGCGTTCGCGAAAACCGCTGCGCGGCGACGGCGATTTAGCGACAGGGGTGGAGCGGCGGCGGGATGGCATCGGCGATTAACTTTAATGGCCTAACTTTAATGACTGCATTGTCGCGCGGAGCGCTGCTGCGCAACAAGCAAGCACCGCCAATTCCGGCAGGTTCAAGGCACGATCGCGATTAATGTTACCTTGCGATTGCGAGGGGCAAAGTAAAGCCTTCGTATAAAATGCATCCGGATTTATTGGAGATGAGCCGGATGCGCGCTCTGCTCGCCATCGCTGTGTTGAGTTTCGCCGTCGCCGGCGGCGGCGCGCGCGCTACCGATCTTGCCGGCCGCCATCTTGCGTTTTATTCGGCGCGCCATTTCGAAGGCGGCGAACGCGCCGGGATGCTGCTGGTCAATGCTGGCGAGCCGGGCGTCGCCTTGCGCGCCTATTGGCGCGCTCCGTGGCGCTCCCATCATTACTTCCCGGCGAATGGAAAGCGGCCACACATCGGTCGCGCCGAAAACTTGCTTGCGCACAGTGCGCGGCCGCGACCGGCGCAGACGTTCCGCCGCACCTGGTCGAACGCATGGGCTTTCAAACAGGAGCGACCGATTTACCTGCTGCCGCCCGAATCCGACGGCCGCCGCGCCGTCTCGCAAGAAATGAAACCGTGAAAATCACCGCGATGAAACCAATGACCCGATATTCGCGCAGCCTCGCCTTGTTCGCCATTATCGCCGCCGTCCTGCTGCCGGCCGCGGGAGCGCGGGCGCAATACTATAGCGCGGCCGCGCCACCGCCGCTCTATCCCTACGCGGTGCCGCAGAGCCAGCCTTATGCGATCCAGGTCGCACCCAATACTTATGTGATTCACCGTCCGGCACGGCCCCGCGCCGATGCTTCCGTGCGCTGCGCGAATTGCGGCCGTCACCGCGTCATCGCCGTGCATCGCGCGCGCCGCCTCGATCATAGGCACAAGCCGGTCGATCGCGCGCTGCTCGCGGAACTGCGCAAGCGCAGCGAAGGCAAGGACGCCGACGCCGACCTCAAGAAGAAGGACGCCGCCGAATCCAAGCACAAGGATAAAGCCGGCGACGCCGTGACCAAGCGTAGCGTTTTTAGAACGAAAAGGATCGTGCGCGATCGGCCGGTGGTCATTGTGCACAAGCGTTACGTCGACGATCCGCCGCGCGTGATCGACCGGCGCATCGTCGTCGACGACGCAGCGCGGGCCAATTGCAATCGCGGGCTCATGACGCGTTGCGACACCACCCCCGAGCCCGTCGTTATCGCTCCCGCCCCTGACGTTCACGTCGACGGCTATGCGGGCAAGCGGCGGGTCATCAATGCCGAGGCGGAGATCACCATCATGGGTCCCGACCGCATGAACATCCGGCTTTTTCGCAAGGGACACGCGCCCAGCGATCGAGGGATGACCGACGAATAGGAAATATTCAGAGCTAGCGGGCGTAAGCGGCGGGCTGGGGGGCCCGCCGTTTTGCGTTCAGCGCCCTGGCAGGGCGCGGTTCGCCACATAAAGGCCGAGTGCCGCCGCGTTCGACACGTTCAGGCTTTTGATCGTGCCCGGCAGCTCGATGCGGGCGACATGGTCGCAGGTTTCCTTGGTGAGCTGGCGCAGGCCCTTGCCCTCGGCGCCGAACACCAGGGCGAGCGGTGTACGCAAAGGCAGCTGGCCAAGATCGGCGTCGCCGCTCGAATCGAGACCGACGACGAGAAAGCCGCTGGCCTTGAGCGCGGCAAGCGCGCGCGCCAGGTTCTGCACGCTGACCAGCGGCACATATTCGAGCGCGCCGGAGGCGGCCTTGGCCAGCGCGCCGGTTGCGTCCGGCGAGTGCCGCTGCGTGGTGACGATTGCCGACGCCGCAAAGGCCGCGGCGGAACGGAAGATCGCGCCGACATTGTGCGGGTCGGTGATCTGGTCGAGCACCAGCACCACCCCGCGCGCCGGCAAATCCTCGATCGCCGGCGACGGCAGCGCATCGGCCTCGAGATAGAGACCCTGATGCACCGCATCGGGGGTGAGCCGCTCGGCGATCGCCGAAGGGCGCACCAGCTGCGGCGCGATGGGCGCGGCGATGCCTTCGTCGGCCAGACGCCGCGCGGCATTCTCGGTGGCGAGCAGCAAACGCGACCGCCGCGCCGGGTTTTTCAGCGCGGCGGTCACCGTATGCCAGCCGTACATCACCACCGGTCCGTCCCCCGCCGGGCGCAAGCTGTCGCGCCGCGCGCGCTCGAAGCGTTCGCGCCGCTCGATCTGCTGGCGGGTGGCGCCCGGTTTGCCGCCGGTTGCCATGCGCCCGCTTGGGGGTCGTTTGGTCATCGCGCTGCCTTATCCGATCCGGCTCTGGGCGAACAGCCTCCATTGACTTCAAGGGAGGGGCTGCCCATAAACCGCCCATTCCGGCGCCCCGCAGCGGAGCGTTTTTCGTGCCGGATCAATGCGGTGCGGCGGCTTTAATGGGAGAGTGTCCCGAGCGGCAAAGGGGGCGGACTGTAAATCCGCTGGCTATGCCTTCGTAGGTTCGAGTCCTACCTCTCCCACCATCCTGCTTCGCGCTACGCAGGCCGGTTAGATCGATGGCCGCCGCGCGGTCGTCGCGATTGCGACAGAGGCGGGCAGAGTTTCTGGTAATTTCTATTCGTTATACTGGCGCTGCGCGGGTGTAGCTCAATGGTAGAGCAACAGCCTTCCAAGCTGATGACGACGGTTCGATTCCGTTCACCCGCTCCAGCCTTCGCTTGCTTCGCGAGCTTCGGCTTGGCACGCCGTTTCGGGCGAAAACGCGCCGGACACGGGTAAAACCACCCAAAACCGCCCCTCTTCGCCCTTGCATTAAGCCCTTGTATAATGCATGACATCGCCGCGGCGGGCCCTTATGGTCCGCCGCATCCGCTTTACGGAGGAGTGTAGCTCAATTGGTAGAGCACCGGTCTCCAAAACCGGGGGTTGCAGGTTCGAGTCCTGCCACTCCTGCCAGGGGAGATGCGGATCGTTCGAGATAAAAGACGGGCGAAAGCCGCCGGTCGTGACTAGATAGTGATGCGTTAAATCGGAATTTTGCAATCCGGGCAGGGTAATCGGGACTGAATCGAATGGCGACGTCTCCGTTCAAGTTTCTGCAAGAGGTGCGCGAGGAGACCCGCAAGGTCACTTGGCCCTCGCGCAAGGAAACCATGATCACCACCGGCATGGTGTTCGTCATGGTGGCGATCGCCTCGGTTTTTTTCCTGGTCGCGGATCAATTCATCCGCATTGCCGTTACCTTCGTGCTCGGCATTGGCGCCTGAAGGCTGGACAACGATGAGCGACATCGCCACGACCACGACGACCCGCCCCAAGCGCTGGTACATCGTGCACGCCTATTCGAACTTCGAGAAGAAGGTGCAGGAGTCGATCCGCGAGCAGGCCAAGCAGCGCGGCTTGGACGATCACTTCGAGGAGATCCTGGTGCCGGTCGAGACCGTGGTCGAGGTGCGGCGCGGGCGCAAGGTGAACGCCGAGCGCAAGTTCTTCCCCGGCTATGTGCTGGTGAAGATGGATCTGACCGACGAGGTCTACCATCTGATCAAGAACACGCCGAAGGTCACCGGCTTCCTCGGCTCCGACAACAAGCCGATGCCGATTTCGGAAGCGGAAGCCAACCGCATCCTGCACCAGGTGCAGGAAGGCATCGAACGGCCCAAGCCCTCGGTGTCGTTCGAGGTCGGCGAACAAGTGCGCGTGTCGGACGGCCCGTTTGCTTCGTTCAACGGCACCGTCGAGGAAGTCGACGAGGCGCGTTCGCGCGTGAAGGTGGCAGTGTCGATCTTCGGCCGCGCCACGCCCGTGGAGCTGGAATTCGGGCAGGTAGAGAAGCTGTAAAGTTTGCCTCTGCCCGCGTGAGGGGAGAGGTCGGATCGGCGAGCGAAGCGAGACGATCCGGGTGAGGGAGCCTCTCGCGAGGCTCGGCAATTGCCGCCTCGCCCGAACCCTCTCGCGGTAATCGGGGAGAGGCACGCGCACCCTGGGGCGCGGAATCAGCTTCGTTGAGGGAATGGATCGCGGGCAAAGCACGCTGTTTCCCGAATGCCTGGAAGACTGGATCGCCGAGGACAATCCGGTTCGTGTGATCGAGGTCTTAGTCGATGAGCTCGATCTCTCCCATCATGGGTTCAGCGGGGTCGATCCCGAGGTAACTGGCCGGCCTTCGTATCATCCGTCGGTCCTGCTGAAGCTCTATATCTACGGCTATCTCAACTGGGTGCAGTCGAGCCGCCGGCTGGAGCGCGAGGCCGGACGCAACGTTGAGGTGATGTGGCTGACGGGCCGGCTGGCTCCCGATCACAAGACGATTGCCGACTTCCGCAAGGACAGTGGCCTCGCTATCCGACAGGTCTGCGCCCGGTTTGTTGCGCTATGCCGCACTCTGGGCCTGTTGACGCAAGCCAGCGTGGCGATCGACGGCAGCAAGTTCAAGGCGGTGAACAACCGCGACAAGAACTTCACGCGCGCCAAGATGGAGCGGCGCATGGCGCAGATCGAGGAAAGCGTCGCACGCTACCTGCAGCAGCTCGATACGGCCGACCGGCAAGAGCCGTCCGAGGCGCTCAAAACCAAGACCAGCCGCATGAAAGAGAAAATCGAGAAGCTCAAGGAGCAGATGCGGCGTCTGAGCCGGCAGAGGGAAAGTGGACATGGTGCTCAGCGAATTTCATGAGTATCCGTCCTAGGGCAGTGCGCGCGGCTGGACAGGCCAGCCAAGACCCATTACATCACCGGCCATCATAACGGCGTGGGAGGTGAGGCGGCCGCCAACCGTCAAAATCCGCACCACTAACAGGAGTGAGTAATGGCTAAAAAAGTCACTGGATTCCTCAAATTGCAGGTGCCGGCAGGCGCTGCCAACCCGTCGCCCCCGATCGGGCCGGCGTTGGGTCAGCGCGGCCTCAACATCATGGAGTTCTGCAAGGCGTTCAACGCGCAGACCCAGAAGATCGAGAAGAACACGCCGATCCCGGTGATCATCACCACCTATCAGGATCGCTCCTTCACCTTCGAGATGAAGACGCCGCCGGTGTCTTATTTCCTGAAGAAGGCGGCCAAGCTCGACAGCGGCTCGAAGACTCCGGGGCGCGAAACGGTCGGCGAGGTGACCAAGAAGCAGGTGCGCGAGATCGCCGAGCAGAAGATGAAGGATTTGAACTGCGACACGGTCGAAGCGGCGATGAAGATGATCGAAGGTTCCGCCCGCTCGATGGGCCTCACGGTGGCGGAGTAACGGTCATGGCAATCGGAAAACGCACAAAAATCGCGCGCGAAGGCGTCGATCGCGACAAGTCCTACACGATCGCGGAAGCGGTCAAGCTGGTGAAGGAACGCGCCAAGGCGAAATTCGACGAGACCATCGAAATCGCGATGAATCTCGGCGTCGATCCCAAGCATGCCGACCAGATGGTGCGCGGCGTGGTCAACCTGCCGAACGGCTCCGGCCGCACCGTGCGGGTCGGCGTGTTCGCGCGCGGCGCCAAGGCGGAGGAGGCCAAGGCCGCCGGCGCCGACGTGGTGGGCGCGGAGGACCTGGTCGAGAAGGTCAACGGCGGCAATATCGACTTCGACCGCTGCATCGCCACCCCCGACATGATGCCGCTGGTCGGGCGGCTGGGTAAGGTGCTGGGTCCGCGCGGCATGATGCCGAACCCCAAGGTCGGCACCGTCACCATGGACATCACTAATGCGGTGAAGGCCTCCAAGGGCGGCTCGGTCGAGTTCCGCGTGGAAAAGGCCGGCATCGTCCAAGCCGGCGTCGGCAAGGCCTCGTTCTCCGAGGACAAGTTGGTCGAGAACATCAAGGCCTTTGCGGATGCCGTGCAGAAGGCCAAGCCCCCGGGGGCCAAAGGCCACTACATCAACCGGGTGGCGATCTCCTCGACGATGGGCCCGGGCGTCAAAGTCGAGCCGTCGTCGCTCTTTGCCGCCGGGACCGGGCACTAAAACACGGTTTTGCCTCACTTTTTTCGCGGGGATTGGTGCGAAAGGGGGAAATTGGACTTGGCAAAGGGCCTTGGACGCTCTAAATAAAGCCTATCGGGCGTGCCGGCCCAGTTTGTCGGCACGCCTTTGCGCGTCTCTAAAATCGTTTCTCGAACACATGGTGATCGGAACTTATTCCTTTTGGACATCCCGGCGGGACATCTGAAAGGGAGAGGGGATTTTCGCCATTGAGACGCGCGAGGGCAGTCCTCACGAGGGACTGACCGACCTGTCCAAGACTGCCGGCGTCGCGGCCCTCGGGCCAAGACTTAATCCTGCAAAGGGCCAGCATAGACGGGGATGAGACCCGAGTTTGCGCGGTTAAAAGCTGCGCCAAGTTCGGTTCGAACCTCGGAAAGACCCGTTCATGACCTAAGGTCATGTTTCGGGGGGCAGGCTACTCGAAGCGTCGTCCTGCCCGTTCGCTGCGTGTGAACCTAAAGGCGGGACGGCTGGTCTCAACCCGGCGGTTCCCGTGCATGAGCGGCGAACCGTCATAACCGGAAAGAGCTTGCAGTGGAACGAGCGGCTAAAGCGGAGTCCATCGCCGAACTGAGCGGGGTTTTCAAAACCTCGAACGTGGTTGTGGTGGCTCACTATTCCGGCCTCACGGTCGCCCAGATGCAGACTCTGCGCAAGCAGATGAAGCTCGCGGGCGCGCAGGTGAAGGTCGCGAAAAACCGTCTCGCCAAGATTGCGCTCAAGGACACCGACGCTGCCGCCATTTCGCCCCTGCTGAAGGGACCGACGGTGCTCGCCTACTCAGGCGATCCCGTGGCGGCGCCAAAGGTGGCCGTCGATTTCGCCAAGGCGAACGAAGCGTTCGTCATTCTCGGCGGCTCGATGGGCAAAACCGCTCTGGACCTCAACGGCGTCAAGGCGCTCGCCTCGCTGCCGTCTCTGGATGAATTGCGCGGCAAGATCGTCGGCCTCCTGGTGGCGCCGGCGACCAAGATCGCTCAGCTCGTCAACGCTCCCGCGGCCAAGGTCGCGCGCGTGGTCCAGGCCTATGCCTCCAAGAGCGCGGCTGCGTGACGGCTCACAAGCATTCCTCTGGTTCGAACCGATAAGGAACTGAACAATGGCTGACCTGCAAAAGATCGTCGATGACTTGTCGAAGCTGACCGTTCTGGAAGCGGCCGACCTCGCCAAGATGCTGGAAGAGAAGTGGGGCGTCTCCGCTGCTGCCGCGGTTGCGGTAGCGGCCGGCCCGGCCGCTGCTGCCGCGGTCGAAGAGAAGACCGAGTTCAACGTGATCCTTGCCGCCGTCGGCGACAAGAAGATCGAGGTGATCAAGGAAGTGCGGGCACTCACCGGCCTCGGCCTCAAGGAGGCCAAGGATCTGGTCGAGGGCGCGCCGAAGGCGGTCAAGGAAGGCGTCAACAAGGAAGAGGCCGACAAGATCAAGGCCACCTTGGAAAAGGTTGGCGCAAAGGTTGAGCTCAAGTAAGCGAATGCTTACTTGAGCGAAACTCCCGGACAAGCGAGGCGAAGCCGGGCGCGATCCGGGGGTCTGACGAGAAATACCGATATCCCCGGGGGTCAGACCCCGGGGGTTTCGAACAAGAGGTAAGCAGTGACCGGCAAACGGTCACTTTGGAGGCGTCGTGAACGGGTGCAGCCCGTTTACGCGGATTTGTGAAGAGTGCGGCGGTTCGGGCGCGGCCCGAATCACATAGAAACGGGTAGCCCCGACGCCTGTCCTGATGGTCGCGATGGATTGCGACCGTTCGGAGAGGCGCCCGCGCTGGCCGCCAAAATCGAATCGAGAGAAAGATACGATGGCGCAGACATTTACCGGTCGCAAGCGCGTAAGGAAGTTTTTCGGGAAAATCAAAGAAGTGGCGGAGATGCCGAACCTCATCGAGGTTCAAAAGGCATCTTACGACCAGTTCCTGCTGGTCAAGGAACCGTTAGGCGGGCGTCCCGACGAGGGCCTGCAGGCGGTGTTCAAATCGGTATTCCCGATTTCCGACTTCTCCAATTCCTCGCAGCTTGAATTCGTCAAATACGAATTCGAGCCGCCGAAATACGACGTCGACGAGTGCCGCCAGCGCGGCATGACCTATGCCGCGCCGCTGAAAGTGACGCTACGGCTGATCGTGTTCGATATCGACGAGGAGACCGCCGCGCGTTCGGTCAAGGACATCAAGGAGCAGGATGTTTACATGGGCGACATCCCGCTCATGACCAACAACGGCACCTTCATCGTCAACGGCACCGAGCGCGTCATCGTCTCGCAGATGCACCGTTCGCCCGGCGTGTTCTTCGATCACGACAAGGGCAAGACGCATTCCTCGGGCAAACTGTTGTTCGCCGCCCGGATCATTCCGTACCGCGGTTCCTGGCTCGACATCGAGTTCGACGCCAAGGACATCGTCTATGCGCGCATCGACCGCCGCCGCAAGATTCCGGTGACCTCGCTGCTTTACGCGCTCGGCCTCGACGGCGAGGAAATCCTGCGTACCTTCTACAAGCACGTCACCTACAAGCGCGTGAAGGATTCCTGGCGCGTGCCCTTCGATGCCAACCGGCTGAAAGGGTACAAGGCGGTCAACGATCTGGTCGACGCCGACACCGGCAAGGTCGTGGTCGAGGCCGGCAAGAAACTCACCGTGCGCCAAGCGCGCGTGCTCTCCGAGAAGGGCCTCAAGGCCCTGCGCATGACCGACGAGGAGTTGATCGGCCATTACGTCGCCGAGGATCTGGCCAACGGCAAGACCGGCGAGATCTACATGGAGGCCGGCCAGGAGATCGACGAGAAGAACCTGAAGATTCTCATCGAGGCCGGCTACAAGGAACTGCCGCTGCTCGACATCGATCATGTCAACGTCGGCGCCTATATTCGCAACACTCTCACCGTCGACAAGAACATGACGCGTGAGGACGCGCTGTTCGACATCTATCGCGTCATGCGCCCGGGCGAGCCGCCGACCGTCGACACCGCGGAGGCGATGTTCCGTTCGCTGTTCTTCGACAGCGAGCGCTACGACCTATCGGCCGTCGGCCGCGTCAAGATGAACATGCGCCTCGATCTCGACGCGCCCGACACCATGCGCGTGCTGCGCAAGGAAGACATTATCTCGGTCATCAAGACGTTGGTCGATCTGCGCGACGGCAAGGGCGAGATCGACGACATCGACCATCTCGGCAACCGCCGGGTGCGCTCGGTCGGCGAATTGATGGAAAACCAGTACCGCATCGGCCTGCTACGCATGGAGCGCGCGATCAAGGAGCGCATGTCCTCGGTCGATATCGACACGGTGATGCCGCAGGACCTGATCAACGCCAAGCCGGCGGCGGCCGCGGTGCGCGAATTCTTCGGTTCCTCGCAGCTCTCGCAGTTCATGGACCAAACCAACCCGCTGTCCGAGATCACGCACAAGCGGCGTCTCTCGGCGCTGGGGCCGGGCGGTCTCACGCGCGAGCGCGCCGGCTTCGAGGTGCGCGACGTGCACCCGACGCATTACGGCCGCATCTGCCCGATCGAGACGCCGGAAGGCCCGAACATCGGTCTGATCAATTCGCTCGCCACTTACGCGCGGGTGAACAAATACGGCTTCGTCGAAACGCCCTATCGCAAGGTCAAGGACGGCCGGGTCACCGACGAGGTGATCTATCTCTCCGCCATGGAAGAGGGCCGCTACACCGTCGCGCAGGCGAACGCGGAGATGGACAACCGCGGCCGCTTCACCGAGGACCTGATCGTGTGCCGCCACGCCGGCGACGTGCATCTCGTTCCGCGCGACAAGGTCGACTTCATGGACGTGTCGCCGAAGCAGCTCGTCTCGGTCGCCGCTGCGCTCATTCCGTTCCTGGAAAACGACGACGCCAACCGCGCGCTGATGGGCTCGAACATGCAGCGCCAGGCGGTGCCGCTGGTTCGTTCCGAGGCGCCGTTCGTCGGCACCGGCATGGAAGGCGTGGTCGCGCGCGACTCGGGCGCCTCGATCTCCGCCCGCCGCACCGGCATCGTCGATCAGGTTGACGCCACCCGTATCGTGGTGCGTGCCACCGGCGAGACCGACCCGACCAAGCCGGGCGTCGATATCTACCGGCTGATGAAATATCAGCGCTCGAACCAGAACACCTGCATCAACCAGCGTCCGCTGGTGAAGGTGGGCGATCATGTTGAGAAAGCCGACATCATCGCCGACGGTCCCTCGACCGATCTCGGCGAACTCGCGCTCGGCCGCAACGTGCTGGTCGCCTTCATGCCGTGGAACGGCTACAACTTCGAGGACTTCGATCCTGCTCTCCGAGCGGATCGTGAAAGACGACGTGTTCACGTCCATCCACATCGAGGAATTCGAGGTGATGGCGCGCGACACCAAGTTGGGCCCCGAGGAAATCACCCGCGACATCCCCAACGTCTCGGAAGAGGCGCTGAAGAATCTCGACGAAGCGGGCATCGTCTATATCGGCGCCGAGGTGCATGCCGGCGACATCCTGTGCGGCAAGATCACGCCCAAGGGCGAAAGCCCGATGACGCCGGAAGAGAAATTGCTGCGCGCCATCTTCGGCGAAAAGGCCTCCGACGTGCGCGACACCTCGTTGCGCGTGCCGCCGGGCGTGCAGGGTACCGTCGTCGAAGTGCGCGTGTTCAACCGGCACGGCGTCGAGAAAGACGAACGCGCGCTCGCCATCGAACGCGAGGAGATCGAGCGTCTCGCCAAGGACCGCGACGACGAACAGGCGATCCTCGACCGCAACGTCTACGGGCGTCTGGCGGAATTGCTGGAAGGCCGCCAGGGTATCGCCGGTCCGAAGGGCTTCAAGAAGGACAGCAAAATCACCAAGGCGGTGCTCGACGAATATCCGCGCTCGCAGTGGTGGCAGTTTGCCTCGCCCAACGACAAGCTGATGGCCGAGATCGAGGCCATCCGTAAACAGTACGACGAATCGAAGAAGCTCCTGGAACAGCGCTTCCTCGACAAGGTCGAAAAGCTGCAGCGCGGCGACGAACTTCCGCCCGGCGTGATGAAGATGGTCAAGGTCTTCGTCGCGGTGAAGCGCAAGATTCAGCCCGGCGACAAGATGGCCGGCCGCCACGGCAACAAGGGCGTGGTGTCGAAGATCGTGCCGGCGGAGGACATGCCGTTCCTCGCCGACGGCCAGCCCGTGGACATCGTGCTCAATCCGCTCGGCGTGCCGAGCCGCATGAACGTCGGTCAGATCTTGGAGACGCATCTGGGCTGGGCTTGCGCCGGTCTCGGGCTCAAGATCGGGCAGGCGGTCGATCTCTACAACAGCAAGCACGACACGCGGCCGCTCAAGGACATCCTCAAGAAAGTCTACGGCGAGGATGAGACCATCAAGTCGCTGGACGAAGAAGGTCTGATCGAGCTCGGCGGCAACTTGCGCCACGGCGTGCCGATCGCAACGCCTGTGTTCGACGGCGCCAAGGAAGCGGATATCGAAAAGATGCTCGACCTCGCCGGTCTCGATCATTCCGGCCAGGTCAGCGTGTTCGACGGCCGCACCGGCGAGGTATTCGACCGCAAGGTCACGGTCGGCTTCATCTATATGCTCAAGCTGCACCATCTGGTGGACGACAAGATCCACGCCCGATCGATCGGCCCGTACTCGCTGGTCACCCAGCAGCCGCTCGGCGGCAAGGCGCAGTTCGGCGGCCAGCGTTTCGGCGAGATGGAAGTGTGGGCGCTGGAAGCCTACGGCGCGGCCTACACCTTGCAGGAAATGCTCACCGTGAAGTCGGACGACGTCGCCGGCCGTACCAAGGTGTACGAGGCGATCGTGCGCGGCGACGACACGTTCGAGGCGGGCATTCCGGAAAGCTTCAACGTGCTGGTCAAGGAGATGCGCTCGCTCGGCCTCAACGTCGATCTGCACAATTCCAAGCAGCAACGGCAGGGCTCGGGCGGCGAGACGGCGGAAGCCGCCGAATGACAAGCGGCGCGGCCGGCTCTTTCGGGCCGGCCGTCCACGCGGCGTCACGAATTTTAGCGAATGCTGCCGGCGCTAAGTCGGCGAAGCGGAGATGGCAATGAATCAAGAGATGATGAATTTTTTCAGCCCGCAGGCCCCGGCTCAGGTCTTCGACCAGATCCGGATTTCGATCGCGAGCCCGGAAAAGATTCTCTCGTGGTCGTACGGCGAGATCAAGAAGCCGGAGACGATCAATTACCGTACCTTCAAGCCCGAGCGCGACGGCCTGTTCTGCGCGCGCATCTTCGGGCCGATCAAGGATTACGAGTGCTTGTGCGGCAAGTACAAGCGCATGAAGTACAAGGGCATCATCTGCGAGAAGTGCTCGGTCGAGGTGACGCTCAGCCGCGTGCGGCGCGAGCGCATGGGCCATATCGAATTGGCCGCGCCCGTCGCGCACATCTGGTTCTTGAAGTCGCTGCCGAGTCGCATCGGCTTGCTGCTCGACATGACGCTGAAGGACCTCGAGCGTATCCTCTATTTCGAATATTACGTCGTGCTCGAGCCGGGTCTCACCCCGCTCAAGGACCGCCAGTTGCTGTCCGAGGAGGAGTATCTCAAGGCGCAGGAGGAATTCGGCGCCGATAGCTTCACCGCCACCATCGGCGCGGAAGCGATCCGCGAGATGCTGAAAGCGCTCGACCTCGACAAGATGCAGGCCGAATTGCGCGCCGGCATCCTGGAGACCGACAGCGACATCAAGAAGAAGAAGATCGCCAAGCGGCTCAAGCTGATCGAGGCCTTCATCGCCTCCGGCAACAAGCCGGAATGGATGATTCTGACCGTCGTGCCGGTGATCCCGCCCGATCTGCGGCCGCTGGTGCCGCTCGACGGCGGGCGCTTCGCCACGTCGGACTTGAACGACCTCTACCGCCGCGTGATTAACCGCAACAACCGCTTGAAGCGGCTGATCGAGCTGCGCGCGCCGGACATCATCATCCGCAACGAAAAGCGCATGCTGCAGGAGGCGGTCGACGCGCTATTCGACAACGGCCGCCGTGGCCGTGTCATCACCGGCGCCAACAAGCGTCCGCTGAAGTCGCTCGCCGACATGCTCAAGGGCAAGCAGGGCCGCTTCCGGCAGAACCTGCTCGGTAAGCGCGTCGACTATTCCGGCCGCTCGGTGATCGTGGTCGGACCGGAATTGAAACTGCACCAGTGCGGGCTGCCCAAGAAGATGGCGCTCGAACTGTTCAAGCCATTCATCTATTCGCGCCTCGATGCCAAGGGCCTGTCGACCACCGTCAAGCAGGCGAAGAAACTGGTCGAGAAGGAAAAGCCGGAGGTTTGGGACATCCTCGACGAGGTGATCCGCGAGCATCCGGTGCTGCTCAACCGCGCGCCGACGCTACATCGGCTGGGCATCCAGGCGTTCGAGCCGGTATTGATCGAAGGTAAGGCGATCCAGCTGCATCCGCTGGTCTGCGCCGCCTTCAACGCCGACTTCGACGGCGACCAGATGGCCGTGCACGTTCCGCTGTCGCTCGAAGCGCAGTTGGAAGCGCGCGTGCTGATGATGTCGACCAACAACATCCTGCATCCGGCGAACGGCCAGCCCATCATCGTGCCGTCGCAGGACATCGTGCTCGGCCTTTACTATCTCACGCTGATGCGCGAGGGCGAGCCGGGCGAGTGGAAGCTCGCGCTGCACAACGAAGCGCAGCTGAAGAAGGATCCGAAACTCGTCAACACGGTGCGCGGCCACTACACCAGCATGGCCGAGATCGACCATGCCTTGCAGGAGAAGATCATCGGCCTGCACACCAAGATCCGCTATCGCTGGGAAGGCATCGATGAGAAGGGCAACTCGTACCTCAAGTGGTACGAGACGACGCCCGGCCGCGTCGTGCTCGGCAGCGTGCTGCCGCGCAACGTGAAGGCGCCGTTCGACATCGTCAACAAGCTGATGACCAAGCGCGAAATCTCAGCGATGATCGACACCGTCTACCGCCATTGCGGGCAGAAGGAGACGGTCATCTTCTGCGACAGGATCATGGCGCTCGGCTTCTATCACGCGTTCAAGGCCGGCATCTCGTTCGGCAAAGACGACATGGTGGTGCCGGGCTCCAAGTGGAAAACGGTCGAGGAGACGCGCGATCTCGCCAAGGAGTTCGAGCAGCAATACAACGACGGCCTGATCACCCAGGGCGAAAAGTACAACAAAGTGGTCGACGCCTGGTCGAAGTGCACCGAAGCGATCGCCGAAGCGATGATGAAGGAAATCTCCTCCGTCAAGAAGGACGCGAGCGGCCGCGACGAGCAGGTCAACTCGATCTACATGATGGCGCATTCCGGCGCGCGCGGTTCGCCGGCGCAGATGCGTCAGCTCGCCGGCATGCGCGGACTGATGGCGAAGCCGTCGGGCGAGATCATCGAGAGCCCGATCATCTCCAACTTCAAGGAAGGTCTCTCGGTGCTCGAGTACTTCAACTCGACGCACGGCGCCCGCAAGGGCCTCGCCGACACCGCCTTGAAGACGGCGAACTCCGGCTACCTGACGCGGCGTCTGGTCGACGTTGCGCAGGATTGCATTATCACCAGCGAAGATTGCGGCACCAGGAACGGCATCAAGGTGCGCGCCATCATCGACGCCGGCACCGTGGTGGCCTCGCTCGCCATTCGCATCCTTGGCCGCACGGCGGCGGAAGACGTCAAGGATCCGGCCAGCAACAAGGTCGTGGTCAAGCGCGGCACTTTGTTGACGGAACCGGAAGTCGAAGCGATCACCAATGCCGGCGTGCAGGAGCTCAAGATCCGTTCCGTGCTCACCTGCGAATCGGCCAACGGCGTCTGCGGCGCCTGCTACGGGCGCGATCTCGCCCGCGGCACGCCGGTCAACATGGGCGAGGCGGTGGGCGTCATCGCCGCGCAATCGATCGGCGAGCCGGGCACCCAGCTCACCATGCGCACGTTCCACATCGGCGGCGCGGCGCAGATCTCCGAGCAGTCGTTCATCGAGTCGAACTTCGACGGCAAGGTCAAGTTCAAGGGCAAGAACATTGCCAAGAACTCGGACGGCGACACGGTGGCGATGGTGCGCAACATGGTGGTGGCGGTGGTCGACCCCGACGGCACCGAGCGAGCGCATCACCGTATCCCGTACGGCGCGCGCATGCGCGTCGAGGACGGCGCGGCCATCAAGCGCGGCCAGCGCATCGCCGAGTGGGATCCCTACACACGGCCGATCCTTACCGAGGTCGAGGGCTCGATCGCCTTCGAGGACCTGGTCGACGGGTTGTCGATGTCGGAAGCGCTCGACGAGTCGACCGGCATCGCCAAGCGCGTGGTGGTCGACTGGCGCACCGGCTCCTCGCGCAATCAGCAGGAGCTGCGCCCGTCGATCGTGATCAAGTCGGGCAACAAGATCCTCAAGCTCGCCCGCGGCGGCGACGCACGCTACGTGCTGGCGGTGGATGCGATCATCTCGGTCGATCCCGGCGCCCACGTGAAGGCGGGCGACGTCATCGCGCGCATCCCGACGGAAAGCGCCAAGACGCGCGACATCACCGGCGGTTTGCCGCGGGTGGCTGAATTGTTCGAGGCGCGCAAGCCGAAGGACGCGGCGGTCATCGCCGAGATCAGCGGCATCGTGCGCTTCGGCAAGGACTACAAGAACAAGCGCCGGCTCACGCTCGAGCCGACCGCCAAGGGCGACGAGCCGAAGGAGTACTTGATCCCGAAGGGCAAGCACATCCATCTGCAGGACGGCGACGTCATCGAGAAGGGCGACTACATCGTCGAGGGCAATCCCGCCCCGCACGACATTCTCGCCATCAAGGGCGTCGAGGAGCTAGCCGCCTATCTGGTCAACGAAATCCAGGAGGTCTACCGGCTGCAAGGCGTCAACATCAACGACAAGCACATCGAGGTGATCGTCCGCCAGATGCTGCAGAAAGTGGAGATCGACGAGCCCGGCGAAACCGAGCTGCTGCAAAGCGAGCAGATCGACAAGACCGAACTCGACGAGATCAACGCGCGCGCGGCGATCGACGGCAAGAAGCCGGCGAGCGGTCATCCCGTGCTGCTCGGCATCACCAAGGCGAGCCTGCAAACGCGGTCGTTCATCTCGGCGGCGTCGTTCCAGGAGACCACGCGCGTGCTCACCGAGGCCGCGGTCAACGGCAAGGCCGACACGCTCGATGGGCTCAAGGAAAACGTCATCGTCGGCCGCCTGATCCCGGCCGGCACCGGCGCCATGATGGACGAGCTGCGCGAAATCGCCGTCAAACGCGACGCGCTCATCCTCGAGGAACGCGAGAAGGACGCCGCCAAAGCCGCGGCCAAGGCGGAGGCGGCGGAAGCCCCGGCGCTGCCGGCGGCGGAATAGTCAGGCGGACGCAAACGTTAACCGCGCCGCAAGCCGTGCCGTTTGGCCCGGTCTCCGGCGCGGTTTTCTTTTGCCGATCGGCCAATGGTATAAGCCGGCCATGACCGCCGTAGAACTGCTGCGCCGGCTGGGCGTTTTGACGGTCGCCGCCCAACTCGTTTTCATGGCGTGGGCGCGGGTGCTTGAACGCCTGTCGTGTCCGCGCATCGGCGCGATCATGCGCCAAGCTGGGCTCGACGACCGGGCGCCTGCCGGGGCTATTCCCGTCGCCTCGGTGAACGCGGCGGAATGCGCGGCGCAATTGGCCAAGCTCAAGCCCGCCGCGGTCGCGCGGCAGGCGTGCCGTTCATCAACTACCATGCCGGCATCACCCCGAAATATCGCGGGGTGCACGGCCGCTATTGGGCGCTTGCCGCAGGTGACACGGAGAATTGCGGCGTCACCGTGCATCTGATCGACGAAGGCATCGACACCGGCGGCGCGCTTTACCGAGCGCGCTTTGCGCCTGAGGCCGCCGACAATTTCTCGATGTATCCCTATCGCCAATTGGCCGCCGCTTTGCCGCTGCTGGCGCAGGCCGCGCGCGACGCCATGGCGGTGACACTGCAAGTGCGCCCGGTCGATCTGCCGTCGCGCCTGTGGTCGCATCCGACCATCTGGGCCTATCTCGGCAACGGTTTGCGCCGCGGCTTCTGGTAGGCGCGTCGAAGCCGTCACATCACGGTAACTATTCGTTCGATAGAGCGGTGTCATGCACTGGTGGCAGTCGGCGGTCCTCTACCAGATCTATCCGCGCTCGTTTCAGGATGGAAACGGCGACGGCGTCGGCGATCTGCCCGGCATCAAGGCGCGGCTGCCCTATCTCGCCGAGCTCGGCGTCGACGCGATTTGGCTGTCGCCGATCTTCGTCTCGCCGATGGTGGATTTCGGCTACGACATTGCCGATTACACCGGCATCGATCCGCTATTCGGCTCGATGGTGGATTTCGACACGCTGCTTGAGGCCGCACATAGGCTCGGCATAAAAATCCTCCTCGACTTTGTGCCCAATCACACCTCCGAGCGGCATCCCTGGTTCGTCGACGCGCGCGCCTCGCGCAACAATCCGAAGCGCGACTGGTACCTCTGGCGCGATGGCGCCTCCGGTGGCGGTCCGCCGAACAACTGGCTATCGGAATTCGGCGGCCCTGCCTGGAGCTTCGACGCGGCGACCGGGCAGTTTTATCATCACGCCTTTCTGCCGGCGCAGCCGGATTTGAACTGGCGCAACGCGCAAGTGCGCGCCGCCATGCACGACGTCATGCGCTTCTGGCTCGCCCGCGGCGTCGACGGTTTCCGCGTCGATGTGATGTGGCATCTGATCAAGGACGACGCATTCCGCGACAATCCGCCCAATCCCGATTACCGCACCGGCGATCCGCCGTACCGGCGTCTGCTACCGCTTTATTCGGCCGACCGGCCGGAGGTGCACGAGGTCGTGCGCGGCTTGCGCGCCGTGATCGACGAATTTCCCGAACGCGTCTTGATCGGCGAGATTTATCTGCCGGTCGAAAAGCTGGTCGCCTATTACGGGCGCGATCTCGCCGGGGTGCACCTGCCGTTCAATTTCGCTCTGCTGGAAACGCCGTGGCGCGCCGAGGCCATCGCCCAACTGGTCGAACGCTACGAGGCGGCGTTGCCGCCGGGTGCCTGGCCGAACTGGGTACTGGGCAATCACGACCGGGTGCGGCTTGCGATCCGCGTCGGGCCGGAGCAGGCGAGGGCGGCGGCCATGTTGCTGCTGACGTTGCGCGGCACGCCGACGCTTTATTATGGCGACGAGATCGGCATGCGCCAGGTGCCGATCCCAGTGGACCGCGTACGCGATCCCGCCGCGGCGCATGTGCCCGGCCGCGACGGCGCGCGCACGCCGATGCAATGGGACGCGAGCGCCCACGCCGGATTTTCCGCCGTCGAACCCTGGTTGCCGCTGGCGGACGATTTCGCCGGCACGAATGCCGCGGCCGAGCGCGCCGACCCTGGGTCTTTGCTCAATCTCTACCGCCGGCTACTCGCCGTGCGCCGAACCCGGCCGGCGCTGACCCAGGGCGCCTATCGGTCGATCGCGGCGGCGGGCGAGGTTTTGACCTATGTACGGGAGGTAGCCGGCGACCGTGTGCTGGTGGCGCTGAATTTCGGGTCCGGCCGAGCGGCCGTAGCGCTACCGGAGGAGGGGGCGACGATCCTGACGGCCTCGGATGCCGGCCGTGATGGGCAGAAACTGGGCCGCTCCCTGCCGCTCGGGCCGCACGCGGGGGCCGTGGTCGCGCTCACCGCCTAAACGGGGCCCCCGGGCGCAGGCGCGCCTTAACCCCCGGTTTTTCAGACCCTTTCGCCTTGACTTGAGCTATCCCCACCGATACATACGCGACACTTTTGGCAGGCGGTGAGCTTTGCTTGTTCGGAACGGCCGCCCGACTAACTCTTTGAGATTGCTTGATAATTCTCAAAGCTTGGCCGGCGCATCGCCTCGACGGATGAAGCTCAAACGCTGCCTCTGACAGCCACTGTCAGACTTTGAAGTGAACGGCCGCGGCGCTTTGACCGCATCGTGGTCGTCCGGAACGAAAGAGCGCCCCCGCTCATCGAGCGGATGGCGCGATTTCGTTTTGCGCGTGAGAAAGGCCGGGGCGAAAGCCCAAAAACGAAACGCGGGCAAGCGCGCCCGCGCGGAACATGCGAGGGGCGAAAGCCCGTAACAATTCCGGGCTCACCCGAAGCCCAAACGAAAGTAGCGAAGGCAAACGATGCCGACGATCAACCAGTTGATTGCCAATCCGCGCAAGCCGCTCAAGGTGCGCGTCACGGCGCCGGCGCTCGAATCGTCGCCGCAGAAACGCGGCGTGTGCACGCGCGTCTACACAACGACGCCGAAGAAGCCGAACTCGGCGCTGCGCAAGGTCGCAAAGGTGCGCCTCACCAACGGCTTCGAGGTGATCGGCTACATCCCCGGCGAAGGGCACAATCTGCAGGAGCATTCGGTGGTGATGATTCGCGGCGGCCGCGTCAAGGACCTGCCCGGCGTGCGTTACCACATCCTGCGCGGCGTGCTCGACACGCAGGGCGTCAAGAATCGCAAGCAGCGCCGGTCGAAATACGGCGCGAAACGGCCGAAGTAACCGGAGAGATCGATGTCCCGCCGCCACGCCGCAGAAAAGCGCGAAGTCATTCCGGACCCGAAGTTCGGCAACATCGTCGTGTCCAAGTTCATGAATGCCGTCATGTATGCCGGCAAGAAGTCGGTGGCCGAGGGCATCGTCTACGGCGCGCTGGAGATGATCGAGAGCAAGACCAAGGCGAGCCCGCTCACCGTGTTCCAGCAGGCGCTCGACAACGTGATGCCCTCGATCGAAGTGCGCTCGCGCCGCGTCGGCGGCGCCACCTATCAGGTGCCGGTGGAAGTGCGCACCTCGCGCCGCCAGGCGCTCGGCATCCGCTGGATCATCTCGGCCGCGCGCGACCGCAATGAAAAGACCATGACCGAGCGGCTCTCGGCCGAACTGCTCGACGCATCCAATAACCGGGGAAACGCCGTCAAGAAGCGCGAGGACACCCACAAGATGGCAGAAGCCAACCGGGCCTTCTCGCATTACCGCTGGTGACGGCGGACAACAGAACCAAGGACTAGAACTGCAATGCCCCGCGTCCACGCAATCGAAGACTACCGCAATTTCGGCATCATGGCGCACATCGATGCCGGGAAAACTACGACCACCGAGCGGATTCTTTTTTATACCGGCAAGAGCCACAAAATGGGCGAGGTGCATGAAGGCGCCGCGACCATGGACTTCATGGAACAGGAGCAGGAACGCGGCATCACCATCACCTCGGCCGCGACCACCGCGTTCTGGCGGGAAAAGCGCCTCAACATTATCGACACCCCCGGCCACGTCGACTTTACCATTGAAGTCGAGCGTTCGCTGCGCGTGCTCGACGGTGCCGTCGTCGTGCTCGATTCGAACCAGGGCGTCGAGCCGCAGACCGAGACGGTTTGGCGTCAGGGCGACAAATACAAGGTGCCGCGCATCGTCTTTGCCAACAAGATGGACAAGATCGGCGCTGACTTCTTCAATTGCATGAACGACATCAAGATCCGCCTTGGCGCCAAGCCGGTGGCCATTCAACTCCCGATCGGTTCCGAACAGCAATTTAAGGGCCTTATCGATCTGGTGCGCATGAAGGGTGTGGTGTGGAACGACGAATCCCTCGGCGCCGATTATCACGACATCGACATTCCCGACGACATGCTGGCGCAGGCGCAGGAATATCGCGACAAAATGGTCGAAGCCGTCTGCGAACTCGATGACGACGCCGCCACCGCCTACCTCGAAGGCAAGATGCCCGACGAGGCCACCATCAAGAAGCTCATCCGCAAGGCCGTGATCACTGGCGCGTTCTTCCCGGTGCTGTGCGGCTCGGCGTTCAAGAACAAGGGCGTGCAGCCGCTGCTCGACGCTGTCGTCGACTACCTGCCGAGCCCGCTCGACGTGCCGCCGATCCATGGCATCAATCCGGACAACGGCGAAGACGTTATTCGTGAGCCGAAAGACGGTGCCCCGCTGGCGCTGCTCGCCTTTAAGATCATGGACGATCCCTTCGTCGGCACCATCACCTTCTGCCGCATCTATTCCGGCACGCTCATCAGCGGGACCGGCGTGATCAATTCGACCAAGGAACGCAAAGAGCGCATCGGCCGCATGCTGCTGATGCATGCGAACAACCGCGAGGACATCAAGGAAGCCTATGCCGGCGACATCGTGGCGCTGGCCGGCCTTAAAGAGGTGCGCACCGGCGATACGCTGTGCGATCCCAAGCAGCCGGTGATCCTGGAGAAGATGGAATTCCCCGATCCGGTGATCGAGATCGCCATCGAACCGAAATCGAAAGCCGACCAAGAAAAACTCGGCGTCGCGCTGGCCAAGCTCGCCGCCGAAGATCCCTCCTTCCGCGTCTCCACCGACCAGGAGAGCGGGCAGACCATCCTCAAGGGCATGGGTGAACTGCATCTCGACATCAAGGTCGACATCTTGAAGCGCACCTACAAAGTCGACGCCAATATCGGCGCGCCGCAGGTCGCCTTCCGCGAGAAGATCACGCAGAAGGTCGAGCACGACTATACGCACAAGAAGCAGACCGGCGGCTCCGGCCAGTTCGCCGCGATCAAGATTATCGCCGAGCCGACCGTGCCGGGCACGCCGTTCGAGTTCGAGAACGAGATTATCGGCGGCGCGGTGCCGAAAGAATATATCCCCGGCGTCGAGAAGGGTCTCGAGTCGGTGCTCGGCTCCGGTCCGCTCGCCGGCTTCCCGGTGGTCGATCTCAAGGTGACGCTGATCGACGGCAAGTATCACGACGTCGACTCTTCGGCGCTGGCGTTCGAAATCTGCGCGCGCCAGTGCCTGCGCGAAGCCCTGCAAAGGGCGAGGCCCGTCCTGCTCGAGCCGATCATGAAGGTCGAATGCGTGACGCCGGAGGACTACACCGGCTCCGTCATCGGCGACTTGAACTCGCGGCGCGGGCAAATCCAGGGCCAGGACATGCGCGGCAACGCCAACGTGATCAACGCGATGGTGCCGCTGATGAACATGTTCGGCTACGTCAACCAACTGCGGTCCATGTCTCAGGGCCGCGCCACATTCACCATGCAATTCGATCACTACGCTGAACTGCCCGCCAACGTGTCGGCGGAAGTGCAAAAGAAATTCGCGTGACGATCGCAACCTGAAGTTTCTGAACGGAGAGGTCCATGGCCAAAGAAAAATTCCTGCGCAATAAGCCGCATTGCAACATCGGCACGATCGGTCACGTCGACCACGGCAAGACCACGCTGACGGCGGCGATCACCAAGGTGCTCGCCGAAACCGGTGGCGCCACCTTCACCGCCTACGATCAAATCGACAAGGCGCCGGAAGAAAAGGCGCGCGGCATCACCATTTCGACGGCGCACGTCGAATATTCGACCGACAAGCGCCACTACGCCCACGTCGACTGCCCCGGCCACGCCGACTACGTGAAGAACATGATCACCGGCGCCGCGCAGATGGACGGCGCGATCCTCGTCGTGTCCGCCGCCGACGGCCCGATGCCGCAGACTCGCGAGCACATCCTGCTCGCCCGCCAGGTCGGCGTGCCGGCGCTGGTCGTCTACATGAACAAGGTCGATATGGTCGACGACCCGGAGCTCCTGGAGCTGGTTGAGCTCGAGGTGCGCGAACTCCTCTCCAAATACCAGTTCCCCGGCGACAAGATCCCGGTAATCAAGGGTTCGGCGCTGATGGCGCTCGAGGGCAAGGACGACAAGCTCGGCAAGGAATCGATCCTGGCGCTGATGAAGGCGGTGGACGACTACATTCCGCA
This sequence comes from uncultured Alphaproteobacteria bacterium, assembly GCA_963721665.1. Taxonomy (GTDB): domain Bacteria; phylum Pseudomonadota; class Alphaproteobacteria; order Rhizobiales; family Xanthobacteraceae; genus Pseudolabrys. Next base: position 301,486 of record CAVRJZ010000008.1, read on the forward strand.
GCCGGAACGCCCGAAGGATCAGCCGTTCCTGATGCCGGTGGAAGACGTGTTCTCGATCTCCGGCCGCGGCACCGTGTGCACCGGCCGCATCGAGCGCGGCATCATCAAGGTCGGCGAGGAAGTCGAGATCGTCGGCATCAAGCCGACGCAGAAGACGGTCGTCACCGGCGTCGAGATGTTCCGCAAGCTGCTCGACCAGGGCGAGGCGGGTGACAACGTCGGCTGCCTCTTGCGCGGCACCAAGCGCGAGGAAGTCGAGCGCGGCCAAGTGCTGTGCAAGCCCGGCTCGGTCAAGCCGCACACCAAGTTCAAGGCGGAAGCCTACATCCTCACCAAGGAAGAGGGCGGCCGCCATACCCCGTTCTTCACCAACTACCGTCCGCAGTTCTACTTCCGCACCACCGACGTGACCGGCGTGGTGCACCTGCCGGCCGGCACCGAGATGGTGATGCCGGGCGACAACGTGGCGATGGAAGTGCACCTGATCGTGCCGATCGCCATGGAGGAGAAACTCCGCTTCGCCATCCGCGAGGGCGGCCGCACGGTCGGCGCCGGCGTGGTGGCGAGCATCATCGAGTAAGGACACTGTCGTGCCCCGCGCGAGCGGGGCACCCAGTTTCTGCAGGGGCCGTCAGGCAACTGAGACGTTAGCGAATACTGGGTCGTCCGCGTGCGCGGACGATGACAGTCCAGAGAGACAGACAAATGAACGGCCAGAATATCCGGATCCGGCTCAAGGCGTTCGATCACCGCATCCTCGATGCGTCGACGCGCGAGATCGTCAACACCGCCAAGCGCACCGGCGCGCAGGTGCGTGGGCCGATCCCGCTGCCGACGCGTATCGAGAAGTTCACGGTGAACCGCTCGCCGCACGTCGACAAGAAGAGCCGCGAACAGTTCGAGATGCGCACGCACAAACGCCTCTTGGACATCGTCGATCCGACGCCGCAAACGGTGGACGCGCTGATGAAGCTCGACCTCGCCGCCGGCGTCGACGTCGAGATCAAACTGTAAAGGCCGCGCGAGGAAGAAAATGCGTTCTGGAGTAGTTGCGCAAAAGCTTGGGATGACCCGGTTGTTCACCGAAGGCGGTGAGCACGTGCCGGTGACGGTGCTGCGCCTGGCGCAGTGCCAGGTCGTCGCGCATCGGACCAAGGACAAGAACGGCTACGTCGCGCTGCAGCTCGGCTCGGGCGAGCGCCGCGCCGGCAACATGATCAAGGCCGACCGCGGCTATTTCGCCAAGGCCAAGGTCGAGCCCAAACGCAAGCTCGCCGAGTTCCGCGTCAGCGAAGACGCGCTGATCCCGGTCGGCGCCGAAATCACCGCCGACCACTTTGTCGTCGGCCAGTTCGTCGACGTCTGCGGTACCTCGATCGGCAAGGGCTTTGCCGGCGGCATGAAGCGCTGGAATTTCGCCGGCCTGCGCGCCTCGCACGGCGTGTCGATCTCGCACCGTTCGATCGGCGGCACCGGCGGCCGCCAGGACCCCGGCAAGACCTTCAAGAACAAGAAGATGCCCGGCCATCTCGGCACCGACCGCGTCACCACGCTCAATCTCAAGGTTGTGCAGACCGACGTCGCGCGCGGCCTGATCATGGTCGAGGGCGCGGTGCCCGGCTCGAAAAGCGGCTGGGTCACCGTGCGCGATGCGGTGAAGAAGGCGCTGCCCAAGGAAGCGCCCAAGCCCGGCAAGTTCCGTCTGGCGGAAACCGCCGACGCCAAATCCGAAGCCGCGCTCGCGGCCGATGCCGCCCCCGCCGCGAAGGAGGGCGCATAACATGGAACTGAAAATCACCACGCTGGAAGGCAAGGAAGCCGGGTCCGTCAGTTTGCCGGACGCGATTTTCGGCCTTGAGCCGCGCTCCGACATCCTGCAGCGCTGCGTCAACTGGCAGCTCGCCAAGCGCCAGCGCGGTACGCACAAGACCAAGGACCGCTCGGAAATCTGGCGCACCGGCAAGAAAATGTACGCGCAGAAGGGCACCGGCGGCGCCCGCCACGGCTCGGCGCGCGTGCCGCAGTTCCGCGGCGGCGGCCGCGCCTTCGGTCCGGTGGTGCGCAGTCATGCGCATGCGCTGCCGAAGAAAGTGCGCGCGCTCGCGCTCAAGCATGCGCTGTCGTCCAAGGCCAAGGATGGCGGCATCATCGTCATAGAGAAGATGACGCTGACGGACGGCAAGACCAGGGGCCTCGCCAAGCAGTTCGACAAACTCGGCCTCGCCAACGCGCTGATCATCGACGGCGCCGAGATCGAGCTGAACTTCCGCAACGCCGCGCGCAACATTCCAAATATCGACGTGCTGCCGGTGCAGGGCATCAACGTCTACGACATCATGCGGCGCAAGACCCTGGTGCTGACCAAGGCCGCGCTCGATGCGCTGGAGGCGCGCTTCAAATGACCACCAGCGATCCGCGCCATTACGACGTCATCCGCTCGCCGGTGATCACCGAAAAGGCGACCATGGCCTCCGAGCACAACAAGGTCGTGTTCAAAGTGCGCAAAGATGCGACCAAGCCGCAGATCAAGGAAGCGGTGGAGAAGCTGTTCGACGTCAAGGTCAAGAGCGTCAACACGCTCACCCGCAAGGGCAAGAAGAAGGCGTTCAAGAACAGAATCGGGATTTTGTCCGATGTGAAGCGCGCGGTGGTGACGCTGGAAGAGGGTCACCGCATCGACGTGACCACGGGATTGTAAGGGAAGCCAGTCATGGCGTTAAAAACATACAATCCGACCACGCCGAGCCAGCGCCAGCTGGTCATCGTCGACCGTTCCGGGTTGCACAAGGGTCCGCCGGTGAAGGCGTTGACCGAAGGGCAGCACTCGAGCGGCGGGCGCAACAATAGCGGGCGCATCACCTCGCGCTTCCGCGGCGGCGGTCACAAGCAGGCTTTCCGCAAGATCGATTTCCGCCGCACCAAGCTCGATGTGTCGGCGACCGTCGAACGGCTGGAATACGACCCCAACCGCACCGCCTTTATCGCGCTGATCAAATATCAGGACGGCGAGCTCGCCTATATCCTGGCGCCGCAGCGCCTCGGCGTCGGCGATAGCGTGATCTCGTCGGAAAAGGCCGACATCAAGCCGGGTAACGCGCTGCCGATCGGCGCCATCCCGGTCGGCACCATCGTGCACAATATTGAGTTGAAGGTTGGCAAAGGCGGGCAGATCGCGCGCTCGGCCGGCTCCTACGCGCAGATCGTCGGCCGCGACCAGGATTACGTCATTCTGCGGCTTAGCTCCGGCGAGCAACGCCTGGTGCATGGCCGCTGCATGGCCACCATCGGCGCGGTGTCCAACCCGGACAACATGAACACCACGATCGGCAAGGCGGGGCGCCAGCGCTGGCGCGGCCGCATGCCGCATAACCGCGGCATCACCATGAACCCGGTCGACCACCCGCATGGCGGCCGCACCAAGGGCGGCAAGCATTGGGTGACCCCGTGGGGCAAGCCGACCAAGGGCGCCAAGACGCGCAAGAACAAGCGCACGACCAAATTCATCGTCGCCAGCCGGCACGACCGCAAGAAGCAGCAGCAGTAGGGATCGAGATATGACGCGTTCAGTCTGGAAAGGCCCGTTCGTCGACGGCTATCTGCTGAAAAAGGCGGAAGCTGCGCGGTCGTCCGGCCGTCACGAGATGATCAAGATCTGGACCCGGCGCTCGACGATTCTGCCGCAATTCGTCGGCCTGAATTTCGGCGTCTATAACGGGCAGAAGCACATCCCGGTGATGGTGACCGAGGAAATGGTCGGTCACAAGTTCGGTGAATTCGCGCCGGGCCGCATGTTCTACGGCCATTCATCCGACCGCAAAGCCAAGCGCGCGGCGGCAGCGCCGGCGGCGCCGGGTGCGGCTCCGGCGGTGGCTCCGGGCGCTGCGCCGGCTGCAAGCTAAGGACCGCACATGATCCGGAAAAGTGGGAACCGATTTTCGGACAAGATCATGTGCAACGTAAGGGACTAGAGACACGTCATGGGCAAAAGTTCACGCGAGCGCAGCCTCCCGGATAACGAGGCCAAGGCGGTTGCCCGGATGATCCGGGTCAGCCCGCAGAAGCTCAATCTGGTCGCACAGATGATCCGCGGCAAGAAGGTGGCGAGCGCGCTCGCCGACCTCGAGTTTTCGCGCAAGCGCATCGCCGTGGACGTGCGCAAGTGCCTGGAATCGGCGATCGCCAACGCCGAAAACAATCACGACCTCGACGTCGACGACCTCGTTGTCGCCGAGGCGCATGTCGGAAAGGCGCTGGTGATCAAGCGCTTCAGCCCGCGCGGCCGCGGCCGCATGGGACGCATTTTGAAACCGTTCTCCCACCTGACCATCGTCGTGCGTCAGGTCGAAGCGCCAGCCGTCGCGAAAGCCTAAGGGGTAATCGATGGGTCAAAAAGTCAATCCAATCGGGCTGCGTCTCGGGATCAACCGCACCTGGGACTCGCGCTGGTACTCAGGCAAGGCCGAATACGGCACGCTGCTGCACGAGGACATCAAGATCCGCGAAGAGCTGATGAAGCAGCTCAAGCAGGCGGCGGTGTCGCATATCGTGATCGAACGCCCGCATAAGAAGTGCCGCGTGACCATCCACTCGGCGCGGCCGGGCGTGGTGATCGGCAAGAAGGGCGCCGACATCGAGAAGTTGCGCAAGTCGGTGGCCAAGCTCACCGACTCGGACGTGGTCATCAACATCGTCGAAATTCGTAAGCCTGAATTGGATGCCCAACTGGTCGCCGAATTGATCGCCCAGCAGCTCGAGCGCCGCGTCGCTTTCCGCCGCGCCATGAAGCGCGCGGTGCAGTCGGCCATGCGGCTCGGCGCCGAGGGCATCCGCATTAATTGTTCGGGCCGCCTCGGCGGCGCCGAAATCGCGCGCATGGAGTGGTACCGCGAGGGTCGCGTGCCGCTGCATACGCTGCGCGCCGACGTCGACTACGGCGTTGCCACCGCTTTCACCACCTACGGTACCTGCGGCGTCAAGGTCTGGATCTTCAAGGGCGAAATCCTCGAACACGATCCGATGGCGCAGGACAAGAAGCTGGCCGAGGGCGACCAAGGCCGCCCGCGCCGCGATTCGGCGGCTTGAGGGAAAAACGAGTAAGTCATGCTGCAACCGATCCGCACCAAGTTCCGCAAGGCGTTCAAGGGCCGCATCCACGGTGTCGCCACCAGCGGTGCCACGCTTGCATTCGGCCAATACGGCCTCAAGGCGCTCGAGCCTGAACGCGTCACCGCGCGCCAGATCGAAGCCGCGCGCCGCGCGCTCACCCGCTTCATGAAGCGGTCGGGGCGGGTGTGGATCCGCGTCTTCCCGGACGTGCCGGTGTCGAAAAAGCCGATCGAAATTCGCATGGGCAAAGGCAAGGGCACGCCCGAATTGTGGGTCACCCGCGTCAAGCCCGGCCGCATCTTGTTCGAGGTCGATGGCATCCCGCTCGCCGTCGCCAAGGAAGCGCTGGCGCTTGCTGCCGCCAAGCTCCCGGTCAAGACCCGCTTCATCGAACGCATCGCCGAGTAAGTGACATGAAAGCCGCAGACGTAAGAGCGATGACGCTCGATCAGATCGACGACGAAGTGCTCAAGCTGAAGAAGGAGCAGTTCAATCTGCGCTTCCAGCGCGCCACCGGGCAGCTCGAGAACACCTCGCGCGTGCGCGTCATCCGCCGCGACGTGGCGCGGCTGAAAACCATCGCCGCGCAGAAGCGCGCAGGCGCGCCGGAGATTGCGCCGAAACCGAAAGCCGAGGCGCAGCCCAAGGTTGCCAAGCCGAAGGCCGAGAAGCCGAAGTCCGACAAGCCGAAATCGAAGAAGCCGCAGTCCGCGAAGAGCCGCAAGGCTGGCGCGAAGAAGACTGCCGCGAAGAAGCCGAAGAAATAAGGGGTTAGAGATGCCGAAGCGTGCGCTCCAGGGCGTCGTCGTCAGCGACAAGCAGGACAAGACCGTCGTCGTTCGCGTCGACCGGCGGTTTTCACACGCGACGATGAAGAAGGTCATTCGCCGTTCGAAGAAATACCACGCGCACGACGAGAAGAACGAGTTCTCCATCGGCGACATGGTGTGGATCGAGGAGCGCCGTCCGATTTCCAAGCTCAAGTGCTGGGAAGTGATCCGCGGCGAGAAGAAACAGAAAGTTCAATGAGCGCCATGCTCGTACAGACAATGAGAGCCGCATCATGATCCAGATGCAAACCAATCTCGACGTCGCCGACAATTCCGGCGCGCGCCGCGTCATGTGCATCAAGGTGCTGGGCGGCTCCAAACGCAAATACGCCACCATCGGCGACGTCATCGTCGTCTCGGTGAAGGAGGCGATTCCGCGCGGCCGCGTCAAGAAGGGCGAGGTGATGAAGGCCGTGGTGGTGCGCATCCGCAAGGACATCAAGCGCGCCGACGGCTCCGTCATCCGCTTCGACCGCAACGCGGCGGTGCTGATTACTCCGCAGATGGAGCCGGTGGGCACCCGCATCTTCGGGCCGGTGCCGCGCGAATTGCGCGCCAAGAATCACATGAAGATCATCTCGCTCGCCCCGGAGGTGCTGTGATGGCCGCCAAGATTCGCAAGGGCGACAAGGTGATCGTACTCGCCGGCCGCGACAAAGGCCGCACCGGCGAAGTGATCGAGGTGCGCCCGGCCGCCAACCGCGCGCTGGTGCGCGGCGTCAACATGGTCAAGCGCCACCAACGCCAGAGCGCGAGCCAAGAAGGCGGGATCATCTCGAAAGAGAGCACGATCCATTTGTCCAATCTGGCGCTGGCCGATCCCAAGGACGGCAAGCCGACCCGCGTCGGTTTCAAGTTCGTGGGCGAGGGGCATGACCGCAAGAAGGTACGCATCGCCAGGCGTTCCGGGGTAGAGATCGATGGCTGACACGCAAGCAGATACCGAAACCAAGAAGCCGCCGAAGCCGCCGAAAGCGGCCAAGGATGGCGGCGCGCCTAAGGGCGAGCCGAAGAGCGATGCGCCGAAGGTGAAGAAGCCGCGCGAGCGCTCCGACTACGTGGCGCGGCTGAAGACGCAATTCGAGCAGGTCATCCGCGGCGAGTTGAGCAAGCAGTTCGGCTACAAGAACCGCATGCAGGTGCCGGTGATCACCAAGGTGGTGCTCAACATGGGCATCGGCGAGGGCGTCGCCGACCGCAAGAAGGTGGACAACGCCGCGCAAGATTTGTCGCTGATCGCCGGACAAAAGGCGGTGATCACCAAGTCGCGCAAGTCGATCGCCACCTACAAGCTGCGCGACGGCCAGGCCATCGGCTGCAAGGTCACGCTGCGCAAGGCGCGCATGTACGACTTCATCGACCGGCTGGTGAACATCGCGCTGCCGCGCATCCGCGACTTCCGCGGGCTCAACCCGAAGAGTTTCGACGGCCGCGGCAACTTTTCGCTCGGCATCAAGGAACACATCGTGTTCCCGGAGATCGATTTCGACAAGGTCACCGACAGTTGGGGCCTCGACATCACCGTCTGCACCAGCGCGCGTTCCGACGACGAAGCGCGCGCTCTGTTGACCGCATTCAACTTCCCGTTCCGGCAGTGAGGGGCGATTTCCGTCCCCTCAAACGCGGAAACAAGGAGCTTACGTAATGGCTAAGAAGAGTATGATCGAGAAGAACAACCGTCGGCGCCGGATGGCGAAGCAATTCTCCAATCGCCGCGGCAAGCTAAAGGCGATCGCCCGCGACAAGAAGCTGCCGATGGAGGAGCGGTTCGCCGCGACCCTCAAGCTCGCCGAAATGCCGCGCAATTCCTCGGCTACCCGCATCCGCAACCGCTGCGAATTGTCGGGGCGTCCGCGCGCCTATTACCGCAAGCACCGTCTTAGCCGCATCGCGCTGCGCGACCTCGGCTCCAAGGGCCTTATTCCCGGCCTCGTGAAGTCGAGCTGGTAGGAGGATCGCGATGGCTGTCAACGATCCGATCGGCGACATGATTGCCCGCATCCGCAATGCGCAGATGCGCGCCAAGTCGAAGGTGTCCATGCCCGGCTCCAAGCAGCGCGAACGCGTCTGCGAGGTGCTCAAGATCGAAGGCTATATCCGCGGTTACGCGAGCGTCGCGCATTCCGACGGCCGCAGCGAGCTGGAGATCGAGTTGAAATATTTCGACGGCGAGCCGGTGATCCGCGAGATTTCGCGCGTCTCCAAGCCCGGCCGGCGCGTCTACGCCTCGGTCAAGGCGCTGCCGCGCATCAACAACGGCCTCGGCATCTCGATCCTGTCGACGCCGAAGGGCGTGATGGCCGATCACGCGGCGCGCGACGCCAATGTCGGCGGCGAAATCATTTGTACGGTGTTCTAATGTCCAGGATCGGCAACAAAGCGGTCGCGATCCCGTCCGGCGTCACCGCCAACGTGGAAGGGCAGACCGTCAAGGTCAAAGGCCCGAAAGGCGCCGTGCAGGTCGTCGTACACGACGACGTCACGGTCAAGATGGACAAGGGCACGATCAAGCTCGATCCGCGCTCGGAGAGCAAACGTGCGCGCTCGCAATGGGGTACCTCGCGTACGCTGGTCAACAATCTGATCGCCGGCGTCACCAAGGGCTTCGAGGAGAAACTGGAGATAACCGGCGTCGGCTTCCGCGCCGCGGTGCAGGGCAAGACGCTCAATCTGCAGCTCGGCTTCTCGCACGACGTGAATTTTGCCATCCCGCAGGGCATCGCCATTGCGACGCCGAAGCCGACCGAGATCGTCGTCACCGGCATCGACAAACAACAGGTCGGCCAGGTCGCCGCCGAAATCCGCGGCTTCCGCCCGCCCGAGCCGTACAAAGGCAAGGGCGTGAAATATGCCGGCGAATACATCTTCCGCAAGGAAGGGAAGAAGAAATGAGCGGCGAGCGTTGGCGTAAATCGCTCCGCGCGGGCGAATGGATCGTTCTGCCCGGCCGCGGCCGGCCGTCGCTGCGCGGACCTGTGTTCGCCGGCGGCTTTGCCGGCGAAGCCGAGGCGCCCGAATATCCGCGCAAGATCCGCAAATTGCTGCGCGCGGTCGTCGCGTTCAACGCGCGCGGCAGGAAGAAGTAGGGGACGTAGCGATGTCGAGATTAAGCGATCGGACTGCGCGGCGGACGGCGACGGTACGCCGCAACGTCAAGCGCGCCGCCGGCACAAGCGGTCGCACGCGGCTGACGGTGTTCCGCTCGGGCAAGCACATCTACGCCCAGCTCATCGACGACGCCAAGGGCAATACGCTTGCCGCGGCGTCCTCTCTGGAGAAGACGCTGCGCGAAAGCGCCAAGACCGGCGCCAATATCGACGCCGCCAAGGCGGTCGGCAAGCTGATCGCCGAACGCGCCAAGGAGAAGGGTATCAAGGACGTCGTGTTCGACCGCGGCGGCTATCTCTATCACGGGCGCATCAAAGCGCTGGCCGACGCCGCGCGCGAAGGCGGACTCAACTTCTAATTCAATTGGATTGATCGACAATGGCACATGAACCCCGACGAGAGCCCCGGCGCGATCGCGAACGCGGCGGCCGCGAGGAACGCGACAGCGAGTTCACCGACAAGCTTGTCCACATCAATCGCGTGGCCAAGGTGGTGAAGGGCGGCCGGCGTTTCGCCTTTGCCGCGCTGGTCATCGTCGGCGATCAGAAGGGCCGCGCCGGTTTCGGCCACGGCAAGGCGCGCGAGGTGCCGGAGGCGATCCGCAAGGCGACCGATGCCGCCAAGCGCTCGCTCACCCGCGTCCCCTTGCGCGAAGGCCGCACGCTGCATCACGACGTGTTCGGCCGGCACGGGGCCGGCAAGGTGTTCCTGCGCGCGGCGCCTCCGGGCACCGGCATCATCGCCGGCGGTCCGATGCGCGCGGTGTTCGAGACGCTCGGCATCCAGGACGTGGTGGCCAAATCGCTCGGCTCATCCAATCCCTACAACGTGGTGCGCGCGACCTTCGACGCGCTCAAGCACCAGGATTCGCCGCGCTCGGTCGCCGCTCGCCGCAACCTTAAGGTCTCCACGCTGCAATCGCGCCGCCGCGAAGGCGCTGACGCGGAAGCGGCTACGGATTAAAAATCTAAGGATCGCTCCAATGGCCGAAGCAAAAAAGACCATCAAAGTCGAACAGATCGCGAGCCCGCTGCGCTGCCATCACGATCAGCGCGAAACGCTGGTCGGGCTCGGCTTAAATAAGATCGGCCGCAAGCGCGAGCTGCCGGACACGTCGGCGACCCGCGGCATGATCCGCAAGCTGCGCCATCTGGTGCGCGTGGTCGGCGAAGCGCGTTAAGAGGACGAAGACGATGAAACTCAATCAGATCGCCGATAACGCCGGCGCCCGCAAAAACCGCATGCGCATCGGCCGCGGCATCGGCTCCGGCATGGGCAAGACCGGCGGCCGCGGCGGCAAGGGCCAGACCGCGCGTTCGGGCGTGCGCATCAAGGGCTTCGAAGGCGGCCAGATGCCGCTGCACCGGCGCCTGCCCAAGCGCGGCTTCCGCAACACCTCGTTCGCGGTCAAGCTCAACGAGACCAATGTCGGCAAGGTGCAGGCGGCGATCGACGCCGGCCTCATCGACGTCGGCGCCCCGATCGACGCCGCCGCCATGGTCAAGGCCGGCCTGATGCGGCGCGCCAAAGGCGGGGTCAAGCTGCTCGGCGACGGCGAGCTCAAGAGCAAGGTCGATTTCGCCGTCTACCGCGCCTCGAAATCCGCCATCGCGGCGGTGGAAAAGGCCGGCGGCAGCGTGAAGATCTTGGCCCCGGCCAAGGAAGTCGACGCCGAGCCAAAGGGCAAGAACAAGCGCATGGCGCTGGAAGCGGCCAAAGGTGGCGATAAGGGCGGCGATAAGGGCGGTAAACCGAAGGGCGGCAAGCCCAAGGAAGCCAAGCCCGAAGCCGCCGAGGGCGAGCAGAAGCCGGCCGAGTGAGCCGCCCGCTGTAACTTCGCGGTGGGATGCCTATCTAGGGATTTCTGAAGGCGGCCCGCGGCTAGCGGGGTTATGCGGGACGGGGCGGGCAGGAGCGATTGATGGTTTCGGCAGCGGAACAACTAGCGGCCAATCTCAACTTCGGGGCCCTGGCCAAGGCCGAAGAGCTCAAGAAACGCATCTGGTTCACGCTCGGTGCGCTGCTGGTCTATCGCCTGGGCACCTACATTCCGCTGCCCGGCATCGATCCCGCCGCCTGGGAGCAGATTTTCAACACCCAGGCCGGCGGCATCCTCGGCATGTTCAACATGTTTTCCGGGGGCGGCATCCAGCGCATGGCGATCTTTGCGCTCAACATCATGCCCTACATCTCCGCCTCGATCATCATCCAGCTGATGACGACGGTCTCGCCCACGCTCGAAGCGCTCAAGAAGGAAGGCGAGGCGGGCCGCAAGATCATGAACCAATACACCCGGTATCTCACCGTGGTGCTCGCCGCGTTCCAGGCCTACGGCATCGCGATGGGGCTGGAAGGGTCAACCAGCGTGGTGGCCGATCCAGGCTGGTTCTTCCGCATTTCCACCACCATCACGCTGACCGGCGGCACCATCTTCCTGATGTGGCTGGGCGAGCAGGTCACCTCGCGCGGGATCGGCAACGGCATCTCGCTGATCATTCTGGCCGGCATCGTGGCGCGACTGCCCTCGGCCATCGCCGGCACGCTGGAACTCGGCCGGCAGGGCGCTCTGTCGACCGGCCTGATCCTTGCCGTCATCGTGATGGTCGTCGCGGTGATCGCCTTCATCGTGTTCATGGAGCGCGCGCAACGCCGCTTGCTGATCCAATATCCTAAACGGCAGGTGGGCAACCGCATGTTCGAGGGGCAATCCTCGCATCTGCCGCTCAAGCTCAATACCTCGGGCGTGATCCCGCCGATCTTCGCCTCTTCGCTGCTGTTGCTGCCGACCACGGTCGCCAATTTCAACGCCGGCAGCGGGCCCAACTGGCTCACCACCGTCACCACTTTGCTCGGTCACGGCCGGCCGCTGTTTTTGATCCTGTACATCGCGCTGATCGTGTTCTTCGCCTTCTTCTATACCGCGATCGTGTTCAACCCGACCGAGACAGCCGACAACCTGAAAAAGCACGGCGGCTTCATTCCGGGCATAAGACCGGGCGAACGCACGGCGGAATACATCGACTATGTGCTCTCCCGCATCACGGTCGTCGGTGCGCTCTATCTCGCCATCGTCTGCCTGATTCCGGAAATCCTCATCTCCTACGCCGCGGTGCCGTTCTATTTCGGCGGCACCTCGCTGTTGATCGTGGTCAGCGTGACCATGGATACGGTGGCGCAGATTCAAGGCTACCTGCTGGCGCACCAATATGAAGGCCTGATCAAGCGTTCGAAATTGCGGGGGCGCAATCGATGAGGCTGATCCTGCTTGGGCCCCCGGGGGCGGGGAAGGGCACGCAGGCGCAGCGCCTGGTCGAGAAGCACGGCATCGTGCAGCTCTCGACCGGCGACATGTTGCGCGCCGCGGTCGCCGCCGGTACGCCGGTCGGCTTGCGTGCCAAGAGCATCATGGAAGCAGGCCAGCTCGTTCCCGACGAGGTGGTGGTGGCGATCATCGCCGACCGCATCGGCCAGCCCGATTGCAAACGCGGCTTCGTGCTCGACGGTTTCCCGCGCACCGTGCCGCAGGCCGAAGCGCTCGAGCGCCTGCTCGCCGAGCGGGGCCTCGAGCTCGACGGCGTGATCGAACTCAAGGTAGACGAGGGCATTCTCATCAAGCGCATCGAGACGCGGGTCGCCGAAATGACCGCCCGCGGCGAGGCGCTACGCAAGGACGATAACCCGGAAGTGCTCAAGGGGCGGCTCGCCGCCTACCGGGCGCAGACCGCGCCGTTGACCGCCCACTACGGCGCCAAGGGCATGTTGAAAACCGTGGACGGCATGGCGCCGATCGATGCCGTCACCGCCGCCATCGACCGCATCCTTACCCCGGCTGCCGCCGGCGAGGCTAAAGCGGCCCCCCGCAAGGCCAAGGCCACCATGGCCAAGGTCAAGCCTAACGCCAAGTCCAAGTCCAAGACCAAGACGAAGACCAAAAGCCGCTCCAAAACCCGGAAAACGCGCCGCAAGCCCACCCGCGCGGCCAAGCCTAAAAACAAGGCTGGACAGCGCAAATCGGGTAGCAGGCGGAGGTTGACGAAGGCACGATGAATCCCTTAATAAGCTGCACATTCAGAAGCTTGACGCGATGCCGGGCCCCAGAAATCCGGGGACGGGCGTCGTGTTACGCTTTGCGCTATCCCCTTCCAGGGACACGAAGATTCGGCGCGACGCGCGCGGCCGGACGATAACAGGAGAGACCATCCGTGGCTCGTATCGCGGGCGTGAACCTGCCCACCAACAAGCGCGTCGTGATCGCGCTGCAGTACATCCATGGCATTGGGCAAAAGAAAGCCCATGAAATCATGGAGAAGGTTAACCTGCCGCAGGAGAGGCGGGTGTCGCAATTGACCGACGCCGAAGTGCTGCAGATTCGCGAAATGATCGACCGCGATTACATGGTCGAGGGCGATCTGCGCCGCGAAGTGGCGATGAACATCAAGCGGCTGATGGATCTCGGCTGCTACCGGGGCCTGCGCCACCGCAAGGGCCTGCCCGTGCGCGGCCAGCGCACCCACACCAATGCGCGCACCCGCAAGGGGCCGGCCAAGACCATCGCCGGCAAGAAAAAGACACCGACACCGCAGTGAGTTTAAGGAATTGCCCGCGCCTGACGACGGCGGGCGGCAAAGGGATCGAGAATGGGTAAGGAAGCCACCCGCGTTCGCCGGCGCGAACGCAAAAACATCGCGTCGGGCGTCGCGCATGTCGCCGCCTCGTTCAACAATACCATGATCACCATCACCGACGCGCAGGGCAATACCATCGCCTGGTCGTCGTCGGGGACCATGGGGTTCAAGGGCTCGCGCAAATCGACGCCCTACGCCGCGCAGGTCGCCGCCGAAGACGCCGCCAAGAAGGCGCAGGAGCACGGCATGCGCACCCTCGAAGTCGAGGTGTCGGGTCCCGGTTCGGGGCGCGAGTCGGCGCTGCGCGCTCTGCAGGCGCAAGGCTTCACCATCACTTCGATCCGCGACGTGACCACGATCCCGCATAACGGTTGCCGGCCGCGTAAGCGTCGTCGCGTTTGATTTCGTTTCGGGCGGACGCCTGAAGGCGTCCGTTGCCGCCGAACTTTTCCCCACACGGCGGGTGGGATGCGCGGGGACTGCCCCGCGCGGCTCAAAGGTGAATGACGTGATCCAAAAAAATTGGCAGGAATTGATCAGGCCGAACAAGCTGCAAGTGGCCGCCGGCAACGACGCCGCGCGGACCGCCACTGTCGTTGCCGAACCGCTCGAGCGCGGCTTTGGCGTGACGCTGGGCAATGCGCTGCGCCGCATTCTGTTGTCCTCGCTGCAAGGCGCGGCGGTTCAATCGGTGCACATCGACGGTGTACTGCACGAGTTTTCCTCGATCGCCGGCGTGCGCGAGGACGTCACCGACATCGTCCTCAACATCAAGGACATCGCCATCAAGATGCAGGGCGAGGGTCCCAAGCGCATGGTGGTCAAGAAACAGGGTCCCGGCGCCGTCACCGCCGGCGACATCCAGACCGTCGGCGACGTAGTGGTGCTCAACCCGGACCTGGTGCTGTGCACGCTGGACGAGGGCGCCGAGATCCGCATGGAATTCACGGTCAATACCGGCAAGGGTTACATGGCGGCCGAGCGCAACCGTCCGGAGGACGCGCCGATCGGCTTGATCCCGGTCGACAGCCTCTATTCGCCGGTGCGCAAGGTCTCCTACAAGGTCGAGAACACCCGCGAGGGGCAAATCCTCGACTATGACAAGCTCACCATGACCATCGAGACCAACGGCGCGGTCAGTCCGGAAGATTCGCTCGCGTATGCGGCGCGCATCCTGCAGGACCAACTCAACGTGTTCGTGAATTTCGAGGAGCCGCGCAAGGAACAGGCAGCCGAAAGTATTCCCGATCTCGCGTTCAATCCGGCCTTCCTCAAGAAGGTGGACGAACTCGAACTGTCGGTGCGCTCCGCCAACTGTCTGAAGAACGACAACATCGTCTATATCGGCGATCTCGTGCAGAAGACCGAGGCCGAAATGCTGCGCACGCCGAACTTCGGCCGCAAGTCGCTCAACGAGATCAAGGAAGTGCTGGCGCAAATGGGCTTGCATCTCGGCATGGAAGTGCCGGGCTGGCCGCCGGAAAACATCGAAGAGCTCGCCAAGCGCTTCGAGGATCACTACTGAGCCGCGCGAGCGGCCGGCACGAAAGGGTAGGAGTTAGGCGATGCGTCACGGAAAAGTACACCGCAAGCTCGGCCGCCATTCGGCACATCGCACCGCCATGTTCGCCAACATGGCGGCAAGCCTGATCAAGCACGAGCAGGTCGTCACCACGCTGCCGAAGGCGAAGGAGTTGCGCCCGATCGTGGAAAAACTGGTCACGCTCGCCAAGAAAGGCGGGCTCGCCGCGCGCCGCCAGGCGGTTTCCGAACTGCGCGACGGCGCCATGGTCAAGAAATTGTTTGACGTGATCGGCCCGCGCTACAAGGACCGCAAGGGCGGCTATACCCGCGTGCTCAAGGCCGGCTTCCGTTACGGCGACAATGCCGCGCAGGCGGTGATCGAGTTCGTCGACCGCGACCTCGAGGCCAAGGGCAAGGATTCAGGGCCGGTGCAGGCCAAGAAGGTCGACGAAGAGGCGACCGCGGCGGCGTAAATCGGCGCGAATTTCGCAATCAGCAAGGGCGGCCGCCGGGCCGCCCTTTTTGTTTTCCGTGCCGCTCGGTTATTTGGGCGGTGGCGTCGGCGAGTAGTGATCCGGCGGCAGCACCTGATAAACGAACGATGTCGGCTTTTCGCTGACGCCGAACGGACCGGGCACCTTGTTCTTGATGGGCGGCAGGCTCTTGAGATAAGCGGCGATGGCCAGCGCGTCCGCGTGCGTAAGATGCTTGAACAATTCAACCGGCATCGGCGGGGCGAGGATGCGGCCGTCTGGGCGCACGCCTTTGGTGATCGCGGTGGCGATCTGTTCCTTGGTCCATTTACCGATGCCGGTCTCGTCATCCGGCGTGATATTGGGGCCGTAGAAAACGCCAAGCCCGGGCACCTCGAAGCCGACTTCCGAGCCGCCGAGATAACGCTTCATATCGGGCTTGCCGAGAAAGGTCCCCGGCGTATGGCAATCGGTGCACGGAATGACGTTAACAAGGTACTTGCCGCGTTGCACCTGTGTTTCGGCGGCATGAGCGCCGGAAGCAATGGCGAGCAGGGCGGCGGACAGTAACGCAAAAACAACCGCATACGCGCGGGCAGCATTGATCATCGTTTCCTCCCTGAGAAACTGACGGAAAAATTAAATCATACAAAGATTTGAAACTCAAACCGGTTGGCGCTCCGGCTGGCCGCATGCGGGAACAATGGCCGGCGATAAACGCAGGCTCGCTCGGGCGCGGGAAAACGGACAAAGTCGGCCTTCATTTAGCCCCGGCGGCGGCCTATATCTCGGCATCTCGCCGGGAGTCGGAAGCCTATGCGCCTCAAGCCCTATCTGACCGCCATGTTACTTGCCGCCATCGGCCTCGGCGGCCTCGCCATGTCCGCCGCGCAGGCGCAGGACCGTCGCGTGCCGAACGCGGCGGAGCTGCGCCTATCCTTTGCGCCGGTGGTGCAGCGCGTCGCCCCCGCGGTGGTCAACGTCTACGCCGCCAAGGTGGTGCAGAACCGCAATCCGCTGTTCGACGATCCGATCTTCCGCCGCTTTTTCGGCGTGCCCGGCGACATGGGCCGCCAGGTGCAACGCTCGCTCGGTTCCGGCGTCATCGTCGATCCGTCCGGCCTTATCGTCACCAACGTCCACGTGATCGAGGGCGCCGACGACGTGAAGGTGTCGCTCGCCGACAAGCGTGAGTTCGAGGCCTCGATCGTGCTCAAGGACAAGCGCAGCGATCTCGCCGTGCTGCGCATCAAGGACGCGCATGAGAAATTTCCCTCGCTCGAATTCGCCAATTCCGACAAGCTTGAGGTCGGCGACGTGGTGCTCGCCATCGGCAATCCCTTCGGCGTCGGGCAGACGGTAACGCACGGCATCGTTTCCGCGCTCGCCCGCACGCAAGTGGGCATCAGCGACTATCAGTTTTTCATTCAGACCGACGCCGCCATCAATCCGGGCAATTCCGGCGGTGCGTTGGTCGATCTCGACGGAAGGCTGGTCGGCATCAACACCGCGATCTTCTCCCGCTCCGGCGGCTCGCAAGGGGTGGGCTTTGCCATCCCCGCCAACATGGTGCGGGTCGTCGTCGCTTCCGCCAAGAGCGGCGGCAGCGCGGTGCTGAGGCCCTGGCTCGGCGCCAAATTGCAGGCGGTCACCGCCGACATTGCCGACAGCATGGGGCTCAAGCGCCCGGCCGGCGCGCTGGTCGCCAGCGTCACGCCCAACGGACCGGCCGCGCAGGCCGGCCTCAAACCCGGCGACGTGATCGTGGCGGTGGACGGGCAAAGCGTCGACGACGTCAACGCCTTCGACTACCGCTTCGCCACCAAGCCGCTCGGCGGCACCGCGACGCTCGCCGCGCTGCGCAACGGCCGCGAGCTGAACGTGAAGGTGGCGCTGGAAACGGCGCCGGCGACGCCGCGCGACGAGATCACCATCCGCTCGCGTTCGCCGTTCTCCGGCGCCAAGGTCGCCAACCTGTCGCCGGCGCTGGCCGACGAATTGCAACTCGACAATGCCGACCACGGCGTCGTCATCCTCGACGTCGACAACGGCTCCTACGCCAGCAATCTCGGCTTTCGGCGCGGCGACATCGTTCTTTCGGTGAACGGCGAGGCCATCGAGCGCACGCACGATCTCGCGCGCATCACCGAAAAGCCGAGCGCTTCCTGGCGCATCGTCATCCGCCGCGGCGGCCAGCAGATCACCGCGGTCTTCAACGGATGAGCCCGCGCGCCAAAGCGGGCCCGACTTTGTTCGCCGCCGCCGGGCTCGACAAGGACGCGCCGCGCCCGCTCGCCGACCGGCTACGCCCGCAAAAGCTCGATGAGGTGGTGGGGCAGGACCATCTGCTCGGCGCCGACGGCGCGTTGACGCGCATGCTGGCCACTCGCTCGCTCGGCTCGCTCGTGTTCTGGGGTCCGCCCGGCACCGGCAAGACCACGGTGGCGCGGCTCTTGGCGCAGGAAACCGACCTCGCTTTCGAACAAATCTCCGCGATCTTCACCGGCGTCGCCGATTTGAAGAAGGTGTTCGAGACCGCGCGGGCGAGACGCGAAAGCGGGCAGGGGACGTTGCTCTTCGTCGACGAAATCCACCGCTTCAACCGCGCGCAGCAGGATTCGTTTCTGCCGGTGATGGAGGACGGCACCATCGTTCTGGTCGGCGCCACCACCGAGAACCCGTCGTTCGAATTGAACGCGCCGCTGCTGTCGCGCGCGCGCGTGCTGGTGTTCAAATCGCTCGATGCAGCGGCGATCGAAAACCTGCTGGCGCGCGCCGAGCATATCGAGCATCGCAAACTGCCGCTCGACGACGAGGCGCGCGGCCAATTGGTGCAGATGGCCGACGGCGACGGCCGCGCCGCGCTCACGCTCGCCGAAGAGATCTGGCGCGCCGCCCGCAAGGACGAGGTTTTCGGCGCGGCCAAATTGCAGGACATCGTCCAGCGCCGTGCGCCGATCTACGACAAGGCGCAGGACGGCCACTACAATCTCATTTCCGCGCTGCATAAGTCGGTGCGCGGCTCCGATCCGGACGCCGCGCTTTATTATCTCTGCCGCATGTTGGACGCCGGCGAGCCACCGCTTTACATCGCGCGCCGCGTGGTGCGCATGGCGGTCGAGGACATCGGGCTCGCCGATCCGCAGGCGCTCGCGATCGCCAATGCCGCCAAGGACGCCTACGACTTCCTCGGTTCGCCGGAAGGCGAATTGGCCATCGCCGAAGCCGTGCTTTATATGGCGACCGCGCCAAAATCGAACGCCTCGTACGCCGCGTTCGGCGCCGCCATGCGCACCGCCAAGCAGGCCGGCTCGCTGCTGCCGCCCAAACATATCCTCAACGCGCCGACCAAGCTCATGCAAGAAGAAGGCTACGGCCGCGGCTACGCCTACGACCACGACGCCGAAGAAGCCTTCTCCGGGCAGAACTATTTTCCCGATGCGCTGCCGCGCCAGCGCTTCTACAACCCGCCCGAACGCGGCTTCGAGCGCGAGATCAACAAGCGGCTGGAATACTGGGCGAAGCTGCGCCGGGAGCGGGGAGGAGGATGACGGCTGCGGCGACCGGATTGGCTGGGGAGTAAGGTAGGACTATATTGAGATTTGGAGAGAGCGATGAACAAACGGCTCAGCGAAGCAATTTCACGGCTCAACGAGCTCCCCGAGGAGCGGCAAGATGCAATTGCCGTATTACTGCTGGATTATCTCGATAGCGAAGAGGCCGATGTTGCTCTGACGCCAGCGCAGATCGCCGAGCTCGACCGTCGGCTCAAGGACAATGATTTTGCCGGCGAGGATGAAGCGAATGAATTCTTCGGCCGCCTTAAGGCATGAAGGTCGTCTACCACCGCGGAGCATTGCGCGATCTCAAATCGATCCATTCCTATGTTGCCGCGGATGATCCGGCCGCGGCCGATCGCGTCGTTTTGCGGATCCGGCAGATCGTCGCGTTGTTGTCGACGCAGCCGCAGCTTGGTCGCCCAGGTCGGCGGGGCACCCGGTATTTGTCGGTTGCGCAGCTTCCCTATGTCATCATTTACCGGGTTGAACAAGATGCCGTGCGAATTTTCGCCGTCTTCCATACCGCGCGAAATCGCCGCTTCTGAGCGAGCCGCGTCATGAGCCGCGGCAGAAACGGCCCACGTCAGCCGGGCGGCGGCCGGCAGCGGGCGGGCCCGCGCGGCCGCGGTCAAGGTCGCGGTCTTGGTCGCGATCGCGACGAGCGGAACCGCGAGCGCTCGAAGGAACGCTTCAAAGAGCGCGCTAATCCCCGTCAATCCGATTTGCGTGTGAAGCACTCGCCGAGACTGGATTCTCCCTCACCCGACCGCCATCGCTCCGCTCCGGCGGTCGACCTCTCCCCGCACTCGGGGAGAGGTGGCGCCGCCGCCCCAGTCGTTCCGCCAAAGCCCGCGTATCAGTCGGCCGGCGTGCAAACCGTCGCCGTCACGCCGGACGAAAACAACATGCGCGTCGACCGCTTCTTCGAGGCGCGCTTTCCCGGGCTCTCGTTCAGCCACATCCAGCGCATCATCCGCAAAGGCGAGGTGCGCGTGAACGGCAAGCGCACCGAGCCGAAGGCGCGGCTGGAAGCCGGCCAATCCGTGCGCATTCCGCCGCTACAGCTCGAGGCGCCCAAGCCGCGCGATGACGCCCCGCAAGCGCAGAAGGACCGCGCCTTCATCCGCTCGATCACGCTCTACGAAGACGACGACGTGCTGGTGCTCAACAAGCCGATGGGGCTCGCCGTGCAGGGCGGTTCCGGCACCACGCATCACCTCGACGGCATGCTCGGCGCCTTGCGCGGCGCGCACCCCGACGCGCAGCGCCCGCGTTTGGTGCATCGGCTCGACAAGGACACCGCCGGCTGCCTGCTGGTGGCGAAGACGCGCTTTGCGGCTTCCGCGCTGGCCAAGACTTTCCGCACGCGTTCGGCGCGCAAGATCTACTGGGCGCTCACCGCCGGCGTGCCGAAGCCGGCGCAAGGGCGCATCTCGACCTTCCTCGCCAAGCAGGAGATCGAGGAGGACAGCTACATGCGTATCGCTAAGCACGGCGACAAGGATGCGGTGCATGCCGTCACCTATTACGCGGTGGTGGAGACGGCGGCGCAAAAGCTCGCCTGGATCTCGCTCAAGCCCGTTACCGGCCGCACCCATCAATTGCGCGCGCACATGGCGCATGTCGGCAACCCGATCGTCGGCGACCCGAAATATTTCAACATCGAAAACTGGGAGCTGCCCGGCGGCATTCAGGACAAGCTGCATCTGTTGGCGCGCCGCATCGTGGTGCCGCATCCGCGCGGCGGCGTCATCGACGTCTCCGCGCCGCTGCCGCCGCATATGCAGCAAACCTGGAACCTGCTCGGCTTCGACGCCAAGCGCTACGACCCCATCGTCGAGGCGCCGGAGGAGGACTAGGCCATGCGCCGCTTCCTGCTCGCGATGATGCTCGCCGCGCTGTTCACGCCGGTGCACGCGCAATCCGACGATGGCCGCTACGACATCATGGTGCCTGAGCCCCAACTGCCGCCGAAATACAAGTCGCCGCGCGGCTCCACGGAACACGTGGTGATCCCGCCGCCGGCGCAGGTGCCGCAACCGCGCGCCGGCGTGCCGGCGCCGCTTTATGTGCCGGAGACCGGCCGCTTGCTGCCGAACCTGCCGACGCCGGCGCCGTCCGGCCCGCACGGCACCGAGACGACCCAGGACCGCGCCGCGCGCTGCGCCCACCAGGCCGGCGTCTACGGGCAGGCCGCCGGCGACCGCAACGCTTATATCGGCAGCTGCATCAATCAGTAGGGACGAGCTTTTCCGCGCGCCCGAAATTGCCGCTTGACAGGCAACCAAAAGGTTGCATACAAGAATAAGCGAGAAAGGCGATCATGGATGCGGTGTTCAAAGCCTTGGCCGATGCCAGCCGGCGCGAACTGCTCGACCGGTTGCGCGCCGACAACGGACAGACGCTGAACGAACTCTGCGCTCGCCTTGCCATGACACGGCAGGCGGTGAGCAAGCATCTGGGAATTCTGGAGGCGGCCAATCTGGTCGCCACCGTCAAACGGGGCAGGGAGAAGCTGCACTATCTCAATCCGGTGCCGATCCACGAAATCGGCGAACGCTGGATCGGGAAATTCGAACGCCACCGTTTGCAGGCGCTGAGCGACATGAAGAAGGCACTGGAAAAAGAGTGAGGAGAGATCAAATGACTAAGCCCGTTTTCGTCTACGTGACCTATATCGCCTCGACGCCGGACAAAGTGTTCAAGGCGCTGACCTCGGCCGAAGCCACCGGCAAGTTCTGGTTCGGCAATGCCGTGGCGTCCGACTGGAAGGTCGGTTCGCCCATCACCTTCCACCGCGAGGGCAAACTGATCCTGCAGGGAAAAATCCTCGAATTCGATCCGCCGCGGCGGCTCTCCCACAGTTTCAAGCCGATGCACGACGAAAAATTTAGTGCCGAGCCGCCTTCGCGCGTGGTTTACGAAATCGAACAGCAGCGCGACCAGGTCAAGCTCACGGTCACCCACGACGACTTCGCCGAAGACAGCAAGGTGTTTGCCAGTATCAGCAACGGCTGGCCGCTCGTGCTCTCCAGCCTCAAGAGCTACCTGGAGTCGAACCGCGTGCTGTGGGCGCCGTGGTATGAAAAGGAAAAAGCCGCCTCATGACCGATCCCCGCCAGGTTCAAGGCGGAAACGGCTAGGGCTTTGAAATGACGGCGGTTTTTAAACCGCGCCGCCGCGAAATTGCCGCGCTTTGCTAGGGTTTTGTCAACGGCTCGGGCCTATACGGAATTACCCAGACCCGAGACCGTTGATGGACGCCCGCACGATCGATTCGCCAACGCATTTTGACGCCGCGCCGCCCGACCTCAACCCGGTCGCGGTTACGCGTTGGAGCGCGCGGCTCGCCGACCCCCAATGCGAAGGCGACTACCGGCGACATCGATTTACCGACGACCGCCGCCGCGCGCTGCTGCTGATGGGGCTGATGGCGGTCGCCGGCAATTTGAATGCCCTCGTCGAACTCTACGCCTACTGGCACGGCTTGAGCCGTGCTGCTGCGCTGATCCCGCCTTTCGCCGCCATCTTTCTGCCGCTCGCCGGCCTCGCGCTGGTGCTGCGCCTGCGCACGCCGCGCGCGCTGGAAGGACTGATGGTGGTGAGCGTCGTCTGCGGCACGTTCGTGCGCATGGCCGCGGTCTCGCTGCATCCGCCGATCGCCGATATGGGGCCGGCCATGATGGTCGGCCTCCTGTTCGTCATTTATCTTTATCTGCCGGTGCGCCTGCCGACCTCGGTCTCGCTCGCAGCCAGCGTCTCGCTCGCCGCGCCGCTGTGGTGGGCGTCCGTGCCGGGAGCAAATGTGCCGGCCGAACAGCTCTACCGCGTGCTGGTCTGGCTTCTGGTCACCAATGCGCTCGGCTACACGGCGGCGAACGGGCTGCAGCGCAGCCTGCGCATGCAATTCGCGCAAGGCCTGCTGTTGCAGCAACTGCTCTCGACCGACACGCTGACCGGCATCGCCAATCGCCGCCGTTTCGACGCAGCGCTGCAGCGCGAATGGCGGCGTTGCCGCCGCGCCGGCGCGCCGGTGTCGCTGCTGATGATCGATGTCGATCACTTCAAGCTCTACAACGACCAGTTCGGCCATCAGCAGGGCGACGATTGCCTGCGCCAGGTGGCGCGGCTCCTGGTCGACACCGTGGGTCGACCGGGCGATCTGGTGGCGCGCTATGGCGGCGAGGAATTCGTTTGCCTCTTGCCCGAGTGCAACATGGGCGGCGCGCTGGCGGTCGCCAACAAGCTGATCGCGGCGCTGCGCCAGGCGGACATCCACCATCCGCGCTCGCCGGCCGGCGCGCGGCTGACCATGAGCATCGGCGCAGCCTGTGCCAAGGATTTGTCCGGCGCGCCGGACGCGCTGATGGGGTTTGCCGACAAGCTGCTCTATGCCGCCAAGGCCGCCGGCCGCAATCAGGTCAAGGTCGGCCAGCTCGGCGCCGGCACGGCCGTGCGCGCGGCTTGAGGCGCGACCTCTAGCGCAGGCTGGCGTTAAACTTCTCGAGCGCTTCTTGGCCGGGGCAGAGTTCCGCTTCGTTGAGCGCGTTGAGCGGCGTGTCCACCGTGTGCAAATGCGCGTGCAGGTCTTCCGCCTCCGGCTCGACATAAAGCAGGCCGGTGACAATCTGGCCCTTGGCGGCGTGGTGCTGCAGGAAGCCCAAGGCGGCCGCGCGGTCGGTAAGTTCGTAGTCGGCGGCGAGCTTGCGCAGCGTCAGCTTGGAGCCGTCGTGCTGCTCGACCACCTCGACGGTGCCGGGCTCGTATTTGACTTCGATCGGCATGCGGCTCGACATAAAATCGAGCCGGTTCACCGCCTCGTTGTGCTCGCGCACGAAGTCGAAGCTTTTGGTCGAGCCGGCGTGGTTGTTGAAGGCGACGCAAGGCGAGATGATGTCGATGAAGGCGGCGCCCCTGTGCGCGATCGCCGCCTTGATCACCGGCACCAGTTGGTGTTTGTCGCCGGAGAATGAGCGCGCAACGAACGAAGCGCCGAGCTGCAGCGCCATTGCCGCAAGGTCGATGGAATTGTCCGTGTTGATGAAGCCGCGCTTGGACTTTGAGCCGCGGTCGGCGGTGGCGGAGAACTGACCCTTGGTCAGGCCGTAAACGCCGTTGTTCTCCACGATATAGACCATATTGACGCCGCGCCGCAGCGAATGCGCAAATTGACCGAGCCCGATCGAGGCCGAGTCGCCGTCGCCGGAGACGCCGAGATAAATGAGATCGCGGTTGGCGAGATTGGCGCCGGTCAACACCGACGGCATGCGCCCGTGCACCGAATTGAAGCCGTGCGAATTGCCGAGGAAATAAGTCGGCGTCTTCGACGAGCAGCCGATGCCGGAAATCTTGGCGACGCGATGCGGTTCGATCGACAATTCGAAGCAGGCCTGGATGATCGAGGCGGTGATCGAATCGTGGCCGCAGCCAGCGCACAGCGTCGACACCGTGCCCTCGTAGTCGCGGTGGGTGTAACCCAGCTCGTTCTTCGGCAGGTCGGGGTGGTGGAATTTAGGCTTGGTCAGATAGGTCATGACGACACCTTCATCGGCTTCACCTTCAGCTTGTCGAGGTGGTCGCCGATCGACTTGGCGATGAAACGCGCGGTGATCGGCGTGCCGTCGTAATGCAGGATCGGCACCAGCCGCACCGGATCGATGCCGCATTCGTTGACGATGAGCGAGCGCAGTTGCGCGTCGCGGTTCTGCTCGACCACGAAGACGAAATCGTGGTCGGCGACGAACGAATTGACGCTAGAATGGAACGGGAAGGCGCGCACGCGCATGCGGTCGAGCGCGTGTCCGCGCGCCTCGATCATGGCGATCGCTTCGTCCATCGCCGGCGCGCTCGAGCCGAAATAGATCACGCCATATTTGGTCGGCTTGCTCGCATTGGCGATGAGCGGGCGCGGCACCAGGTCCTTGGCGGTGTCGAATTTGCGGACCAGGCGCTGCATGTTGTCGACGTAAGGCGCGCCTTCCTCGGTGTAGCGCGCGTAACGGTCGCGCGAGGTGCCGCGGGTGAAGAACGAACCCTTGGTCGGATGCGTGCCGGGATAGGTGCGGTAGGGGATGCCGTCGCCGTCGACGTCGAGATAGCGGCCGAATTCCTTGCCGGATTCGAGCTCTTCCGCCGTCATCACCTTGCCGCGGTCGTATTTGTGCGTGTCGTCCCAGGCGAGCGGGCGCGACAGATGGTGGTTCATGCCGATGTCGAGATCGAGCATGACGAAAATCGGCGTTTGCAGCCGGTCGGCGAGGTCGAAGGCCTGCGCACCCATGTCGAAGGCTTCCGCCGGATCCTCGGGGAACAAGAGCACGTGCTTGGTGTCGCCGTGCGAGGCATAGGCGCAGGAAAGGATGTCGCACTGCTGGGTGCGCGTCGGCATGCCGGTCGAGGGGCCGGCGCGCTGCACGTCGAAGATCACCGCCGGAATTTCTGCGAAATACGAAAGCCCGATGAATTCCTGCATCAGTGAAATGCCGGGCCCGGAGGTGGCGGTGAAGGCGCGCGCGCCGTTCCAACCGGCGCCGATCACGATGCCGATCGAAGCCAGCTCATCCTCGGCCTGGATGATGGCGTATCTGGCCTGCTTGGTCTTGGGATCGACGCGCAGTCTGGCGCAATGACGGGTGAAGGCGTCGGCGAGCGACGAGGAGGGCGTGATCGGATACCAGGCGCACACCGTCGCGCCGCCGTAGACCGCGCCCAGCGCCGCCGCCGAGTTGCCCTCGATGAAGATGCGATTGCCCACCTTTTCGCTTTTCTTCAGGCGCAGGCCGATCGGGCAATGCAAATTGAGCGTCGCGTAATCGCGGCCGATATGCAGCGCCTTGATGTTCGGCTCGATCAGCTTTTCCTTGCCTTTGTACTGCTCGCCGATCAATTGCTCGACCGCCTTCACGTCCATATCGAGCAGCGCGGTGAGCACGCCGATGTAGACGATGTTCTTGAACAATTGGCGCTGGCGCGGATCGGAATATTCGCGGTTGCAGATGGCGGTCAGCGGCACGCCGATGACCGTAATGTCCTGGCGAAATTTCGACGCCGGCAGCGGCTTGGTCGAATCGTAGAGCAGATAGCCGCCCGGTTCGATCGCGGCGATGTCGCGCTCGAAGGTCTGCGGGTTCATCGCCACCATCAGGTCGGTGCCGCCGCGCGCGCCGAGATGGCTCGCCTCGGTCACGCGCACCTCGTACCAGGTGGGTAGGCCCTGGATGTTGGATGGGAAAATATTGCGCGGCGCCGCCGGGACGCCCATGCGCAGCACGGCGCGGGCGAACATCTCGTTCGCGCTCGCCGAGCCCGAACCGTTCACATTGGCGAAGCGGACGACGAAGTCGTTTACGCGGCTGATCGGCGTGGCGGTCGACATGAAGTCCCTGCGTAGGTCATTTCAACTAAGAATTTCTGCATGTCCCAGGCGCCGGTCGGGCAGCGCTCGGCGCACAGCCCGCAATGCAGGCAGACGTCCTCGTCTTTCGCCATGATGCGTCCGGTCTTCAGCCCGTCCTGCACGTAGAGGTCTTGCGAAAGATTATGCGACGGCGCGTTGAGGTGCTGCCGCAGATCGGCTTCCTCGCGGTTCACCGTGAAGGTGATGCAATCCATCGGGCAGATATCGACGCAGGCGTCGCATTCGATGCAAAGCTGCGCCGAGAATACCGTCTGCACGTCGCAATTGAGGCAGCGGCCGGCTTCCGCCAGCGCCAGCTCCGGATCGAAGCCGAGTTCCACCTCGGCCTTGATGTCTTTGAGCGCCACCACCTTGTCGCGCAGCGGCACCTTGTAGCGCTGGTCGAGCGCGATCTCGTTGTCGTAGGACCACTCGTGGATGCCCATCTTCTGGCTCATCAGTGTAACCATCGGCGCCGGACGGTCGGCGATGTCCTCGCCGTTGAGCAATTTGTCGATCGACACCGCGGCGTCGTGGCCGTGCGCCACCGCCCAGATGATGTTCTTCGGGCCGAAGGCCGCGTCGCCGCCGAAGAACACGCGTCGATTGGTCGATTGGAAGGTCTTGTCGTCGAGCTTGGGCAGGCCCCAGTCGTTGAACTCGATGCCGGCGTCGCGCTCGATCCAGGGGAAGGCGTTCTCCTGGCCGACCGCCACCAGCACGTCGTCGCAGGGGAAATGCTGGTCCGGCTCGCCGGCGGGCACCAGCTTGCGGCGACCCTTGTCGTCGTATTTCGCCTTCACCTTCTCGAAGGTGATGCCGGTGAGTTTGCCGTTGTCGTGGGTGAAGAACTTCGGGACGAGATAATTGTGGATCGGGATGCCCTCGTGCATGGCGTCTTCCTTTTCCCAAGGCGACGCCTTCATTTCCTCGAAGCCCGAGCGCACCACCACTTGCACGTCCTCGCCGCCGAGCCGGCGCGAGGAGCGGCAGCAATCCATGGCGGTGTTGCCGCCGCCGAGCACGATCACGCGCTTGCCGATTTTCGTGGTGTGGCCGAAGGACACCGAGGACAGCCAGTCGATGCCGATATGGATGTTTTTCGCCGCTTCCTGGCGGCCGGGGATGTCGAGGTCGCGTCCGCGCGGCGCGCCGGAGCCGACGAAGATCGCATCCCAGCCTTCCGCCAGCAGCGCGTTCATTGAGTCGATGCGTTTTCCCCCGCGGAACTCGACGCCGAGGTTGAGGATGTAGCCGCATTCTTCGTCGATGACGGCGTCGGGCAGGCGGAATTTCGGGATCTGCGAACGGATCATGCCGCCGGCTTTGGCATCCTGGTCGAACACCACGCAGGTGTAACCGAGCGGCGCCAAATCGCGCGCAACGGTGAGCGAAGCCGGTCCGCCGCCGACCAGCGCGATGCGCTTGCCGTTCTTGTGCTGCGCCGGTTTCGGCAGCCGCGCCGTGATGTCGTCCTTGTAGTCGGCGGCCACGCGCTTCAAGCGGCAGATCGCCACCGGCTCGTTTTCCACGCGCACGCGCCGGCAGGCCGGCTCGCACGGCCGGTCGCAGGTGCGTCCGAGCACGCCCGGAAACACATTCGAATACCAATTGACCATGTAGGCGTCGGAATAGCGGCCCGCCGCGATCAACCGGATGTATTCGGGAACTGGGGTATGCGCCGGACAAGCCCATTGGCAATCCACGACCTTGTGGAAGTAGTCGGGCGCGGCAATGTCGGTATTCTTCATTCACTCCTCGAAACGCGCTCCTCACCGGCAAGCCCAAAAGGTGCAAGAAGCTTGCCGACGTCGCGTAACAGCCTCAGGCGGCTGGTATTCCCCCGGCGCAGCCTTACTTGGGCGGCCGCGATTTAGGGGGCGGAATATATGAGGTAGAACTCCCCAAAGCTACCACTCCTTCCGTCGGGCGCGGCACCTTTCAACTGCAAGCTTTCGCTCATGTTTTTCGCTCCCTGAAAGGGGCGGCAGCAAGGCGGGTAAGCGACATTTTTTCCTGCTTACGTTAATGTTTTTGCCCGCCGAACCGGCTATTTTCCGCCCGCCGGACGGATCGCGCCGCCGCCCTTATTGCGGCGCACAATCACGCAAATCTGATGCGCGACATTTTCACTGAAATCTTCGAAAACCAGCCGCTCGATCCGCGCGAGGCCGCGCGCCGCGGCGGCCGGCCGGCTTTGCGCAAGCAATTCTTTAAGCAGGCGCGTGTAGGCGGGGCGGCCGGGGCTGAGTTCCCGCTGTTACTCGACGGTAAGCCGGTGAAGACCCCGGCCCGGCGCGCGCTCGCCGCGCCGAACGCGGCGCTCGCCGAAAAAATCGCCGCCGAGTGGAACGCGCAAAGCGAGACAATCGATCCCGCGCGCATGCCGCTTACCCGGCTCGCCAATGCGGTGATCGACGCGGTGGCGCCCGCGCCCGCACCGGTTGCCGCGGAGATCGCCAAATATCTCGGTTCTGATTTGCTGTGCTACCGCGCCGAGGCGCCGAACGGTCTGGTCGCGCTCCAGACACAGCACTGGGATCCGGTGCTCGCCTGGGCGCATGAAGCGCTCGGTGCGCGCTTTGTGCTGGGGCAGGGTGTTATGCACGTGGCGCAGCCGACCGAGGCGATTGCCGCTGCGCGCGCTAAAATCCCAGCCGATCCGTGGGCTCTGGGCGCGGTGTCCGTCATCACCACGCTGACCGGCTCGGGCCTGCTCGCGCTGGCGCTTGCCCATAGCGCGCTCGATGCCGAGGCCATTTGGGCCGCCGCGCATGTCGACGAAGACTGGCAGATGTCGCAATGGGGTAGCGACGCCGACGCGCTCGAGCGTCGCGCCACCCGCCGCGCCGAGTTCGACGCGGCGCTGGCGGTGTTGCGGCCCGGTGCATAAAAATCTTCATCACCGGCGCCAGCGGCTATATCGGCGGCTCGTTGCCGCCGAGCTGCTCGCCGGTAATCTGCGCGATCATCGTGGTTCGCCGGCGAATGCCTGCCGCAGCGCCGACAGCCGGTCGAGCGCAGCTTGCGGCAATGGACCTTTTTGGACAGCGGCGAGGGCATCCTCGAATTGTTGCGGCGTTGCCATGCCGACCAAGATCGTGCCCATCGCCGGGTGAGACAGCGCAAACCGCGTGGCGGCTTCGGTCAGGCTGGCAGCGAACCCTTCCTGTACCAGAGGGATGAGACGTCGCGCGCGCTCGACATCGGCATCGTAGCTCATGGCCGAACCGATGGGCTCGGGCGCCGGGCCGGCGATCGGGTGGCGCGCGGCAGAGCCCGAGAGGGCGCCACCGGCGAGCACGCGGATGCCCACCACGCCAACGCCGGCTACCTGGGTGCGATCGAACAATCGGCCGTAATCCTGCGCCGGATAATTTGCCGGCAATTCCTCGGCGGCAGATGGATTGAGCATGTTGTAGACGACCTGGGCGCTGTCGAAGACGCGCGCGTCGATCACTTGGCGCAGTGCCGCAGTATCGCCGATTGCCGTCATCCCGAGGAAGCGAATCTTGCCCTGCCGACGCAGGCGCGCAAACGCCGGCACCACGTCGCCGAGCACCTGCCGGACGCTCAGGGCCGAGCCGCCGCCTGTCTCGGTAATCGGATTGTGCAGGTGAAAGATGTCGACCCGGTCGAGACGTAGCCGAGCCAGGCTGCCTTCGAGCGACGCCGTCACGGCGTCGGCGATGCGGCCGAACGCGTCGGGCAGAAGTCTGACCTTGGTGCCGACGGCGACGTTGGCCGGTTTCAGCTTCTGCAGAACGCGGCCGACATTCTTTTCCGATTCCCCGTTGCCGTACTGCACCGCGGTGTCGAAGTAGTTCACGCCGGCCGCGATAGCCCGCGCGACGGTGCGCTCCTGGTCGGCGGGATTGCCGCGCACCATAAATCCGCCCACCGCGCCGCAGCCGAAGCCCAGCACCGAGAGCTGCATTGCCGTGCGCCCAAAGACCCGCAATTGCATCGCTGTTCCTCCGATTGCAAGCACAATACTCCAGATTGCCGGCTTCTCGACCGACAGCAAAAGCGATTTTGGTCGAGGTGCTCGACAAGCTCAAAGCGCCGGAAAAGGAGCAGAAGGATTAGTTCGCGCCGTGGAGAAGTGGGGTGCCGAACTACGTCCGCTCATTCCCGCCCCCGCCTGCACTCGGGCCGGCGAAGCCGGACCCGGGTGCGGGGACGAACGGATAAATTGGCCTAATGCCCGCTCGGATCGCCTTGGCGGCCGGCCTCGTACAGGAACCACACCCGTCGCTCGCTCTCGTCGATATAGACCTCGAGCAGGCTGGTGGTGGCCACGTCGCCGTGCTCCTCGCAAACGTCGTGCGCCTCGCGCATGGCGCCAACGAAGCGCTGGTTGTCGTCGCGCAATTCCGCCAGCATGTCGTCGGGCGAGACATAGTCGGCATCGTTGTCGGCGATGCGCTGCTGGCGCGAGACCTCGCCGATCGAGCGCAGGGTACGGCCGCCGAGCTTGCGCACGCGCTCGGCCAGCACGTCGGTCATGGCGAAAATCTGCTCGGCCTGCTCGTCGAGCAGCAAATGGTAGTCGCGGAAATGCGGGCCGCTCATGTGCCAGTGGAAGTTCTTGGTCTTCAGGTAAAGCGCGAAGGTGTCGGCCAGCAGCAGGTTCAAGGCGGCGGCGATGTTCTTGGTCGCGTTGGCGCCGAGATCGGTCGGCGTGGCGATGCGCGGTTGCGCGCCGGGTTTTGCCAGATGGTTCATGGGAAATTGTCCTCGGTTTGACGTGACTGCCCCCGAAACGCGCTTTGCGCGCTTTCCCGGGGCACATTATGAGACTTTATTGCCGGTCCTGTGAAGGCGAAAAATCGCCCGGTATCGACAACGCGCGAGCGTGCCAAACGTTCACGCTAAACGTTCACGGTGCCGCGGGCTTGCCCGGCGGGGCTTTGGCCTCGATCTCGGCTGCCCGCTCGCGGCTTTCGCGCGCTTCCTCAGTCCGGCCGAGCGCGTCCAAGACGGCGGCGCGGCCCTTATGCGCGGCGGCCGATTCCGCGTCGCAGGCGATGGCGCGGTCGAAACTCTTGAGCGCCTCGTCGAGCAGGCCGAGCCGCTGCAAAGCACCGCCGCGGTTGAGATGCGCGGGGCTGAAATCGGCCGCCAGCGCGATCGTCCGGTCATAGCCGGCGAGAGCCTCCTCGACGCGCCCGCTCGCGTAGAGCGAGGTGGCGCGGTCGTAATGCGTCACCGGATAATCCGGCTCGAGCGCGATGGCGCGGTCGAAGCTGGCAATCGCCTCGTCGAAGCGGCCGATGCCGTGCAGCGTCGAGCCGCGGTTGAGCCAGTCCATGGCCGATTTCGGATTGAGCTCGAGCGCGCAGTCGAAGCTCGACAAAGCCTCGGCCGGCCGGCCGAGCTCGTTCAGCATATTGGCGCGGTTGCCATAGGCGTCGGCGAATTTCACGTCGCAGGCGAGCGCATCGTCGAAGCTCGCCAGCGCGTCATTGGGTTTGCCGAGCCGGTGCAACGCCTGGCCGATCAGATTGTGGACGCGCGCCTGCCGCCCCCCGGCACTGAACGCGCGGCGCGCCACGTCGATGCCCTGCTGGTATTGGCCGTCCTGGCAGAGGATGACGGCGACGTAATAGAGCGCGTCGGGCTGCAGCGGGTCGATGCGCAGCACCTCGATATAGCGCTCCATCGCCGGATGTGTCTCGCCCCGCCGATGGTGGTACAGGCCCTGTTGCAGCAGATCGGCGATCTTGGGGGGTGCGCTCATGCCGGCGTTGTAACCAGGGTTTGCCGCGGATGCCAAGGGCGCTGCGTCGGGGCACGGCCGGGCGGCGTGTTCTCTTTCCCTCTCCCCTTGTGGGAGAGGGTGGCGAGCGCGGAGCGAAAGCGAAGCGCGAGCCGCGTGAGGGGGCATCGTATGCGGCAAATACCGCCCCCTCACCCGCCCTCGCTCGGCTTCGCCTCCGCTCGGGCACTCTCTCCCACAAGGGGAGAGGGGAAGCGTGCGCAAGGCGAGGCCGCCGTGGTATGCCTTTTGCTCGGAAGACCGGCAGGATTTGCGTAGGGCAGGGGCTCATGAAGGACATCCTCGACAGGTTGGAAGCGCGGCGGGACGAAGCCCGCCTTGGCGGCGGCAAGGCGCGCATCGAGGCGCAGCACAAGCGCGGCAAATTGACCGCGCGCGAGCGCGTCGAACTCCTGCTCGACAAGGGCTCGTTCGAGGAGCTTGACATGTTCGTCGAGCACCGCTCCGACGAATTCGGCATGGAAAAGACCAAGATCCCCGGCGACGGCGTGGTAACCGGCTGGGGCACGGTGAACGGGCGCACGGTCTATCTGTTCTCCAAGGACTTCACCGTGTTCGGCGGCTCGCTCTCCGAGACGCATGCGCAGAAAATCATGAAGGTGCAGGACATGGCGATGAAGGCGCGCGCGCCGATCATCGGCCTGTTCGACGCCGGCGGCGCGCGCATCCAGGAGGGCGTCGCAGCCCTCGGCGGCTATGGCGAGGTGTTCAAGCGCAACGTCATCGCCTCCGGCGTCATCCCGCAAATCTCCGTCATCATGGGGCCATGTGCGGGAGGGGATGTCTATTCGCCGGCGATGACCGATTTCATCTTCATGGTGCGCGACACCAGCTACATGTTCGTCACCGGGCCGGATGTCGTAAAGACCGTAACCAACGAAGTCGTGACGGCGGAGGACCTCGGCGGCGCCTCGGTGCACTCCACCAAGTCGGGCGTCGCTGATGGTTCGTTTGAAAACGACGTCGACTGTCTGTTGCAGATGCGCCGGCTGATCGACTTCCTCCCCGCGAACAACGAGGCCGGCGTGCCGGAATGGCCGACGCTCGATCCCGCCGACCGCATCGATGAATCGCTCGACACGCTGATCCCCGACAATCCGAACAAGCCCTACGACATCAAGGAGCTGATCCTTAAAGTGGCCGACGAGGGCGACTTCTTCGAAATCTCGGCGGCTTACGCCAAAAACATCGTCACCGGCTTCGGCCGCATCGCCGGCAAGACGGTCGGCTTTGTCGCCAACCAGCCGATGGTGCTGGCCGGCGTGCTCGACAGTGACGCCTCGCGCAAGGCCGCGCGCTTTGTCCGCTTCTGCGACGCTTTCGCCATCCCGATCGTCACCTTCGTCGACGTGCCCGGATTTTTGCCCGGCACCGCGCAGGAATATAACGGGCTGATCAAGCACGGGGCGAAGCTGTTGTTCGCCTATTCGCAGTGCACGGTGCCGCTGGTGACGGTGATCACGCGCAAGGCTTTCGGCGGCGCCTATGACGTGATGGCGTCAAAGCACGTCGGCGGCGACTTGAACTACGCCTGGCCGACGGCGCAGATCGCGGTGATGGGGGCCAAGGGCGCGGTCGAGATCATCTTCCGCGCCGATATCGGCGACAAGGACAAGATCGCCGCGCGCACCAAGGAATACGAGGACCGCTTTTTGTCGCCCTTCGTCGCCGCCGAGCGCGGCTATATCGACGACGTGATCATGCCGCACTCGACGCGCCGCCGCCTGGCGCGCGCGCTCGCCATGCTGAAGAACAAGCACGTGGAGATGCCGCAAAGGAAGCACGACAATTTGCCGGTGTGAGGGGTCAGCGCCAGACGCTGCGTCCGGACCCCTCACCCGACCTCGCTCGGCTTCGCCTCCGCTCGCTCACCCTCTCCCGCAAGGGGAGAGGGGAAGCGCGGACACCGCGCCGCCCTCACAAAACCTCTTGACTATATTATGTATTCCTATCCGCGTCCTGCTCGTTCGAGGGCGTCATCTAGAGGCGTCTACATGATGGGGCAGGGCGCGGCGCCCGCGCGGGGGAGACGAACGCTCCTCCCCCTCCCGGGCGGCGCCGGGGCTCCGCCCGCAGGCACTATGACCTGCCGTGAGGAGCTCGCTGACGGCCGGGCCTGGCGGCCCGCTGAAGCTCGAAGACGCGGTTCCCCAAAAGGGGCCGCGCCCGAGAGCCGAAGGCCGCTCGGATTGGTCGCCGGAAGCGCGGCCCGGACGCCGTAACGACGGCGCCATGGCGCGCCGAGAGGCGCCCGCGTTCTCGGCAACGGGAACGCGGCAAGACGAAAAGACTGGTGCGCCGCTCGGTGCGCCATCCCCTCGGCATTTTGTCGGGGGGTCGACTCCTCCGGCCCCCTGGTCGAGGGAGAGAAATGGAAGGCCGGCCTACCCGGGGCCGCAAAAAATGCGGGCGATTTTGCACGCCTTGCCGTAACCTTGGCGAAGGAGCGGGGACGAAGGAAAAAAATAGCAAGGAGCCTCTCTATGACAGCCTCAGCCAGCGACCGCGTCCAAATCGTCAAGCCGGGGCAGACGTATCTCGGCAAGCAGGGCGTCACTTACGGCGCCGGCGCCTCGGCCGAAACGGTGGGCGCGGAAAAAGTCTGCATGAACGTGATGCCGATGCCGCCGGGCGCGCGCGCCAAGGTGCATTATCACAAAGGCATCGAGACCATCGCCTACGTGCTCGAGGGCGAATGCGGCGTCTATTACGGCGACAACCTGGAGCGCCACTTGGTCGCGCGCGCCGGCGATCACGTGTTCTGTCCGGCCGATGTGCCGCACGCGCCGACGAACGAAAGCGGCAAGCCGTGCACATGGATCGTGGTGCATTCCTCCGGCAGCGACCAGGACGGCATCGTGATGCTGCCGGAACTCGACGCCAAGCTCGCGGCCAAACTCGACGCGAAAGCGGGGACTTAAGCCATGCCCGCCACTTTCTTCATCGTGCGCGCCGTGGTCGTTGCGCCCTTGCGCGAGAAATTCGACCATTGGTATTCGACCGATCATATGCCCTGGGCGATCAAGGCGTTCAAATGCGACAAAGCCTGGCGGCTGTGGAGCGAGCTCGAGCCGGGCGTGCACTACGCGGTTTATCGTTTTGCCGACAAGGCCGCGTGCGATGCCGCGCTCGGCGGCGACGAGTTCAAAGCGCTGGTCGCCGATTTCAGCGGCGTCTTCCCCGAGGGCGTCACCCGCACGCGCGACGTGGTGACGCTGGCCGAGGAGCGGGAATGAACGGTGCAAGCGGCCGGCTAAACCGTCGCCGTCTCGCTCGCGGCGTTATGGCCGCTGGCGGTGAGCTGATAGCGGTTGCGCCGCTCGATCGCGATCCAGTCGTTCGCCACCGCCCGGTTGAGCCCGCGCTGAAAATCCGCGTCGCGCACCGGGAAAAAATAATTGCGCGGCAGCATGCCGCTCACCGGAATGCGGTGCTGCCTGAAGACGTCGAGGATCTGGCGGCCGACGTCGTCGTCGGAGAGGGTTTGGGTCATGGGCGGCGCCTTCGCAAGCTGTGTCAAA
The DNA here is from genome assembly GCA_963721665.1 of uncultured Alphaproteobacteria bacterium. Classification (GTDB taxonomy): domain Bacteria; phylum Pseudomonadota; class Alphaproteobacteria; order Rhizobiales; family Xanthobacteraceae; genus Pseudolabrys. The sequence continues at coordinate 337,411 of CAVRJZ010000008.1, forward strand.
AACCGTTACGCTCATGTGCGCGCGCTGTCGCGCCGCCGTGCGGTTTTTCATAAACTTATACCGGCTTTTTCCGCGTCACGTCGCCGCCGCGTTGGCATTATTTTACCGGAAGCCGCCGCCGCCGTTCACATAAACCGTGTCGGCGGTCATGAACTGGCAGGCGTCCGAGCACATGAACAGCACCAGTTCGCCGATCTCCTCCGCCTGGCCGAAGCGTTTCATCGGCACATCGGCGAGCATCTGCGCGCGCAGTTCCGGCGTCGTTGCCGCGGCCGCCGCAAAGGCGGTGTCGATCGGCCCCGGCGAGATCGACAGCGCGCGGATGCCTTGCGCGGCGAATTCGCGCGCCACGCCCATGGTCATGGTCACCACCGCGCCTTTGGCGGCGGCGTAATGCACCGAGGTGCCGGGGCCGCCGCGCCGGTGCGCCATGCTCCCGACATTGACGATCACGCCGAATTTGTTCGCGAGCATGTGCGGCAGCACCGCCTGCATGGCGTAGAACGTGCCCTTCAGGTTGATGTCGAGGGTGCGGTCGAGCAGGTCGTCGTCGATGTCGAGGAATTTGGCCCGGCGGATGGCGGCGCCCGCCGAGTTGAACAGGAATTGCACGCTGCCGAAATCGCCGATAGCGAGTTGCACCATGTCCTCGACCGCCGCGCGCTTGGTCACGTCGATGGTGAGCGCCAGCGCCTGGCCGCCTTTCGCGTTGACCAATTCCACCGTCGCTTCGACGCCTTTTTCGTTGATGTCGGCGGCGACCACATTGGCACCCTCGCGCGCGAAGATCAGCGCGGTGGCGCGCCCGATGCCGCTGCCGGCCCCGGTGATGAGAATCGTTTTCCCGGAAAAATAGTTCGGCGTCTTCGGCATGGGTCCCTCGCGATCGCGGATGGTGCGCTCAGACGCCATCATGGATTGTCGGGACAGGCTCGGCAATGGCTCAGCGAATTTTGCCGCTTACGGGTTGTACGACAGGCCGCCCATGCGGATCGCGGTTTGCGTGCCGAACAGGATGGCGCGCGACAACAGCGTGATGTCCATCGGCATGTCCTTGCGCCAGACGTCGAGCAGCAGCGCGATACGCACCGCGTCGCTGCGGTTCCACACTTCATGCGGGTAGGTGTCGTCCCACAAGAGGCTTTCGCCGTCGGCGAGGCGGAAGGGCACGCCGTCGATGTTCATCACGCAAGCCGGCTGGCCGCGCTCGTCATTCGGCATCGACAGCATGAAGTGAAAGCGCAAGATGGCGCGGAACGGCCCGCGATGCTCGGGGATGTGCTTGCCGGGAGCCAGGAACGAAAACGTCGCCGACAGCACCTCCGGCGCGTCGGCGAGCAGCGCGGCGACGGTCGGCGCGCGCGCGAGATTTTCCGGCAGCGTCACGCCGTAGGCCTTCATGACGAAGACGCGCCAGTCGCGTCCGTCATTGGCGGAAATATCGGCCTGCGCTGCCATGAGGTCATGGAAGCGCGGCACCTTCGGCAGCGTGGCGGCGACGCCGAACGCCTCGCGGCGGATGTCGGTCCAGCGCTTGGTGAAGCGCTTTGCGTTGGGGAAGTAATGCTCGGCGTCGAGCGTTGCCGGCGTTGCGATGCGGCGGTCGTAAATACCGCGCACGACGTGAGCCGCGCGGTCGTATAAATGCAGCACGAACGTATCTCCGTCGATTTGGCTCGCCCCACACTAAGAATATAGTCTCGCGGCGGCCGCTGTCATATATTCATGCACATAAATTCGTCAGGCGCCCGGCCGGACCGGGGCCGCGATAGGAAACAAATCCGAAAACGCCGGTCGGCGGAGGGTGGGGAGGGCCAAAATCATGCGAAAATTTTTGCTGGCGCTGATGCTGGCGCCGCTTCTGAGCGCCCCGCTGCACGCCGAAGAAGGCCTGGTCACGTTCAAGTCCATGAATATCGATCTCGCGCTGGCCCTTGCCCGCGCCGCGCTCGCCGATTGTCAGAAGCACGGCTATCAGGTGAGTGTCGCGGTGGTCGACCGTTTCGGCATTACCCAGGTATTGCTGCGCGACCGCTTCGCCGGCGCGCATACCGTGCCGACCGCGACTGGCAAGGCGTGGACCGCGGTCAGCTTCCGCACCGACACCAGCGAACTCGTGGCCGCGACGCAGCCGGGCTCGCCGCAAGCCGGCGTGCGCGCCATTCCCGGCGCAACGATCATCGCCGGCGGTGTTATAGTCGAAGCGGCGGGCTCGCTTATCGGCGCCATCGGCGTCTCCGGCGCGCCGGGCGGCGACAACGACGAAGCTTGCGCCAAGGCCGGCATCGCCGCGGTGCGCGACAAGTTGGATTTCTAGAGCGCATGATCCCGAAAAGCATGTCCTCGACCCCGATCGGGGATGGGAACCGGTTTTCGGTCAAGATCATGCGCAAAAAATAAGGAAGTCAGCCATGAACCCGATCGAATATGCCGACGCTTCGCCCGCCGTGCGGGCGGTCTATGACGACATCAAGAAATCCCGCAACGTGCCGGACGTGAACAATTTCTGGAAGTTTCTCGCGCGCGATCCGGCGACGCTCAAGCGCACCTGGGAGAGCATCAAAGAGATCATGGCGCCCGGCGCGCTCGACCCGCTCACCAAGGAGATGGTCTATCTTGCTGTCAGCGTCAGCAACGGATGCGCCTATTGTATCGCCAGCCACACCGCGGCGGCGCGCAAGGCCGGCATGAGCGAGGCCATGTTCGGCGAACTGATGGCGGTCACCGGGATGGCCAACGAAACCAATCGACTCGTCAATGGCTACCGCGTCCCCATCGATGCCGCGTTCCAGACCTGACGCGATTGCCCAAGCGGGGGCTTCCGTGACACGATACCAAACAAACGCTCCGGAATTCGGGGGAGGGGACGGCTCATGCGGATCGATCGAGGCCTGATGGTCAGGCTGCTTTGCGTGGCCTTGGTCGCGGCCGTCATGCTGCCGTTCGGGCACTTGCTGTTCCCTTACGTCAGCCACGTGCTGAGCGGCATCCAGTTCAAGGCCATCGAGGCGGTGGTCAGCGCAACCGTCGGCTTCGGCCTCTCGGCCATCGTCGGCTAGCACACGCTACAGTCGCGCCGGCCCCGGCACGCGTTTGTGCCGGGGCCCGCACACTCCCGCGTTATTGCGTCCCGCTCTTGCTCGGTGCCGGCATTGCCGGCTGCGGCAGCAGCGGCTTCGGCGATGTCGCGCCCGAGCCGGTGGTGGTAGGCGGGTTCATTTGACGTGTCGCGGTGCCGGTGGTGGCCGGAGAGTTATTGTTTGCGGTCTCATTGTTGCCGCTCAGGCCCGCGATGATCAGAAACCCAATAAGCAACAATACGGCGATGCCTGCGACCCAGCTATATGGGCCGCCGATTTCTTCTTGGTGACGCAGCACCGGGTCGCTCAACCGCGGATCGGTATAACGCGGATCACTCATGGCAATCCTCCTTCGGTTCCAGATGCGCTTACTTGTCTCGTCCTGAGACAACCCTCTCGCCGCGTAGGGGGTTCCGCAAAAAGCATGGGTGCGATGCGCAAGGAACTTTCCGCGCTCGCTAACAGCCATTTCCGCGTCGAAAATGCTATGGGAGCGGGTTCCCGTTCGATTCCCGTGTAAGATGAAGCCAAAACTCCATGCGCTTGACCCGATTGGCCATTGCCGCCGCGCCCATGCTGTTCGTGTTGCTGTGGAGCACCGGCTTCATCGGCGCGCGCTTCGGGTTGCCCTACATCGAGCCGATGACTTTTCTCGCCGTGCGCATGGTCTTCGTGGTGCTGATCATGGCGGCCATTGCGTTCATCGGCGGCGCACGCTGGCCAAACCCGCCGGAAATCGGCCACAGCTTGGTCGCCGGCGCGCTGGTGCACGGGCTTTATCTCGGCGGCGTGTTCACCGCCATCAGCCAGGGCGTGCCGGCCGGCATCTCGGCGCTGATCCCGGGCCTGCAGCCGATCCTCACATCCACCATCGCCAACCGCTTCATGGGCGAGACGGTGACCAAGCAGCAATGGCTCGGCTTGCTGCTCGGCCTGATCGGCGTCGTCATGGTGCTGCACGACCGCAGCATCATGGCGGCTGGCTCGCCGCTCGGCTGGGTCGCGAGCTTCGGCTCGCTATTGGGGATCACGCTCGGCACGCTCTACCAAAAGCGCTATTGCGGCCGTATCGACTGGCGCGCCGGAAACACCGTGCAATATGCCGGCGCGCTGGTGCTGTTTAGCCTTGCCGCATTCACCATCGAGACCCGCATCATCCACTGGAGCGTTGAACTCGTCTTTGCCTTCGCCTGGCTGATCTTGGTGTTGTCGATCGCCGGGGTGGGGCTGATGTATTGGCTGATCCGCCGCTCGGCGGCGACCGGCTTTGCCAGCCTGTTCTATCTGGTGCCGGTGGTGACGGCCTTGCTCGCCTTCGCGCTGTTCGGCGAGAAACTGGACGCGTTGTCGATTGCCGGCATGGTGGTGTGCGCCATCGGCGTCGTGCTCGCCAACCGCGGCATCGGTGGCGTCAGGCCGATCGCCGCCAACGCGGCGGCGTCGGTTGTGCCGGAGAACTAGGCCGTATTTGCCATAATCTTTTCTGCAATTTTTTGCATCGGCAATCTTGAAGTTCCGCCGGACCCCCGCGCCGAAAAACTTTTTTCATTGGGAAATTGTAACTGGCATAACAATAAAGAATCAGGGCTAATGCTTGTCACTACAAAATTCGGTGGAACCCGATCGCTCAACCTAATTCGGAGGGCACTCATGTCGATTGAGCAAGCGTCTCGCGCGCGTTCCGCACGCGCCATCGTCGTGGGTAATGAAAAAGGCGGCTCGGGCAAATCGACGGTGGCGATGCACGTCGCGGTGGCGCTGATGAAAGCGGGCCAGCGCGTCGCCACCATCGATCTCGATTCGCGGCAGCGGAGTTTCACCTCCTATATCGAGAATAGGCGCGCCTGGGCGCAACACCTCGGCCGTGCGCTGGAGCTTCCCGACCATATTTGTTTCGACGAGATGGCCCATTCGCCGAGCACGGAAGAACGCTCCGCCGGCAGCAAGGCGCTCGCCGATGCCGTCGACCGGCTGGCGGCGGACCACGACTTTATTGTCATCGACACTCCCGGTCATGACAGTCACCTGACGCGGCTCGCGCATTCGATGGCCGACACCTTGCTGACGCCGCTCAACGACAGTTTCGTCGACTTCGACGTGCTCGCCAGCGTCGATCCGGTGACCTTCGGCGTCACCGGTACCAGCCACTACGCGCAAATGGTGGAGGATGCCCGCGCGCAGCGGCAGCTGCTCGAACGGGCAAGTCTCGATTGGATCGTGTTGCGCAACCGCCTTTCGATGCTCGGCTCGCGCAACAAGCGCCTGGTCGGCGAGGGGCTGGACGAGCTTTCGCGGCGGCTCGATTTCCGCTGCGTCGACGGGTTGGCCGAGCGGGTGATTTTCCGCGAATTCTTCCCGCGCGGACTGACGGCGGTCGACGATCTCGACGAGATCACGCTCGGCGCCCGGCCGACGCTGTCGCATGTTACCGCGCGGCTCGAGATCGAAAACCTGCTCGGCAACATCGGCTTGGGCGAGGCGGCCGGCGGCCTGCACGGTGACGCCCGCGACGCGGCCTAGATCCGGCGCGCGCTCACTTCGCCCGATCGAGCACCATCTGCGTCTGCGTCACCAGCGCGCACAATCGGCCGTCGCCGCGGGTGACGCGGGTCTGCCAGACCATGGTGCTGCGGCCGCGGTGCAGCGGGGTGCATTCCGCGTAGGCAACGTCGCCGATGGGGACGGCGGCGAAGAAGTTGGTCTTGCTCTCGATCGTGGTGGTCGACTGGCCGGGCTTGAGATTGGCCGTGGTGGCGGTGCCGCCGAGATTGTCGGCCAGCGCCATGATGGCGCCGCCATGCATGATGCCGAAGCGGTTATTGAGGTCGTCGCGCGCCACCAGTTCCGCGGTCACGCGCTCGGGCGAGACATGGGTGATTTTCAATCCGAGGAATTGGGCGAATTGCGGCTGCGCGAGGGCCGCTTCGTTGACGTCGCTCATGATACCAGCTCCGATAATGGGCGGGCGGCACAATCGCGTTGCCGCCAGGGGAAAGCAATAGGCCGCGCCGGCCGGCGTCGAGCAGACATGCGAAGGGCGCGGCTCAAGCACCGCGCCCGTGAATTCGTCTCCGCGCGCTTAGCGAGGCCGTGTCACTTCGGCTGCGGCACGATGCGGATGTAGGGCTTCGGTGTCTTCCAGCCGCCCGGATACATCTTCTTGGCCTCGTCCTCGGTGATGGCGCCGGTCATCAGCACGTCTTCGCCCTGTTTCCAGTTCGCCGGCGTCGCCATGCGATGCTTGGCGGTAAGCTGGAGCGAGTCGAGGACGCGCAGGATCTCGTCGAAGTTGCGCCCGGTGGTCATCGGATAGACCAGGATCAATTTGATCTTCTTGTCCGGCCCGATGATGAAGACGTTGCGCACGGTCATGTTGTCGGCGGGCGTGCGCCCTTCCGCGGTGCCCGACGTCGAGGCCGGCAGCATGCCGTAGGTCTTGGAAATCTTTAGATCGGTGTCGCCGATCATCGGATAGTTCGGCGCAAAGCCGACCACGTCCTTGATGTCGATCGCCCATTTCTTGTGGTTTTCGACCGGATCGACCGACAGGCCGATGATCTTGGTGTTGCGCTTGTCGAATTCCGGCTTCATGCGCGCCATGGTGCCGAGTTCGGTGGTGCAGATCGGCGTGAAATCCTTCGGGTGCGAGAACAGCACGGCCCAGGAATTGCCCAGCCAGTCGTGAAAACGGATTTTACCTTCGGTGGTCTCCGCCTCGAAATCCGGTGCGGTATCGCCAATCGCCAACGCCATGATCAACCTCCAAATATGCGCTCAATTTACGTTCGAGCAGGTTATATAGGCGTCCGCGCGCAAGCGGAATAGGCCCGGACAGGCAAAGAGCACAACACCTTCGCCCGACGCCTGCGCCCTAGGACAAAGCGTTTTCGTGCGCCCGCACACACGAAAGGATTTTGCCCCGTCACGGCCCGCTCTTATAGCCGTCGGTCAAGGTGCCGAGAAAGGCGACGATGTCGTCGATTTCGGTCGCCGACAGCGCCGGCTTGTCACCCGGCTTGCCGCCGAACGGCGGATCGGTGTTGATATTGTCGCGATAAGGCGCGGGAAGATCGTCGTATTTCATGACGCGCCCGCTGGCATCGCGCGGATACCATTTTTCCGGCGCGGTGTCGCGCTCGACATAGAACGCGACGGCGTGGCGCAGGTCGTGGTCGATGCCGTTGTGATAAAATGTCTTGCGCAACGCGACGTTGCGCAAGGACGGTGTGCGAAACAGCCCGCAATATTCGGGATGCTCGACGAGATCCGTGCGCAGCGGTCCGCATGCGCCGAGATCGAAATAATCCGGGTCGGCATTGGCGGGAATGGCGCGGTTGCGCGGCAGGCCGATGGCGATCAGCCCGTAATCGGTGAACTGCGGCGGCGTGCCGTTATTGTCGCGGGCGCTGCGATTGCAGCTTGCGCAATTGCCCTTGTCGGGATCGTTGAAGAGCTTGAGACCGCGCGCCTCCTGCGGCGAGAGTTCGGCGCGGCCGCCAAGATATGCGTCGTATTTGCTGCTGTAAGGATAAAAGTCGTGTTCGCTCTGCTCGAACACCTCCAGCGCTTCGATGACCGCGGCGAAGGTTTTGCCGTCACTTTTGAGCACATCGTCGCCGAAAAGCCGGGTGACTTCACCGGCATAGGTGGCCTGGCGACGCTTTGCCGCGACCGCCGCCTCGTTGTCATTGGCCATTTCGAACGGGGAGAGCAACGGAATACGCGCCTGGTCGCGGCCGCGGTCGGCGCGGCCGTCCCAGGTCAGCCCGCCGGTCGGGCCGTTGTCGATGCTGGCGTCGCCTTCGTCGTCGGATTCATAATAATGCTCGGTGAATTGCGGCACCACTTGCAGATAAGTGAGCGAAGGCACGGCGCGCAAACCGGGCTGCTTCATGTCCTTGCCGCCAAGCTGCACGGGCTTTTCGTTCGGCGGCCCGAATGCACGCTTGGGATCGTGGCAGGTCGCACATGCCATTTGGCCGGAGCCGGAGAGGGAAGCGTCGAAGAACAGCCGCCGGCCGAGCGCCTGTAAGGCGGCCGCGCGCGCAAAGGCTTGGGCGCGGGTCATGCCGGCTTCGCCGCCGAGTGCGGCCGCGTCCGGCACGGCCAACGCGCCGAACATAATCAGCCATATCAATCCGCGCCGAATGGCTTTGCAATCCATAAGCCTGCCGCTGCTCAGCCGCCAAAGGCCACAAGGTGCGGGGGTCCGACGACAGGATTCTGACAGTATCCCCATAGGCTTCATGCAGCTGACATATAAAGAAGAATATGATCGCAACGGCAAAACCAGCAAGCGGCCGGCGTAGGCAGCCGCTTCAATCGCCCGCATTCCCCAAGGAGCTGCCATGAAAAAATCCGTCGCGCTTCTCGTTGCCGGCCTGTCGGTCGCGGCGCTCCCGGCGCGTGCGCAAGGCCCTGGTATCAACACCATCGACACTGTGGTAGTGATCTACGCGGAGAACCGCAGCTTCGACAATCTGTACGGACACTTCCCCGGGGCGGACGGTCTGCAGAATGTCACACCGGAAAATTCCCTGCAGCTCGACCGCGACGGCACGCCGCTCAAGGAATTGCCGCCGGTCTGGGACGGCCTGACCGCCAAGGGCGTCACCCCGCCGGTAACGCAGGCGCAGACCGAGCATCTGCCCAACAAGCCGTTCGCCATCGACGATCCGAAAGGCTTCAACACCCCACTCGGCGTCGTCACCCACGATCTCTGGCATCTGTTCTACCAAAACCAGATGCAGATCGACGGCGGCAAGAACGACAAGTTCGCCGCTTACGCCGATTCCGGCGGGCTGGTCATGGGCCACTACGACGGCACCAAACTGCCGTTGTGGCCGGTGGCGCAAAAATACGTGTTGGCCGACAATTTTTTTCAAGGCGCGTTCGGTGGCTCGTTCCTCAACCACTTCGCGTTGATCTGCGCCTGCGTTCCGAAATATCCGAACGCCGACAAGAGCCCGGCCAAGAAGCTGATCGCCGCGGTCGAGCCGGACGGCGTGTCGCTGACGCTTGCGCCCAATTCGCCCAAGTCGGCGTTGGACGGCATCCCGAAATTCGTCAACAACGGCCAGATCACGCCGGATTTCTATGCCATCAACACCATGCAGCCGCCCTATCAGCCGAGCAACAACAAGCCGCCGAAGGAAGGCGATCCGCGTTACGCCGATCCGGAAGCGCCGAATACGCTGCCGCCGCAGCACGACGTGACCATCGGCGATCTGCTCACCGCCAAGGGCATATCGTGGGCTTGGTATTCCGGCGCCTGGCAGGCGACGCTTGACGGCAACCGCGGCACGCCGGTGCCGAACTTCCAGTTCCACCACCAGCCGTTCAACTATTTCGCCCAGTTCGCGCCCGGCACCGAAGCGCGCGCCCAGCATCTCAAGGATGGCGGCATGGCCGGCGTCGAATTCATCAAGGCGATCGACGCCGGCAAGCTGCCGCAGGTCACCTTCTACAAGCCGCAAGGCAATCTCAACGAGCACCCCGGTTATGCCGAGGTAATGTCGGGCGACGAGCACATCGTCGATCTGCTCAACCATCTGGAGAAGAGCCCGCAATGGCCGCACATGCTGGTGGTCATCACCTATGACGAAAACGGCGGCTTCTGGGATCATGTCGCTCCGCCCAAGGCCGACCGCTGGGGGCCGGGCTCGCGCATTCCGGCGCTGATCGTGTCGCCGTTCGCCAAGAAAGGCTTCGTCGACCACACCCAGTCCGATACGACCTCGATCCTGCGCTTCATCACCAAGCGCTTCGATCTGCCGGTGTTGCCGGGGCTGGCCGAGCGCGATGCCGCGCTCAAGGCCAACGGCCACCCGCCCATGGGCGACCTGACGGAAGCGCTGACGTTCTAGCTTACTCCGCTACACCTCTCCCCACGCGCGGGGAGAGGCGGGCGGCGCATTGACTTTTTCGCTGCGACGCCGCAAAGCCAAAGGGCCGGTTTTGGGGGTCCTGACGCGGCATGTTCAAGCGTATTCTGATTGCCAATCGCGGCGAAATCGCCTGCCGGATCATCAAGACCGCTCGCCGCATGGGGATCGAGACGGTCGCGGTTTATTCGGCGGCCGACAAGGACGCCCTGCATGTGGAAATGGCCGACACGGCCATTGCCATCGGCCCGCCGGAAGCCGCCAAAAGCTACCTTTTGATCGACAAGATCGTCGACGCCTGCAAGGCGAGTGGCGCGCAGGCCGTGCATCCCGGCTACGGCTTTCTCTCCGAGCGCGAGGCTTTCCCCAAAGCGTTGGAAAAAGCCGGCGTCGTCTTCATCGGGCCGAACCCGAAAGCAATCGCCGCCATGGGCGACAAGATCGAGTCGAAGAAGGCCGCCGCCGCTGCACACGTGTCGACCGTGCCTGGCCATCTCGGCGTCATCGCCGACGACAACGAGGCGGTCGTGATCGCCGAGCAGATCGGCTACCCGGTGATGATCAAGGCGTCGGCCGGCGGCGGCGGCAAGGGCATGCGCATCGCCTACAGCAAAGCCGAAGTGGCGGAAGGCTTCGCCCGCGCCAAATCGGAGGCGAAGTCCTCCTTCGGCGACGACCGCGTTTTCATCGAGAAATTCATCACCGATCCGCGCCACGTCGAGATCCAGGTATTCGGCGACAAACACGGCAACGTTATTTATCTGGGCGAGCGCGAATGCTCGATCCAGCGGCGCAACCAGAAGGTGATCGAGGAGGCGCCAAGCCCGCTGCTCGATGCAGGCACGCGCAAGACGATGGGCGAGCAGGCGGTGGCGCTGGCCAAAGCCGTCGGCTACGACTCGGCCGGCACCGTCGAATTCGTCGCCGGCCAGGACAAGAGCTTCTTCTTCCTGGAAATGAATACGCGATTGCAGGTCGAGCATCCGGTGACCGAGCTCATCACCGGCATCGATCTGGTCGAGCAGATGATCCGCAGCGCGGCCGGAGAAAAACTCAATCTCAAGCAAAGCGACGTGAAGCTCAACGGCTGGGCGGTGGAGAGCCGCGTTTACGCCGAGGACCCCTATCGCAATTTTCTGCCCTCGACCGGGCGCCTCACGCATTACCGCCCGCCCGCCGAACACAGCACCGGCGGCGTCACGCTGCGCAATGACACCGGCGTTTACGAAGGCGGCGAGATTTCCATCTATTACGATCCGATGATCGCCAAGCTCGTCACCCATGCGGCGACGCGCGAACAAGCGATCGAGGCGCAATCCGACGCGCTCGATTCATTTGTCATCGACGGCATCCGCCATAATATTCCGTTCCTTGCCGCGCTGATGGCGCATCCGCGTTGGCGCGCCGGCAGATTGTCGACCGGCTTCATCGCCGAGGAATTCCCCGACGGCTTCCATCCACAGGCGCCCGAGGGCGAGCGTGCCGAGGTGCTGGCCGCCGTCGCCGCCAGCGTCGACCACGTGCTGGGCGAGCGTAAGCGGCGCATCTCCGGACAGATGGACGGCCGCAGCGTGACGCGCGAAAGCCGGCGCGCGATCTGGCTCGGCGACAAGGAATACAGGCTCGAGGTCAAACGCGAGAACGGCACCATCGAGGTTCGTTTCCCCGGCAAGGATAGCGCGCCGCGCCATCTGCAATCGGGCTGGAAGCCGGGCGATGCGCTGTGGACCGGCACCATCAACAGCAAGCCGGTGGCGGTGCAGCTGCGGCCTATCCCGAACGGCTTCGCGCTTAGCTATCGCGGCGTCGAGACCAAGGCTTACGTCTACACCGAAAGCGAGGCCGCTTACGCGCGGCTGATGCCGGTCAAGCAGGCGGCCGACAGCCTCAAACACGTGCTCTGCCCGATGCCGGGCCTGGTCGTTTCCATCGCGGTGAAGGAAGGCCAGGAGGTCAAGGCCGGCGAGACCGTGGCCGTGGTCGAGGCGATGAAGATGGAGAACGTGCTTCGCGCCGAGATCGACGGCGTGGTGAAGAAGATCAATTGCAAGCCGGGCGACAGCCTGGCGGTAGACGCGGTGATTTTGGAGTTTGCCTGATCCGGGCAGCCGAGGCGCAGCATGAAAAAGCCGGCAAAGCCCAAGACGTCTGGGCGCAAAACTGAACCTGCCGGCAAAACTAGAAACTGGCTCGGCGTCGCCTCGGCCGATCACATCCGCCGCGGCCGCGCCGGCGGCTTCATGCAGCTCGGCCACGGCAACCGGGCGCCGCTCATGCGCGTCAAGCCGGGCGACCGTGTCGTCTATTACTCGCCGGCGACCGAATTTGGCGGAACGGACAAGCTGCAGTCCTTCACCGCGATCGGCGTCATCAAGCAAGGCGAGCCCTATGCGGCGGTGATGGGACAAGGCTTCCGCGCATTCCGGCGCGACGTGAAGTGGTCAAAGGCGAAAGAGACGCCGATCGCCGGCCTGCTCGGCCGGCTCGAGCTCACCAAAGGCAAGCCGAATTGGGGCTACCAGCTTCGCTTTGGTTTGATCGAGATCAGCGCGCACGACATGGCGGCGATCGCCCGCGCTATGGGTGCGAAGGTTTGACGGCTATGGTGGCGGGCGATGACGCTGTACTTCGCTTACGGCTCCAACCTGGACCGCGCCGCCATGGCGCGGCGCTGTCCGGGCGCGCGCGCGGTCGGGCCGGCGACACTCGACGATCATGAATTCTTCGTCGGCATCGACGGCTGGGGCTCGGTGCGCCGCAAGCGCGGCGCGCGCGTGCACGGCGTGCTGTGGCGGTTGATGCTGCGCGATATCGCCGCGCTGCATGCCTACGAATTGTTGCACCAGGGCCTCTACGACGTACGTTATTTGCCGGTGCGCAGCGCCGGCAAGCGCGTGCGCGCCATGATCTACCGGCTGCGCCGGCGCGGCGCTGGAAAACCAAAGCCCGGTTATGTCGAGATGATCGCGGCCGCCGCGCGCGCCTGGAATCTGCCGGAAGCTTACGTGCGTTCGGTGGAGCGCCGGTCGATCTCGCGCTTCACCGGCGCGCGCACGATCGATACGGGAGAACTCGCGTGACCATCATCCGCCACATGGTCGTGCATGGGCGCGTGCAGGGCGTCGGCTTCCGCGCCTTTGTCGAAGGCGAGGCACTGGCACGTCGGCTCGAAGGCTGGGTGCGCAACCGCCGCGATGGCAGTGTCGAAGCCGTCTTCATGGGCGACGAGGCGACAATTGCCGCCACGATCGAGGCCTGCCGCAAAGGCCCGTTCGGCGCCCGCGTCGACGCGCTGCATCAGCGCGAGGCTAGCGATGCCGACTTGAATTTGCGCCGGCCCGGCGAAGCATTTTCGGTACTGCCGACGGCATAGGCTCATTTCGTTTTCGATGCGACGCCCCTAAACGTCGCGGACAGCGCGCGCAGCGCCGCTGTTGCGCGCGAATCTGAAACGCGGGCGTGCAATACTACGGCCGAACGGCCGAGCGCCGGCAAAGAGAATGTCGCGCTGACGTCGACGGCGCCGGCCGGCGCGATCCGCCGCGCAAGTGGGGCTACGGCGAGGCCGGCCAACACCGCGGCACTGATTGCGGCAACCCCGCCGCCGGTGAAAGCCTCGACCCAAGGGCGCTTCTTCTTGTCGAGCGCGCGGATGGCGAGTGCGCGCACGCCGCAGGGCGCGGCCAGCATCGCCATCCGCAGCTTTTCGCCGCCCCGCTGCCGAAAGGCAGGCGCGGCAAACCAGGAAAACTCGTCTTCCAGTAAAGTCTCGCCGCCGCGCCGGTGCGGCTCCCGGCGCACGATGGCGGCATCGAGCCTGCCGCGGTCGAAGGCGTAGAGCATCTCGCTGGACAGTCCGATGCGGATATCGAGACTCAGCGCGGGGTCGACTGCGGCGGCCCGTGCGAGGATCGACGGCAATTCCGGACCGGCGGCGTGGTCGCTGATGCCGATCGTGAGCCGCCGCTCTGCCGCTCGCTGACCCGTCATCGCACGATCGTGTGCCGCCAGCAGATCGCGCGCGCGGTCGAGGAATGTCGCACCTTCCGCCGTTAGCTCAACCGAGCGCGGTGTGCGCTCGATCAGCCGCCGGTCAAGTCTCGTCTCCAGGCGCTTCAACTGCAGGCTCACCGCCGACTGCGTCATGCCGATGGCTTGCGCGGCGCGGGTGAAGCTTTTGAATTCGGCCACCAGCGCGAAGGCGCGGACGGCATCGACATCAAGAGAGGTGCTATTTTGCATTGTTATCACTGTTATCAGTTGTCATTGCAATATGTAATCATATAATCCTGTCCGGATCAATCGAAGGAGGCCGCCATGCCGTTGATTACCGTCACCATCGCAACGCCGCACAAGAAGTCCATTTCCAAGGTCGCCGTCGCCGCCGAGGTGGCCCGGCTGTCCACGGGCCTGCTGCACAAGGACCCCGCCGTCACTGCGGTTATCGTCAATCGCGTCCCGACCGACGACTGGTTTTGCGGCGGCCGTTCGCTCACCGACCACTGGCTCGCGAGTTTCTGGCTTGACATTCATGTCACCGACGGCACCAACACCAAGGATGAGAAAGCCGCGTTCATTGCCGCCGCCTACGCCGCGATGGAAGAGTTGCTCGGGCCGCTGCACGAGGAGAGCTACGCGCATGTGCACGATGTCCGCGGCGATGCCTACGGCTATGGCGGCCTAACGCAGGAGCGGCGCTATATCGAGCGTCAGCTTCCGGCGCGCATGTCTTCGGCGGCCTGAGTGGCCACAGCCAGCCCGAACAGCTGCGCAAATTCACGCCGCAACACCGTGTCGATTTCCGGCATGGAGACGTGAATGCCGAGATCGGCCAAACTGGTGACTCCGTAGCGTTGCTCGCGTACCCCGCAGGGCACGATGCCGGCAAAATGCGTGAGGTCCGGCGCGACGTTGATCGCCATGCCGTGCAGCGTGACCCAGTGCGACACGCGAATGCCGATGGCGGCGATCTTGTCTTCGTAACCCTCGCCCTTGTTCGGCCGGCGTACCCAGACGCCGACGCGATCCTCGCGCCGGTCGCCGCGCACGTCGAAGCGGGCAAGCGTGCGGATGATCCATTCTTCGAGCGTGGCGACGAAGCGGCGCACGTCCGGCCCACGGCGTTTGAGGTCAAGCATCACATAGACGACGCGCTGGCCCGGCCCGTGATAGGTCATCTGCCCGCCGCGGCCCGTTTCGAACAGCGGAAAGCGCGCCTCGATCAACTGGTCCGGCTTGCCGCTGGTGCCCGAGGTGTAAAGCGGCGGGTGCTCGAGCAGCCAAATGAGCTCGCGCTCGCGGTCGGCGGCGATTGCCGCCGCGCGCGCCCGCATGAACTCGACCGCCGCCGGGTAGGGGACGAGTTCGTCGCTCACGCGCCATTCGACCGGCGCAGGCGCGGTTGGCCGCGGCAGGACGTCAAGACCATCGCGAAACGTGACCGCCACTAAACGGACCTCAGAAGTTCGGGTAAATGGCTTCCATATATTTCGGCGACTGATCGCGGGAAGGGCCGGCCGCGATGAAGAACGCGATGTGGTTGTCGGAGACGCAGCAGATCGCGGCCGTATAGGCGCCGAGCGTGCCGTAGCGCGATTGCGTCGTGCGCTCGAGCTGGCCGAACCTGCCTACGCCGATGGCGTTTTCGGCGCGCTGCAAGCGCTCTTCCTGCGAATAATCGATGGTTTGCCAGCGGGTGGTGATTGCAGGTCCGGCCAATGCGCTGGTCGCGCCGGCAAATGCGGTAAACCCGAGACAAAGTCCGAAAACGGCGAATTTAGGTGTCATTTCTTCCCCCGTTCTTGCGTGGCTTGATCCGTTAACGTTGCATTCACCATACCATGGTCAGTTGATGCTGGCCCGCGATATTGCCGGGCGCAATAGGACTTGGAAACGTGGCCACACTCGATAAGGTTTCGGTCGATATTACCGTGGTGCTCGGCACCACAACCATGCCGGTTCACCAGGTGCTCCGGCTCGGCCGCGGCGCCATCATCGAATTGGACTCCTCCGAACAGGATCCGGTCCACATTCTCGCCAACGATCTGCCGGTCGCCACGGGCACCGTGGTGGTCAACGGCAACCGCATCGCGGTCGAAGTCGGCGAGATCATGCCCCGCCAGCAGGACATGCGCTGAGCGGCCGGGCCGTATTTGCCGGCCCTTGTCCCTCCAGACCCTATTTGTTAGAGGAACCGCGCTTCGTCGGGACGCGAGGTTTTTCTAAGCTTTTCGTCCTGTCCGCGAGCATGATCCCGAAAAAGCCTGTCCCCGACTTGATTGGGGATGGGAATCGGCTTTCGGGCAAGATTATGCTCAAACAGAACTATGCGGCCATGGCGGAATTGGTAGACGCACTAGCTTGAGGTGCTAGCGGGGCAACCCGTGGAGGTTCGAGTCCTCTTGGCCGCACCAGCCTTCGCATTTTTCGTGCTTCGGCTGGCTGAACCAGCCCTTGCATTGTTCATATTTCGGCCGGCGAGATTCAGCCGGTATTCGGCTGCGCCTGCCGCACCGGCGCGTGACAGTGACGGAAACAACCAAGTCAGCGGACGTTCGCCGCCGCTACGTGATGTTTGTTTTTCTTGGCCAGCGCGGTTTTCACGCGGCGGCCCAGGGTCTGCTTGTCGCTCGCGCCGTCGCTGGTTCGCCAAAAATTCAACCAGCTGCCGCTGTCGGCCGAAGGCGCATTATCGGGCGTCGGCGATGCGCTGGATATCTTTGTCGCCACGTGATGTTTGTTCTTCCTGACCAGCGCTTGCTTGACGCGCTTACGTAGCGCCGGCTTGTCGCCGGCGATGGAGCCGGTTCTCAGCACGCGCGGCCAATTGCCCTTGTCAGTCGAGGCCACCAGCGTGGGAACCGAGGCGGGCCGCGCACCGGCCGGCACCACCTGCACGACGTGATAGCCCTCGCTCTTGAGCTGCTTGAGCAACAGCGGCAAGGCCATGGTAGTGGCCGGGTGGATGTCGTGCATCAGAATGATTCCGCGGCCTTTTGCATGGAGCTGGCGCATGGCGCGTTGCACGATCGCTTTCGGGGTGGTGCCGCGCCACCAGTCGTCGGTGTCGATATCGGCGCTCCAGGTCACCAGTCCCTGCGCTTGCAGGAAATTATCGATCGCTTTGGTGCGGCCGAGGCCGGGAATGCGGAAGAACGGCGCCACCGCTTTCGGATTGCCGAGCGCGAAATCGACCGAAGCGATGCCGCCATCGACTTCGTTTTCGACCCGATTCATCGGAAGACGCTCGAAGCCGAACGGATGGTGCTGGGAGTGAGTGCCGATGGTCATGCCGGCATTGTAGATGCGCCGCGCGATGGCCGGATAAGTATGCGCCATCTCGCCGACCATGAAATAAGTCGCCTTCACGCATTGCGCGTCGAGTTCGTTGAGGATGATGTCGGAATAAGGCGGGAGGGGCCCGTCGTCGAAGGTGAGCACCACCTCATGATCCGCGAGCGGCAGCGTTTGCTTGTACTGGATGCTGCCGATGCGGCTGAAGTCGCGCGGACTGATAGTGATTGTCCGCGTGGTGCCCAGCGCATCCGGGTGGCCCGGACATCCCCCGGCCATGGCCGCGGACGACCCGCCGAGTACGGCCAGGCATGACGTGACGATGATAAGATGACGCATTCCAACCCCAGCCCCCGCCCATCTGCGCCTTGTGGCGCTTCCCCCGAATGGCGAGGCATCTTGACCCTACGTAAACGAATATTAACGGAAAATTAACCAATATTAACGGCCCACAGGCTTCTGTTCGGTGGATTTCGCGGGGGATGCGGCAAAAATGCGACGGTTTTAGTTGAAAACGCCGCGAAATCCGGTCGGGACCACGTGGACCACCCGGAATCCGCGCCGTTTCAACTCGCGCAGAAAGACAGGCAGCATCCGCGCGGTCTCGGCCTTGGTGTCGTGCAGCAGCACGATGCCGCTGCCGAGTTTCTCGATTCGGCTGAGCAGCAACTGCAGCTCCTGATCCGGGGTCATCGGCAACCAATCGCTCGCCCAGACGTCGGCGCCGAACACCACGATATGACGGTCCTGCAAACGCGCGAGCAGCTCGGCATTCGAAGCGAAACCGGGGAAGCGGAAAAACGGCGTGCTCGGCACGCTGCTGCGCCTGCCGTAAAGGGCGAATTCGTCCTCGGCGATGCCGCGGTCCATCTCGGCTTCCGCCTTGGCTGGCGTCATGCGCGAAAGCAAAGGATGCGAAAACGTGTGGTGGCCGAGGCTATGGCCCTCGGCCAACTCGCGTCGCGCGATCTCCGGATGCGCTTCGACATTGCGGCCGATCAGGAAGAAGGTTGCCAGCACGCATTCGCGCTTGAGCGCGTCGAGAATTTTTGGGGTGGTGGTCGGCCAAGGGCCGTCGTCGAAAGTGAGCACCAGTTCCTTTGGTCGCAGCGGCAAAGTGACGGGGAACTGCTTGCGGCCGACCCGTGGCGTGCTGGCGGCGTCGACCTCAAGCACGCGCGCGGTGCCGAGCGCGTCCGGGTTACCCGGGCAGGGCGCGGCGCGCGCGGCGAGGGGGACCAAGGCGATGAGGGCGGCGATGGCGATGCGGCGGTTCATGGGTTGAATTTATGCGCTAATCAATTGCCCATTCCCAGGGGGCCGGCGTACAAGCGGCGCGCTTAAAGTATCCGCGACCGAGGCCGGCATGACCGAGCATATAATCAGCACACCGCCGCTGCGCACCAAGGACGGCTCGATCCGGGTCGCTTTCGTGCGTCAAGTTGCCCGTGCGATCGACGCCGCCGACGTTGCGTCCTTGCGCGGCCTGGTCGGCGACCTGCATGAATCCGATCTCGGCGCCGTATTGGAGGCGCTCGAACCCGAGCGCCGCCCGCGTCTCGTCGAATTGCTCGGCATCGACTTCGATTTCACCGCGCTCACCGAGGTGGATGACGCGGTGCGCGAGGAAATCCTCGACGATTTGCCGCCGCAAACCGTCGCCGAGGGCGTGCGCGAGATCGAATCCGACGACGCGGTGGCGATCCTCGAGGACCTGCCGAAACACGAGCAGGCCGAGATCCTCGAGCAATTGCCGGCTCCCGAGCGCGTCGCGCTCAAGCGCCGCCTCGATTATCCGGAGGAGTTGGCCGGCCGGCATATGCAGACCGAGTTTATCGCCGTGC
The DNA here is from genome assembly GCA_963721665.1 of uncultured Alphaproteobacteria bacterium. Classification (GTDB taxonomy): domain Bacteria; phylum Pseudomonadota; class Alphaproteobacteria; order Rhizobiales; family Xanthobacteraceae; genus Pseudolabrys. The sequence goes on from CAVRJZ010000008.1 coordinate 356,512, forward strand.
CGCCCACTTGGACTGTCGGCCAGGCTATCGACTACATGCGCGAGACCGCCGACCTGCCGGACAATTTCTACAAGCTTTACGTGACCGATGAGGCCCGCCACTTTCTCGGCGCGGTGCCGCTTGACCGGTTGCTGCGCAGCAAACGGCCGGTGCCGATTTCCAAACTCGTGGAAGCGGAAAAACACGAGGTGCACGCCGACGAGGACCAGGAGGCGGTGGCCCGGCTGTTCCAGCGCTACGACCTGGTGACGGCGCCCGTCGTCGACGCCGACGCGCGGCTGGTCGGCATCATCACCTTCGACGACGTCGCCGACGTGATCGAGGAAGAAGCGGAAGAGGACATCAAGGCGCTCGGCGGCGTTACCCACGACGAGGAATTGTCGGACTCGGTGTGGAAAATCGCGCGCGGCCGCTTCAATTGGCTTTTGGTCAACCTCGCCACCGCCTTCCTGGCGAGTTCGGTGCTCGGCCTGTTCGAAGGCCAATTGCAGAAGATGGTGGCGCTCGCCGTGCTGGCGCCGATCGTGGCGAGCCAGGGCGGCAATGCAACCACGCAGACCATGACGGTCGCGGTGCGCGCCCTGGCGACGCAAGAACTCGGCGACGCCAATGCCCGCCGCGTGATCATGCGCGAATTGCTGGTCGGCGTGCTCAACGGCGTCGCCTTCGCCGTCATCACCGGGGTTGCAGCCTATGTCTGGTTCCGCGTGCCGGCGCTCGGCGTGGTGATCGGGCTTGCCATGGTCTGCAATCTGATCGCCGCCGCGCTCGGCGGCATACTTATTCCCTTGGCGCTCAACCGGCTGCGCGTCGACCCGGCGGTGGCCTCAAGCCCGTTCGTCACCACGGTGACCGACGTGGTCGGCTTCTTTTCGTTTTTAGGCATCGCTACGCTGTGGTTTGGCCTTCGCTAAGCAGGGGCGCGGATGCACAAATGCGCGGCAATGTCTGCTTTTAGAGCTTGCGGTGGACATTCGTAGAACATTCGGGCGACGCCCGCCGCTCAACCCGCTCCGCCAAAGACGCATATGAGCGAGCCGGCGAATTCAACTTTAGTCGTGTCAATTTTTTTGTGCGCTGCCAGATAAAAATCCCCTTGGCCGCGTTGGCTATTCTGGGCGAATTGTAATTTAAAAATGCTGGCCCGCCGGGGCAATTGGGCGTTATGCTGGCGGTCTTAAAAAATAAAACTCAGTGGGCGAGGCGATCTTCAGACGGGAACCGCCTCCTCCAACTGCAGCCAAACAATGAGGGAGAACGCAAATGACGAACAAACTTGGGCGCATTACCCGACGCCGGTTCTTGAAAACTTCGGGCCTCACGCTTGCCGCAGCCGGCACGGCACCCTTGCTTTCTGCGCCATTCGTTTCGAAAGCCTTGGCCGCCGACAAATCGCTGTCGATCGTGCAATGGGCCCACTTCGTTCCGGAATACGACACCTGGTTCGACAAGTTCGCCAAGGACTGGGGCGACGAAGGAAAAGATTGCGGTCACGGTCGACCACATTCCCGTGCAGAACATTCCCGCGCGCGCGGCCGCCGAAGCATCGGCCGGATCGGGACACGATCTCTTCGGCTTTAACGGCTCCGGCGGCGCGCATCTCTACCGTAAGTTTTTTCTGGACGTCGCCGATCTCGTAAAGGAAACCGAGAAGAAGTACGGCCAGGTCTCCACGATCGGCAAGCAGCTCGGCTACAACGCCGACGACGGCAGCTGGTCCGCCTTCCCCGATTTCTACATCAACTTCCCGGGCATGTATCAAAAGACCATGTGGGACGAGATCGGGATGAAGCCGGATACGTGGGACAACCTGCGCAAGGGCGGCGCCAAGCTGAAGGCGAAAGGCCACCCGGTCGGCATCCCGCTCGGTCACAGCAACGACCCGAACGCGAACTGGCGCGGCCTGATCTGGAGCTACGGCGCTGCCATCCAGGACGAGGCCGGCAAGAAGATCATCGCTCCAAAGCAAGGAGACGGTTGAAGCCGATCAAGTTCGCCGCCGCGCTCTACAAGGAGGCGATGACGTCGGACGTGTTGTCGTGGAACGACGCCAGCAATAACCAATACATCGACTCCGGCGTCGGTTGCTACATCATCAACCCGATCTCGGCTTATCGCACTGCGCAGAAGCTCAACAAGAAGCTGGCCGACGACATCTACGTCATCGAGCCGCCGAAAGGCCCGGCGAAGCAGATCATGGGCGCGGCGTCCGAATTCTACGGCATCTGGAAATTCGCCAAGAACAAGGAAGCGGCGAAGGAGTTCCTCAGGCACTATTCGGCGAATTGGCCGGAAGCCTTCAAGGCGAGCGAGGGCTACAACAATCCGTGCTTCGCCGGTCTTGTGCCCAAGCCGATGCCGATCCTGTCGAATGATCCGACCTCGACCCCGCACGACAAGCTGGCGATCCTGCAGGACTCGGACAAGTGGTCCGCCATCCCGGGCTATCCGGGGCCGGCCACGCCTGCGATGGACGAAATCTACTACCAGTTCATCATCAACTGACATGATGGCGAAGGCGGCGACGGGTGCAGTTGAGCGCTGAAGAGTCGGTCAAGTGGGCCGCGCGGTCAGTGCGAAGCCATCATGAAGAAGTGGGCCGGCAAGGCCTGATCGCTAATACCCGGACCGCGTGCGTTCGCGTCGCGGTCCGGGTCACGCCGGCGTTGTGGGACGCCGGCGATTAGGCGGCAGACACGAACAAAGCGCCGCCGAGGGGTCGGCGGCGTGGCGTGACTTACGTTGAATTCTGGGAGGTTCAATGGCTGCGGTAATAACCAGGGACATCATCAAGAAATTTGGTGAAGTTCCCGCCGTCAACGGCATCAGTCTGACCGTGCCGGACGGTGAATTCATGGTGTTGCTTGGACCGTCGGGCTGCGGCAAGACGACGTATCTGCGCATCATCTGCGGGCTGGAAAAACAGACGAGCGGCGATTTGTTGATCGGTGGCGACATCGTCAACGAACTGCCGCCGCGCGCCCGCGGCGTGGCCATGATGTTCCAGAGCTACGGCCTCTATCCGCATTTTACCGTGCGCAACAACATCGCTTTTCCGCTGAAGACGCAGAGCGTTCCCCGCGCCGAAATCGACAAGAAGGTCGAATGGGCGTCGCAATTGCTGGGGATCGGGCATCTGCTCGACCGTCGGCCGCGTCAGCTCTCCGGCGGCGAACGTCAGCGAGTTGCGCTCGCCCGCGCGCTGGTGCGCGAGCCGACCGCGCTGCTTGCTCGACGAGCCGCTCTCCAACCTCGACGCCAAATTGCGTGCTTCGGCGCGCATGGAGATCAAGCAATTCCAGCAGCGCGTCGGCATCACTACCATTTACGTGACCCACGATCAGGTCGAGGCAATGGGCATGGGCGACCGCATCGCCGTAATCGACCATGGCGTCGTGCGGCAGGTGGGAACGCCGACGGAAATTTACGACGATCCCGCCGACCGTTTCGTCGCCACCTTTGTCGGCACGCCGCCGATGAATATCGTCGCCAAGAACGGCGGCTATCTCGGCTTCCGCCCGGAGAATTTCCTGCCCAAGGACATGATCACCGACGAGGCCTTCACCGAATTCAAGTTCCGCGTCGATCGTTCCGAATATCTCGGCTCCGAGCGCATCGTTTACGGCGCGATGGAAGGATTCGATCCGAACCAGGTGGTCACGGCAAAACTGCCGCCGGCGCACGTTGCCGACGAATGGATCCGGCCCGGCGAGTGGCATCCCTTCGCCGTGCGCAACAGCGCGCTGCGCAATTTCGACAAAGACGGCAAACGAACCAGCCGCCACTAAAGCGGGTCTTCACCGATGGTCGCAATCGCTGAATTCAATTTCCAAGCCTGCCACTTCGCGCTTCCGGTTCATCTTCGACCGGCGCGACGTGCTCGGCGCGATTTTCGTCTCGCCGGCAATCCTCTACGTGCTGTTGCTGGTCGGCGTGCCGTTCCTGATGGCCGTGTATTACTCGGTCAGCGCCTACACGATCTACAATCCGTCATGGCAATTCGTCGGCCTGTCGAATTTCGTAGACATCATCGAAAATCCGGATCGTTCCGGCAGACGCTTTCCAACACCTTCATCTTCACCTTCGGATCGCAGATCCTCGGCCTCATCCTCGGCAAGTTCGGCGCGCTGGTGCTGCTGCGCCCGTTCCCCGGCCGCAAGTTCGTCAGGGCGATGATCATATTGCCCTGGGCGGTGCCGATCGCGCTCGCCACGGTCGCCTGGCAATGGATGTTCAATTCGCTCTACAGCGTCATCAACTGGACGATGATCGCGCTCGGCGTTTATCACCCGTTCGATCAGGCGCCGAACTGGCTTGGCAACCCGGATCTGGCGATGATCTCGGTGATCGTCGTCAATGCCTGGCGGTTCTTTCCGTTCGCCATCGTCATCTTCCTCGCCGGCATCACCGCCGTCCCGCAGGACGTGCTCGACGCGGCGACCGTCGACGGCGCCGGTTTTTGGCGCCGCAACTACCAGATCATCGTGCCGATGATCCTGCCGATCGTGGCCATCGGCCTGATTTTCGGCATCGTGTTTACCTTCACCGACCTTTCCATCGTCTTTCTGATGACCCAGGGCGGTCCCATCGGCGCGACCTCGGTCCTGGGCTTCGCGGGTTTCCAGACCGGCATCACGTCCGGCGACGTGTCGCATGGTGCCGCCATCTCGCTGTTCATGCTGCCGGTGCTGCTCGTCGTGGTGATCTTCATGCTGCGCTTCATCCGGCGGCGGGAGATCTGACATGCCGCGCGTCACCGTCGCTAAAGCCGTGCAAGAGACCTCATTCTACGGAGCGGTCGCGTTTTTCTTCATCCTCGCCGCGTTCCCGTTCTATTGGATGGTGATCACTGTCGTTCAAAACTAACGCCGATCTTTACAACGTCCAGCATATCCCGTTCTGGTTCAACGATCCGCCCACGCTCGAGCATTTCCGTTATCTGTTCGAGAAGACCCTGTTCGCGACCTGGCTGTTGAATTCCCTGATCATCGGCCTCTGTCGTCGTCGCCATCACGCTCGTCACCGCGCTGCCCGCCGCCTATAGCCTGGCGCGGATGACCGGCAAGACCGGCGAGACGCTCGGCATCGGCATCTTCCTCACCTATCTTGTGCCGCCGACGCTACTGTTCCTGCCGCTGTCGCGGGTCATCGCCAATTCTCGGCTTGCAGAATTCGATGTGGGCGCTGGTGCTGGTCTACCCGACCTTCACCATCCCGTTCTGTACCTGGCTGTTGATGGGCTTCTTCAAGGCGATGCCGCCCGAGATCGAGGAGGCAGCGATTGTCGACGGTTGCAGCCTGTTCGGCGCCTTCATCAAGATGGCGATCCCGCTGTCGCTGCCGGGCATCCTGACGGTGGTGATCTTCACCTTCACGCTGACCTTGCAGGAATTCGTCTACGCACTGACGTTCATATCCTCGTCAGATCAGAAACCGATCACACTCGGCGTGGCGACCGATCTCATCCGCGGCGACATCTTCTACTGGGGCGAGATCATGGCCGGCGCGTTGATCGCCAGCATTCCGGTGGCGATCGCTTATAATCTCTTCCTCGACCGCTTTATCGCCGGCATCACCGGCGGCGCCGTCAAATAAGCGGACCGTTCCGGCTCGGGAAGCTGGCCGGCAGGCCGCGCCCCATTCGCGGGGGCCGCGGCCGCGCGCTAACATTTCGTTCACCTTATTTGCTGACCCGCCATTAACGCTAAATCCCTAGCGTCGCCCGGGTATTGCGTGTGGGGGATCCGGGTGGACGGCGAGGTCAAAACACAACCGGCGACCGATCTTGCCCGCGCGCCGCGCGCGCGCACCCGGCGCATGCTGTCGGCCTCGCAGCTCGTCGTCGTGCTGGCGGTGCTTGCAGTCGGCGCCACCGTGCTCGCCGGCGTCATCGGCTACGATGTGGCGCGGCAGAGCGACGAGCGGCTGTGGGCGGAGCAGCGCGCCTCGCTGCGCAACGCCATCGGAGAATTCCGCACGCTGTTCGGCAAAGCCGACGCGGTCGACCCGCGCTTCGTGCGCATGGTCGAGCAGAGCGTCGGCCTCAAGGATCTCAAATTCGAAGCCGACCCGCCCATGAGCGAACGCGAAATGCAGCCGGTCATGGACGAGCAAGGCCGCATCGCCGGCTTCCTGACCTGGCGCAAGACGCACCCGATGCTGCGGGCGATGCAGCGGTTGATGCCGTTTATCGCGGCAATCGCCGGCCTGCTGATGGGATTTGCCGGATTTTCACTGGCCCAGCTCGCCCGCGCGCGGCGCGAACTGGCGGCGAGCGAAGATTTGGCGCGGCGCGCGGCCGACGAGGACAAGCTCACCGGCCTGCCCAACCACGCCAAGACGCTCGAACTGCTTGACCGCGCGCTCGCCCAACGCGCCGGCGATGCGGTGACCACTTTCGCGCTGATCGAGCTTGACGGCATGGCGGATGCCGACGCCCAACTCGGCGTCATCGGCAGCGACGGGCTGATCGTGGCGGTGGCCGGGCGGCTCAAGGAAGCGCTACCGAAGGACGCCGTCTGCGGCCGCATCGGCAGCGACCGTTTTGCAGTCGCCTTCACCGCCGCGGCCGAAGTCGATGCCGCGGTAATTCTGCGTGCAACGCTCGCGACCATCGCGCGCCCGCATTGGATCGAAACCGTGGTGCGCATAAGCGCACATGCCGGCTACGCCCAGGCGCCGCGTCACGCCACTACCCGCGGCGAACTCATGCGCCGGGCCGAATTGGCGCTGGGCGCCGCGGGCAAGAAGGGCCCCGGCGCTATCGTCGGTTACGAGCGCGCGATCGATACTTTGTCGGCCGATGCGACATTCATCCGTCGCGAATTGCCGCGCGCGCTCAGCGCCAACGAGTTGGAATTGCATTACCAGCCGATCATCGCCTCGCAGGGCGGCCGCATCGTCGGCGTCGAAGCGCTGCTGCGCTGGCCCCATGCCACGCGCGGCTCGATTGGACCGGCGACGTTCATCCCCGTCGCCGAGCAGATGGGCCTGATGGACACGCTCGGCGCTTTCGTGCTGCGCCGTGCGCTTACCGAAGCCAAACGCTGGCCGGACGTCTATGTGGCGGTCAACCTGTCGCCGCTGCAAGTGCGCGACGCCTCGATCGTCGCGCTGGTGCGCTCGGCGCTCGCCGAGAGCGGCGTGCCGCCGTCGCGGCTGATGTTGGAAATCACCGAAGGCGTGCTGATCGACAACCCGGACGAGATGGTCAAGCGCATCGAGGACCTGCATGCGCTCGGCGTGCGTATTGCACTCGACGATTTCGGTTCCGGCTATTCGAACCTGGGCTATTTGCAACGGTTTCCCCTCGACAAGCTGAAGATCGACCGCGGCTTCGTGACCGCGCTCGGCACCCACGCCAATGGCGGGGTGATCATCCAGGCCATCGTCGCGCTCGGCCGCGCGCTTGGCCTCACCGTGGTGGTCGAGGGCGTGGAAACAGAGCAGCAACGCGTCTTGCTGCGGCTCGCCGGCTGCGACGAGATGCAGGGTTTCTTGTTCGCGCGGCCGGCGCCGGCCAAGGCCATCGACCGATTGCTGGGGCAGGGGAAACCGGGCACCAGCGGCCGTATGTTTCCGCCGCCACTGTCGTCCGAGGCGCTGACAGCCTGAGCGCAAGCCTATAGAGTTCTCCCCAATGCGACCCGCGTAAAGCGGCGCGCTGCGGGAGGCTGCCATGATCCCCAATGCCTGGGTGGGCTTCGATTTTGGCCTCGGGCCCGACGTCGACATGCTGCGCAAGAGCGTGAGCGATTTCGCGCAGGACCGCATCGCCCCGCGCGCCGAGCAAATCGACCGCGACAATGTGTTTCCGCGCGACCTGTGGCCGGAAATGGGCGCGCTCGGCCTGCACGGCATCACGGTAGAGGAGGAATTCGGCGGCTCCGGGCTCGGTTATCTCGAGCATTGCGTAGCGATGGAGGAGATTTCGCGCGCTTCCGCGGCGGTCGGTCTCTCCTACGGCGCCCATTCCAATCTCTGCGTCAACCAGTTGCGCCGCAACGGCACCGTCGAGCAGAAGAAGAAATATCTGCCCAAACTGATCTCCGGCGAGCATGTCGGGGCGTTGGCGATGTCCGAGCCGGGCGCCGGTTCCGACGTGGTGTCGATGCGCACGCGCGCCGACAAAGTCGGCGACCATTACGTGCTCAACGGCTCGAAAATGTGGATTACCAACGGCCCGGTATCCGACACGCTGGTGGTCTACGCCAAGACCGACCGCACCGCCGGCAGCCGCGGCATCACCGCGTTTATCATCGAGAAGGGGATGAAGGGGTTTGCCCCGGCGCAGAAACTCGACAAACTCGGCATGCGCGGCTCCGACACCTCGGAGCTGGTGTTCACCGACTGCGAGGTGCCGCAGGAGAACGTGCTCGGCGCGGTCGGCAACGGCGTCAACGTGCTGATGAGCGGCCTCGATTACGAGCGCGTGGTGTTGGCCGCCGGCCCTTTAGGAATCATGCAGGCCTGCATGGACGTGGTGCTCCCGTATGTGCACGAGCGCCAGCAGTTCGGCCAGGCGATCGGCCGCTTCCAATTGGTGCAGGCCAAGCTCGCCGACATGTATGTGACCATGAACGCGGCCCGCTCTTACGTGTACACGGTGGCCAAGGCGTGCGACGAGGGCCGCACCACACGCGAGGACTCGGCCGGCGCCATTTTGTACGCCGCCGAACGTGCCACCTGGATGGCGCTGGAAGCGATCCAGTGCCTGGGCGGCAACGGCTACATCAACGATTTCCCCTGCGGCCGCCTGCTGCGCGACGCCAAGCTCTACGAGATCGGGGCGGGGACCAGCGAGATCAGGCGCATGCTCATCGGACGGGAGCTTTTCGAGAAGACGCGGTAGGCCAATGGCCCAGTCGGCCGACGGCTTATGGGCCATTAACACCTGGGAATCGCGAATCAGCTAGGCCTCAAGCCGACTTCACCGGCAATGGGGAAAGCCATGCTGCGCGTGCGCTTGAAAGCCGACGGGCGGATCGTCGAGATCATGCCCGACGGCAGCGAGAAAACCCTCGACCATTCCGATCCGGCCGCGTTCGTACGCCACGTGCGCGCGCGCTGTGGGCTCACGCAAGCAGCCTTCGCCGAAAAGATCGAGGTGCCGATCGAAACGGTGCGCAACTGGGAGCAGGGCAAGCGCAGCCCGCGCGGACCTGCGCGGGCGCTGCTCAAGCTGATCGACAGCGCGCCGGACGCGGCTTTCGCCGCTTTAGCGGGAAGACGGCGCTGAAGCGCCTTTTGGCAGGAAGACGGAACTGAAGCGCCTTTTGGCGGGAAGACGGCGCTGAACGATTATTCGGCGGCGGCCACGCGCTGGCGCGACGCCGGGCGCGCCATCCGCATCAGCAGGAACATCAGGAACAGGGTGGCGATATAGACCACGAGCTGCATCTCGGTCGGCCGTTCGGTGTAGCCGATCAGCGTGTGCAGCAATTTGCCGAACAGGCTGCCGTCCGACAGCAGCCATGAGGTATCCCAGACGGTGTGGTCGAAGCCCACAATAACGCCGGCGTTGTTGAGGAACTGCACCGCCTGCGCCGCCATGCCGGCGGCGAGCAGCGCGATCAGCCAGCTCGTCACCGAGAAGATGTATCGGGTAGGGATCGCCAGCAGGCCGACATAGGTGAGCGCGGTGAAGGCGGCGCCGGCGGCGACGCCGAGCACGCCGCCGACCAAGAGCGCCGTGCCCGAGGTGCCCGACGCGAAGATGCCATAGAGGAACAGCACCACCTCGGAGCCTTCGCGCAACACCGCGAGGCCGACGACGATGGCGAGCGCGGTCAGCGGCTTGGCGCCTTCGCTCACCGCGGTGCCAATGGTGCGCATCTCCTCGGCGATCTCGCGGCCGTGCCGCGCCATCCAGGCATTGTGCCACATCAGCATGACCACCGCGATGCCGAGCACGCTGGCGTTGAACAGTTCCTGTCCCGCGCCCTCGAAAGCCTGCGAGATGGCGCCGGCGAAGACGGCGACAAAGGCGGCGCCGACCACGCCGCCGAGAATGCCGAAGCCGATCCAGCGTCCGCGGGTGGGCACGCCGCGCGTCGCCGCCATCACGATGCCTACGATCAGGCCGGCTTCGATGACTTCGCGAAAAACGATGATGAGGGCGCCAAGCATGGTTCTATTCTGCGACTGAATGCCTACCCGTGCGCATTCCACTCTAGAGCCTGGCGCTCACAAAAGCATTAATGGCTATCGATGCAAGTCCTTATTTTTACTCTCGAATTATTCCAATGTGAGGGGTCCGCTCAAGCGCTTGAAGCGCCACGTTTTGCGGCACATTAACGACGCGCAAAAAATGCGGAATCATTCACTGCGGCTCTATTCGGACCGGTTGCTCCGCCATCGGGCTCCCGTGCCGACCCGGTTGGCAGGGCGCGGCGGAGCGGGCATTCTCCGCCTCCCGCCCGCCACCCGCCGCCGGACAACGAGGCCGCCATGCAAATCGTCGAGGCCAAAGGATTCAAGATACCGATCATCGGGCTCGGCACCTGGACGCTGCAGGGACGCGATTGTTCGCGCCTGGTCGAGCAGGCGATCCGCATCGGCTACCGCCACATCGACAGCGCGCAGATGTACGGCAACGAGCGCGCGGTGGGTGAGGGGGTGCGCGCCTCCGGGATGCGCGACCAGGTCATGGTCACCACCAAGGTGCAGCCGACCCTGCTCGCGCCGCACGATCTCGAACGCTCGGTGAAGGAGAGCTTGGCGCAGTTGCGCCTCGAGGTCATCGATCTGCTGCTGATCCACTGGCCAAACCCGCGCGTGCCGCTCGGCGAGACGCTCGGCGCCATGGCCAAGATGAAACGCGAAGGCTTCGTGCGGGCGATCGGGGTGTCGAATTTCACCGTCGCGCTGCTCGACGAGGCCAACAAAGTGTCGAGCGAACCGCTGGTCTGCAATCAGGTCGAATACCATCCTTATCTCGATCAGGACAAAGTGATCGCCGCCTGCCGCCGGCTCGGCATGGCGGTGGTCGCTTATAGTCCGATCGCGCGGGCGCAAGCCAAGGGTGACGAATTGCTCATCCGCATCGGCGAGGCGCATGGCAAGTCGGCGGCGCAGGTCAGCCTGCGCTGGCTGGTGCAGCAGGGCGTCGTGGTCATCCCGCGCACCAGCAAGATCGAGCGGCTGGAGGAAAACCTGGCGATCTTCGATTTCGCGCTGTCGGACGCCGAGATGAAGGAAATCGCCGGCCTCACGCGGCGCGGCAGCCGCATCGTCGATTGGACTTGGTCGCCGAAATGGGATTGAACGGGTGACCCCGGATTTCAGCGCCGATACCGCCCTCGTTCTCTTCTCCGGCGGGCAGGATTCCACCGTCTGCCTCGCTTGGGCGCTCGAGCGTTTCGCGCGGGTGGAAACCGTCGGCTTCGATTACGGCCAGCGCCACAAGGTCGAACTCAGCGTGCGTCCGCGCATCCGCGACAAGCTCGCCGCGCTCAAGCCGGACTGGCGGGCGCGGCTTGGCGACGACCACACGATCAAGCTCGACGCGCTTTCAGCCATTTCCGACAGCGCGCTCACCCGCGAAACGGCCATCGAAATCGCCGACAGCGGTCTGCCCACCACCTTCGTGCCCGGCCGCAATTTGATTTTCTTTTCCTTCGCCGGCGTGCTCGCCTATCGGCGCGCCGCCCGTCACCTCGTCGCCGGCATGTGCGAGACCGATTATTCCGGCTATCCCGATTGCCGCGACGACACGGTCAAGGCGATGCAGGTCGCGCTCGGCCTCGGCCTCGGCCTCGACAAGCGCGTCGTCATCCATACTCCGCTGATGTGGATCGACAAGGCCGCGACCTTCGCGCTCGCCTATGACATCGGCGGCGATGCCCTGCTCGCGCTCGTTGTCGAAGACACCCATAGCTGTTATCTGGGCGACCGCACGCAGCGCCACGACTGGGGCTATGGCTGCGGCGAGTGCCCGGCCTGCGAGTTGCGGGCGAAGGGTTATGCGACATTCACCGAATCCGGACGAACGGCAAGAACTTGAACCATGAGTAACGAACTGCGCAAAAACGTCGAAGGCGTGATCTTCCTAGCGCTATATTGCCTCACCATTCCGACGGCCAATTGGATGATCGGCCACGTAGGCACGGCCTGTATCGCCAACGGTCCATGCGTGGTGCCGGTTGCGCCGGGGCTTAATGCGCCGTCCGGCGTGTTGCTGATCGGCGCAGCCTTGGTCTTGCGCGATCTAGTGCAGCGGCGGCTCGGCGTCGAATTCGGCATCGGTGCGATCATTGCTGGCGCGGCCATTTCCGCCGGACTGTCGCCGCCTTCGATCGTGGTGGCATCGGCAAGCGCGTTCTTATTGTCGGAAGCCGTCGATTTCGCGGTCTATACGCCGCTCGCGCGCAACCGCTTGGTGCTAGCGGTGGTGGTATCGAGCATGATCGGTCTGGTGGTCGACTCGTGCATCTTCCTCTGGCTGGCCTTCGGCTCGCTCGACTTTTTGGCCGGGCAGGTCGTCGGCAAAGCCTGGATGGTGCTACTGTCGATCCCGTTTGTGGCCTACTTGCGCCGCCGCGACGAGCGGCTCGGCCTCACCCCCGCCTGAGGGACCAATATGACCGCATCGCTCGACACGCTGCGTAACGTCACCACCGGCACCATCTGCACGATGCTGCTGAAGAAAGGTATCCGCCGCTCGTGGATGACGGGCCCGATGCCGCTCGGCTTTTCCGGAAAACGCATCGTCGGCCCGGCGTTTACCTTGCGCTTCGTGCCGGTGCGCGAGGATCTGGCGACGCCGGCAAGCTGGTCGAACCCGATATCGACGCGGGCCGCGATCGAAGTCATGCCGCAAGGCGCCGTGGTCGTCGCCGACGCCATGGGCGTGACCGACTCCGGCATCTTCGGCGACATTTTGTGCATGCGCATGGTCAAGCGCGGCATCGCCGCGCTCGTCACCGACGGCGCGATGCGCGACAAGCACGGCGTGCTGGCGACCGGCATGCCGGTGTGGTGCGCCGGCATTGCGGCGCCGGCCTCGGTGCACGAATTGACTTTCGTCGGCTGGGGTGAGCCGGTCGGCTGCGGCGGCTGCGCTATTTTCCCCGACGACATCATCGTCGCTGACGACGACGGCGCGGTGGTGATCCCGAAAGACCTGGTCGAATACGTTGCCACCGAAGGCGCCGAGCACGAGCTGCTGGAAACCTGGCTGGTGCAGCAGGTGGAGAAGGGCGAGAAACTCCCCGGCCTCTATCCGCCCAATGAAGAAAACAAAAAGCGCTACGAGGCGTGGAAGAAGTCGCGCTGATTTCGTCTGGCGCGTTGCCCACAGGGTATTCATAAAACTGTGATATTCTTGCCGGGTTGAGGGCGATTCGGGCGCCCGGGTTCGCGTTTGCGTTCTCGAGCTCCATCGCGCGCCGCGCGATGCCACCGTCAAGGGGGATCGGCCCATGGCCATCATCACGCGCTCAACGCCCGCGTCATCCGAGCCGCCGTCCGCACTGCGCTCCGATTGGCGCGAGCGCGTCATCAGCGTGGCGTCCGCCTGCCTCGCGGTGCTGATCGTAGCGACTATCGCCGTTTTGATGGGAATGGCTTAGCGCATGATCCCGAAAAGCATGTCCTCGACTAGATCGGGGATGGGAACCGGTTTTCGGAAAAGATTATGCGCAAGGAAAATATTAGGCGAGCACCGTGACTCAATCTAATCTGATCGTGCTCTAGCCGCGCGCTTTTTCGACTCTGCCGCGTCGGCCTCCGTGATGACCGTATCGAAGGCCCGCCGCGCGTCGGAGGCAAACTGCCGACGCCACATCACGATCAATATGCCGGTGGTGGTGAGCGCAAGCTCCAGCGGCCCGAGAAACCAGCCGAGATAACCGAGCGCGAAGAAGAACGCCCGCTGGCCGCGGTTGAAGTGGCGGCCGGCGTCGGCGCACAGCCGCGCGGCGCGATGCGCGAAGGTCTGGGCTGCGGCGCTATCTTTCTCTTCGTGCGGCGGGGCGGCGCCCACCATGATGGCGAAATAATTGAACAGCCGGTACGACCAGGCGAATTTGAAGAAGGCGTAGACGAAGATGATGGCAAGCCCGATCATCTTCAGTTCCCACATTTCCGGCGATTGCGCGACGCCGAAAGGCAGCGCCGCCACCACGGTCAATATCTGCACGGTCGAGCGCAGCAGCGTCAGGGTGCCGCCGATGGCGATCAGGCTGGTGGACGCGAAGAACGCCGTGCCGTTTTGCAGCGCGGCCGTGACCTGCGAGTCGACGATACGCGCCTCGCGCGCCAATAAGCGCTCCATCCAGGCGTCGCGGTAATCGTTCATCTTTGCGTTAAGGCCGCTGCCGCCGATGGGCGAGCGCTCGATCACCAGCGAATAGCCGATCCAGGCGCCGAGGAACCAGACGAGGGCGAGCAGGTCCCAGATCGTGAATGCCGCCATAGTAGGGTCTCCGGCGGCATGATCCCGAAAAGTGGGAACCGGTTTTCGGATGAGATCATGCCCACGCAAAGGCTATGGTGCCCGCTTGGCGCGCCCCGTTCAATGGTCGGCTTGAGCGCAGCGCGCGGCTCTGCCATCGTCGGGCAAAGCCACCCTCGAGGAGCCCCCATGCCGCAAAACATCACTACCGGCTACCGCGCCTTGGTCGACGCCGCCAATAACGAGGTCGAGACGCTGCCGACCGAGGAGGCGATCAAGCTGGTCGGGCGCGACGACACGGTGCTGGTCGACATCCGCGACGTGCGCGAATTGGCGCGCGAGGGCAAGGTGCCCGGCGCCTTCCATTGCCCGCGCGGCCTGCTCGAATTCTGGATCGACCCGCAAAGCCCCTATCACAAGCCGAAATTCGCCGAGGACAAGAAATTCGTGTTCTTCTGCGCCGGGGGCCTGCGCTCGGCGCTGGCGGCGCAGACAGCCCAACGCATGGGCCTCAAGCCGGTCGCCCACATCAAAGGCGGTTTCGGCGCCTGGAAGAAAGCGGGCGGGCCCGTCGAGGGACCGGAATTGGCGCCGGGCGAAACGAAAACGGCCTGACTTATTCGCCAGACTGGTCGCCGCCATGAAAAGGATTTGCTTGTCCGCGGTGCGTGGCTTGCGCATCTTCTAGCGGATGGATGGGGGATTCGATGGCGCTGGCGCTCATCATCGGTAACAAGAACTATTCCTCATGGTCGATGCGGCCGTGGATCGCCATGAAGACGGCCGGCATCCCGTTCGAGGAGACGGTGATCTCGCTCGAGGCAGCCGATTTCATACAACGGGTCGGCGCCGTGTCCGGCACCGGCAAGGTGCCGGTGCTGATCGACGGCGATGTGCGGGTGTGGGAATCGCTGGCGATCCTAGAATATCTGGCGGAAAAATTCCCTGCCGCGGGCCTATGGCCAGCCGATAGCGCGGCGCGGGCGCATGCGCGCGCCATCGCCAGTGAGATGCATGCCGGCTTCGTGCCGCTGCGCCGCCATCTGCCGATGAACATGTGGCGGCCGGTACTCAAGCGCGAGCTCAACCCCGAGGTCGCCGCCAACGTGCAGCGCATCGAAACCATGTGGACCGATTGCCGCGCGCGTTTCGGACAAGGGGGCCCATTTCTGTTCGGCCGCTTCGGCGCCACCGACGCGATGTATGCGCCGGTGGTCGCGCGCTTCCACACCTATGCCGTCGATGTCGGCGCCGCCGCGCGCGCCTATATGCAGGCGGTGATGGCGCTGCCGGTCTGGCGCGAATGGCACGACGCGGGCGTCAAGGAGCCCTGGGTGCTGGCGGAAGACGAAGTGGACTGGCCGAAGGTCTTGAAGGCATAACGCTTGCGGCATTATTGGCCGTCCGCGTTCAAAATTTCGTCAAATTTGTGCGCGACACCGCCAGTGTCACTTACACGGCTCTGGCCGTGTTTCCATTTCGGGGGCGGCGATGCGGCGGGACCTCACTTTGTGGGGCCCCGTACGGAGCAATTCGCCATGCCGATACGTTTTCTCGCGCTCATTGTTTCATTGTTCGCGTTTTGCGCGCCCGCCTTTGCCGCCGACGCCAATCACGACATCAAGGGCCTCTATCTCCTGACCGACTATCCGGCGGTCACCGTGCAGCCCGGCACCACGTCGACGGTCAATTTGAAATTGCGCAATTACGCGCTGGCGCCTGAGCGGCTCGCGCTCTCCGTCACCGGCGTGCCCAAGAGCTGGACGGCGACGCTGCTCGGCGGCGGCCAGCCGATCGCGGCGGCGATGCCGGCGACCGACGACAGCGTGTCGCTCGACCTGCGGCTCGACGTGCCCAAAGACGCGCAAGTCGGCAGCCACACGCTGACGGTCGAGGCCGACGGCGCCACCAACCACATCACGCTGCCGGTGGCGGTGACGCTGGCCAAGGATTTGCCGGCCAAGCTCACGCTTTCTCCGCAATTGCCTGAGCTGCGCGGCTCCGCCCGCTCGAGCTTCGAATACACGATGACCATCAAGAACGACAGCGGCAAGAAGCTGCTGATCAGTCTCGCCGCCGACGCGCCGCACAATTTCGATACCTCGTTCACCGAGGCCTATGGCACGCAACAGCTCACCGCGATCCCGGTCGAGGCCGGCAAGAGCAAGGACGTGAAGCTCAAGGTGAGCCCGCCCGACAGCGTCGATGCCGGGCATTACAATGTGACCGCACGCATTGCCGCCGAAGGTGCGCACGCCGACGCCAAGGTCGCGCTCGACATCACCGGCCAACCCAAGCTGACGCTCGCCGGCCGCCAGGGCCTGCTCAGCGCGCGGGCAACCGCCGGCAAGCAGAGCTCGGTTCCCGTGGTGGTTACCAATACCGGCACGGCGCCGGCCAATAACATCAAACTGTCGGCCAGTTCGCCGGACGGCTGGAAAATCAGTTTCGAGCCGAAGACCGTCGACCGCATCGCGCCCAACGAGCACAAGGAAGTGCAGGCGCTGATCACCCCGCCGAGCAAGGCGATCGCCGGCGATTACGTCACCACGCTCACCGCCTCGACGCGCGGGGAGAGCGGCAACGCGAATTTCCGCGTCACCGTGACCACCTCGACGGTCTGGGGCGTCGCCGGCGTCGGCATCATCGGCGTCGCGTTGCTGATCATGGTGGGCGCCGTTTCGCGCTTTGGTCGGCGATGAGCGAGCCGGTCAGCGCGGCCGGCGAGGCCAAAGTCATCGAGGCGAACGGCCTCACCAAACGCTATGGCGCAGCCTTTGCCGTCAACGGCGCGACCTTCGACGTCGCGCCGGGGGAAATCTTCGGTCTGCTCGGCCCCAACGGCGCCGGCAAGACCACCACCATCTTGATGCTGCTGGGCTTAAGCGACATCAGCGCCGGAATGGCGCGCGTCTTCGGCCACGATCCCGCGCGCGAGCCCTTGGCGGTCAAACGCTTGGTCGGCTATCTGCCGGATTCGGTCGGCTTCTACGACCATCTCACCGCCGCCGAAAATCTGCATTACACCGCGCGGCTGATGGGGATTGCCGCGAACGAGCGCGACAAGCAAATCGCCGCCGCGCTCAAGCGCGTCGCTCTGGAGCGGGTCGCCAACAAAAAGGTTGCGACCTTCTCGCGCGGCATGCGCCAACGCCTGGGGCTTGCGGAAATCGTCATGAAGGACGCCCGCATCGCCATCCTCGACGAGCCGACCAACGGGCTCGACCCGCAAGCGAGCGTCGAACTTTTGGCGCTGATCCGCTCGCTGAAGGAGCAGGGCGTCAGCATCCTCTTGTCCTCGCATCTGCTCGACCGCGTGCAGAGCGTGTGCGACCGCGTGGCATTGTTCAACGCCGGGCGCATTGTGCTCATGGGCACGGTCGCCCAACTCGGCCGCCAGGTGCTGGGCGGCGGCTATGCGGTCGAAGTCGAGGCTGAAGGCGGCGAGGGCATCGCCAAGCGGCTCTCCGCGCTGCCGGGCGTGCGCACTGTCGAGGAGCCCGGCCGTGGCCGCTACCGCATGACCTGCGACCGCGATCTGCGCGGCGAGGCGGCCGCCGCGGTGGTCGTCGCCGGCGGGCGGCTCACCCAGCTTTCGCTCGATCATCCCAGTCTCGAAACCATCTACACGCGCTATTTCCAGAACGTGCAGGAGGCCCGCGATGCGGCGTGAAGGTTCGGCCTTCCAAGGCTTGGGCGTGGTAACCTTGAAGGAAATGTCGGATCACCTGACCAGCGCCCGCATGCGCGTGCTGGAATGGCTGATGGTGCTGGTGGCGCTCGCCGGGGTGTTTGGCGCCATCCAGCAAATCCGCGCGGTCACCGCCGAGGATCCGTTCCTGTTCCTGCGCCTGTTCACCACCGCGCGCGAGCCGCTGCCGTCGTTCGTCGCCTTCCTCGGCTTCCTGGTGCCGCTGATGGCGATCGGTCTCGGCTTCGACGCGGTCAACGGCGAGCATAACCGGCGCACGCTGTCGCGCATTTTGTCGCAGCCGATCTACCGCGACGCGCTGCTGTTCGGGAAATTCCTCGGCGGCCTCGGCGTCATCGCCATCAACCTGTTGTGCCTGTGGCTGTTGGTGATCGGGCTCGGCCTCATCATGCTGGGCGTGCCGCCGGGCGCCGAGGAAATGGGACGCGCCTTTGCGTTCCTCTTGGTGACCATCGCCTATGCCGGCGTGTGGCTGGCGCTCGCCATGCTGTTCTCGGTGACATTCCGCTCGGCCGCGACCGCCGCGCTGGTGACGCTCGGCCTGTGGCTGTTCCTGTCGGTGATTTGGCCGGCGCTGGCGCCCGCCGTCACCGAAGTGTTCGTCTCGCCGGAACATCAAGCGGCGTTCATCATCACCGGGCAGATGCTGGCGCGGCTGTCACCCTCGACGCTTTTCGGCGAATGCGTGCTGGCGCTGCTCGATCCGACCACGCGCACGCTGGGGCCGGTCTATTTGAGCCAGCTGCAGGGTGCGATCATGGGCTCGCCGCTGCCGCTGTGGGACAGCTTGATGGTGGCCTGGCCGCAGATCGTCGGCATGGTCGCGGCCTGCATCCTCTTGTTCGTCGGCGGCTATATCGCATTCCAAAGGCAGGAAGTCAGAGCCTAGTTCACCACGGCCGCTCCACCGAATTGGTCACGTGCTCGCGGTCGGGCGAGGTGAAGCATAGGCCGACGCAAAGATAGGGCAATTCCGGGTGCGGATTGTGCCCGCGATGGAATTTGGCGATCGGCTCGGAGTAGCAGTCGCCGGCCTTGGCCTTGACCAGCACGCCTTCCTGGAAATGCGCCTCGAATGCGCCCTGCAGCGCGACGAAAAACGCCGCGCCATTGTGGCAATGCCAATTGGTATAGCCGCCCGGCACGATCTCGGCGTTGTAGATCTGCACCTTGACCTGCGGGTCGCGCGGCAGCGACGCATAAAGCGTGTCGAGCAAAAGATTGCGGTGGAAACCGTGCCCGGGTGGCACCAGCCCATCGAGCTTGAGCTTTAAATCCTTGTAGTCGTCGACCTTCGCCTGCATGGGCTCCTCCGCGCTGAGGCAGGGAGCCTATTACGCCGTTCGCTCGGCCGAAAGCCTCGCGCCGGCTGCGGGCCGGCACGAGGATTTCGTTTGCCTTGCAAATAGACTTCAGTATTTCGATTTCGATTTCGAGCCGGAGCCCGTGGTCTCGCTGCTCGGATTGGCCTTGCAGGTCTCGCCGCTCTTGGCGATCTTCTGACAGGCCGACAGGCTGGCATATTGGCAATTCAGCGCGCCGGCGGCACCGCTGATGCAGAACTTGCCGGTGCCGGTCACGTGCGACGAGCTCGTGCCCATCGAGTCGCTCTTGTCCATCGAACTCGCGGCACTGGCGAGGGAAATGCCGGCGATCAACGCCGCGACGGCGGTAAGCGTAGTCAAGGTTTTCATCATTCGCCTCCTTGGGGGTGAAGGCCGCGGATGCGGCATGCTCCGACAACGAACGCGGCAAAGTGATGTTCCGGGAACTCGCGGATCGTTGGAAAAAATTTCGGAAAATGCGGCGGCAGCGTGGCGGGCGGCGCGGCGAAGTTACGCCGCGCCATCATTGCGCCGCGGTGACCACGATCTCGACCAGATGCGGCGGCTCGAGATCGACGCCGAGGCAGGCGCGCATCGGCGGATTGGCCCGGTCGACCCATTCGTCCCAGGCGCGGTTCATTTCCTCTTTGCGCGCGATGTCGGCGATGTAGACGATGGCCGACAGAATGCGGCCCTTGTTCGTGCCCGCCATCGCCAGGCTCTCGTCGATACGGGCAAGCGCCCGCTGTGTCTGTTCGTAGATGCCGGGCGGAGCCGGGTCGGGCGACACGGCGACGGTGAAGACGAGCCCGCCATGCGCGACGGCGCGGCTGCGGGTGGCGGTGAGGCCGGGAAAGCGCTGGATCATGGGGTGCTCCGGGCAGGACGAAGGTGACGATGCCTTACCCTGCACAACGAAAAACCCGGCGCAAGCGCCGGGTTCTTGACGTTCGGTGCGCGCGGTCCGCACGATGTCAGTCTCTGAGGGCTTCCTTCACGGTATCCTTCAGGCCGCCGATCGTATTTTGCACTTTGCCAGCCACCTGATCGGCCTTGCCCTCGGTCTCGAGCTTGCTGTCGCCGGTGACCTTACCGGCGATTTCCTTGACCTTGCCTTTGGCCTGTTGAGCCGAGCCCTCGATGCGATCTTTGTTCATTGCCTTTTGTCCTTGTTCCGGTGTGACGATGCTCGCAGCGACAACGATTGAGACGCCGAAAACGTTCCGCATGGCTGCCATTGCCTTCCGACCCGCAGCAAGGCACGCTTTCCCGGACCGCATTTCGGCTAGAATCGGGCGCGGGGGAGAAAGACGGGGGAGGGGACGTTGGCGATCCTGACATCCGCCATCGACACGAGCGGCGCCGAATTCCGCGCCAATGCCGAAAAAATGCGCGCGCTCACCGCGCAATTGCAGGCGCGCCGCGCGCAGGCCGCCTTGGGCGGCTCGGAGAAATCGCGAGAACGGCACGTTTCGCGCGGCAAGCTGCTGCCGCGCGACCGCGTGATGAACCTAATCGATCCCGGCTCGCCCTTTCTCGAACTGTCGCCACTTGCCGCCTACGGCATGTATGACGGCGACATCCACGCCGCCGGCATCATCACCGGCATCGGCCGCGTCGAGGGGCGCGAATGCATGGTGGTGGCCAACGACGCCACCATCAAGGGCGGCAGCTACCATCCGATGACGGTGAAGAAACATTTGCGCGCCCAAGAAATCGCGCGCGAGAACCGTCTGCCCTGCATTTATTTGGTCGACAGCGGCGGCGCCAACCTGCCGACACAGACCGAAGTGTTCCCCGACCGCGAGCATTTCGGCCGCATCTTCTACAACCAGGCGACGCTCTCCTCGCTAGGCATTCCGCAGATCGCCGTGGTGATGGGCTCGTGCACGGCGGGCGGCGCTTACGTGCCGGCGATGTCGGACGAGACCATCATCGTCAAGAACCAGGGCACCATCTTCCTCGGCGGCCCGCCTTTGGTCAAAGCGGCGACCGGCGAGGTGGTGAGCGCGGAGGATTTGGGCGGCGGCGATTTGCATGCGCGCAAGTCGGGCGTCGTCGATCATCTGGCACAGGACGATCATCACGCGCTGAGCTTGGCGCGCCGCATCGTCGCCAATCTCAACAGCCGCAAGAATGTCGATATCCCGTTGGTCGCGCCGCGCGAGCCAGCCTTCGCCGGCGACGAGCTCGACGGCATCGTTCCGGTCGATCTGAAAAAGCAATACGACGTGCGCGAGGTGATCGCGCGCCTGGTCGACGGCTCCGAATTCGACGAGTTCAAGCAGCTTTACGGTCCCACGCTGGTCACCGGCTTCGCCCACATTCACGGCATGCCGGTCGGCATCCTCGGCAACAACGGCATTTTGTTTTCCGAAAGCGCGCTTAAGGCCGCGCATTTCGTCGAGCTGTGCTGCCAGCGTCGCATTCCGTTGCTGTTTCTGCAGAACATCGTCGGCTTCATGGTCGGTCGCGACTACGAAGCCGGCGGCATCGCCAAGGACGGCGCCAAGATGGTGACCGCGGTCGCCTGCGCAGCTGTGCCCAAGATCACCGTCATCGTCGGCGGCTCCTACGGCGCCGGCAATTACGGCATGTGCGGGCGCGCCTACGGGCCGCGCTTTTTGTTCATGTGGCCGAACGCGCGCATCTCGGTGATGGGCGGCGAGCAGGCGTCCTCGGTGCTGGCGACCGTCAAGCGCGACAATATCGAGGCGGACGGCAAGAGCTGGAGCGCCGACGAGGAGGAAGCCTTCAAGGCGCCGATCCGCGCGCAATATGAAACCGAAGGCAATCCTTATTACGCCACCGCGCGGCTGTGGGACGACGGCATCATCGCGCCGAGCGAAACGCGCCGCGTGCTGGCGCTGGCGTTTTCCGCGGCACTCAATGCGCCGATACGGGGGACAAGGTTTGGAGTGTTTAGGATGTGAGGATGACAGCCATGACCTACACCTCCGCCCTCATTGTCGGCGCCGGCTCGGGCCTCTCTGCCTCGCTCGCCCGCGTCTTCGCCAAAGCCGGCATGAAGGTCGCGCTCGCCGCGCGCTCTCCCGCCAAGCTCGACGAATTCGTCAAGGCGACCGGCGCCAGGGCCTTCAACTGCGATGCCGCCAAGCGCAACGAGGTCGAGAAGCTGTTCGCCGATCTCGATGCGGCGCAGATAACGCCCGATGTCGTCGTCTATAACGCGAGCTACCGCACGCGCGGGCCGATTACCGAGCTCGATCCGGTCGACGTCGCCAAGGCGCTCGAGATCACCGCGTACGGTGCCTTCCTAGTCGGCCAGGCGGCGGCCAAGCGCATGCTGCCGCGCCACCATGGCGCCATTTTGTTCACCGGCGCCTCGGCCTCCGTGAAGGGCTACGCGCAGTCGGCGCCCTTCGCCATGGGCAAGTTCGCGCTGCGCGGGTTGGCGCAGAGCATGGCGCGCGAGCTTTCCCCGCAGGGCATCCACGTCGCGCATTTCGTCATCGACGGCGGCATTAAAAGCGTGCGCCGCCCGGTGCCGGCGGATGCGCCGGATTCATTGCTCGATCCCGACGCGATTGCGCAGAGCTATCTCGACGTGCTCAAGCAGTCGCGCAGCGCTTGGTCGCAGGAGATTGAGCTGCGCCCGTGGGTGGAGAAGTTTTGATTTTTTGTCGCCTTCGCGGGGACGACAATGGATTTACCGCCCCAACAACCCGACCACGGTGTCCCAATTGACGAAAGGCTGCTTCGGCCCGGCGCGCACCATGCCGGTGTCGTGCACATAGGCGGAGCCGAGCATCAGCGCCGCGCCGACGAAAACGCCCAGGATGAACTTCATGACCGCCTCCCGCATGCAAACCGGCCGGACCGGCCCCCGAACGACCGAGCATAGCTCGGTTTCGGCCGCAGCGGCGGCGGTTTTTGACGTTGCCCTCACCGGCCTGTGATCGGCCGATTCATAAACGGTTTACCCGTACTCCCTAGGTTTCCCGCCTGGGGAGCGTGGCGTCATGATTTCCGTGGTCAACGGCTATGTCTGCACCTCGTCCTGCGAGGCATCGAGCGCGCGGGCCGGCAAGGACCCCAACGCGCCGCCCGGCACGCCGCCGGGCCAATCCGGCAAGCCCGACAAGAATTCGCCCTTTGCCGGCCAGCCGGCGACCGTCCTCGGCGGCGCGCTTAAGGACCTGGCGACGGCCGTGACAGCTGCCAGCGAGGCGGCGCCGTCCAATAGGCCCTCGGTCAATCTGCTGGCCTGAGCCAGCGCGGGTAGCCCGCGCGATGCCTGCATGTTAGATGCAGGGCGCATGGCAAATCCCGATGACGTCAGACAGCTCGCGCCCACCGGCAAATTGCGTGGCGGCGTAGTGGTCGCGCCGGCGGCCTCCGCCTTTTTCGCCATCAAGGGAGCCGACGACGAGGTGCGCGGCGTCACCGTCGATCTGGTGCGCGCGTTTGCCGCCACGCTACAGCTGCCGCTCGCGCTGCAGGTCTACGATAATTCCGGCCAGGTCACCGACGCCGTGGCTAACTGCGCCTGCGATCTCGCCTTCATGCCGCGCGACGCCGCGCGCGAAGCCAGGGTCGATTTCGGTCCGGCCTATTTTTTGATCGCCAGCACCTATCTGGTGCCGGCCGGCTCGAAAATCCAAACGATCGACGAGGTCAACCGGCCGGGCGTGCGCATCGTCGCCATCTCCAACACGACGACCGCGCGCAGCGCCAAGCGCACTGCGCCCCAAGCGGCGGTCGAGGAAGTCGCCAGCGTCGACCTGATGACCGAGATGGCGCGCACGGGGCAGGGCGACGCCTTCGCGTTGTCGCACGACTCCTTTGCCGGGCTGTTGCCGAAGCTGCCCGGCGCCCGCATTCTGCCGGGAAATTTTCAACAGACTGGCATCGCGGTCGCGGTGCCCAAGGGCCGCCCGGCCGCGCTCAAGCTCGCCAGCGAACTCCTGCAAGATGCCAAGAAATCCGGCCTGGTGCGCCGCGCGCTCGATGCCGCCGGCTTCAAGGACGCAGAAGTCGCGCCGCCGGCCGGCTAGAGCGCGCGCACCTCGACCGGGGCCGCGGCGATGCGCCGGTAAAGCAAGATCCGGCGCCGGATCGGCCACCAGTCGTAAAGGTAGATTTCGATCGGCCGCCAATTGGCCACCCAGCCGACGATGATCAGGCTTTCCTCCAGCACCCGCGCCAGCACGGACTTGCTGAACATCTTGACGACCAACTGGCTGCCCACCAGGCAGACGATCAGAACGGCCAGCCCGATCAGCAGCGAGCGCCAGCCGACGCGGAACAGTTCGCGCAATTCGCGGTCGGTCGCTTCCGCGCGCTGCCGGAAATAATTGGCGAAGGCTTCCGCGATCCCCGCCGCGTCCGGCCTGGCCGCTTCCTCCGCCGGCATTTCGATCACGATGGCAAAGAGCGCCCCGCGCGGCAGTTCGCGCGCCCAACCGACCACGAATTCTTCCGTGTGCGGATCGAGATCGCGCTCGCGGAACGGCGAGGGATCGAGGGAATTGAACAGCTGCATGACGGTGCGCACGTGGATGGCGATTTCGAAGTGCGCCCCCGGCGTCGGCATTACAGCGTCACGATCACGTTGCCGAGCGTGCCGCGCTCCACCGCCTCGTGCGCCGCGGCGATGTCGGCGAGCGCATAAGTCGGTGTCGCCACCCGGTTGACCAGCCGGCCCTCATCGAGCGCGTCGGTAATGGCATTGACCGCGCGCTCGCGTTCGCCGCTATTGAGCTCGTAGACGATGAAGAATTGCAGACGGATCGTGTTGACCAGGCAGAAGGAAGCCGGCAGCACCGCCTCGGGCCCAGTCCCGTAGACGATGACGCTGCCGCGCGGGCGCAGCACCGCCGGGATGAGCTTGGCATTGGCGGTCAGATCCATCTCGATCACGGCATCGACCCCGCGCTTGCCGGTGAGGCCCATCACCCGCTCGCCGACGTCCTCGCGCTGGTAATCGATGGTCGCGTCGGCGCCGGCCTCGCGCGCGGCCGCCGCTTTTTCCGGCGAGGAGACGGTGGTGAGCACCCGCGCGCCCAGCGCCTTGGCGAACTGGATGACGTATTGGCTGACCGACCCCGCGCCGCCGGATACGAGCAGCGTGGTGCCGTCGCCGGCGCCGGCCAACACAGCGGCCTGGTAAGCGGTCATCGCCGGAATGCCGAGGCAGGCGCCGGATTCGAAGCTGATGCCGTGCGCCAGCCTGACCGCGTGCGTCGCCGGCAGCGCAATATATTCCGCGGCGGTGCCGAACGGGCGCTTCCATTGCCCGTTATAGACCCACACCCGCTCGCCGATGCGCGAGGCGGCGACGCCGTCGCCGACCTGGTCGATGACGCCGGCGCCGTCGCTGTGCGGGATGACGCGCGGCCAAGCGATCTTGCGGTTGCTGCCCTGGCGCGATTTGACGTCGGACGGGTTGACACCCGAGGTCGCAAGCTTGACGCGAACCTCGCCGGGGCCGGCCTGCGGCGTTTCGACCTCGGCCACGCGCAACACCTCGCGCGCCGTACCGTTCTGCTCGTAATAGGCGGCTCGCATAGCTGTCTCCCTGGCGTTACCCCGCGACAATATCACCTGGCGCCGCCGAAGAATTTGCGGCGTTTTCGGGGTTTACGCGTCACCCAAGCATAACCATATGCCTGGAAAACACCCCCAAGAAGCAACAAGCAGGAGGTCCGACCATGCAATACCGCGTCTATAGCGGCCCGAAGGGGTCCGGCGAGATTTCTCCGATCGCCAAGGAACAGATGCTGTTCAAGCAATTCAGCGTGCTCGACGATGCCCTGTCATGGGCGCGTCACCTCGAGCGCGACGGCCGTGTCCCGCTGCTGATCGAAGGCGACGACGGCACCCGCATGGACCGCCGCGCCATCGCCGATGCGCTCGGCGTCGGTATGCGCGAAGAGGTTGGCGGTCAACTCGCCCAGTAAGCGGTGAAGTCTATGGCGGCTCAGCCGGCGTGCCGCGACCATTCGGCGCGGGCACGCTCGGTGAGTTGCTGCCATTTGGTGCCGACCACGTCCCAATTGACCAGCGTCTTTTGCACTCTGGCGGCATCGGCCGCGCCCGCCGTCGCGTTGTAGGAGTTGTAAATATAGGCGCTGCCGACGGTCAAAAAGCCGCCGAGAATGATCCCAAACAATAGTCGCATGATAAACCTCCACGTCCCCCGAAGCAGAACTCCCGCCGGGCCTGCCGGTTCCACGACTGCCGGGTGTTTTGACGCCCAGCCGGGGGAATTTCGGGATGCGGCTCATGGGCCGGACGAGGTCGAAATATTTGTTGTAACCCATTGAAAGTACTGATATACAGACTTCAAAATGTTCCCACGGTGATAAAATAAACTGCTATATTGAGCTTATGAGTAGCCATTCGACCAAGACCGCCGGCAGGTCCACCAAAACTACCCGGCGACCCGACAAAAAAATCGCCAAGACCGCCCGCGCCGAGAACAAGAAGGCGTCGAAATCCGCGCGCCGTCCGGTCGGCAAGACCACGCGGTCCACCTCCGCCACGGCGATCCGTGCGCCCAGTATCGCGCCCAAATCGGCGGCCAAGATGATCCGCACGCCGAGCCCGCCGGTGCAGCCGATGGTCGGCAACGAGATCCACATTATTGCGCACAAGTACCGGGTCGGTGAGACAGTGTATTACACCTCGCCGACGTTCGGTCGCGCCGCTGCGTCCGGTAGCTATACCGTGGTCAAGCTGCTGCCCTCGGAAAGCGACGATTACCAGTACCGCATCAAGAGTGCCGGCGAGGCCTTCGAGCGCGTGGCCAAGGAAAGCCAGCTCGAGAGGATGTAGTTCCGGCTGCCGGCTGGCCGTCGCGATTTCGTCTCCGCCATCGATTATGATGCGTGTCCAATAAAGCGGCATTTGCCGCAGAGGAGGGACGCATGCCGATCTTCATCACGCAAGGCCGTTACACCCGCGAAGCCATCAAGGGCATGATCGTCAAGCCGGAGGATCGCGCCGACGCGGTCGGCCGCGTCATGGCCAAGGCGGGCGGTAAGCTCATTGGCTATTACCTCACCTTCGGCGATTACGATTTCCTTTGCATCGGCGAAATGCCGAGCGAGACCCAGATGGCCGCGGTACTGCTGGCAGCGGGCGGCGGCGGCGGCATTACCGGTCTGCGCACCATGTTGGCCATGACCTCGGTGGAGGCCAAGGGCGCCTTCGCGGCGGCCGGCGATCTGGCCCCCGGCTTCAAGTCGGCTGGGGGCGCTTAATCCGCCGCAGGGCGCCGGGACGCCTCGAAATGGTCGCCTGTGCTAAAAGTGCCGGGGGCGAAGACTCAGCCGCCCGTTCGGAATGCCTATGCCGAGTATCGATAGCGTGTCGCTGAACGATCTGTTGTCCGCCCCGCTGCAGCTCGGCGCGCTGGCGGCGCTTTTGGCCGTGCTGGCGGTGCTCGCTTTCAGGCGATCCGGCGTGGCGCGCCGGTTGCTAGTGCCCATCGCGGTGCTCGTCATCGTTGGCCTCGGCCTGACGGCCGTACTCGATCGGCTGGCGCAGAACGAGCGCGCGGCCGAGCGGCGCTCGCTCAACGAACGCGCCGCGCACCTCACCGCGCAGGCGCTGGCGCCGGGTTCGGCGCTCGCCTGCCTCGACGCCGCCGCCGGCGAGGCGGTGGAGAATGCCTGCGAGCAGGCGGTGTTTTCCGGCCCGCGCGGGACGGCCGCGGCGGTCGCCTATATGGCGGCGCGGCTGACGCTGCTGGCTGACGGGCTCGACTTTGCCCGCCGCGAGGACCCCGATTTCGCAGCCCACCTCGCCGGTCTGCGCCGCGCCATCGAACTCGACCGTTACGGCATTGCCGCGCATGTGCTGGCGGTGCGCGACGGCTGCACCGCCGAGCGCTGCGCCGCCTTTGCGCTGCTCGGCGACACCAATGTGCTCAAGTCCAATCTCAAGGCGCAGGTTTTCGACCAGTACGTGTCGCGCTATGCCGGCGGCTGGAACCAAAGCGAGCCCAAAAACGAACCGGTGGCGGCGGCGCCACCGCAGGCCGCCGCGCCGGTCGCCCGCGCGGCCGAGCCCGCCGGAGCGCCACTCGGGAAGGGATACGACTTTCCTTCCGCCGCCTCGATCCCGCCGGTCAGCATCATGAATCCCGAACCGCCGCTGTCGAAGGAGGCGGCCGACGCGCGCGCCGCGCAAACCCCAGCCGAGGGCCAAGGCTCCGTGCCGGCGCCGCCGAAGCGGCCGCCGCCGCAAAGAGAACAAGCGGCCCCACTGCCTCTCCGTTAGGATGGGCTTAAGTAGAAGCCGGGCCCGTTGATGTTCAAATCCGTCCTGATTGCCAATCGCGGCGAAATCGCCTGCCGCATCGCCCGCACCGCCAAGCGGCTGGGTCTGCGCACCATCGCGGTCTATTCGGAGGCAGATGCACAGGCCCTGCACGTGCGGCTTGCCGACGAGGCGCACGCGATCGGCCCGGCGCCGGCCGCGGATAGCTATCTGCGCATCGACAAACTGATCGCGGCGGCCGAAGCGGCGCGCGCCGACTGCATCCATCCCGGCTATGGGTTTCTGTCGGAGAACGCCGATTTCGCGCAAGCCTGTATCGACGCAGGCATCGTCTTTGTCGGCCCGCCGCCTTCGGCGATGCGCGCCATGGGTCTTAAAAGCAGCGCCAAGGCGCTGATGGAAAAAGCCGGCGTGCCGGTGGTGCCCGGCTATCACGGCGACATGCAGGAGGCGAAGTTCCTCGCGCGCAAGGCCTACGAGATCGGCTATCCGTTGCTGATCAAGGCGGTGGCCGGTGGCGGCGGCAAGGGCATGCGCAAAGTCGAGCGCCACGCCGAATTCGAGACGGCGCTCGGCGCTGCCCAGCGCGAGGCGAAAGCGGCCTTCGGCGACGAGCGCGTGCTGATCGAGAAATACGTCACCGCGCCACGTCACATCGAGATGCAGGTCTTCGCCGACCGCCACGGCAACGCCATCCATCTCAACGAACGCGATTGTTCGCTGCAGCGCCGCCACCAGAAGGTGATCGAGGAAGCGCCGGCGCCCGGTATGAGCGCGGCGTTGCGCGCAAAAATGGGCGAGGCCGCGGTCGCCGCCGCCAAGGCCGCCGGTTACGAGGGCGCCGGCACCATCGAGTTCATCGCCGACGGCGTCGGCGGGCTGCGCGAAGACGGCTTCTGGTTCATGGAGATGAACACGCGCCTGCAAGTCGAGCATCCGGTGACCGAAGCCGTGACCGGCCTCGATCTGGTCGAATGGCAGTTCCGTATCGCCGCCGGCGAGACACTTCCGCTCAGGCAAGGGGAGGTACGGCTCGCCGGCCACGCGGTCGAGGCGCGGCTCTATGCGGAAGACCCCGCGCGCGGTTTTTTGCCCTCCACGGGCCGGCTGCTGGCGCTGCAATTCCCGCAAGGAGAAGGCCTGCGCATCGATACCGGCGTTGAATCGGGCTCCCAGGTGACCCCGTTCTACGATCCGATGATCGCCAAGCTAATCGCGCACGGCAAAAACCGTAACGAGGCGCTCGACCGGCTGGCGGTTGCGCTCGACAAGACCGTCGTGGTCGGCCCGCGCAGCAATGCCGGCTTCCTGGCCGCGCTCTGCCGCGCACCTGAGTTCCGTGCCGGGAACTTCGACACCGGCTTCATCGACCGCCATCTCGACGAACTCGGTGCGACGCCGCAAGGCCTCGACCGCGCCGCCGCCGCGGCCGGTGCGCAAAAGCTGGTCGAGCGCGAGCGCGCCCGCATCGCGAACGCCTTCGAGGCTGAACCAGATCAGCCGGCCTCGCCGTGGGACGCGGGCGATGCCTTCCAGCTCGCCGGCGCCCGCCGCCTAGCGCTGCCGGTGCTGGCCGAGGGCGAGAGCATCGTGGCGCAGGTGACCTATGGCGCCGACGGGCCCATCGTCGCCATCGACGGCGCCGCGCCCGCGGCGGACGCGGTGGCGGTCGCGGCCGGCGAGGCGGTCTATGTGCTGCGCCATGGCCGGCAGACCAAGGTCGCCTTGCGCGATCTCTCCCTCGACGAGGCTGGGGATCAAGGCGCCGGCGGGCTTGTGCGCGCGCCCATGCATGGCAAGGTGCTCGCCGTTTTCGTCGCCGCGGGCGAACACGTGACGCGCGGCCAGCGGCTCGCCATCATCGAGGCGATGAAGATGGAGCACACGCTGCATTCGCCGGTCGACGGCGCCGTCGCCGAGATCGCGGTTGCTGCCGATGCGCAGGTCGCCGAGGGCGCCAAGGTGATGGTGATTACGCCGGACGAGTAGTTGGAAGTCAGCAATGCCCCTGCATCTCATCAAGCTCTGCGTCGGCTGCGACTCGGTCGCCAACCTCGAGGATTGGATCAAGCAGAGTTTCAAAGAGAAGAAGCGGCGCGGCCAGAAGCTTGAGCACATCCACACCACCCGCATGGTGCCCAAGCGTGCCGACGAGCTCACCGCCGGCGGCTCGCTTTTTTGGGTGGTCCGCGGCCAGATCAGTTGCCGCGAGCGCATCCTTGCCATCCGCCCGTTCACCGACAAAGACGGCATCGGCCGCTGCCGCGTGGTGCTCGAAGGCAAAGTCGTGCTGGTCGAGCCGCGCCCGCGCTCGGCCTTTCAAGGCTGGCGTTATCTCGAAGCCAAGGATGCGCCGCGCGATCTGTCGCGCGCGGCACCCGGCGCCGCCAAAATGCCGGAACAGATGCGCCGTGAATTGCGCGAGCTGGGACTGCTGTAGGCATCGAAAAAAACTTATCCCCGCTCCCTCCGGCGCATTTATATTCGTCATGTCTGATCCAGCGAGGGCGCTCTCATAAGGCGTCATGTTGGCGGGATCGGATGTGGCGCCCGCGCGGGGGAGACGAACGCTCCTCCCCCTCCCGGGCGGCGCCGGGGCACCGCTCGCGGGCACTATGACCCGCCGCGAGGAGCTCGCTGACACCGGGGCAAATGCCCCGGTAGAAAGCGCGGCCCGGCGCCGATAAGACGCCGCGATGGCGCGCCGAGAGGCGCCACACCTTCGCGAGAAGGTGTGTACTGACTGCATGACGCGCCCATCGGCGCGCCATCCCCTCGACATTTGTCGGGGGTCGACTCCCCCGGACCCCCTGTTCGAGGGGGACGGAAAGAGCCTACGGCGTGTCCCGCGCCGCAAAGAATAGGGAGGGCGAAGCGTTGGCTAAACTACATGCCGATATTATCGATCAGCCGCGTCTTGCCGATCTTGGCGGCGACCAGGAGCCTGATCGGCCCGTCCTGGCGCAATGCGATGGGGGCGAGCGTCAAGGCGTGGCGCGCCGCGAGATAATCCAGCGCAAAGCCGGCGCGCGCGATCTCGGCGGCGCCTTCCTCCAGCACGATCTCGATCGGCTCGTCCTGCTTGATGCGCGCCGCGGCCGCTTGCAGCACCCGGTAAAGTGTCGGCGCCACCGCCCGCTCGGCGGTCGACAGGTACGCGTTGCGCGAGGACAGCGCGAGGCCGTCCTTTTCGCGCACCGTCTTGACCCCGATCACCTTGACCGGCAGGTCGAAATCCTTGGCCATCTGGGTGATGACGCGCAGTTGCTGGTAATCCTTCTCGCCGAACAAAGCGAAATCGGGGGCGCATTGCGTGAACAGCTTGGCCACCACGGTGGCGACGCCGCCGAAAAAATGCGGGCGGAACTTGTCCTCCAAACCGGCTTTGGCCGCACCCTGCGGCTCGAGCCGGGTGGCAAAGCCCTCCGGATACATCGCCGCCTCGCTCGGCGCCCAGACGAGGTCCGCCTTGGCCGCGGCCAGCGCCTTGAGGTCGGCGTCGAAACCGCGCGGATAGCTGGCGAAATCCTCGTTGGGAGCAAATTGCGCGGGATTAACGAAGATCGACACCACCACCCGGCGGGCGCGCCGGTGGGCCTCGCGCACAAGCACCAAATGGCCGCGGTGCAGTGCACCCATGGTCGGCACCAGGGCCACGCGCTGGCCGCTTTTGCGCAAGCCGGCAAGGGTGCGGCGCAGCGCCGGAACGGTGCGCGTGACGGGCGGGCGGTTTGCCATAATTAGCAGGCCTTGTCGGCTGACTGTCGCGAAACGGAGATACGACCTAGCAAAGTGGGGTTAATCCGGCCAAGCGGGTTAATGGTTAAACAATGACAAACTTGACTAAAGTGCGGTAAATCTTCGAGAATTGCCGGATCAAAGGACGCGTATACGTTGGTCCAACCGATCCACGAAGCCAGCCAGTCCGCGCACGTGGTCGTGACGAAAAGGGCGGTTCGGGTAAATCGACCACCGCGTTGCACATCGCCGTCGCGTTACTCAAAGCCGGCCAGCGCGTGGCGACCATCAACCTCGATAGCCGGCAAAAAAGTTTCACCCATTACATCGAGAACCGCCGTCCTTGGGCCGAGCGCGCGCGCCTGCCGCTCGAGCAGCCGACGCATTATTGCGTCGCGCGCGGCGAAAGCAATTCGCTGGAAGCCAACGAAGCCACCGAGTTCGCCAATTTCTCAAGAGCGATCGCCGCGATCGAGAAGAGCCACGACGTGGTGGTGATCGACACGCCCGGCAACGACACGTACCTCATGCGGCTGGCGCATTCGATGGCCGACACGCTGGTCACCCCGCTCAACGACAACTTCGTCGATTTCGACGTGCTCGCCACCCTCGACCCGATCAATTTCGGCGTCACCGGCGAAAGCCATTACGCCGAGATGGTGTGCGAGGCGCGCCGCCAGCGCCGCCTGGTCGACGGCCGGCTGACCGACTGGATCGTCGTGCGCAACCGCCTGTCCACGCTCGGCTCGCGCAATTAGAAGCTGGTGGGCGAGGGGCTCACCGAATTGTCCAAGCGCATGGGCTTCCGCTGCATCGACGGTTTCGCCGAACGCGTGGTCTATCGCGAATTCTTCCCGCGCGGCCTGACCGCCTTCGACGACCTCGACGAGGCGACGCTCGGCATGCGGCCGAACATGTCGCATCTGACCGCGCGCGAGGAAGTGATCGCGCTGCTCAACGCGCTGCATCTGCCGCTGTCGGAAAACGGCAAGCGGCGCGCCGCTGCCCGCGCCGAATGGTATTCGGTCATGGACCAGCCGCTGCAGGTCCACGACGTCATCGGCTGACGCTTCCCCGCCATTGCAGGCCAGACCGATGGCCGCCACCTTTGGGGGGCGGCGCGAATTCGGTGTAGACTGCCGCCATGAGCAAGAATCCCTCCAAGCACACCCCGGCGCCCGCCTCCGCGCGGCCGGAGATCGATGCCTTCTTGCAGAAGGTGCGCGCGCTCGGGCCTGCCGCGGCCGGCGGCAGGCGCGGCCGGCTGATCTTTGCCCTCGACGCTACCATGAGCCGGCAGCCGACCTGGGATTCGGCCTGCGCGCTGCAGGCCGACATGTTCCGCGAGGCGGCGAAGGCCGGCGGGCTCGACATCCAGCTCGTCTATTTCCGCGGCTTGAACGAATGCCGCGCCTCCGGCTGGGTCGCCGGCGCCGAGAAGCTCGCCGAGCTGATGACGCGTATTGACTGCCGCGGCGGCCACACCCAGATCGGCAAGGTGCTCAGCCACGCCCGCCAGGAATACGCCAGGCAGCGCGTGCAGGCGCTGGTTTTCGTCGGTGACGCCATGGAGGAGAAGATCGACGAGCTGTGCCAGGCAGCGGGCGAACTCGGCCTCATCGGCGTACCCGTCTTCATGTTCCAGGAAGGCAACGACCCAGTGGCCGAGCACGCCTATCGCGAGATCGCCCGGCTCTCGCGCGGCGCCTATTGCCGCTTCGACACGGGTGCTGCGCACCAGCTCGGCGAATTGTTGCGCGCGGTCGCCGCCTACGCCGCCGGCGGCATCAAGGCGCTCAGCGATTTGTCGGCGCGGCGCTCGGAAGGCGCGCGCCAGCTTCTGGCGCAGCTCAAGTAGCCATGCCGGAGATCGTATTCGGCATTTTGGTGTTGGTGGCCGCGCTTTGGGTGCTCGGCGTCATCTCAAAGATCGACCCCAAGGTCGCCGCGCGGGTCATGAAAGCCTCCGGCGGCATCCTCGCCATCGGCTTTGCCGTGTTTCTCGGCTTGCGCGGGGAAGTCGCCGTGGCGCTTCCGCTCGGTATATTCGGGCTCGGGCTGCTCGGCTGGATCCCGTTCGGGCCGGCGGGCTTTGCCCAGCGCACGCAGAAGACTGCCGGGCAGACCTCGCATGTGCGCTCGGCGTTTCTCGACATGGAGCTCGACCACGACAGCGGGCAGATGCGCGGGCGCATTATCGCCGGCAGCCGAGCCGGGGCGGCGCTGGAAGCGCTCGACGTCAAGACGCTGGCCGGCCTGCTCGACGAGTTCGACGAAGAAAGCCGCGCGCTATTGGTTGCGTATCTTGACCGCCGGGATGCCGGCTGGAGTGAATACGCGCAGGGCCACGCGGCAGCGGGGCGGGCTGCTGCGTCCTCCGGAAAAATGACGGAACAGGAGGCCTATCAGATCCTTGGCGTTGAGCCGGGTGCGAGCGCCGACGCCATCACGCGCGCGCACCGCACGCTCATGAAGAAAATGCACCCCGACCAAGGGGGGTCGAACTACTTGGCCGCCCGCATCAACGAAGCCAAGGAAATCCTTTTTCGCCGCCATCGCTGAGGTACTCCTGACGCAACACCTTCAGCGGCTCCTGACTATCGGCGCATCCCTATTATCGAAGTCTTTTTATTGCGCGTGATCTTATCCGACCTTGCTTCGCCCGCCGAAGCGGGCTTCGCGAAGGCGGGAAACCGGTTCCCATCCCCGATCGAAGTCGAGGACAGGCTTTTCGGAATCACGCGCTAATTCTTCAGCAACATGCATGGAATGTCGCTGCGCTTGAGGTGCTTGCAGGCGGTTTCCGCCTGATCCTTGTCCAAGCCGGCAAAGCGGGCGCGGTAGAGCGCCTTATCGCCCTTTGCCACTTTTTCGGTGAACGGGTCGGCCTGGCCGAGCAGGCTCTTCGCTTTTCCTTGCGCCGCGGCCAGGCGCTGTTTGGCTTCTTTCTCGTCGGGAAACGCGCCGACCTGGATCATCCAGCCGCCGTTATGCGACTTGGCCGCGGGCACAGCGGCGCCCGGCACGCTGTCGCCGGCGGAGGCAAGCTTGACCGGCGATGCGCCGAGCACATCGGGTTTTGCCGCCGGCATCGGCGGAGCTTCGCGCTTCACATTGACCGTTACGACCTTGGTGGGAGTCGATACAGTCACCAGCCTGCGGTCGCTTGCCGGTATCGGCGATAGCGAGGCGCTTTTCATGGCGCCGGCTTGCACGGCGATGGTCTTCACCGGAATGGGCTTGATCGGATCGGTGGAGCCGAGCGTGGGCTCAGTGCGATGCGGCGCCGGCAAAGCGATCATTTCCTTGACGTCTTTGCCGCTCGCTGCGGCGGTTTCAAAGTTCTCGACGACCGGCGGCGCGGTATGTTGGCGCGCGGCGATGTTGATGTTGTTGTCGATCAGGCTGAGCACGCGGGCGTCGCGCGCGCTGGCGGTGTGCCCGCCGAACACGACCGCCACGATGTGCCGGCCGCCGCGATGGACCGAGGTGACGATGTTGAACCCGGAATCGTGGATATAGCCGGTCTTGATGCCGTCGAGACCGTCGACGTGGCCAAGCAGATGATTGTGGTTGCGCATGACCTTGCCGTGGAAGGCAAAGGTGCGCGTGGAAAAGTAATGGTAGAATTTGGGAAAGCGTTCCGCGATGGCGCGGCCGAGCAGGGCCTGATCGCGCGCGGTGGTGATCTGCAGATCGTCGGGCAGCCCGGAGGCGTTGTGGTAGTTGGTGTGTTTCATGCCCAGCGCGTGCGCCTTGGCGGTCATCAGTCGGGCGAAGTCAAGCTCGCTGCCGCCGAGCGCCTCGGCCACGACGACAGCTACGTCGTTGGCCGATTTGGTGACGATGGCGCGGATTGCGGTTTCCACCTCGATGCTTTGCCCCGGCTTGAGGCCAAGCTTAGACGGCGCCTGTGCGGCGGCGTGGGCGGAAACGGGCATTTCCGTCGACATCTTGATCTTGCCCGCCTCCAGCCGCTCGAACAGCAAATAGAGCGTCATGATCTTGGTCAGCGAGGCCGGGTGGCGCGGGCTGTCGGCATTGGTCGCCTGCAGCACCGCACCGGAATTGGCGTCCACCACGATCGAGGCATAGGAGGGCTCGTAGCTATCGGCGGCGACCGCGTGATGGCGGTGATGGCGCCGGCCGCGCGCGTCGGCATTGGAGGCAATTGATGAAATAACGAGTAGCGTGGCTACGCCAAGCGCGCTCCAACGTAGACTGCGTTGGACCAAGGCTCCCGCACGCAACATGCGCTCTCCCCAACCCCGTTTGTGGGCGGCCTTGAGGCCGCCACCGAGTCTTAACTATAGCGCCGCCGCGCCGCCACAAATTACAAACCTAGGAGAACACGGTTTACAAGTTATTAAGACAATCCCCTGGATTTTAAAGTATTTTTCGCACTGCAAAATAATCCTTGACTTTTTTGTGCAGTGCGGTATAAATTGACACTATTCCCGGTTAAGCCGGGGTACGGAAGTAAGCACATTATTGCCGCTATGCGGCCGGGAAAAGGATGACGACAATGGTCAAGAATTTCGACGACCTGCAGCAGGTCGGTAAAGAGAATGTCGATCTGGCGCTGAAATCCATGGGCGCGCTGTCCAAGAGCGGCCAGGCGATCGCGGTTGAATTTGCCGACTACTCGAAGAAGGCTTTCGAAGACGGCACGGCGGCGCTGGAGAAGCTGTTCGGCGTCAAGTCGTTCGATAAGGCGATCGAGGTGCAGACCGAATACGCCAAAGTCGCTTATGAAGGCTTCGTCGCCAAGGCGACCAAGATCGGCGAACTCTATGCCGATTTCGCCAAGGAGACCTATAAGCCGTTCGAAGCGCTGATGGCGAAGACGAAGTAAAGTACCGCGTCGGTTGCGTGAGCGAATTAAGTAACACTGCGGTTGCGTAAGCGCTGAGTTTGAGTGACGTAGCGTCGCATGAGGCGTGAGGCATCAAAGGCAAAGCCCGGCTCGGTTGGCCGGGCTTTTGTTTTATCGCCTGCGCTATTGGGCAATGCGCAGCTGACTCAGTTCGGTGCCGATCTGGTTGAACACGCTTAGTATCTGACTCGCCGACGTCAGCAGAAAAAATTTGCTGGAGTCTGGATATTTGCCCGGGCTGCCCGCGCAATTCTGCAACAACGCCGACGTTGGATCGCCGCCAGTGTTGACCTGGATGGTGTAGAGGGTGATGCCGGCAGCGTTGATGTTGTTGCAGGTCTTCTGCTGGCGAGTATCGATCGAATTCTGGCTCGTGTACCAGCGATCTTGGGTATTCAAGCCGTCAGTGAGCAGGATAATAGCCTGCGTGTACTTGTAATTGGGATTCATTGCTGGCGCAGTGAAGGGCCCGCCGCCGACGAGAGACAACCAGCCAAGCTGCAGCCCAATGCCCTGGTTAGTATTCCCGTTGGGCGACATGTTGGTGACGAGTTGATTCATCGTCGTCCAGTCGTAGTTCAGGCCAATCGCCGCTTGCGGGCAGCTGCCGTACTGCTCAGCTGCATAGAGCGATGACGCGATGGTCACGTCCGTCGAGGCGACGTTGGTGTCGTAGTCATTCGTCGTGTCCGGCGTGGTCGAGAAGCCGCGGTCCATCACACAACCGTTCCAAGTGTTGTGGTTTTTGGGCGTCCACGTGTTCGCGGTCCACACGCCCTGCTGCCAGACGCCGGCGGTCCACACGCCCGTGGTCCAAGTGCCATAACCCCAGGTTCCGCCAGCGTTCTGGCAGCTTTTTTTCGACGTATGTTGCGAATTGGAACAGGCCTGGGTGCCCGTGCAACTGCTTTGCGTCGTCTCGGCGCCATTCGAGCAAGTGCCGGCGCCGGTGCAGCTGCTCTGGCTGGTCTTGCCCGAGATCGAGCAAGTGCCCGCGGCGGTGCAGGTGCTCTGGCTGGTCTTGCCCGAGATCGAGCAAGTGCCCGCGGCGGTGCAGCTGCTCTGGCTACTATAGCCGGATATCGAACAAGTTCCGTGCGAACTGCACGAACTGCGAGGCGAGTAGCTACCGACGCTGCAAGTGCCGTTGTTGGCGTCCCAAGAATTGTTGTCGGACAGTGACGGATCTTGCGCCACGGTGCCCCAATAGAGCCAATCCGAACTGTAATTGGCGCTGCCGAGATTGACGTCCTTTACGAACGGAATGATAGAGACATACACGTCGCCGGGGGTGGTAACGGCATTCTGTAATTGGCTCAGCAAGCTCTTGGTCGCGCTCTGCAAAGCTGCCATCTTGCCGTTATCGGCCATCGATCCGGTGTTATCGAGTACCAGTGCGACGCGCAGGCGCGACTCGCCCCACTTCGAGGTTGACGAGGCGTCCACGCCGAGGTGATCAACGCCGATGATATTCATGATGGTGGTGGGAATATCGGCGGTCGCGGACACCACCATGACGGTCGAGCCGGAATTGAATGAGGCGTTCACTTTAATATTTGTCGCTACATCCGACGTAAACAATGCTTTGAAGTAGCTATCCGCATTCGTCTGCAGTTGCGTGGCGGTATCGGTGGAAGCTTCCTTCGACAGCATCAGCGCAGTCGAGTCGAGTGCGGACTGCATCTGCACTTTGAAAGCATTGGCGCGACTATAATCGATAGCGGCGCCGACGCCGCACATGATCGGCAAGGTGGCGAACACGAAGGTAATGGCGACATTGCCGCCGCGCGCGATGCGGAAAGCGCGCAGGGCACTGCGGAATTTAGACCAGGCGG
This sequence comes from uncultured Alphaproteobacteria bacterium, assembly GCA_963721665.1. GTDB lineage: Bacteria > Pseudomonadota > Alphaproteobacteria > Rhizobiales > Xanthobacteraceae > Pseudolabrys. The sequence goes on from CAVRJZ010000008.1 coordinate 395,642, forward strand.
ACAACATGGCGGCTCACCGAAACTGATTGATATCGGCCGCTGTTATAAGCATGGGTATTAAAGGGCTCGTATATGGAGCCCGCGAAAAACCTTACCTCACGATAATCGTTCTATGGGCAATCCGACCGATCCATGCGGTAGGTCAAAGATTTGCGTGGTTAACGCGATCTGGCGGCAAAACCGCAAATGCCGAATTATTTTTATGGGGCCGGAGCTCCCGACCCGCATTTTGGCTGTCGCCAGGGCAATCTACCCCCGCCGGAAAGGCCTATTTGGCGAAGTATAGATTGCCCAAATTGGTGGCGATCGTCTTGAATGCATCGACGATCTGACTTGCCGAGGTGAGCAGGAAGAATTTGTCCGAGGTGCTGGCGCAGTTCTGTAATAGCATCGAGATCGGATCGCCGCCCGTGTTTACCAGGATCGTCTAAAGGGTGATGCCGGCATTCTTGATGTTGTTGCAGGTCGGCTATTGGCGCACGTCAATCGAGTTCTGGTTTGAGTACCAGCGGTCCTGCGTGTTCAAGCGGTCAGTCAGCAGAATAATGACGTGCGTGTAAGTGAAGTTTGGATCCATCGCCGGCACGGTGAACGGTCCGCCGCCGACAAACGACATCCAGCCGAGCTGCAGCCCGATCGCTTGGTTGGTATACCGGCCGACGACACATTGACGCGCGGCCGCTTTGCATAGCGGATTTTATTTTCTGTCGTTAACGATTGGTGTGCGCGGCCGCGGGAAATCGGCGCTTTCCGGCGCGGCAGACCAAAGCCGCCGCGCCGGCAAACTGAGCGGCTGTCACATCGCGAGCCGCAGATTGGACAGCGCGGTGCCGATTTGGCCAAACGCGGTGACGATCTCGCCGGCGGAGGTCAGCAGGAAGAACTTGCCGCTGTCGCTTGCGCAACTTTTCAATATCGCCGATGTGGGATCGTTGCCGGTATTGACCTGCACCGAATAGATCGTGATGCCGGCGGCCTTTATATTGTCGCAGACTTTCTGTTGGCGTGCGTCGATCGACGAGGCGTTGGTGTACCAACGGTCCTCGGTGTTCAATCCGTCGCTGAGAATGATGACTACCTGGTTGTACTGGTAGTTCGGATCCATGGCGGGGATCGTGAAAGGCACGGCAGTCAGCGACTGCCAACCCATCTGCAATCCGATCGCCTGGTTGGTGTTGCCGACCGGCTGCATGGCGTCGATCTTGTTGGACAGCGCAGTCCAATCGTTGGACAGCCCCACCAGCGAAGCCGGGCAGGAGGCATACTGCTCGGTCGGATAGAGAGTGGAGCCGGCGACCGGAGCGTCGTTGGTGGTGTCGTAATTCTGGTCGCGGTCGGTGACGCAGCCGTTCCAGGTGTTGTGGGCGGCTGGCGTCCACACTTTGGAGTGCGACACGCAGGTGCTTTGGCTAGTGTACGACGTATTGCTGCACTTGCCGTTCACGGCTTGCCACAAGTCCCAGCGCAGCCAGGAGCTGGCGTAATTGGCCGGGTCGACATTGACGTCCTTGTTGAACGGCACGATGGAGACGTAGACGTCGTCGGGGGAAATCGCCGCGCTCTGCAATTGGGTGAGCAGATTGTGCGAGGCGGTCTTCAGCGCGGTCATCTTTCCGCTCTGCGCCATCGACCCGGTGTTATCGAGCACCAGCGCTACGCGCAGTCGGGTATTGCCCCAGGTGGAGGTCGTCGACGCGGTGATATTGATCGTGTCAATGCCCAGCACGCTGAGAAAATTCGTGTTGATGACGGCGCTGCCATTGAGCGCCAGTGTCGATCCGCTGACCGTCGAATAATTCACGCTGACGGAGACGTTCTTAGCGTCTGGCCGCACAAACAAGGCATTGAAGTCGGCGGTCGCGGCGGCCTGCAACTGCTCGGGTGTTTGCAACGCCGCGGTCTTCGACAGCATCAGCGCGGTCGAATCGAGCGCGGCTTGGAAGGCCGTGCGGGTGGCGTTGGCGCGCGAGTAGTCGACCGCAGCACCTACGGCGCCCAACAGCGGGATGATGGCGAGGCCGACCATGGGGGCGACGCCCCCATGCCGGTTCTTCCAGAAACGGGTCAGCAACATCGAAGTACCCCCTTTTTACGGCCGCGCAGCGACCGGCGGAAACGCGGTATGACGATGCCGGATGGGCCTTGAGATATCGTTGGAACCGCGGCCCGAATTAGGGGAAAAATCGCCTTGCATTGTGCGCAAGCCGCTTGCGATCGGCTAACCAATGGATATCTGCCCCGGTGCGGACCGGAATCGGCGGGAATCGCCTAACTTTGTCCCGGAGCGGGACAAATTCACGGCTTGGCCTAGCTAGGACTCGGTCTTTATGATGATGGCGGGGCCGGGCGCCGGCGCGGCCAGGGAAGCACCCATTCTGCAAGGCTGCTTTGCATCGGCAATGTCATGACGTCGCAAGCCACCATCTACCTCTCCGTCGGCAGGGCGGTAGCCGCCCAAGACGGCAGGCGGCCGCGCGCCATGGCGGACGACGACCGCAAGCGCAAAGGCGAGCCGGGCGGCCCGGGCACCGCGGTCATTACCAAGACCAAGCCGCAGACCAAGCGTCCGAGCATGTACCGCGTGCTCATTCTCAACGACGACTACACGCCGATGGAATTCGTCGTGCACGTGCTGGAACGCTTTTTCGGCAGGGACCACGAGGCCGCGACGCGAATTATGTTGCATGTGCATCACCACGGCATCGGCGAATGCGGCATCTATACGTACGAGGTGGCGGAGACCAAAGTGACGCAGGTGATGGACTTTGCCAGAAAACATCAGCATCCTCTGCAATGCGTGATGGAAAAGAAGTGAGTCTCATAAAAAGCAGGCTGGGGAAGGGGCGTCCGATACAAATGGGAATGGAAATTTAAATGCCGACGTTCTCGCGCAGTCTCGAACAGTCGCTTCACCGGGCGCTCGCGCTCGCCAATGAGCGGCACCACGAATATGCGACGCTGGAACATTTGCTGCTGGCGCTGATCGACGATCAGGACGCCTCGGCGGTGATGCGCGCCTGCAATGTCGACCTCGACAAGTTGCGCCGCAGTCTCGTTGCCTATCTCGAGTCGGAACTGGAAAACCTGATCACCGACGGCGCCGAGGACAGTAAGCCGACCGCCGGATTCCAACGCGTGATCCAGCGCGCGGTCATCCACGTGCAATCGAGCGGCCGCGAGGAGGTGACCGGCGCCAATGTGCTGGTGGCGATCTTCGCCGAGCGCGAGAGCCACGCCGCCTATTTCCTGCAAGAGCAGGACATGACGCGCTACGACGCGGTCAATTACATCAGCCACGGCATCGCCAAGCGGCCCGGCCTCTCGGAATCGCGCCCGGTGCGCGGCGCCGAGGAGGAGGCCGACACCAAGAGCGGCGACGAGCCCAAGAAGAAGGGCGACGCGCTCGATGCCTATTGCATCAATCTCAACAAGAAGGCGAAAGACGGCAAGATCGATCCGTTGATCGGCCGCGACGCCGAGATCAACCGGACGATTCAAGTGCTCTGCCGCCGGCAGAAGAACAATCCGCTGTTCGTCGGCGACGCCGGCGTCGGCAAGACCGCGATTGCCGAAGGCCTCGCGCGCCGCATCGTGCATGGCGAGGTGCCGGACGTGCTCAAAGGCGCGACCGTGTTCGCGCTCGACATGGGCACGCTGCTCGCCGGCACGCGCTACCGCGGCGACTTCGAGGAACGGCTCAAGCAAGTGATCAAGGAGATCGAAGCCTATCCCGGCGCGATCATGTTCATCGATGAAATCCACACCGTGATCGGCGCCGGCGCCACCTCCGGCGGCGCCATGGATGCGTCGAACCTGCTGAAGCCCGCGCTCGCCTCCGGCACCATCCGCTGCATCGGCTCGACCACCTACAAGGAATACCGGCAATATTTCGAGAAGGACCGCGCGCTGGTGCGCCGCTTCCAGAAAATCGACGTCAACGAGCCGTCGGTTGCCGACGCCATCGAAATCATGCGCGGCCTCAAGCCCTATTTCGAGGAATACCACAAGCTCAAATATACCAACGAGGCGATCAAGGCGGCGGTCGAACTGTCGTCACGCTACATCCACGACCGCAAGTTGCCCGACAAGGCGATCGACGTGATCGACGAGTTGGGCGCGGCGCAAATGCTGCTGCCCGAGAGCCGCCGCAAGAAAACTATCGGCATCAAGGAGATCGAGACCACCATCGCCACCATGGCGCGCATTCCGCCGAAGACGGTCTCCAAGGACGATGCCGCGGTGCTCCAGCATCTCGAGCAGACGCTGAAGACGGTGGTCTACGGTCAGGACAAGGCGATCGACTCGCTGTCGGCCTCGATCAAGCTCGCGCGCGCCGGCTTGCGCGAGCCTGAAAAACCGATCGGCTGTTATTTGTTCTCCGGTCCTACTGGCGTCGGCAAGACTGAGGTCGCCAAGCAATTGGCCGCGGCGCTCGGCGTCGAATTGATCCGTTTCGACATGTCCGAATACATGGAGCGGCACACGGTGTCGCGCCTGATCGGCGCGCCGCCCGGATATGTCGGCTTCGACCAGGGCGGCTTGCTCACCGACGGCGTCGATCAGCATCCGCATTGCGTGTTGCTGCTCGACGAGATCGAGAAGGCGCACCCCGATCTGTTCAACGTGCTGTTGCAGGTCATGGACCACGGCAAGCTCACCGACCACAACGGCAAGCAGGTCGATTTCCGCAACGTCATCCTGATCATGACCACCAATGCGGGCGCTTCCGAGATGGCCAAGTCCGCCTTCGGCTTCACCCGTTCGAAGCGCGAAGGCGACGACCACGAGGCGATCAACCGGATGTTCACGCCCGAATTCCGCAACCGGCTCGACGCCACCATTACGTTCGCGCATCTTTCGCAAGAGATTATCGCCAAGGTGGTGGAGAAATTCGTGCTGCAGCTCGAGGCGCAGCTTGGCGACCGCAACGTCACCATCGAATTGTCGGAAGAGGCGGCGCGCTGGCTGATCGCCAACGGCTACGACGAATTGATGGGCGCCCGGCCGATGGCGCGGGTGATCCAGGAGCACATCAAGAAGCCGCTCGCCGACGAGGTGCTGTTCGGCCATCTGAAGAACGGCGGCCATGTGCGCGTCATCGTCACCAAGGACGAGGACGGCCGCGACAAACTCGGCTTCGAGTTCCTTGACGGACCGGTGACGCCGAAACCGGAGAAGTTGCCGGCGGTGCGGCCCAAGGCGAAGCGCCGGTCTTCGCCGCGGCCGCGGGCGAGGCGCGGCTCGGTGCCGAAGGTGCCGCTGATCAAGGCGTGAGGCGCTAACGCAAGACCCAATGCGGGATGGCTGCGGCCACCGGCTCGAAAAACACGACCAGCGCCAGCACCAGCAGTTCGGCGAGGATGAACGGCATGACGTATTTCACCGTCTGGTCGTAAGTCGTCTCGGCGATGCTGGTGGTGACGAACAGCAGCACCGCGACCGGCGGCGTGGTCGAGCCGATCTGGTTCGACATTACCATGATAAGCCCGAGTTGGAACGGATCGACCGCGTAGGTTTGGCCGATATAGACCGCGACCGGCACGAAAATGATCAGCACGGCCATCGATTCAACGAACATCGTCAACAACAGCATGACCAGCGTCAGCGCGACGAGAATCTCGGTCTTGGTGTGGGCGACGGAGGTCAGCAGCCAGATCGCCGTCTCGTTGAATTGCAGATAGGCGAGCAGCCAACCCAAGGCGCCGGCCATGGCGATGATGCCGGACACCATCGCGGTGGTGATCGAGGCATCGAGGAAGATGCGCGGCAGGTCGCGGAAATTGATCTGTTTGTAGACGAACTTGCTCACCAGGAAGGCGTAGAAGCACGCCACGACGCCGGCCTCGGTGGCGGTGAATATGCCGCTCAATATGCCGCCGATGATGACGAGCGGGGCGAGCAGTGCCGGCCAGACCTCGATCAAGGCGCGCCAGACCTCGCACAGATCGAATTTTCCCGTGGTGGCGCGCAACTCGGGAAATCCGGCGAGGTGCGAATGAATCTTGACGGTAATCATCAGGAACAGGCCGATCAGCGTGCCGGGAACGATGCCGCCGAGAAACAGTCCGCCGATCGAAACCTGCGCCATCGAGCCATAGACCACCATCACCATACTGGGCGGGATGATGGCGCCGATGGTGCCGGCGCAGGCGATCAGCGCGGCGGCAAAGCCGGGCTTGTAGCCAGCCTGTTTCATGGTCGGAATGACGACCGAACTGATGGCCGAGGCGTCGGCGGTCGATGAGCCCGATACGCCGGCGAAAATCATGCTGGCGACGATCGAGGCGTGACACAGGCCGGCGCGGAAATGGCCGACCAGCGTGCGCGCGAAACGCACGAGATGCAGGCTTAGGCCGCCATGCGACATCAGCGAGCCGGCGAGCACGAAATAAGGCAGCGCCAGCAGCGCGTATGTGTCGAGCATGCCGTACATGCGCTGTGGAAACAGCGCGGCGTTGACGTCGGGCAGCCACAGCATGCCGGCAAGCCCGATCAGGCCCATGCAGAGAATGATCGGCACGCCGATGAAGATCAGCGCCAAGAGGACGAGCAGGAGGATCAGCAGCGTCATAGCGGATCCTCGATCGGAGCCGCATGGAGTCCGTTGCCGCCGCCGGCGTGGATGACGAGCTTGCGCAGGGCGACCAACGTCAGATAGGCGCCGCCAATGACCAGGCCCATGTAGATGTAGCTCATGGGGATTTCCAGCGCCGGACTGAGCTGAAAAACCGCGACGCGCACCAGGCGCGTGGAGAAGAAGGCGATCGAGACGCCGATCCACAGCCACATGATGTCGACCGCAATGGCGATCGCCCGCTGCATCGGCGCGGGCATGCGCTCGAACAGGATGTTCATCATGATGTGTGAGCCGCGATTATAGGCGATCGGAATGGTGAGGAACACGATCCAGATGTGGCCGAAAATCTGCACCTCCTCGCTCCACGGCAGCGGGTAATTGAGGACGAAGCGGCAGAAGACCTGCGCGCCCCCGGTCAGCACCAGCCCGATGAACAGGATGGAGACTGTCCATTCCGCCGCGCGGTCGATTCCGCGATTGATGGTTTGCAGCACGAAAGGCCTCCGGCGCGAAGCGGTCTACGCCGGCGCGGTGCTGACCCGGTGCCAGCGCCGCCCGGCAAAAAAACGATCCGGGAAGCAATGACCGACCTTCCCGGATCGCAGGTTAGCTATTGATTCTGCTCGGCGAGGATTTCGTCGAGCAGCTTGCTGGCGCCGATCTTGCTGGCCATTTCCTTCTGCACGCCGATGGCGTTCTTGCGCGCCTCGGCCATGTCGGGATGGGTGACGATCATCCCGTGCTTCTTGAGCGCGGCAAAGCTTTCCGCGTCGCGCACCGGCGCCATCGCGCGGCAGATGTCGGTTGCGAGCTGGGCGCCTTTCTCGACAACCTCTTGCTCTTTCGGGTCGAGCTTTTTCCACTCGGACAGCGAGTAGGCGACGACCGTCGGATCGAGCAGGTGTTGAGTGATGGCGATGTATTTGGCGACCTCGTAGAACTTGAACGAGAGGGTGGTCGAGGCCGTGTGTTCGTAGCCGTCGATGACGCCGGTCTGCAGCGAGGTATAGACCTCGCCGAAATTCATCGGCGTGGCGGTGGCGCCCATGGCGTTGACGGCGCCGACGAAGACCGGCGTCGGAATGGTGCGGATCTTCAAACCTTTAAGATCGGCGACCGTCTTGATCTCTTTCTTGGTGGTGACGACGTTCCGGTAGCCCCAGGAGAACAGATAGGACAGCACATGGAAGCCGGATTTTTCCATGTCTCCGGCCAGCGCTTTGCCGACCGGGCCGTCGAGCACGCGCTCGACGTGATCGTAACCCTTGAAGATGAAGGGCAGACCGAGCACGCCGCACTGCTTGCAGAAATTGGCGAACTCGGCCATGCCGCCGATATGCATGCTGGCGCCGGTGCCGAGCTGCATCGCCTCGATGACCTGCCGCGATTGGCCGAGACCGCTGTTGGGGAACAGTTTGACCTCCAGCGTCGGCGAGTGCTGGTTCACGTAACTGGCGAAAATCCAAGCGAACATCTGGTGCTCGGAATTGAAGACGTCATCGGCGCCGGCGTGATTGACGCGAATGATCTTTTTGGCTTGCGCGAGCGCCGCCCCGGTGCTGCCGAGAACGAGCGCACCGGCGAGCGCGGTAAAGACCAGTCGCCGCGTAAGGCTTGGCATGAGACGCATGGTTTCCTCCCTGTTGTTTTGCGCGGGGATTTGATCCCGGGCTTGTTCCGGTGCCGGCGGGAAGCTGGCCCCGGTGATCGGTCGAACGAGACTTCTACAGTCGGACTCCTCGTTTCATTCGTTTGAGGCCGGCGGGCGTGCGGCCGGAGCCGTTAATCGCCCGCCCGCCCGGGCGCGTCCCGCGGCCCTGGCGCTTTTGCGCCGGCCGTCCGGAAAGCGGTTCGAAGACCGGCTTGAGGTCGTGCGCAGTTCCGGCGAGCAAAGCGCGCATCGCTTGTTCGGCTTCCTCCGGCGCGCGCTCGCGAATGGCGACGGCGACCCGCCAGTGGTCGGCCAGCGAATCCTGATAGGATTTGCGCACATTGGTGGCGGTGCGGATGATCGAGAGCAGCGCCGCTCGGATGGCGACCGCCAGCCGGCTCAACAGGATATTGCCGGACGCGCGCAGAATGGCCTCGTGAAACACCAGGTCGTGCTGGCAGCAGCGGTCGAAGTCGCGCACCACCCAATCGGCCATGCCGCGGAAGGCGCGCTCGATCTCGAGGATTTGCGCGGCGCTGGCGCGTTGCGCGGCAAGCCGCGCGGCGGCGGGCTCGAGGATGGTGCGGGCTTCGAGCAGCGCGATGAGAAATTCTTCGTCGGGAGGTCCCGCCGCCATCCAGCGCAGGATGTCCGGGTCGAGCACGTCCCATTGCGCCTTGGCGAGCACGCTGGTGCCGCGGCGCGCGCGCGACTCGATCAGACCCTTGCGCGCCAGCGCATTGAGCCCTTCGCGCAGCGAGGCGCGGCTGACCGAGAGCTTGCGCACGAGGGCTTCCTCGGTGGGCAGGCGCGCGCCCGGCGGGAAGCGGCCGGTGACGATCAACTCGCCGAGATTGTCGAGAACGCCCTGCGCCTTGCGCTGCTTGGGGTCGGCTGCGGACCCGCTTCGGCGTGTGGTTTTCCTTGTACTCACGGCAAACCCGGCGCTTGCGTCGAGACAATTGTCCAATACATGATCATAATTGTCAGACAATTTTTGTGTCAATAGGCGCCCGGCCCGACCGCTTGGCTTGCGTTGCGCGCATAGCGCGACCGACGCCCCCGCCGGTTGCACGCGCATGGCCGCTGTGAGACAGGTCGTGACCCATGCCGGCCCCCCGCGAGTTCAAGTCGAATGCCGCCGCCTTTTTCCGCGGCGTCGGCTCGGCGTGGACTTCGGTGTTCTTCCTGGTGATTTCCGGCACTTATGTCGGCATCGGCGCGCTGGCGCATGATTTCGGCCTAAGCGCTTGGTGGCTTGCGCTGTCGACCATGCTGGTGTGGGCGGGGCCGGCGCAGGTCATTCTGATTTCCGCGCTCGGCACCGGCGCGGTGCCGATCGAAGTGGCGATCGCGGTGAGCCTGAGCGGGGTGCGGCTGTTTCCCATGGTGGTGGCGCTGTTGCCGATCGTGCGCCGCCCCAACACGCGGCTGCGCGACCTGCTGCTGCCGACCCATTTCACCTCGGTGAGCATGTGGGTGGAATCGTTGCGCCTGTTGCCGGCGCTCGCGCGCGAGCATCGCATCGCCTTTTGCAACGGCCTTTCGGTCGGTTTCATGAGCGCGGCGGCGACGGCCGGCACTGTCGGCTTTTTCCTCGCCGCCGAATTGCCGCCGCTGTTTGCCGGCGGGTTGTTGTTTCTCACGCCGATGTCGTTTCTCGTCTCCACCGCGCGCAACGCCAGAACGATGATGGACAAGCTCGCGCTGGCGATCGGATTGGTAATGGGCGCGCTGCTCACCGCCCGTCATGTGCAGCTCGATCTGATGTGGACCGGCGTCGGCGGCGGCACGCTCGCCTATGCCGTTCACCGCCTGCGCAAGGTCGCCGCATGAACGCCGCCGTCACCGAGTTGTGGCCTTATATTCTGCTGGTGCTGCTCGGTTATCTGCCGAACGAGGTCTGGCGCGTGTTCGGGCTGGTGCTGGCGCGCGGTCTGGACGAGGATTCCGAGATGGTGATCTGGTCGCGCGCGGTGGCGACCGCGATTCTCGCTGGCATCATCGCCAAGCTGATCCTGTTTTCCCCCGGCGCTTTGGCCAACATCCCGCTCGCCATGCGCGTGACCGCGGTGATCTGCGGCTTTCTCGCCTTCCTTGCGGTCAAGCGTTCGGTGTTTGTCGGGGTCGCGGTGGGCGAGGCGGTGCTGCTCGCCGGCGGGTTTTTCTTTACCGGCTGACCTGTCAGCCGGCGGCGACAGCGGCGGCGAGCTTTTTCGCGTTTTCGGCCAACACGTCGGGTTTTTCCTTCTCGGCCGCCGGCGGCTTCATCGGCACGCCGCTCTTGCGCGGGATGATATGCACATGCAGGTGGAACACCACCTGTCCGCCGGCGCCTTCGTTGAATTGCTGCATGGTGACGCCGTCGGCGGCAAAGACCGTCATCGCCGCTTTGGCGATTTTCTGCGCCACCTTCATGACATGCGCGAAATCGTCCGGGTTTACGTCAAGAATGTTGCGCGCCGGCGCCTTCGGCAGCACCAGCGTATGGCCCGGCGCGCGCGGCATGATGTCGAGGAAAGCGAAGGCCTTGTCGTCCTCGTAGACCTTGTAGCAGGGCAGTTCGCCGCGCAGGATCTTGGCGAAGATGTTGTTCGGATCGTAGCTCGGCATGCCCTTGTCCCCTTGTCCGCTCGTCCCCTTGGACTCACTCTTGTTGGCGCATGATCTTATCCGAAAACCGGTACCCACTTTTCGGGATCATGCGCTATTCTTGTTCCACCAAATCCTTGCGGAACGGCGCGGCCGCCGCAAGCTCCTCAGCCGAAGCCCGCACATAGGCCCGTTCGCGGGCAAGATAGTCGGCCACCGCCCGCCTTAAGCCCGGGTCGGCGATGAAATGCGCCGAATAGGTCGTGCTCGGCAAATAGCCGCGCGCCAGTTTGTGCTCGCCTTGCGCGCCCGCCTCGACCCGCTGGAGCTTGTGGGCAATCGCGTAGTCGATCGCCTGATAATAGCACAGCTCGAAATGCAGGAACGGGTGGTGCTCGACGGCGCCCCAATTGCGCCCGTAGATGGCATCGTTGCCGATGAAATTGAGCGCACCGCCGATCCAGCGCCCGGCGCGGCGCGCCATGACCAAGAGGATGCGGTCGCGCATTTTCTCAGTCACGATCGAGAAGAATTCGCGGGTGAGGTAGGGCCGGCCCCATTTGCGCGAGCCGGTGTCCATGTAGAAGGCGAAAAAGGCGTCCCAGACCGCTTCGGTTAAATCGGAGCCGGTGAGCCAGGCCACATCGATACCGGGCGCGAGCGCTTCTTTGCGCTCGCGGCGGATGGTCTTGCGCTTGCGCGAGGCAAGCTGCCCGAGGAAATCCTCGAACCCGGCATAGCCGGCGTTTTGCCAATGGAATTGCTGGTCGGTACGCTGCAGGAAGCCGCGCTCGCCGAGTGCGCGCCATTCGTCTTCGCCGAGGAAGGTGACGTGGGCCGACGACAAATCATTGGTCGTGGTGATTTCAACCAGTGCCTCGGCAAGGCCGCCTCGCACGGCTTGCGCCAGCGGCCCGGGCCGGGCGAGCAGGCGAGGGCCGGTGACCGGCGTGAACGGCACCGCCACCTGCAGTTTGGGGTAATAGTCGCCGCCGGCCCGCTCATAGGCCTCCGCCCAGCCGTGGTCGAAGACGTATTCGCCGCGCGAATGGCTCTTCACATAACAGGGCGCGGCGCCGAGAAGCGCACCCTCGGCGTCCTCCGCCAGTAGGTGACGCGGCTGCCAGCCGCTGTGGATACCGACCGAATTCGACTCTTCGAGCGATGATAAAAAATGATGTGATATAAATGGGTTATTGATTTTTCCTCGTGTTGATAACTCTGTGGATAAGTTATCCTCATGTGATGCTTTAACGACCAACCCGCCTTCGGCGCCCCCCGCGCAAGCGTCCCAGGCCCCGGGCGAGACCTCGGCCAGCGATTGCGCGATGCGGATGCGGAGCTCGATGTCGGTCATCGGGGGTCTATTAGGCAGACTTTACGCCGGAAATGGTTCGAACTCAGCCCTTGCTAAAGTTGTGCCAGGGCCGCCTACATCACGGCCGCCAGCCTTCGAAAATAATCTGGTTGGCCCAGCGCGCGCGCCGCCGGTCTGCGTCCCCGCGCACGGTCCAGGTCAACAGCGGCAGGCCGAATGCCCAGCGCGCGATCAAGGGTGCCGCCGCCGGCAGGTCGGCCACGCGGTAGGCGATGAAGTTCGGCCGGGTGCGTGGCGCGTGCAACAGAAACGCCATATTTCGCTTTTGCGCTCCCGTGAAGCGGTCCCATTCCTGATGCGCGTAATGCCGTTCGGCGATGATACCCCGCGGCATGCCGGGGGCGATCTCGCGCGCTGCGGCGATCATCGTGGGGTCGAACGATGCCACCGCCACTGGCCCCGAATAATTCTTCAGTACGTCGGCGCAGCGTTGCACCAGCCGCCGGTCGCCGTCGAAATGGCTCTTGAGTTCCAAGAGCAGCGTGGCGCGGCCGGCCACCAGGTCGCACAAATCGCCGAGCGTCATGATGCGGTCGGCGCTTGCCTTGAAACGCACCGCCTCGATCTCGGCCGCGGTCATATCCGCGAGCCGGCCGCTGCCCTCGGTGAGGCGGCCAAGCGCATAGTCGTGATGCACCATGGCCTCGCCGTCGGCGCTGATCTGCAGGTCGGTTTCCATGCCGTAGCCCCCGGCAATCGCCGCGGCGAAGGCGGGCGCCGTGTTCTCGATCGCGCCGGCGTCTGCGTCATGCAGCCCGCGATGGGCGATCGGGCGGGCAGTGAGCCAATCGAGGCTTGGCATTATTGTGCTTTGCGCATGATCTTATCCGAGAACCGGTACCCACTTTTCGGGATCATGCGCCGGTGACCTCAAACATTCCCTCGACCTCGATCGCCGCATCGGCCGGCAAAGCGGAGACGCCGACTGTGGTGCGGGCGTGGCGGCCTTTGTCGCCGAACACCTCGACCATCAGGTCGGAGGCGCCATTCATCACCTTCGGACCGTCGAGGAAGCCGGGCGCGGAGTTGATGAAACCGCCGAGCCGCACCACGCGCGCCACCTTGTCGAGGTCGCCGAGCGCGCCCTTGATCTGGGCCAGGATATTGATGCCGCAGGCGCGCGCCGCCTTCTGCCCGTCTTCGACCGACACGCCGCCGCCGAGCTGGCCCTTGGCCACCAGTTTGCCGTCGCCGCCGAAGCAGAGCTGGCCGGAAATGACCAACAAGTTGCCGCTGCGCACGAAGGGCACATAATTCGCTATCGGACTGGCCGGCGTCGGCAGGCTGATGCCGAGCTGCGCGAGCCTCTTGTCGATCGTTCCGGCCATCAAAACCTCCCGCAATTGCGTGTTGCGCGTGATCGTATTGCGATGTTACCGCGGTCTTTACTACTCCATCTTTCCTTGACCGATCGAACGTGCCCGCGCAAGCGCAACGCCGATTGCCCGGGGCGGCGGCGGCCTCTATCTTGCCTCTATCTTGCATGATTCATCTGCCGGACGCCGCTGCAATGCCGTTGCTGGAAGGCCCGCAATGATGAAAACGCTTAGCTTTGCCAAACGTTTGCTCCTGCCGGTTGTGGCCATCGGTCTGGCCGGCGCGGCCGGCCTGCCGGCGGTTGCCGCGCCGCCCGCAGAGGTGTTTCTGGCGCCGCATCGCGCCGTCTACGACCTCAAGCTCATCAAAACGCACGGCAGCCGCGGCATCGATGCGGTGCGCGGCCGCATCCTTTACGACTTTTCCGGCAATGCCTGCAGCGGCTACGAACTGCAATTCCGCCAGGTGTCGGAACTCGATTCCGAGGGCAAGACCGCGGTCAGCGATTTGCGCTCGAACACTTGGGAAGACGCCAAAGCCATGGTCTTCCGCTTCAATTCGCAGAACCTGCTCAACGACGAGCAGACCGACGCGGTCGACGGCCACGCCGACCGCAACGCCAAGACGGTGGCGGTCAGCTTGAGCAAGCCGAAGGAGAAGAATTTCACCGTTCCGGAAAACGCGGTGTTTCCCACCGAGCACATGCGGCGCATCATCGTCGCCGCGCGCGAAGGCAAGAGCATCCTGGAATTTCCGGTCTATGACGGCTCGGAAAGCGGCGAGAAGCTCTACAGCACGCTCACCGTGATCGGTAAGCCGATCGCGCCGGGCGAGAAGGTGCCGGACGACGCGGCGGCGAAAATCCCCGAACTTTCCAAGCTGACCCGCTGGCCTGTGACGATCAGTTATTTCGAGCACGAATCCGAACAGAAAGAGCAGACCGCCGAGCAGACGCCGGTCTATGCGATTTCCTTCGAGCTCTATGAAAACGGCGTTTCGCGCGCGCTCATTCTCGACTACGCCGATTTCACCATTTCGGGCGAGCTGACCTCGCTCGAGCTGAAGAAACCGAAGCCCTGCCCTTGATCTCGCGCTAGTCCTCGTCCAACGCCAGGCCCTTGACGACCGCTTCGCGGCCGAATTTCGAGCGCAGCCGGTCGACCGCGTGCTCGGCCTTGGCGGCGCGCGCGTCGAGTAAATCGGCGAGATCGTCGCCCGCGGCGTCCTGCAAATGGCTGACGCCGATGCCGATCAGGCGATAGCGGGTGCTGCCGACCTCGGCGCCGAGCAGATCGCGCCCGGCGGCAAAAATGCGCGCGGCGAGCTGGGTTGGCGCGCCCAGACTGCGCGCCCGCGTGCGGATCTTGAAGTCGGCGCTCTTGAGTTTGAGCGTCACCGTCGAGCCGGCGAGCGCGCTGGCTTTGAGCCGCGCCGAGACCTTTTCGGTTAGCTCCCACAGCGTCTGTTCGAGCGGGCGGAATTCGCCGATGTCACGCTCGAAGGTGGTTTCCGCCGAAATGCTTTTGCTGTCGCGCGCGGGATCAACCGCGCGCGTGTCGATGCCGCGCGCCAGACGCCAGAGCCGCGCGCCTTCCTCGCCGTAGCGCGCCATGAGCTCGCGCTCCTCGGCGCGCTGCAAGTCGGCGATCAGTCTGTAGCCGTCGGCGGCGAGTTTGGCCGCGCTCACCGCGCCGACGCCATAGATGAAGCCGACCGGTTTTGCCGCCAGAAACGCCGCCGCCTCTGCCTCTCCGAGCACCGCGAAACCGCGCGGCTTGTCCATGTCGGAGGCGATCTTGGCGAGGAATTTGTTGGCCGAGAGCCCGATCGACACGGTGATGCCGATATCGCGCTCGATCGCGCCGGCAAATCGCGCCAGCACTTTTGCTGCAGCCATGCCGTGCAGCCGTTCGGTGCCGGTCAAATCGAGGAAGGCCTCGTCGATCGATAGCGGCTCGACCAGCGGCGTCAGCTCGAACATGCGTTTGCGCACTTCGCGGCCGGCCTTCACGTATTTCGCCATGTTCGGCTTGATTACCGTCGCAAACGGGCAACGGCGCTTGGCCTCGAACATGGGCATCGCCGAGTGGATGCCGTAGGTGCGCGCGACGTAGCAGCAGGCCGCGACCACACCGCGTTTGCCGCCGCCGACGATCACCGGTTTGTCGACGAGGGAAGGGTCGTCGCGTTTTTCGATTGTGGCGTAGAAGGCGTCGCAGTCGATATGCGCGATGGTAAACCGCTCGGCCAGCGGATGGCGCACCAGCCGCGGCGAATGGCAGGCCGGACAGCGCTTTGCGGTGTCCGGCGCGTCCGCCAGGCAATCGCGGCAGAAGCTCACGGGATGTCGCGCTCCCAATGTCCGCCCAGCACGGCCAGCGCCTTGCCGATATCGGCGGGATCAAAGCCGCTCTCGGCGGCAAACGCGGTGAGCAGGCGCTCATCGCCCGCCAGGTAGCTCAAGACGCCGGCGAGGAACCCCGGCTCCTGGGCGGCGGCGCGAATCTGGGCCGGGCCGATGCCGGTCGTGGCGAGAAAGCGCCCGAGCCGCTCGGCGTCCCCGGCAATGAAGGTAAGCGCCTGAATTGCCAGCCCTTCTGCCGCTTCTTGGGTTAACGAGGGCGCCGCATTCATCGATCAAATTTGCCTTTCCGTAACATATCGGCACTACGGTTGCCGATCATGCCCGAGCGCGCGGGATCTGGCGACGCCGAGCGCTGCGCGGCGGGGCGCACTGGGGACAAAGGGGGCGGCAAAGATGGCGAAGACCGTCCTGATCGTGGAGGACAACGAGCTCAACATGAAGCTCTTCCACGATCTCCTGGAAGCGCATGGCTACCAGACCGTGGGCACCCGCAACGGCATCGAGGCGCTCGATCTCGCGCGCAAGCACCGGCCCGATCTGATCCTGATGGATATCCAATTGCCGGAAGTATCCGGCCTCGAAGTGACCAAATGGCTCAAGGACGACCCCGAACTCAAGGCCATCCCCGTGGTCGCGGTCACCGCCTTCGCCATGAAAGGCGACGAGGAGCGCATCCGCGAGGGGGGCTGCGAAGCCTATCTGTCGAAACCGATTTCGGTCGGCAAGTTTATCGAGACCATCCGTCACTTCCTGGGCAACGCGTGATGGTGCCGTCATGACCGCCCGCGTTCTAGTCGTCGACGACGTACCCGCCAACGTGAAGCTGTTGGAGGCGCGGCTGTCGGCCGAGTATTTCGACGTCATGACCGCGCAGAACGGTCCGGAGGCGCTCGCCGTCGCCGAGCGCGCCGAATGCGATATCATCTTGCTCGACGTGATGATGCCGGACATGGACGGCTTCGAAGTCTGCCGTAAGCTTAAGTCCAGTCCGCTGACCCATCATATTCCGGTGGTCATGGTCACCGCACTCGACCAACCGTCCGACCGCGTACGCGGGCTGGAAGCCGGCGCCGACGATTTCCTCACCAAGCCGGTCACCGACGTGGCGCTGATTTCGCGCGTGCGGTCGCTTGCCAGATTGAAGATGGTGACCGATGAGTTGCGCCTGCGCGCGGTCACCTCCAAGGAAATCGGCATCGAAAGCCCGGAGCGGGAAGCGGTGGCGGAGACCGGCCGGCACGGCCGCATACTCATCGTCGACGACCGCGCGAGTTCCTATGAGCGCGTCGTCTCGACGCTTTCCGCCGAGCATACGGTGGAAGTGGAGAGCAATCCGGCCGAGGCGCTGTTCCACGCCGCCGAGGGCAATTACGAATTGCTCATCGTCTCGCTCGGCTTGGAGGACTTCGACGGCTTGCGCCTTTGCAGCCAGGTGCGCTCGCTCGAGCGCACCCGCAACGTGCCGATCCTCGCCATCGCCGAGGCCGACAACAACACGCGCCTGGTGCGCGGGCTCGAAATCGGCGTCAACGACTACCTGATCCGCCCTGTCGACAAGAACGAAATGCTGGCGCGCGTGCGCACGCAGATCAAGAAGACGCGCTACACCGAGCGCCTGCGCGACAACGTGCAGATGTCGATCGAAATGGCGATCACCGACGGGCTCACCGGCCTGTTCAACCGCCGCTACATGGAGACGCATCTGGCGGCGCTGGTCGAGCAGGCGGCCGCCCGCGGCAAGCCGATCGC
This sequence comes from uncultured Alphaproteobacteria bacterium, assembly GCA_963721665.1. Lineage (GTDB taxonomy): Bacteria > Pseudomonadota > Alphaproteobacteria > Rhizobiales > Xanthobacteraceae > Pseudolabrys. Next base: position 413,271 of record CAVRJZ010000008.1, read on the forward strand.
GGTGCTGGTGGTCGACATCGACTATTTCAAGGCGGTCAACGACTACCACGGTCACGACGCCGGCGACGACGTGTTGCGCGAATTCGCGCTGCGCATCCGCAAGGCGATCCGCAACATCGATCTCGCCTGCCGCTATGGCGGCGAGGAATTCGTCATCGTCATGCCGGAAACCGACATGGCGGTGGCGACCATGGTGGCCGAGCGGCTGCGCCGCCGCATCGCCTCCGAGCCCTTCGCCATCCAGCAGGGCTCGCGGGCGCTCGACATCACCATTTCGATCGGCATCGGCGCGCTCGCCGGCGCCGACGACAATGCCGCGGCGATCCTCAAACGCGCCGACACCGCGCTCTATCGCGCCAAGCGCGACGGCCGCAACCGCGTCGTGCCCGACGCGGCGTAGAAATTTTCTCCGCTATTTCAATGCTATATGCCGGCAATTTGGCCGGTGCACCCGCTTGGTCTAACCTTGCCGATGACGGACTGATTCCCGCGCGCTCGCGCCCGAACAGCCGATGCAATGCCCTGCGGAGTGCTCGGGTCCGCCGCATCTCCTGGGTTCTGCGGGGTTCGGCCGGTCCGGAAGCGGTTAAGAGTGGCCTCCTCAAGACGCCGCTTCCGGCCGGCCACCATCTTGGCCGGCGCGCAGCGTCCTACGGCCGAACGATCGTCCAGCCTTTTTCCGCCAGCTCCATCAGCGTGACCACGCCGGCGGGTACGCGCGTCGCGTTGTCGACCAGCGGCGGCTCCTTGCCTTCGTGGCGGGCCATGGCGGCGAGCGTGTTCTCGCAGGCAAGGAACGATACGTTGGGCATGCCTTGCTTGAACGACTTGATCCGCTCGAGCACCGGCGACTTGTCGGTGCGCAGCATGTTGAGCCCGGCGTTGAAGGCGACGATCTCGATTTCGACCTCGTCGCCCTTGTCGGAATAATACTTCGACACGTTGGCGGCGACGTTGAGCACGGCGTTCATCTTGGCCGCATCGCCGTCGCTGATCTGCAGCGCCAGCTTGTGCTTTTCCATCGCGCCGGCGGAGGCAAAAGCCAGCGGCACGAACAAGAGCGCAGCGAACAGCGTGCGCAGCATGGCGCTCACTTGATCTTGGATTCCTTGTACTCGACGTGCTTCTTGGCGATCGGGTCGTATTTCTTCTTCGCCAGCTTGTCGGTCTGCGTGCGCGAGTTCTTGCGCGTCACGTAATAGTGGCCGGTGCCGGCGCTTGAGACGAGCTTGATCTTCAGACTGATGGCTTTGGCCATGGCATTATCCTCGAGACTTCATGTGTGGCGGCGATCGTTGGCGCGGAACCTAGCGTCGGGGCGGCAAATGTCAAGAAAGCCCCGATTTTGCTGCATTTACAGCAGTTCCCGGAAGAACTGCTGCTCGATCATGAAATAAAACGGCACCGGCAGGCTGCGGCCCATGCCGGCAGCGACGCGGGCGGCGAGTTCCTCCAGCACCACCCCGGTGATGGTCGGCATGTCCAAGTGGGTCGCTTCCTCGATCGGCACCCAGGCAAGCTCGATCAATTCGGAATCCGGCCCGACCACGCCGTCGATTTTGTGGGCGATTGAACTGGCATCGGCGGTGAAAAAGCGTGTGTCGAAGCGCTTGGGCCGGCGCGGCGGCGTGATGGCACGGGCGATGAAATGGATCTGCGCCAAATCGGGATGCACTTTGGCCGCGGCAAAGCCGGCCCAGATGGCGCCCGGCGCTACCGGCGGCGTGTCGCGCTTGGCGCCGAGGAGGAGCCCGGTCTCCTCCGCCATCTCGCGCACCGCGGCTAGCGCCGCGCCGCGCGCGAAATTTTCGCCCGGGTTCGCCACGCGCTCGATCAGTTTCTTCTGCGTTTCGGCCGGCAGTTCGCTGGCCGCCGGCATGACGCGGTCGAGCGCCTCGATACGCCCGCCCGGAAAGACGAATTTGCCCGGCATGAATTTATGGCTGGCGTGGCGGCGGCCGAGCAGCACCTTGGGCTTTGCGCCGGAGCGGTCGATCAGCATCAAGGTCGCTGCGTCGCGCGGCTCGCTGTCGGGGAACGACTGGTCGCGCTCCACCTTGGTCATGCGGTCGGCCCAGACTTTTCCCAAATCTCTGGTTTGCGGACCATGCGTCATCGTGACTTCCGTTGCTTGCCGCGCGGGCGGTACTGTTGGCGTTGTTCGTGCCGCGGGCGGCGGCTCGGCTTACCGGCGCGGCCTTCCGATAAAAGCTCAAAGCGCAAGGCGCCCGCAACGGGGGCTGCTTCCACCAGCTTGACGGTGACGCGGTCGCCCAGCCGGTAACTCTCGCCGGAGCGCGCGCCGACCATGGCGTGGCCGGTCTCGTCGTGGCGGAAATATTCGTCGCCGATGGTGCGCGCCGGCACGAAGCCGTCGGCGCCCGTTTCGTTGAGCTTCACGAACAGGCCGGCGCGGTGCACGCCGGAGACGCGGCCGTCGAAGGTCACGCCGATGCGGTCGGCGAGGAAATGCGCGATCAGCCGGTCGTTGGTTTCGCGCTCGGCCAGCATGGCGCGCCGCTCGGCGGCGGAAATCTGCGCGGCGATTTCGGCGAGCGCCTTGACGTCGGCGGCTTCGGGTAGCCCGCCGTCGCCCAGTTTGAGCGCGCGGATCAGCCCGCGATGCACGATCAAATCGGCATAGCGGCGGATCGGCGAGGTGAAGTGCGCGTAGCGGCGCAGGTTCAAGCCGAAATGGCCGTAATTCTCCGCCGCGTATTCGGCTTGCGCCTGGGTGCGCAAGACCACCTCGTTGACCAGTTGCTCGGCGTCGCGGCCTTTCACGCGGGCGAGGATTTTGTTGAAGGCTTCCGCCTTGAGCACGCCGCCCTTGGCGAAGGGAATGTCGAGGGTTGCGAGGAACTCGCGTAGCGCGTTGACCCGCTCCATGTCGGGCTCGTCGTGCACGCGATAAATCAACGGCACGCGCGCTTTCTCCAGCGTCTCGGCGGCGGCGACGTTGGCGAGGATCATGAATTCCTCGATCAGCCGGTGCGCCTCCAGCCGCTCGGGCATGATGACACGGTCGACGGTGCCGTCGCCCTTGAGCACGATCTTGCGCTCCGGCAGGTCCAAATCGAGCGGCGAGCGTTCGCCGCGCGCGCGTTTGAGCGTCTCGTAGGCGGCGTAAAGGGGCGCGAGCACCGGCTCGACCAGCGTTTCGGTCACTTCGTCGGTGCGCCCGCTAATGGCGAATTGCGCCTGTTGGTAGGATAGCTTGGCGGCCGATTTCATCATGACGCGGTGGAAGGTGTGCGAGCGCTTGCGCCCGTCGGCGCCGATGACCATGCGCACGGCAACCGCGGCGCGGTCCTCGCGCGGGCGCAGCGAGCACAAATCGTTGGAAACGCGCTCGGGCAGCATCGGCACCACGCGGTCGGGGAAATAAACCGAATTGCCGCGTACCAAAGCTTCACGGTCGAGCGCGGAACCTGGCGTTACGTAGTGGGCGACGTCGGCAATGGCGACGCTGACGATGAAACCGCCGCGGTTGTTCGCCGCCATGTCGTGCTCGGCATGCACGGCATCGTCGTGATCCTTGGCGTCGAGCGGATCGATGGTGACGAAAGGCACTCGCCGCCAGTCCTCGCGGTGCGCCATCGTTGCCGGCCGCGCGGCGTCGGCTTCGGCCTGCGTGTCATGGCGGAACACCTGCGGAATGCCATGCGCGTGGATGGCGATCAGGCTGACCGCGCGCTCGCTGTTGAGCGAGCCGAGCCGTTCGACCACGCGCCCGGTCGGCAGCCCCAAGCGCGGTGCGCGTTGCGTTTCGACCGCGACCAGGTCGCCGTCTTGCGCGTCATGCGTGGCGCCGGCGGGAATGGATAGCTCCTTGCCGAGCATCTTCTTGTCGACCGGCTCCAGCCGGCCGCCGCCGTGCGGCGTTTGGCGAAAAATCCCGAGCACGCGGTGTTTGGGATGATCGATGATCTTGATGACGCGGCCGCGGTGGCGGATGCCGTCGTCTTCTTCCGTTTCCTCCACGCGCAGCAGCACGCGGTCGCCGAGGCCGGCGGCCTCATTGGGCCGCGTTTGGCGCGGCGTTTGGATACGGATCTTGGGCGCCGCCCCATGCGCTTCCTCGTCCCATTCGTCGGGCGTAGCGATGAGATCGCCGTCGCTATCGCGCGCGGTCACGTCGGCGAAGACGGTCGAGGGCAAGGTGCCGGCATGGTGCAGTTTCTTGTGGCGCTTCTCGACGGCGCCTTCGTCGGCCATTTCGCGCAGCATGCGCTTGAGCTCGGCGCGCGCCGCGTTTTTCAGCCCGAAGGCGCGGGCAATCTCGCGGGTGCCGACTTTGCCGGGTCGCTTGCCGATGAAGGCGAGAATATCAGCCTTGGAGGGAAGGGACGGTGTTCGTCTGGTAGGTTTGTTCAAACTAGATTTTCCTGCGCCATGCGCATGACCCCGAAAAGTGCGTAGCGGCTTTCGGACAAGATCATGCGCCAGAAAATAGGGCGCTGTTTAGTGAATGTAATGATCGAAATCGGGCTGCGCCAGCTACTCGGCGGCGGTCGCCTTAGTGCGACGCGCGGCTTTCGATTTGGCGGCGGCAACGGCCGGCTTCTTCGGCTTGGCCACGGGTGAGGCGGCCTTCTTGCCGGAAGCGGTCTTGCGCCCGGCGGCGCGGCGGCCTTTCGGGGCGTTGCCGACCTTGGCGGCGCGCGCCTCGATCAGGCCGATCGCCTGTTCGAGCGTCACCGTGTCGGGCGTCATGTCGCTCGGCAGCGTGGCGTTGATGCCGGCGTGGCTGACGTAAGGCCCGTAGCGGCCGTTCTTGACCACGATCGGCCCGCCTTTGTCGGGATGGTCGCCAAGCGGCTTGCCCGGATCGGCGCCGAAGCGGCGCCCGCGGCCGGGATTGGCTTTCTTCTCGGCGATCAGGCTGACCGCGCGGTTGAGGCCGACGGTGAGCACGTCCTCGTTGGAATCGATATTGGCGTAGGTCTTGCCGTGTTTGACGTAAGGCCCGAAGCGGCCAATGCCGGCAACGATCGGCTCGCCGTCTTCCGGATGCATGCCGACTTCGCGCGGCAGCGCCAAGAGCGCCAGCGCCTTCTCCAGGTCGACGTCGTCCGGCGCGAGACCCTTGGGTAATCCGGCGCGTTTGGGTTTTTCGGCGTCCTTTTCCTTCGACGTTTCGCCGAGCTGCAAATAAGGCCCGAAGCGGCCGCCGCGCAGCGAGACTTCGAGACCGGTGACCGGATCTTCGCCGAGCACCTTGGTGCCGTTCATCCCACCGTTTGCGCCGGGTGTCATCTGGCGGGTGAAATTGCAGTCCGGATAGTTCGAGCAGCCGATGAAGGCACCGAAGCGGCCGACTTTGAGCGACAGGCGTCCGGTTTCGCAGTTCGGGCATTTGCGCCGGTCGCTGCCGTCCGCAGGCTGCGGGAAAATGTGCGGCTCGAGCAGATCGTTGAGCGCGTCGAGCACCTGGGTGATGCGCAGGTCCTTGATCTCGTTGACCGCGCCGATGAAGTCGACCCAGAAATCCTGCAGCACCTTTTTCCACTCGATCTCGCTGTTGGAAATGCGGTCGAGCTGTTCTTCCAAGTTAGCGGTGAAATCGTATTCGACGTAGCGCTGGAAGAAGCTTTCCAGGAAACCGACCACCACGCGGCCCTTGTCCTCGGGCAACAGCCGCTTCTTGTCGAGGCGAACGTAACCGCGGTCCTGCAGCACTTGCAGGATCGAGGCGTAAGTGGAGGGGCGGCCGATGCCGAGTTCCTCCATGCGCTTGACCAGGGCTGCTTCCGAATAGCGCGGCGGCGGCTCGGTGAAATGCTGCGCGGAATTGATCGCCTGCTTCTCTAGCAATTCGCCTTCGCTCATCGCCGGCAGGCGGCGCAACTCTTCGTCCTCGACGTCCTCGTCGTGACCTTCCTGGTAGAGTGTGAGGAAGCCGTCGAATTTCACCACCTGGCCGGTGGCGCGCAGTTCGAGATTGCGCGCGCCCGCCTTGCCGAGGATGTCGACGGTAGTGCGTTCGAGCTCGGCCAATTCCATCTGGCTCGCCACCGCCCGGTTCCAGACCAGTTCGTAAAGGCGGGCTTGATCGCGGTCGACGTGCTTGGCGACTTGCGCGGGCGTGCGGCTGGCGCTGGTCGGGCGCACCGCCTCGTGCGCTTCCTGGGCGTTCTTCGATTTGTTGTGATATTCGCGCGGGCTCGCCGGCACGTATTCCTTGCCGTAGTTCTTGGCGAGCATGGCGCGGATGTCGGCGATCGCCTCCGGCGCGAGATCGATGCCGTCGGTGCGCATATAGGTGATGAGGCCGACGGTCTCGCCGTCGATGTCGATGCCTTCATAGAGCCGCTGCGCGAGCCGCATGGTGTGCGCGGGCGAGAAGCCGAGCTTGCGCGAGGCTTCCTGCTGCATGGTCGAGGTGGTGAAGGGCGGCGGCGGGTTACGCCGCGCTGGTTTCGCCTCGACCGTAGCGATCTTGAACGTGGCGGCTTCGAGATCGCGCGTAAAAGCTTCCGCTTCCGCTCCGGAGCCGATATCGAGCCGGGTGATCTTCTGCCCGTCGACGCCGACGAGGCGCGCTTCGAAGGTTTCCTGGCGCGGCGTCGCCAAGGTGGCGGCGATCGACCAGTATTCCTTGGCGACGAATTTCTCGATCTCGAGTTCGCGGTCGCAGACGAGGCGCAGCGCCACCGACTGCACGCGGCCGGCCGAGCGCGCGCCCGGCAGCTTGCGCCATAAAACGGGGGAGAGCGTAAAGCCGACCAGATAATCGAGCGCGCGGCGCGCGAGATAAGCATCGACCAGCGCGGCGTCGATGGCGCGCGGATGCTTCATCGCGTCCGTCACCGCCTGCTTGGTGATGGCGTTGAACACCACCCGTTCCACGACGTGTTTCTTGATCGCCTTCTTTTCCTTGAGCACCTCCAGCACGTGCCAGGAGATCGCCTCGCCCTCGCGGTCGGGGTCGGTGGCCAGAATGAGCTTGTCGGCACCTTTAAGCGCCCGGGCGATGTCGTTCAGCCGCTGGTTTGACTTGGCGTCGACCTCCCAGATCATGCGGAAGTCGGCGTCCGGGTCGACCGATCCGTCCTTGGCCGGCAGGTCGCGGATATGGCCAAAGGACGCCAGGACCTCGTAGCCGGGCCCCAGATACTTATTGATGGTCTTGGCCTTGGCCGGCAACTCAACGACGACAATATTCATGAGAATCCAATGGGTTATCCGCCGAAATCAATGCGATTCCAGGCGGAATCGACCGCTATCTTTGGCCGGAACATGGTGAAGGCACCCCTCACTGTCAAATAAGGGTTGCCAGCAAAACCTTTATGAACAGCCAATTGGGCATCAAAGAGACCGCCTTTATCCCCTGTTTACAACCCAAGGGTGTATTTCCTCGATAAATCAATTAAAAGATTATTATTCGAAAAAGACCGTGTATTTTGCCGTGCGGAACCGGTGCGGCGCGCCGGATCCCGGCAAGGAAGCCCATGGCCGAGCAGACACGATCGAGCGAACCCGGCAGCCGCACGGTGGTCGCCAATTACGTGGCGACCATGTCGGCCGACCTCGCCACCATGGCGCGACGGACCGGTTTGGAGACGCTCGGCTACCTGCTCGAAATGGTCCGCCTCGAAGCCGAAAACGTTACCCGCCACCGGCAAAACGGCGGAAGCTGACTAAGGTACCATCACTCCGAGCTTGTCGAGAAACGCCGCGGTCGGATTGCCGTCCGGCAGCATGCCCATCTTCTTCTGCTCAGCGCGGATATTGTCGCGCAGGTCGAAGTCGATATGACCTTCGAAGTCGAGAACTTTGTAGCCGAGAGCGGCAAGCTTCTTCTGCAACGCGATGCGCGCGTCGCGCGAAATCGGACGATCGTCGGCGGGCCAGGCGGCCTTGATGGGCGGACCTCCCTTCACGCGGTCGGCGAGGTGGCCGACCGCGATCACATAGGCGTCCGAATTATTGTACTCCTTGAGCACGGGATAGTTCTCCGTGGTCAAGAAAGCGGGCCCCTGCGCGCCGCTCGGAAAAAACAAAATGCTTTGGCCGGACGCCGGGAACGCTTTGCCGTCGGCGCGGCGCAGGCCGAGTTTTGTCCATTCCGCAAACGAGGCGTGGCTCTTCATATAGTCGAAGCCCTTCGGCACGTTGACCTCGAAGCCCCAGGGCAGGCCGTGTATCCAGTGTTCCTTGGCGAGATAATTGGCGGTCGAGCCCAGCACGTCCGGCACATTGCTCCAGATATCGCTTTTGCCGTCGCCGGAGAAATCGATCGCGTAGTCGACCACGTTGCTCGGCATGAATTGGGTCTGCCCCATGGCGCCGGCCCATGAACTGACCATCTTCTCGCGCGGGAACTTGTTGTCCTGCATAATGCGCATGGCGACGAGCAACTCGTTGCGGAAATAAGGATGCCGGTAGCGCACGAAGCTGAGCGTGGCGAGCGAGCGGAACACGTCCCAGCGGTCCTTCTCGGCGCCGTAATCGGTTTCCATCCCCCACAGCGCGATCAGCACCCAGCGCTTAACGCCGAATTTCTTTTCCACCGCGTCGAAGGTCTTCGCCCATTCCTTGGCCTTGCGCTGGCCGTTGGCGATGCGGGAACGCGACACCGCGTCGTTGACGTAAGCGCCGACCGGCTTGCCGTATTCCGGCTGGCGCTTGGTGGCGGCGATCACGCGCGGATCGGGCGTCACGCCCTTGAGCGCGAGGTCGAACGTCGCGCGCGTGATGCCCTTGGCCTGTGCGTCCGGCCACAGCGCCGCTTCGAAGGCGGCGAAGGATTGTTCCTGCGCGCGCGCCGGCAGGCAACCGAGCGTGAGGATGACGGCGAGGACGGCGATGCGGCGGAATGTCATACCTTGCAACCGGGGGACGCGATTCGTCATCTCAATCTTATAGCAGCGACACCAAGCCGCCGCCGTGCCGCTCCATGCGTCCGGCGATCTCGAGTTCCAACAGCACCGTGCGCACAATGGCCGGCGTCGTCTGCGACAGCCGCACCAGATCGTCGGTCGACGTCGGCGTCGGCCCGAGCAGGCCGGTGATGCGGCTGCGTTCGTCGTCGCCGGGCTCGACATCGGGCGCGCCGGCGGGCTCGCGCGTCGGCTCCTGCGCCGGCACATCGAAACCGCTACCGAGGATCGGCTCCAGCACGGCGATCACGTCGGATGCCTCGGTGACCAAAATCGCACCCTGCTTGAGCAGCCCGTTGGTGCCCTCGGCGCGCGGATCGAGCGGCGAGCCCGGCACGGCGAACACCTCGCGGCCCTGTTCGCCGGCAAGCCGCGCCGTAATCAGCGAGCCGGAGCGGCGCGCCGCCTCCACGTTGACCACGCCGACCGAGAGCCCCGAGATCAGCCGATTGCGGCGTGGGAAGTCGCGCGCGCGCGGCTCCCAGGCCAGCGGCATTTCCGAAATGGCGGCGCCTTCGGCGAGGATCGCTTCCAACATGTCGGTGTGCTCGGCCGGATAGATGCGCTCATGACCGCCGGCCAGCACCGCGATGGTGCCGGTCGCCATGCTGGCGCGGTGCGCGGCGGCATCGATGCCGCGCGCGAGCCCGGACACGGTGCCGAACCCGGCTTGGCCGAGATCGCGCGCCAGCCGTTCGGCAAATTTGACGCCGGCAGCCGACGCGTTGCGCGAGCTGACAATGGCGACCAGCGGCCGCGCCAGCACCGCGCGCTTGCCGCGCACGGCAAGCAGCGGCGGGGCGTCGTCGATCATCTGCAGGCGCGGCGGATAATCCGGCTCGCCGAGCGCGACGAAATCGATGCCGCGCGACGTGGCGGCTTTCAATTCGGCTTGTGCATCCTCGCGCGAACAAATGCGCGCCGGCGCGGAAGCCCCGCCGCGGCGGGCAAGCGCCGGCAGCGCGGCGAGTGCCGCGCGCGCACCGCCATAATGATTGACCAGGTCGCGGAAGGTGCGCGGACCAATATTGTCGCTGCGGATGAGGCGTAACCAATCGAGCCGCTGCTCATCGCTCAAGTGCACGCGCTAGCTCAAAGACGCCCCCCGCCGGTTGCGGGGGCAAGCATCGCTTAAGGGGAAGCGCGGGACAACCAGAAATGGTGGCGGACAACCGCCTCAGGAGGAGGCTTTCGCCCCGATCTTGCCTTCGCTCCCTTGCAGCAGGCGGGCGATATTGGCGCGGTGCATGATCCACAACAGCACGCTCAGCAGCAGAAAGAGCGCGGCGGCGTCGGCTTGGCCCAAGAGCCACAGCGCGAGCGGGGTGAGCGCGCTGGCAATCAAAGCGGCAAGCGACGAGTAACGGCTCACAAATGCGACGGCGAGCCAGACGGCACCAAAGATCAGCGCCGCCGGCCAATACAGTCCGAGCAGGATGCCGATATAGACGGCGACGCCCTTGCCGCCTTTGAAATTCAGCCAGAGCGGAAAAAGATGGCCGAGAAAGGCTCCCAACCCGGCGATCAGCGCCGCCGTTGGCGTCGCAAAATGCGCCGCGAGCAGCACGGCGGCGGTGCCCTTGAGCATGTCGAGCACCAAGGTCGTCGCGGCGAGCCCTTTGCGCCCGGTACGCAGCACATTGGTGGCGCCGATATTGCCGGAGCCTATGGTGCGCACGTCCGGCGCACCGGCCGCGCGCGTGAGGATCAGCCCGAACGGTATCGAGCCGAGCAGATAGCCAAGCACGAAAGCGAGCGCGAGCGTCATGTAAGACCTCTCGTCATTCCGGGGCACGCGCGCAGCGCGTGAACCCGGAATCCAGAAACGAATACCGAGTCTGTGTCTGGATTCCGGGCCCGCCGCTTCGCGGCGTCCCAGAATGACAGAAATATTATCATACGTATTCGTAGACGGTGCGGCCAGCGACGATGGTGCGCACCACGCGGCCGGTCAGCTTGGCTTCATCGAACGGCGTGTTCTTGCATTTCGATTTGAGCTCCGCCGGATCGAGCACCCAAGGATCGTCGAGGTCGACGACAATGACGTCGGCCGGCGCGCCGCTCTTCAGCGTGCCGCCGGGCAGGCCGAGCAATGCGGCAGGCCGCGTCGAGGTCGCGCGCAATAACGTAATCAAATCGAGTTCGCCGGAATGCACCAGGCGTAATCCCGCGACCAGCATCGTCTCGAGCCCGATCGCGCCGGGCGCGGCTTCGGCGAAAGGCAGCCGCTTGGTCTCCACGTCCTGCGGATTGTGATCCGACATCACCATGTCGATCACGCCATCGCCGAGCGCCTCGACCAAGAGCTTGCGGTCGTTTTCGGTGCGCAACGGCGGCGACAGTTTCAGGAAGGTGCGGTAGGGCCCGATGTCGTTCTCATTGAGCGATATGTGATTGATCGAGCACGAAGCGGTGACATCGAGGCCGGCGTCCTTGGCGCGGCGCAGCACCTCGAGCGATTCCGCGCAGGTGATCGAGGCCGCGTGGTAGCGGCCGCCAACGAGTGCGACCAGCCGCAGGTCGCGTTCCAGCATCACGGTCTCCGCCGCCTTCGGAATGCCGAGCAGGCCGAGGCGAGCGGCGAATTCGCCCTCGTTCATCACGCCGTCGCCGACGAGATCCGGATCCTCCGTGTGATGCACGATCAGCGCGTCGAAGTCGCCGGCGTAAGTGAGCGCGCGCCGCATGACCTGCGCGTTGGTCACGCTCTTGTCGCCGTCGGTGAAAGCGACCGCGCCGGCGGCCTTCAACAGGCCGATCTCGGTCATCTCGCTGCCTTCGAGGCCCTTGGTGAGCGCCGCCATCGGATGCACGTGCACGATCGCGGTGTCGCGCGCGCGCCGCAGCACGAAATCTACGGTCGCCGGATCGTCGATGACCGGCGAGGTATTGGGCTGGCAGATGATGGTGGTGACGCCGCCGGCCGCCGCCGCCTGGCTGGCGGAAGCGAAGGTCTCACGGTGCCCGCCACCGGGCTCGCCGACAAAGGCGCGCATGTCGACCAAGCCGGGCGCGACCAGTCTGCCGCGGCAGTCGATGACGTCGGTGCCTTCCGGCACGCCGCCGGCGCCGATGCCCTTCTTGGCCTCGCGGATCACGCCGTCGGCGATCAGCAAGTCGCCGACGATATCGAAGTCGCGTGACGGATCGACGATCCGCGCGTTGGCGAGCAGGATCGGGCGGCGGTCAGACAACATGTTGCAACATCACACTCAGGCGTTTGGCAGGTTACGCGACAGAGCTTCCAGCACCGCCATGCGCACGGCGACGCCCATTTCGACCTGTTCGCGGATCAGCGATTGGGCGCCGTCGGCGACGATCGAGTCGATCTCGACGCCGCGGTTCATCGGCCCCGGGTGCATGACCAGCGCGCCGGGCTTGGCGTAGCTGAGCTTTTTCTCGTCGAGACCCCAGAAGTGGAAATATTCGGGGATCGAGGGCACGAAGGAGCCGTTCATGCGCTCGCGTTGTAGGCGCAGCATCATAACAATATCGGCACCGTTCAAACCCTCGCGCATGTCGCGGGCGACTTCGACGCCGAAGTGCTCGATGCCGGGCGGCAGCAGCGTGGAAGGCGCCACCACGCGCACGCGCGCACCCATGGCGTTGAGCAGGATGATGTTGGAGCGCGCGACGCGCGAGTGCAGAATGTCGCCGCAGATCGCCACCAACAGGCCCTCGATGCCGCCTTTGTTGCGGCGGATGGTGAGTGCATCGAGCAGCGCCTGCGTCGGGTGTTCGTGCGAGCCGTCGCCGGCATTGATCACCGAGCAGCCTTCGAGCTTGCTGGCCAGCAGCTCGACCGCGCCGGAGGATTGGTGGCGCACGACCAGGATGTCGGGATGCATGGCGTTGAGCGTGATCGCCGTGTCGATCAGCGTCTCGCCCTTGCGCATGGACGAGGCAGCGGTCGACATGTTCATCACGTCGGCGCCGAGCCGTTTGCCGGCCAATTCGAACGAGGATTGCGTCCGGGTGGAGACTTCGAAGAACATGTTGATCTGGGTGCGGCCGCGCAGCGAGGTGCGCTTTTTCTCGACCTGGCGATTGAGCTCGACGAATTCCTCGCCGAGGTCGAGCAGGCCGGAAATCTCGTCGCGGGAAAGCCCTTCGATCCCCAACAGATGCCGTTTGTGGAGGACGAACGAGGATTTCGGCGCAATGTTCATTAAAGGCAGGTCTATAGGCGTAAGTTCCGTCCGCGGCAAGGCCCGCAGGGGCCACCGTCCACACGCAGTCGTGAGCCTGGGTGCGCATGATTAACGGAACGTCCGCGGCCGCAGACCGTTAACCCGCTGACGAGGCGGCGGCGCAACCCGCCGGAGCGGTTTCATCGAGTGGAACCGGATCGCGGCAGCAAGGCCCGATCAAACACCCCGAAAATGCAGAGGAGCTTCATCATGCGGACATTCATGAAATACGCGGCCGTGGCGGCGTTCGCCGGCGCGCTTGCGGTTGCGAGCGCGGTGCCGAGCCAGGCGCGTTCTTGGCACCATCACCGGTATAACGGCGTCGGGGTCGGCGCCGGATTTGTGGCGGGCGCGCTGCTCGGCGCGGCGGCTGTCAACAGCGGCTATTACAGCGGGCAAGGTTATTATGACCCGGGTTACGCCTATGGTCCGTACTATGGTGCCTATGCCTACGAGCCGGCGCCGGGCTACGGCCCGCCGCGCGGCTATTATTACGATCGCGGGTCTACGAACACGCGGAGTTGCGGTCAATCGCCGGCGTCCCCCAACTACGTGCCGTGTAATTAGCAACAGATTGCGCGAATCGTCATCGATAGCGGCGGGTGAAAGCCCGCCGCTATTTTTTTGCGGTTAAGTTGGTCAGCCGGTCGAGCGCGCCTTGCAGGATATAGGCGGCGGCGTGCTGGTCGATCACCGCCGCGCGCTTCTTGCGGCTGACGTCGGCGGCGATCAGCTCGCGCTCGACCGCGGCGGTGGACAGCCGCTCGTCCCACAGCGCGATCGGCAATGGCGTGAGCTTGGCGAAATTGCGCGCGAAAGCGCGGGTTGATTGCGCGCGCGGGCCTTCCGAGCCGTCCATATTGACCGGCAGGCCGAGCACGAAGCCGACCGCGGCGCGTTCGGCGGCGAGCGCCAGCAGGCGTTTGGCGTCGGCGGTGAAATTCTTGCGCGCAACCGTCTCCACGCCGGCCGCCAGCCTGCGGTCCGGATCGCTCGAGGCCACGCCGATGGTTTTCGTGCCGAGATCGAGCCCGATCAGCGCCCCGCGCGCGGGCAGGTGCGCGGCGGCTTCGGCGAGGGGCAGGATGAGAGCCATCGACGCAGCCGTAGCACGCGCCGGAAGGTCTTGCATCGGGATAAAATCCGATCTCAATTAGCGGCGCCGGCTTTCCGGCGGGGGGATTGCAATGAGCAGCAGTAGCAAACGCCAGCGCACCGACATCGATATGCGCGCGTTCGCGAAAAGCGCAGGCGCCACCATTAAGGTGCCGGCCGGCGGCGTCATCTTCAGCAAGGGCGAGGCCGGCGATTGCATGTATATCGTGCAGTCGGGCACGATCGACATGGTGATCGGCGACAAGGTGATCGAGACCATCGGCGCCAACGAAGCGCTCGGCTTCATGTCGATGATCGACGACCAGCCGCGCTCGTCCACCGCGAGGGTACGCGAGGCCTGCGAATTGTCGCTGATCGATGCGCGCACCTTCCGTTTCATGGTCGACGAGGTGCCCAACTTCGCGACCTACATCATGGCCGTGCTGGCGCGCCGCATCCGCGGCATGAGCAAGGCGATGTGACGCGCGGTGTGGTCGCGCATGGCTTTGCGGTCATAGTCCTAGAGGTTGCGCGGCCGCGCCCGAGCTTTATCGTTTGGGCCAAAAGCGGCGCGCGCTAATGCTTCGTCAGCGCGTCGGCGAATGCGGTGAGCCCCGCTTTGACCGTCGGGTCCTTCATGTCGGCGGCGACCTTGAGCGTCGCCTCGCGCAAGGCGGCGGATTGCTCCGGTAGCAGGAACTTGGCCGCGCTCGGTGCGGCGCTTGCGAGCACCGCAAGCCGCGCGCGGCGCCAGTCGTCGGTGAGCCCGGCATTGGGGAAGGTGGTGACAAAGCCATTGAGCGTCTGCGCGCTGCCGGCGCGCACCTGGTCGAGCCCGGCCTTGAAGTTCGGCTGCTCGAGCTGGGTGCGCGGCGCGGCCGGCAGATAGCCGTTGAGCAGTTCCATGATGCCGACCTGGATCCAGACCTGCGCGTCGTAATAACGGCCGAGCTCGGGCGAAAAGTCGACGGTGTTCTGATCGATCTTCTTGATGATGGCGTCGGTGACTTGCAGCTTGCCGAGATCGTCGACGCCGGTGCCGGAGAGGATATAGACCAGCCCGACCTTGAGCACCGCCAGGTTCCAGTCATTTAGGGTGGCGAGGTCCGACATCTTGTAGCTGCGGTAGGACCGCTGCACTTCGCGCACGTCGAAGACCTGGTCCACCAGCGCCTTGGCGGCGGCATCGGTCTGCCGCGGCGGCTTGCCGGTAACGTGCGAGCCCTTGGCCATGACGACGAATTGGTCGGCCGCGAGCGTCACCGCGTCGACCTTGGCCTTGTCGAGCGCCTGCGCGGCGCCGCAGCCGGCGGCGAGGACGAACAGCAGGGCGGGGACGAACAAGGCGCGACGCATGAAATTCTCCTGCAATTGGTAGGGCGGCGCTCGACAGGCGATGCCGCGGACTATACGCCTGAAACCGGGCTGCGACAGCCGTGACCGCGCGCCTCGGCGCATGGTATAGGGCTCGCATCCAAGGCCGAATTTCGGGGAAAGCATGTCCGTCGACGCCTTAACCGTCCGCCGCATCGCGCATCTGGCGCGCATCGCCGTGCCGGAGAACGAGATCGAGCATTTGCAGGGCGAACTCAACGCCATGCTCGCCTTCGTCGAGCAGCTCGCGGAAGTGAATGTCGAGGGCGTCGAGCCGATGACCTCGGTGACGCCGATGGCCATGAAAAAGCGGCACGACGCTGTCACCGACGGCGAGATCGCCGAAGACGTCGTGAAGAACGCGCCGGCGAGCGAGGATCATTTGTTCCTGGTACCCAAGGTGGTGGAATGATGAGCGAAGCGCATCATTCCGCCATCCCCGGGCGAGCAACGCGAGACCCGGGGATCTCGCGCCGAAAGGAATGGGCGTAGACGATGTGCATCGCCTGCGAAATGGCTTTGCTGATCGCGCTGGACGATCTGCCGGCATCGCCGCCGCCCGGTTTTCCCGGCGCCCGCGAGGACGCCGCCGCGCGCTTTGCCTGCGAGGCGCCCAAGGCAGAGCCGGTGCCCGCGCAACCGATTGTGGACGAGCAAAAGCCGTGAGTGATTTAAATTCGCTCACCCTCGCCGCGGCGCGCGACGGGCTGAAGAAGAAAAACTTCTCGGCGCTGGAATTGGCGGACGCGCATCTTGCGGCGATGGAAAAGGCGCGCGCGCTCAACGCCTATGTGCTGGAAACGCCGGAGCGCGCCTCCGCGATGGCGAAAGCCTCGGACGCACGCATTCACGCCGGCAAAGCCGGGCAGCTGGAAGGCATTCCGCTCGCCGTCAAGGACATGTTCTGCACGGAGGGCGTGCGCACGACCGCCAGCTCGCACATCCTGGATAATTTCGTGCCGACTTACAATTCGACCGTCACGGCGCATCTGTGGCGCGACGGCGCGGTGCTGCTCGGCAAGACCAACAATGACGAGTTCGCCATGGGTTCGTCGAACGAGACGTCGTATTTCGGTCCGGTGACTTCGCCGTGGCGGCGCAAAGGAGCGAACACGCCGCTGGTTCCGGGCGGCTCCTCCGGCGGTTCGGCTGCGGCCGTGGCCGCGCATTTGTGTCTGGGCGCGACCGGCACCGATACCGGCGGCTCGATCCGCCAGCCCGCCGCCTTCACCGGCACCGTCGGCATCAAGCCGACCTACGGCCGTTGCTCGCGCTGGGGCATCGTTGCCTTTGCGTCCTCACTCGACCAAGCGGGACCTTTTGCAAGAACCGTGCGCGACGCCGCCATTCTCTTGCGCTCCATGGCCGGCAACGATGCGAAGGACACGACCTGCGCCGATCTGCCGGTGCCCGACTACGAGGCGGCGGTCGGCAAGTCGATCAAGGGCCTGCGCATCGGCATCCCGAAAGAATATCGGCTCGACGGCATGTCCGCCGAGATCGAAAAAGTCTGGGAACAGGGCAAGGCCTGGCTCAAGGCGGCAGGCGCCGAATTGGTCGAGGTGTCGTTGCCGCACACCAAATACGCGCTGCCCGCTTATTACATCGTCGCGCCGGCGGAGGCCTCCTCCAATCTCGCGCGCTATGACGGCGTGCGCTACGGCTTGCGCGAACAGGGCCGCGACATCATCGACATGTACGAGAAGACGCGCAGCGCCGGCTTCGGCGCCGAGGTGCGCCGGCGCGTGCTGATCGGCACGTATGTCTTGTCCGCCGGTTATTACGACGCCTATTATCTGCGCGCGCAAAAAGTGCGCACGCTGATCAAGAAGGATTTCGAGGACTGCTTTCAGGCGGGTGTGCACGCCATGCTGACGCCAGCGACGCCGTCTGCGGCGTTCGGCGTCGGCGAAAAGGGCGGCGCCGATCCAGTCGAGATGTATTTGAACGACATTTTCACTGTGACTGTGAACATGGCCGGTCTGCCCGGCATCGCGGTGCCGGCGGGGCTCGACAGCCAAGGCCTGCCGCTCGGCCTGCAATTGATCGGCCGCCCGTTCGACGAGGCGACGCTGTTTGCCGCTGCGCACGTGATCGAGCAGGCGGCGGGACATTTCACGCCACACGCGTGGTGGTGAGGCACAGCCAATCTCCGCTTGCGCGCTGTTGACCGCAAAGCTTGGCCTCGTGCGAGGGTAGCGCCATACTGGCGGCCGCTGGGGAGGACTCGGTGGAGCAAGGCGATACCCGCGCGATCGTTGCAGAGCTTTACGCAGCCTACGAGCGGCGGGATTTCGAGCGCGTCGCCGCGCTGATCCACGACGATGTCGATTGGGTGATCTACGCGCCGATGTCGGTGTTTCCCTTTGCCGGGCCGCGGCGCGGACGCGCCGCCGTGCTCGAGGCGATGGCCGACGTCGCCAAGGCCTTTGCGTTGGAAAGCTACAAGCCGCAAATCACGATCGTTGACGGTGCGCGCGCCGCGTTGCTGTCGGACGCGGCCTACCGGCAGCGCTCGACCAACCGCGTGTTGCGGCTGCGCATCGCCAATTTCCTGCGTTTCGAGGACGGCCGCCTGATCGAATACCGCGAATTCATCGACAGCTACGACGCGGTCGAACAGGCGCTGGGGCGCGAATTGCAACTTTAGGCGCGCGCCCTTGCCCGGACGGCGGCGAGCCGTTAGCTCTAGCGCCATGACCGCGGCAGCCAAGTCGAACAAGTTGATCAAGGGCGCAACCGGCGACTGGGAAGTCGTCATCGGCATGGAGGTGCATGCGCAAGTCACCTCCAAGTCGAAGCTGTTCTCCGGCGCCTCCACCGAGTTCGGCGGCGCGCCCAACAGCCACGTCTCGCTGGTCGATGCCGCCATGCCGGGCATGCTGCCGGTGATCAACGAGGAATGCGTCAAACAGGCGATCCGTACCGGGCTCGGCCTGAAGGCGGCGATCAACCGGAAATCGGTGTTCGACCGCAAGAATTATTTCTATCCCGACCTGCCGCAGGGCTATCAGATCAGCCAGTACAAATCGCCGATCGTCGGCGAGGGCGAAGTGATCGTCGATCTCGAAGGCGGCGAGGCGGTCACCATCGGCATTGAGCGGCTGCATCTCGAGCAGGACGCGGGAAAAAGCCTGCACGACCAGCATCCGAACATGAGCGCGATCGATCTCAACCGCTCCGGCGTCGCGCTGATGGAGATCGTGTCGAAGCCGGACCTGCGCTCGGCCGAGGAGGCCAAGGCCTTCCTCACCAAGCTGCGCTCGATCCTGCGCTATCTCGGCACCTGCGACGGCGACATGGAGAAGGGGAGCTTGCGCGCCGACGTCAACGTTTCTGTGCGCAAGCCGGGTGCAAAGCTCAATACGCGCTGCGAGATCAAGAACATGAACTCGATCAGTTTCATCGGCGATGCCATCGAGCACGAAGCGCGCCGCCAGATCGAGGTGATCGAGGAGGGCGGCGAGATCGTGCAGGAGACGCGGCTCTACGATCCGGGCCGGAAAGAAACACGCCCGATGCGCACCAAGGAAGAGGCGCACGACTACCGTTATTTCCCCGATCCCGATTTGCTGCCGCTCGAATTCGACGCCGCTTACGTGGACGCGCTGAAGGCGCATCTGCCGGAATTGCCGGACGAAAAGAAGGCGCGCTTTATGCGAGACTTCTCGCTCTCGGCCTATGACGCGGGCGTGCTGGTGGCTGAGCGTGCGCGCGCTGAGTATTTTGAAGCTGTTGCGAAAGGCCGCGACCCAAAGCTGGCAGCCAATTGGGTGATCAACGAACTCTTGGCCCGTATGCAAAGCGGCAAAATCTGGTTTGGAGAGAAAGACGTTCCGGTTTCGGCCGAGCAACTCGGCGCCATTATCGAGCTGATCAGCGACCGTACGATTTCCGGAAAAATCGCCAAGGACCTGTTCGAGATCGTCTGGAGCGAGGGCGGCGACCCGCGTCAGATCGTCGAACAACGCGGCATGAAGCAGGTCACCGATTTCGGCGCGATCGAAAAGACCGTCGACGAGATCATCGCCAAGAATCCGGACAAGGTCGCCGACGCCAAAGCCAATCCGAAGGCGATCGGCTGGTTCGTCGGCCAGGTGATGAAGGGTTCCGGCGGCAAAGCGAGCCCGCAAGTCGTCAACGACATCCTGAAAAAGAAACTCGGGCTCTGACGTAGCGCGCGCTTTGCCGTTTGGGTGCAGTGCGGCATACGGGCGCCGCGTCCGCACGCGAAAATTGGATCGGCGGCGCAAAAAAGTTCCTCGCGTGCGACGATCGAGACGAAATTTCCGGCCGATGAACGGTGCACGGGTGCGAATCACTTGCCACTGATTCGCTCATTTTTTGATCGATTCCGGTCCGTGCACGCCGCATGTGCGACAATTTGTCAAAATTATTTTTGCCTGTGCAGATGTTGCGGCAACACGCGACGCCGGCGCAAAAATAAAAGCGCGTGCGCAGAAATTTTTCCGCGCGTGGCGTCGATAAAAGAATACCATCGTTGCAAGAAGTCCTTATTTCATCGGTGTTTCTGCAATCGCCGCAAATCGTGCTACGTGCGCGCATCGCGTTCGCAGCGCGTGCTGTCGCGTCGCGCAAGCCAAGCGTTAACGAGATCGCAATGCGCATCGCGCGGTGCGGATACACACATCGTTAAGTGGAGTCAGTGTTTTTTTCATTGCGCTGTAGTAAACGGAATGCAGTGCGGATCGATTCACGACCGTACTGATGCAGACATCCGCCATGTTTCATGGCTAGGAGGGCAGCAATGGCGAAACGTAGAAAGAAGAAGGCCGCGAAGAAGAAGAAGCTCTAGTCGCTTCTTCGGAATCTTCGAGCTCTTCGTTTCGAAGATTGCGTCATACGGGCCGGGTTGCGTCATGGTGCAACGAGCGCAATGCAGTTGCTCCAAGGCGCCCCGGTTCCGATGATGACAGAGGGCGTCAGCGAGGCTTGCAGTCTCGCCGACGCCCTCGCTACGTTTAAGGCACGAAATCTTTGCACGCATGGCCGGCGCGCTCGGCGGCCACATTGTTTCCCTGCCAATTTTGCGGCGATTTCACGGGCCTTCGGCGGTTGATTTCGGCCGCCGGCGCGGGTTGCGATTTGCCCAAGCCGCCTTTACCTGAAGAGTTGGCCGGCAGGTTTGGCAACAGCGTGATCAAAGGGAGCGGTGACATGGCGCGCGGCAGGACGAAGCGGAAGGCGGCGGCGAAGAGTAAACGCGGCAAGAAGCCCGCGAGCCGGGCGAAGGCTGCCAAAAAATCGCGGAAGCCGATCGAGCTCTACTACTGGCCGACGCCGAACGGCTTCAAGATTTCGATCATGCTGGAAGAGTGCAAATTGCCCTACAGCATGATCCCGGTGAACATTTCACGCGGCGACCAGTTCAAGCCCGACTTCCTGAAAATCTCGCCGAACAACCGCATGCCGGCGATCGTCGATCCGGACGGCCCCGGCGGCAAGCCGATCTCGGTCTTCGAGTCCGGCGCCATCCTGCAATATCTCGGGCGCAAGACCGGCAAGTTCTATCCGGCCGACGAGCGCGGGCGCGTCGAAGTCGAGCAATGGCTGTTCTGGCAGATGGGCGGCATCGGCCCGATGGCCGGGCAGTTGCACCATTTCAAGAACTACGCCGTGGAGACGCTTAACTACGCCATCAACCGCTACACTAACGAAATGAACCGGCTCTACGGCGTGATGAACATCCGCCTCAAGGACCGCGAATTCATCGCCGGCAAATATTCCATCGCCGACATGGCGATCGTCGGCTGGGCCAATGGCTGGGAACGGCACGGGCAGGACATCAACGAGTTTCCCCACTTCAAGCGCTGGCTGGAAACCATGAAGGCGCGTCCCGCCGTCCAGCGCGGCATGTCGCTCGGCCTCGAGCTGCGTCAGGGCATCGACATGAAGGATCCGAAAGTGCAGGCGGTGCTGTTCGGCCAACGCGCGCGGGCGGGCTGACTCGCGCGCCGGCGCGCGGTCAATCCGCGCGTGTCCAGGTGTGGCTCTTGCACAAAACGGCTAAGACGCAACCTTGCACCTTGGCGGTGCCGGCGCTCTGCACCTTGAAACTCGCTTGATAGGTGTGCCCGTCGTCGGCGTTGTAGATCATGCCCGACCATTTGTCCGGGCCGCTGGCGGCGAGGCTGGCAACGCGCAGGCCGATAAGCGGACGCGCGCGTTTGGCCGGATCGGGATTGTGCTTGTCGGTCTTCGGCTGTCCGGTCGCTCGGTCGATCGGTTCGTTGAGCCAGACAACGGTGCCGCACAATCTGTGGCCACAATCGCTGAGCTTGACCTTGGTGCCGCCGTCCTGCGACATCCAGGTTCCCTCTGCACTCCCGGCGAGCGCCGGGCCTGATACCATGAGTAGGCCGCACGCGGCCGCAGCAAACAACTTCATCAACTCCAATCCCCGTGCTTGTTCGGATGATCGGTGCGGAGGCGCCAACGCGACCTGGTCCGGTGGTTAGCCGGCACTGAACGAGCGCGGTTAGCGGTCCGTCACCAGGGCAACGAAAACCCTATATTTGCGGCGGTATTACGGCACTTTCGGCGCAGCGCCCGACGCGCCGCTGCGCGCCGTCTTCATCATCAATTCATCGCAACGCTTAAACTGTCATTCAAATTTTCTCGCCCATGATCGCCTCGTTCGGCGGCAGTGCGCCGGCAACAGGGACAGACGCGAGCAGCCGCGGGGCGGACAGTTCGCGATAAAAGGGGAGGCCGATATGGCCATCGAAATCGCGGCGGCAAAGGCCGTCGAGCCGACGAACGCGACGGATTGCTTTGCGCTCGGCATGAACTATTCGGTAGGCGCCGGCGTTGCGGTCGATCTGATCGAGGCGCACAAGTGGTTCAACATCGCCGCCATGCGCGGGCACGCCGACGCCGCGCGGCTGCGCCGGGAAATCGCCGAGCAAATGGCCGACGCCGAGATCGGCCGCGCCCAACGCGCCGCACGCGATTGGCTCAAGAGCCATCCGCAGCCGGCCGTTGCGCCTGCGCCCGTGCGCGTTGCCGCATAACTGGAAGCTGCAAAAGCCCGGTCCGTAAGATCGAACGGCTAAAGGCTAAATCGACGACGCTTGCCGGTCATGCAGCGCGTGTCGATTTGGCCGGTGGCCGCACCGTCGATTGCGCGTTCGTTGTCAGTGCCGTTTGTGCCGGTGATGGTGCCGCACTTTTGCTGGCGGGACCGCGTCTGGATAGGCGGGATTTTCAACGCAGTTGTTGCCCAGGCCGCGCGCAGTCTCCATGCATTGCTTGCGACTGACAAACCCGCAGGTTATTGCACCAACGCCCTCCCTGCCGCCGCCAAGTTGTACGCACCAGGGATAAACGATCTCGGCCTGAGCCGGCGCAGCGATCAGTAGAAATCCGCCGAGTGCCGCTGCGACGCTCAAAGTCTTGGACAGTTTCATTGACATCTGGAGTCTCCCGTCGGCGCAGGCCAAGCCGCTTTGCCGCACACTAGATACATATCCTGCACACTAAATGCATAGAGTGCTTCTACTCAATAAACGGTTCGCAACATTCGAACCTGCCAGGCGGGCGAGGATTCTTTGTCCGGAGCGGTTCTCGTCTTGTTGCGGATTCTTGCAAAAGTGGGTCCTGTCGGGCATATCCAGAAAAACGGAGCTGTGGCCGAGTGGCTGAAGGCGGCGGTTTGCTAAACCGTTATACGCTCCAAAGGCGTATCGAGGGTTCGAATCCCTCCGGCTCCGCCAGCCTAAATGCTTGATCTATTCGAACCCTCGATTTTTAGCGCGCGGCGACGCGCAATGCGCGTCGCTTCGCGCAGAAACGGCCCCGGCGCAGCCGGGGCCTATGGGTTCGAATCCCTCCGGCTCCGCCACGGCTAACCGCATGACCGCGAGTTGGTCATCCGCAATCACGACAGCTCCAGCGGCCGCGCGCGCTATGGCAATAGCGTTCCGTTCTATGGATCGATTTTTCACGGCAACGCTTGAGCGGCAGGGCGGGGCCGGGGCAAGGCGGCGATTCGTCCACGCCGGGTCGGCAAGCCGCCATGGTTAAACCTCGGCTTGCGGCGGAGGGCGGCGGCTGCCCCGGAGGCTGGGGCCGGCGGCTGCCCCGGAAATGGGCTGTTGCTCGCCCCGGCTTCCCAAAACAGGTCAAATCCGGTCGTTTTCGACCACGGCGCCGCCGCCGGTTTTTCGCGCGCCCTCTTGCCGTGGCCGCCGATAGGGCGCGAATGTGCTCTTAACCGATTGAATCAGCTTAAAAATACAGAACAAGGCAAGGCCGGCGGCAATTCCTTCCAAGGCGGCTAAAATTTGCGTGTTTTTTGCGCAACACTCGCTTGAAAACCGCTGCCGGACCCTGTGGGAAGGGCGCTTCTTCGTTGCACCCTGGGCTTCATTCGCTAATGTCCGACCTGCGACGGAGGGGGGCATCCCCGTGTCGCGCTTTCCGGGTCGGCGGATCGCACCAAGTGATCGTGTATCGAGTGATCATGAGGCGCGAGTTGTTTGTCAGGACAGCGGGGAGCAAGGGGAAGTTCCATCGGTGCCTGTCGCACTAGGCGGATACGGAACCCTCTCACGATAACCAACGTTTGGAGGTTCAAGATGAATATGGTGAAAAGCCTACTCCTCGGTAGCGCGGCGGGTCTCGTTGCGCTTTCTGGGGCGCAGGCCGCGGATCTTCCCGTAAAGGCCAAGCCGGTCCAGTACGTGAAGATTTGCAGTCTGTATGGTGCGGGGTTCTATTACATGCCTGGCACCGATACCTGCATCAAGATCGGCGGCGCTGTTCGGTCCGAAGTGAACTTTAACATGGGCGGCTCCGGACTCTGTGCGCCGGGGACGCTCCATCTTAATGATCGCAACGAGTACTTGGAGTGACTGGCGGACGCGCGCGTACCTGACTGCCGATGCTCGCAGCCAAACCGAATACGGCACACTGCGGGCGTATTTGGCCATTGCGGCCACGAGCGACAATAGCGGCACATCGAACTCGGCTTTCCCGGCTCCGAATAAGGCCAACGGCGATTCGGCCTATGTCCGCCTTTACGCTTATGCGGCGTACGTCCAGTTTGCCGGCTTCACCTTCGGTAAGACGGATACGTTCTTCGACTTCGACACGATGCCCTACACCAACACGACGATGTATTGGGGCACCAACGAAGGCGGCAACGGCGTCGAGGTGTGGGCTTATACGGCTCAGTTCGGCAACGGGTTGTCGGCTTCGTTGTCCGCCGAGGACCCATCGTCTGAACGGAACGGCATCGCCTTCTTCGGTTAGACGGTTATTATGCCCAGACACAGTGGCCAGACTTCGTAGCGAACCTGCGCGTTGACCAGGCTTGGGGCAGTGCGCAGATCATGGGCGCCATCCACCAACGTTACCGCGCAGGATTGGGGTCCCTACTCTCGGCCATCCCAGCGACGAGGTTGGCTGGGCCATCGGCGGCGGCCTGAAGGTCAACCTGCCGCAACTCGGCAAGGGGGACAACATCATAGGTCAGGTGACCTATACGGAAGGCGCGCTGCGTTACATCACCGGCAACAACGGCACCGGTACCTCGGCAGACCGTGACCTCAGGCGTTACCCCGTCACGGGAGCCCTGCATTCGGCCTGGTGCATACGACGCTGTGGTGACGGGCCCCGGCACCGCCAGCCATTCCTTAGACCTGACCAAGGCTTGGGCGATTCACCGGGGGTTTCGAGCACCATTGGAACGCCAACTGGAGAACTTCGCTGTGGGGTGACTACGGCCACATCGGTTACGAGCACCGGCGTGGACTCGGCGAGCGCTTATCTGGCTATGGCTATGAACGGCGATGCCAGCTGGTCGCTGTGGCAGATCGGCTCCCGCACGGTCTGGACGCCGGTTGAGAACCTCGATCTGAGCCTCGAAGTTCTCTACAACAACATGCAACGGCGGCCTATACACGACGTCAACCGCTCTGACGACCAACAATCAGGACTGGGTGTCCGGCATGATCCGCGTGCAGCGGAACTTCATGCCCTGATCGCTTGATCAAAGTGAAGTACGCTTGAACAACAGCCCCCGGCGGGAAACTGCCGGGGGTTTTTCTTTCAAAACAGCAGCGGTGCGGAAATGGCAGTTGTCCGCTTCCCGAGGAAACGCCGCCGCCTTGCCCTCCGTCACTACATCTGCACTGAGGCTGGGCCATTCAGGGTTACTTCTCGCCTCGCCAGTGATCTGGCACAGCGTGTTATCGCTCTTCCGCAGTTTGCAAATTCAATTCAGCGAATGGTTGAGGTGATAATTCAAACTGAGGCCGGTAAAATAAAATCTGTAGACTTGCGGCCTACACACTCTCGTTTCGATGAAAACGGCAAGATTGATCTTCATCATGCCGCCGAAGCTATAGCAATAATTCTTGGCGGCTCCGATCCGAAACGCGTAAGCAACAACGTGCTTGACATCAAGCCAACTCTGCGGACGCGGGTGCGCGAACGGGAGACCAAGTGGCGAATATCTCCGTCGTTAAGCAAGTTAATTCTCGCCGATGTGAAGGGCGAGGCTAAGTTGCCGGTACTACGTATCCGATAAGCCTAAGCCGCAGTGTTTCATCAGAGAACGTCCAAATCTTTCAGAATAGAGGCCATCGTTTCTGCCGCTTCACCGAGCCGGTCGGGCGACAAATGGGCGTATCGCTGCGTCGTGCGCGGATTGGCGTGGCCGAGTAGGTTCTGCACCACGTTCAGGCGCTCGCCATCATTCACCAAAAAGCTTGCGAAAGAGTGCCGGAGATCATGCAGGCGGAAATCCTGTAAACCAGCGCGCTTTCTAATTCGGTCCCAAGGGAAGAACAGGTGCGGCATTGGTCGCCCCGTGCTTGGTGCAGGAAACAAATGCGGATTACCGGCAACCCTTGGGACGGTTCTCAACACATCAAGTGCTTTGCTGTTCAGTTGGACATATCGTGGCTGCCCGTTTTTCGACTTCGGCACCAGCAGAGTGCATTGCTCCCAATCTATATACGACCATTCAGCCTGTGTGATCTCATTGCGACGCGCCCCCGTCAGGAACAGCAGCATTATAGCTTTCGCCGCAATTTGGTTCTCATCGGCGCGTATAGAAGCGAGGAGGCGAGCGGCTTCCTCTTTACTCAGATAGCGGCTCCGTTGCACGTCGGGCGGCACCGGTATTCCCGATGCCGGGTTTGTGCCGGGCGGGGTCACCTTCCATTTGATGGCCAAATTGAAAACATATCGCAGAATGATGATGACGCGCCCTACCGAGCCGGGCGCATAATTCTCGCTCCGCATCTTGTTCGTCAGTTCAATGATGAACTCTGGTCTAATTTCATCGAGGAAGTAGCGTCCTAACACTGGAAGAATGTGAACGCGCAAAACCGTCTCGTCCGTTTTCCAGCTTCGTTTGTAGCCTTGGACGAACGGCAGATAACGGTTTTCAATAAAGGAGCGCAGCGTTGGAATAGACCTTCGCTCCTGTCGTTCGTCCTGTGGATCGCCTCCAAGGATTGCCTGGGCCTTGATCTGCCTTGCCTTGCGTTTCGCTTGCCGCAAGTTCAGCACATCAGCCGGGCCGACTTTGAACTGTCGCTCGCGGCCTCTGTCGTCCGCGTATCGCTGGTAGTACGTTTTCCCACCCGATACGCGAACCTCCAGCATGAAGCCTCGCATCGTGGTGTCGAAATAGTCGATCTTAATCTGATTAGCGGGGCAGTTCGCGTTGCGAACAAACGCTGGTGAAAGTCTAACTATTGGCATTTGAGTAACTCCCGCCAAGCCACTATAACAATTTTGCCCTTCTTGTCGATTTCAACTCGCCCGACAGCAATGCCCGCTTTGACCGTGGCCTTGATGGCCTTGGTCACGTCGCTTTGTTTGAAGGCTTGCTGGCCGCGAGACATTGCTAGTCACTTTCCTTAGAGCCTATTGGCATCGGCTGACCGTGACGGCGTAGCCATAAGGTTCTTAATTCGCTCCTGCAAAGTATCATCCACTACCGTTTGCTCGCCCACATCTGCGGCGGTTTGCGTGGCCGGAGTTACCGCAGTTGATTTCAGCCGCAAACCCCGGATCATCCGCTGCCCGTGCGTACCCTTTTCTGCCGGGAAACCACGGTCGGAAATATTTCGCCGGAATGTCAGCTTTTTGAGTTCCCAGCCGACCTCGTCGGTCGCCCATTGGGAGTAGTCACTGTAGGCGTACCTAGTCGGAATAGTTGCGTTTGGGTCCAGTTCGCAGCGTTCCGCGATCCACTGACCGACAACGTCCATATCTTGACGATAGTTTTCTGTATATGCGCGCACCGTTTCAGGCGGGTTCAGTCCTTGTTTGAGGTAAGCCGCGAGGCCCGCGAGCGCCCAGTTTAAAACTCCCGACAATTCGGGCATCAGCCGCCGCTCGCGGAAATCTTTCTCGACCTTCTCAGGGGAGATAGCCACAATGAACGGCAGAAGATGGATGCGTCTCCAAATGCCAATGTCTGTCCCGCGTATAATCGGCTTGTGGTTCGTAGTTAAAAACGTCTTGTGCGACGGATCGAAATCGAAGAACTGCTGATACAGGTTGCGTGCCGTTATCTTGTCTTGGCTTGTGATGAATTTCACCCGTGCTTCATTCAGGTGATCGTTCTCCGAAGTCTCGTTGATCGAAACTAAACGACGCCCCTTTAGGCGAGCCAACTCAGGGGTGGCGCCTCCGGGAGTTTTTCGCTCAATCAACAGGCCAGCATCGGCGGCGAGCGCGTAGTTGCCAAAAAACGAGTGTACCGTTTCCCTAAACGTGGATTTTCCGTTATTGCCTGTGCCGTACAGGACAAACATCACCTCTTCCCGAACGGAGCCCGTCAGTGCATAGCCGACCACACGCTGAATGTATGATTGCAGATCGCGATCCCCGCCTGTGACGGTGTTGAGGAATTTTAGCCAGTTGGGGCACCGCGCCTTTCGATCAAATACGACGTTGGCGCGCTTCGTTATCAGGTCTTCTCGGCAGGCTGGACGAAACTTACCTGTCCTGAGTTCAACCACGCCATTTTGCACCCCGAGAGTCCAAGGATCAGCATCGAGCTTATTTGCCGCAAGCACGACGGCCGCTTCACATTCCGCCAAGCTCACCATCGCTTTGAGCCGTGCTTCCGCTTGGCTCTTTAAAGCGCGCGTTCGTAGCGCCGTACGATCTTGTTCGTTTGCGAGGCTCAATGCCTCAGAATACATCGCTTCTACTGTTTCTTTGGCGAGCCGCATGGCGCCTCCGTCGTCGTCTATTTCCCATCGGGACTTAATCCAAATGATCCACTTCCCCCACTCGGGAATGTAGCGGATGTTGGCGCCGTGCCGACTTACAAACCGGCGAGCATTTCCCAGATCGGTGTGAAAATCAGTTTTGGCCTCGCGTGTTTCCGTTGAGCGGACCGGCGCCGGAGAAAGAGTTTTTGGGTGAACATGTATGGTCATAGCGACCTCGGCCTACTTCCAACGAGCCATACTACGTCGATAGCTCGCCATCGTTTCTGCGTGTATCGCGGGCGGCTCCCAAATCAAGGCTGGCCCAAGCCCTGCAAGCGGGCATGGAGGGTACTCTTTGCGTAGCGCCTCGTCGTTCTTAACGAAGTCGGGAGCATGTTCCGATGCCATTATGCCCCGAGCAAAGTCCTCGATGCCCGGATGGCTTTCAAGATCGTGATCGTTGGCCCGGACTGAGGCGCCAAAACAGGAGCGAATGAAGTCGCGCGCGGGTTGTTTACTTTCCCATGCATATTTCCGGTCTTCGATCTCCTCGCATGAAATCAGCAAAGGTTGCATGTCTTTTGGTCCGACAATAGCAAACCGTTCACGCGCGAGGAGCGCAGCACGCGCCGCCTTCTTCTGCGGTTCAATGGGATCGACACCGTAGACAAAGCGACCGCCCGTGACGGGGTTCTCGCACTGTTGTCCATGCACTGGCGGAGCGTCCCTGAATAGACGATCAACCTGCAATTTAATTTTGTTCATAGTGTCCTCTATTTGAGGCGCGCTGAATGAGTTATAAACCGTAGCGGTCTTGTTGGTCGTGTCAGTCATTGATGCGCCCACAGTTTGATCCGAGCAATTTTCATCTTGAACATTTTCCATGGTGAACTCCCATTGAAATTCAGCACCGCATCATGCGGGCTGGTTGAGAGTGGCTTATCGTGGAAGGCTTTATCGTTGGATAAAAGTTTTGGAACGAACGCTTTTTCGTTGCTTAGATCGTCGTATCTGGCGCCCGGCTTGAATACCAAGGCATTGCAGGTCTTTTATTAGCTTTGGTCTGTTCACCTTGAACGCTGCCGACTTTAACAAGCCTGGATCAAGGTTGCTTTTGCTTAGTTGGCGTCCGTAAGCCGCCTCAAGAGCATTAATTGCTTCGCCGGAAAATGGAAAATATTGAGCTAAGGGCTTTAGACTATCAAAGGCAGCTTTAACGAGGCGACGGCGTTCTTTTGCACGATATGCGCGCATGTGGCCGCTTCTTTTACCCGCTCTCCTTTTCTGGCTTTGTTGTTCCGCCGCGCTTCTTGGCGTTCCCATGGCGGTATCTCCCTAATCACCTTGCCAACGCCGGTAACAAGTCGGTCGATCTGCACGGGACCGATGGGTGGCAGTGGTGGCGGTCTGCAAGCTATTTTGGAGAAGTAATACCAGTGAATTTCACATAGGCACTTTATGAAAACGGCACTGAGACCGCCACCACCGCCACCTAACAACAACTGCCTGGACAACGCCCCATTCAGGCGCTGTTTTGGTTCTGGCACCAACCGCCCGCCAATCTTTGTTCATTTTTAAGGGGTTCAGCAGAAATCAACGAAGACGGATGATCTGGTCAAAGACCCTCGATCAATCGTGGGAAAATGGGGAAAACTATGAGTTGGTTATCGAAATTGCAGGAAGCAAAGGCCGAAATGGCCGCACGGCACGTCGATCCATGGCGGCTGCCGTTGGAACGGGTGCGCGGCAAAATAGATTTTGACGGCCTCGAACGTGTTTCCAGCCAAACAATCCTGGACATGCTTGAGGTTCCGCAGCGTAACCGGCGGGCTGGCACCTACCGGCGTTTAGCAAAGCTAATGGTCGAACTCGGGTGGACCCCAGTGCGAGTGCGGGACTTCAATTGTCGAGGATATATGGAGCAGATCAGGGGTTATTGTCGGGACGCTCGATGCCGCTCCACCGTTCCAAATCGAGAACGTGCGCTCGCTGGCAGTGAGCCATTAAGGTGAAAAGGTACACGCCTTGCCAATGTCCGCTCTTGCCGAAAGCGACCATTCAATGGGTGGCCTAACCGGTCTGAACCTGGACAGCGAGCTTGGGACCTAACGGTTTCAAAGTTACAAACTTCAACTCTCGTCACCGCCTTGGAGTGCATAGCGTTTCGGCGGGTCTTAGTTTGTCACCTTGCTATCGGCCGACGGTCGGCTACGCGAGGCGGCACGGCACCTATCGGCAGCGGCCGGAGTGACGGTGACAGTATAGAAAAACTTAAAAAAGGTTTTTTGGGTCCTAGGCGTTTCAGGCATACCTGTTCGCTTTCGCAAGGCCCCCGGCCTGTCCAGCATGGGGGAGGGGTCGCGCAGCCCGACGGGCCAGCCTCGCGGTAATCCTGCCCGACGCGACAGTTCGTAAAAGAGGTCATTGTACGAACAGTCGTCAGCACGGGAAGGGCGAAACATATGGCCAAGTCGCACCTCAAGCTGGTCACGCCAGCCACCGTAAAACGAACAGTCACGCCCAAGCGGCTACCCAACGCCGACCTGCGGACCCGCGAGTATCTGACCGAGGCCGAGGTCGAACGGCTGATGGACAGCGGCCAAGGGGAACCGCTGGGGCCATCGGGACGCCACGATGGTCCTGGTGGCCTACCGGCACGGCCTGCGGGCCTCCGAACTGGTGGACCTGCGCTGGGATCAGGTGGAGTTCGGCACCGCCACCCTGCACGTCCGCAGGGTCAAGCAGGGCACCCCAAGCACCCATCCGATCCTCGGGGACGAACTGCGGGCGCTGCGGCGGCTTCAGCGCGAGCAGGAACCCAAGTCGCCCTTCGTGTTCACCTCGGAGCGCGGGGCGCCGTTCAGCACCGCTGGGTTCGCCCGCATGGTCGAACGGGCGGGCAGGGAGGCCAAGCTGGGCTTCAAGGCGCACCCGCACATGCTCAGGCACGCCTGCGGCTACGCGCTGGCCAACAAGGGGCACGACACGCGGGCGCTGCAAGCCTATCTCGGCCACCGCAACATTCAGCACACGGTGCGATACACCGAGCTATCGCCGACGCGGTTCAAGGATTTCTGGCGAGATTAGACAGGCCCGTGTCACTCCTGGTCGGCTCTGAGGCGGAACAATTGCCGCTACCTACGCTATATCGAGGACATGCAGGCCGTCGGACATGAAAATTGTTTTGTGACGGCGCTTTCTCCGAAATTTCACCCACTCCCGCGCGTCATCTGACGGGGTACTACAGCCAAAATCTTAAACCGTTGTCGCAGAGAATTGGG
>CAVRJZ010000009.1:0-253612 GCA_963721665.1 uncultured Alphaproteobacteria bacterium
ATCATTCTATCGTTCTGTTCAACAGGACGCAGCAGCGGTATTTCGGCAAGGCAACGGCTGTTGGCCATCGGACAGCGCGCCGCATAAGCGCAGCCAACCGGCCGATTGAATTGGCTCGGCGGTTCGCCTGTTTCAATGACGCCGGCGATCCGATTCGTCGGATCAGGTCGAGGAACGGCCAGCATCAGCGCCCGTGTATACGGGTGAAGCGGGCGGTCCAGTATCGTCCTGGTGTCGGCCAGTTCGACAATCCGCCCCATATACATCACGGCGACGCGGTCGCTGATCTGCCCGATCACGCCGAGATCGTGCGAAATAAAAAGCATCGACAGTTTCAACTGCTCCTGCAGGTCCATCATCAGGTTCAATACCTGCGCTTGCACGGAAACGTCGAGCGCCGAGACCGGCTCGTCGGCGATAATCACGGCCGGCGTCGGGAGAATGGCGCGCGCGATGCCGGCACGCTGGCGCTGCCCACCGCTGAGTTCGTGCGGATAGCGTGCCGCGAATGATGGATCTAGGCCGACCGAAGTCAGGGTCGAGGCAATCTGCGCCGTTCGATCAGCTCGGCTCTTAAAGATGCCGTTAATGTCGCCCGCCTCCGCGACTGAATCGCCGATCGAACGCCGCGGGTTGAGCGAGGCATACGGGTCTTGAAATACCATTCGGATGTTCAGACGCAATTCGCGCAAGGCCGAGCCGCGGGCGGACAGCACCTCGGCGCCCTTAAAATTGATGGCGCCACTGTCGGGCTGAACCAGCCGGACGATGGAGCGGCCCACCGTCGTCTTACCGCAACCCAATTCGCCGACAATCCCAAGCACCTCGCCTTCGGCCAAAGATAACGACACGCCGTCCACCGCCTGCACCCGGTATTTTCGACCCGATCGTTTGACGTTGAACGAAGTCTTCAGGTCGCGAACGTCGAGGATCGCATCGCAATTCATGCCGGCCTCCCACCGTCGAGCGGGAAGGCGCAGAGAGTTTCGTGCTCCCCCGACACGCGACGGCGCGGCGGCGTCGACACGCGGCACACGTCGCGTACGGCGGCGCAGCGCGGCGCAAAAACGCAGCCGGCGGCAATCGTCCCGGGTTGCGGCGCCTGTCCGGGAATCGTCGGCAGGCGACGGACGCCCAAGTTTCGCGCCGGCATGCAATCCATCAGTCCGCGGGTATAGTGATGACCGGGCTGAGCAAACAGCGCATCAACCGCCGCGGTTTCGACGATCCGCCCCGCATACATGACCGCGACGCGATCGACGAGTTGCGCAATCACGCCCATATCGTGGGTGATGAACAAAATCGACATGTCGAGCCGGTTGCAGAGGTCGCGCAGCAGTCCGAGGATTTGGATCTGGATGGTGACGTCGAGCGCCGTGGTCGGTTCGTCGGCGATGAGAACCTGCGGCCGGCAGGCGAGCGCGATCGCGATCATAATGCGCTGGCGCTGGCCGCCCGATAACTGGTGCGGATAGGCCGACAGTTGCAACGCGGCGTCCGGGATCCGCACCATGTCGAGCAGTTCGCGCGCCCGCGCCAGCGCGGCTGCGCCCGAAACGCCATCGTGAACGCGCACCGCTTCCGCGATTTGATCGCCGACGCGGCGGACCGGATTGAGCGAGGTCATCGGTTCCTGAAAAATCATGGCGACGTGGCCATGACCGGCCTCGACCCGCTGCCACGGCTGCAATTGGGTCACGTCGGCGCCACCCAACGTGATTTGACCGGTTCGAATGCGCGGTCCCGGCTGCGGCAGCAATCCCATGACCGCCAGCGACGTTATGCTCTTGCCGCAACCGGACTCACCGACGAGGCCGAGAATTTCGCCTTTGCCGATGTCGAACGACACGCCCGACACGATGTCGATCGGCGCCAATTCCGGGCCCAAGGATACCGAAAGGTCGCGAACCGACAGCACCGTCTAGCCCTCGCCGCCAAAGACTTGCCGAAGCCGCGGGTCGAGACGGTCGCGCAACGCGTCGCCGACGAGATTGAGAGAAAACGCGGTCAACACAATCATCATGCCGGGAAAGGTCAGAAGCCATGGCGCGCGCGTAATGAAGGTTCGCGATTCGGCCAGCATGTTGCCCCAGCTCGGAATGTCCGGCGGCGCGCCAAGCCCGAGAAAGTCGAGCGAGGCGGCCCCGAGCTGAGCGAAAGCAAACACGAAGCTCGCCTGTACGAGAAGCGGCGAGATCAGATTCGGCAGGATATGTTTGACGACCAGCCATATTGTGCCGGAGCCCATGCTGCGCGAGGCTTCGACGTAAGTTTCCGCGCGCAGGCGCAGCGTGAGACCATAGATGATGCGGGTGGTGGTGGTCATGTAACCGGCGCCGATGGCGATGATCGAATTGGCGGCACTCGGCCCCAAGACGACGATGAGCCCGAGCGCGAGCAGCAGCGAGGGAAACGCCATCAGCACGTCGACCATCCGCATCAAGACATGCCCGAGCCGCGGAAACAGCGCGGAAAAGACGCCGACTGGAATACCCGTAATGAGCGCGAAGGACACCACGCCCGCGCCGATCAGCAGCGCCATGCGCGCCGAATAGATGGCGCGCGACAGCGTGTCGCGGCCATATTGATCGGTGCCAAACCAATGAGCGGCATCCGGCGGCGTGAGGCGGATCATGGGATGGATCGCGTAAGGGTCGTACGGCGCCAGCGACGGCGCAAAAATCGCGGCGATCACCATCGCCAGAAGCACGCAAAGCCCGGCCAACGCGATGGGGCGCGCGAAAAAAGGCGCGAGCCACGTTGCGATGTTGGCGCGGCTCATTGCAGCTCAACCCTCGGGTCAAGAAAGCGGTAGGCCAAGTCGACGATCAGGTTGATCGCCAGATAAATCACGACGATGACCAAGATGACGCCCTGGATCACGGGATAATCGCGCCGGAGAATCGACTGAACGACAAGGCGGCCGATGCCCGGCAACGCGAAAACGGTTTCGGTGACGACCGCTTCGGAGAGCAATGCGGCGAAGGTGAAACCGAAGGCCGAAACAACCGTCAACAGCGCATTGCGCAGAATATGCCGACGCACGACCTGCCAGGGCCGAATGCCTTTCGCGCGTGCCGTGCGCACATAATCCTCGTGCGACACATCGAGCATGCTGGCGCGCGTCAACCGCAGAATGAGCGCGGCATTCGGCGCGGCAAGGGTCAAGCTGGGGAGCAACAGATAGCGAAGATTGCCAAGTCCGCCATCGAAGATCGACGGATAGCCGGAACTCGGCAACCAGCCGAGCGTCGCTGCAAAAATCAGGATCAGATACAGGCCGACCCAGAAGGTCGGCACGGACGCCATCAGCATGGCGGCACCGGATAGGCCTTGATCGAGCCATGTGCCGTGCCGCACCGCCGCGACCATACCGATGGGCACGCCAATGAGCCCGACCCAGACCATCGTTATGAGAGCCAGCAGCGTACTGGTCTCGGCCCCGTCGGCGATCACCGAGAGAACCGGCGCCTGAAAGAATATCGACCGGCCAAGATTGCCGGTGAGCGCTTGTCCGGCCCAATGCAGATATTGCACGATAATCGGTTGATCGAGGCCCAGTTGGTGCCGCAAGGCGTCGATTTGGTCGGGCGTCGCCGTATCACCGAGCAGAACGTAGATTGGGTCGCCGGGGATAACGTGAATAAAGGCGAAGATGATCACGGACGCCGCCAACAGCGTCACCGCCGTCGTTCCCGTCCGCTTGAGCGCAAAAGACCACATTCGACCCTGCCGGCTGGCCCACCGCGGCAAAATGCGACGCGCGGTTCAGGCGCTGTGCGAGGCCTGAACCGCGCCGCAATTCGCAGCGCCCCTACTTCGTGGACACGTTCCAGAAGGCCGGGCCGTTGGCATTGAGCCCCTTAAGTTTCGGCGACGCAATGTCGTAGGTGTAGGCATCGCCGACTTTCATGACCGGAACCTGTTGGTAGATCAGGGCCTGGATCTTGTCCCACGTCGCCTTGCGCGCGGCCTGGTCGGACGTGTCGGTCAGTTCGGTCCGCAGCGTCTGGATCTCGGGGCTGTTCCACCAACCGGGATAGGTCGCGTTGAGGAAGGTGAAGAGAATCGGGTCGGGCGAAAATGTGTGATGGGTGACGAAGATATCCCATTGCTCCGCCTGGCCGCGCATTTTGAGAAGCGTCGCCCAGTCGACTACGATCATCTGCACATTGATGCCGGCGTCCGCCAGTTGCCGCGTGAACACCGACGCCTCGTCATAATGCGCCTGATAGTTCGTCGATACCAGCAGACGAATAGGCGTTCCGGTGTAGCCGGCCTCCTTCGCGAGTTCCTTGGCCTTTTTCGGGTCATGCGGGCTGTAGCCTTCGACGCCCGCGGTCGAGTACCAGAACGTCCCCTTCGGGAAGATCGATCCTTCCGCGCTCCACAGATCCTTCGGGCCGAAGGCAACCCGAAGCGCCTGCGACTTATCCAGCGCCGTTTGGATAGCACGGCGAAGCTTGTAGTTGTCCTTGAGGATGCCCTCCTTCGAATTCATGAAGAAAAGGCCGAAGATCGGGGCGTTGCTCCGATGCACCTGAACGGACTTGTCCTTGCTCAGCGTGTCGTAAAGATCGCCCGAGATCATCTCGGCGTAGTCGTAGTCGCCGGCCTGAACGCCGCTCACGCGCGTGCCGACATCCGGCACAGGAATGAAGCGGATCTTGTCAAAATAGGCGATGCGCGCGCCGGCGAAACCGTCGCTCTTTTCTTTGCGCGGCTTATAGCCGTCGAACTTATCGAGTTCGACATAGCGGTTTGGCCGCCATTCTTTGAATTTGTAGGGTCCGGTGCCGATGTAATCTTTCTGCTCGATCGGCTGATTACCGGCCTTGGCGGCGATTTCTTCCGGATAGATGGCGAGACCGCCATTGACGTCAGCGACCAAATTTTTCCAGGCGCCATTTGGCGCCGACAGCTTGAGCGTCACTTCGTACTTGCCGGTGGCCTCCACCGATGTCGCATTGGCCATCAGCAATTTGCCGCGGGCGCCGAACTTGCCCCAGCGGATCATCGACGCGACGACGTCCTTGGCGGTCATTTCTTTGCCGTTATGGAAGTGAATCCCCTGGCGCAGTTTGATAATGATGGTTTTGCCGCCGTCTTCGACACGATCGCTGTCCGCCAGCATGGGGCGCGGCGTATAGGTCGAGTCCCAGGCGTAGAGCGTTTCGAAGATGTGGCGTCCGATCACCGAGGCAACGTCGGCGGTCGTCACCATGACGTCGAGCGGCGGCGGTTCGCCGATCGTCGCTTCACGCAGCATGCCGGCCGCGCTGGCCTGCGCATTCAGGAACAATGCCGTGGCGATGGCCGCAGCGCCGCGCACCAAGAGTCCTAATCCAGATTTCATGGCTGTCCTCCCGTTTAGTGTCACTTCAAGCCGGCTTCGCCGTCCTGCCCTGCACTCAGCGCGCGGGGCCGGCGGCGTTGATTTTTTTCACCAACAAGGCGATCACTTGTTTGAAAGTTACATACAAAATGTGTTAAGTTTCAAGACTGAAATTGAGGTATTCTACGGTTTCTGACGGCCGCCCCGATCGGCTGTGAAACTTTATTACACGTTTGCGGTTCGCCCCAGGAAGGGGCAAAGCCACGAATTGGCTACGGAAAAGGCGGCTGATGGTGCGACCGGCGAAACGAACTCACCGCGCAACGATGGGCGAAACGACCGGCGGCGCAAAGGCGTTGGACCGAGACAATTTTGCGCCCGGCGATATCGTTTCAGTGATCAAGCAGATCGGTCCGACGCTGAGCCGGTCGGAGCAACGCGTCGCCACCGCGGTACTTAACGACGTCGATTTTGCCGTACACTCAAGCAATGCCGAATTGGCCCGCCGGGCGGGCGTGAGTGAGCCAACAGTGACGCGCTTCAGCCGCTCGGTCGGCTGCCGCGGCGTTCGCGAACTCAAGATGAGATTGGCCCAGGCATTGGCGGTCGGCCGGATCTATCTTGAACTGCCGCCGCATGTCGGCACCGATCTTGAGCGCCCGGCGCTCTGGCGGTCCGTCTTTCAGGAAATCCGCCGCGCGATTTCCGCCGTCGAAGAGCAATTGCAAAAGGAAGATATCGAGAAAGCCGCCGAGGCCATCGCCCGCTGCTCGAAACTAGCCGCGTTCGGCGTCGGCGGCGGCTCGACTTTGGCCGTTGCCGAGGTCGAACACCGCTTTTTTCGTCTCGGGATCGCCGTGAGCCATTCGTCGGATCCGAGATTGATGCTCATGATCGCGGCAACGCTCGGCCGCGACGACGTTGTGATTGCTATCTCAACCACAGGAGCCGCCGCGGAGGTTATCGAGGCCGCTACGGTCGCCAAGCAATTTGGCGCGTTGGTTATCGCGATCACAAAGCCGCAAACCCGGCTTGCCGCGATTGCGGATATTTCGCTCGGCGTGCACGTGCCGGAAGCGCCGGACGCGCTCAAGCCGACGGCGTCGCGCTATGCGCTCCTTGCGGCCATCGACCTGCTCGCCGCATCGACCGCGTATCGTAAGCCGCGCGAGGCACAGGAGCGGATGCGGCGCATCAAGTACGAATTGATGAAGGCGACCAACGGAGACGCGAATGGACCGCTGGGCGATTGACGCCGCTGCGTTTTGCGTTCGGCGTCACGCGAGCCCTGGCCCGGCGACGAAACGATGATCGGCGCACGCGGTGCAACGAGATAAGCTCCTATCGACAGGTTCCGACGCAAGACCAATATAAGGACGATGCGATATGACCTATGACGTGATTCTCAAAGGCGGTCGCGTCATCGATCCCGCGCAGGGATTGGACCAGATCGCCGATGTTGCATTTGCCGGCGGACGCGTTGCGGCGATCGACGTAAATATTGCTGACGCAAACGGTGCGGACGTTCGCGATGTCAGCGGCCGCATCGTGACGCCGGGCTTTATCGACCTTCATACCCATGTCTATTGGGGCGGCACGTCGCTTGGCGTCGATGCGACCGACGCCGCACGCCAGAGTGGCGTGACGACACTCATCGATGCAGGCAGCGCCGGTCCCGGAAATTTCCGTGGCTTTCTCAAACACGTCATTGAACCGAGCGAGCCGCGCATCCTCGCCTACCTTCATATCTCCTTTGCCGGAATCTTTGCTTTTTCAAAGCGCATTATGGTCGGCGAAAGCAGCGACATGCGGCTCATGGGCCCGGCTGACGCAGTCGCCATCGCCGACGCCAATCGCGACGTGATCGTCGGCATCAAGGTTCGCGTCGGTCGCCACGCAAGCGGCTCGTCCGGGGTCGCTCCCCTCGACATTGCGCTGCAGGTCGCCGAAGAGCTCGGATTGCCGCTGATGGCGCATATCGACGAACCGCCGCCGAGTTATGAAGATGTCCTCATTCGCTTGCGGCCGGGCGACGTTCTCACCCACTGCTTCCGCCCCTTCCCCAATTCGCCGGTAAGCGGCCAAGGCGCGGTCAAGCAAGCCGTTCTCGAGGCGCGGCAGCGCGGCGTTCTCTTTGATGTCGGACATGGCATGGGATCGTTCGCCTTCAAGACGGCACGGGCCATGCTTGATGCGGGGTTCATGCCGGATACCATCTCATCCGACTTGCATATTCTCAATCTGGATGGCCCGGTCTTCGATCAGGCAACCACGCTGTCGAAATTCCTCAGCCTGGGCACCCCACTGATCGACGTTATTCGCGCGACGACCGCGAACGCCGCTGCCGCCATTCGCCGGCCGGAACTGGGGACATTGCGGCCGGGCTCGGCAGGAGATGCCACCATCTTTACCGTCAGCGACGGCAGCTTCCCGTATTTCAATTCCGTCGGCGAGCGGATGATCGGCAACAAGAAAATTGGCATCAATGGCGTGGTCCTTAAAGGTCATTGGTGGCATCCGGCGGGAAATCAGTAGTACGCTGGATGCCGCAGACCGGGAGGCGAGCGTGAATGAGCGTGTCAACGCGCTGGCGGGTATCGCGACGCCCGCGGTGCTGATCGACCTCGACAAAGTCGAACGGAACATCAAGCGGCTTCAGGACTATGCCGACGGCTGCGGCCTGAAGGTCCGTCCACACATCAAGACTCATAAACTTCCGCAAATCGCCGCGATGCAACTCAAAGCGGGGGCGATCGGCGTGACCTGCCAGAAAGTTTCGGAAGCGGAAGCGATGGTCGCCGGCACGCCCGAAATTCGCGATGTCCTGATCACCTACAACATCATCGGCGCGGAAAAACTTGACCGCCTGGCGACGCTCGCCAAGAAGGTAAATCTGAGCGTCGTTGCCGACAATGAAACGGTCGTCGACGGTTTGCGGAAACGCTTCGTTTCGGAAGCAAAACCGCTGGCCGTATTTGTCGAGTGCGACACCGGCGCCAATCGTTGTG
This sequence comes from uncultured Alphaproteobacteria bacterium, assembly GCA_963721665.1. Taxonomy (GTDB): domain Bacteria; phylum Pseudomonadota; class Alphaproteobacteria; order Rhizobiales; family Xanthobacteraceae; genus Pseudolabrys. Next base: position 8,344 of record CAVRJZ010000009.1, read on the forward strand.
GTGTGGCAACGCCCGAAGATGCCGTGGCTCTCGCCGAAACCATCGCCAAGTCCGCAGGCCTGACCTTTGCCGGCTTGATGACCTATCCGCCGCCGAATGGCACGGCCAAGGTGCAGGCCTTTATGGCGCGCGCCAAAGCACTGATCGAGGCGAAGAACATCCCGGTGCCCGCCATTACCTCAGGCGGCACGCCGTCCATGATGATGGCCGGCGAGGCCCCGGTGACGACCGAGTATCGCGCCGGAACTTACGTGTACAATGACCGATCGCTCGTTGAACGCGGCGTCTGCGGTTGGGACGACTGCGCCCTCACCGTCCTGGCAACGGTGGTTTCGGTGCCGGCCGATAATCGCGCCATCATCGACGCCGGCAGCAAAACGTTGACTACCGATTTATTCGGACTTGTTGGTTACGGCCATGTTCTTGGCCGGCCGGACATTCGCATCGACCAGCTCTCGGAGGAACATGGCCGCCTGTCGACTGACGGGGCCATCAACCTCGGCGTCGGCGACCTGGTTCGGATCGTCCCCAATCACGCCTGCGTGGTGACCAACATGGTCGACAAGGTCCAGGTCATGACCGATGGTCATGTTTTGGGTGTCTGGCCGGTTCGCGCCCGCGGCTGCACGACCTAGCAATAATGCCGCGACGCTAAACGAATGGCTGAAATAATTGCCCGGAACGGGGACCGGTTATCCGGCCGCAGACCAAAGCCGTAACGCTTAAGAGCCGCAACGGCGATGAACTGATTTTCAATTCGTGCCAACAGAGGCCGGTCCGTGGCACCTAGCTCAAGTATTGCTTAGCGAAGTACGACGAGCGGTACGATAGCGACCATATGCCCCAGTCCCATCTTTCAGAGAAACAATGGCTTTAGCTGAGTGCGCGTACTCTCCATCATTGGACCGAATTGCTGTCGGCGCCCGCGACGTAATCCAAAGTTATGCGCTGACCTCCGTGTGAGTCACGACCGAGGCTTTCAATGGCCGGCTCTACCACGCCGCGATCAAAGGCCGACATCGCAACCCGCATCGGTCAATCGTTTGCAGAGCAACTCAACTGTTATCGGCATCTTGTTTTCAAGAGAGTGGTGGCTGGCCAACGCGTTTAGCAGTCTCCACGATCAAAAGGGCACCAGACTGCCCCTGCAAACTGGATTAGGAAAAAATTGCGCCGCAGAAATCTGCGTGAACGAACCCCTTCGGACCAAAAGTGTTACCTATGTCCCCGGAATAAACCGTAACCCATGTGTCCGGAACGGACCCAATGCTTATGGCGCGCCCGGAAGGATTCGAACCTCCGACCCCCAGATTCGTAGTCTGGTGCTCTATCCAGCTGAGCTACGGGCGCTGAAACCGCGGCGTGGAAAGCGGGCCGCGGAACCGAGGGATAGCTATCGCCTCGGGCTTTCATTGGCAAGGGTCGCCGGGTTTAACGTCGATGGCGCCGGCGCGGCGCGCCCGGCCCAGGCCAGCGCCATCTCTTCGACGCGGATGCGGTAGGCGATAAGCGCCGCATTGGCGAGCGAAAATATCAGCGCCAGAAGCGGCAGGCCGAGCGCCAGCGGAACCACCGCGATCTCGGCAACGACGATCAGGTAATTCGGATGGCGTAGCCAGCGATAAAGCCCGCGCGTAATGGGCGCCGCCCCCGGCAATACGATCACCCGCGTGGTCCAGCGCCGGCCGAGCGTCGCGATCACCCACACCCGGCCCGCCTGCAGCAACACGAAAGCCGCAAACCAGGACGGATCGACCGCGCGAGCGTAGCCGAACATCCACAGACCGAGCAGCCAGAACGCGTGCAACGCGACCATCAAGTGGTAATGCGCTACGCCGAATTCGACGCCGCCCTGCGCGCGCAGCCGCGCCGTGTTCCATTGTGCAAGCCCGAGTTCGGTCAGCCGCTGCACGGCGATGAAGCCGACCAGCCAAGCGCCCTCACCCATGAGACGCCTCAAGCGACAAAAAACTCGCGGTGAAGCCAGGACCGAGCGCGGCGAGCACCGCGGATCCGCGCAAGCCGCGTTTGAGCGCGCGCTCGAGCACGAACAGCACGGTCGGCGCCGACATGTTGCCGTGGCCACGCAGCACATCGCGCTCGTCGCGCAGCGTGCCGATCTGCAGCTCGAGCGCGGTCTCCACCGCGTCAAGCACCTTGGCGCCGCCGGGGTGGAACACGAATTGCGGCGCCTCGATCCGCGCCTGCCTGATGAAACGGCGCGCCGGCGCCGCCAGCCGCTGCCGCAAGAAGCGCGGCAGCGAGCGCGCCAGCACGACGCCGAGGCCAACCGGATCGATCGACCAGCCCATGATGTCGAGCGTGTTCGGCCAGGTGTGCTCGGCGCTAGCACCGACGCGCAGCGGCGCATCGCGGCGGTCGGCGCGCAGTACGGCGGCGGCGGCGCCGTCGCCGAACAGCGCGGAAGAAATCACGTCCGCCTTGGTGCTGCGGTCGTTGCGAAACGCCAGCGAGCAGGCCTCGACCGCCACCACCAACACCACCTCGCCTGGCTCAGCGCGCGCCAGCCGCGCGCCCAGCGCCAGACCCGACACGCCGCCGGCGCAGCCGAGCCCGAACACCGGCACCCGCGCGGCCGACGGCCGAAAGCCCATGGCGGCGGCCATGCGCGCTTCCAGGCTCGGCGTGGCGACACCGGTCGACGACACGGTGACGATGACGTCGACGTCACGCGCGGCGAGCCCGGCGCGGTCGAGCGCTGAGCGCGCGGCACGCACGAAAAGATCGCCGGCGCCGTCGAGATAGGCCGCCGTGCGATCGGTCCAGTCGTGCGGCGCCGCGTACCATTCGAGCGGGCGCACCGCGTAACGCCTTTCGATGCCGGCATTGGCGAACACGTCGGCTAGCTTGGGATAGCGGGCGAAGGTGCCGGCATAGATGCGGCGCGCGAGCGCGGCGATTGCCGATTGTTCCGCCGAATGCGGCGGCACCGCGGTCGCCAGCGCCAACAACGTCACCGGCGTCGTGCCCATGCCAATGTCCTTCCTTGCAAACGAATGTCGCGCCCGAAGGACGAACACCGCGCAAGGGGACCTTCTTCCCCGCCCGCTTATTCCGTTGATTTACGCGCTGGCCCGCGCGCCGCGCCGGAAATTGAGATCGACCGCGCGGTCGGGGATGGTGATGCTGAAGGTAGCGCCGATGGTTCCCGGCACCAGGCGGATGTCGCCGCCATGCGCGCGCACCAATTCGGCGGCAATGGCGAGGCCGAGGCCGGTGCCGCCGGCGCGCGTAGAACCCTGAAAAGCCTGGAACATATGGGCGCGCGCCCTATCCGAGACGCCGGGGCCGGTGTCGGACATCTCGATGATCGCCACTGAGCCCTCGCGCCGGCCGGTGATGCGGATCTGGTCGCGCGCCGGATCACGCGCGCCGCGCGCCTCCAAAGCTTGCACCGCGTTGCGCGCCACATTGACCAACACGCGGAACAATTGATCGTGATCGGCCTCCACGGTGAGCCCGCGTTCCACCGACACGATCCAGCGAATCGGCACGTCGAGGCCGAGGCCGAGCGCCTCGTGCACTTCCTCGATCAGCGGCTCGACCTCGAGCGTTTTGCGTTCCGGCGGCGCCTCCTGCGCGGCGCCGTAAGACAGCGTCGATTGGCAGAAGGCGATGGCGCGCTCAAGCGCGCGCATCAGCTTCGGCGCGAAACGCTGCACCTTGGGGTCGGGCAGCGTCGACAGCTGATCGGAGAACAGTTGCGCCGAGGCCAGCAAATTGCGCAGGTCGTGATTGATCTTCGACACCGCGAGCCCGAGCGCCGCCAGCCGGTTCTTTTGATGCAGCATGGAGGCGAGTTCGCGCTGCATGGCGGCGAGTTCTGTCTCGGCGGTGCCGATCTCGTCGCCGCGGCCAGATTCGGCGATGATGCGCGCCGGATTTTCCGGATCGGTTCGGAACGTAATCATGTTGGCGGTGATGCGCCCCATCGGCCGCACCAGCAGGTAATGCAGCGCAAGGAACACCAGCATGGCGGTGACGCCGGAGATCACCAGCGACAAGAGAAGGATGTTGACCGAGAAAGTCAGCATCGCCTTGCGCAGCGGCGCTTCGTCGAGAATAATTTCGATGAACTGGCCTTCCGCCATCGGCGCCGGACCGACGAGGCGCATCACGTCACTCGGCTGCGAAAAAAACAGCGTATCGAATGCTTCCATGATGGCGTGCCACCACGACACGTCGCGCATGTCGATGTCTTGCTCGATCTTCGACGGCACATTATTGGCGGCGAGCAGGCGGCGCTGGTTGCCCATCTTCATCGCCACCGCGCGCGCGCCGATGCTGGCGAGGATTTGCTTGGCGAGGCTCTCCGGCACCATGCCGCTCGGCGCGGCGTCGAGCACCAGCGCCGCGGTGTGCGCGGCGGCAAGCCGGTCGTTGAGCCAGTTGAGCCGGAAATTGGCGATCGACGGTACGTAGATCAGAATTTCCGCCACCATCACAAACAGCACGGTGAGGAACAACAGCTTGCCGGAAAGGCCGATACGCGGCCGCGGCGAGAGGCTCGAATTTTGGCCGGAATTTTGCCGTGGCGCCGCCGGCGCGACAGGCTCGCTTGTTGGTTCGGTTTGCGGTTCCATGAGAGCCTCAACCGAAGATTCGCAGCCACGCGATGATGCGCCGCACCAAAGGGCTCGTCAAACTCGGCGTGAAATAATCTATGGCCGCACGTTTGCCGATTTCCGACAGCGTCGGGTAGGGCAGCACGATGCCAGTCAAGGCGCGGATGTTCAGTCCTTGCGCAATCGCCAACGTCCACATCGCGATCAATTCTCCGGCCTGCGCACCGACGATTGTCGCGCCCAGGATCTTACCTTTCCTGTCGGTGATGACTTTAATGTGTCCGTGCGTTTCGCGCTCGGCCTGGGCGCGGTCGTTGTCATGATACGGCCAGCGCAGAACGCGGATCTTCTTGCCGCGCGCGCGCGCCTGCGCTTCGGTCATTCCGGTCTGCGCCAGTTCGGGATCGGTATAGGTTACCCAGGGAATAACGCCGTTGTTCACCTTGACCGGCAGGCGGAACAGCGCGTTCCGGATCACTAGGCCGGCGTGGTAATTGGCGGCGTGGGTGAATTGCAACTGCTTGGCCGCCACGTCGCCGATGGCGTAGATGCGCCGGTTGGCGGTTTTCAGCTTCTTGTTCACGAAAATGCCCGAGCGGTCGTAGCGCACGCCCGCCGCCTCGAGATTCAAACCGTCGGTCGTCGGCTTACGCCCGGCGGCGATCAGGAGATATCGGCCTTCGACGGTCTCCTCGCCGCCGCCGCCGTCGAACGTCACCGCCGCGCTGCCGATTGCATGCTTGACGCCCGTCACGTTGACGCCGGCGCGGATGACGACGCCCTCGCGCTCGAGCCGGTCGAGCACGATGGCCGCGCATTCCGGATCGTCCTTGGCGAGCGGGGCCGCCGCTTCCAGCACCGTCACCTCGCTGCCGAGCCGGCGGAAGGCTTGCGCCATTTCCAGTCCGATCGGACCGGCGCCGATGATGATGAGGCGGTCGGGCCGCTCGGTGAGATCGAAAACCGTATCGTTGGTCAGATAGGACCCCCCGTCGATCCCCGGGATCGGCGGCAACGCCGCCATCGATCCGGTGGCGATGACGAAGCGGCGGGCGCGGATTTCGTAATCCTCACCGACGACGACAGTCTTGCGGTCCTTGAATTTGGCGTGGCCCTTGATCACCCGCACGCCTAAGCCGGCGAAACGCTCCGCCGAGTCGGTCGGCGCGATGGCGGCGATCACGCGCTGGACGTGCTCGTGCACCTTGGCGAAATCGACGTCGATAATGGGCGCGCTTATCCCGAAGACACCGGCGCCGCGCATGAGCTCGGCGCGTTTGGCCGCCGCCAACAGCGCCTTCGATGGCACGCAGCCGGTATTGAGGCAATCGCCGCCCATCTTGTGCCGCTCGACGAGCACCACCGGCACGCCGAGCACAGCGGCTGCCGCGGCGACTGACAGTCCGCCCGAGCCGCCGCCGATCACGCAGATGTCCGGTTTGAGGATTTCCGTCATATCCCTAAAACTCTCGCCTGCAATGCTACCGTTAATATCACATCGTCGCGCGCGAGCGCGCGCGTAGTCTTTTCACCACCACCGGCACCAGGGCGAGCAGGCCGAGCGCGATTAGCGCGCCGATCAGTTGCGGGGTCAGCACGTCCTTGGCGTCGAAAATCATATGACAATCGGTGCGGCCGGCGGAAAGGCAGCCGCTATTCGCCGCCTGCTGCGCGGCGATGACGCTGTCGAGGCCGGTGCCGGCAAACGCATAGACCAGCGCGCCCGGAATGACGCCGAGCGCGGTCGCCGCCACGAACGGCACGAGCCGCACGCCGGCGAAAGCCGGCACCAAATTGACCAGGAAAAAGGGAAAAGCCGGCACCAGGCGCAAGAACAGGAGATAGCTGAAGGCGTCGTCGCGGAAGCCCTGCGCCAATTGCGCGGCGCGCGGACCGGCCCGCCGCAGCAGCGGCTCGCCCAGCGCGGTGCGCGCCACCAGGAAGATGAGGGTCGCGCCGATGGTCGCCCCGATCACCGCCGCCGAGGCGCCAACCGCGAGACCGAACAGAAAGCCGCCGCTCACCGTGAGAAATACCGCCCCAGGCAGCGACAGGGCGACGGCGACGATGTAGATGCCGATATAGGCGAGCACGGCCAGCAGCCGGTGCTCGCTGACGAAGGCGCCGATGGCCAACCGGTTACGCACCAGCGCCTCGAGCGAAAGACCGCCGCGCCCGACGATGACATAGGCGGCGACGGCCAGAACGAGGATTGCGATCAGCGGCAACAGGCGGCGGATCGGGTTGCGCGGCGGCTTCGCGCTGGGCGGGGTGGCGGACATGCCGCGCTATATACACGAGATCGCCGATTCTGCCGGCAAAGCGGCCACTTCTCACCGCCTTGTGAGCCATTGTGACCGGACGGGCGGCACCGGTGCACTTGCATTGACGCGCCTTTGCCCCTCCCTTATAAGCCGCGCAAATCGCGTGCCGATCCGTGCCTTTGACGGGTTTTCATGGCCGATTGCGGGGGCAATCCCGACGCCCTTGTCGGCACGGCGCGACCACCGGAGAAGTTAACGTGAAGCGGACCTATCAACCGAGCAAGCTTGTACGCAAGCGCCGTCACGGTTTCCGCTCGCGCATGGCCACCAAAGGCGGACGCAAGGTCTTGTCGGCACGGCGCGGGCGCGGGCGCAAGCGGCTATCCGCCTGACGGCGGAGGCCAAAGCCGCGCATTGCTTTAAATGGAACGACTGAGGCAACGGGCGGATTTCCTGGCGGCGGCGTCCGGCATCAAAGCCACGGCCGCCGCCTTCGTGCTGCAGGCGCGCGAGCGGGCGGACGACGGACCGGCGCGGATCGGTTTCACCGTGTCGAAGAAAGTCGGCAATGCGGTCGAGCGAAACCGGGTGCGCCGCCGCTTGCGGGAGATCGTGCGCACCGCCGGGTCGAACCGGATACGAAGCGGACATGATTATGTGCTAATCGGCCGGCGCGCGGCGCTCAAAGTTCCATTCGCGCGTATTGTCGAAGAGTTCGAGGGGGCGCTGCGGCGCATGCATGCGGGGCGCAAGGCCAACACGGGATCCCGATGACCGACAACAAGAATACGATAGTGGCGATTGTGCTGTCGGCCGTGGTGCTGATCGCCTGGCAATTCTTCTATGCCATGCCGCAGGAAAGGGCGCGGCAGGAGAAGCTGCAGTCCGAACAACTGGCGCAAAAGCAGCAGCAGACGCAGACCACGACGCCGGCACAACCGGGTAAGCCGGCGCAGGCTCCCGCGCAACCGGGAGCGGCGCAGGTGCCGGGGCAAGCGGCGCAAACGCCCGGCGCGGCGGCCGCCAACCGCGACGCCGCGCTCGCTTTGTCGCCGCGCGTGCCGATCAAGACCGACAGCGTGGAAGGCTCGATCGCGCTCAAGGGCGGCCGCATCGACGATCTGGCGCTGGTCAAATTCCGCGAGACCGTCGATCCGAAGTCGCCGCCCATCGTATTGCTGTCGCCGTCCGGCAGCCCCGATCCGTTCTACGCCGAATTCGGCTGGACCAATGCCGCCGGCGCCAATCTGAAGGTGCCGACCGCCGATACGCTGTGGACGCAAAGCGGCTCCGGCGCACTCGCCGTCGGGCATCCGGTGACGCTCACCTATGACAACGGCGCGGGCCTCGAATTCCGACGTAACATCTCGATCGACGACAAATATCTGTTCACCGTCAAGGACGAGGTGGTGAACAAGACCGACAAGCCGGTCTCGCTGTTCCCCTTTGCGTTGATCTCGCGCCACGGTACGCCGAAGACGCTCGGCTACTACATCCTGCACGAAGGCCTGATCGGCAAATTCGGCGACGAGGGCTCGCAGGAAGTCACCTACAAGAAAATCGAGGAAAAGAAGGTCATCACTTATAACGCCACCGATGCGTGGCTTGGCATCACCGACAAATACTGGGCCGCGGTGCTGCTGCCCAAGACCGACGCGCACGTGGTGGCGAATTTCCGCGCCGACAAGCTCGGCACGCTGGAGACCTATCAAACCGACTACCTGCTCGACGGGCGCACCATCGCGCCGGGCGCGAGCACGACGGCCGACGCGCGGCTGTTCGCCGGCGCCAAGGAAGTGCGCGTCATCAACGCATATGAAAACGAACTCCATCTCAACCATTTCGATCTGCTGATCGACTGGGGCTGGTTCTATTTCATCACAAAACCACTGTTCTCCTTGATCGATTACATCTACCGGCTGGTCGGCAATTTCGGCGTCGCCATCCTCATCGTCACCGTGCTGATCAAGGGCGCCTTCTTCCCGCTCGCCAACAAATCCTACGCCTCGATGGCGAAGATGAAGGCAGTGCAGCCGCAGATGGCGGCGCTCAAGGCGCGCTATCCCGACGACAGGGCCAAGCAGCAACAGGAGCTGATGGCGCTGTACAAAAAAGAGAAGATCAATCCGCTGGCCGGCTGTCTGCCGATCGCCATCCAGATTCCGGTGTTCTTCTCGCTCTACAAGGTGTTGTTCGTCACCATCGAAATGCGCCACGCGCCGTTCTTCGGCTGGATCCACGACCTGTCGGCGCCGGACCCGACCAACGTGTTCACTCTGTTCGGCCTCATTCCGTTCGACCCGACCACGATCCCCATGGTCGGTCACTTCCTGCATCTCGGCGCCTGGGCGATCATCATGGGCATCACCATGTGGGCGCAGATGAAGCTCAATCCGACGCCGCCCGATCCGACGCAGGCGATGATCTTCAACTGGATGCCGCTGATCTTTACTTTCATGCTGGCAAGTTTCCCGGCCGGACTGGTGATCTACTGGGCCTGGAACAACTCGCTGTCGGTGGCACAGCAGTCGATCATCATGCGCAAGCACGGCGCCAAGATCGAATTGATCGACAATATCAAGGCGCTGTTCGTAAAGAAGAAGCCGCAGCAATAGCGCGGCGATGGCACAGTTCACCCGCGACGAGATCGAAGCCGGGCGCCGCCTATTCGCCGGCGAGTGGCGTTTTGTCGCCGCCGCCGGGTCGCCCGCCTCGCTGCCGCCCATGCGCGGGACCGAGATCGCCTTCGCCGGCCGCTCCAATGTCGGCAAGTCGAGCCTGATCAACGCGCTCACCGGCCGCAAAGCGCTGGCGCGCACGTCGCGCACGCCGGGCCGCACCCAGGAGCTGATCTTCTTTACCGGCGGCGAACGGCTCAATGTGGTGGACATGCCGGGCTACGGTTACGCCGCCGCCGCCAAAGCCAAGATCGCGGCGTGGACGGAGTTGATCGAGGCCTACCTCCTCGGCCGCGCCAATCTCGCTCGTGTCTATGTGTTGATCGACGCTCGCCACGGACTCAAAGATGCCGATGACGCGACCTTCAAGGTGCTCGGCGGTGCTGCCGTCAGCTATCAGATCGTGCTCACCAAGGCCGACAGCGTGAAACCGTCCGAGCTCGCCCAGCGCGTCGCCGCGGTGCAGGCGGCGCTCACCAAGCGCCCGGCCGCCTTCCCCGGCGTGCTGACGACCTCGGCGCGCGAGGGCACTGGCATCCCCGAACTGCGCGCGGCGGTGGCGCGGCTGCTGAAGGAACAGAAGCGCTGAGGCGCTTTTGTGCCGGAAACGGCACGAGCGCATTGTCTGACACCTGCCACATCGGCTAGAACCCTGCGGCATTCACGCGAAGGCCGGCGATGAGCAAAGCTCCAAAAATCAGTCCGCAAGACCAAGCCCGCATCCTGTCGGAGGCGCTGCCGCACATGCAGCGCTACGACGAGGAGATCGTGGTGGTCAAATACGGCGGCCATGCCATGGGCCAGGAGACGCTGGCGCGCGATTTTGCCCGCGACATCGTCCTGCTCGAGCAGGCCGCGATCAATCCGGTGGTGGTGCACGGCGGCGGGCCGCAGATTGCGGCCATGCTCAAGAAGCTCGGCATCAAGTCGGAATTCGCCGCCGGCTTGCGCGTCACCGATGCCGCCACCGTCGAGATCGTCGAAATGGTGCTGGCCGGATCGATCAACAAGCAGATCGTCGGTTACATCAACGCCGCCGGCGGCAAGGCCATCGGGTTGTGCGGCAAGGACGGCAACATGGTCACCGCGCGCAAGGTGACACGCACCATCGTCGATCCGGATTCCAACATCGAGAAAGTGGTCGATCTCGGTTTTGTCGGCGAGCCCGACAAGGTCGATCTCACCGTGCTTAATCATGTACTCGGCAAGGAGCTGATCCCGGTGCTGGCGCCGGTGGCGGCCGCGGCCGACGGCGGCACGTTCAACGTCAATGCCGATACCTTCGCCGGCGCCATTGCCGGCGCGCTCAAGGCCAAGCGATTGCTGCTGCTCACCGACGTCGAGGGCGTGCTCGACAAGGACAAGAATCTGATCAGCGACCTGTCGGTGGCCAAAGCCCGCGAGCTGATCGCCGACGGCACCATCTCCGGCGGCATGATCCCCAAGGTGGAGACGTGCATCTACGCGCTCGATCAGGGCGTCGAGGGCGTCGTCATCATGGACGGCAAGGTCCCGCACGCCGTGTTGCTCGAATTGCTCACCGACCACGGCCTCGGCACGCTGATGCATCGCTGAGCCGGCGCGTTTTTCCGTTTATTCGCGGCTGCCGGGGCCCCGCGCCCCGCCCCACCCTATTCGCAAACGCCGCCACCGTGTACGCTGCGCCCAACGCATAAAGCAAAAACGCATGAGCACTTAAGGGAGGTTCGCATGAATGCTCGACGCTTCGGCATTGTGGCTGCCGGCGCGCTCGTGGCCGCCATCGCGACGCCGGCTTCGGCGCAGATGTACGGCATGGGCACCGGCAAGCAGGGCTTCTTCACCTATTCGGCGGGCGCGGCAATCGCCAAAGTCGCGGCCGATCACGGCATGAACCTGCGCCTGCAGCCGTTTGGCGGCTCCAGCGCCTATGTGCCCGGCATCAATGCAGGCGAAATCGAATTCGGCCTCGCCAACGAATTGGAGACCCATTACGCCGTCACCGGCCAAGTCATCTATAAAGACAAGCCGCAGGCCGACTTGCGTGTGGTCGCGATCCTTACCCCGCTGTTTTCCAATTTCTTCGTGCGCAAGGATTCGCCCATCAAGACCATCGCCGACCTCAAGGGCAAGCGCGTGCCGAGCGATTTCGTCAGCCAGCGCGTGATCGACGTGCTCACCAAAGGCATGCTGGCCAACGCCAATCTGAGCTATGGCGACGTGCAAAAGGTGCCGGTGCCGAACGTGGTCGGCGGCGCCGACGAATTGGCGCAAGGCAAGGCGGACGTTTTCCTGTTTGCGCTCGGCTCCGGCAAGGTGTCGGAAGTCGACGCCCAGGTCGGCGGCCTGCGCGTACTGCCGATCGATCCGTCGCCGGACGCCCTGGCGCGGCTGCGCAAATTCATTCCAGTCGCCTATCCGGTCAAACTCGCACCCGGCAAAGGCCACCTCGGCATCGTCGAACCGACCTGGGTCTACGCCTACGACTATCTGGTGTTGACGAACGCGAAAGTTTCCGACGACGCGGTCTACAAGCTCGCCAAGATCATGCACGACAATCAAGCGGCCTTGGCGGCGTCGTTCGGCGCACTCAGCGGCTTCGACCCCAAGCGCATGATCAAGGACATGGGCCCAGCGAAATTTCATCCCGGTGCGTTGAAGTACTACAAGGAAATCGGCGAATGGCCGGCGAAATAGACCGCTGAACGAGGCCGCTCCAGCGCAGGACAGGCCGTGTCCGAGGAAACGCATCAGCCGCCGGCGGAACCCACGTCGATGGGCACCCGCTGGCTGACGATTGCCGGCGCCAGCCTGCTCACACTCGCCTCGATCGCCTTTGCGATCCAGTTTTATCGCAATGTGCTGGGACTGCTGCTGTTCAACGAGCAGTTCCTGGCCGGCATGCTGGCGCTCGGCCTGGCGCTGGTCTACGTCACCCGACCGCTCCGCGCCGGCGCGCCGCGCCTGCAAGTGCCGTGGTACGATTGGCTGCTGGCGGCGTTGAGTCTTGTCGTCGGCGTCTACGTGGCGGTCCGCTTTCCGGCGCTGTCGGAGGAAATGACTGAGCGGCCGCTCGATGGTCTGATCGTCGCCTTCATTACCGTGCCGCTGGTGATCGAAGGCCTGCGCCGCACTGTCGGCATGGCGCTGACCATCGTCGTGCTGGTGTTCCTCGGCTACGCGCTGATTGGCCATCTGGTGCCCGGCGCGCTCGCCGGCCGGCACGTGAAACTCACCCAGCTCGCCTTCTATCTGGTCTGGGATACCGGCAGCATGCTTGGCCTGCCGCTCATGGTGGCGACGACCATTGTCATTGCCTTTGTGTTTTTCGGCGCTTTGCTGTTCGCTTCGGGCGGCTCGGCTTTTTTCACCGACATCGCGCTCACTTTGATGGGCCGCTACCGCGGCGGTTCGGCCAAGATCGCGGTCACCGCCTCCTGCCTATTCGGCATGATCTCCGGCTCGGCGGTGAGCAATGTCGCCTCCGTCGGCGTCATCACCATTCCGCTGATGCGGCGCGGCGGTTATCCCGCCCCGGTCGCCGCCGCGATCGAGGCGGTGGCCTCAACCGGCGGCCAGTTGATGCCGCCGGTGATGGGCGCCGCCGCCTTCCTGATGGCGGAATTCCTGCAGGTTCCTTACAAAGACGTGGCGATCGCCGCCACCCTGCCGGCGCTGCTCTATTACTACGCCTTGTTCGTCCAGGCCGATCTGCTCGCCGCCAAAACCGGGCTGGCGCCGATCGAGGGCGAGAAAATCCCGCCGCTCCGCCAAGTGCTGGCGCAGGGCTGGCACTTCATGCTGCCCTTCGCGATGCTGATCTACGCGCTGTTCTGGCTCAACTGGTCGCCGGAAAAGTCAGCGCTCGCCGGCTGCGTCGTGCTGATCGTCACCGGCTCAACGCTCGGTTATGGCGACAAGAAGCTTAAGCTCCTCGATATCCTCGACGCCTTGCGTTCGACCGGCCTTGCCTCGCTCGACCTCATCATGATCACCGCGGCCGCCGGCTTCATCATCGGCGTGCTCAACATCTCCGGCTTGAGTTTCGCGCTCACGCTGCTGCTGGTGCAGGTCGGCTCGGGCAACGTATGGCTGCTGCTGTTTCTGGCCGCGATCGTTTCGATCATTCTCGGCATGGGCATGCCGACGGTCGGCGTCTACGTACTGCTGGCGGCGCTGGTCGCGCCGGCCATGGTCAAGATCGGCCTCTCGCCGATGGCCTCGCATATGTTCGTGATGTATTTCGGCATGATGTCGATGATCACACCGCCGGTGGCGATTGCCGCCTATGCCGCGGCTTCGCTGGCGCATGCCGACCCGATGAAGACAGGCTGGATAGCCGTGCGCTTCGGCTGGATCGCCTTCATCGTCCCGTTCCTGTTTATCCGCTCGCCCTCGCTGCTGCTCGAAGGCTCGGTTGTGTCGATACTGGCGGCGCTGACCACGGCGCTGATCGGGGTTTGGCTGATCTGCGCGGCCTTTGCCGGCTACGCCGTGCGCCCGCTCAGCCTGTCCCTGCGTATCGGCTTCGGCGTCGCCGGCCTATTGCTGTTCATCCCGGCCGACGCCATGCCGCATGGCGAGTGGACCGACATTATCGGCCTCGCGCTCGGCGGCGTCCTGCTCGGCCGCGAAATCCTCGCCACGCGCGTCAAACGGCAAGCCGCCTGAAATTGTCCCCTCTGGTACGACGGCCTGCTTTGCTTTTTGACGTTGTGGGCACGATCTTTTCCGAAAACCGGTACCCACTTTTCCGGACCATGCCCTAGCATTGCGCATGATTCGCCCGATCCACGGCTCCGCCTGGTTTGGCGGCTTGCTCATTCTGTTGATAGCCACGCCGGCGCGCGCGGAACTGACTTTGTGCAACCGCACCAGTTACCGCCTGGACGCGGCGATCGGGCTGGAGAAACGCGCCAATGTGGCGACGCGCGGCTGGTTCCGCGTCGATCCCGGGCAATGCCGCCAGGTCGTCGACGGCGCGCTCGACGCCGACCTTGTCTATGTACATGCGCGCACGCCGCCGGTTTACGGCAGCGCGCCAATGCCGCAGAGCGGCCATGCCGAGCTGTGCATTCGCGACGGCGATTTCGAAATCGCCAATGCGCGCGGCTGCCCGGTGAGCGAGCAGGCGCGTTTCACCGCCGCGCGGCCGTCCGACTCGCCGAAAGGCCCGACGGTCAATCTGGCGGAGGAAGCCGACTACGACGACGCGCAGGCGCGGCTCGCCGGCATCCAGCGCCTGCTCACGATCGCCGGCTATGATGCCTATCCGATCGACGGCGTCGACGGCGCCAAGACGCAAGGCGCGCTGGCGAAATTCCTCGCCGACCGCAAGCTCGCCGCCGATGCGGCGGCGAAGCCGGATTTTTTTGACGTCCTGCTGGCGGCCGCCGCCAATCCGCAGAGCAACGGCTTTTCCTGGTGCAACGACACCAAATACCCGGTGATGGCCGCGCTCGGCACCGTCGAGATGGGGCAGATCGTCACCCGCGGCTGGTATCGCGTGGCGGCCGGGCATTGCCTGCGGCCGGACCTGCGCGGCGAACCGCACCGGCTTTACAGTTATGCCGAGGCGGTCGACGGCAACGGCCGCGCGATCCGGCGTGGCGATGCAACGTTGTCCTGGGGCGGCAACGTCCCGCTCTGCACGCGCGACGGCAAGTTCGAGCTCGCCGACCACAAGGATTGCGCCGCGCGTGGCCTCAATACCGCCGGCTTTGCCGTCATCGACATCACCGGCCAATCGTCGGCCACGGTGCATTTCAAGGAGCCGTGAGCCGAAAGCGATGAGGGAACCGCGCCGCGAATGCCCGCATTCTCGGTAACCACTTCACTTTACAGAGGAAATCCGTTGGCTTTTATATTGTGTTATACCGCCGGTCCGTGCGATCTTGCCGTTGGAGGCGCTGCCTAATGACCGATCAACCGCTCCGGGTTCTACTCGTCTACCCGAAGTTCGTGCCGAATTCGTTCTGGGGCTACACGGAAGCGTGCAAGCTCATTGGCGCGCGCTATCCGGCTGCGCCGCTAGGCCTCATCACGGTGGCCGCCCTGTTGCCGCAGACTTGGGAATTCAAGCTCATCAACTGCAATACCGAGGACCTTGAGCTTTCCGATATCGAATGGGCCGACATGGTCTTGACCGGCGGCATGCTCAACCAGCAGCCGGACTGTTTCCGCTTGATCGAGCTGTGCCATGAGCTCAACACGCCGGTCGTGGTCGGCGGGCCGGATGTCACATCGAGCCCGCATCTTTATGCGTCGGCGGACTTCCAAATCCTGGGCGAAGCCGAAGACGTCATCCATGATTTCGTCGCCGCCTGGCAACGCGGCGAACGCTCCGGCGTATTCAAAGCCGAAAAATTCACGATCGACGTCACCAAGACACCGATGCCGCGTTTCGACCTGCTCAAGTTCGACCAGTACCTCTACATCTGCATCCAGTACTCGCGCGGCTGCCCGTTCACCTGCGAGTTCTGCGATATCATCGAGCTCTACGGTCGCGTTCCGCGCACCAAGACCAACGACCAGATCCTGGCGGAGCTGCAGCACCTCTACGACCTCGGCTATCGCGGCCACGTCGATTTCGTCGACGACAACCTGATCGGCAACCGAAAATCGCTGCGCATCTTCCTGCCCCTGCTCAAGGCGTGGCAGGAAGCCCACGGCTTCCCGTTCGAATTCTCGACCGAAGCCTCCATCAACCTCGCCGACGACGATGAGCTGTTGGAGATGCTCAAGGCCTGCAACTTCTGGCTCGTCTTCATCGGCATCGAGAGCCCGGACCCCGCGACTTTGGTGGCGATGCGCAAGAAACAGAACACCAAGCGCAATCTCGCCGAATGCGTGCACAAGATTTACAGCTACGGCATCGCCGTCACCGCCGGATTCATCGTCGGCTTCGATACCGAAAAGACCAATATCGGGGATTCGATGGCCGCCTTCATCGACGATTGCGCGGTGCCGGTCGCGATGGTCGGCCTGCTTTACGCGCTGCCCGGCACGCAGCTGACGCGCCGCCTGGAGAAGGAAGGCCGCCTGTACCAGGGCCACGACGTCATGCTCGAGGAGCGCGCCGGCGATCAGTGCTCGATCGGCATCAACTTCGAGCCGAAGCGGCCGCTGCGCGACGTCCTGACCGACTACAAGCGCGTGGTGGAGACGGTCTATGCGCCGGAGAATTTCGCGCGGCGCCTGGAAAAACTCGCCACCATGCTCGACCGCCGCGACCGCCGCAACACGCCGGTGGCCGGCGACCGTCGCGGCGAGACGAGTTCGGCCGAGATGATCCACACCATCATCAACGCCGTGCCCGGCACTCGCGAAATATTCTGGAACACGTTCAAGACCATCGCCCGCACCAATCCAGCCGCGCTGCGCCATATCATCATCCTGATGTCGCTCTACATGCATCTCGGTCCGTTCTCGCGCCGCGTGATTGACACCATCGACCAGCGTATTGCCGCGCTCGACGCAGACGAACGCGTGCGTCCGCGAGACGCCGCGCAGTTCGTCGCGGCCGAATGATCGCGCGATCGACTGCCATTTAACCGGTCAACTGTAATGAGCAACGAGCGCCGGACGCCTCGTGGCTTTGGCCAGGTCGACACCTGGGTGTTCGATCTCGACAACACGCTTTATCCGCATCACCTGCTCTGGCAGCAGGTGGACGACCGTATTCGCGCCTACGTCTCGGAATTCCTCAAAGTATCGAAGGACGAGGCGTTCCGCGTGCAGAAGGATTATTACAAGCGCTACGGCACCACCATGCGCGGCTTGATGTCCGAGCATGGGCTCAATCCGGACGACTATCTCGAATACGTCCACCAGATCGATCACTCGCCGCTCGAGCCCAATCCGGCGCTTGGCGCGGCGCTGGAAAAATTGCCCGGGCGCAAGCTCATCCTCACCAACGGCACGCGCAAGCACGCCGACGCGGTGATGAAGCGGCTCGGCATCGAGCGGCATTTCGACGACGTGTTCGACATCATCGCTGCCGAACTCGAGCCCAAGCCGGCGGTGAAAACCTACGAGCGGTTCCTGGCCGTGCATAATGTCGACGCGGCAAAAGCCGCCATGTTCGAGGATCTGGCGCGCAACCTCGAGGCGCCACACGCGCTCGGCATGACCACGGTGCTGGTGGTGCCGGAGGGCCAGCGCGAGGTCTTCCGCGAGACCTGGGAATTGGAAGGGCGCGACGAGCCGCATGTCGACTATTTGACCGACGATCTCGCCGGGTTTCTTGAGCTAATCGTCAGCCGCGGGCGTACGGCTTGACATCGCCTACGCAGGCCCCGACAAACCCGCTCCGAACGATGCGCCGGGGCTCCCATGTCTTACGACAAGCTTGCCAAAACCATCGACGACGCCTTTGAAGGGCGCGACAAGATCGGCCCCAAGACCAAGGGCGCCGTGCGCAAGGCGGTCGCTACCGTGCTCGACCTGCTCGACAGCGGGCAGACGCGTGTGGCCGAGAAGCAAGCCGACGGCCGATGGCACGTCAATCAATGGCTGAAGAAGGCGGTGTTGCTGTCGTTCCGGCTCAACGACATGAGCGTGATCCCCGGCGGCCCCGGCAAAGCGGTGTGGTGGGACAAAGTCGACAGCAAGTTCAAGGGTTGGAACGCCGCGAAATTCAAGAAGGCCGGCTTCCGCGCGGTGCCGTCCTGCGTGGTGCGCCGCTCGGCCTATATCGCGCCCGGCGTAGTGCTGATGCCGAGCTTCGTCAATCTCGGTGCCTATGTGGATTCAGGGACGATGGTCGACACCTGGGCGACCGTCGGGTCCTGCGCGCAGATCGGCAAGAACGTGCATTTGTCCGGCGGCGTCGGCATCGGCGGCGTGCTCGAGCCGCTACAGGCTGGTCCCGTGGTGATCGAGGACAATTGTTTCATCGGGGCGCGTTCCGAAGTCGTCGAAGGCGTGATCGTGCGCCAAGGTTCTGTGCTCGGCATGGGCGTCTATATCGGGCTTTCCACCAAGATCGTCGATCGCGAAACGGGAAAGATTTATCAGGGCGAGGTGCCGCCCTATTCGGTCGTGGTGTCGGGCACGCTGCCGGGAAAGCCCTTGCCGAATGGTGAGCCGGGGCCGAACCTCTACTGCGCGGTCATCGTCAAGCGCGTGGACGAACGCACGCGGTCGAAGACCAGCATCAACGAGTTGCTGAGGGATTGAAGGGTTCGGAGCGATGATCGCTTCGACTTTATGGGGGAGGACATGACTGAGCTTCCAGCCAGCACCCGGCAAGACACGATGCAAAAAGGCGGCCTGTCGAATGACGCCCGCGCAATGATGCTGTTCGAAGCCAACAAGAAGACGGCTTTGGTCGCTTATCTCTTGTGGTTCTTTGTCGGCTTCTTCGGCGGCCATAATTTCTATCTCAAACGTACCGGCGTCGCGATCGCGCAGCTGATCCTGTCGATTACCGTTTTCGGGGCCTTGATCACCGCCATATGGATTTTGATCGACGCCTTCCTGATTCCCGGCTGGATCCGCAACCAAAACAACCTGCTGGCGCAGCAGCTCGGAGCTTAAGTCGTTCGATCATGACCGCCGATCCTCTGACAATCGCCCGCGATCTGGTGCGCTGCCCCTCGGTGACGCCGGCGGAAGGCGGGGCGCTCAAGTTTCTTGAAGCGACCTTGAAGGCGGCGGGCTTTGCCGCCCACCGCATGACCTTCAGCGAGCCGGGCGCCGAGGACGTGGAAAACCTTTACGCCCGCATCGGCACGGCCGCGCCGCATCTGATGTTCGCCGGCCATACCGACGTCGTGCCGCCCGGCGACGAGAAAGCCTGGGCGCACCCGCCCTTTGCCGGCGAAGTGGCCAACAACGAGCTGTTCGGCCGCGGCGCGGTCGATATGAAGGGCGGCATCGCCTGCGCCGTGGCCGCCGTGCTCGATCATCTTTCCGCAAACGGCGGCACGCCAAAAGGCTCGATCTCGTTTCTGATCACCGGCGACGAGGAAGGCATCGCGGTCAACGGCACGCTCAAACTCTTGCAATGGGCGGCTGCGCGCGGGGAAAAATTCGACCACTGTATCCTGGCCGAGCCAAGCAATGTCGAGGCGCTCGGCGACACCATCAAGATCGGCCGGCGCGGCTCGCTCAACGGCCACCTGATTGTCAGCGGCAAGCAAGGCCACGTCGCCTATCCCGACCGCGCGGAAAACCCGATCCGCGGCCTGGTGACACTTGTTTCGGCCTTGCAGGCCGAGCCGCTCGATGACGCCAGTGCGTTGTTCCCGCCCTCGCATCTGGAATTCACCTCGGTCGATGTCGGCAACAGAACCGTCAATCTCATCCCCGGCGAGGCGCGCGCGCGTTTCAACATCCGCTTCAATGACAAGCAGACGCTCAATTCGCTGAAAAAACTGATCGAGCAGCGCGCGCAGAAGGCTGCCGGCGGCAAGATCAAATTCGCCTTGCAGTGGGAGCCGTCGAATGCCGGCGTCTTCGCCGTCACGCCGGGTCCCTTCACCGACATGGTGGCGGATGCGATCGGCAAGGCCACCGGCCGCAAGCCGCAGCTCTCGACCAACGGCGGCACGTCGGACGCGCGCTTCATTACGGCTTATTGCCCGGTGGTGGAATTCGGCCTGGTCGGCCAGACCATGCATCAGGTCAACGAGCGCGTGCCGGTCGCCGATCTCACGGCGCTGACGGCGGTCTACCGCGCGATCATCGAGCGTTACTTCGCCGGATAATCCACCCGCATCAAATAAAGTCCATCCGGCGGCGCCACCTGCGCGCAGGCGGTACGGTCGCGCGCGGCTAGCGCCTGGGCGAGATCGTCGGCGCTCCAGCGGCCCTCGCCGACCATCACCAGCGAGCCGACCATGGAGCGCACCTGTGTATGCAGGAACGAGCGCGCCGAAGTCGTTACGTTGATGGCGTCGCCGTCACGCGCAACGGCGAGCACGTCGAGCGTTTTCACCGGCGACTTGGCTTGGCACTCGGAAGCGCGGAAAGTAGTGAAGTCGTGCTTGCCGATCAGCCGCTGCGCGGCGTCATGCATGGCCGCGGCGTCGAGCGGGCGCGGCACCCGCCAGGCGTGGCCCGCCTCCAGCGCCAGATCGGCGCGGCGGTTGACGATGCGGTAAAGGTAGTGCCGTTTGACCGCCGACGTGCGCGCGTTGAAATCAGCGGCCACGGCCTCGGCGCCGAGGATTGCCACCGCGTGCGGCCGCAGGTGTGCGTTAGCGGCGTCGCGAATCGTGTCGGGCTCCCAGTCCCGGCTCAAATCGACATGGGCGACCTGGCCGCGCGCGTGCACTCCGGCGTCGGTGCGGCCGGCCCCCTGCACCAGCGTCTTTTCCCCGGAAAACGCCTCGATCGCACCGGTCAGGACGCCCTGCACGGTCTCGCGGTCGGCCTGGATCTGCCAGCCGGCAAAGGCGGCGCCGTCATATTCGATGGTCAGCTTGTAACGCGGCACGATTGATTCACCTCAAATCCGTCCTTCGCTAGCTACCTATAATTTGTCCGAGGCAACCGGAGTCCCTTTTTCATGAAGCGGGAATTCAAGAAACAAATCATAGACTTGCTCAACGAGCACCGCATCATGACGGTCGCCACCAACCGTGCCGACGGCTGGCCGCAGGCGACCGTGGTCGGCTATTGCAACGACGGGATGGTCATCTACTGCCTGATTTCCCGCGACAGCCAGAAGTTCGCCAATATCAAGCGCGATCCGCGCATTTCGCTGGCCATCGCCAAGGATGTCCCGCAGCCGTTGCTGATCAAGGGCCTGTCGATGGCGGCAACGGCCGCCGTGGTCACCGACCAAGGCGAGATCGATCACGCCGCGCAAATCCTGCTGCATCGCTATCCCGAATACAAAGTCATGCCGCGCCCCGACCCTGCCGCCGTGCCGACCTTGCGGCTGACACCGGAAATCGTCTCCATCCTCGACTATTCCAAGGGCTTCGCCCATAGCGACCTGGTTCGCGTCAGCGAAGGCGATCTCGCCGAATTCATCGAGGCGCGCCGGCATCATTGGGCGGGATTTCACGCGGCCTGATTCACGCTAATCGCGTGCCCGCTTTGACCGCGGTGCCGCGCAAGAATTCTTCTGCGCGCATCGGCTTCTTGCCCTCACGCTGCACTTGCGTGAGCCGTACTGCGCCGTCGCCGCAGGCAACCGTCAGACGGTCGTCGAGCGCGGTACCGGGCGCGCCTTTGCCTTCACCTTTGGTCGAGCGCAGCGCTTTGACGCGGACGCCACCGACCTCAAACCAGGCGCCGGGAAACGGCGACAGGCCGCGAATGTGGTTGTGTACTTGTTTCCACGGTTTCGTCCAATCGACGTGGGTTTCGTTCTTATCGATCTTGGTAGCGTAGGTAACGCCCGCTTCCGGCTGCGGCTTCAGTTCGAGCGTGCCGCGTTCGGCCGCGGCCAGCGTGCGCAACATCAAGTCGGCGCCGAGCCGCGCCAGCGCGTCGTGCAAGTCGCCCGCCGTCATGTCCGCGCCGATCGCCAAGCTCTCTTTCATTGCCATGGCGCCGGTGTCGAGGCCTTCGTCCATCTGCATGATGGTGACGCCGGATTCATGATCTCCGGTCATGACCGCGCGGTTGATCGGCGCCGCTCCGCGCCAGCGCGGCAGCAGCGAGGCATGCACGTTGAAACAGCCGAGGCGAGGCGCTTCGAGGATCGCTTTCGGCAGAATCAGGCCATAGGCCACCACCACCGCCGCGTCCGCCCGGTATGCGCGGAAGGCGGCTTGCGCCGCTTCGTCCTTCAACGTCTTCGGTGTGAGCACCGGCAGGCCGAGCCGGCGCGCCTCGCGCGCGACCGGCGTCGGCACCAGATCGAGGCCCCGCCGCCCGCCGGGTTTGGCGGCGCGCGTATAGACCGCCGCGATCTGGTGCCCGCGCGCGGCAAGTTCGATGAGCGTCGGCAGCGCGAAATCGGGCGTGCCCATGAAGATCAGGCGCATGCAGGCCTCGCCCGGATTAACCGATGTGATGCGAAGGCTCTTTATCCTCGGAGAGCGGCTTGCCGGTGCCGAGTTTCGCCGCTTTCTTGAAGCGCTTCATCACCATGTCGCGCTTGAGCTTGGAGATATAGTCGATGAACAACACGCCGTTGGTGTGGTCGATCTCGTGCTGCAAACACGTAGCGAGCAGACCGCTCGCTTCGATTTCGCGCGGCGTGCCGTCGAGGTCGAGATATTTGACGCGCACCGCCGAGGACCGCGTGACCTCCTCGTAATATTCCGGGATCGACAGGCAGCCTTCCTCGTAGGTCGATTTCTCGTCCGCTTTCCAGGTCACTTCCGGATTGATGAAGACCTGCGGCTGCTTCGGCTCATCCTTCTTGCCGAGGTCCATGGTCACCACGCGCTGCGGCACGCCAATCTGGATGGCGGCAAGCCCGATGCCGGGCGCCGCGTACATGGTCTCGAACATATCGTCGACCAGCGCGCGCAACGGCTTGTCGACGGCCTTCACCGGCTCGGATTTGAGCCGCAGCCGCTTGTCCGGGAGGATGAGGATGTCGCGCACCGCCATGGCCGCGATGTAAGGGCAAGGCAGGGCGCGGTCAATGCGCGACCCGTCTCGACGTCATTCCCGGACGGCCCGAAGGGCCGGACCCGGAATCCAGATATTTGCTCCCTGCCGGTTTCTGGATTCCGCGTTCGCTCGCTTCGCTCGCGCCCCGGAATGACGGGGGTTTTCCCCTTGAGCCATGGGCGTTATCGCCTTACCGTTCGCCCTTCGTTCGCAAGGCTTGTCGAATCAGGCTAGAAGCAGCGCAACCCTAGAAGAGCCTATGCCGGAAACCCTTCTCATCGTTCTCGCCCTGGTCATCGCGATCGGCGTCGTCGCCATCATCGCGCTGCAACTGCGCAAGCAGCCGCCGGCCGTGGACCCGGCAGCCGAGCAACGGTTGCGCGAGCTCAATGCCCGGCTCGATGCCATGGGTAGTTGGCTGCAAAATTCGCATTCGCAATTGCAGCAGACCGTGAACACGCGGCTCGACGCGGTGACGCAAAACCTCGGCGAGTCGATGAAGACCTCGACCAAGAATACGACCGACCACTTGCAGCAATTGCACGCGCGGCTGGCGGTGATCGACAGCGCGCAGAAAAATATCACCGATCTGGCGACGACGGTGACAGCGCTGCAAAAGGTGTTCGACAACAAGCAGCGCCGCGGCGCCTTCGGCCAGGGCCGCATGGAAGCGATCATCTCAGACGCATTGCCGAAAGGCGCCTACGAGTTCCAGTTCACCTTGTCCAACAATTCACGGCCGGACTGCTGCATCCACATGCCGGACAACCGCCATCTCGTCATCGATGCCAAATTCCCGCTGGAGGCAACGACGGCGCTGGAAAATGCCAAAACCGACGAAGAGCGGCTACAGGCCACGCGTCAGCTGCGGCAGAATCTGGGCAAGCACATTGACGACATTTCTGGGAAATATTTGATCAAAGGCGAGACGCAAGACGTCGCTTTCATGTTCATCCCATCGGAGTCGATGTTTGCCGAGCTATACGATGGCTTCGATGACGTGTTGCAGAAGGGATACCGCGCAGGCGTCATTATAGTTTCGCCGTCGCTGTTGATGCTGGCCATCCAGGTCGTGCAACAGATTCAAAAAGACGCACGGATGCGCGCAGCGGCCGACAAGATCTTGACGGAAGTCGGTCTGTTGATCGGCGACGTGGTGCGTCTCAAGGACCGCGTCGAGAATCTCGACAAGCATTTCGGCACGGCCAACAAAGATATCGAACAGATCGTCATATCGGCGGACAAAATCCTCACGCGCGGCGAGAAAATCCAGAGCGTCGAGTTCAGCGACGAAACGCCAAGCGCTCAGATCATTCCTGCGCCGATCCGCAAACTGGAAGCCGGCGAATAGCGCATGACCGCTCCGCCGGGCACCGCAGAGCCGCGCCCCTCGTTCCTCGACGCCATCGCGGTCTATCTCAAGCCGCGCGTGCTGATCGTCATGTTCCTCGGCTTCTCGTCCGGACTGCCTTTGGCATTGTCGGGCGCGACGCTGTTGGTGTGGATGCGCGAATCGGGCGTCGACCTCGGTACCATCGGCCTGTTCGCTTTGGTCGGCACGCCCTACACGGTGAAATTCCTTTGGGCGCCGCTCACCGACGCGCTCGACGTGCCGCTGCTCGGGCGCTGGCTCGGCCGCCGCCGCGGCTGGCTGGTTTTCACGCAAATCCTGCTGATGGCGGCGATCGTCTTTCTCGGCTCGACCGATCCGGCCAGCGCGCCCGGGTTGGTCGCGCTCGGCGCGCTGCTGGTCGCCGCCGCGTCTGCCACGCAGGACATCGTGGTCGACGCCTTCCGCGTCGAGAGCCTGCCGGAGAACGAGCAGGCCGCCGGCATGGCCTCCTACGTCGCCGCCTACCGGATCGGCATGCTGGTTTCCACCGCCGGCGCGCTGTTCCTGGTCAGCGCCATCCAGGCGCACGGCTTCGACAAGCAGACGGCCTGGAACTGGGGCTATACGGCGATGGCCGTACTGGTGCTGATCGGCACCGCCACGGCGTTGATCGCCACCGAACCGGAGCGCTCGGTCGCCGCCGAAGCCAAACACGCCGGGCTGAAGCCGTTCGCGCGCGTGGCCGAAGCCGCCATCGGCGCGTTCAAGGATTTTCTGAGCTACGAGATGGCCTTCACGATGCTGGCCTTTGTCGTGTTGTTCAAGTTCACCGACGCGCTGTCCGGCGCCATGACCGCACCGTTCGTCATCGATCTCGGCTTCACGCGCAACGAATATGCGGCCATCGTCAAGGGCGTGGGCCTCGCGGCGCTGCTCGCCGGCGGCTTTGCCGGCGGTTTCGTCGCGCGCGCGCTGCCGCTGGCCACCAGCCTGTGGATCGGCGCTATTCTGCAAGCGTCGGCCAATCTCGGCTTCTGCTTCGTGGCGAGCCGTGGCCACGACCTCGCGGCACTCACCTTCGCCATCACGCTGGAGAATTTCACCAGCGCCATCGGCACGGTGATGTTCGTCGCTTACCTCTCGGCGCTCTGCCAGAACCCGCTGCACACGGCGACGCAATATGCGTTGCTCACCGCGCTGGCCGCGGTCGGGCGCACGTATCTGTCGTCCGGCGCGGGCTTCATCGCCGAATCGACCGGCTGGTTGTGGTTTTTCGTGATCTGCGCGCTCGCCGGCTTGCCGAGCCTGGTGCTGCTCGCCTGGCTGCAACGGCACGGGCATTTCAAAAGGCTGGTGCCGCGGACGACTTAGAACAACGTCCGTTGCTTGATCGCCGCCGACAGCGTTCCTTCGTCGAGATAGTCGAGCTCGCCGCCAACCGGCACGCCGTGCGCCAGCCGCGTCACCTTTACGTTCGCGTCGTGCAGGAGTTCGGTGATGTAATGCGCGGTGGTCTGACCGTCGACCGTGGCGTTGAGCGCCAGGATCAGTTCCTTCATCTCGGGATCGTGCGCGCGCGAGATCAACGCGTCGATCGACAAATCCTGCGGGCCGACGCCGTCGAGCGGCGACAGCGTGCCGCCGAGCACGTGATAACGGCTATTAACCGCGTGCGCGCGCTCGAGCGCCCACAGATCGGCGACGTCGGCCACCACCACGATGATCGATTGGTCGCGCCTGGTATCGGTGCACACCGTGCACGGGTTTTGCGTGTCGATATTGCCGCAGGTTTTGCAGATGACGATCTTCTCCATCGCGGTCTGCAAAGCGGACGCCAATGGCGCCATCAACAACTCGCGCTTCTTGATCAGATGCAGCGCCGCGCGCCGCGCCGAACGCGGCCCCAAGCCGGGCAGCCGCGCCAGCAACTGAATCAGGCGCTCGATTTCGGGTCCGGCGACAGCGGTGGGCATTTAGGTGAGCGACATCCCCGGCGGCAGCGGCAATCCGCCGGTCAGGCCTTTCATCTTCTCCTGCATGACGGCTTCCGCCTTGCGCCGCGCGTCGGCATGCGCGGCCACCAGCAGGTCCTCGACGATTTCCTTGTCCGACGGCTTGTAAAGACTGTCGTCGATTTTGATTCCTTTAAGATCGCCCTTGGCGGTGAGCCGCACGCGCACCATGCCGCCGCCCGCCGCGCCCTCGACTTCGATGCGGTCGAGCTCGGCCTGCAGTTCCTGCATTTTGGTTTGCAGCTGCGCGGCCTGTTTCATCAGGCCCATGAAATCGGTCATGCTTATTTCCTTTCGCGCATGATCTTATCCGACCTTGCTTCGCCCGCCGAAGCGGGCTTCGCGAAGGCGGGAAACCGGTTCCCACTTTTCGGGATCATGCGCGCCTATTCCTCTTCCTCCGGCAGCGGCGCTTCGTCGGCCTCGCCCGCCTCCGGTGCGGTCTGCGTCACGCCGATCACCTTGGCGCCGGGAAAACGATTGAGCACCGCTTGCACCAACGGATCGTTCTGCACGCTGCGCTCGAGCTCGGCCTGCCGGTCGGCAGCCTGCGCGCGCATGGTCGGCGCGCCCTGCTCCTGCGACACCACGACGATCCAGCGTTTTCCCGTCCAGCCGGTGAGCTTGCGCTGCAGGTCGTGCACCAGCGACTTCGGCGCGCTCGCTTCCAGTGCAATCTCGAGCTGGCCGTCCTCGCAGCGCACCAGCCGCACGTCGCGTTCCAGCGCCATTTTCGCCGTGATGTCGCGCTTTTCCGCGGCCAGCGCGATTAAGTCGGCGAACGAGTTGATCGCCAAAGTCGGCGCGGCTTGCGGCTGCGCCATCTCCGGCTCGACGGCGACGCGCGGCGAGGCCGCGGCCGAAGAGCGCGTGCCGCCGCGCGGGGCGTCAAAACGCGGCGTGAAGTTCGGCGCCGGCGCGGGCGCGGAGACCGCGCCACCATTGCCTTGCGGGCGCGCGGGCGCACTGCCCTCCTCGCCGAGCGAACGCACGACCTCGTCCGGCGTCGGCAAGTCGGCGGCGTAGGCAATGCGCACCAGAATCATCTCGGCGGCGGAGATCGGGCGGCCCGAGGCCTGCACTTCGCCGATGCCCTTGAGCAGCATCTGCCAGGTACGCGACAGCACCCGCATCGACAGGTCCTTGGCAAAGGCGCGGCCGCGCACGCGCTCGGCCTCCGACAGCGACACGTCGTCGGCCACCGACGGCACCACCTTCACGCGGGTGACGAAATGGGTGAACTCGGCAAGATCGCCCAAAATCACCGCCGGATCGGCGCCGATCTCGTACTGCTCGCGCAATTCCTTGAGCGCCGCGCCGGTATCGCCCTTCATCAGCGCCTCGAACAAGTCGACAATGCGCACGCGGTCGGCCAAGCCCAGCATCTGCCGCACATCTTCGGCACGGACTGGGCCCGCTGGCATTTTTAGTTGGCCGGCGCCTGTTTCGGCGCCGGCATGTGCAATGGCCTGGTCGAACAGCGACAACGAATCGCGCACCGAGCCTTCCGCCGCCCGCGCGATCAGTGCCAGCGCCGCAGGCTCCGCCTCGATCTTCTCCTTGCCGGCGATGTCTTCCAGATGCTTGACCAGCAGCGCGGCATCGACCCGGCGCAGGTCGAAGCGCTGGCAGCGAGAGAGCACCGTCACCGGGACTTTGCGGATTTCCGTGGTGGCGAAAATGAACTTGGCGTGTGGCGGCGGCTCTTCCAGCGTCTTCAACAGCGCGTTGAACGCCGCGCCTGAGAGCATGTGCACTTCGTCGAGGATGTAGACCTTGTAACGCGCCGACACAGGTGCATATCGAATGGCGTCGTTGATCTGCCGCACGTCCTCGACCGAATTGTGCGAGGCCGCGTCCATCTCCAGCACATCGATATGCCGGCTCTCGATGATCGCCTGGCAGTGCACGCCCATCGTCGGCATGTTGATGGTCGGCTCTTTCACCGAGCCGTCCGCCAGCTCGTAATTGAGCGCGCGCGCCAAAATCCGCGCAGTCGTGGTCTTGCCAACGCCGCGCACGCCGGTGAGGATCCAGGCCTGCGGGATGCGGCCGCTCTCGAATGCATTCGAGATGGTGCGCACCATGGCGTCTTGGCCAATAAGATCGTCGAAGCTTGCCGGCCGGTACTTGCGCGCCAGCACGCGATAGCCGGCGTCCGCGGCGGCGCCGCCGGGGTCGGGGGTCTGGTCGGTGGGTTTCGCGATTTCGCTCATCGTGCCATCCGACCGGCGGCCGCGTACGGCGCTGTGCTTGGCGGAAATAGGTGGGAGGCTGACGAGCGACCCGATCCGTGCTCGTTAGGGCTGCTTCCTTCCGGATCTGACCCGGTTGGCGAGTGGCTCGTCCACCGCCAACCTCCCGAGGACTTATATCGGGCCAAAGGGGGCGGAAAGCAAGGCAAAGGGCCCCGATCCGTCCTGCGCGGGCTTGACCCGCGCATCCATGAGGCGATTCTGCTTGTGGAAATCCATCATGGATGGCCGGGTCGGCCCCGGCCATGACAGGAAAATGGAATCACCCTGGTCCCTCCACCCACAGCTTGCCGCCGACACGGTACCGGTCGGCGATCTGGCGCTCGCGCGTGTGCTGCTGGCGAACGACGCCAATTATCCCTGGCTGATCCTGGTGCCGCGCCGGGGCGGCCTGGTCGAGCTCATCGATCTGGAGGAAACGGCGCAGGTCCAACTGTTGAGCGAAATAGCTGCCGCAGCGCGCGCGCTGAAAGCGATCACCGAATGCGACAAGCTCAACGTCGCCGCGCTCGGCAACCAGGTGCCGCAACTGCACGTGCACGTCATCGCCCGCCGGCATAGCGACGCGGCCTGGCCGAAGCCGGTGTGGGGCGCGGCGCCGGCGATTGCCTATAACGAGACCTCAAGGCAAGGCTTGCTGGCGGCGTTGCGCAAACGCCTGGCAATCGCCGCTCAGCCGTAGGGCGTGTACTGCTTTTCCTCGACGAAATCGGATTTGAGCAGCAGATTGATCTCGCGCTTGAGCGCGGCGCGCTTGTCGTTGTGGCGGTAGACAGCGCGCGCGAGCTCGACGAACTCGCCGTCGAACACGCTCGCCGCTTCCTTGGCGCGGATGCGGTCCTCGATCTCCCACAGGCTTTCATTGACCGCGGCGAGATCCTGTTTAAAACCGGCGAACGCGGCCGGTGGATGCAACGCCCGCAACGCCTCATTCAGCGCCGCCAGCTCGCGCTTGACGTTAGCGACCGCGGCAGGCGAATTCAGCCGCCGCTCCTTGATCTCCAGAATCGTGAGCTTGTCGACCAGTTCGCCCCAGGAGACCTCGACGGCCGGCATGCGCATTCCCGTTGTTGCCGAATTCGCGTCTACTTACTGGGTAGCGGGCGGCCCGACAAGCGCTCGTTGCGCGGGATTGGAAGCGGGCGGCGAATTCTGATAGCAAGGCCGCGCCTTTCATTCGTGGAGCAGAGCCGTTGCCGCCGCCGCCGATGCTGCCGCCGCGCCCGCGCATCCTGGTGGTGAGTCTGCGCCGCATCGGCGACGTCTTGCTGACCACGCCGCTGATCCGCAGCCTCAAGCGCGCCTGGCCGCAGGCGACAATCGACGTACTCGTATTCGACGCGACCATCGGCATCCTCAAGGGCAATCCGGATATCGAGCGGATCGTCGCCATGCCAGAACGACCCGGCGCTTTCGCGTCCTCGAAGCTCGCCGCGCAGCTATGGCGGCGCTATGATCTCGCGGTTTCGACGCAGACCGGCGACCGGCCCAATTTCTTTGCTTTCATCGCCGGACGCCGACGCGCTGGACTAACGGCGACCGACGGATTCTGGTTGGGCCGCGCGCTCAAGCGCATGCTCCTGCACCGCCACACGCCGGCCGTCGAAAACATCCACCGCGTCGAGCAGATGCTCCGCCTTGCCGACGCGATCGGCATCGCGCGCGTGCCGGAGCTGGTCTGCCCCGCCGCGGTCGAACCAAAAGACATCGCAACCGGCGAGCGCTTTGCCGTCATCCATGCCGCGCCCATGTTCCGCTACAAGGAATGGACGCGCGAGGGCTGGCGCGCGCTCGCCACCGGGCTCAAGCAGCGTGGACTGAGCGTCATCGCCATCGGCGGACCGGGCGATGAAGAACGGCGCTATCTCGACGGCGTCTGGCAAAGCGTGTTGCCGGTGCACCAGGTGCGCTGGCCGGAGACGGTGGCGCTGCTCAAGCGCGCCAGCGTCTATGTCGGGCCCGACACCTCGGTGACGCACCTCGCCGCGGCCTCAGGCTGCCCGACGGTGGCGCTATTCGGCCCGATGGACCCGCGCGTGTGGGGGCCGTGGCCGGTGGGCGGGCTTGCCGAAGCGTGGGCGGCGAGCGGCACTATCCAGAACCGCGGCAATGTGTGGATCGTGCAGAATCCGCTGCCCTGCCTGCCCTGCACCTTCGAAGGCTGCGAACGCCGCATCGACAGCTACAGCGCCTGTCTCGACGAACTCATGCCCGACCAGGTCCTCGCCGCTGTCGACCGGGCGCTGGCTTGACCGCGCATTGCACTTCCCGCGACCCCGTGCGAATTTCGCGGCGCATGTCCCCTCACCCCGATCTCGGCCCCAAACCGCGTTTAGGCTACACACAAAGCTCGCTCGCGCGCGCCGCTGAGCTACGCGGCGACCGGGCCGCCATGACGCGGCTCGCGGCGCAGCCAAACGCCGGCGCCTATGTGATCGGCGGCGACCATATCGTCATGAAAAGGGGCGCGCCGCTCGACGATCCGTTTTTCACCATGGACGAAGCGCGCGCGCTGAGCGCCATGGGCGAAATCGTTTTCCTCGGTCTGTTGGGCGAGGCCGCCCGCTTCGGCTATGGCATCGAACCGGCCGCCGCCGAGGCATTAAAAACGCGCGACGGCTTCCACGTCACCGACCTGCGCTCGATCGCCGTGCGCGGGCTGGTCGAGCCCGAACATTTGCCGCCGATCGCCGAGGCCAAGGCGGTGCTGCACTGGCACCTGCGCCACCGTTTCTGCGCCAATTGCGGCGCGCCGACGATCGCCGTGCAGGCCGGCTGGCGGCGCGATTGCCCGCAATGCAAGGCGGAACACTTCCCGCGCACCGATCCGGTGGTGATCATGCTGGCGAGTTCAGGCGATCAATGTCTGCTCGGCCGCTCGCCGCGTTTCGTGCCGACCATGTGGTCGTGCCTCGCCGGTTTCATGGAGCCGGGCGAATCGTTCGAGGACGCGGTGCGCCGCGAAACGCGCGAGGAAGCCGGCATCGCCTGCGGCCGCGTGAGCTATTTCCGCTCGCAGCCCTGGCCGTTCCCCTCTTCGCTGATGATCGGCTGTCACGCCGAGGCGCTGACCCGCGACATTGTGGTGGACCGCGAGGAACTCGAGGACGCACGGTGGTTTACCAAAGCGGAGGTCGAGACCATGCTGTTGCGCAAGCACCCGAACGGTTTGACGACGCCGCCACCGGTGGCGATCGCGCATCACCTCATCCGCGCCTGGCTGGAGAACGAGATCGGCTTTGACTGAAGCTGCAGCGGGAAAAACACCGAGCATCCTGTGCGCCGGCGGCGCCGTGCAGGACATTGTGATGCGGGTGGACGTATTCCCCGACGCCGGCAGCAAGGTGCAGGCGTCCGAATTCCTCATCACCAGCGGCGGCCAGGCCGGCAATGCCGCGGTGGCGGCGGCCCGGCTCGGCGCGAGAACCAGCTTCGCCGGCCCGCTGGGCGATGACAAAGACGAATTCGCCCACCGTATTATCGAGAGCCTGCAGCGCGAGAACATCGATTGCCGTTACGCGGTGCGCGTGCCCGGCGCGACCTCCTCAGTGTCGCTGATCCTGGTCGACGCGGCCGGCGAAAAAATGATCGCCACCCGCCGCGACCAGGGCTTGATCGGCATCGCGCCGGAAAACGCCGCGCAAGCGGTGGCGGCGGCCGACGCCGTAATCCTCGACAACCGCTATCCGGATTTTTCCATCCCGATCTGCCAGGCCGCCGCCAAGCGCAGCATCCCGCGCGTGCTCGATCTCGACCGGGCGGCGGCGCCGGACAATCCGCTGCTGATGGCCTGCAGCCACGTGATCGCCTCGGCGGAAGCGCTGCGCGGCGACAGCGACGCCAAAGATCTTCGTCCGGCGCTGCGCAAGCTCGGCGAAAGCTTCAAAGGCTTCCTCGCCTTCACCGACGGACCCGACGGCGTCTATTGGCTCGAGCGCGGCGAGGTCCGCCATATGCCGGCGTTCAAGGTGAAAGCCGTCGACACGCTCGGCGCCGGCGACGTGTTCCATGCAGGCTTTGCTTTGCGCCTGATCGAAACCGGCGACGTGGTCGAGGCCATGCGCTTTGCCGGCGCCGCCGCCGCCATTAAATGCACGCGCTTCGGCGGCTTGACGGGCGCGGCGACGCGCGCCGAGGTCGATGAATTCCTGAAAGCTCAACCCGCCTGAGGTGGCGGCTATTTCTTCGACGGACAGGGCGCGCCGCAAGGCGCGCAGGCGCCGGCGAAATCCTCCGGCGAAACGGCGCGGCCGCTCGATGGGCTCACCAAGTGGTTGCCGACGATCGCCACCAGCCCCAACAGAACAACGATGAAATAAATTTTGCGCATCGGCCTAGTCTTTCGACAGGCCGAACAGCGGGCGCAGCCGAATGCCGATCAGGCAGCCGGGCAGCGCCGCGGCGAACCAGACCCAGCCGTGCAGCGAGCCCGAGGCGACGCCGCCGACAAAGGCGCCGATATTGCAGCCGAAGCCGAGCCGCGCGCCCCAGCCCATCAGCAAGCCGCCGATGGCGGCGGCGAGCAGCGATTTCGCCGGCGGCCAGGCCGTCGCCGCGAAGGGCTTGGCGGCGGCGGCCGCCGCCATGGCGCCGAACAACATGCCGAAGTCGGTGAGGCTCGATGTGTCGGAGAGCACCGATTCGCCGAGCGCGTGCTTGGGACCGGGCCATTGCCAGAACGCGGCATGCGAGAAATCGAAGCCGAGCGCGCTGGCGATTTTCGCGCCCCAGACCGTGTAGCCGAAGGTCACGCTCCACGGATGCCCGCCGGCGATGAACACAAAGATGCACAAAAGGCCGATTGTCGTGCCGCCGAGCACATAGCTGCGCGACGGAATGTAGTTGGCGCCGCGCCGGCGGGCGACGGCAACAATCAGCGCTACGGCAGTGGGCACGATGACGGTCGCGGCGACCGCGATCACGATCGGGCCGCCAATGAGGCCGCCCACCTCCCCGCGCGTGAGGAAGCGCCGCCACGAGGCGGTGTAGCTGAATTCGGCTTGGCCACGTCGGCGGCGACCGCGCGAATGCTATTGTCGATGCTGGCGGTGAAGATCGCCGGCGACGGACGTTGCGCGCCGGGGGCGAGCTTGTAGCCCGCCACTTTCCAGGCCGCCAGGCCGCCGTCGAGGATCGAGACGTTGGCGACGCCGGTATATTTCAGCGTCCAATAGGTGTGCGCGGCGGAACCGAAGTCGAACACGTTGACGCCGGCCGGCACGACGACCACGTAGCTGCTTTCGTCGATGCCGAGATCGCCGATCAGGTTTTCCGGCTCGAGCCAGCGCAGCGTGGCGGGGAAGTTGGCGGAGAAGAATTTTGTCATGGGTCTTGGTCGGGGTCGAAACGATACCGCGGCGGAGGCGAAAGATTGCACTTGAAATAGAATATTTTTCTCTGTAAGACAGAATTGATGCTAAAATAAGAAGATTATTCCAATATGTTCCGGTTCCAAGTTTGAAGGAAGCAGAGAATGGACGCCCTCGACCGCAAGATCCTCGCCGTGGTGCAAGAGGATGCCTCGCTCTCGGTCGCCGAAATCGGCCGACGCGTCGGACTGTCGTCGACGCCGTGCTGGAAGCGGCTGCAGCGGCTAGAAGCCGACGGCGTCATCACGCGCCGGGTCGCGCTGATAGATCCGGAAAAGATCGGCCTCGGCATCACCGTGTTCGTATCGATCGAAACCGGCGACCATTCGCAGGAATGGCTTAAACGCTTTGCCGAGACCATCGGCGGCATGCCGGAGGTGATGGAATTCTACCGCATGGCCGGCGACGTTGATTACATGCTGCGCGTCGTCGTGCGCGACATGCCGAACTACGACAAATTTTATAAGAAGCTGATCTCAACCGTGCCGCTGAAGAATGTCACGTCGCGTTTCGCCATGGAGCGGATCAAGTCGACCACCGCACTGCCGATCGTCGAGGCGCGCTAAATGTGGGCTATGAGCAGGCGGTCCCGCGGCGTGGTGATGCGCCGGCTCATCTAAAAGAGCCACATTGAGCAATATGGTGCTTAAGAATAATTTGAAAACCGAACCGCGAGCAAAGCAAACTTGTTAAATTGGCTAACTTTTCTCCAAATTGCTTTTTGAATCTTGAGGATAATGGGATGGACCGGCCGTGCTCCGCGTGGGGCAAAATAGCAGGTGCGAATCACTGCGAAGCACGAGGAGAACATCTCATGAGCAACAATGCAGGAAACGACCTTGTCACGACAGTTGGCATCGATCCGGGAAAAAATACGGAGTGAAATTGCGTCAGCGTCGTGCGCCAATATTACTTTGCTGCGCTGAAATTAGGCTTAACGATTTAGACTAATTAGGGGCGTTCTCAAAAATTCAACGTTGTAGGGGCGGCACGCTGGATGTCCGCTTAACTCCGAAAGCAAGATGTTCGTCGCCGCGAATTAACGCATGCCAATGCTGCAATTCAAAACGCGACATGGGTAACTTTGCCGTTCGACTGCTCGGGGGGCTAAGATCGCTGACTAGCACGATCGCGCAGGGCTGGTGGTATGAGGAAAAAAAACTAGGGTGCTGATCGTCGGCGGTGGGCCCGTGGGCCTGACACTTGCCATGGATCTGGCTTGGCGCGGCATCGGTGTCGTCATCGTTGAGCGTCGCCCTCCCAACGACCCGCCGAACGTGAAGTGCGGTGAGATCGGCGCTCGCTCCATGGAGATCTTCAGGCGGCTCGGCGTAGCCGACAAGCTGCGTGGCATCGGGCTGCCCGCAGACTATCCCAACGACATTGTCTCGGCGACGAGCGTCATCGGTATCGAGCTTTCCCGCATACTCATTCCGGCGCGCGGCGTGCGTGGTACGCCTGCCGCAGCCGGGCCGGACACATCCTGGCCGACGCCCGAGCACACGCATCGCTGCAATCAAAAGTTCTTTGAACCTGTGCTGATTGCGCATGCCGCGCAGCAGCCACGCATACGCATCCTGCACCGCACCGAGATCACGGACCTCACCCAGGATGAGCAGGGCGTGACCGCGAGCGCAGTCGACCTCGACGGCGGCACGCGCTCATCGATCGCATGCGACTATCTCGTCGGATGCGACGGGGCGAGTTCGTTTGTGCGCAAGTCGATCGGCTCCGAGTTTGTCGGAAGCCCTGTGCTGCAATACGCGCAATCGTATACATCGCGCACCGCAACTCAGGAGCCTGCTGCCCGCCAAGCACGCATGGCTCTACTTCTCGCTCAATCCACGCCGCTGCGGCGTGACGATGGCCGTCGACGGGCGGGAGACATGGAACCTACAGAATTTTTCCTATCCTGGAGAAATTGGGCTGGACCATCTGGATCGGGACTGGGTGATCCGCTGGATTCTCGGTGTCGGGCCTGACTTCGAGATAGAGCTCTTATCCAGCGAGGATTGGATCGCCCGCCGGCTCGTCGCAAGCAAGTTTCGCGACCGGCGCGTGTTCATCTGCGGCGATGCTGCGCACGTCTGGATGCCACTCGGGGGCTTTGGTATGAGTGCCGGCATCGCGGACGCGGCTAATCTGGCTTGGAAGCTCGCCGGCGTCCTCCACGGCTGGGCGATGCCCACAATTTTCGATGCCTACGAAGCAGAGCGACGACCGATCACGGATCAGGCCTCGCGCATCATCTCCGACATCGGATCCAAGGTGATGATGCAGCGTAACCAGTTGTCACCGGAAATCGAGCGGTTGGATGCGATCGGCGAGACCGCGCGTGCCGCCGCCGGACAACTCGCATACGCGCTCGACGTGGAGCAGCAATGCTGTGGTGGCCTCAACTTCGGCTACTTCTACGATCGGTCGCCAATAATCGCCTATGATGGGGAGCAGGCGCCCACCTAACGATGGGCACATTCACCTCGACCACGGTGCCCGGCTGCCGCGCGCCGCACCTGTGGATCGAAGGGCGGCGCTCGCTCTACGATGCAATGGGACCGGATTATACGTTACTGCGCCTCGACCCCACGGTTCGTGTCAACGGCATCGTGGCCGCGGCCGCGCAGCGGGGCCTTCCGCTTGCCGTTCTCGACGTGAAATCGCATGAGGTATCGGAGTTCTATCACCATAAGCTCGTGCTAGTTCGCCGGACCACATGGCGCCTGGCGCGGCGACGCGAGCCGGCGGACCCGCTGGATCTCGTCGATCTAGTGCGGGGCGCCGCGCGGACGCCGATGACAAAATCGGCGTGAGCGAAGGAGCGTATTGGCGGTGCTAGATGCAGCAAAACGACGCTCTGTGCCGACGCGTCATTCGCTGCGGCGCAAAAGTCGCGAGCTATTTCACCGTCACCGACGCGCCACCCTAAGGCCCTCGCGTGCGGGGAGGAGCGGTCCACAGCATCAGAAGCGACTGTATGCCGAAATCGAGCACTTCGCCTTCGGGAGACTCAGGTCTTCGAATTGCATCGGATTTTCTCTGCTTGATCAAGCGAATAGATAAATAGTTTAAAATGCGCGCCTTCATACCTATCAAGCTATTCAAGCCGCGCAACATTATTGGCGTGCTGCAAAATCGAGCCGAGCCCGCCTTTTAAATATTCCCAAACGACTTTGACCCTTGACTGCCCTGAAACAAAGGTTGCGTGGGTTGAGGATCGAATAAACGTACATGGTCATGACGAATCCTCCTCCTCGACCGTCTGGCGGCAATTGACAATTTCCGACGTTATGGTGCCAGCGGCCGACAGCTCGCGCTTTGGGAACAGATTGGTTTTTCCTTGGGGCGAGCTTGTTCACATCCGCTCAATCGCTGTGTTAGACTGTCGCATCAGCCGGTAATATGCGGTCGCAGGGAACGTGTAACTTGCTGTATTTATTTGAAGATTTCAGCCTCGACACGGGTCGCCGTGAACTGCGCCGCGGCGCGGAATTGGCTCGCGGTTGAGCCGAAAATCTTCGATCTCATCGAATTCTGGTCCGTAAAAGCGACCGTGTCGTGAGCAGGGACGAATTGATTAAAGGCAGTCTGGAGCGGACGTATCGTTTCGGAATCTGCGTTAAGTAGCAGCATCAACGCCGCACGCTCCGCACTCGGTGATAGCGGTGAAGGTCAGCGCCTGATCCGGACTCTGCAACGTAAGGGCATTCGTTTCGTCGGGACCGTTCGCGAAGAAACTCATTCCGCGCACAGTGCTCTACCCGAACCGCCGCAGCCCGGCGCATTCGCACTTCCCGACAAGCCGTCGATTGCGGTCCTACCTTTCAGATATATTACCGGCGACACTGAACATGAATATTTCGTTGACGGCATGGCAGAGGAGATCATAACCGCGCTATCGCATTGCAAATCGCTGTTCGTCATTTCGCGTAACTCGTCCTTCACATACAAAGACGAGTCCATCGATGTTCGGGAGGTCGGACGCGACTGGGCGTGCGGGACGTTCTTGAGGGCAGCGTCAGGCGCGCCGGTAAAGCAAGAAGAAGAACCGGCCGGCTCGTCGACGCTACGTCGGGGGCGCATATTTGGGCTGACCGCTTCGATGGCGAAATGAGCGATATTTTCGATCTGCAAGACGAAATTACCGAAAAGGTCGTCGCCGCAATCGAACCGAACCTGCAATTGGCGGAGATCGAACGACTGAGACGGAAACCAGCCAAAAATTTCGATGCATATGACCTTCTGCTCCGCGCGCAGCAGTTCGAATACGAATTCACGCCGGAAAGCCTTTCGGCAGCGCTTCGATGCCTGGAGAAAGCGCTCGCCATCGATCCAAATTACGCCGCCGCCATGGCGTTGACGGCCTATTGTTACGCAGAGCGAAGAGTTCAAGGATGGATGCAGGACGCCAGCGCGGAGTTGCAGGAAGGGGTTCGGCTTGCCCACCGGGCAATAGAATTTGGCAAAGATGATACAAACGTGTTGTGGATGGCGGCCTATGCCATTCGGCAACTGGCCATGGATGCGCGGCGCGCGAAAGAGTTGGCAGACCGCGCGCTATCGCTAAATCCAAATTCGGCCGTCGCATTGACGGTAGCGGGCTGGAGTGAACTGGCGCTAGCCAATTCGACTAAAGCGCTCGACTTGCTTCAACGGGCCGAAAGGCTGAGCCCGCGCGATCCAAGAGGTTGGTTATCGCCGCGGGACTTAGCCTTGCATTCTTTCTCGAAGGTGAATTTGATCGAGCCGTCTCGGCGGCCAATAGGGCGCTGCTCGGCAATCCTCGATCGGCAGTCGCGTTACGAATCTTCGCTGCAACGTTAGCGACCTCGGGAAAGACGCAAGAGGCTGCGGCAGTTGTCAAAGAACTACGCAATATTGATCCGAATCTTACGATTTCTCTTTGGCGTGCGCGGACGATGTTTATTGAAAAGGCTGCACAGGAAAAAGTCGCCGCCGGCCTTCGTCTTGCCGGCCTCCCTGAATAGTCGCGGGCGCCCTCGGTGCTCTTTCAGAGCTTTAAGCAATGAAAAACGTACACTTGGGTCAATCACGC
Organism: uncultured Alphaproteobacteria bacterium; assembly: GCA_963721665.1. Lineage (GTDB taxonomy): Bacteria > Pseudomonadota > Alphaproteobacteria > Rhizobiales > Xanthobacteraceae > Pseudolabrys. The sequence goes on from CAVRJZ010000009.1 coordinate 47,397, forward strand.
GCTAAAAATTCAGCCCCAACGCTGCCATTTGTCGGCTCTTCGTCCAATAGCGTCATTGGAGCTGCGATGCAGCGAGTGTAGCCTGTGCCTTTAGCCGACATTGCTGCTGACGACCTAAGTACTGCGTCACCTGCTTATACTATGGATTGCATAGAGGGCATCCAGCTCACCATTTTCGTCCAACGTGCAAACAAGCTGGTCATCGATGAGGTCCGCCACCGATACGCTCAGCACGCGAGGGAAAAAAAAAAAAAAAAAAAAAAAAAAAAAAAAAAAAAAAAAAAAAAAAAAAATTGAATGCGGTATGAAATTGGCGCCCCGAAAGCAAAGCCTAAAGGTTTCTAGATTTTTTTTTTTTTTTTTTTTTTTTTTTTTTTTTTTTTTTTTTTTTTTTTTTTTTTTTTTTTTTTTTTTTTTTTTTTTTTTTTTTTTTTTTTTTTTTTTTTTTTTTTTTTTTTTTTTTTTTTTTTTTTTTTTTTTTTTTTTTTTTTTTTTTTTTTTTTTTTTTTTTTTTTTTTTTTTTTTTTTTTTTTTTTTTTTTTTTTTTTTTTTTTTTTTTTTTTTTTTTTTTTTTTTTTTTTTTTTTTTTTTTTTTTTTTTTTTTTTTTTTTTTTTTTTTTTTTTTTTTTTTTTTTTTTTTTTTTTTTTTTTTTTTTTTTTTTTTTTTTTTTTTTTTTTTTTTTTTTTTTTTTTTTTTTTTTTTTTTTTTTTTTTTTTTTTTTTTTTTTTTTTTTTTTTTTTTTTTTTTTTTTTTTTTTTTTTTTTTTTTTTTTTTTTTTTTTTTTTTTTTTTTTTTTTTTTTTTTTTTTTTTTTTTTTTTTTTTTTTTTTTTTTTTTTTTTTTTTTTTTTTTTTTTTTTTTTTTTTTTTTTTTTTTTTTTTTTTTTTTTTTTTTTTTTTTTTTTTTTTTTTTTTTTTTTTTTTTTTTTTTTTTTTTTTTTTTTTTTTTTTTTTTTTTTTTTTTTTTTTTTTTTTTTTTTTTTTTTTTTTTTTTTTTTTTTTTTTTTTTTTTTTTTTTTTTTTTTTTTTTTTTTTTTTTTTTTTTTTTTTTTTTTTTTTTTTTTTTTTTTTTTTTTTTTTTTTTTTTTTTTTTTTTTTTTTTTTTTTTTTTTTTTTTTTTTTTTTTTTTTTTTTTTTTTTTTTTTTTTTTTTTTTTTTTTTTTTTTTTTTTTTTTTTTTTTTTTTTAAAAAAAAGCTGGGCACCGCGACATTCCAGAATTTTTATTGCAATCACAGATTAAAATGTATTTTGTGTATGAAGTTGGCCTCCGGCGAGCGAAGGCTATTTTTTTTTTTTTTTTTTTTTTTTTTTTTTTTTATACACATAAAGGTTCTCTGGACGGGGTGGTCATATTGGATAAGCGACAGGAGAATTGTGGGGTTGGTCTGAATCGACCGCAATAATTTATCTCGGAAAAATATTTCCATTACCGGTGTTGGCTCACTCGCCCATATTATTCAAGTTAATCCCAAAGGGGATGTCGGTAGTACACGGCTTTCAGAACGACTCGTGCCGAGTTTAGCTCCGTGATTAGGAAAGCATCAAGCTGCCGTAGCTATCCGTCCGCCTGAATTAGTTGGCATTTTAGCAATGATCTTGGAGCGGATCGCCGCTTCGAGCGCCTGAGCGCATTTTCAGCTTCGTTTGCTCGCGATTTAGCGGCTCGTGCTCGCTGCTCAGCTGTCGATAGCTTTGCTTCAGCGGCTGCTACGCGAGAGGCCGTTTGCTCCATTGCCCTCTCCATTTCTTGCAACTTATCGCTGACTTCCTTTTCCACCTTATCCCTGAACTCGCTCATCTCGGCTATGACTGTGCGCCGTTCTGATTCTGCAGATCGAACACGATCATCTGCATTTTTAACTTTTCGATTGCTTGTTGGGCGAGTTTCTCCGCGCGGGCTAGTCTTTCAGCAGCAAAGCTATCGACATCTCCGATAAGTTCGGCTGCCTGGTAAACAAGTTCGAGAGCTGCTTCGCCCGGATTTTTGCCGGATGTTATTCGACGTTGAAAACTCAAAACATTTTCTATCGCATCAGACGGATTACCATTGGCTAGGTGATCCCGCATGTCGTCTCGAAGCCAGCTGGTGTGTATCTTTGCATTCGAATTTCTCTCGGTCCCCGATATGATTTCAAAGTCATGATCCCCACATTATGGTTAACAATCCGTTTACAACCCCAGTAGGTCAACGTACGGCAGAACCCCTTGCGGTAGTTCGGGTGATGAAACATCACGGTGTGATTTCGACGAACTTGATCTGTGCGGCTATTCCCCGTCAATTGGCTATTTCTTGGCCTGTTTACGGTTTGGCAACCACAGCAAAAATACGATTGTGTCGCGCTTAGGTTCGGCATAGCGCTCTTTCTGGAAAAGCCTGACCAATGAGCAAATCCGGATCCGTCAGCGCACTGCGGGGGCTCCCTACTGGTATCGTACGTGAGCCGCACACAGGGCAGCCATGGCACGCTTTTAGGCCGTGGAATCGGAGGCGCATGTCGTTCGCCTCATCTTCGAGTGGATAGCTTGGATCAATGAGCTTGCGTGCAGTGTGCCGAGCTACAGCAGATGGGCTGCCAAACCAGGCAAGGGTCAACGTATTGGCATGCCTCGACCATCCGCGGAAAGTTGGATAATCCGGCCTATATCGGACGCGCCGCCTTCGGGCGAGGACGCTTCTTACCTCCTCGGCCGCGGCTACGGCCGATCCGTGGGCATCTGAAGCCCTCGCCGCGCGCCACCTCGCGCGTTTCCGTATCGCGCGAAGAGTGGATCGAGATCCCAGTTCTGCAGTCATTGATCCGACGGTGTTCGAGGCCGCCCAAGCGCAGCTTGAAGGCACCGGGGCGAAGCGAGAGCGCCAGCGCGGTCGGTGCTGGCTACAGCAAGGTCTGACGGATGCCAGCGCTGCGGATATGCCTATTACGAAAGAGCTCCTCGTTCACGCCCATACGATCCCATGACGTTGCGCTATTATCGCGTACCGGTGCGGACGGCTACCGGTTTAGTGGCAAAGCAGTGTGCACCAATGGACCCGTACGCGGCGATCAATTGGAACAGGCGGTATGGGATCAGGCGCGCGCTCTCTTGCAAGAACCACACCGCGTGGTCATGCTCGCCTCGTCAGGCCCAAGGGCGCGACGGCGTCACTAAGCCGAGGAGGTCATTCACCTCGATCGCCAAAGACCAGTTGCGACGCGGGATTAGTCGGCTCATCGACAGTTAAACCGAAGGCGGAACGACAAAGATAATTCGAACCGGCATCACCGGCTTGAAGCAGCGCATGTCCCAGCTGAAAGAGCGACATCAGGCAGCTATCGAGATGCCGAGAGTGAACGCGACCTCGCGCTGGTGATCAGCTGCCTGGAAGACTTCTCTGCCAAGGTACTACGGGCTCGATAATCTCGACCGGTAGGGATGCAGGAAATTATTCGCGCCATCGTACGCCGAGTTGAAATCGACGAAAGCCGCATCGAGGTCATCTTCCGGGTTCCATCCCCGGATGGTCCGACCGGACCAAGAGCACCAAGTAAAGCACCCAGTCCTTGGCAACATTGTACAGGGGCGGTCGAGCGAACCATCGCCTGGATCACCCGCTGTCGTCGCCTCGCCAGGGATTTCGAGGCCACAATCGAAAGCGCCAAAACTTAGTTGATGATCGCTAACGTCAAGCTCCTCTCGCGCAGGCTCGCCAGAGCGTCTGAACCAAGGAAAAATATGAGTCAGAAGACTTGAGTTCGGCTGGTGGCGGCAGAGTACAAGTTAACGACTCGTTAGGGTTAACGTTTTATTGCTCGGGGAATGCCGTTGGAATGCCAGCCTCCGGATTTCCATGCGCATGAACGGCCCGCGCCGCCCACGTGCTTGCCACGGCCGCCGTCACGGCAATGCTGGCTCTGTCGGTGGCCGGCTGCAAGACGACCGGCGACGAATTACTGGCTCGCTCGGCTCCAGCAACGCCCCGCGCAGCGATGCCGACTGGCGGCGCGCGCTCGCGGTCTGGGGCGCCCGCTACCGTGAAAATCCGGGCGATGCCGATGCGGCCATTAACTATGCTCGGGCGCTGCGCGCGACCGAGCAGCGCGCCCAGGCGGTCGCCGTGCTCGAACAGGCCTCGATTCGCAATCCGCACAACATGCCGCTGCTCGGCGCCTACGGCGCGCGCTGGCCGATGCCGGCGACTACAACCAGGCGCTCGACGTGCTCGGCCGTGCGCACACCCCGGACAATCCGGACTGGCGCATCCTCAACGCGCAAGGCGCGGTGCTCGACCAACTCGGCCGCCACGCCGAAGCGCAGCGGCATTACTCCGCCGCGCTCAAGATCGTGCCGGACGAGCCTTCGGTACTGTCCAATCTCGGCCTGTCCTATGCGCTGACCAAGGATTTGAAGCGCGCCGAGGCGACGCTGCGGCAGGCGATGGCGCGGCCCAATGCGGCGCCCAAGGTGCGGCAGAATCTCGCGCTGGTGGTCGGCCTGGAAGGCCGTTTCGCCGAGGCCGAGACAGATCGCCAGCGCCGATCTACCGCCAGACGAAGCCGCCGCCAATGTCAACTATCTGCGGCAGATGCTCGCGCAGGCGGAACCTGGTCGAAAAGAGCGGGCAGCCTTACGTGCCGCCGCCCGACGCCGGCAGCTGAGGCCAGTTCAGACCGCCGAAAATTCGAAGGCTCGTCGTTACGGCGTCGCGATCAATGCATCACGGCCATGACCTTGATCGCCGCCGGGCCGAGAATGACCACGAACAGCACCGGCAGGAAGAACAGGATCATCGGCACGGTCAGCTTGGGCGGCAGGCGCGGCGGCCTTCTTCTCGGCTTCCGACATGCGCATGTCGCGGTTTTCCTGCGCCATCACCCGCAGCGTTGGCGAGCGGCGTGCCGTAGCGCTCGGCCTGCTGCAGCGCCATGCACACCGACTTGACGCCGTCGAGGTCGGTGCGCTTGGCCAGGTTCTCATAGGCCTGGCGGCGGTCCGGCAGATAGGACAGTTCGGCGGTGGTCAGCGTGAGCTCCTCGGCCAGCGCCACCGACTGCGAGCCGATCTCCTCGCTCACCTTCTTGAACGCCGCCTCGATCGACATGCCGGATTCCACGCAGATCAGCAGCAGGTCGAGCGTGTCGGGAAACGCGCGCTTGATCGACAGTTGGCGGCGCGCGATCCGGTTCTTGAGGAACATCAGCGGCAGATGCATGCCGATATAGGCGGCGGCGATGCAGATGCCGAGCTTGACCATGGCCGGCTGGTTGAAGATCGAGCATGACGAACAGATAGACCGCGGCGAACAGGCGCCGCCGCCGGCGTCACCATGCGGAAGAACAGATAGGTGATGTAGGGCGCCTGGCCGCGATAGCCGGCCTGCACCAGCTTGAGCCGCGCCTCTTCCTGGCCGACCCATTTGTTCAGGTTGAAGCGGTCGACGATCGCCTGCATGTATTGCTTGGGCGACTGGCGCAGACTGACCTTCTGCTGCGCCTGCGCCATGCGCTCGCGCTCGCGCTGCGCGGATCTTCTCGCGCTCGAGCGCGACCGCCTTCATGCGCTTGCCGAGCGGATCGGCGAACACCAGCGGCATCGCGAACGTCAACACGGTGGCGACCGCGGCGATGGCGGCGAACACCATCGTCAGCGTCTTGGCGTTGAGCGATCGATCAGCAGGTCGAGCATCGGCATACATCCTCAGCGGCGCGCGCATCAGAAATCGAAATTGATCATCTTCTTCATCACCAACACGCCCATCGACATCCACACGACGGAAGCCGCCAGCATCACGCGGCCGAGCGGCTCGGTCCACAGCAGCGAGATGTAGTCCGGGCTGGTGACGTAGACGAGGGTCATCACCGCGAGCGGCAGCGCGCCGATGATGCCGGCCGAGGCCTTGGCTTCCTGCGACATCGCCTGGATCTTGGCCTTCATCTTCTTGCGGTCGCGCAGCACGCGCGAAAGGTTGCCGAGCGCTTCGGCGAGGTTGCCGCCGGCCCGCTGCTGGATCGAGACGACGATGCCGAAGAAGTTCGCTTCCGGCACCGGCATGTGCTCGTAGAGCTTGCCGCAGGCCTCGCCCAGCGGCATGCCGATGGCCTGGGTTTCGACGATGGCGCGGAATTCGGACTTCAGCGGCTCCGGCGCCTCGATCGTGATCATCTTCAGGCAGTCGAGCAGCGGCAGGCCGGCCTTGACGCCGCGCACGATGATGTCGACGGCGTCCGGGAAAGCATCGAGGAATTTGGCTTCGCGCCGCTTCTTCAGAAACGACAACATCCAGCGCGGCAGGCCGAACGCGCCGGCAAAGCCGAGCGCGGCGGCGACGAGCAGGCCGCCGCCGGTGAAAAGTCCGAGCATGAACAGCACCGACGCCGATGCCGGCCGAGATCGATGAAGAACTGCCGCTTCGACCACGTCAGGCCGGCCTGCGCGATGCGCACCGAGAGCGGGACGCTTTTGCTCTTCTTGTGGCGCTCCTCGATCTCCTTGAGCGTGTTTTCGATGACATCGCGGCGCGATTTCTGGTTGCCGCGCGCGGCGCGCGCCACCGGCTCCGCCTTGGCGACGCTGGCCATGCGCTGCTCGGCTTTGCGCTCGCCGGACAGGATCGGATAGACGAAAACCCAGACCACGCCGCCCATCGCGACGGAGGCCAGGAAGAACAGGGCGATCGTTTGCATGGCGTCCCCGGCTCAGACCCGCATGGCTTCGTTGGCGGCTTCCGCGGCGTCGAGCGCGGCGGCCAGGCGCTTTTCCTCGCCGTAGTAGCGGGCGCGATCCCAGAAGCGCGGCCGGCCGATGCCGGTGGAGCGGTGGCGGCCGAGGATGTTGCCTTGCGCGTCCTCGCCGGTCATGTCGTAGACGAACAGGTCCTGGGTGATGATGACGTCGCCTTCCATCCCCATCACCTCGGTGATGTGGGTGATCTTGCGCGAGCCGTCGCGCAGGCGCGCGGCCTGGATGACCACGTCGACCGAGGCGGTGATCATTTCGCGGATGGTGCGCGAGGGCAGCGAGAAGCCGCCCATGGTGATCATCGATTCCAGGCGCGAGAGCGCCTCGCGCGGATTGTTGGCGTGCAGCGTGCCCATCGAGCCGTCATGGCCGGTGTTCATCGCCTGCAACAGGTCGAAGGCCTCGGGTCCGCGCACTTCGCCGACGATGATGCGTTCGGGCCGCATACGCAGGCAGTTGCGCACCAGGTCGCGCATGGTGACCTGGCCTTCGCCTTCCAGGTTGGGCGGCCGCGTTTCCAGGCGCACCACGTGCGGCTGCTGCAGTTGCAATTCGGCGGCGTCTTCGCAGGTGATGATGCGCTCGTCGTCGTCGATGAACTGGGTGAGGCAGTTGAGCAGCGTGGTCTTGCCGGAGCCGGTGCCGCCGGACACCAGCGTGTTGACGCGGCTGCGGCCGATGATGCGCAGGATTTCCGCGCCCTGCTGCGTGATGGTGCCGAACTTGACCAGCTGATCGAGCGTCAGCTTGTCCTTCTTGAATTTGCGGATGGTGAGCGCCGGCCCGTCGATCGCCAGCGGCGGCACGATGGCGTTGACGCGGCGAGCCGTCCGGCAAGCGCGCGTCGCAGATCGGCGAGGATTCGTCGACGCGGCGGCCGATCTGGCTGACGATGCGCTGGCAGATGTTGAGCAGCTGCTGGTTGTCGCGGAAGCGGATGCCGGTCTTCTGAATCTTGCCCTTGACTTCGATGTAGACCGTGCCGGAGCCGTTCACCATGATGTCGGCGATGTCGTCGCGCGCCAGCAGCGGCTCGAGCGGGCCGAAGCCGAGCACGTCGTTGCAGATGTCGTCGAGCAGTTCTTCCTGCTCGGAGATCGACATCACGATGTTCTTGATGGCGATGATTTCGTTGACGATGTCGCGGATTTCCTCGCGCGCGCAATCGGCGTCGAGCCGCGCGAGCTGCGCGAGATCGATCGCCTCGATCAGCGCGCCGAAGATGGTGCCTTTGACCTCGTAATAGGTTTCGCGAGCGGCGCGAATCGACCAGGCCGGCATGTTGACGCGGCGACGGCGCGCGGGTCGGGCGTCGGCGCCGAGACCAGCGGCGCGCCGAGCCCGTCGGAGGGAAACGGCGTGCGGCCGGTTTCCATCGCGCGCTGGCGGCGGGCTTGGGCGCCGCGCCCGGTTGCACGGCGCGGCGCGCGTCCGGCGCCGCCGGCGCCGGCGGCCGGGACGCGGGCTTCAGGGGTTGAGTACGCTTACCGAACACGTTACTGACACTCCGGACAAATTTCAGCTCTTGCGCTTCATCAGCTTGGCGAACAGCGGCGTCAGCAGGCCGCCGCGCGAGCGTTTGGCCTCGGCGCGTCCGGTCAGCACCTGCGCCAGTTCGCGGAACATCTCCGCGGTCTTGTGGGCCTGGCGAAACCTCGGCGATCATCTGCCCGTTATTGGCGGCGGTGCCGAACATCTGCGGGTCGAACGGGATCACCGCCAGCGGCTGGTCTTCCAGCGCCTTGGCGAAATCCGCCGGCGTGATTTCCGGCCGCTTCGGCACGCCGACCTGGTTGAGGCAATAGAACGGGCGGTGGTCGTTCGGCCGCGCCGCGCGCAGCAGATCGACCATGTTCTTGGCGTTGCGCAGATTGGCGAGATCGGGGCCGGCGACGACCAGGATGTCGTCGGCGCTCACCAGCAGCCGCTTGGTCCAGCCCGACCACATATGCGGCACGTCGAGCACGACGCAGGGGATCGTGCTGCGCAGCGAATCGAGGATCGAATCGAAGGCGTCGGCGCCGAAATCGTAGACCCGGTCGAGCGTCGCCGGCGCCGCCAGCAGGCTCAGGTGCTCGGTGCATTTCGACAGCAGCCGGTCGACGAAGGCGGTGTCGACGCGGTCGGGCGAGAACACCGCGTCGGCGATGCCCTGCGGCGGGTCCTGGTTGTAGTCGAGGCCGGCGGTGCCGAAGGCGAGGTCGAGGTCGGCGACCACCGAATCGAGCGCGAGATCGCGCGCGATCGCCCAGCCGATGTTGTGCGCGACGGTGGAGGCGCCGACGCCGCCTTTGGCGCCGACCACGGCGATGATGCGGCCGACCGGCTTGGCATCGGGCTGCGAGAACAGGCCGCAGATCGCGCGCACGATGTCGATGGTGCCGACCGGCGCGATCAGATAGTCGCTGACGCCGCGCCGCGTCAGCTCGCGATAGAGCGTCACGTCGTTGACGCGGCCGACCACGATCACGCGCGTGCCGGCGTCGCAGACCTCGGCGAGTTGGTCGAGGCCGGTGCAGGATTTCGTCGGGGCGGTTGTCCGATTCGAGCATGATGACGTTCGGCGTCGGCGAAGTGCGATAGGCCTCGACCGCGGCGGTGACGCCGCCCATCTGGATCTTGACATGCGCCTTGCCCATGCGGCGGTCTTCGCCGGCCGCCTGCACGGCGGCGGCGGTTTCCACCGTCTCGCAAAATGCCTGGATCGAGACGCGCGGCGCCGGCGCGATATGTTCGTCGGCGGCGCTGTCGGCCGGCGCCGCCGGCGCCGGCTCATGTTCGGCGACTGCGACTTGTTGTGCGTGTTTGATCATTTGCCGACGTCGCTGATTTTGCCGTTGTCATAACTCGCTCGGATAGGTGCCGCCGGGCTATCGCCCTTGCGGTATTTGTCGAGCGCGACCGAGCGGCGCGCCGGCATAGGCCGGCGCTTCGCCGCGCGGCTGCACCAGGTCGGCCGGATTGTCGACCATGGCGGCGAGATTGCGCTGGTTGGCGCAGCCGAGATTCCAGTAGGGCTGGTTCTCGATGTAGGGCGATCGAAGCTCGGGCCGAGATCGTGCGGCCACAGCCCGCAGGGGCCGGCTGTGGCGATCGAGCTTGGAGTAGTTGATCTTGATGCTGGCGAGCGAGGCGCCCGAGCGGCCTGTAGTTGCGCACATAGACCGCGTTGCGCGGCACGCCGGAGGCGGCGAAGATCGAATGCACCTCGCGCATCGAATCGGCGGCGGCGCGGTCGGTCGGCCCGCCGTGCGGCACGTCGACGATGATGCCGCCGGTGGCTTCGCGCCGCCAGGTTGGGCGAAGGCGAGCACGTCGGCGCGCTGCTCGGCGTCAGCCCGCCGCGATTGCGGCCGAGGAAGATTTCGACCGTGTGCGCGCCTTCCTTCAGCGTGATCGGATGGCGTTCGCGATAATCGGTGGGGTAGGGTCTGTTCGCGCGACGCGCTGCGTGTAGCAGCCGGCCAGCGAGGCGGCGAGAGCCGACGGCCGCCAAAGCGCGCAGCGCCATGGCGCCGCGGCGCCTGGCGATCGTCTGCATGGAAAGCTTGTCATCGGTCGTCTCCGTCCCGCTCAATCGAGGATGAATCCGTATTTGCCGTGGTAGTCGCTCGGCGGCTCGGCTCTTGTCGTGTGCCGGCCGTAGATGCGGTTGAGGCGGCCGAGCAGCGCGGTCGACGGATCGTTCGGATCGGCGAAGCCGTCGTCGGGCCGCGACAACTGCTTCTGCGCCACCGCGTGCACGATGTAGGGCGTCACCAGCACCATCAGCTCGGTCTGGTTGTTGATGTAGTCGCGGCTCTTGAACAGCGTGCCGAGGATCGGCAGCTGCATCAGGCCGGGAACGCCGTTGATCGGCTGCTTGGTCTGCTCCTGGATCATGCCGGCGAGCGCCAGCGATCCGCCGGAGGGAATTTCGACCGTGGTCTCGGCGCGGCGGGTGCTGATCGAGGGAATGGTCAGCGGCTGGGTCGAGCCGGGCACTGCAGGTCATCGCGTTGTCGGTCGACAGGTCGGACACTTCGGTCATCACCTTGAGGCTGATGCGGCCTTCCGACAGCACGACCGGCGTGAACACCAGGCTGACGCCGAATTTCTTGAAGTCGACCTGCGCCTGGCAGACCGGCGGCGATTTGGTGGTGTCGCACGACAGCGCCGTTGGGGATCGGGAATTCGCCGCCGGCGACGAAAGGTCGCGGTTTCGCCGGAGATCGCGGTCAGGTTCGGCTCGGCCAGCGTGCGCAACACGCCGGCGCGGTCCATCGCCTGCAGCGTGGCGTTGATGTTTCTTCCAGTGCCGGCGAAAACGATGTTGCTGAGCGTCTGGCCGGTGGCGGAGAACGGATTCTGGGTGTTGAGGTTCACCACGGCGGCGCCGTAGTTGAAGGTGCCGGAAAGATCGATGCCGAGCTGCTTGATGACGTCGCGGCGCACTTCGGCGACCGTCACCTTGAGCATGACCTGGTCGCGCCCGCGCACGGTGATGCCGTTGACCACCTTGGTGCCGTCGCCGACCAGCCGCGAGGCGAGATCGTAGGCCTGCTGCGATTCGGCGGCGCTGGCGGCGGTGCCCGACAGCATGATGCCGTCGCCGACGCCTTCGATGTGGATGTCGGCATCGGGCATGGTCTGCTTGAGCGCGGCGCGCACGCCGTTGAGATCGCGCGTGACCGCGATGTCGAAGCCGGCGATCTGCTTGCCGTCGGCGTCGAAGAAGAAGATGTTGGTCTGCCCGACGGCGACGCCGATCATGTAGACGCGGCGCGAGGTGCGGATCACGGCGTTGGCGATCTTGGGATCGGCGACCAGCACGTCCTTGATGTCGGCCGGCAGGTCGATGGCGACCGATTTGCCGATGCCGAGCGGAATGAAGCGCGAGGTGGCCTCGCTCGCCGCCACCTGGATCACCGGCACGTGCGCGTCGGCCGCGGCACGGGGGCCGCCGGCGCCAGACCTGCGCCGGCGACGAATGCCGCCAGCGCGGCGGCGCGGATCAAAGTCCTTATCGGCATGTCCCCGTTTCCCCTCATTCGATCATTTCGGCGTCGTCATCGTGCCGACGCCAAAGCGGACGACGTTCACGCCGGCTGCGCCCGCCGGTTCGTCTTCGGATTTCGGTGGTCGCTCGCGGCGTCGGTGATGCTGCGCAGCGCCAGCGACAGCGTGCCGAGCTGCTGCGCCAGCGCCAGGGTTTCCGCCTGGCTCGGCGTCAATTCGAGCGTCGCGGTCTTGCCGACGACGACTTTCTGGCCGTCTTTTCCTCGACGTTCTGGTCGATCGCCAGCACGCGGACATTGCTGAGAATGATTTCGCTGATGTGCGACTTCGGTGCCGCGTGGCTCTTTTTCCGCGTCGCGGTCGCGCCGCGTCAGGATCACGTCGACATGATCGTTCGGCAGGATGAATCCGCCGGCGCCGGTCTCCGGCGAAATCTGCGTGGAGATCGCGCGCATGCCGGACGGCAGGATCGCCGCCATGAAGCCGGAGCCCTTGGCGTTGACCAGCTTGGCTTCGCGGATCGGCTCGCCGGCGACGAAGGGAACGCGCGCGATGTTGCCGGCGAACGATTCGATGGCGTTGGGCTGGTCGGTCTTGCGGATGAAATTGCCGGTGGCGGTGCTGGCCGGCCAGGCCTGCCACTGCATGTCGCCCGGCGACAGCGTCTGGCCCATGGCGATGTCGGATTTCGCCACCAGGACGTCGACGGTCGCCATCTTCGGCGCCTCCGGCGTTTTGACCTCCGGGGGCTTTTCCGAACGGCCGGCCAGCATGGCGGCAACGCCGCCCGCGGCGAGGGCGACGGTCAGCACGACGAGACGCGCGGCTTTCATACTCTTCACTCTCTACGTCACAGAACGGCCGGATCGGCCGCGTAAACCACATGGCGGCCAGGCGGCCGCTTGCACGGGATTTCACCAGCTAAAGGTCAAGGTATGGTTAAGGAGCGGTATCTAAATCGAGTTAATATTTTGTTGCCGCGACGTTGCCGTTTCGCGGCCGGCTCTGATCAGATGCCGAGCGCGGCCATCCAGCCGGTGTGCGGATAAACCACGAGCGCCGCGGCCGCGAGCGCGATGCCATAGGGCACGCCGCCGCCTTTCTCGTGCAGGCGCAGGATCCATTCCTGCCGGGCGAGCGGGCCGGCAGCGGCAGCAGGCGGAATTGAATCAGCAGCAGCGTCAGCGCGCCGCCGAACAGCGAGGCATAGATCAGATAATCGAGCAGATAATCGAAGCCGAACCAGAGCGCCGTGGCGGCCGCGAGCTTGGCGTCGCCGCCGCCGATCCAGCCCGGCGAAAAGAAACCGAAGCAAACGTCAGCACCAGCGCCGCGGCGGCCAGATGCATGCCGATGGCGGCCAGGCTCATGCCGGTGACCAGGGCGAGCAGTAAAAAGCCGCCGGCCAGCGCCAGCGAAAGGCGGTTGGAGATGGTCATGGTCAGGAGATCGCTGGAGGCGGCGAAGGCCATCAGAGCGGGGAACAGCAGCAGCCTGATCGCGTCGGTCAGCATGATCGTCGTCCTTGGCCCCGATTCGCCGGCGTCAAACTAAGCCGCGCATGCTTGCGGTTCGGTTAGCGCGCGACCAGCGACAAATAAAGCGGGTCAAAATCGGGATAGGGGGGAGCCTCGCGGCTCCTCCCGCCGGGTCACCGGAGGCGGTCGCCCGCCCCCGGTTCCCACAGAAGGTGGCGTGCGGATTTCCCGCACCACGCTCTTCGGCAGTTGGTTCACAGCTTTCGCTGCTATCTGTTCAAGTTTCGTTTCCATGGTAAGCTCATCTTCTCTTTGAATAGAAGGCCGTGTCTCCCGTTGAATGGAGCCCATGCGCCCAAGAACAATTCAACTACCGCTGACCGCTTCCCCATGTGGCCGGCTCTCCCGACCGCAGAGTAATATCAGTCAGTCTGACTTCCACCCGGTCATCAGACCCTTCTCACCTCTTCGGCTTGGCAGGCCCTACAAGCTTGCGCCTGAACCGGATGGATCTCCCTTGTTCGCGTTGCTTCCTTTGGTTGCATGCTGGCGGTACGAACCCCGGGAGCGCCTCAGACCGCTCGCGCTGTTGCGGCCTGCGGTTCCGCCTTCCCCTTTGAGAGACAGGGTCGGCTACTCCGATCACGTTCGATTTCGGGGCTATTTTCCCGTTCACTTCATTCCGGCCTACAACCTCCCTGTCGACGCTTCGCAACGGCCGTTACCGGACGCCACGCAAGACTCGGTTCGCGGCTGCTCGCTAGGCTTTACCGCGGCCGTCATCGCAGACGGCAGACTTCAACGCGCTTGCAAGGCGCAACTCCCACACCACCGTACATACGGGTCCGTATACGGCGGTTCGCTGGATTAAGCGTTGGCGATCTTTCACGCCAACGCCGGAGGCTTTAATAATGGAGCCCGCCGCACCGGCTTCGGTCCCTTCGAGCAACGCCGTCCGGGCTTCACCCTTTCCCGCTACCCCAAAGGCCAGACAACTGGATTTTCGGCCGCATGGCCGATCCGAGGTCTCCACGTTCGAGCGTCCTGCCAACGTTCGGGCCTTCGACGAAGCGCGCTCCGCCTAATATGCCCTCTGCTGACTCCTGCGCCGCGATCTTCGATCCTTACGGATCGCTCAGTCTCCAAGCCGGAGACACGTCGCAGGTCTCCCGAGGTAAGATCGACCGCCTTCACCGCACGCCCGCCGGATTTACCACCCCGGTCCTTGATGGCCGTGGACTTCGCGATCCGTTGCTCGCTCGTCCGGCCGGGTAGGCCTCGTGATCCGGTTCTTGTCCATCGAGCCGCGGCTTTGCTCCACGCTTCTTTCAGACCCCGTCTCGCGACGACGCCCTTGCGCTTCGCTAATCCTTCGCCACCATCAGGCTGGATAAAGGACTTCCACCTCCAAGCTGTCGATCATGCTCGGCACAATCGGCATAGGGGCGCGGAGGTTGAAACCTCCGCATCCCCTGCCACACCACCCGGCATGCGGGTCCGCACCGGGCGGTTCAATGGGTTGAGGTAAGCGCCTAGGCGCATGTTTTCGTTTCCGCCGATGACTTTCCTACACGCGCGGGGGTGATTGCGGCTTCACCGCTTTGATTGGTGGTGCGCTAAGGTTTGAACTTGACTTCTGTGGCATGCTGTCACCGAGGAACACGAGCATTGCACCCTCCCCATCGTTCGGCCCTTCGCGGCTGGCGCCGCTAATATGGCCTCTGCTGACTTCTCGCTCCGTCGGTCTCACGACCCACGTCGCCCTTTCGGGCCCAAGGCGGAATCTCCCCGGGTAAGAGCATCGGCCTTCGCTGCACGACCGCCGGATCTACGTTGCCTCGCCTTGGTCACAAGGGCCTCGTGGTCATTGGCCCACTCGCCCTGCTCGGCTCCGCCTTTTATCCGATTTCTGTTCGTCGGCCCGCAGCTTCGCTCCCCGCTTCCTTCACGCCGGCCTCACGGAACGACGCTCTGCGGTTCGCTTCGCTCGCTGTGACCAGCTCACGTGAAGAGGACTTCCACCTCCAAGTCGATGCCCATGCCGGGCGCACCAACGAAAGGCTCCGGCCACTGGCCGGAGCCCTTAAAGCAATGTAGGCGATCTCGATTACTTCAACTGGGTCGAGATGGTGGTGAACTTGGCGTTCAACTGGGTGCCAAGGCCATTGACGACCGCGATGATCGCGACCGAGATGCCGGCGGCGATAAGGCCATACTCGATGGCGGTCGCGCCGGATCGTTCTTCACGAAACGCACGAAGAGGTTCTTCATTGGCTAGCTCCTTTAATCCACACGTGGCTGTCTGAGCTGATCCAGGAGACCGGATTATCTCCGGCCCCTTCTGAACCATGCCGCACCGTATCAACGAGGTCTTGCATGGCGGTTAATACAATCGAATAAACATATGGTATTCGATCCGTACATGATGTAGTTAATAAGCTATTGTTTGAAGGATATCACAGTTAACAAGTAATTAATAAAATTTATACTGGATATAATTTTGCTGTATTCTTCTGGTATACGAAAGGGCCTATGGGCAAGACAGGGATTTCGCCGCAGAAACGTGGGGTAATCCGCTACCGCCTCCGCTGGTAATACTATGGTGAGACAGCCCCACTGCACTGCGTCATCGTGCGCCGGCGGGCTAAAACCGGCTCGTGGCTTCCTCGCCATTACGCGCCATACACCCGATCTTAACTGCGACACCGGATACCGGATTGACCTCATTATCGTCGCAGTCAGGTTTCGGGTGATGGCCAACGAATTTCTGGGCGTCCTGCAAGTTGCCGGCGAAACCGTCATCAAAATCGTGCCGATCACGATCGCGCTCGGCATTGTCTTTGCGCTACTGACCCACTGGTCGGCCTGCAATCCCGGCCAGCCCTGGTGGCGCAAGCGCGCGATCGTCACGGACGTCTGCTACTGGTTCCTCATCCCGCTCGGCGCGCGCTTTGTACGCATCGGCCTGATGGTGATGGGCGCCGCCTATATCTACAACATCCACGGCACTGACGCGCTAATGAAGTTCTACGATAACGGCTTCGGACCACTCGCGGCGATGCCACTTTGGGCGCAGGCGATCGCCTTCCTGGTCGCGTCGGACTTCCTGCTTTACTGGTTTCACCGGCTTTATCATGGCGCCAGCCTGTGGAAATACCACGCGGTGCATCATTCGTCGGAAGAAGTCGATTGGATTTCGGCGGCGCGCTTTCATCCGGTCAATATCCTGTTCGGCACCGTCCTGGTCGACGTCGGGCTGCTGCTTGCCGGCATTTCGCCGAATGTGATGCTGTGGGTCGGCCCCTTCACCATTGCCTCATCGGCCTTCGTGCATGCCAATCTGAACTGGACGCTGGGACCGTTCAAATACGTGATCGCCGGTCCTGTTTTCCACCGTTGGCATCACACTATGCCAGACCGCGGCGGCAACATGAATTTCGCCGGCACCTTCCCGATTTGGGATCTGCTGTTCGCCACTTTCTACATGCCGGAGGACGAGCTGCCGGATGCCTACGGCATCGACGATAGCAGCTTTCCGGAAAGCTTCGGCGCCCAGATGCTTTACCCGTTCCGCCAGTAGGCCCGGCCGGCCGCATCCGGCTCTTTGCACTTCATTCACCAATTTGCAGTCAACTCTCGATCGGCCGGCCGCCTTGGCGGCAGCCAAGGAGCGTGACTTGTACCGTGATTTGCGTTGGAGATTTCGATGTGGACCGTGTTCGCGCGTCGCAAGCAACTTATTCGCGTTTGGGCCTGCACGATCCTTTTTGCCGCCGCCCTGGGCGCCCAGGCGCAAGCGGACACCGTCACCGTTAATGTCGACCAGGCGCAAGTGCTCAAGCTGCCCCCGCACGTCGCCACCGTGATCATCGGAAACCCGCTGATCGCCGACGCCGCCCTGCAAGCCGGGGGCATTCTGGTTATTACCGGCAAAGGCTACGGCTCGACCAATCTGCTGGCGCTCGATGGCAACGGTCGCGTGGTGATGGACAAGCACGTGCGCGTCCTCGGCGCCTCTGGCCACGATTTGGTGGTGGTCTACAAGGGCATCGAACGCGAATCCTACAGCTGCGAGCCGAAATGCGAACGTCGGATCACGCTCGGCGACTCACAGACTTATTTCAACGCCACGCTGAGCCAAAGCAGCGCGCGCACCGGTCAGGCGCAGAGCGGACAGGGCGGCACGCAACCCCACTGAATGCGCCGGCAGGTCTTTTTCGCCACATCCTGCCTGCCGACAAACATCGCTCAAGGCGACCGCCGGTATTCTATGCATGGCATGCGAGAATTCAAAAATGTGATTTTGTTATGACCTGACACGGTGTCTCGGTACCTTTGAATATTTCAGAAGGCCGCCATGCCCGAACGTATTCGAAACCAGATCGCCGCCCGCATGCCCAGGCTGTTGCCCGTACGCATGGCGCGACGTTTCGCGGGCCGCCAAGACGGCACCGCAGCCATCGAATTCTCCCTGATCGCCCCTCCCTTGCCACGGAGCACTGGCGGCTAACCAGGTTGGCGGCGGCAAAGCCGATGGGCGGCAAGCGCTCGCCGCTGGATGTTCACAAGCCCCGGCGGTTGGAACTGATTGTCGCGGAGCGAGACCTAACGTTGCGAGAAATTCGGGGCGGCGATGATGCTGGTAAAGTTGATATAGGTCTTCACGTATACATAGACGCCTCCGCGGGCGGGAAAATTGCAGACCTGTGTTTTGAAGTCGCCTTGCCCCGCGAATCCCAATAAGCGGATTTCGAATCAAGCCTAATTCAATATCGGACGCCCGGGAATGTGTTAATCAAAAATCCAAGCCATGGCGGAAAAACACATAGAAGAACCTGTGAGAACTGAAGATCGCTCGGGAAAAAATCCTCGTCCGTGCTATCGCTTGCATAGCGCAGCCCGTCTCGCCGATATTTCGGGCGGGTGATTTCAGTCCAAACCATCTTGTGTCTCCGTCGTAGCTCGCAACCACGACTGAACCACAAGCGACTGAAATCACTCAACTTAATTTCGGGTCAGCCTCTAAGATCGCGCCATGGACCTAGGCCTCTCCCCAGCCGAAATCGCGCTACAGGCGCGCGCCCGCGCCTTTTCGCAAAACGTGGCCAAGCCGCGCGCCGCGGCGATCGACCGCGCCGGCGAATACCCCTGGGACATGGTCAAGGCGCTGGGCGAAGCCGGCTTCCTTGGCATGACCCTGCCGAAAGCGCTGGGCGGAAAGGATGCGAGCTTCCTTGACGCCGTGCTCGTGATCGAGGAAATGGCCAAGTCCTGCACGGTGACCGCGCGCATCGTCGTCGAGACCAATATGGGCGCGATCTCCATGGTCATGGCCTATGGCAGCGAGGCGCAGAAGAAACTCGCCGCCGGGCTGGTGCTCGCGGGCGATAAGCCGGCGATCTGCATCACCGAGCCGGAGGCCGGCTCCGATGCGCTCGCCATGACGACGCGCGCCGACAAACGCGGCGACGTTTATGTGATCAACGGCAAGAAACACTGGATCACCGGCGCCGGGGTGTCGCGCCTGCATTTGATTTTTGCGCGCGTGTTCGACGAACGCGGCGAGGCCCTCGGCATCAGCGGCTTCCTCGCCGTGCGTGACGAAGCGAAGGGCCTCCGCGTGGGCAAGCGCGAGCAGACCATGGGCCTGCGCGGCATGCCGGAGGGCGAAGTCATCTTCGAGGACCTGGAAGTGCCGGGCGCCATGGCGCTGCTGCCGCCGTCCGGGTTCGCGCGCGGCTTCGGCGACCTGATGAATGCCTATAACAGCCAGCGCGTCGGCGCCGGCACGGTGGCGATGGGCATCGCCGGTGGCGCGCTCGAACACGCGCTCGAATGGGCGAAGACGCGCGAACAGTTCGGCCGCCCGATCGGCGAATTCCAGGGCCTGCAATGGATGCTGGCCGACATGCAGACGCAGCTCACCGCGGCGCGGCTGATGCTCTACGCCGCGGCGCGCTCGCGCGGACCGCAGGGCAGCGCCTTCCCCGACCCGATGCTGGCGGCGCAAGCAAAAATCTTCGCCTCCGAAAGTGCGATCAAAATCGTCAACGACGCGCTGCAACTGTTCGGCGCGCGCGGCTATTCGCGCGAACTGCCGCTCGAACGCATGGCGCGCGATGTGCGCATGTTCACCATCGGCGGCGGCACCGCGCAGGTGCTGCGCACGCTGGTCGCCGGCAAGATGCTGGGCTGGAAGCTGCCGCAGACGCGCGGCGGCCATGTCCCGAAACCGTCCCTGAGCGACGCCGCGGAGTAAGTATGCATCCGATTTTCGTCAAAGCCGGCGAGCCGGCCATCCCGATCCTGTTCGTCAATGCGGCGACATTTGAAAAAACCATCGCCAATATTGACGATCGCGAGCAGGTCTATGTGCGCGCGACCGGCTACGAGCCGAAGGCCGGACGGCACCTGATTGTGCCAAAAGCGGACGGCACCTTGGCCGGCGTATTGTTCGGCATCGAGGCGGCGGACGAGCCGGTGAAGGACCTGTTCCGACCCGGGCAATTGTCCACGCTACTGCCGCCGGGCACTTACCGCTTCGCCAACGCGCCGAATGACGCGCGGCTCGCGGCGCTCGCTTTCGCGCTCAACGCCTATCAGTTCACGCGCTACCGCAGGGCGGAGGCGCGCAACGTGCGGCTGGTCGTGCCGGAGGGCGTCGACGGCGACGACCTCACGCGCATCGTCGAGGGTGTGTGCCTGGCGCGCGATCTCATCAACACGCCGTCGAACGACATGGGCCCGGCCGAGCTGGAAGAAGCGGCGCGCACTCTCGCCAAGCAGCACGGCGCGGCGGTGCAAGTCACTAGCGGCGACGCACTGACCAAGGAATTCCCGCTGGTTGCAGCGGTCGGCGCCGGCTCCGCGCGCACGCCGCGATTGATCGACATCACTTGGGGCAGCGGCGTCGACCCGAAGATCACGCTGGTCGGCAAGGGCGTGTGCTTCGACACCGGCGGGCTCGATATCAAGAACGACGCCGGCATGCTCAACATGAAGAAGGACATGGGCGGCGGCGCCACGGCTTTGGCGCTGGCGCACATGGTGATGGCGCGCAAGCTGAAGGTGCGGCTGCGCGTCATTATTCCGGCAGTGGAGAATTCGATTTCCGGCACCAGCTTCCGCCCGCGCGACGTCTACACATCGCGAAAAGGCATCAGCGTCGAGATCGGCAATACCGATGCGGAAGGGCGGCTGGTGCTCGCCGACGCATTGACTCTGGCAGATGAGGACAAGCCGGCGCTGATCGCCGATTTTGCCACGCTCACCGGTGCGGCGCGCGTCGCGCTCGGGCCCGACGTGCCGGCGGCCTTCACCGACGACGACGAACTTGCCGGCGAGCTGGCAGATTTCGCGGCTTCGGAAAACGACCCGCTCTGGCGCATGCCGCTGTGGCGGCCCTACGAGGCGATGCTCGATTCCAAAGTGGCCGATACAAACAACGTAAGTACCGGCGGCCAGGGCGGCGCTATCACCGCGGCGCTTTTCTTGCGCAAATTCGTGGCCGCCAAATCCTGGCTGCATCTCGACATTTTCGCCTGGACGCTCGCCGCCAAGCCGGGCCGGCCGGAAGGCGCCGAATTGCAGACGGCGCGCGCGCTTTATGCGCTGCTCTGCGCGCGGTACGCGTAGCGCATGATCCCGAAAAGTGGGTACCGGTTTTCGGATAAGATCATGCGCAAAGGATAAAGCATGGTCGCGCTCGACCCCCGCATCAACCCGTTCCGGCCCGAGCTGGCGGCGAACTATCTCAAGGGCCAGGTGGAGGCCGCGCGCTTTGTCGAAGGCGCGCGCCACCAAGTGGTCGAGCCGATCGTCGATGTGCGGCACGCGCCGTCGCACGAGGCACGGCTCGACACGCAGGTGCTCTTCGGCGAGCACGTCATCGTCTACGAGACGACCGGCGAAGGCTGGGCCTGGGGCCAACTCGAAAGCGACGGTTATGTCGGCTGGCTATCGGCCAATGCGATTGCGCCGCCCGGCCGCGCGCCGACGCACAAGGTCTCGGTGCCGCGCACGCTCGCCTTCCCCGGGCCCGACGTCAAACTGCCGCCGGCGATAGCGCTGCCGATGGGCGCGCGGCTCGCCATCGTTCAGCAGGACGAACGTTTCGCCGTCACCGCCAATGGCTGGCATCTGCCGGCGGTGCATCTTTCGCCGATCAAGGCGAGGCTGCCGGATTTCTTCGCCGTGGCCGAGGAATTCCTGCACGCGCCTTATCTGTGGGGCGGCAAGACCTCGCTCGGATTGGATTGCTCGGCGCTGGTGCAGGTTTCGCTACAGGCGGCGGGTATCGCCTGCCCGCGCGACAGCGACATGCAGGAAATGGCGTTGGGCAAGTTGTCCTCGCTCGGCGAGTTGCGCCGCGGCGACCTGGTGTTTTGGAAGGGCCACGTGGCTATCGCGCGCGATGGCGAAAACCTGCTGCACGCCAATGCGCATCATATGGCGGTGGCGGTCGAGCCGGCGGCCGACGCCATTGCCCGTATCAAGGCGGCGGGCAGCGACGTGACCAGCGTCAAGCGGCTTTGAGCGGCGTGCTCAGCGATCGTAGACAAGTCTGGCGCCGAAAAGAATGAAGCAGGCGCCGGTCACGCGATCGATCCAGCGGCGGCCGCGCTGATAGGCTGACGAGAGCCACGACACAGTAAACAAGCACGCCGCAAGCGTGTACCAGCAAACCGACACTGCGACCATTGTCGCGATGACGAAGAAGGCCAGCACAAGCGACGGGTGCTGCGGCATGGTGGTGGCGAAAATGCTGGCGACCGAAATTGCCGACCGCGGATTGGCAATGGTGGTCGCCAAGCCGAGCGAAAAATGCGGAATGTCGCAGCCCCATCGGCGCAACGCGGCCGCGATCGGCTTCATTCGCCCGATAGCTCGACCAGAGCAGGCGCGCGCCAAACCAAACCATATAGATTGCGCCGATCAGCTTGATCGTCAGATACAGCCACGGCGCGGCGATGAAAAGCGCCTGGACGCCAAAACACCCCGCCGCTCCCCAGACCGCCGTGCCGACGCCGATGCCCGCAACAGCGAGCAATCCCTCGCCGCGCGACCGTGTGATCGAAATCCGCGCCGTGACGAGGAAATTCGGCCCCGGCGACATCGCCGCGAGCGCCCAAAGCGTCGCGACTGAAACAAACAGGGCGAAATGGTTCATGCCACAAACCGCCGGATTATCGTTGCGCGAGTTCGCCAAGACGGAAGCCGCGCGCGCCCGCCGCGGTCCAGCCACCATCAACGGGGATTACCGCGCCGCTCACGTAAGCCGCGAGCGGCGAGGCCAGGAACATCACCATATTGGCGACCTCGTCCTTGCTGCCGAAGCGGCCGAGCGGCACCGACCGCATCACCGCTTCGCGCGCCTCCTGCGTCGGCGACAGCCGCGCCATGCCCTCGGTGTCGGCGATCGGCCCGGGGATTACCGAATTGACGCGGATGCCGTCGCCGCCCCATTCGAGACAGAGGCAGCGGGTGAGCATATCGACGCCGGCCTTGGCGGCACAGACATGCGCCTGCATCAGCGTCGGATGCACGGACTGTGGGGCTGAAATATTGACGATGACCGCGCCCGGCTTGCGCAGATATTGATGCGCGCTGCGCATCACATTGAAGGTGCCGAGCAGGTCGATATCGACCACGGCCTTGAACGCATTGGGCGACATGCCGAGCGCGGCGGCGGGAAAATTGCCCGCGGCGCCCGACACCAGCACGTCGATGTCGCCGAATTGCGCATGCGCGGCGCCTAGCGCCGCCGCAATCGCCGCGGCCTCGCGCACGTCGGCCGGCCGGCCCATCGCCTTGCCGCCAAGCGCGGCGAGTTCTTTGACCGCCGCGTCGACCTTGTCGGCCGAGCGGCTGGCCACAGCCAGATTGGCGCCGTGCGCGGCAAAGGCGCGCGCAATACCAAGATTGATGCCGCTGGTGCCACCGGCGACGAAGACCGTGCGGTCGGTGAAATCGAATGGATCCATGCTGTTGCCCCGTTTACGAAATTATCGCGCCCCGCGGCAGGCCGCGATGATCACTGCGCCACCACGCCCTCGGGCGCGGCCTCGATATTGAAAGCGGCGGCGAACAGCGCGCGCGTGTAGTCACTCTTCGGATACTTGAACAAATCGGCGGCGGCGCCCTCTTCCACCATCTTGCCGTTGCGCAACACCAAGAGGCGGCTGGCCAGTGCCGCCACCACGCGCAGATCGTGCGAGATGAACATATACGTGAGATCGCGCTTTTTCTGCAGGTCGCGCAACAGATCGACCATCTGCGCCTGGATCAGCATATCGAGCGCGCTGGTCGGCTCGTCGAGCACGATGAAAGT
This sequence comes from uncultured Alphaproteobacteria bacterium, assembly GCA_963721665.1. Classification (GTDB taxonomy): domain Bacteria; phylum Pseudomonadota; class Alphaproteobacteria; order Rhizobiales; family Xanthobacteraceae; genus Pseudolabrys. The sequence goes on from CAVRJZ010000009.1 coordinate 70,920, forward strand.
CGGCTCTAACACCAGCGCGCGCGCCAAGGCGATGCGCTGGCGCTGGCCGCCGGAAAATTCGTGCGGATAGCGGTCGCGGGTGTCGGCATCGAGCCCGACATCGGTGAGCGCGGCCACCACGCGGCGCGTGCGCTCGCCGGCCGTCAAATGCGGGTGATGCACCCACAGGCCTTCCTCGATGATGTCGGACACCGACATGCGCGGGCTAAGGGATCCGTAGGGGTCCTGGAACACGATCTGCATGTCGCGGCGGTAGGGCCGCATTTCCTTGAACTTGAGACCCTGAATGGTGTGACCCATGAACACGACCGGCCCCTGCGAAGAGATCAGCCGCAAGATGGCAAGCCCGAGCGTGGTCTTGCCGGAGCCCGACTCGCCGACCACGCCGAGCGTTTCCCCTTTGCGCACCTCCAAGCTGATGCCGTCTACCGCCTTGATGTGGCCGACCACTTTGCGCAGCACGCCGCGCTTGATCGGAAACCAGACTTTCAGATCGTCGGTCTTGATCACCACCGGCGCGCTTGGCCGCGGCGGCGCCGGATCGGGCTTCGGCTCGGCAGCGAGCAGCGCGCGCGTGTAAGGATGCTCGGGCGCGGTGTAGACGCGCTCGACCGGGCCCTGCTCGACGATCTTGCCCTGCTGCATGACGCAGACCCGGTCGGCGAGCTTGCGCACGATGCCGAGGTCGTGGGTGATGAACAGCATCGACATGCCGAGCCGCGTTTGCGTCTCCTTCAGCAGCTTCAAAATCTGCGCCTGCACGGTGACATCGAGCGCGGTGGTCGGCTCGTCGGCGATCAGCAGGTCCGGCTCGTTCGCCAGCGCCATGGCGATCATCACGCGCTGGCGCTGGCCGCCGGAAAGCTGATGCGGATAGCTCGCCAGCCGGCTTTCCGGATCGGGAATGCCCACCTGACCGAGCAATTGAACAATACGGGTGCGTGCGGCTTCGCCGGTAACTCCCTGATGCAGCAACAATATCTCGCCGATCTGCTTTTCGATCGTGTGCAGCGGATTAAGCGACGTCATCGGCTCCTGGAAAATGATGGTGATGTCGTTGCCGCGCACGTGGCGGATTTCGTTTTCCGGCATGTTCAGCAATTCGCGGCCCTTGAACACGACCGAGCCGGACGGGTGGTGCGCGGCCGGATAAGGCAACAGCTTCATCACCGACAGCGCGGTGACCGACTTGCCGGAGCCCGACTCGCCGACCAGCGCCACCGTCTCGCCCTTGCCGATGTCGAACGATACGCGGTCGACCGCCAACACTTTGCGCGCGCCCTGCCCGAAGGCGACCGAAAGATCGCGGATCGACAGAAGTTTTTCGCCCGCGCCGTTCATCGAAATGTCTTTCGTGGATCGAAGGCGTCGCGCACCGCTTCGCCGATGAAGATCAGCAGCGACAACATAATGGCGATCGAAAAGAAGCCGGTGAGGCCGAGCCATGGCGCCTGCACATTGGCCTTGCCTTGGCTCAGCAATTCGCCGAGCGAGGGCGAACCGGGCGGCAGACCGAAGCCGAGGAAGTCGAGCGCGGTGAGCGTCATCACCGACGACGACAGAATGAACGGCAGGAACGTCATGGTCGCCACCATGGCGTTGGGCAACAGATGGCGGAAGATGATCGTCGCGTTCGACACACCGAGCGCGCGCGCTGCCATGATGTATTCGAAATTGCGCCCGCGCAGGAATTCCGCGCGCACCAGCCCGACCAGCGACACCCAGGAGAACAAAAGCAATATGCCGAGCAGCACGAAGAAACCCGGCACCAGCACCGAGGAAATGATCAGCAGCAGATAAAGCGAAGGGATGGAGGTCCAGATTTCGATGAAGCGCTGGAACAGGAGATCGACCCAGCCGCCGAAATAACCCTGCACCGCGCCGGCGGCGACGCCGATCACCGACGACACGATGGTCAGGGCGAGGCCGAACAGCACCGAAATGCGGAAACCGTAGATCAGCCGCGCCACTACGTCGCGGCCGCCGTCGTCGGTGCCGAGCCAATTCGCTTCCAGCTCGCCGCATTTGGCAAAACCGTGCGTGGCGGCGAACTCGCAGTCCTTCTGCGTCAGCATCCAGGTCGGCTTGGACGGGAACGGCGACGGCGGCTTGCTCACCTGCGTATTGTAGGAAAAGCGAATGATCGGCCAGAGCACGAAGCCGCCCTCCTTTTTGATCAGGCCCATCAGATAGTCGTCGCGATAATCGGCGGCGGTGCCGAACAGATTGGGATCGGGCGTCTTGGCGAAGGCCGTGTCGGGATACGTCACCAGCGCTGGAAAATACGAGTGGCCGTTGACGTGGATGTAGATCGGCTTGTCGTTGGCGATGAATTCCGCGAACAGCGAGATCAGGAACAGCGCGAGGAATAGCCACAACGACCAATAGCCGCGCCGGTTGACCTTGAAATTTTCCCAGCGCCGCCGGTTGAGCGGCGACAGCGCGAAACGGCGGAAGATCACCGGCTGCAGACTGCCGGCCGGCGTGTCGACCGCAAGTTCCGAGAATTCCTCACGGTTCGGCGCGTCCACCTCAGACCTCCCGCGTCTCGAAGTCGATGCGCGGATCGATCCACGTGTAAGTGAGATCGGAGATCAGATTCACCACCACGCCGATGAGCGAGAAGATGTAGAGCGTAGCAAACACTACCGGGTAGTCGCGGTTGAGCACGCTCTCGAAGCCGAGCAGGCCGAGGCCGTCGAGCGAAAAAATCGTTTCGATCAACAGCGAGCCTGTGAAAAAGGCGTGCACGAAGGCGCCGGGAAAGCCGGCGATCACGATCAGCATGGCGTTGCGGAAGACGTGGCCGTACAGCACCTGGTTTTGCGTGCAGCCCTTGGCGCGCGCGGTGAGCACGTATTGCTTGCGGATCTCCTCGAGGAACGAGTTCTTGGTCAACAGCGTCATGGTGGCGAAGGCCGAAAGCGCCATGGAGATGATCGGCAGCGTCAAGTGCCAGAAATAATCGCCGATCTTGGCGTACCACGGCAGTTGCCAGAAATTCTCCGACACCAGTCCGCGCAGCGGGAAAATGTCGAAGAACGAACCGCCGGCGAACAAGATGATCAGCAGGATGGCGAACAGAAAGCCGGGGATAGCGTAGCCGATGACGATCACGCTCGAGGTCCACACGTCGAAGTGCGAACCGGCGTCGACCGCCTTGCGTATGCCGAGCGGGATCGAGATCAGATACGTGAGCAGTGTCATCCAAATGCCGAGCGAAATCGACACCGGCAGCTTTTCCTTGATCAACTGCAAGACGCCGATGTCGCGGAAATAACTTTTGCCGAAATCGAAACGGATGTAATTCCACAGCATCAGGCCGAAGCGCTCATAGGCCGGCTTGTCGAAGCCGAACTGCTTTTCCAGTTTCTTGATGAATTCGGGATCGAGCCCCTGCGCGCCGCGGTATTTCGACGTCACTGCGTCGACGCCGGAGCCGCCCTGCACCATGCCGCGGCTGCCGAAGTCGCCGCCGGGCGAGCCGGAAATGCGCGAGGTCGCGCCGGTGTCGGCGCCGGTCAGCTTGGCGATCACCTGCTCGACCGGGCCGCCGGGCGCGAATTGCACCACCACAAAAGCGACCAGCATGATGCCGAACATGGTCGGGATCATGAACAAGATGCGGCGGATGATGTAGGCCGTCATGAGTCTCTCAGTATGTCATTCCGCGCCGCCGCGAAAGCGGCGAACCCGGCGGGATAACAACTTCGCCTAACCTTTTTGTTCCAGCTTCGCCGCCTTGGCCTTGTCATACCACCAAGTCTCCGGAATGCCCCGGAAATAGCGCGGTCTTGTCGCAGGCCAGTTGAACACGTCCCAATAGGCGATGCGGTGCGCCGGCAGATACCAATGCGGGACCCAGTAGCGGCCGGCGCGAAACACGCGGTCGAGCGCCCGGCAGGCGACGGTCAACGCCTCGCGCGTGTCGGCGGCGATAATTTGACCGATCATCGCGTCGATCGCCGGATCGGCAATGCCGGCGTGATTCTGCGAGCCTTTGATCGAGGCCGCCTGCGACGACAAATAAGTGCGCAGCGAATCGCCCGGCGTCGAGGGGAAGCTCAGCCGGTCGACCGTGATGTCGAAATCGAAGTCGTCGACGCGGCTGCGATATTGCACGGGGTCGACCAGGCGCAACGCGGCCTCGATGCCGAGCGTGCCGAGATTCTTGATGTAGGCGAGATGGTGCGGCTTCAGTCCCGGCTCGTCGTCGAGGAATTCGATGGTGATCGGCTCGCCGCTAGGCAGCACCCGCCGGCCATTGACGACGGCAAAGCCCGCCTCGGTGAGCAATTGGGAGGCGCGGCGCAGCCAGCGCAGATCGTGACCGCTGCCGTCGGTCACCGGCGGCAAATAAGGCTCGCCGAACACCTCGTCCGGCACCTTGCCGCGGAACGGTTCGAGCAGCTTGAGTTCCGCCGCATCCGGCTTGCCGGTCGCCATCAGCGGCGAATTCGGGAACAGCGACACCGTGCGCTTGTACGCGCCGTACATGATGTTCTTGTTGGTGTATTCGAAATCGAAGGCGTCGATCAGCGCTTCGCGCAAACGGCGGTCCTTGAATTTCTCGCGCCGGGTGTTGATGAACCAGCCTTGCGCGCCCGACAGCGTGGCGTCCGGAATCTCTTCGCGCTTGACGCGGCCATCCTTGAAAGCGGGAAAATCGTAGCGCGTCGCCCAGGTGCGCGAGGTGAACTCCTCGCGGAACAAATAATTCTTGGCGGTAAAGCCGACAAAGCCGACTTCGCGGTCGCGATAATATTCGTAACGGATGGTGTCGAAATTGTTCTGCCCGCGCGCCACCGGCAGATCGGCGCCCCACCAGTCGTTCACCCGTTCGAACTCGATGAAATGCCCGGCGTCGAAGCGCCCGACTTTGTAGGGGCCGCTGCCGAGCGGGGCATCGAGCGTCGATTGGTCGAACGGATGCTTGGCATAATAGGCTTTGGAGAAAATCGGCAGGCTGGCCACGAACAGCGGCACGTCGCGCGCGCGCTTTTCGGCAAAACGCAGCACGACGGTATGATCGTCGACCGCCTCGGCGCCTTTGCAGTCGCGCAGCGACTGCGTGATGATCGGATGGCCTTTGTCTTTCAACGTATTGAGCGACCACGCGACATCCTGCGCGGTGAGCGGTGTGCCGTCATGGAATTTGGCTTCGCCGCGCAGCGTGAAGCGATAGGTCAGGCCATTGTCGGAAATCGCCACGCTTTTTGCCGCCAGGCCGTACATCGCGTCCGGCTCGTCGCCCGAGCGCACCATCAGCGCGGCGAAGGTCGAGTCCATGCCGTAGGCGCCCGTGCCTTTGAGGATGTAGGCGTTCAGCGAGTCGAAGGTGAGGAATGAACCGTTGTAGCCGCGGCTCACTACCGCTTCGGAATAGACGCCGCCCTTGGGCGCGCCCGGATTGACGTATTTGAAATAAGGGAAATCGGCCGGATAGCCGAGATCGCCGAAGGACGACATGCCGTGGCGTTCCGCGTCCTTGGCGGCGTCTTGCGCGGCGGCCGGCGCGGCAAGCTTTGCCGCGGCAAACGCGCCGGCCGACACGACGAGCGCGTGACGGCGGGTAATCAAGAGCGCTGCGGCGTCTTGGCCGCCTTTTCCGCGTCCCACCACCAGATGGTGGGAAACGCGGACGCGCCGTATTTTGGCATAATCGTCGGGTGGCTGAAGCGATCCCAACGCGCGGTGCGCTCGAAAGGATAAGACCATTGCGGCACGACGTAGAAATTCCACAGCAACACGCGGTCGAGCGCCCTGGTGGCGGCAATTAAATCCTCGCGGCTGGTCGCGAAAATGACGCGGTCGATCAGTTTGTCGACCGCCGGATTTTTGATGCCGATCAGGTTACGCGAGCCGGGCTGGTCGGCGGCCAGCGAGCCCCAGTAACCGCGCTGCTCATTGCCGGGCGACAACGACTCGCCCCACGACGCGACGATGATGTCGTAGTCCCATTGCCGCAGCCGGTTCACGTATTGCGAACTGTCGACCGTGCGCACGGAAACCTTGACGCCGAGGCGTTCCAACGACGGCTTGTAGAACAAGACCACGCGCTCGAAGGCGGGCTGCGTCACCAATAGTTCGACCGACAGCTGCTCTCCGGTCTTGCTATTGGTCAACTTGGTGTTGCTGATCTCGTAACCGGCTTCGCGCAGGAGCTTGAGGCTCTCGCGCAGATTGTTGCGGACTTTTTGTTGGTCGCCGCCGACCGGGTTGGTGTAGGGCGTGGTGAAAAGATCCGCCGGCACCTCGGCGCGCACCGTTTCGAGAATCGCCAGCTCCTTACCGGCCGGGATGCCGGATGCCGCCAGTTCCGTGCCGTAGAAATAGCTGTCGATGCGTTTGTATTGGCCGAAGAAGAGTTGCCGATTCATCTCCTCGAAATCCATGGCAAAATTGAACGCCCGGCGCACGCGCGGGTCCTTGAACTTGTCGCGGCGGATATTGAAGGCGAAAGCCTGCATCACGCCGATGCTGCGGATGGGGAATTCCTCCTTGACGACCTTCTTTTCGCGCAAGGCCGGGAAATCGTAGGCGGTCGCCCAATCCTTGGCGCTGGTTTCGCTGCGCCAATCGACCTGGTCGCCTTTGAAGGCTTCGAGCGCCACCGTGGAATCGCGGAAATATTCGTAGCGGAAGATTTGAAAATTGTGCGTGCCGATTTTCACGTTTAGGTTCTTGCCCCAATAGTCGGCGACCTTCTCGTAGACGATGCTGCGGCCGGGCGCGACCTCCTTCACTCGGTAGGGTCCGGAGCCGAGCGGCGGCTCCAGCGTCGTCTGCGTCACGTCGCGCTTGTTGCCCGACTTGTCGGTGCCCTCCCACCAGTGTTTCGGCAGCACCGACATTTGGCCGACGATCTGCGGCAATTCACGGTTGCCCGGACCGTCGAATGTGAAGGTCACCTCGCGCTCGCCGGTCCGTTCCGCCTTGGTGACGTGACGGAAATAGGCGCCGAAAAACGGACTATTCGTTTTGAGCGTATTGAACGAAAAGATGACGTCGTCGGGCGTGATCGGCTTGCCGTCCTGCCAGCGTGCATCGGCACGTAACCGGTAAGTGACGGACGACCGATCGTCCGGATGGCTGATCGCTTCCGCCAGCAGCCCATAGTCGGTCGACACTTCGTCGAATGCCGGCGTCGTCAAGGTCTCGATGAACAGTTCGGTGCCATCGGCGATGGAACCTTTCACGCCCTGCACGACGGTGTTGAAATTGTCGAAGGTGCCGATGGATATCTGCCGCACCGTGCCGCCTTGCGGCGCCGCCGGATTGACGTAATCGAAATTCTTGAAACCCGCCGGGTATTTCACGTCGCCGAACAGTGACAGGCCGTGCTTCCAAACGCGGTCCGCGGCGGCAGCCTCCGGCGCCAGCGACCCGGCGCCGAGCGCGCCCAAGGCCGGCGCGGCGAGTACCGCGGCAGTGCTGCGCAGAACGGAACGGCGGGTCAACTTCATGGGTTAGGCTCCGGCGCGCGAGGCGCCATTCATGCAATCGCGGGCGATTATGTCGGTTTTTCGGTCCGCCACCAGCGGCCTAGCGCCGCGCCTTTAACGAAACGGCCGGGCGCTAAACCCGGCCGCGTCGCAAATTCTTCAAGGCTTTGCGATCATTTCTTCGGTTCGGGGGCGGGCGCCGCGCCCGGCTTGGGCGCTTCGGCGGGCGCCGCGGCGGCCGGGACCGGTGCATTAGCAGCCGTTGTCGGCAGCGGCAGCGGCTTGTCGGAGAGCGAGTTCAGGAAGTCGATAACGTCGGCGCGCTGCTGGCCGTTCGACAGGCCGGCAAAGGTCATGTTGGTGCCGGGGATATAGCCGCGCGGATTGGCCAGGAACGCGTAAAGCTCGCCGAACGTCCAGGTGCCGCCCTTCGACTTCATGGCGGCGGAGAAATTGTAGCCGCCACGGTCTTCGCCGCGCGGACTTCCGACGATGGCCCACAGGTTGGGACCGACGCGGTTGGGACCGCCCTTTTCGAAGGTGTGGCAGGCCTGGCATTGCTTGGCGATGGCCTTGCCCTTGTCCACTGAGGCATTGGCCATCATCGCTTCCATCGGCTGTTCGGGCGCCTTGGCGGCCGGCTTCTCTTCGCCCAGCGACTTGACGGCGATCGCGTAGCCGGGCTTGGCCGGCTTCTCCGGCGCGAAAATGGCGTTGGCGCCGATATTGAGCGCAAGCGTGATCAGGCAGGTGCCGAGGACGGCGCCCAGGACCTTGTTGAGTTCGAAGGAATTCATCGAAAAGAGGCTCCCGAGGGGGCGCAAACCGGCAGGGGCAGCAAAGCCGCCAAGGGCTCGGCGGCGGCGGACAGATACCGTTTTGCCTCCGCTCTGGCAACCCGTATAAGCGCCGCGGTCCACGCGACATTCGTTCAGGTCCGGCCCGCAAAGGCGGCCGTATAGCCAATGCCCGACACCCTCGTCCTCATCCCCGCCCGCATGGCTTCCACCCGCCTGCCCGGCAAGCCCTTGGCCGACATCGGCGGCCTGCCGATGATCGTGCACGTCCTGCGCCGCGCGCAGGCCGCCATGATCGGCGACGCCGTAGTGGCGACCGATTCGGAAGCCGTCGCCGCGGCGGTGGAAAAGTCGGGCGGCCGCGCCGTCATGACGCGCGCCGACCACGTCTCCGGCTCCGACCGCATCTACGAGGCATTGCAGGCGCTCGATCCCGAGCGCCGCGTCGGCGTGGTGGTCAATGTGCAGGGCGACCTGCCCACCCTCGATCCCGCCGATATCCACGCGGCGCTGGGGCCGCTCGCCGATCCGGCCGTCGACATCGCGACACTCGCCGCGGCGATCACCGACAAGGCCGACTTGACCAATCCGAACGTGGTCAAAGCGATTGGACCGCCGGCGGCGTCCGGCCGCTTCCGCGCGACCACGTTCACCCGCGCCAATGCCGCGGGTCCGGGGCCGCATTATCATCACATCGGGCTTTACGCCTACCGGCGCGCGGCGCTCGAGCGCTTCGTCAAGCTGCCGCCCTCGGCCAATGAGCAACGCGAAAAGCTCGAGCAGTTGCGCGCGCTCGATGCCGGTATGCACATCGATGTCGCAATCGTCGACAGTGTCCCGCTGGGCGTCGATACGCCGGAGGAACTGGCCAAGGCGCGCAAATTGCTCGCCGGTTGACTCGAAACTGAAGGTCTGCGTAACGAACGCTTAAAGGCGGTGGGGCCATGGCCAAAAAGAAGATCATCTTTCAGGGCGAACCGGGGGCGAATTCGCATATCGCCTGCCGCGAAGCCTATCCGGATCACGAGCCGGTACCCTGCCCGACCTTCGAGGATTGCTTCTCCGCGCTCACCGGCGGCGACGTCGATCTCGGCATGATTCCGATCGAGAATTCGGTCGCCGGCCGCGTCGCCGACATCCACCACCTGATGCCGACCTCGAAGCTGCACATCATCGCCGAATGGTTCCTGCCGATCCGCAATCAATTGATGGCGCCGAAAGGCGCCACGCTGAAAACCATCAAATCGGTGGAAAGCCACGTGATGGCGCTCGGCCAGTGCCGCAACATCATCCGCGAGTTGAAACTCAAGCCGGTCGTCGCCGCCGACACGGCGGGTTCGGCGCGCGAAGTGGCCGAGAGCAATGACGTAACGCGCGCGGCCATCGCCTCGCGGCTGGCGGCGGAAATCTATGGGCTCGACATCCTGAAAGAGAACGTCGAGGACGAAACCAATTCGACCACGCGCTTCATCGTGCTGTCGCGCGAGAAAAAATGGGCAAAGCCCGGCCAGGGCAAGGTGATCACCACCTTCGTGTTCCGCGTGCGCAACGTGCCGGCGGCGCTCTACAAGGCGATGGGCGGCTTCGCCACCAACGGCGTCAACATGACCAAGCTCGAGAGCTACATGGTCGGCGGCAACTTCTTCGCCACCCAGTTCTACGCCGACGTCGAGGGCCACCCGGACGACCGCGCGCTGGTGTTCGCGCTGGAGGAACTCGCCTTCTTCTCCAAGGAGCTGACGGTGCTGGGCGTTTACGCCGCGCACCCCTATCGCGACACGTTCAAGGAAGAGAAGGGCTGAGCCTGCGCTATTCCGCCGCCTGCTGGGCCGGCGGACGCATCTGCTCGAGCCCGTCCGCCGCGGTCGCCGAAATCGTCGTGCGCACCATCAGCCGCGCTTCGTGCGCCGGCCAGGGCCGGCCGCGATGCATGGTGGCGCGGTTGTCCCACATGACGACGTCGCCGTTGCGCCATTTGTGCTCATAGCTGGCGCCCGGCGCGGTGGCCGCGGCCGTTAGTTCGTCGATCAATGCGCGACCGGTCGCGTAGTCCATGCCTTCGACCTCGCGGGCGTGCGAGGCAAGGTAGATTGCGCTGCGGCCGTTCACCGGGTTCTTCCACACCATGCGCCAGCAATTCGGCGGTAGCGCCGCGCGCTCTTCCGGGCTGGCGAGATCGGGCGCGATCTGGCTGCGCGAATAGGCGTAATCGTGCCAGGCGAACAGGTTCGCGATCTTCTTCTGCATCGCCGGATCGAGCCGCTCGAAGGCAAGCCGGGTCGAGACATATTCGGTTTCGCCGCCATGGTCGGGCACGATGCGCGCCGACAGGATGGAGGTCAGCGCCGGCGTATCCTTGAACGAGGAGTTGGTGTGCCAAAGCTGGTTCGCCTTGTTACGCAGCGCATAGCGGTGGTCGGGCGGCACGATCTTGCCGTCGGCGCCGACCGTCGTCAGCGTAATGAAATGCGTGCCGGTGCCGAGCGAGCCTACTTTGGTTACTTCCGGCGGCCCGAAACGGCGCGAGAAGGCGAGCTGGCCGTCGTCGGTCACCTCCTGCCCGCGGAAAACCAGGACCGAATGCTCCTCGAAAGCCGCGCGCACCGCCGCATAGGCGGCATCGTCGGCGGTAACATCGGCGAGCGTCACCCCACGCAACTCGGCGGCAAAACCCGGACCCAGTGGGACGATGTCCATGGCGCGTTCTCCCGGTTTTATTTGTTTTGTGGATTTTCCCGCAAAACGGCCCGGCTGGCAAGCGAGCGCTAAGCTTTGCGCCGCGCGTGCAATGCATTACACAACGCTGAAATGCCGGACTAAGCGGTAACAAAACGGCGCGGGGGAAACGATGGATACGACCACGAAAGTTGCCCTGGTAACCGGCGCCGCGCGCGGCATAGGGCTCGCCACCGCTAAGCGCTTCCTGGCCGAGGGCTGGCGCGTGGCGCTGCTCGATATCGACGGCGACAATTTACGGCGCACCTACGCCGCGCTGGCCAAGCCCGACGTGACGCTGGCGATTACCGGCGACGTGGCGGACCCCAAGACCGCGGCCAACGCCATCCAAGCGATCGCAAAACGATTCGACCGGCTCGACGCGCTGGTCAACAATGCCGGCATCGCCATCTTCAAGCCGATCCTCGACGTCACCTACGAAGACTGGTCGCGCGTGCTGGCAGTCAACTTGACCGGCCCGTTTTTGTGCACGCAAGCCGCCGCCCCATTGCTGCGCGACTCGGGCGGCGGCGCGATCGTCAACATCACGTCGATCTCAGGACTTCGCGCCTCGACGCTGCGTACCGCCTACGGCACCAGCAAGGCCGGTCTCGCGCATCTGACCAAGCAGCAGGCCGCCGAACTCGCCTCGCTCGGCATTCGCGTCAACGCGGTGGCGCCCGGGCCGGTCGATACCGCCATGGCGAAAGCCGTGCACACGCCGGAGATCCGCCAAGACTATCACAACCACATGCCGCTCAACCGCTACGGCCTGGAGACGGAATTGGCGGAGGCGATCTTTTTCCTGTGCAGCGAGCGCGCGAGCTATATCACCGGGCAGGTGATCGCGGTGGATGGCGGCTTCGATTCGACCGGCATCGGCCTGCCGACGCTGCGCAAGGAAATGCGCAACAGCTAACGCTGTTGGCTCTCGTACCACTCCACAAAGCGCGGCGACAGCTTGCGCAGCCGCTCGATATCGATGCGGCCGGAGCGCGTGATGTAGCTCATGGCGAATTCGGCCGGAGCGAGCTGCATATGCTCGGCAAAATGCTCGTACCAGCTAGCACTCGCATTGGCGCCGGCGACCAGCTTGTCGACGATCGGCCGCCGCGCGGCTTCGTAGGCCGGCAGCGCGGCCTCGACATCGTCGCCATGCGCGGCGAGCGCGCGATCGAGCGCGATGGCGTCCTCCATGGCGAGCCGCGTGCCGGAGCCGATGGAAAAATGCGCGGTACGCAGCGCGTCGCCGATCAGCACGTATTTGCCGTGATGCCAGCGCGTATTGGCTACCTGCGGAAAGCGCCGCCAGATCGAATTGTTGGAGATCAGCGGATGGCCGCCGAGCGCGTCGGCGAAGATCTTCTGGCAAAGGCCGCGCGATTCCATTTCGCTCATGCGTTCGAAACCGGCGCGGGCGAAACTTGCCTCGTCCGTTTCCACGATGAAAGTGCTGCGCCCCGGCGCGTAGCGGTAGTGGTGCGCGTTGAAATCGCCGATCGGCGTGTGGCGGAAGGTCTGTGTCAGCGTGTCGTAGCGCTGGCTGGTGCCGAACCAGGCGAAATGATTGGCGAGATAGTTGACGCTGGCGCCGAACTGTTCGGCGAAGGTGCGGCGCACCAGCGAATTGACGCCGTCGGCGCCGACTATAAGATCAGCGTCGCCTAATTCGTCGAGCGAGGCAACGGCGCGGAAGAATTCCGGCTCGACGCCGACCGCGCGTGCGCGCTGCTGCAGTAATTGCAAGAGCTTCAGGCGGCCGATGGCGGCAAAGCCGATGCCGTCGATGACGATCGGCTCGTTGCGCAGCACGAGCGTCATATCGTCCCAGGCCTGCATCTGCGGCGCGATCAGCGCGTAGGTTTCCGCATCGTCATCGCGCAGGAATTCGAGCGCACGGTCGGAGAACACCACGCCAAAGCCAAAGGTGGCGTCAGCTGGGTTCTGCTCGACCAGCGTCACCTCGGCGTCCGGCCGCCGCCGCTTGAGCAAATAAGCGAGATAGAGGCCGGCCGGCCCGGCGCCGAGGATCGCAATGCGCATGGAACTCTTGTAGCGCACGGCACTTCTACCGTCATGTCCAACGCTGTACAGTCGCCGCCGTCAACCTGAACGGGCCGAACCATGCTCGCAACCACCATCGCCCTCACGCTGCACGTGTTCGGCGCCGTGGTTTGGGTCGGCGGCATGTTCGCCGCCTATGTCTGCCTGCGCCCGGCCGCCGGCGCGCTGGAGCCGCCGCAGCGGCTGGCGCTGTGGCGGCGCTTCTTCGCCAGTTTCTTTCCCTGGGTGTGGGTCTCGGTCGTGCTGCTGCTCGCCAGCGGCTTTTGGATGATGCTCACCACGTTCGGCGGCTTTTCCGGCGCGGCGATCTATATCCATCTGATGATGGGCAGCGGGCTTTTAATGGTTGCGCTGTTTGTCTGGCTGTTCCACGGCCCCTGGCTCAAGTTCAAGCGCGCCGTGGACGCCAACGACTGGCCGGCCGCAGCCTCCCACCTCAACCGTATCCGGCAGATCATCATGATCAACCTACCGCTCGGCCTGATCGTGGTGGCAATCGGCGGTACCGGCCGCTTCTGGGGGTTTTAGCCGGTTCCCTCTCCCCGCGTGCGGGGAGAGGGAAAATGCTCAAATCGTCTGATTATAGGCGCCGACTTCCGGATGCGTGCGCAGGACGCCGTCGACCGCCTTGAACATGTCGCGCATGCGCTGCTCCGACACCGGGCTTTCCACCACCACCACCAGCTCCGGCTTGTTCGATGAGGCGCGCACCAAGCCCCAAGTGCCGTCGGCGACGGTGACGCGGATGCCGTTGACCGTGACCAGGCCCTCGATCTTCTGCCCGGCGATCGGCTCGCCCTTGGCCATGGCGTCCTGGAAATGCGCCACCACCGCGTCGACCACGCCGTATTTCTTCTCGTCGTCGCAATGCGGCGACATGGTCGGCGAGCCCCAGGTCTTGGGCAGCGCCTTGCGCAAATCGGCCATGCTTTTTCCCGGATTGCGGTCGAGCATGTCGCAAACGGCAGATGCGAAGATCATGCCGTCGTCATAGCCGCGGCCGTAGGGCTTGTTGAAGAAAAAATGTCCGGACTTCTCGAAGCCGGCGAGCGCGCCCAGTTCGTTGACCCGGCGCTTGATGTAGGAATGACCGGTCTTCCAATAGTCGACCTTGACGCCATTCGCCTTGAGCACCGGATCGGTCATGAACAGGCCGGTCGACTTCACGTCGACGACGAAAGTGGCGCGCTTGTGCTGGCTCGACATGTCGCGCGCCAGCATGACGCCGACCTTGTCGGCGAAAATCTCCTCGCCTTCGTTGTCGACCACGCCGCAGCGGTCGCCGTCGCCGTCGAAGCCGAGCGCCACGTCGGCCTTGTTGACCAGCACCGCGTCTCGCATGGCGTGCAGCATCTTCATGTCTTCGGTATTGGGATTGTAGCGCGGGAAGGTGTAGTCGAGGTTGCAGTCGAGCGGCACCACCTCGCAACCGATCGCCTTTAAGATGCGCGGCGCGAAGGCGCCGGCGGTGCCGTTGCCGCAGGCGGCGACGACTTTCAGCTTGCGCTTGATCTTCGCACGGCTGGTGAGGTCGGCGATGTAGCGGTCGGGGAAACTCTCGACGAACACGTAACCGCCGCCAGGCTTGAACTCGAAGCGCCCGCCGAGCACGATTTCCTTCAGCCGGGTCATTTCCACCGGCCCGAAAGTGAGCGGCCGGTTGGCGCCCATCTTCACGCCGGTCCAGCCATTGTCGTTGTGCGAGGCGGTGACCATGGCGACGCAAGGCACGTCGAGCGCGAACTGCGCGAAATAAGCCATCGGCGTGACGGCGAGCCCAATGTCGTGCACCTTGCAGCCGGCCGCCATCAGGCCGTTGACTAGCGCCATCTTCACCGCGGCCGAATAGCTGCGGAAATCGTGGCCGGTGACGATCTCCGGCTTGACGCCCAGCTCGTGGATCAGCCTGCCGAGGCCCAAGCCCAGCGCCTGCACGCCCATCAGGTTGATTTCTTTTTCCAACAGCCAGCGCGCGTCGTATTCGCGGAAGCCGGTGGGCTTCACCAGCGGCGAGGACTCGTATTCGTAGGTATTGGGCGTGAGCGCGGGTTTCGGCGTGGGAAACATCAAAGCCTCAAATCGGGTCGTGACGACATTCATGTGCATACCTCAACGCCGGAACCGCGCAAAGCGGTCCGGTGAAATTCCGGTCGTTGCGGGAAAAACTACTGCTCCAGCAGCATGCGGCCGTCGGCATATTCGTAGCGCCGCAGCCGCGACAGGAACGAAACGCCGAGCAGGTTCTGCGACAGCGCCTCGTCGGGCAGCACCAGCGCCGGCACGTCGAACACGGTGATGTCGCCGATCTCGATGCGCTCGAGCTTGGCAGGCGCCGCCTTGATCTTGCCGTTGGCGGTGGAGACGACCGCGGTGTAGTCGCGCGGCATCGGATGCAGGCCGACATTGGAGGCATCGGTCTCGCGCAGGATCACCAGCGAGGCGCCGGTATCCACCATAAAGCCGATATTACGGCCGTCGACGCGGGCATCGACGCGGAAATGGCCGTCGCGGCCGCCGGTCAGCTCCATCCGGTGCTGGCCGGTCGAGACCTGGCTCGGCTGCTCGACCGTGCGCGCGGCCGCAGCCTGCGGCGCCGGCGCTTCAACCACCGTCTTGTCGGCGAAACGCGCGAGATAACTGCCGCCGATGAGCGCTACCGCCGCGAAGATCAGAATTTGACGCATGCTGCAAAGCCCGCTGATTGCGCCCGACCCTCGCATATGGCTGCCCAATACCGCCTTAACGCATTGGCTGGCTTTTGCCGATGGTGAGCGGCCGGTTAAACGGATTACAGCAAATTGATTTATTCGCCGCGGCGCTTAGCGCGCCTTGTCGCCGGAGCGGTGAGCGGATCTTCCGGCCAGGGATGCTTGGGGTAGCGGCCGCGCATCTCGGTTTTCACGTCCTTGTAGCTGCCGCGCCAGAAGCCGGGCAGATCGCGCGTCACCTGCACCGGACGGTGCGCCGGCGACAGCAACTCGATGACCAGCGGCACGCGGCCGCCGGCAACGGCCGGATGGCGGGCAAGCCCGAACAATTCCTGCACGCGGATCGAGACGGTCGGCCCCTGCTCCGCCTCGTAGTCGATCGGCACCGCCGAGCCGGTGGGCGCTACGAAATGCGTCGGCGCCTCGGCGTCGAGGCGTTTACGCAACGGCCACGGCAGCAGCGCATCGAGCGCGGCGCTCAGATCGTCGGCGCCGATCTGCGCCAGCGCCGTTTTGTCGCCGAGGAAAGGCGTCAGCCATTCGGCTACGTTTCGCGCCAGCGCATGGTCGGAGAGATCGGGCCACTCCTCGCCACCCAAGTCGGCTGTTGCCGACTTGGGGTCATTAGATTGCCGATCTCGGGTAAACCCGAGATCGGTGGCCTTGCGCAGGAACTGCACGCGGTCGCGCAACTGTATCTGCGTTTTGCTCCACGGCAGTCTGCCGATGCCGAGCGAGGCGATGCCTTCGGCCAGCAGTTTCGCGTTCTCCGTACTCGGCTCGACCGCTTTGGTTTGCTCGGCCAGCACCAGCCCACCCAGCCGGCGGCTACGCCGCGCACGCAGCGAGGCCGACGCGGTATCGAAGGTGATCGTTTCGCGCTCCTCGATTTTATCCGCAAAACGCGCTTCGATTTCGGCAAGTGCGATCGGCGCCGCCAGGATAATGCGGCTCGCCGCCGCCGCGCCGGTGAGCTCCGCCACCGCCAGAAACGGCTCGCGCGCCAACGCCGAAGCCGGATCGACATTGCCACCACGGCCATTGGCCAACAGAAACGCGCCCATGTCGCCGCCGCGGCTCTTGGCAATGCGGTCGGGATAGGCGAGCGCGAGCAGTGAGCCGGGCGAATAATCGCCGCCGCGCGATTTGCCGCCGACCTCATCGTTCCAGCGTTTCACCATCGCCCTCGCCTCCTCGGCACGGCGCGAGCGGTCGCGGCGGAATTGATCGAGCCGGTGGCGCAGATCGGGATCGTCGCCGCCGAGCCCACGCTCGGTGAGCACGGCGGCAATCTGCGCCGCCAATTCGCCCGCGCCATCCGCCGCCGCGTCGACCACCATGCGGGCGAGCCGCGGCGGCAGCGGCAGCGCGCGCAGGCGGCGGCCCTCGTCGGTGATGCAGCCTGCTGAGTTGATGGCGCCGAGTTCGCTGAGCAAGGCGCGCGCCTCGCTGAGCGCGGCCTGTGGCGGCGAATCGAGAAAGGCGAGCTTTTCCGGATCGCTGGCACCCCATTGCGCCAGGTCGAGCACGAAGGACGACAGATCGGCGGAGAGAATCTCCGGCCGCGTATAGGGCTCCAAGGACCCTGTCTGCGGTTCGTCCCACAGCCGGTAGCAGACACCCGGCTCGGTGCGGCCGGCGCGGCCGCGGCGCTGGTCGCACGCCGCGCGCGACACGCGCACGGTTTCGAGCCTTGTGAGGCCGACATCCGGTTCGTAACGCGGCACCCGTGCGAGTCCTGAGTCAATCACCACGCGCACACCTTCGATGGTGAGCGAAGTCTCCGCGATGGAGGTCGCCAGCACCACTTTGCGCCGCCCGAGCGGCGCCGGCGATATGGCGCGGTCCTGCTCGCGCGCGTCGAGCGCGCCGAACAGCGCGACAATGTCGACGGTTCTGTCCGAGACGCGCTCCGTGAGCAGCGTCTCGGTGCGGCGAATTTCGCCAGCGCCGGGCAGAAACACCAGCAACGAGCCTTGATCGGCGCGCAAGGCGTGCTGCACGGCATCGGTGACTTGGGCTTCGATGCGTGCGCGCGCATCGCGGCCGAGATAGCGCGTCTCCACATCGAAACTGCGGCCTTGGCTCTCGACCACCGGCGCGCCGCCGAGCAGCGCCGCCACCCGGGCGCCATCCAGCGTCGCCGACATGACGAGAATCTTCAGCTCCTCGCGCAGTCCCTGCTGCACGTCTCTGGCAAGCGCGAGCCCGAGATCGGCATCAAGCGACCGCTCGTGAAATTCGTCGAACAGCACCGCGGCGATACCGTCGAGCGAAGGATCGTCGAGGATGAGCCGTGTGAACACGCCCTCGGTAATCACCTCGATGCGCGTGCGCTTGGAAATCTTCGAGCCGAAGCGCACGCGCAGGCCGACGGTGTCGCCCACCTGCTCGCCCAAGGTCGACGCCATGCGGGCGGCGGCGGCGCGTGCGGCCAGCCGGCGCGGCTCCAGCACCAGGATTTTCTTATCCTTTGCCCACGGCTCGTCGAGCAGCACCAGCGGCACGCGCGTGGTCTTGCCGGCGCCCGGCGGCGCCACCAATACGGCGGCGTTGTTCGCGCCCAATGCCGCGGTCAGCCGCGGCAGCGCCTCGTCGATGGGAAGTGGAGTATCGAACTCTTGCATGTGTGACGTCGTCATCCGGCAGCGGATGGAAAAATTCAAATAGCGTATTGAAAAATTCTGCCTGCCCCGCGCGTTGGAGCGGGGCCAATCAACGTCTCTGGGCGGCGGCGATACTCATTTCGTCGCCCGCCCCACACCCTCGTAGGCAAAACCGTGGCGGGCGACTTCCTCCGGCCGGTAGATATTGCGCAGGTCGACCAGTACCGGTCGCGCCATCGTCTTTTTCAGCCGCGCGAAATCGAGCGCGCGGAACTGTTCCCATTCGGTCACGATCACCAGCGCGGCAGCGCCCTCGGCGCAATCATAGGCGTCCTTGCAGAAGGCGACATTGGGCAATAGCGGCTTCGCCTGCTCCATGCCGGTCGGATCGTAGGCGCGCACCTTGGCGCCCATGTCCTGCAGCGCGGTGATCAGCGGGATCGACGGCGACTCGCGCATATCGTCGGTGTTCGGCTTGAAGGTTAAGCCCAGCACCGCAATCGTACGCCCACGCAATTCGCCGCCGAGCGCATGCGCGACCTTGCGCGCCATGGCGCGCTTGCGCGCGTCGTTGACCGCCACCACCGCCTCGACGATGCGCAGCGGCGCGTCGTTGTCCTGGCCGGTCTTGAGCAGTGCGACGGTATCTTTCGGGAAGCACGAGCCGCCGAAGCCGGGGCCGGCATGCAGGAATTTCGAGCCGATGCGATTGTCGAGCCCGATGCCGCGCGCGACCTCCTGCACGTCGGCGCCGACTTTTTCCGCGAGATCGGCGATTTCGTTGATGAAGGTGATCTTGGTGGCGAGGAAGGCGTTGGCGGCGTATTTGATCAGCTCGGCGGTGCGCCGGTCGGTGAACATGATGGGCGAGCGGTTGAGATAGAGCGGGCGATAGAGCTCGCTCATCACCTCGCGCGCGCGCGCGTCCTCGCTGCCGACCACGATGCGGTCGGGCAGCTTGAAATCGCGGATGGCGGCGCCTTCGCGCAGGAATTCCGGGTTCGACACCACGGCGAATTCCGCCTTCGGCCGCGTCTCGCGGATAATACGCTCAACCTCGTCGCCGGTTCCCACGGGAACCGTCGACTTGGTGATCACCACGGTGAAGCCGTCGAGCGCTGCGGCGATCTCGCGCGCGGCATCATAGACGAAGCTCAAATCGGCGTGGCCGTCGCCGCGCCGCGAGGGCGTGCCGACCGCGATGAACACCGCGTCGGCGGCCTTCACCGCGGCAGGCAGATCGCCGGTGAATTTGAGCCGCCCGGCGCGCGTATTGGCGGCAACCAGGTCATTGAGCCCCGGCTCGAAGATCGGCACCTCGCCGCCTCCGAGCGCCGCGATCTTGGCCTTGTCCTTGTCGACACAGGTGACCTCGTGGCCGAAATCGGCAAAGCAGGCCCCGGAAACGAGGCCGACATAGCCGGTGCCGATCATGGCAACGCGCATGGAGTGCCTTTATCGAAATCGGTGTCTAATTCCAGCCGCCTGGATCGGCCGGTCTCATAGCAGAGGCCGTCTCGGGTGGCGAGGGCCGGCATTTTCTGTGGCTGAGTCTTGCGACAGATTGATTAACGCCGCGTCCGGGCCCACATTCGGGCCATGCCCGCAAGCGCAAAATCCAAAGCTAAAACCCCGGCCGCATCGAACCCGGCGGCCCGCCCGCTGAAGAAGGGCGACCACCTCTTTCTGGTCGACGGCTCCGGCTACATCTTCCGCGCCTATCACGCGCTGCCGCCGCTCACCCGCAAGTCGGACGGCTTGCAGGTCAACGCCGTGCTCGGCTTCTGCAACATGTTGTGGAAGCTCGTGGCCGAGATGAAGGCCGACAAGCCGACGCATCTCGCGGTGGTGTTCGACAAATCCGAGAAAACCTTTCGCACCGAATTTTATCCCGAATACAAGGCGCACCGGCCGGACGCGCCGGAAGATCTCATCCCGCAGTTCCCGCTCATCCGCGAGGCGGTGCACGCCTTCGAAATTCCCTGCCTGGAGCAGGCCGGCTACGAGGCCGACGACCTGATCGCCACTTACGCGCGGCTCGCCAGCGAAGCCAAGGCGACGACGACCATCGTCTCCTCCGACAAGGACCTGATGCAGCTCGTCGGCAACGGCGTCACCATGTACGACACCATGAAGGACAAGCGCATTGGCGCTGCCGAGGTGGTCGAGAAATTCGGCGTCGGCCCCGACAAGGTGATCGAGGTGCAGGCGCTGATCGGCGATTCTTCCGACAACGTGCCGGGCGTACCCGGCATCGGCGTCAAGACCGCGGCGCAATTGATCGGCGAATATGGCGATCTGGAAACGCTGCTCAAGCGCGCCAAGGAAATCAAACAGGACAAGCGCCGGCAGTCGCTGATCGACAATGCCGAGATCGCGCGCATCTCCAAGCGCCTGGTCACGCTCGACCGCAACGTGCCGCTCGATGTGCCGGTCGACGAGCTCGCGGTGCACGAGCCCGACTACAAGAACTTGATCGCGTTTTTGAAGGCGATGGAATTCAACACCATCACCCGGCGCGTGGCGGAAAAGGCCGAGATCGACGCCTCGCAGGTCGAGGCGGACGCCAAGCTGGTATCGGGCGCGCCCGCCATTGCACGCGCCGCGCCGCCGGCGAAAACCGGCGATTTGTTCGCGTCGGCTCCGCAAGCCAAATCCGAAAGTAAGCAAGACAAGAACAGCGCCCTCACACCGATCTCGCTTGCCGCCGCGCGGCTCGAAGCCGCGCGCAAGCAGAAGATCGACCGCTCCAAATACGAATGCGTGCGCACGCTTGCCCGCCTGAAGGAATGGATCGCGCGCGCGCATGACGTGGGCGTGGTGGCGGTCGACACCGAGACCACCAGCCTTGATGCTATGCAGGCGGGCTTGTGCGGCTTCTCGCTCGCACTATCGCCGAACGAGGCCTGCTATGTGCCGCTGGCGCACAAAAAGGACGGCGGCGGCGACGGCTTGTTCGATGCCGGGCTCGCCGCCGACCAGATCAAGGAAGCAGACGCGCTGAAACTCCTCAAGCCGCTGCTCGAGGACAAGAGCATCCTCAAAATCGCGCAGAACATGAAATACGACTGGCTGGTGTTTGCCCAGCGCGGCATCGAGATCGAAGGCTACGACGACACCATGCTGATTTCCTATGTGCTGGACGCCGGCAAAGGCGGGCACGGCATGGACGACCTGTCGGAAAAGTGGCTCGGCCACAAAACCATCCACTTCGCCGACGTCGCCGGCTCGGGCAAATCAAAGGTGAGCTTCGATTGCGTCGCCATCGACAAGGCGACCGATTACGCCGCCGAGGACGCCGACGTGACGCTGCGGCTGTGGAACGTGCTGAAAGCCCGCCTGCCCGCCGAGCGGGTCTCGACCGTGTATGAAACGCTGGAGCGCGCGATGCCGGCGGTGCTGGCGCGCATGGAGCGGCGCGGCATTTCCATCGACCGGCAAGTGCTCTCGCGCTTGTCCGGCGAATTCGCCCAGAAGCAGGGCGCGCTGGAGGACGAGATCAAGCAGCTCGCCGGAGAGCCGCTCAATCCCGGCTCGCCCAAGCAACTCGGCGACATTCTGTTCGGCAAGATGAATCTTCCCGGCGGTACCAAGACGAAAACCGGGCAGTGGTCGACCGGCGCGCGCGAATTGGAAGAGCTCGCCGAACAAGGCCACGCGCTGCCGCGCAAGATTTTGGACTGGCGGCAGGTGTCCAAGCTGCGCTCGACTTATACCGAAGCGCTGCCGACCTACGTCAACCCGACGACCCACCGCGTGCACACGTCTTACGCGCTCGCCTCGACCTCGACCGGCCGGCTGTCGTCGTCGGAGCCGAATTTGCAGAACATCCCAGTGCGCACCGAGGAAGGCCGCAAGATCAGGCGCGCCTTCGTCGCCGATCCCGGCATGAAGCTGGTGTCGGCTGACTACTCGCAGATCGAATTGCGCCTGTTGTCGGAAGTGGCCGACGTTCCGACGCTGCGGCAAGCCTTCAAGGACGGCGTCGACATCCACGCCATGACGGCGTCGGAAATGTTCGGCGTGCCGGTGAAAGACATGCCAAGCGAAGTGCGCCGGCGCGCCAAGGCGATCAATTTCGGCATCATCTACGGCATCTCGGCCTTCGGCCTCGCGGCGCAGCTCGGCATCGACAAGAACGAGGCCGGCGCCTACATCAAGAAATATTTCGAGCGCTTCCCCGGCATCCGCGACTACATGGACGAGACGCGCGAATTCTGCCGCGAGCACGGCTACGTGGAGACGCTGTTCGGCCGCAAGTGCCACTATCCGGAGATCAAGAACCCCAACCCGTCGATCCGCTCGTTTAACGAACGCGCGGCGATCAACGCGCGCCTGCAAGGATCGGCCGCCGACATCATCCGCCGCGCCATGATCCGCATGGAGGGCGAGCTCGCCAAGGCCAAGCTCAGCGCGCAGATGCTTCTGCAAGTGCACGACGAATTGATCTTCGAGGTGCCCGAGCGGGAAGTCGCCAAGACCATGCCGGTGGTGAAGAAGGTGATGGAAGACGCGCCGCACCCGGCGGTCTCGCTGCACGTGCCTTTGCAGGTCGACGCGCGCGCCGCCGACAATTGGGACGAGGCACACTAGACCCTCATGGTGAGGAGCGCGGTAACGCCGCGCGTCTCGAACCATGAGGCCCCCGTGGGACCGACCTCATCCTTCGAGACGCCGCGCTGCGCGCGACTCCTCAGGATGATGCGGAATATTGCAGCATTGCCCCGCAAATTCGTGACTGCTAGCCAATGGCGATGAAATCGGTCCTACATCGCGCGGTCCTCGCGACCGCACTGCTCCTCCCCTCCGCCGCCCACGCGGCGCCCGCGCTCGACGGCGCGCAGATGGGATGGCCGTGGGCGCTGCCGTTCGCCGGCATTCTGTTGTCGATCGCCACCGGCCCGCTGCTGTTCGCGAAATTCTGGCACGCGCATTACGGCAAGATCGCCGCGGCGTGGGCGTTCATCGCGCTCGCGACAATCGCCGTTCGCTTCGGCGTCGCGGCCTCGCTCGCCGCCTTGGTGCACGCCGTGCTCGCCGAATACATGAGCTTCATCATTCTGCTGTTTGCGCTCTACGTGGTGGCCGGCGGCATATTGATCACCGGTACGCTGCGCGGCGGCCCGCTGGTCAATGCCGGCATTCTGCTGCTCGGCACCGGCATGGCGAGCATCGTCGGCACCACCGGCGCCGCCATGATCCTGGTGCGGCCGCTGATCCGCGCCAATGCCGCGCGCAAGAACAATGCCCATGTGGTGGTCTTCTTCATCTTCCTGGTCGCCAATATCGGCGGCGCCTTGTCGCCGCTCGGCGATCCACCACTGTTCGTCGGCTTTCTGCGCGGCGTCGATTTCTTCTGGACCACCACGCATCTCGCCCAACAAACGGCCATCGTCGCCGCGCTGGTGCTGGCAACATTTATCGCGCTCGACTTCTGGCTCGCGCGCGGCGAGGTGAAAGCCGCGCCCTCCTCCGCCGAGCCGCTGCACTTGCGCGGGTTGATCAACCTGCCGCTGATCGCGACAATCGTCGGCGCCATATTGCTCTCGGCCGCCTGGAAGCCGGGCGTCGAATTCGACATCTACGGCACGCATGTCGCATTGCAGAACCTCACGCGCGACGGCGCGCTCGTTATCATCGCGCTCGCTTCGCTTTGGCTGACCCCGGAGGAACACCGCGCCGCCAACGATTTCACCTGGGAGCCGATCGCCGAGGTGGCCAAGCTCTTTGCCGGCATTTTCGTTTGCATCATCCCGGTGCTGGCGATGCTGGAGGCCGGCCACGACGGCCCGTTCGGCTGGCTGCTCGCGGCGGTCACCGCGCGCGACGGTTCGCCGCACGACGTCGCCTATTTCTGGCTCACCGGGCTGTTGTCCGCCTTCCTCGACAACGCGCCGACGTATCTCGTTTTCTTCCAGCTCGCCGGCAGCGACGCCGCCGAATTGATGGGCAAATTCGCGCCCACGCTCGCCGCCATATCCATGGGCGCGGTCTACATGGGCGCGCTCACTTACATCGGCAACGCGCCCAACTTCATGGTCGCCGCCATCGCCAACGAGCGCGGCGTCAAGATGCCAAGCTTCTTCGGCTACATGGCCTGGTCGTTTGCGGTGCTGCTGCCGGTGCTCGGCCTGCTCACGTTCATTTCCGTCGGCGCGCCTTGACCTTGCCGCGTTTAGCGGCGGCAGACTTCGCCGCCTTCGCCGGCAGCACCGCGATCGCCTCGACCTCGAACAGCGCGCCCGGCCGCGCCAGTTGTGAAATAGCGACGGTCGTGCTCGCCGGCGGCGTTGCGGTATTGGCAAACTCGTCGCGCACTTCGCGGAGAATCCCGAGGTGCGACATGTCGGTGAGATAATTGTTGAGCTTCACCACGTCCTTGAAGCCGGCGCCAGCCGATTCCAGCGCTAGCTTGAGATTCTGGAACGCCTTGAACGCCTGCGCGCGAAAATCGCCCGGTCCGCCGACCAGTTGATTGTCCATGTCAAGGCCGAGCTGGCCGGCGATGAAGATCAGCCGGTTCGGGCCGGTCGCCTCGACCACGTTGCTGTAGCCGGGCGGCTTGGCCATGGTTTTCGGATTGCTGAAGCGCACGTTGGCAGCCATATCGTCCTCCCTGTTCGCCCTACTCAGGGGCGGTGCGAATTTACGTCGCGGGCGCGCGCGTTGACAGGGGCCTGTGCAAGCCTGAGCGTGGCGCTCGTCCGGGGGCCCCTGCATGACCGCGCACGCGGCATCACACGTCTATTTCGGCCTCGATCCGATGTGGGTGGCGACCGGCATCCTGGCCATCACCTATGCCGTGATCATGTCGGAGAAGGTCAACCGCGCCATCGTCGCGTTGACCGGCGCCGGCGTCATGATCGTGATCGGCGTGCTCGAGCAAGAAGAAGCGATCAGGGGCGTCGACTGGAACACGCTCGGCCTGCTCACCGGCATGATGATCCTGGTCTCGGTGTCGCGCCGCTCCGGCATGTTCGAATTCGTCGCGGTGTGGTCGGCGCGCGCCGCCAAGGCGCATCCCGCCGGCATCATGCTGATGCTGCAGATCGCCACCGCAGTGCTCTCCGCCTTTCTCGACAACGTGACCACCGTGCTTTTGATTGTGCCGGTCACGCTCGCCATCACCGGCACGCTGAAAGTGCCGCCCTACCCGTTTTTGTTCGCCGAGATCATGGCCTCGAACATCGGCGGCACCGCCACGTTGATCGGCGACCCGCCCAATATCATCATCGGCTCGCAGGTCGGCCTCGACTTCAACGATTTCGTTTATCACCTCACGCCGGTGATCGCGATCGTCCTGGTGGTGCAGACGATCATGATCCACGCGCTGTGGGGCCGCGCCCTGAAGGCGACGCCCGAGGCGCAAGCGGCGATCATGGCCATGCGCCCGGTCGACGCGATCATGGACTGGCGGCTGCTCAAGCAGGCGCTTGCCGTGCTCACCGTGGTGATGGTGATCTTCGTGCTGGCGCGGCCGCTGCATCTCGAGCCTGCCACTATCGCGCTCACCGGCGCCGCCGTACTGATGCTGCTCGACAACTGGGCGCACCATGCCGAGAAGGCCGCGCACAATATTCACGCCACCTTTGGCGACGTGGAATGGATCACCATCTTTTTCTTCCTCGGTCTGTTCATTGTGGTGCACGGCGTGGACGCCAGCGGATTGTTGCGTCTGCTCGCCCACAAACTGGTTGCGGCGACCGGCGGCGATCTCGCCGCCACTGGCTACGCGGTCTTATGGGCCTCGGCCTTTTTGTCGGCGATCGTCGACAATATCCCCTTCGTCGCCACCATGATCCCGCTGATCAAAAGCGCGGCGCCGGCGCTCGGCGGCGAGGCGCATATCCAGCCGTTGTGGTGGTGCCTGTCGCTCGGCGCTTGTCTGGGCGGCAACGGCACGCTGATCGGCGCCTCGGCCAACCTGACGGTCGCCGGCATTTCCGAGCGCAACGGCGTGCCGTTCCGCTTCCTCACGTATGCGCTCTATGCCGCGCCGCTGACCGTGGTCTCGATCGCGGTATGCCACGTCTATGTCTGGTGGCGGTATTTTTGACTCTTGTCATTCCGGACCCCGCGAAGCGGCGATCCGGAATCCAGAAACGCATGTACAACGATTGCCTCTGGATTCCGGGTCCGACGCTAAAGCGTCGTCCCGGAATGACAGCGCCTACGCCTTGACTTGATCGGGCCGTTGCCGGAGTTTCCCTGCCGGGGTGCAGGGGTGCGAACGGCCGGCAAGGCCGAGTGCCCATGGAATTCCTGGGGGGAACTCGGCCCATGACCGCGCACGCGGCGTCGCACGTATTTTTCGGCCTCAACCCGATGTGGGTGTCGACCTGCATCTTGGCCGTCACCTACGCCACCATCATGTCGGAGAGGTGCAACCGCGCCATCGTCGCGCTCGTCGGCGCCGGCGTGATGATCCTGATCGGCGTACTCGATCAGCAAGAGGCGATCCACGGCATCGACTGGAACACCATTGGCCTGCTCACCGGCATGATGATCCTGGTGTCGATCTCGCGCCGCTCCGGCATGTTTCAGTATCTCGCCATCTGGTCGGCCAAGGCCGCGAAGGCGCATCCGGCCGGCATTTTGTTCATCTTGCAAATCACCACCGCTGTGCTCTCGGCCTTTCTCGACAACGTCACCACCGTGCTGTTGATCGTGCCGGTGACGCTTGCCATCTGCGGTACGCTGAAGGTCCCGGCCTACCCTTATTTATTCGCCGAAATCTTCGCCTCCAATATCGGCGGCACCGCCACGCTGATCGGCGATCCGCCCAACATCCTGATCGGCTCGCAGGTCGGCCTCACCTTCAACGATTTCGTCTACCACCTCACGCCAATCATTCTCGTCGTTATGGTGGTGCAGGCGGTGATCATTCATTTCCTCTGGGGCAAGGATTTGAGGGCGTCGCACGATGCCGAGGAACGCGTGATGGCGATGAACCCGGCTGACACGATCGAGGACTGGATGCTGCTCAAGCAGTCGCTCACCGTCCTCGCCATTGTCATGGTCGCCTTCGTGCTGGCGCGACCGCTGCACCTCGAGCCGGCCACCATCGCCATGCTCGGCGCCGCCATTCTGATGCTGCTCGATAATTGGTCGCATCATTCCGAGAAGGCCGCGCACAACATTCACCAGACCTTCGGCGACGTCGAGTGGATCACCATCTTTTTCTTCATCGGCCTATTCGTCGTTGTGCACGGCGTCGATGTCGGCGGCCTGCTCAAACTGCTCGCCAATGAGCTGGTGGTGGCGACCGGCGGCAGCCTCAGCCATGCCGGCTACGCCATTTTGTGGGCTTCGGCGGTGCTCTCGGCGATCGTCGACAACATCCCCTTCGTCGCCACCATGATCCCGCTGATCAAGAACATGGCGCCGGCCTTCGGCGGGCCCGAGCACATCCAGCCGCTCTGGTGGTGCCTGTCGCTCGGCGCCTGCCTCGGCGGCAACGGCACGCTGATCGGCGCCTCCGCCAACCTGACGGTCGCCGGCATCGGCGAGCGCAACAAGGTGCCGTTCAAGTTCATCACCTATACGCTGTACGCCTTCCCGATGATGCTGGTGTCGGTGGGGATCTGTAACGTCTACGTCTGGTGGAGGTATTTCTGATCCCGCCGCCGCTGCAACTTTCCGCGCCTCCAAGCGTTGATGAACGCGGCCTCGCGGGCCTTCCGCGCGCCGCGCTCAACCACAGGGGCTCGCGATGGCTGCTCGCGGCAGGCGAATGTTTTTGCGCGCAACGGCCGGTATTCTCACCGCCGGCGCGGTGACGTTCGCCGCGCAGGTGCCAGCATCGGCGGGCATCTTCGAACGAATTTTCGGCGGCCTAGGCCGCGCTATCGAGACGCCGGCCAGACTGCCGGAGAATATCAGCGCCTTTGTCGATCCCTTTGACGGCATGCGCAATCCGCAAACACCAAAATCGCAAGCCGCGTCCGGCCCGGCCATGGGCTACTGCGTTCGTACCGGCGACGGGTTCTATTTCCCCGTGCGGGCGCATGGCGGGATGAGTGCGGCCGAGGCCTGCCATACGTTCTGCCCGGGCAGCGCGACGCGACTTTATTTCGGTTCCGGGATCGACCATGCGGTCGCCGCCGACGGCAGCCGCTATGCCGACCTCGATACCGCGTTCCTCTATCGTCAGCGCCTTGTCGCCGGCAGCACCTGTAATGGCCGCAACGCTTTCGGCCTGGCGCATGTGAACGTCGCCGACGATCCGACGCTGCGGTCCGGCGATATCGTGGCGACCCGGCATGGATTAGTGGCGGTCACGGCGGTAAAAAACAGAGTGGCGGAATTCGCGCCGCTCGAAGACGCCCGCGCCATCCCCAAGAGCACGCGCGAGATGCTGGCCGGCGTGAAAATCATGCCGACGGCGATCGGCGTCGACGCGGCCACCGTCTTCGTGTCGCAGACTGGCCGCGGCGACGACAACCGCAGCGCTCAGCTGTCGAGATAGCCGGCCACTTCCTCGCCCAGCGACAGCGATGACGTAAGTCCGGGCGACTCGATCCCGAACATCTGCACCAGCCCCGGCAAGCCGTGCTGCGCCGGCGTATCGATCAAAAAATCCGCCTGCGGCTCGCCCGGCCCGGTGAGCTTGGGCCTTATGCCGGAATAATCCGGCGCCAGCGATCCGTCCGGCAGGCCGGGCCAATAAGTGCGGATGCGCGCATAGAAAAGTTCGGCGCGCGCCGGGTTCACGTCGTAGTTTTCGCTATCGACCCACTCGACGTCCGGCCCGAAGCGCATGCGACCGGCGAGATCGAGCGTCACATGCACGCCGAGCCCGCCGACGATCGGCGTCGGGTAGATCAGCCGCGTGAAGGCCGGCTTGCCGGCGAAGCTGAAATAGTTGCCCTTGCCCAGCACCAGCCGCGGCACGCGGGTCGCCGGATAGTCTTCCATCGCGCGCGCCACGGCTTGCGCGCCAAGCCCGGCGCAGTTGACCATCGCGTCGAAGGCGAACGCGCCGCCGTTGCCGCCGAAAGCGACCCGCCATTGCCCGTTCTTGCGCACGGCACCTTGCACAGGCGTGTTGAAGGCGATGGCGCCGCCGGCGTCCTCGAGATCGCCGCGCAGCGCCAGCATATAGCGATGGCTGTCGATGATGCCGGTTTCCGGCGAATGCAGCGCGCCGATGCACGACAATTCCGGCTCCAGCGCGCGCGCCGCGTTGGCCCCGAGCATGTCCAATCCTTCGACGCCGTTGATTTTGCCCTGCGTCTCGATGGCGTGGATCTTCTCGAACTCCACCTCGTTGGTGGCCACCACCAGCTTGCCGCATTTGCGATGCGGCACGCCGTGCGCGGCGCAGAAGTCGTAGAGCATGCGCCGCCCGGCGACGCAGTGGCGCCCGCGCAGCGTGCCGGTCGCGTAATACATGCCGCCATGGATGACTTCGCTGTTGCGCGAGGAAATGCCGGTGCCGATGGCATTGGCCGCTTCCGCCACCACCACGTCGTGGCCCTTGCGCGCCGCCGCACGCGCCACCGCCAGGCCGACCACGCCGGCTCCGATCACCAAAACTTGCATGCGGGGTTCTATCTCGACGGCGTTTATGGCTGGCGGTGCATGGAACTGCCATTAAACCATCATTTGTACAACAATCGCTCTTAACGCTTATGCGGATTGGCGCTTGACCGGGCACGCGGCTCGGGCAGATTCGCAGCCAATTCCTGCAAAAAAGGCGGACCCGGACGATGCGGAAATCGGTATTGAAATGGGCGGCTATCGCGCTTGTTGCGGTCTTTGGCATCATGCTGGCGCAACCCGCGCTTGCCGCCTCCTGCCACAATACCGGCAGCTACGAAGCCTGGCTCGCACAATTCAAGAAGGACGCCTTAGCGCAGGGCATTTCGCCGCGGGTGATCGCCGCCGCTTCGCCCTCGATGACCTTCGATCCGGCGATCGTGCGCCGCGACCACGGCCAGGCCGTGTTCAATCAGACCTTCCTGCAATTCTCCGACCGCATGGTCGGCGGCGGCCGCATCCCGAACGCGCAGGCGAAGATCAAGCAGCACGCCAAGCTGTTCGCCGACATCGAAAAGAAATACGGCGTGCCGGCGCCGGTGCTCACCGCCTTCTGGGGCCTGGAGAGCGACTTCGGCGCCAATTTCGGCAACTACAAGATTCTCAGCGCCATCGCCACGCTCGCTTATGACTGCCGCCGGCCCGACTTCTTCCGCCAGCAGCTGTTCGACGCACTGCGCATCATCGAGCGCGGCGACCAGACCGTTGACAGCATGATCGGCGACTGGGCCGGAGAATTCGGCGGCTTGCAGTTCACGGCTTCCGACTATCTCAAGAACGCGGTCGACTTCGACGGCGACGGCCGCCGCGATCTGATCCACAGCATTCCCGACACCATGGCCTCCGGCGCCAACTTCCTGGTGAGCCTCGGCTGGCACCGCGGCGAACCGTGGCTGCAGGAAGTTCACGTGCCGGCAAATCTGCCATGGCAGGAAGCCGACCTCGCCATCCAGCATCCGCGTTCGCAGTGGGTGACTTGGGGCGTGCGCGCCGCGCACGGCACGCTGCCGGCCGACAACATGGCGGCCTCGATGATACTGCCCATGGGACGGCACGGCCCGGCTTTCCTCGCCTATCGCAATTTCCAGGCTTTCCTCGGTTGGAATTCGGCCTTCGTCTATTCCACCACCGTCGCCTATTACGCCACGCGCATTGCCGGCGCGCCGACGGTCGACCATTCGGGCGCCAAGATGGTGGAGACGCTGTCCACGCAGCAGGTCATGGAATTGCAGCGCCTGCTGATCAAGCACGGCTACGAGGGTGTCGGCGAGGTCGACGGCAAGGTCGGCGCCGGCACGCGCGCCGCGGTGAAAAAGGCGCAGTTGAAATACGGCATACCGGCAGACTCCTATCCGACCGCCGAATTGATCGCCCGCCTCTCCGGCGGCCGCTAGAACAGCCCGGCCGTATTGCGCCATACTGGGGGCCCGTAACCGCGAACCGGCCCCCGGAGGCGCTCGATGGCCCGTCATACGTTCTTCTGTGTCGACGCACACACCTGCGGCAATCCGGTGCGCGTGGTGGCCGGCGGCGCGCCGCTTTTGCCCA
The DNA here is from genome assembly GCA_963721665.1 of uncultured Alphaproteobacteria bacterium. Taxonomy (GTDB): domain Bacteria; phylum Pseudomonadota; class Alphaproteobacteria; order Rhizobiales; family Xanthobacteraceae; genus Pseudolabrys. The sequence continues at coordinate 102,344 of CAVRJZ010000009.1, forward strand.
ATGTGCCGATGATCGAGAAGCGGGAAATCTTCGTCCGCGAGCATGACTGGGTGCGCCGCGCGCTGATGTTCGAGCCGCGCGGCCACGATGTGATGTCCGGCTCGATTCTCTACCCTTCCGCGCGCGAGGATTGCGACGTCGGCGTGCTGTTCATCGAGGTGACCGGCTGCCTGCCGATGTGCGGCCATGGCACCATCGGCACCGTCACCGTAGCCATTGAAGAAGGTCTCGTCTCGCCGCGCCAGCCGGGACGGCTCGCCATCGATGCGCCGGCCGGCCGCGTCGCCATCGAATACACGCAAAACGGCCGCTTCGTCGATCAGGTGCGGTTGTTCAACGTGCCGAGCTATCTGCACGCCGCCGATGTCGATCTCGATGTTCCCGGCCTCGGCGCACTCAAGATCGACGTCGCCTATGGCGGCAATTATTACGCCATCATCGAGCCGCAGAAGAACTGGAGCGGCCTCGACAACATGCCGGTCTCGGAAATCCAGCGGCTTAGTCTCATCGTGCGCGGCTTGGCCGATGAGAAATTCGCTCCCGTGCATCCTGAAGACGCCCGCATCCGCGGCATCCATCACGTCATGTGGTGCGACAAGCCGCGCCATGCGCGCGCGCATGCGCGCAACGCCGTATTCTACGGCGACAAGGCGATCGACCGCTCGCCTTGCGGCACCGGATCGTCGGCGCGCGTCGCGCAGCTCGCCGCCAAGGGCAAGCTCAAAGTCGGCGACGATTTCGTGCATGAAAGCATCATCGGCACCATGTTCGATTGCCGCGTCGAGGCGGAAACAAACGTCGGCAATTACCGCGCCATCCGCCCGAGCGTCGCCGGCTGGGCGCAGGTCACCGGACACAACACCATATTCGTCGACGACCGCGACCCGCTGGCGCACGGCTTCCAGGTCGTCTAGCGGACGTAACTTTTTGAGGGGACCACGTGCGCGAACCCGACGATGCACAGGCGCGACGCGGCAAGCCGCCGGTGGTGGTCTATCCGGTCGGCAGCTTGCCGCCGCCCGACATGGCGATGCTGGCGCGCGCCCGGGATAACCTCACAAAAATCTCCGAAGTCGTCGTGCCGCCGCGCGAGGGCCGCGCCTTCCCGGTGCCGGCCGGACATTTCTTCCGTATCGTCAGCATCGAAGGGCCGCAGGTGGGCGACCTCAATCTGTGGAACGCCAACGATCTGTCGGAACGCTTCTACAGCGGCAAGACGCGGGCGCTGCACGCAACGCATGTCGGCAAAGGCGCCCGGTTGTGGAGCACGTTGCCGTTTCTGCGGCCGATGGCGACCGTTACCGAGGACACGCTCGGTTGGTACGGTTTCGACGCCGACGGCGCCGGCATACACGACGTCATCGGCACGCGCTGCGACCCCTACACCAACAGGCTGCTGTCCGGCGGCGACTACCACCATTGTTGCCACTCGAATCTATCGCGCGCGCTGGCCGCGGCGCGCGGCATGGATGTGCGCGAAGCGGAGCTTCTGGTGCACGACGTGCTCAACGTGTTCATGTGCACCGGTTTCACCCGCGATACGCATCAGTATTTCATGAAAGCGAGCCCGGTGCGCCCCGGCGATTTCATTGAGTTCTTCGCCGAGATCGATTTGCTCGCCGCGCTGTCGGCCTGCCCGGGCGGCGATTGCGGCACGACGCATTCAAGCGATACCGCGCAATGCTACCCGCTCAAAGTGGAGATCTATCGGCCGGCGGCAGGGAGCCTCGTCGGCTGGCAACCGGCGCCACCGAGCCAATATCCGCGCACGCATGGTGTTGGCGAGTAGCGTCGGTGACGCGTCGCGCCGCGCGTGTTAGAATTTATTCATGACCGTTGCGTCGCCAAAAATTACCCAAATGCCGCCCGGCGAAATGGATGCCGACTCGATCGCCTTCATGGCGATGCAGCCACCGCCGGCCGCCGCGCCGCTATCGCCGGACGCGGCGCGCGAGAATCTGCGGCGCATGCGTCTCATCAACCAACCCGACCTGCCGCAGGTGGCGCAAGTTCGCGAATACGCGGCGGCGGGACCGGCTGGGCCTATTCCACTGCGCGCCTATCGCGGCGCCGGCACGCAGACCGCCGACAGGCTTCCCGTGCAAGTCTATTATCACGGCGGCGGCTGGGTGATCGGCGATCTCGACAGCCACGATTGGACCTGCCGCATGGTCGCCAACGCGGCGCAATGCGCGGTCGTCAGCGTCGATTATCGCCTGGCGCCCGAGCACCGCTTTCCCGCCGCGTTTGACGATTCACTTGCCGCCGCCGAATGGATCGCCGCCAATGCCGGCCTGCTGCGGATCGATCCCGCGCGCGTGTCGGTCGGCGGCGACAGCGCCGGCGGCAATCTCGCGGCGGCCGTGGCGCTGGCTTTGCGCGAGCGCGGCACGATCAAGCTGCGCGCGCAGGTTCTCACTTACCCGATCGTCGATCTCACCGCGGCTTACGACGCGCGTTTTGCCGCCGGCGTCGCCCTCACCAATGGCGGCATGCGCGCCTATATCGACGCCTATGTGCCGGACGCCGCGCAGCGCCGGGACTGGCGCTGCTCGCCATTGCTCGCACCGAGCCTGAAAGGCTTAGCCCCGGCGCTCGTGATCCTCGCCGGCTTCGATCCGCTCTTCGCCGAGGGCGAAGCTTACGCCACGCGGCTGCAGGCGGAAGGCGTCCCGGTCAGCGTGAGAAATTATCCGGGCCAGATGCACGGCTTTCTCTCGCGCGCCAAGCTCTTGCCGAAAGCCTATGCGGCAATCGCGGAGATAGCGGCGCTGCTCAAAGCCGTGTGCTGAAAACCGCGCTTTGCGTCGCGCGCGCCCTCCCGCGGCCTTCTGCCCGTTCACAATATCGCGACCCGGCCGCAGGATCGACCTTGCTTGGACGTTTATTAAAATGTCGGGTGTCTACCGCAACGCAGCGGAAACCTCGCGCAAATACGGGAGGCGCGACCCGGCGGAGCGAAGCTGGTGGAGGACGTCATGACAAGAATTTCCGGATGGCTGACGGCCATCATGGTGGCAAGCGCGGTGGCGATCCCGGCAAGCGCGTGGGCGCAAATGGGCGCGATGCCCGGGAACGCCGGGCGAGCCGCGTCGCATAGTGGCGGTGGTGGCGCTCGTGCCGTCGCGCCGCATTTCAACGGCGGCAGCTTTTCATCGCACGCTGGCGGGCGCAGTTTTACCCCGCATTTCAGCACACGAAGTTTTTCGTCGCATGTCGGCACACGAAGCTTCACGCCGCGTTTCAGCGGAAGGACGCGGCACTTTGGTACCGTGCACAGCGGCACGACGTTCAACCGCTCGGTCCGGCGCGCGCAGGGCCAGCATATATTCACGCAATCGAGCACCCACACGCGGCGGCCACATAGCGTGACGCAATTCAGCACCCACAATCGCACGCTGCAGAGTACGGCCGGCGTGCGGAGCACCACGCAGCACGGGTTGCGCCGCAACGGCACCGCCGCCATCACGCCGCAAGCGGCGCAGCAGGGCCGTTTCGCCTCGCGCTTTGCGGCGCGCACGGGCCATCAAAGGTTCGCCAATATCGCCGCGCGCCGCGCCTGGGGGCGCGGACTTCGCGCCGGCTTCGTGCCCTGGTACGGGCCGGTGTTCTGGCCCTATGCCTATTCCGATATTTTCGACTACGCGTTCTGGCCGGACGGCTATGACGACGGCTTCTGGTTCTACGCCTACGATGACTTCTTCGACGGTTTGTTCTGGGGCGAAGCAGGACCGCCGGAGGATTACGCCTATGCCGGTCCGGCGCTGGCCGCCGCACCGCGCGCGAGCTATGCCGGCGTCGAGGAGCTGTGCAAGCAGCCGGGCAGCGGCATCACCGCCTGGCCGTTCGCCGAGATCGAACGCAAGGTCGGCCTCAACGGCGAACAGAAGCAATTGCTCGCCGACGTGCGCAAGGCCGCCGCCGACGCCGCCGCCACCTTCAAGGCCTCCTGCCCGGCGGAAAACATGTTCCCGCTGACGCCGCCCGGCCGCTTGCAGGCGATGTCGGCGCGGCTGCAAGGCACGCTCGACGCCGTGCAAGTCGTGCGCCCGGCGCTGGACAAGTTCTATGCCTCGCTATCGGACGAGCAAAAGGAGCGCTTCAACACGCTCGGGCCGAAGCGGCCGGTCAACAATCCGGAGACGACCGCGGCGCTGCCGCAGGACACCAAGAGCTGCAGCGAGGCCAAGCCCGGCCTCACCAATCTGCCGATCGAGCAGATCGACGCGGCGGTCAAGCCGACCGACGCGCAGCAGGACGCGCTCAAGCAACTGCAGGCGGCCACCGACAAGGCGGTGTCCGTGCTGCAGGCGGCTTGTCCCGAAGATATGCCGCTCACCCCGCCCGGCCGTCTCGAGGCGATGGAGACGCGGCTCAAGGCGATGATCGATGCGGCTAACACGATCAAGCCCGCGCTCGAGAGCTTCTACGCCTCGCTCAGCAACGAGCAGAAGGCGCGCTTCGACCGCATCGGCGGCGAGCTCGCGCAAGGGAACGGCTGATCGCCGCGACATGAAACAAAAAGGCGGCCCACGCGGCCGCCTTTTTTTATTTTAATCCGTTCATTCCCGCGCAAGCGGGAATCAAGCTCTGGTCCCCGCTTTCGCGGGGATAAGCGGACACTGGCTACTCCGCCGCCAAGCGCACCGATGGCGCCGCCGCCTTGATGTCGGGCGTGACGTGGCTTTCGAAGCGGGTGAAGTTCTTCTGGAACATGCCAACCAGTTCGCGCGCGGTCTTGTCGAACTCGGCCTTGTCCTTCCAGGTCTTGAACGGGTTGAGCAGATGCGGCTCGACACCGGGAACGGAGGTCGGCACGGAGAAGCCGAAATAGGGATCGGTGCGGAAGTCGGCGTCCTTCAACGAGCCATTGAGCGCCGCGGTCAACAGCGTGCGCGTCGCCTTGATCGGCATGCGGCGGCCGACGCCGTATTTGCCGCCGGTCCAGCCGGAATTGACCAGCCAGCAGTCGACCTTGTGCTTGGCGATGTAGTCGCGCAGCAGGTCGGCATAAACGGACGGATGCCGCGGCAAAAACGGCGCGCCGAAGCAGGTGGAGAATTCCGGCTGCACGCCGATGAGCCCCTTCTCGGTGCCGGCGACCTTGGCCGTATAGCCGGAGAGGAAGTGATACATCGCCTGCGTGGCGGTGAGCTTGGCGATCGGCGGCATGACGCCGTAGGCGTCGGCGGTGAGGAAGATGATGTTGTTCGGATGGCCGGCGCGGCCCGAGCGCGAGGCGTTGGGGATGAACTCGAGCGGATAGGCGGAACGCGTGTTCTCCGTCTTCGAGCCGTCATTGTAGTCGGGCACGCGCGTCTCGGGATCGAACACCACATTCTCCAGCACGGCGCCGAAGCGGTTGGTGGCGTCCCAGATCATCGGCTCGGCTTCTTGGCTGAGCTTGATGCATTTGGCGTAGCAGCCTCCCTCGAAATTGAAGATACCGTCCGGGCCCCAGCCGTGTTCATCATCGCCAATGAGCGTGCGGTTGGGATCGGCCGACAATGTGGTCTTGCCGGTGCCGGACAGACCGAAGAACAGCGCGCTGTCGCCGTCCGGCCCGACATTGGCCGAGCAATGCATCGGCACGATGTTTTGCGCCGGCAGATAGAAATTGAGCGTGGTGAACACCGACTTCTTCATCTCGCCGGCATAAGAACTGCCGCAGATGAGCACGATCTTGCGGCTGAAGTCGATCGCCACCATGGTGTCGGAGCCTTCGCGCCCGCCGTGCCGCTTGGCGTCGGGCTTGAACGAGGGCATGTCGACGACGGTGAGCTCGGGAACGAATGCGGCGAGCTCGTCTCGTTCCGGCCGGATGAGCAATTGCCGGATAAACAGCGAGTGCCAGGCGTATTCGGTGAACACGCGCGTCTTGATGCGGTATTTCGGATCGGCGCCGCCGTAGAGGTCTTGCGCGAACAACTTGCGGCCCTTGGCGTGCGCGCGGAAATCGGCGAGCAGATTGTCGAAGTTCTCCTTCGACATTTTGCGATTTGCCTCCCACCACACCGTATTCTCGGTGAGCGCGTCGACCACCGTGTGCTTGTCCTTGGGCGAACGGCCGGTGTGGTGGCCGGTCGCCGCGCACAGCGCACCGCCGACCACCAGCGAGGCTTCGCCGGCGCCGATCGCATGTTCGTAGAGCGCCGGTTCGGTCAGATTCCAATAGACCGCGGTGAGCCCATCGAAGCCGAACTTGTCAGCGCCATGGGCTTGGTTACGCAAACCGAATTCTTGCACCGAGGACCTCCGAGATAAAACGGGCGCTTGGCGAACCCCCGGGCCGGGTCCATGCGCGCTCTTGTCGATTTGTGACCTGGATTATAGCCCTTCGTTCAAAGGCGCGCGACCATAGTCACGAACATCCTTAAAGCCAAGGCTAAAGACCGCTCAGCCGGCGCAATCGTCATTGCGCTGCATCATTCCATTAACCCTTGGCGCGCGCGGCGTCGGCGAGTTGCTTGAGCGTTGAGCGCAAGGGACCGGGGCCGGTCACGCGCTGTGGAAAGAACAGCCTTAGCGCGGTCTGTCCGCGCTGCAATTCGAGCCCCTCGGGATCGATGCCGACGCAAGGCCAATCGCCGTCCGCGGCGCCGAGCAAGCGCGTGGCGTAGAGCCGGCAAGCCTCGGCGTGGTCGGCATTCATATGGGCGATTGCGTCCGCTTCGGCGTCGATCAGACCTTGCGCGCCGGTGAGGTCGGTGAGCACATCAGCGGCGGCAAGATCGGCGGCGCGGGCAAAGCCGCCATTGAGATGCGCCGAGGTCACGCTCATGCGCCAGAACGCGAAGTCGCCGAAGCCAGCATAGAGCTCGGACTTCGGATGGCGGGCGAGGAAGCGGCGGCGGATGCGCGGGTCCTCGTCGCTGTCGGTGGCAACCGGCGCGAACGTGCCGAGCACGGTGAGGCGCGGATGCGCCAGCGCATCGCCTTTGCCGGTCTCGGCGAGCAGCAGCGAAGCGCGGCCGTCGACTTCCAGATTGGCGGTATGCGTCGCCAATTTCGACACCAGGATCAACGGCGCGCCGTCCATATCGGTCGCGACATTGACCAGCGAGGCGAAGGGATGACCGCTGTTGCGGTCGAGTGTGGCCAGCGTGCCGGCGCGGGTCGCGCGCAACAGCGATTTTGCGACCACAAGCGGCTTGAAGTCGGCCGGCGGCTGCGCGCCTTCCGGCGTGCGCCCCGGCATGGCGCCGGGCAGCGGTTGATTGGCTTTGGCTCTGTCTGACGGCATGGGCGCTCAATTCGTTAAGGCGGGCGACTGCAGGGTCGATGCTAGGCCAGTCGGGCTTGAATTCGCTACCGAATCACATAGTTGTTGCAAAGAGGCCACATTTCAGACCCCGTTTATGGGGTTCAAAACATGCGGTAACGCGACGCCAACAAACTCAAAGCGAGGCAAAGAGGGGCTCCATGCCGACCATCGCTCTCGTCGACGACGACCGCAATATCCTCACGTCCGTTTCGATCGCCCTCGAAGCCGAAGGTTATCGGATCATGACCTATACCGACGGCGCCAGCGCCCTCGACGGTTTCAAGACCTCGCCGCCGGATCTCGCCATCCTCGACATCAAGATGCCGCGCATGGACGGCATGGAGACGCTGCGCCGGCTGCGCCAGAAGAGCGATATTCCGGTGATCTTCCTCACCTCCAAGGATGAAGAGATCGACGAGATGTTCGGCCTCAAGATGGGCGCCGACGACTTTATCCGCAAACCGTTCTCGCAGCGGCTCTTGGTCGAGCGCGTGAAAGCGGTATTGCGCCGCGCCGCGCCGAAGGACGCCACCACGCCGAAGGAAAACGACGCCAAGGCATTGGAGCGCGGCCTGCTGCGCATGGACCCCGAGCGCCACACCTGCACCTGGAAGAACGATCCGGTCACCCTCACCGTCACCGAATTCCTCATTTTGCAGGCGCTGGCCACGCGCCCCGGCGTGGTGAAAAGCCGCAACGCGCTGATGGACGCCGCCTATGACGACCAGGTCTATGTCGACGACCGCACCATCGACAGCCACATCAAGCGCCTGCGCAAGAAGTTCAAGGCTGTCGACGACGATTTCGAGATGATCGAGACGCTGTACGGCGTCGGCTATCGCTTCAAGGAAACATGACGTTTCTTTAATGATGCGGGGGCCTTGGTGGCCTGACATAGCATCCCGGCTTGCGGTAAAATCACGACTTCAACCCGGCTGGATTGAACGACGTGCTCGATCGAACCGCTGAAATTCTGGCGCAGAAAGCCGAAGCCGAAAAACCCGGCGCGGATGCCGCGCGGGCGCGGCGCAAGCCTTTCGGTTCGCTCCGGCGGCTGCTGCGCTCGGTCTGGGCCTTCTTCGTATCGCAAAGTTTTTCCAGCCTCACCCGCCGCATCGTCTTTCTCAATCTCGCCGGCCTCGTCGCGCTGGTCACCGGCGTGCTCTATCTCTCGCAATTCCGCGCCGGCCTGATCGATGCGCGCGTGCAGAGCCTCTTGGTGCAGAGCGAGATCATCGCCGGCGCCATCGCGGCATCGGCGACGGTCGACAATGCCGATGCCATCACCATCGATCCCGACCGGCTCATGGAATTGCAGGCCGGCGAAAGCTACGGCCCCTCCGACGACTCGCAGACCGGCATCGAATTCCCCATCAATCCGGAGCGCGTCGCGCCGGTGCTGCGCCGCCTGGTATCGCCAACCAAAACGCGCGCGCGCATCTACGACCGCGACGGCGTGCTCATTCTCGATAGCCGCAATCTGTACGGCCGCGGCGACGTGCTGCGCTTCGACCTGCCGCCGCCCGACGCGGAACCGCCCGGCCTCATGGAGCGGGCCTTCATCGCCATGCGCCGCTGGTTTGGGCGCGGCGACTTGCCGCTCTACAAGGAACTCGGACCGGAGAACGGCAAAGGCTATCCGGAGGTTCAGCAGGCGCTCGACGGGCTGCACGCCAGCATGGTGCGGGTCAACGACCGCGGCGAGGTGATCGTCTCGGTCGCGGTGCCGGTGCAGCGCTTCCGCGCGGTGCGCGGCGCGCTGATGCTATCGACGCAGGGCGCCGACATCGACGACATGGTGGAGGCCGAGCGGCTCGCCATCGTCAAGGTATTCCTGGTCGCTGCCGGCGTCATGGTGGTGCTGTCCATGCTGCTCGCCGGCACCATCGCCGGGCCTGTGCGCAGACTTGCCGACGGCGCCGAGCGCGTGCGCCGGCGCATCCGCAGCCGCGTCGAAATCCCCGATTTCACCCGCCGGCGCGACGAGATCGGCGACTTGTCGGGCGCGCTGCGTGAAATGACCAACGCGCTCTACACGCGCATCGAGGCGATCGAAAGCTTCGCCGCCGACGTGGCGCATGAATTGCGCAATCCGCTCACGTCGCTGCGCTCGGCGGTGGAGACGCTGCCGCTGGCAAAATCCGAGGACAGCCGCCGCCGCCTGCTCGAGGTGATCCAGCACGACGTCAAGCGGCTCGACCGCCTGATCTCGGATATTTCCGACGCCAGCCGGCTCGACGCCGAATTGCAGCGGCAGGAGGCCGCGCAAGTCGATCTCGCCAAGTTGCTCGACGCGCTGGTCACCGCCGCCAACGAGGTGCGCAGCGACGACGTGCACGTGTCGCTTGCCTTCGAAGGCGGCAACCGCGACGCCTTCAAGGTGCCGGGCCACGATTCGCGGCTCGGCCAGGTGGTCAGCAATCTGATCGACAATGCGCGCTCATTCTCGCCGCCCGGCGGCACCGTGCGCATCACCTGCCGCAAACTGAAAAGCGATATTGAGATCGCCGTCGACGATGACGGTCCCGGCATCCGCCCAGAGGCGCTGGATAAGGTCTTCGAGCGCTTCTACACTGATCGGCCCAACCAGAGCTTCGGACAGAATTCCGGCCTCGGCCTGTCGATCAGCAAACAGATCGTCGAAGCGCACGGCGGCACCATCCGGGTAGAGAACCGCGCCGCGGTCGCCGCCCAAGGAGAACATGAGCCGCGCGTGCTCGGCGCGCGCTTCGTGGTGCGCCTGCCGGCGGTGTGATTTCACCGACAGCCGAATTCCCGCTTGCGCGGGAATGAGCGGAGCGGGGCTAAGCCACTGTGACTGACGCATCCACCATCCACGCCTCCGCGGTGCTGATCGGGCCGAAGGCCGCGCTGATCCGCGGGCCGGCCGGGTCGGGCAAATCGCGGCTGGTCTGGGACGTGCTGCAAGCCGCGGCTTCCGGCGCCCTGCCCTTCGCGCGGCTCATAGGCGACGATCGGGTCATGGCGGAAACGCATGCCGGCCGCCTGCTGGTGCGCACTGTGCCGGCGCTCGCCGGAATGCTGGAAATCCGCGGTCTCGGTATCCGGCGACTACCCTTTGAAGCCATGGCCGCGGTCGGCCTGGTGGTCGATTTGGCGGCCGAGGACGCCGCCAGGCTGCCCGGCCGGGAGGCCGAAAAAGCTGCCATTGGCGGGGTTAGCCTGCCGCGGCTCGCGGTCGCAGCCGGCATGCCTGCCCTGCCTTTGCTGACGGCCTTTCTGGGGACAGTCCCGGCCCGGATTTGACCTGCGCCGGGGCCTGGGCTACCCCCGGCGCCCGCTTGACCGAATAATTAACCATAAGCTGCCTAGGATCGCCGCCGCCGAAACGGACACGTTAGAGCTCCCCTTTGGCCCCATCTTTTCGCAGTGCAACAGAGCGCTTATATAGCGACACAGGCCCTTGCAACGGGCCTTCGAATGGGCCTCAATGCGCGCCCATTCGTGCGGCGCAGCGTAGCGCCCGCGAGGAGTTCGGGATGATCGGCCTCGTATTAGTAACCCATGGGCGGCTCGCCATCGAGTTTCGCTCAGCGCTGGAACATGTGGTGGGACCCCAGCGCCAGATCGAGGCGGTCACCATCGGCCCCGACGACGACGTCGAGCAGTGCCGCAAGCAGATTGTCGACGCGGTCAAGCGGGTGGACTCAGGCGATGGCGTTGCCATCCTCACCGACATGTTCGGCGGCACGCCGTCCAATCTCGCCATCTCGGTGATGAGCCAGCCCAAGGTCGAGGTGCTGGCCGGCATTAATTTGCCGATGCTGATCAAGCTCGCCAAGGTGCGCGAAACCTGCCCGCTCGAACAGGCGGTGGCCGCAGCCCAAGAAGCCGGCCGCAAATACTGCACCATCGCGAGCCGCGTGCTCACCGGTAAATGAACGATCCCGCCGAAGCGGACGGCGTTTCTCCTGGGGCCAGTGCCGCCGCCGTCGTGCGCGAAATCGAAATCGTCAACAAGAAGGGTCTGCACGCCCGCGCCTCGGCGAAATTCGTGCAGTGTGCCGAACAATTCGATGCCGCCATCACCGTCACCCGCGGCAGCGAGAGCGTCGGCGGCACCTCGATCATGGGGCTGATGATGCTGGCGGCCGGACCCGGCGTCACCATCGCCATCTCGGCGACCGGCAAAGAAGCCGCCGCAGCGGTCGATGCGCTCTGTTCATTGATCGCCAGCCGCTTCGGGGAAGAGGATTAGGTTTGCTCGCCTCTCCCCGCCAGCGCGGGGAGAGGGGGATCATCTACATAAAGAAATCTTTATATATGCGTTGCGGCCCTGGCACGGGCCTGATATAGGCTCGGGCTCATAGGCCAGCTTTTTCACGCGTGCCGCATAGGATCGTCATGACCGCTTCCGCCAAGCCCAAAGCCAAAGCCGGCGACTACGTCGTCAAGGACATCGCGCTCGCCCCCTGGGGGCGCAACGAGATCAGCCTCGCCGAGACCGAAATGCCCGGCCTGATGGCGACGCGCGAGGAATACGGGCCGACGCAGCCGCTGCGCGGCGCCCGTATCGCCGGCTCGCTGCACATGACCATCCAGACCGCGGTGCTGATCGAGACGCTCACCGCGCTCGGCGCCGACGTGCGCTGGGCCTCGTGCAACATTTATTCGACGCAGGACCACGCCGCCGCGGCGATCGCGCAAGCCGGCGTGCCGGTGTTTGCGGTCAAGGGCGAGAGCCTCGTCGACTATTGGGACTACACCCACCGCATCTTCGAGTGGCATGACGGCGGCTTCCCCAACATGATCCTCGACGACGGCGGCGACGCCACGCTCTTGCTGCATCTCGGCCTGCAAGCCGAGAGCAATCCGGCGGTGCTCGGCCATCCCGGCAATGAGGAAGAAGAGGTGCTGTTCGCCGCCATCAAGAAGCGGATCAAGGAGCAGCCCGGCTGGTACGCCAAACTCGCCAAGGAAGTGCGCGGCGTCACCGAGGAGACCACCACCGGCGTGCACCGGCTCTACCAGATGGCCAAGGAAGGCCGCCTGCTGTTCCCGGCGATCAACGTCAACGACAGCGTCACCAAGTCGAAATTCGACAACCTCTACGGTTGCCGCGAGTCGCTGGTCGACGGCATCCGCCGCGGCACCGATGTGATGATGTCGGGCAAGGTGGCGATGGTCGCCGGCTTCGGCGACGTCGGCAAAGGCTCGGCCGCTAGCTTACGCCAGGCCGGCTGCCGCGTGCTCGTTTCCGAAGTCGATCCGATCTGCGCGCTGCAGGCGGCGATGGAAGGCTACGAAGTCACCACCATGGAAGACGCGGCGCCGCGCGCCGACATCTTCGTCACCTGCACCGGCAATGTCGACGTGATCACGCTCGACCACATGCGCAAGATGAAGGACCGCGCCGTGGTCTGCAACATCGGCCACTTCGACTCAGAGATCCAGGTGCACGCGCTGAAGAATCTGAAGTGGAACAACATCAAGCCGCAGGTCGACGAGATCGCCTTCCCCGACGGGCACCGCATCATCCTGCTGTCGGAAGGCCGCCTGGTGAACTTGGGTAACGCCATGGGGCATCCGAGCTTCGTGATGTCGTCGTCGTTCACCAACCAGACGCTGGCGCAGATCGAACTGTGGACCAATCCCGGCAAGTACCAGAACCAGGTCTACACGCTGCCTAAGCATCTCGACGAGAAGGTCGCGCGGCTGCATCTCGACAAGATCGGCGTCAAGCTGACCAAGCTGTCGGACAAACAGGCGACCTACATCGGCGTGCCGCAGGACGGCCCGTTCAAGAGCGATCATTACCGGTACTGACCGATCAGCGCCGCGGCAGGAAGTGCAAGATCAGCGGCGAGACGATCACCATGGCCACCGGCAGCGCCGCCGCAAAGGCGAGCAGCCGGCGCGTGTCGATACTTGAGATCGTCATCGACTTTGGCGACAGCAACAGCACCGGCAACAGCGTCCAGGCCGACATCGACCACAGCGAGGTGATCTCGGTGCCGCTCACGAGCGCGGCGAGCGCGGGCAGCAGCAAAGGCGCCCAGAACGCCGCCGCCGCGAGCCGGCGGTCGGCATCGGCCGGCCAAAGCATTTCGGAGAGCGTGGCGCGGTCCGGCCGCGCCATCGCCAGCACGATGATAATGGGGATCGCCACATAGCCGGCCGCGCCGGCGAGATAGCCGAGCGCGCTGAGCGCGGCCGCGGCAAACGGCTTTTCGCCGTGCACGCCGACCGCATAGGCGAACGGCGCGAAGTCGTGCTGGTAAAGCCAGGCGAGATGCGGGCTCAGCACGGCCGCGCCCACCAGCACGGTGATCCAGGGCGCCGCCGAGCGGAAATAAACGCCGCGGCGTTTGTCGATCAGCGCCGCGACGACCAGCCCGGCGATGAGAAACACCGACCAGTATTTGCCCAGCATGCATAAGGCGGCGCCACAGCCTGCGAGTGCCGCATAGCTTACGTCGCGTGTCTTATACGAGCGCAGAAACCAGAACGTCGCCGCCGCCCACAGCGGCATCAACACGGTGTTCACATTGAACTTCAGCGCGTGGAAATTGAAAAACGGCACCAGCGTAAGGAGCGCCAGGCCGAACACGCGTTTTTCGATGTCGAGATAGTCGGCCGACAACCGCCACACGATCCACAAGGCGATCGCCGGCATCAGCATCGCCAACAAATAATACGACCAGGCGGCGACCGGAAACACCTTGAACCACAGCCAAACCAGCGCGGCGGCGAACGGCGGATGTTTGTAGCCCCAGGCGAGATTCCGCGACCAGTCGAGCAGCTCGGTCATGTCGGGATGCAGGGCCTGGCCGCTCTTGGCGATGGTGCCGTAGACCGTCCACAGCACGGTATAGGCCGCAAGCGTCAGCACGACGTTGCGTTCGCGCCGCGCCGGATCGGTGAGCGAGGAACACAAGCGATCGATGGGCTCAAGCAGGCGCATAAGCCGGTTCTATCGCATAGCAAAGCGGTATTCGTCCAACATCTCGCCGTCATTCCGGGACGGCCCGAAGGGCCGGACCCGGAATGACGAGGAGATTGCTTGAAGGCGGGGGTGGCGAGTGTTATCTGCCGCGCCATGACGGCCGTCCCTATCAGCAATATCCGCAATTTCTCCATCGTCGCGCATATCGACCACGGCAAGTCGACGCTGGCCGACCGGCTGATCCAGCTCACCGGCGGGCTCGAAGCGCGCGAAATGAAGGAGCAAGTGCTCGATTCCATGGATATCGAGCGCGAGCGCGGCATCACCATCAAGGCGCAGACCGTGCGGCTCAATTACCGGGCGCGCGACGGCAAGGACTACATCCTCAATCTGATCGACACCCCCGGCCACGTCGATTTCGCCTACGAGGTCAACCGCTCGCTCGCCGCCTGCGAGGGTTCGCTCCTGGTGGTGGACGCCTCCCAGGGCGTCGAGGCGCAGACGCTGGCGAACGTCTATCACGCGATCGACGCCGGCCACGAGATCGTGCCGGTGCTCAACAAAGTCGATTTGCCGGCGGCCGAGCCGGAAGCGGTCAAAAAGCAGATCGAGGACGTGATCGGGCTCGATGCCTCGAACGCGATCATGATTTCCGCCAAGACCGGCGAGAACGTGCCCGAGGTGCTGGAAGCCATCGTCACCCGGCTGCCGCCGCCCAAGGGCGACCGCGACGCGCCGCTCAAGGCGCTGCTGGTCGATAGTTGGTACGACGTCTATCTCGGCGTCGTCGTGCTGGTGCGCGTGGTCGACGGCGTGCTCAAGAAGGGCCAGCGCATCCGCATGATCGGCATCGCCGCGCACTACGAGGTCGACCGCGTCGGCGTGTTCAAGCCCAAGCTCACGCCGGTCGACGAGCTCGGCCCCGGCGAGATCGGCATGCTCACCGCCTCGATCAAGGAGGTCGCCGATACGCGCGTCGGCGACACCATCACCGACGAGCGCAATCCGGTGGATGAGGCCCTGCCCGGCTTCCGCCCGGCGATTCCGGTGGTGTTCTGCGGGCTGTTCCCGGTCGACGCCGCCAATTTCGAGGACCTGCGCGCGGCCATGGGCCGGCTGCGGCTCAACGACGCCAGCTTCTCCTACGAGATGGAGACGTCCGCCGCGCTCGGTTTCGGTTTCCGCTGCGGCTTTCTTGGTCTCCTGCATCTGGAGATCATCCAGGAACGGCTGGCGCGCGAGTTCAATCTCGATTTGATCGCGACCGCGCCGTCGGTGATCTACAAAATGAGTTTGCGCAACGGCAAGGAAATCGAGATCCACAATCCGATCGACATGCCGGATCCGACACAGATTTTGAAAATGGAGGAGCCGTGGATCGAGGCGACGATTCTCACGCCGGACGAATATCTCGGCTCGGTGTTGAAACTCTGCCAGGACCGCCGCGGCAGTCAGAAAGAGCTCACCTACGTCGGCAACCGCGCCATGGTGAAATACGACCTGCCGCTCAACGAGGTGGTGTTCGATTTCTACGACCGGCTCAAATCGGTGTCGCGCGGCTACGCCTCGTTCGACTATCACCTCACCGACTACAAGGAAGCCGATCTGGTGAAGCTGCAGATGCTGGTCAACGGCGATCCGGTGGACGCGCTGGCCATGCTGGTGCACAGGACGCGCGCCGAGAGCCGTGGCCGCGCCATGGCGGAGAAGCTGAAGGAGCTGATCCCGCCGCACATGTTCGTGGTGCCGATCCAGGCGGCGATCGGTGGCAAGATCATCGCGCGCGAGACCGTGCGCGCCTTCCGCAAGGACGTCACCGCCAAGTGCTACGGCGGCGATGCCACGCGCAAACGCAAGCTTTTGGATAAGCAAAAGGAAGGCAAAAAGCGTATGCGCCAGTTCGGCAAAGTCGACATTCCGCAGGAAGCGTTTATCGCGGCGCTGAAGGTGGACACATAAAGCGCGGCATTCTCCGCTGGCGTCCCCGCGAAGGCGGGGGCCCATACGCCGCGGCCCTTCGATAGGACACGGCGCATAGGTCCCGGGCCTCGCCTCGCTCGCCCGGGACGACAGCCAAAAAACTTATCCCCGCTCGTCGAACCGCCCTTATATTCATCGCGCCTCGTTCGGCATCGCGCGTCATCTCGAGTGACGTCGCGACGCGGAGCAGGGTGCGGCGCCCGACAATGGCGCCGCAGGTGGAGCGCCGGGAGGCGCAGCCCCCTCCGTCAATGGGGGCGCGCGCGCCCGAAGCCGCGAACCCTGGTAACAGGGCAAGCCGTGGGCGCACGGCGGGCTCCGTCAATGCCCGTCAAAGGGCGCTGCGCCAAGCGCCCTGGCGCCTCCCGGCGCTCCATTCCCCTTCTGGGGAAGCGGAAAAAGGGAAGCCGGCGTGTCCCGCGCCGTCAAAGAATAGCAAGGGCGGAGCGTTGGCTTCTGCCGGGACGAGCCCGGCCATGACACAGGACTACTGCCTGTTCCGCCGGCGCGAAATATATCCGGCGTCCTCGTCCGGCGCATCGTTGAACACGTCCTCGAAATCGCGCCGCGCGCGGCGCGTCTTGCGGTGCCGGCTGGCGCGCACGTGCCTTTCGCCGCGGCCGCGGTGGGCGCGTTCGCTGCGCTCCTCGCGCTCGGGCCGCTCGCCGGTGACGACGATGCGCGTGTCGTCCATGTTCTCCTTGACCAGTCCGAACAAAATGGCCGCGTGGTCCGGATGCAGGCGGATGCAGCCGTGCGACGCCGGGCGGCCGAGATGCGAGATCTCGTAGCTGCCGTGAATGGCGTAGCCCTCGTTGAAAAAGATCGAATAGGGCATCGGCGACATGTCGTATTTGCGCGAGAACCATTTGCGCTCGAGCCGCTCCGGCCGGTAGGTGCCGTTCGGCGTGTGATAGCCCCAACGCGCGGTCGACACCGGCCATTCGTAGCGGTCGAAGCCGTTGACCGCGACCGACAGGCGCTGCGCCGATTTATCCACGGTCACCACGATGCCGGCCTCGACGCGCACGAGCGGGCCGAGCAAGACGGCAAGCGCAACGATGGCAACGGCAAAGCGCGGCATGCGCTACCGCACGATGCCGTATTTGCGGTCGAGGCTGCGCAGCCAGGCTTCGCGCTCGCGCAGGATTCGCGCCTCATCGCTGCTGACCGAGACGCGATAGGTCTCGGCGTCGGCAACGCGGGTGACGGCGCGTTTGATTGCCGGTTCGTTATCCGCGGGGCGCGGGCGAATGTCCACACCCGGTTTGGCGCGCGGAAGCGGCGGCTCATCGTCGAGCGCCTTGGCGAAATGCTGCGCCACGTCCACCGGAATCGACGGCACGCCGGCATCGGCCATCGGCACGGCGCCCGGCGCGCGCGGCAACGGGCCGTTCATGACCACGACCTTGGTGTTGCGCAGGCCTTCGCGGCGCACCAGCGAGAACAGGATCGAGGCGTTGTCCGGCCGCAACCGCACGCAGCCGTGCGAAGCCGCGTGGCCGAGATTGTAGGCCTCCATGGTGCCGTGCATCGCGTAGCCGCGATGGAAGAACACCGACCACGGCATCGGCGAGCGATAGAACTCATGCGAATACCAATGCCTCTCGAGCCGCTCCGGCCGATAGCTGCCGGATGGCGTCGCGTAGCCGCGCCGTCCGGTGGAGACCGGCCAGCGATAGGCTTCAGCGCCGTCGACCACCACCGACAAACGCTGCTGCGATTTGCTGATATTGACCAGAAGCTCGGCCCGCGCCGGCGCCGACAGACAAAGCAGCGCGCCCAGGGCGACGACGCCGATACAACGCATGATTTGACCCCAAACAGCCTTATGCGGGTACCAGCATCGCCGACAGGGCGCACCCTTGTAAAGAGTTGGTTAACCATAAAAGTCCTTGGCGGCATTCGAATTTTCGTGATCGGCGCGGCCGGGAGCCAGGCCGCCTCATCTAAACCATCGCAAGCATTTAACCTGACAGGGAAAGACGAAATCGCTAGATCGGAAGGCGCATGAACGCACGTTCCGTCGCTCTGTTCGGACTGCTGCTGGTCGCCCTCGCCGGCGGCCTGGTGGCGGTCGGCCGCTATACTGGCCAACAGCGGCCGGGTCAGCCGGCAACCGGCCCGCAGGTCGCGCTGGCTCCGGCATCGCAACCCGCCGCGCCGCCAGCGCAGCGACCCGCCCCGGCGCCTGTCGTCACGGCGCCGCCAGCGCCGGCTCCGGCGCCGCCACCGGTTGTTGCCGCTCCACCGCCGCCAGAACCGCCTCCTCCTGCGCCTGTGGTCACGACGCCGCCGCCTGCTGCGGCGCCGGCACCGGCTGTCGCTGCTCCGCCGCCGCCAGAACCGCCTCCTCCTGCCCCTGTGGTCGCAACACCGCCGCCTGCTCCGGCGCCGGTTGTCGCCGCTCCGCCGCCTGAGCCAACTGTCCCTGCGCCGGTTGTCGCCACGCCGCCGCCCGCGCCGCCGGCTCCGGTCATCAGCATGCTGACCCCGATGCCGCCGGCCAAACCCAACATCGCGGAATCAAAACTGCCGGCCAAGGTTTTGTTCTCGGAAACGAAGCTGCCCTCGCTCGGCAAGGCCATGGCGATCGGCTACTACCCGCGCGGCTGCCTGCAAGGCGGCGTCGAATTGCCGACCGACGGTCCGAATTGGCAGGTGATGCGGCTCTCACGCAATCGCAATTGGGGCCACCCCGAGCTGGTCAAATTCCTCGAACGCTTTGCGCCGCTCGCCGCCAAGGCCACCGGCTGGAAGGGCATTCTGATCGGCGACATGGCGCAGCCGCGCGGCGGCCCGCTGCCGTTCGGCCACATGAGCCACCAGATCGGCCTCGACGTGGACATCTGGTTCATGCCGGAGCCGGGCCACAAGCTCAGCAAAAAAGAGCGCGAGGATATTTCGGCCAGCAATCTGGTGGCCGCCGACGGCAAAGAGGTCAATCCGAAAACCTGGACGCCGGCGGACATCGCCTTCATCAAGACCGCGGCCGAGCAGCCGGAAGTCGAGCGCGTGCTGGTCAATGCCGCGATCAAGAAGGAACTGTGCCGCGTCGAGGACAAGCATCACGATGCCTGGATGTCTAAGGTGCGGCCCTGGTACGGCCACGCCGACCACATCCATGTGCGGCTGAAATGTCCGGCCGATTCGCCGAATTGCCGCAAGCAGCCACCGGTGCCGGGCGGCGACGAATGCGGCAAGGCCCTCGACTACTGGTTCTCCGACCGGGTGCTGCACCCCAAGCCGTCGAAAGAACCGGCCAAGCCGCCGAGGGCGCTGACGCTCGCCGACCTGCCGCCCGCCTGCAAAAACGTGCTCGACGCGCCAGCCAATCCACAGGCCGCGGAACGCTAGCGACCCGCGCATTCGCCGGCGCATCGTTGGTGTATAGTCATCGTCATGGCTGACGACCTGGAAATCCTGCGCGAACTGGAAAAGAAGATTCTCTGGCTGGCGAGCTGGACCATCCATAACGCCAACCACCTGCGCGAAAATTCCGACGGGCTGAAGGTCGGCGGCCACCAGGCCTCGTCGGCCTCGCTCGCCACCATCATGACCGCGCTCTATTTCGACGTGCTCAAGCCCACCGACCGCGTGGCGGTGAAGCCGCACGCCTCGCCGATCTTCCACGCCATACAGTATCTGCTCGGCAAGCAGACGCGCGAACGTCTGGAAGCGTTCCGCGGCTACAAGGGCGCGCAGAGTTACCCGTCCCGCACCAAGGATACCGACGACGTCGACTTCTCCACCGGCTCGGTCGGCTTGGGCGTGGCGCAGACTTTGTTCTCCTCGCTGGTGCAGGACTACGTATGTGCGCACGGCTGGGGCTTGAACCAGCCCGAGGGGCGCATGGTGGCGCTGGTCGGCGATGCCGAGCTCGACGAAGGCAATATCTTCGAGGCGCTGCTCGAAGGCTGGAAGCAGGGCCTGCGCAATTGCTGGTGGGTCATCGATTACAACCGGCAGAGCTTGGATGCCGTGGTGCGCGAAGGCCTGTGGGAGCGCTACGAGCAACTGTTCAAGAACTTCGGCTGGGACGTGGTGATCCTGAAATACGGCTCGCTGCAGCAGGCCGCGTTCAAGGAGCCGGGCGGCGACAATTTGCGCCAGTGGATCGATAAGTGCCCGAACCAGCTTTACTCCGCGCTGGTGTTCGCCGGCGGCGGCGCCTGGCGCAAACGTCTCAATGACGAGATCGGCGACCAAGGCGACGTCAGCCGGCTGATCGCCAAGCGCTCGGACGCGGAACTCGCCGCGCTGATGAACAATCTCGGCGGCCACGATCTGCCGTCGGTGCGCGAGGCTTTGCATGCCGCCACCAGCGACAAGCCGACCTGCTTCATTTGTTACACAGTCAAGGGCTTCGGTCTGCCGATGGCCGGCCACAAGGACAATCACGCCGGGCTGATGACCCCGGCGCAGATGGAGACGTTCCGCCAGGCAATGGCGGTGCGGCCCGGCCACGAATGGGACAAATTCGAGGGCCTCGCGCTGGCGCCGGAGAAATTGCAGGGCTTTCTCGCCCGCGTGCCGTTCGCGGCCGGCAAGGAGCGGCGGCTCAGCGCGCCGGTAATCGACGTGCCGGAAAGCTTGGCCGTCACCGTCCAGCCGACGATGGCGACGCAGAGCGGTTTCGGCGCGTTGCTCAACGAAATCGGCCGCGGCGAAAGCGACTTCGCCCGCCGCATCGTCACGACGTCACCGGACGTGACGGTCTCGACCAATCTCGGGCCCTGGGTGAACCGGCGCGGCCTGTTCGCGCGCGAGGCAATGGCCGACACCTTCAAGAGCGAGCGCATTCCGTCCACGTTCAATTGGGAATTCTCACCCAAGGGCCAACATATCGAGCTCGGCATCGCCGAAAATAATCTCTTCATCCTGCTGTCCGCGCTCGGCCTGTCGCACTCGATCAACGGCGAGCGCCTGCTGCCGATCGGCACGCTGTACGATCCCTTCATCGCGCGTGGCCTCGATGCGCTCAATTACGCCTGCTACCAGGACGCGCGCTTCATTCTGGTGGCAACACCGTCCGGCATTACGCTTGCCGGCGAAGGTGGCGCGCACCAATCGATCGCCGAGCCGCTGATCGGGCTGGCGCAGGACGGACTGGCGGCGTTCGAGCCGGCATACGTCGATGAACTTAGTGTGATCATGCGCTGGGCCTTTGCTTACATCCAAAAGGACGGCGACGCCGCGCCCTCCGAGCGAAACTGGCTGCGCGACGAAACCGGCGGCTCGGTCTATCTGCGGCTGTCGACGCGGCCGGTCGAGCAAATCGAACGCAAGATGACGGGGGACCTCGCGCAGCAGATCGTCGACGGCGCCTATTGGCTGCGCAAACCGGGGCCGAACGCGCAGGTGATCGTCGCGTACACGGGCGCTATTGCGCCGGAAGCGATTGCCGCCGTCGGACTGATGGCGGAGGATCGCCGCGACGTCGGTCTGCTCGCCGTCACTTCCGCCGACCGGCTCAACGCCGGCTGGACCGCGGCGCAACGCGCGCGCGAACGCGGCCTCGTCCATGCGCGCTCGCACATCGAGCGCCTGCTTGCCGACGTGCCGCCGCATTGCGGCATTGTCAGCGTGCTCGACGGTCACCCGGCGACGCTCGCCTGGCTCGGCGCGGTCGCCGGCCATCGCACGCGCGCGCTCGGCGTCGAGCATTTCGGCCAGACCGGCTCGCTCGCCGACCTCTACCGGCACTACGGCGTCGACACCAATGCAATCGTTGCCGCGGCCCAAGCGATCGCACCTGGGCGGCCGATCCGGCACCTTAAGGCGCTGCCCTGAGCTACATCCGGCCCATGCCGCCGATCATGCCGAAGCCGAACAGCGCGCCGACGATGCCGAAGAGCACGAACCACACCACGATCACGCAGACGACGACCGCGATGGTGTAGACCAGCGCCTTGCTTTCCGGCGGCCGCATCAACGCGGCAATGCCTGTATGCAGCAGATAGAGGCTGTACAGGCCGAGTATGCTGAGGAAGCCGAGGAACGGTATGAGATGGAAGACGCCAGCCAGCCAAGCCGCCGTCGGCGCGTAGGCCGCCACCTTCATCGCGTTGCCTAGGTTCTTTTGTCCGTCGAATACACCGGCCAGGAAATCGATGACGTAACCGAGCACGAAGACGCCGATCAGGCCGAGGACATAGGTAATGATCGCGTGCCCCAGTCCGATGCCAATGCCGAAATGCACCGGCCCATAGCCGATGATCGTCAGGCCGATAAAGGTACAGATCGGCGGAATGGCGGAAACGATGCAGACGTAATTCGTGAACAGGTAGCCGGCGTCACCCGGTTCGCCGCTAATTACCGTCCATTCGGATTTCGGCTGCATGATAATCGCTTTGACACGCTCGACGAGATTCATGACACCCCTCCTTCGATCCACATGGTAACGTTCAGCGCAGTCGATCTTGCAAAATCATGGCGGCGCCCTTTTCCGCGATCATCATGGTCGGCGAATTGGTGTTGCCCGAGGTGATTGACGGCATCACCGAGGCATCGGCAACCCGCAGGCCGTCGATGCCGATCACGCGTAGCCGCGCGTCGACCACGGCATGGGCGTCGTCGGCGCGGCCCATGCGGGCGGTGCCGACGGGATGAAAAATCGTGGTGCCGATTTCGCCGGCGGCTTTTTCCAGCGCGGCTTCGTCGTCGTCGCGCACCTGCGCGCCCGGCAGATATTCGACCGGCGAATACTTTTGCAGCGCCGGCTGCGCCACGATCTTGCGCGTGACGCGGATCGAGTCGGCGGCGACGCGCTTGTCCTCAGGCGTCGCCAGATAGTTCGGATGGATCGCCGGCGCCACCGTCGGATCCGTCGACTTCAAGGTCAGGTTGCCGCGGCTGGTCGGCCGTACATTGGTGGCGCTAATGGTAAAGGCCGGGAACGAATGCAAGGGATCGCCGAACTTATCGAGCGACAGCGGCTGGATGTGATACTGCAAATTGGCGCGATCTTGCGTCGAATCCGATTTGGTGAAAGCGCCGAGTTGCGACGGCGCCATGGTCATCGGGCCGCGCCGGAACAGCGCGTAGTTCACGCCCATCCAGGCGCGCTGCAACAGCGAACCATACATCTCGTTCAACGTCTTGATGCCGGTCACCTTGTAAATCATGCGCAGTTGCAGGTGGTCGTGCAAATTGCCGCCCATGCCGGGCTTGTCGAGCACGACGGGGATGCCGAATTGCGCAAGCTGCGCCGCCGGCCCCAAACCCGACAGCATCATGATCTGCGGCGAGCCGATCGAGCCGGCGGCCATCACCACCTCGCCGCGGCAACGCGCGGAACGCTCGACGCCGTCCTGCCGCCAGCGCACGCCGGCGCAGCGCTTGCCGTCGAAGATCAGGCTCTCGACCATACAGCCGGTTTCCAGGCGCAGGTTCTGCCGGCCCAGCACCGGCTTTAGAAAGCCGCGCGCCGCCGACCAGCGCCGCCCGCGCTTCTGGTTGACGTGGAAATAGCAGGCGCCCTCGTTGTCGCCGGTGTTGAAATCGTCGACCTTGGGGATGCCATATTGCACGGCCGCCTCGCGCCAAGCGTCGGTGATGTCCCAGCGCAGGCGGGGAAACTCGACGCGCCATTCGCCGCCGACACCGTGATGCTCGCTCGCCCCGAGAAAGCTGTCCTCTTGCTTCTTGAAATAAGGCAGCACGTCGTCCCACGACCAGCCGGGCAGCCCGAGCTGGCGCCAATTATCGTAGTCGCCGGCCTGCCCGCGCATATAGATCATGGCGTTGATCGCCGATGAGCCGCCGATCACCTTGCCGCGCGGATAATTCAGGCTGCGGCCGTTGAGACCGGGCTCGGCTTGCGTCTTCAGCATCCAGTCCGAGCGCGGATTGCCGATGGCGAACAGATAGCCGACCGGAATGTGGAACCAGATCCAGTTGTCCTTGCCGCCGGCTTCCAGCAGCAGCACGCGGGTCTTCGGATCGGCGGAGAGCCGGTTGGCCAAGACGCAGCCGGCCGAGCCCGCGCCGACCACGATATAGTCGAACTCACCTTCAATGGGCGCAGCAACCGCCATGGCTGTTTCCCCGGCCTAACCTTGCGACTTTACCTCGGCCGGCGAGACTTACTAGGCGTCGGTATGCGGAGACCGGCCACGGCCGGTGTATAAAGGGCCATGTTCCCGCCCGAGCGCATCGTCTGCCTGACCGAGGAAACCGTGGAGACGCTCTATCTCCTCGGCGAGGAGGCCCGCATTGTCGGCGTCTCCGGCTATGCGGTCCGCCCGCCGCAGGTGCGCAAGGAAAAGCCGCGCGTTTCCGCCTTCATCTCCGCCGACGTGCCGAAAATCCTCGCGCTCAAGCCAGATCTGGTGCTGACCTTCTCCGATTTGCAAGCCGACATTGTCGCCGAGCTGGTCCGCGCCAATGTTGCGGTGCACGCCTTCAACCAGCGCGACGTCGCCGGCATTCTCGATATGATCCGCACCTTGGGCGCGCTGGTGGGCGCGGCGGAGAAAGCCGAGGCGCTGGCGCGCCGGCTCGGCGGGCGCGTCGACGCCGTGCACAAGCGAGCCTTGCGCCTGCCGCGCCACCCGCGCGTCTATTTCGAGGAATGGGACGAGCCGATGATCTCCGGCCTCGGCTGGGTTTCGGAGCTGATCGCGGCCGCCGGCGGTGTCGAGGTGTTCCCGCAACTCGCTGCGCGCAAGAACGCCAAGGACCGCATCGTCTCATTGGAACAAGTGATCGAGGCGCGGCCCGACATCATCATCGGCTCCTGGTGCGGCAAGAAATTCGTGCCCGCCAAGGTGGCGGCGCGGCCGGGCTTTGCGCAGGTGCCGGCGGTATCGACCGGCTGGCTGCGCGAGGTCAAATCGACGCTGATTCTGCAGCCGGGCCCGGCGGCGCTCACCGAGGGGCTCGACCGGCTCGCCGGGATCATCGGTGAATGGGTTGAAAACCGCCCGCCGCCGGCTCAAAAATAGTTGCAGAAAAAGCATGGCGGCCGCACGTGAAATCGCCCGGCGGACGTGCTAGAAGGCACAAAAGCGAAGCAAAAGGACATGACCGCGATGCAGCTGAACAAAAGCCGCGCCCACCTGTGGATGGACCTCGGTCTGGTGGCCTTCCTGATCGTATTCGACGTGGCCGCCCGGCTGTTGCCGCACGCGCCGGGCGTCTGGCCCTTCGCCGCCACGGCGCTGTTCGCCGGCCGCATGTTGCGCATTCCGGCGCTGGCCGTCGTCGTGCCGGTCGCCGCCGTGCTCTTGAGCAATGTGGCGCTCGCGGGCGAGGATTGGCGGGTTGCCGCGGTGATTTGTGCCGCGGTCACGCTGCCGGCCTTTGCCGGCATGATCGCGCGGCGTTACCCCGGCGCGATCTCAGTCATTGCCGGCATGGTGTCGTGCTCGCTGATCTTCTTCGTCACCACGAACTTCGCGGTCTGGGCGTTCAACGGCATGTATCCGATGAATTTCGACGGCCTCGTGCAATGCTACGTCGCGGCGCTGCCGTTCCTCGACAAGACCGTGCTCGGCGATCTGTTCTGGACCGCGGTGCTGTTCGGCGGCGCCTGGCTGGTGCAGCGCGGCCCGGCGCTGGCGCGGCGCGCGTTTTAACGATTGCGCGTGATCTTATCCGAAAACCGGTTCCCACTTTTCCGGATCACGCGCTAACCGAAATAATTCTGGACGCGCTTCCACAGTGACTTGAGGCGGCCGACCCAATCGGCCGCCTCATTTGTATCGTCTAGCCGCAAACCGACCGTGGTCACGCGGCCGTCGGCGACGGTATGCGCCAGAAGCGCGATCGGGCCGAGCTGCACGATGTCGCCGGTCGTGGCCGGGCGGCCGAGATGCTCGGTGAAGAAATCGGCCAGCGTCACCTCCATATGGTCGGCGGCGACCTGCAGGCCGTAGATCTCGGCGAGCGCGCCGAGCGTCGCCTCGCCGGGGACGAAGAAATCGCCGAGCGATCCGGCGTCAGGCGCAGGCGGCGGCGGCATGTTGACGAAGAAGCGGTCGAGCGCTTGTGCCTTTTCCGGCGGCGCCAGCAGATAGACGTAATCGCCCTCACGCACCGGGTCGGCTTCCGCCGGCGTCAAAATTTCCTCGTTGCGCACGACCAGCGTCGGCCGCGCCCAGTTTGGGATCAGCCCGCGGCGCAAAAACGGGCTGTTGGCCGGCACCGGATAGCCGACGATCTCGCGCGAAAGCTGGCCGGGCAGATCGAGTTCGACGCGTTTGGGCAGAGGATCGCTGCGCACGAAAGACATGTCGAGCTTGCGGGCGGCGAAAGCCACCGTCCAGCCCTGGATCAAGAGCGAGGACAGTACGACGACGAAAGCCACGTCGAAAAAGAGATAGGCAGCGGGCAGCCCGACCAGCAGCGGAATCGAGGCAAGAAAAATCGCCACCGCGCCGCGCAAGCCGACCCAGGAGATGAACAGCTTCTCCTTGAACTGAAAGCCGAACGGCCACAGGCAGAGAAACACCGCGGCCGGCCGCGCCACCAGCATCAACACCAGCGCCACCACCACGGCGCCGACTGCGCTGTCGCCCATGCGTTGCGGCCACACCAAGAGGCCGAGCAGCACGAACATCACGATCTGCGCCAGCCACGTCACCGCGTCGAGAAAGACCACCACCGAATTATGCGCGCGCGTCTGCCGGTTGCCCACGACAAGTCCGGCGAGATAGACGGCGAGGAACCCGGATGCATGCGCCACGTTAGCCGATGCGAAGACGACCAGCGCGCTCACCGCAACAAACGGCGCGTGTAAACCCTGCGGCAGCGCCAGACGGTTGAGCACGAGCGTGATGACGCGCCCGCCGGCGATGCCGATGATGCAGCCGAGCACGGTATCGCGTAGGAACGTGATCAGCGCATGCAGCCAGCCGTGCTCGCCGGCGAGCAGGAACTCGACCAGCAGCAACGTCAGAAAGACGGCGAACGGATCGTTGGTGCCGGATTCGACTTCCAGTGTCGCGCGCACGCGCGGACGCAAGCGCAGGCCGCGCGCATTGATCAAGAGGAACACCGCCGCAGCGTCGGTGGAGGCGACCACGGCGCCGATCAGCAATGCCTGCACCCAATTGATGTCGAGTGCGAATTTGGCGACCGGCGCGATCAATAAAGTCGTGATCAGAACGCCGACTGTCGCCAGCGTCGCCGCCGGCCCCAGCGCGCTGCGGAAAGTGGCGAGCCGTGTGCGCAAGCCGCCGTCGAACAGGATCAGCGCCAGCGCGATCGAGCCGACGGTATAGGCGGTGCCGACATTGTCGAATTTCAGCCCGCCCGGGCCGCCCTCGCCCGCCAGCACGCCGAGCAGCAAAAACACCAGCAGCAGGGGCGCGCCGAAGCGCAGCGCGACCAGGCTCGACAGAATGCCGGCCAGCACCAGCAGGCTGCCGAACAAAATGGCGATGCTGAAAGCGTCGAGGGTGGCCATGCGAAGCGAATCTCCCGCCGCTATTGGACGGATTCGAGGCGCTAAGAGCAACGAGAAATCAGTAGCCAGCGCCCCGCTCGTCCCCGCGGAAGCGGGGACCCAGTTCTTGGCCAAAGAACTGGATTCCCGCTTACGCGGGAATGAACGGGTTACCTTTGGCTATGTCCCGGAATGACCCTCGTTAAAACGCCACCATATCGCCGCCCTTGAGCGAGAGGATTTCGCGCGCCTCGTCGGGGGAAGCGATTTCCAATCCGAGACCCTCGAGGATCTTGCGCACTTGCGTGACCTGTTGCGCGTTCGATTCGGCGAGCCGGCCAGCACCGATCCACAGCGAATCCTCCATGCCGACGCGCACATTGCCGCCCATCGACGCCGCCATGGCGGCGACCCGCATCTGGTTGGCGCCGGCGCCGAGCACCGACCAATGATAATTTTCCGGGCCGAGCAGCCGGTCGGCGGTGCGCTTCATCATAATGACGTCTTCGGGATGCGCGCCGATGCCGCCGAGGATGCCGAACACCGACTGCACGAACACCGGCGGCTTGACCACGCCGCGATCGAGGAAGTGTTTGAGCGTGTACAGATGGCCGATGTCGTAGCATTCGATCTCGAAGCGGGTGTTGTTCTCCGCGCAGGTGGTGAGGATGTACTCGATGTCGGCGAAGGTGTTCTTGAACATGCCCTTGCGCGAGTTTTCCAGATACGGCTCTTCCCAGGCATGTTTGAACTTGCCCTTGTAGCGCGGGATCATCGGATAAAGACCGAAGTTCATCGTGCCCATGTTCAGCGAAGCGACTTCCGGCTTGAAGGTCGCCGCCGGGCGCACGCGCTCCTCGATCGACATATTGGGGGCGCCGCCGGTGGTGATATTCACCACCACGTTGGAGCGTTGTTTGATGACCTTGAGGAAGGGCGCGAAGGCTTCCGGCGACTGGTCGGGCCGCCCGTCCTGCGGATTGCGCGCGTGCAGATGCACGATGGCAGCGCCCGCCTCCGCCGCGCCGATCGCGTTGTCGGCGATCTCCTGCGCGGTCACCGGCAGATGCGGCGACATCGACGGCGTGTGGATCGAGCCGGTGACGGCACAGGTTATGATGACTTTGCGCGATTTCGCCATGAGCTTTCCATCCCGGTAAAGTGAGGCTTGTCCATTCGCGATTGGACTTGTGGCGCGATCCTAGATTATCTGCGGGCCACAAGTCATCTGCGAGAACCGCCGCCGTGAACCAAGAGCCTCAACCCGCCAAGGCGCGGTCCTCCGCTATCCTGATCGGCGCCTTGTGCGGCATCGGCGCCGCGCTCGGCTGGGCGGCGGGCTTTGTCGCCGCCAAGCACGGCATCAATGTCGGCTTCTCGCCTGCCGATCTCGCCTTTCATCGCTTCTTCTGGTTGGGCCTGGTAATGCTGCCGGTCGTGCTGCGCGACGGCATTGCCGACCTCGGCGGCATCGGCTGGGGCCGCGGGCTGGTGATGAGCATCCTGTCCGGGCCGCCGCAGGCGATGCTCGCCTATCTCGGTTTCATGCTGGTGCCGCTCGGTCATGGCACCACCATCCAGCCGGCCTGCGCGGCATTGGGCGGCCTGATCCTCGCGACGCTCGTCCTCGGCGAGCGGCCGACCGGGCAGCGCATTTTCGGCGGCGCGACAATCGTTGCCGGGCTCATGGTGTTCGGAGCGGAATCGCTCACCACCATCGGCAGGCAAGGCGTGGGCGGCGATCTTTTGTTCGCCACCGCGGGTCTGTTCTGGGCGATCTTCGGCACCCTGCTGCGGCAGTGGCGGGTGTCGGGCACGCGCGCGGTCGCGGTGGTGGGTGCGTTTTCGCTCCTCATGTTTGCGCCGTTGCATGGGCTGCTCATCGGCTATGCCGGCCTGCTGCGAATCGCCTGGTACGAGAACCTGTTGCAGGCCGTGGTGCAGGGCCTGTTCGCCGGCATGTTGCCGCTTTATTTATTCGCACGCGCGGTGATCCTGCTCGGCGCCGGCCGCGCGGCGACGTTCCCGGCGTTGGTGCCGGGCTTCTCGATGATCATCGGCTATCTCGCGCTCGGCGTGGTGCCGAGTCTGGCGCAGGTCATCGGGTTGGTGATCGTGGTGATCGGCTTCCGCTTCGCGCTGCGGTAGGTCGCTGTCATTCCGGGGCGCGTGCGAAGCACGCGAGCCCGGAATCCAGAGCCCCATATCACACCGCCCCTGGATTCCGGGGCCGGCGCTTTGCGCCGTCCCGGAATGACCGGTTACTCCGGCCCGGCGTATTTTCCCGCCGTCTGCGGGAACATGTTTTTGATGATCTTGAACTTGGAGATGTCGACCGTCGCGTCCATGTGCAGGAAGACGACGGCGTCGCGCAGCACCTTTTCAATGCCGAAGTCGAGCATGACGCCGTTGCCGCCGTGCAATTCGACCGCGTGCTGGGCGACTTTCATAATCTCTTCCGAGGCAAACATCTTGGCCATGTTGACCAGCGTCTCCGCCTCCGGCGCGTTGTCGTCGACCGCCGCCGAAGCGCGGTCGAGCAGCGCGCGCACCGCCTCGATGCGGGTCGCCATGTCGGCGAGTCTGAGCGCCACCGCCTGGTGCTTAATCAGGATGCGGCCGCCCTGCACGTAATTCTGCGCATAGTCGGCCGAGGCCTCGAAGGCGCGCACGCCGACGCCGAGATTTTTCGCCGCCTGGATGATCTTGCCGGGGCGGAAATAGATACCGGCCGAGCCGAGCGCTGAATCCTGTACCAGCAAATGATCGTCGGGCACGAACATGTCCTCGAACACCATCTCGCCGTTGTTCATGAAGCGGCAGCCGAGCGTCTCGTTGCAGCGCGCGACCGAAAAGCCCTTGGTCTCGCGCGGCACCAGGAACGACGACGTTCCCTGCAACATGCCGACCTTCGGATTGGTGTTGGCATACACGACGTAAAGCGAGGCGTCGTAGCCGTTGGAGATGAACTGCTTGCGGCCGTTGATCACCCAGCCGCCGTCCGCTTTCACCGCCTTGGTCTGCATCGCCGCTTCCGGCACGTTGTAGGGCAGCCAGCGGTCGGAGGCGCCGCGCGGCTCGGTTAGGCAATGCGCCATGAGGAACTGCGGCTCGGCCACCAGGCGCTTGAACCATTTCTCCTGCAGATGTTTGGGCGCGAACTGGCGCAACAGCACCGAAACCTTCCAGTTCTGCACCAGCTTGTCGGCAAGGCCTGAGTCGCCGCGCGCGATTTCCTCGGCGATCATGGCGAAGGTGCGCACTTCGGTGCCCTTTTCGAGTTCCACTCCGCCGTATTCCTCCGGCACGCCCAAAGTGCGGATGCCGACCTGTTCGGCGCCCTCCAGGATGCTCAGCGGCAGACGGTCTTCCGGCACCATCGACCATTCGCGCTGCCAGTTCTGCTTGATGAAGGGCAGCACCATATCGTCGACGAAATCGCGGCAGCTTTGCCGCATCATCTTCTGTTCTTCGGACAAACCCCGGTCGTACATGTGCATAACCCCCGATGGCCCGCCGCGACAGATGCCGGACACGGGCGCGATCTGATATTGATCCGGATCGCGGGCAAATTCCAAGAGCCACGCCTTCAGTGGCGCGCAACTGGGAGCACGCCATGGGCGACGTCCAGCAGGTGGCCGGCACGATCAGCGACGCTCTGCAATCGATCGGCCACGAATTCACCTCGGTCCGGCTGCTCAGCCAGATCGGCTTGATCTTGCTCGCCGCCGCGATCGGCACGGTAGCCGCCACGCTGATCCGCCGGCGCATTGACCTCAATGCTTTGACCCTGGGCTGGCCGCCGTTCCTGCAAACCGCGGCCAAGCTGCTCGTGGCCAATCTCGGCACTATTATTTTCGTGCTGACGGTGGTGACCATGCGGGCGGCGATGATTTCGCTCGCCTTCGTGACCCACCCCTATCTGCTCGGCATCGCCATCGCGCTCGCCACCGCCTGGGTGGTAATCGCGCTGGTTGCCGGACTGATCCGCAACCCGTTCGTCTACCGGCTGGTGGCGGTGTCGGCCTGGACCATCGCCGCGCTCAGCATCCTCGGCCTGCTGGCGCCGACCATGGCGGCGCTCGATTCAATCGGCTTCGTGATCGGCGGGTTGCGCGTCACGCCGCTGCTGGTGATCAAGACCTCGGTGCTGCTGATGCTCACGCTGTGGGCGGCGACCGCGGCGAGCGACTTCCTCGACCGCCGCGTGCGCGCGAGCGCCGACCTGACGCCATCGATCCAGGTGCTTATCGGCAAGCTGATCCGCCTGCTGCTGATTACCTTCGCCATCCTCATCGCGTTGTCGACCGTCGGCATCGACTTTTCCGCGCTCGCCTTCTTTTCCGGCGCGGTCGGTGTCGGCCTCGGCTTCGGTTTGCAGAAGATCGTGTCCAATTTGGTGAGCGGGATCATCCTGCTGGCCGACAAATCGATCAAGCCGGGCGACGTGATCACCGTCGGCGACAATTTCGGCTGGGTCGAATCGATGGGCGCGCGCTATACCGCGATCGTCACCCGCGACGGCCGCGAGTTCCTTATTCCCAACGAAGACTTCGTCACCCAGCGGGTGATCAACTGGTCCTATTCCAACGACGAAGTGCGCCTCGACGTGCCGTTCGGCGTCTCCTACGCGAGCGACCCGCACAAGGTGCGCGCGCTGGCGGTGGAAGCGGCGAAGTCGGTGGCGCGCGTGCTGGTGTCGCCGCAGCCGGTCTGCCATCTCAAGGCGTTCGGCGATTCCTCGCTTAATTTCCTGCTGCGCTTCTGGATTCGCGATCCGGTGGACGGCATCACCAATGTGAGCGGCCAGGTCCTGCTGGCGTTATGGGACGCCTTCAAGCGCGAGGGGGTCGAGATTCCCTACCCGGTGCGCGACGTGCGGCTCACACAGGCCGCGACCGAGACTGGCGAAAAGAAAAAGGCGCGAGCGGCGCGCGGTTGAGCGAAAGCTACGCCGCCTTGCGATTCGCCAGGAATTCGCCCATGCGGGCGAGCGCCTTCAAGATATTCTCGGTCGAATTGGCGTAAGACACGCGGATGTAGCCCTCGCCGAGAATGCCGAAGTCCGGGCCGCCGATGATGGCGACGCCGGCGTCTTCCAGCAATGCGGAGGCGAGCGCCTTCGCCTTCCAGCCGGTGCGCTTGATATTCGGGAAGGCGTAGAACGCGCCCTTCGGCGTCGCGCAGGAAACGCCGGGCAGTTTGTTGAGACCCTCGACCACGACCTTTCGCCGCTTGTCGAACTCGGCGACCATCTTCCACACCTCGTCCTGCGGCCCTTTCAGGGCGGCTAAGCCGGCAAATTGCGCCGAGGCATTGACGCAAGAGTGCAGGTTTACCGCGAGCTTGCGCGCGTAGTCGTAAAGCTTGCCGGGCCAAACCGCGTAGCCGAGCCGCCAGCCGGTCATGGCGTAGGTCTTCGACCAGCCGTTGAGCAGGATCAGCCGGTCGCGGATCGACGGATAAGTGAGCAGGCAGACATGCGTCTCGCCGTCATAGACCATATGATCGTAGATCTCGTCCGACATGATGCAAACGTCCGGCCACTTCTCCAGGCCGGCGACCAGTCTGTCGACTTCCGCCTTGCCGGTGACGCCGCCGGTCGGATTGGCCGGCGAGTTGAGGATCAACAGCCGCGTCTTCGGCGTGATCAACTTGAGCGTCTCCTCAGCGGAAAAAGCAAAGCCGTTCTCCTCGCGAATCGGCACCGGCACGGGTTTGGCGCCGGTAAACTCGATCATCGAGCGGTAGATCGGAAAGCCCGGATCGGGATACATGATTTCGGCGCCCGGCTCGCCGAACATCAGGATCGACATGAACATGGTCGGCTTGCCGCCAGGCATGATCATCACTGAGTCGGGCGAGACTTCGACGCCGAAGCGCTTGTGCAGGTCGGCGGCCACCGCCTCACGCAAGGGAGGAATGCCGTTTGCTGGCGTGTAGCCGTGGTGGCCCTCGCGCAACGCCTTGACCGCCGCCTCGACGATGAAGTCCGGGGTGCGGAAATCGGGTTGGCCGATGCCGAGATTGATGACGTCGCGCCCTTGCCCGATCAGCTTATTGGCGCGGGCGAGCACCGCGAAGGCATTTTCCTCGCCGATGCGGTCGAAAGCGGCGATCGTTTTCAGCATGGCATCACTCCCCGGTACCCGGCCGCGCCAAATCGGCCGCGCGGCCCCTATTTCGCGGGCAGTTCACCCGATCGGGCGGCGAAAATCAAACCGGTTATGCCCGATTGCAAAGACGGTCCGGTTTGGCGCATCCTCGCGTTAAAATTGTCGCCACGGCGGGCGGAAATGGGTATTCGGGCGGCAAACAAGGCCTATGAGCGCTGGCTCGCGCACGAATTGCGCGGCGACCTGGTCGAAGGCGATGTCGACAAAAAACACGAAAAAATGCGCGACAGCGCCTTCGCCTTTCTGCGCGCCACCTATTGGCGTTGGGCCGAAACGATCCTCGAAGTGTGCCCCGATTTCGCCAAGGCGCCGGCGGTGCTGGCGGTCGGCGACATCCATCTGGAAAATTTCGGCACCTGGCGCGACGCGGAAGGCCGCCTGATTTGGGGCGTCAACGACTATGACGAAGCCGCCGAGATGCCTTACCTGCTCGACCTGGTACGGCTGGCGGTGAGCGCGATTCTGGCGACGAGCAAACAGCAGATCGCGCCCAAGGCGATTTGCGCGAATATCCTGCAAGGCTACGCGCACGGCCTGGAAGCGCCGGAAGCTTTCGTGCTCGACCGCCAGCACATGTGGCTGCGCACGCGCTTCGTGGTGGGTGAAGTCGAACGCGCCATGTTCTGGCAGAAGATCGAGAACCAGTATCACGACGTGCTGGCGAAGAAGAAAGCCGAGCAGCCGCCGGCGCGCTGGCTCAAATTACTGAGCTCCGCGCTGCCGGATCCGTCGATCGCGCTCGCTTTTTGGCGGCGCACCGCCGGCACCGGCAGCCTCGGCCGTCCGCGCTGGCTCGGCTATGGCATCTGGCGCGGCGGCCCGCTGCTGCGCGAGGGCAAGGCGCTGGTGCCATCGGGCTGGACGCGCGCGCATGGCGGCGGCACGCGGCTGCGCCTCAACGATATCGCGCTCGGCAATTATCGTGCGCCCGACCCGTGGTACGGCGCGAGCGGCAATCTGCTGGTGCGCCGGCTGTCGCCGAACAACCGCAAGATCAACGTCGAGGATTGGCGCGACGCCGCGCGCCTGCTGCATCCCGATCTGCTCTGGGCCATGGGCCGCGACCTCGCCGCCATCCATCTCGGCCAGCGCGACCGCCGCGACGCGCTGCGCAAAGACCTGGAAAAGCGCAAATCCCCCTGGTTTCGTGCGCAGGTCGAAGCGGCGGCGGATTTCGTTTCCGGCGAATACGCAGAGTGGAAAAAATCGGCTAAATAGCCATCCTGCCCCGCCCAAGGACCTGACCATGAGCCCCGCCGACAAACGCCGCACGTTCCGCGCGCTGCATCAAAGCGGTTGCTTCGTCATCCCCAATCCGTGGAATGTCGGCACCGCGCGCTATCTGCAGAGGCTCGGCTTCAAGGCGCTGGCAACCACCTCGTCCGGCTTCGCCCATTCGCAGGGTTACGCCGACGAAGCGGTGTCGTGCGATCAAGTGCTCGCGCATTTCGCCGAGATCGCCGCGGCAGCCGACGTGCCGGTCAACGCCGACTTCGAGGACGGCTTTGCCGACGACCTCGGGCGCCTCGCCGAAAACGTCACGCGGTGCGTCGCGACCGGCGTCGCCGGCCTGTCGATCGAGGATTCGACCGGCGATCCGAGCCGGCCGCTGTACGACTTCGACGTTGCGCTCGCCCGCGTGAAGGCCGCGCGCGCGGCCATCGACAAAGCCGGCGGTGACGTCGTCTTGACCGCGCGCAGCGAGGGCTTTATCCGCGGCCGGCCCGATTTGAACGAAACCATCCGGCGGCTGAAGGCCTTTGCCGACGCCGGCGCCGACTGCCTCTATTCGCCCGGCATCAAGACGCGCGAGCAGATCGAAGCGACCGTCAAGGCGGTGGCGCCGAAGCCGATCAATTTTCTCAACAGTGGCGCCTTCGGTTTCACCGTCAAGCAACTCGGCGAGATGGGCGTGCGGCGGATCAGCGTGGGCGGCACGCTCGCGCGCGTCGCCATGCACGCCTTCGTCAAGGCGGCGACCGAAATCGCCAATGAGGGCACGTTCGACGGTTTCGCCGGTGTTATAACGAACCAGGAACTCAACAAATTTTTCAGCGACGACCGCGTGAAACGCACATCCACATGACGAATTCGGAACCTCATCCGCAAACCGGCCGGCCGGTCGGCTTGCCGGTCGAGACCGCGCCAGCGCAACGTCCGGGGCCGGTGACGTTGCAGGGCCGTTTCGGCCGCATTGCGAAGCTCGATGTCAGCCACGCCGACTCGCTGTGGCGGGCAGCCAAGGATGACACGAGGCTGTGGACCTATCTGAATTACGGTCCCTTTAGCGACGCCGCCGCTTTCGCGGCCTGGGTCGGCGAACGCGTGGCGCTCGGCGATCCATATTCCTACGCCGTACTCGCGACGGATGGCGGCGCCGTTGGCATCGCCACGCTGATGGAAATCCGCCCCGTGCCACGCGTGATCGAGGTGGGCAATATTCTTTACGGCACGCCGCTGCAACGCACGCCGCTCGCCACCGAGGCGATGTATCTGCTCGCCCGCTATGCCTTCGAGACCTTGGGCTATCGCCGCTACGAGTGGAAATGCGACAGCCTCAACGCGCCGTCGCGGCGGGCGGCGGCCCGCTACGGCTTCACCTTCGAGGGCATCTTCCGCCAGCACATGATCATCA
The DNA here is from genome assembly GCA_963721665.1 of uncultured Alphaproteobacteria bacterium. Taxonomy (GTDB): domain Bacteria; phylum Pseudomonadota; class Alphaproteobacteria; order Rhizobiales; family Xanthobacteraceae; genus Pseudolabrys. The sequence goes on from CAVRJZ010000009.1 coordinate 138,698, forward strand.
AGGGGCGCAACCGCGACACCGCCTGGTTCTCCATGCTCGACGGCGAATGGCCGGCGCGCAAGGCGAATTTCGAGCGCTGGCTGGCACCGGAAAATTTCACCGCCGACGGACAGCAAAAGCTGAGCCTTGCCGCGATGAACGGCGCACCGGAATGAGCGGTTCCGGGCCGGAGCCTGTTGCGGGCCTCGAGCCCGTGCCCGGCCTGATGCAGCACCGACCGTTCCTGCTGCTCTGCATCGCGCGAATGGCTTCCACCATCGGCTACCAGATGCTCGCGGTCGCTATCGGCTGGGAGATTTACGCCATTACCGGCAGCGCCTTTGATCTCGGCCTAGTGGGCCTGATCCAGTTCGTTCCCGCGGTGCTGCTGACATTGCTGGTCGGGCACACCGCCGACCGCTACGACCGCCGCCTCATCGTGCGCATCGCGCAAACGGCGTACGCCTGCGCCGCGTTAGCGCTGACGGTGGCGCTGATGGCCGGAGTGCTCAGCCGCGGCCTGCTGTTTACCGCCGTGTTCATGGTTGGTTGCGCCCGTGCCTTCGAGTTGCCAACCACGCATTCGCTGATGCCGATGCTGGTGCCGGAACGGTTGTTGCCGCGCGCGGTGGCGGCATGGACCTCCGCCAATCAACTCGCCATCATCAGCGGACCGGCGGCGGGCGGGCTCATCTATGCGCTGAGCCCGACGCTGGTGACCGGCGTTTGCTTTGTCTTCTTCCTTGTCGCGATAACATTAGTTTCCCTGGTCAAGGTCCAGCGTCCGGCCGCGCCGCGCGAATCACCGACCTTTGCCTCGGTGCTTGCGGGCTTCGACTATATCCGTAGCCGCAGGGCGTTGCTCGGCGTCATCACACTTGACTTGTTTGTGGTGATTCTCGGCGGCGTCACGGCGCTGCTGCCGATATACGCGCGCGACATTCTGAGCACCGGCCCGACGGGGCTAGGTCTGCTGCGCTCGGCTCCGGCCGTCGGCGCCTTTCTCACCACGCTCATTCTGTCGCGGCATCCGATCGAGCGCAGCGTCGGTCATAAGTTGTTCGCGGTCGTCGCGATCTACGGCATCGCAACGATGATATTTGCCGTCTCGACTTATTTTCCGCTGTCACTTCTGGCACTGGCGCTGCTCGGCGCATCCGACTCGATCAGCGTTGTCATCCGCTTCTCGCTGGTGCAACTGGAAACGCCGGACGCCATGCGCGGCCGCGTCAATGCGATCAATTATCTGTTCGTCGGCTCGTCCAATACGCTCGGCGAATTCGAATCCGGCTCGGTCGCCGCCTGGCTCGGAGCGGTCCCGTCGGCTCTAATTGGCGGCATCGGCTCGCTACTGGTCGCTGGGCTGTGGATGGTGCTATTTCCAGTGCTGCGCCACGTCGACCGCTTTGGGCCGACGGAAAAAGACAATAAAGGGAGGACGTAAATGCATATCCTGATGACGGGCGCCGCGGGCATGATCGGCCGCAAGCTGACCGCGCGGCTGGTCAAGGACGGCAAGCTCAACGGGCAGAGCATCGACCATTTGACGCTTACAGACGTGGTCGCCGCAGAAAAGCCCGCCGGCTTCAACGGCAAGGTCGACATCCAGACCGGCGATCTTGCCGCACCCGGCGCGGCGGACAAGCTGATCGCCGGCCGGCCTGACATGATCTTCCACCTCGCCGGCATCGTATCGGGGGAAGCGGAGCTCGATTTCGACAAAGGCTATCATGTCAACCTGGACGGCACCCGCGCGCTGCTCGAGGCGGTGCGCGCCGCCGGTTACAAACCGAAATTGGTGTTTACCTCCTCGATCGCGGTCTATGGCGCGCCGTTTCCGCCCGCCGGTATTCCCGACGACTTCCACCTGACGCCGCTCACCTCCTACGGAACGCAAAAGGCGATCAGCGAATTGCTGCTCGCCGATTACAACCGGCGCGGTTTCCTTGACGGCGTCGGCATCCGCCTGCCGACGATTTGCGTGCGCCCGGGCAAGCCGAACAAGGCGGCGTCCGGCTTCTTCTCCGGCATCATCCGCGAGCCGCTCGCCGGGCTCGAAGCGGTGCTGCCGGTGGCCGACACCGTGCGCCACACGCATGCGAGCCCACGCTCGGCGGTCGGCTTCCTCATCCACGCGGCCGGTCTCACCCGCGAGCAACTGGGTCCGCGCATCAGTCTCGCCATGCCCGGCGTGTGCTGCACCGTGGCCGAACAAATCGAATCGCTTGCCCGCATCGCCGGCCCCGAGGTCGCGGCGCGCATCCGGCGCGAGCCGGACGAGCTGGTGATGCGCATCGTCGCCGGCTGGTCGGAGCGCATTATCGCCGAGCGGGCGCGCGCACTCGGATTCACGGCCGAACGCAGTTTCGACGATATCGTCCGCGCGCATATCGAGGACGAACTGGGCGGTAAAATCGCGGGTTGATACGTACCGGCAATGCGGCTTGCTGGCCGCCGCCGTAATCCTTACATTACTCGTCATGACCTATGTCGACGCCGCCGTCGCCCCCCTCCGCAAGACCGGCCAGATCAAAATCCACGGCCCCGCCGCCTTTGAGGCCATGCGCAAGGCAGGCCAACTGGTCGCGCGCTGCCTCGATATGCTGGTCGAGCATGTCGGACCCGGCGTGCCGACCGAAAGAATCGACAAACTGGTGTTCGATTACGCGATGGATCACGGCGCGCTGCCGGCGACGCTGATGTATCGCGGCTACAAGAAATCGACCTGCACCTCGCTCAACCATGTGGTCTGCCACGGCATTCCCGGCGACAAGCCGCTGAAGGAAGGCGACATCGTCAATATCGACGTCACGCTGATCCTCGACGGCTGGCACGGCGACAGTAGCCGCATGTTCGCCGTCGGCGAGATCCCGCGCCGCGCCGAGCGGCTGATCGAGGTGACGCACGAGGCCATGATGCGCGGCATAGCGACCATTCGCCCCGGCTCGACCACCGGCGATATCGGCGCCGCGATCCAGGCTTACGTCGAAGCCCAGCACATGAGCGTGGTGCGCGACTTTTGCGGCCACGGCCTCGGCCGCCTGTTCCACGACGAGCCCAACATCGTGCACGTCGGCCGTGCCGGCGAAGGCATCGTGCTCAAGCCGGGCATGTTCTTCACCGTGGAACCGATGATCAATCTCGGCCGCCCGCACGTGAAGGTGCTGTCCGACGGCTGGACCGCGGTGACGCGCGACCGCTCGCTTTCGGCCCAGTTCGAGCACTCCGTCGGCGTCACCGACGAGGGCGTCGAGGTGTTCACCTTTTCCCCGGCCGGGCTCGACAAGCCGCCTTATAAGCGCTGAGCCCGCACCCGCACAGCAGCCGAAACCGTCCCTCGTCGATTGCGCGTAGCTGAACTACAATCGCCGGCAAGGGCGGCCTATCCGAGGCCTCCCCGCATTATCACGGCCACCGCGAACGGCTACGCACGCGCTTCCGCGACGCCGGCAGCGACGCGGTAAGCGACTACGAGCTGCTCGAATTGGCGCTGCTCCGCGCCATTCCGCAGCGCGACGTCAAACCCTTGGCCAAGGACCTGATCGCCAAATTCGGCTCCTTCGCCGAAGGGGTGACAGCGCCCACGGCACGGCTCGCCGAGGTCAAGGGCCTGGGCGACGACGCCATTACCGAACTCAAGATCGTGCATGCCGCGGCGAGCCGCTTGGCGCGCGAGCAAGTGCAGAAGCGGCCGCTGCTGTCGTCATGGTCGAGCGTGCTCGATTATTGCCGCATGGCGCAGGCCTTCGCCGAAAAGGAGCAGTTCCGCGTGCTGTTCCTCGACAAGCGCAACCAGCTCATCGCCGACGAATTGCAGCAGACCGGCACCGTCGATCATACGCCGGTCTATCCGCGCGAAGTGGTCAAGCGCGCGCTCGAACTATCGGCCACCGCGCTGATCCTGGTGCACAACCATCCGTCCGGCGATCCGACGCCGTCGCGCGCGGACATCCAGATGACGCAAGCGATTATCGAGGTGGCGCGCCCGCTCGGCGTTTCCGTGCACGACCACATCATCGTCGGCAAGGAAGGGCATGCGAGTTTCAAGGGATTGCGGCTGATCTAGGCGGCCGGCGCGAGATCCTGCGTGTCGGGTTCAACGAGCCAACGCGCGATGCGCGGCCAGTATTCGCCGAGGGTCGTTTTGCCGACAAACAAACCGCCGTGGCTGCACGGCGCCAACTCTTTGCGAATGACATGCGCCGGCGTGCCGACCAGGCGCTCGGTGGCAAACAATTGCGCCGGCGCGATCAATTCATCGTCGCGTGCCGCCAACAGGTAAATCGGAATGCCCAGCTTGGTTAGATCGATCGGCTCGCCCAAGGCGACGAATTCGCCGGCGGCGATCTCGTTGCGCTTGTACAGGCGCTCGATCACCTCGAGGTAATAGCGGCCGGGCAGATCGACGGTCCAGGCGTACCAATCGCGGAAGATCGCTTCCAGTTCGGCGAAAGCGGGCGAGCCGGCCGGTTCCGACGTCTGCAGCACGCGGCGGATGTCGTCGGCACCGATGTCTTGCGCGCCCCAGAACTTCTGCACCTTGCGGCCGAGCACGCGGCCGTCGCCCAATTTCACCAGTTCATGGAACAGCGCCAAGGGGCTCGCCTCGGCGAGCGCCGACAGAGCGGATTGCCCCGCGGCGATATCGACCGGCGCGCCGGCGAGCGCCAGTTTGCGCACCTTGCCAGGAAAGCGCGCGGCGTAGAGCAGCGAAAGCCAGCCGCCCTGACAGAGCCCGATCAGATCGACCGTGCCGCCGAGCTCATCGACCAGCACGTTGAGCGCGGCGAGATAGTCGTCGATGCCGAGATAGCGCATCTCCACCGTCGCCGACTTCCAATCGGTAACGAACAGGTGGCGCAGGCCCGCCTCGCGCAGGGCGACAACCAAGCTGTGCCCGGGCGCCAGATCGGCGACGGAAGCGCCATGCAGCGCAAACGGCGCGCAAAGCAACGTGGCGATGCCGTCCTTGCCCGTACTGAAATCGCGTAAGCGCACGGTGTCCAATTCAAGCGCGATGGTATTCGGCGTCGTCCAGGCCGGTTCGCGTGGCGCGGGACTGTCGGCGTCGCCCAAAGCGAGACTTGCAAAACGTCTCGCCAGCAGCGCAGCAATATCGCTGGCCGAGGCTGCGGCGAAGGCCGGCCACATGAATGCAAGCCGAGGATCTTGCCGTCCCGTTGGCTCGTACATGTTGCACGACTGTCACAAAATTGAAACGAACGCGTTGTCCTAGGTCAAATGCGACCGGCAATTCGCTTATATTCGTATATTCGTATTGATCTTCAAAAGCTTCGCCGGCGGCCCGCGGCCGCCACGGTCTTGCTTACTGCAGCAGAACGTAGCTGCCCGGCGCCTCGGCCAGCGCCGCATGCTCGGCTCCGCCCATCGCGGGCGCATCGACCGCCTCGCCCGAGCGCGCGGCGAGCCAGGCCGTCCATTCCGGCCACCAGGAGCCTTGCTTTTGCGGCGCTTGCTTCAGGAACGCCTCCGGATCGATGTAGCGATCCTCGGTCTTCCTCGTCATCACCTGGAAGCCGCGGTGATCGTGACCGGGCTCGGACACGATGCCGGCATTGTGGCCGCCACTCGTGAGCAGATAGGTCACCTCGGTATCGGTGAGGAAATTGATCTTGTAGGTGGACCGCCAGGGCGCGACGTGGTCGCGCACGGTGCCGACGCTGAAGATCGGCGCGCGGATATCCGTGAGCGCGATCGGCCGCTCGCCGACCGTATATCGGCCCTCGGCCAAATCGTTGTTAAGGAACAGGCGCCGCAGATATTCCGAATGCATGCGATAGGGCAAGCGGGTGGCGTCGGCGTTCCACGCCATCAGATCGATCATCGGCGTGCGCTCGCCCATCAGATAGTCGTGCACCATGCGCGACCAGACCAGATCGTTGGAGCGCAGTATCTGGAAAGCGCCCGCCATCTGCGTGGCGTCGAGGAAGCCCTGCTCCCACATCATGTCTTCGAGGAAGGCGACTTGGCTTTCGTTGATGAACAGCATCAATTCGCCGGCCTCGGTGAAGTCGGTCTGCGCCGCCAGCAGCGTAAGCGTCTTCAGGCGGTCGTCGCCGTCGCGCGCCATGGCCGCCGCGGCGATCGACAGCAGCGTGCCGCCCAGGCAATAGCCGACGGCATGCACCTTCTGCTCCGGCACGATTGTCGAGACGGCGTCGAGCGCCGCCATGACGCCGAGCCTGCGATAGTCGTCGAGGCCGAGATCCCGGTCGTCCGGGTCGGGGTTCTTCCAGGAAATCATGAACACCGTGAAGCCCTGCTCGGTCAGGTATTTCACCAGCGAATTATGCGGCGACAGATCGAGGATGTAATATTTCATGATCCAGGCCGGCACGATGAGCACGGGCTCCGGCCGCACCTTGCCGGTTGCCGGCGCGTACTGGATCAATTCGATCAGCCGATTGCGGAAGACGACCTTGCCGGGCGTTGCCGCCACGTCGCGTCCCACGACGAAATTCTCGGTACCGACCGGCTTCTTGCCGCTGACCGCGCGCTCCCAATCCTCCGCCATGTTGCGCAGGCCACTCACCAGATTCATGCCGCCTTTGCTGATCGTCTGCCGCAGCACTTCTGGATTTGTCAGCAGGAAATTTGACGGCGAAACCATGTCGAGCATCTGGCGCGAGACGAACTCCACCATCTCCTCATGATGCTTGGTGACGCCGCGGATGCCGGTGGTGGCATTGTGCCACCATTGCTGCTGCAGCAGGAAGGCCTGCGCCATGAAATTATACGGCGACTTCTGCCAATCCGCGCCGTCGAAGCGTCGGTCCTGCGGCAGCGGCTCGATGCAGCACGATGTCTTGCCGCCGCTCGACGCCGAGCGGAACGCGTAATTGGCGAAACGGATCGATTTGCGCGTTGCCTTGTCGACCAGTTGCAGCCGTTTGCCCGGCGACACGGCGAGATGGATCGCCCAATCGAAATAGGCCTTGGACAGCGCGGCCGGCGACAGACCGAGCGTAAAACGTGCGATCGTGGCGTGCAGCGAGCGGTCGATAATGTCGGCGACCGCGGTGACGGCGTAGGAGTCGCGTCCGTCGGCTTGTTCAGCCGGCGCGATGCCGCCGGTTTTCGGCACCAGACGCAATACGGATTTGTCGCCCGGCGTTACGTTGTTTTGGGGATCGGCTTGCAGAGGAACTGCGGTCATCATAGCGCTCCCTTTGGAACAGCTAATGAACCTGAAAATATTGGCGAAAATCTAACCGTCTGATTGTGATGCGCTATGATCTGGATCAACCGGTAAACCGGTCACAATTAATTCATCAAAAACGAGGCGGCCGCTGCCTCTATTGCCGTACCAGCATGATCGGATCGTCGCTCACCGGCACACGTTGCCAGGTCGTGCCGTCGACCTCCTCGAAGCGCCACGGAGCGCCGCGCGCCGGAACCAGCATCAGCTCGTCGCGATCGATCCGCCATAGCGTCAAATTGAGCCGCGCGATGGTCGGGTCGCAGCCGGGCTTAACGGAGAGCGCCAGCCCGTCCTTGGCGGCGTTTGTCGCCAAGGTCAGGCGGCACAGGGGCGCGCCGTTGTGCATCATCGTCCAGTCGCCGGCTATTTGCGCCGATGGTGTCGGCGGCGGACCGGCAGCGGCCGCGTTCTGCAGGAACAATACGCCGATGCCAGGGGTCGGCGCTTCGAAGATGCCGTCCTCCACCTCGCTGAACTCAACCAGCGATTTGCCCTGGGCGTCGAGCAGGCGCAGCAGATCGTTCTCCGGATAATTCCAGGCGACGACGTCGTTCAACAGCGGAAACAGTTTGGGGCAAGTCTTGTCGATGTCGATCTCGAAGCCGCCCGGCGAACGGTCGGCCTTGAACGTCAGCGTGCACACCTTGTCGCGGTCGGCATTGGAGAATTCCCAAGTGCCGATCACCGCCTTGGCGGATTCGCCAAGGACTGTCGATTGCGTCGCCGGCGCCTGCGCCTGCGCGACACCGCACATGCAGAGCCATGCCAATCCAATGAGCGCGAGACGAGCCATGACCAAGCTATAGCACGGGACTGCCGGTACGGAATTCACGAACGCGTTTTACGAACGCGATCACGAACGTTTGGGCGGATACGGCGTTTCCGGAACCGGGGTGAGCGGCGGTTTGCCCGCCGCCCAGGCCAAGATGTTGTCCACCAAAAGCTGATCCATGGCCGCGCGCGTTACCTCGGTCGAGGAACCGAGATGTGGGAACAACACGACGTGATCCATCTCCATGAGTTCCTTCGGCACCTGCGGTTCCTTGGCGAACACGTCGAGGCCGGCGGAGTAGATGGTCTTGTTTTTCAGCGCCTCGATCAGCGCCGGCTCGTCCACCACCGAACCGCGCGCCATGTTGATCAAGATGCCGTTCGGCCCGAGCGCCTTGAGCACTTCGGCATTGATCAAATTCGCCGTCGCGGCTCCCCCGGGCACGATCACCATCAGCGTGTCGACGTCGCGCGCCATGTCGAGGAGCTTGGGATAATATTTGTAGGCGACGCCGGCTTGCGGTTTGCGCGAGTGATAGACCACCGGTACGCCGAAGGCGTCGAGCCGGCGCGCGATCGCCTTGCCGATGCGGCCCATGCCGACCATGCCGACGGTGCGGTTGCGCAAGGTCGTCTTGGTGAGCGGATAATTTTTCTCCAGCCACTTTCCGGCGCGCAAATAGCGCTCGGATTGCGGAAATTCGCGCACGGTGCAGAGCAGCAGGCCGAGCGCGGTGTCGGCCACTTCCTCGTTGAGCACGTCCGGCGTATTTGTGACGACGATGCCGTGCGCGCCCGCCCATTTGGCGTCGACATGGTCGTAGCCGACGCCGAAGCTCGACACCTGCTGCAGCTTGGGGAAGCGCTTCAGGAATTCGCCGTCGATCTTGTTATGCGAAGCGACAAGCGCGATCGCGCCGATTTTGTCGCCGACCGATTTTATGAAGGCGTCTTGATCCTTGGCTTCGAGCAGGTGATGCAGCGTCACCTTCGGCTCGAGGCCGGTCATGAGGACCGGCTTGCGGGCCCCGACCAGCAACACATCCGGCTTTTCGCCAGCCATTTGCACTTCTCCCTAGACTAAAGCGGTGACCGGTTTTTCGATAAAGCTCTTGAAGGCGGCGAGTAGCTCGGCGCCGAGCGCGCCGTCCACCACACGATGATCGCAAGACAATGTGACGGTCAACTGGCTTATGAACTTCACGCCACCTTCCGCGGTCTCCACGGCTGCGCGGCGTGTGGCGCCGACCGCCAAGATGGTCGCGTGCGGCGGATTGATGATAGCCGCGAATTCGCGCACGCCGTACATGCCGAGATTGGAGATGGCGCTTGCGCCGCCCTGGTATTCGTTCGGCTTGAGCTTGCGGGCGCGGGCACGCGCGGCGAGATCGCGCATCTCGGCCGAAATGGCGGTGAGCGATTTTGCTTCCGCATTGCGGATCACCGGCGTGATCAGGCCGCCGTCAATTGCCACCGCTACGCCGATATCCGAATGCGCAAAGCGCAAGATGCGGTCTTCCGCCCATACCGCATTGGCGGGCGGAATGCGCTGCAGCGCCGCCGCCCAGGCCTTGATGATGAAGTCGTTGAGCGAAAGCTTGAAGGCGGGCTCGCCGTCTTTGACCGGCGCGGCGGCATTGGCCTCCGCGCGCATGGCGATCAGTGACCCTACGTCCATGTCGGCGGTCAGGTAGAAATGCGGAATGGTCTGCGTGGCCTCGACCAGCCGCCTGGCGATGGTCGCGCGCATCGAGTCGAGCGGCACTTCTTCGTAGGCGATGCCCTCGTACAGCGCCTTGACCTGCGCGGCGCTGGCGCCGGTCGCTATCGCTGCGCTGCGCGCGGGCGCGGTCTTCTCGACATCGGCGGCGACAATGCGCCCGTGCGGGCCGGAACCGGCGACGCGCGAGAGATCGATGCCGCGCTCGCCGGCGAGCCGCCGCGCCAAAGGCGTGGTGAACATGCCGCTGGGCAGTTTCGCCGGCCCGTAATTGCGCTCGGGCGTGCGCACTTCGTGGAAGGGATCCATCTGCGAATAGACAAACGACGCGCTCTCATTCCGCTCATTCCCGCGCAAGCGGGAATCCGGTTCTTTTTGACTCTGGATCCCCGCTTTTGCGGGGGTGAGCGGAGTTTGCGGCGCGCTTTTCGGAACCTCAGCAGCTTTTGGCTTTGTCGACTCACCGGCGCCGGCAATCACCGCCACCACGGCGCCGACTTTCGCCACGTCGCCGACCTGGAAATTGATCGCGGTCAGCGTGCCGCCAAAGGTCGCCGGCACTTCCATCGAGGTCTTGTCGGTCTCGATCTCAAACAGATTGTCGCCCGGCTTGACGGCGTCGCCGGCCGCCTTGAACCATTTGACGATTTTGCCCTCGGCGACGGTCTCGCCGAGCTGCGGCATCAGCACGTCCACGCAATTCTCCCGATTTGCTCGACGCCCGTTACCACGTCACCGACACGTATTGCGTCTCCATGAATTCCTTCATGCCTTCCGCCGCGCCTTCGCGTCCCAAACCGGACTGCTTGGTGCCGCCGAACGGCGCCGCCGGGTCGGAGACGATGCCGCGGTTCAAGCCGATCATGCCGTAGTCGAGCTTCTCGGAGACGCGCAATCCGCGCGAAAGGTCCTTGGTGTAGAGATAGGCAACCAGGCCGTATTCGGTGTCGTTGGCGCGCTTGATCACCTCGGCCTCGGTCTTGAACGTTTGGATCGAGGCGACCGGGCCGAAGATTTCCTCGTTCAGCATTTTGGCATCGTCGGACACATTGGTGAGGACTGTCGCCGGATAGAAGAAGCCCGGCCCGTCCGGCGTCTTGCCGCCGACCAGCACTTTGGCGCCCTTGGATGTTGCGTCCTCGACCAGTTCGACCACCTTGTCGCGGCCTTCTCTGTTGACCAGCGGCCCGAGATTGATGCCGTCGTCGAGGCCGTTGCCCATCTTGAGCGAACTCATCTTGGCAGTGAGCTTCTTGGCAAATTCGTCGTGCACCTTCTCATGCACATAGAAGCGGTTGGCCGCCGTGCAGGCCTCGCCCATGTTGCGCATTTTGGCGATCATGGCGCCGTCGATGGCGGCGTCGATGTCGGCGTCCTCGAACACCAAAAATGGCGCGTTGCCGCCGAGCTCCATCGACGGCTTGAGCACCTGATCCGCCGCCTCGTGCAGCAACTTGCGGCCAACCTCGGTCGAGCCGGTAAAGGACACCACACGCACGCGCGGGTCATGCAGCATGGCGCTCACCACCGCTCCGGAACGGCGCGACGGCACCACATTGACGACGCCGGCGGGCACGCCCGCTTCTTCCAGCGCCGGCATCAGCGCCAGCATGGTGAGCGGCGTGTCGGAGGCAGGCTTCAAAACCACCGGACAGCCGGCGGCGAGCGCCGGGCCGATCTTGCGCGTCGCCATGGCGGCGGGGAAATTCCACGGCGTCACCAGCACGGCGATGCCGGCCGGCTTGTGCTGCGCGAGGATACGCGCGCCGGAAGCCGGCGCCATCGTGACGGTGCCGAGGTTACGCACGGCTTCCTCGGCATACCAGCGGAAGAACTCGGCGGCATAGGCCACCTCGCCGCGCGAGTCGGGCAGCGCCTTGCCGTTCTCCAGCGTAATCAGTTTGGCGAAACGCTCGGCGTCGCGCATGATCAATTCGTAGGCTTTGCGCAAAATCTCGGCGCGTTCGCGCGGCTTGCGGCCGGCCCAGCCCTCGAAGGCGGCCTCGGCGGCGTCGATCGCAGCCTTGGCGTCCTCGACCGAGGCGCTGGCGACGGAAGCGATCTTGCGCTCGGTCGCCGGGTCGATCACGTCGAAACGAGCATTGTCGGACGATTTGCGCCATTTGCCGCCGATCCACAGATCGGTCGGAACATTGGCGAGAAGGTTTTCATACATGGTGCACCTCTTTACTTATCATTCCAGGGCGGCGCGGAGCGCCGAACCCGGAATCCAGAAACTAACTCTGCGCTTACATCTGGATTCCGGGTTCGCGCCTTTGGCGCGCCCCGGAATGACCAGAATGAAATTAACTTCCGAGCGACTTCCGCACCGTCTCAACGATCCGCGCCGGCGTCGGCAGTACGGCGTCTTCCAGCGCGTCGGCGGCCGGCAGCGGGATATGCGGGGTTGTGATCCTCACTGGAGGTCCGTCGAGGTCGTAGAAGGCCTCGTCGGCGACGATGGATACGATCTCCGCGCCCCAGCCGCACAGCCGCGGATTTTCCTCGACGGTGAACAACCGGTGCGTTTTGGCCACCGAGCCGAGAATGGTCTGCGTGTCGAGCGGCACCAGCGAACGCACGTCGACGACTTCCGCATCGATGCCGTGTTCCGCCTTGAGCGTCTCCGCCGCTGCAAGCGCGCGCGGCACCATCAGCGCCAGCGCCAGGATGGTCGCATCCTTGCCGGGTCGCACGATCTTGGCGGTGCCGAGTTTGTCGACGATCTCGCCGTCCGGCACCTCGCCCTTGGTGGCGTAGAGCGATTTGTGCTCGAGGAAGATGACCGGATCGGGATCGCGCACCGCCGCGGCCATCAGGCCGATGACGTCGACCGGCGACGACGGCGCCACCACTTTGAGGCCGGGGATCATCATGCACCAGTTCTCGACGCTCTGCGAGTGCTGCGCGCCGAAACGGGAGCCAGCGCCGTTGCCGGTGCGCACCACCAGCGGACATTTCACCTGGCCGTTCGACATGTAACGGCTCTTGGGGAACTCGTTGGCGATGTAGTCGAAGCAGACGGCGAAGAAATCGGAGAACATGATCTCGGCAATCGGCTTCAAGCCGGTCATCGCCGCGCCCATCGCCGCGCCCATGATCGCCTGCTCGGAGATCGGCGTGTCGCGCACGCGCAACGGCCCGAATTGCTCGTAGAGGCCGACGGTCGCCTTGAACACGCCGCCTGCTTTCGCCACGTCCTCGCCGAGGAATACGACGTCGGGATCGCGCGCCATTTCCTGGGCGATGCCGCGGATGACCGCGTCGCGATAGGTCAATTCCGGCATCTTAGTTTCTCCATGCCCAGCCGCCGTCGGCGTAGACGTCGGTGGCGATGATATCGAGCGGCGGATTGGGCGCGGCCTTGCAGGCTTCGGTCGCGTCATCGACGATCTTGCGCACTTCAGTGTCGATGGCCACGATGGTTTTCTCAGGCACGCCGAATTGCAAAAGCCGCTCGCGGTAGATCTTGATCGGGTCGCGCAGCTTCCAGCGGTCGAGCTCGCCTTCGGGCCGGTATTTCGCCGGATCCGCGCGCGAATGACCGCTGTGGCGGTAAGTCATGCACTCGATCAGCGAGGGACCCTTGCCGGCGCGCGCTTTGTCGAAAGCCGTCTGCGCAATGCGATAGACCGCGTCGGCATCGTTGCCGTCGACGATAATTCGCTCGAGCCCGTAAGAGGCGGCGCGGTCGGCCGCCGGATGCTCGACCGCCGTCACGTCGGCGATCGGCGTGTATTCCATGTAGAGGTTATTCTCGCAGACGAACACGACCGGCAGCTTCCACACCGCGGCGAAATTGAGCGCCTCGTGGAAGGCGCCGATATTGGTGGTGCCGTCGCCGAAGAAGCAGACCGAAACGTCCTTGTCGCCTTTGTATTGCGCGCGCCAGGCGGCGCCACACGCTATGGGAAGATGCGCGCCGATGATGGCGTAGGAGCCCATCACGCCATGATCGACTGAGGTCAGATGCATGGAACCGCCCTTGCCGCGCATCAGGCCGTTGTCGCGCTGCATCAGTTCGCCCAGCACCTTTTCCACGCTGACGCCGCGGGCGAGCGTGTGGGCGTGGCCGCGATAGGTGCAGAAGGAAAGGTCGCCTTTCTTCATGGCGCCGGCAAAGCCCGCCGCTACCGCTTCCTGGCCGAGCGAGAGATGGCTCGTCCCCTTGACCAGGTTCTGCAGAAACAGGTCGTAGGCGCGCTGCTCCGCCTCGCGGATGACGACCTGGGTCCGGTACAGTTCGAGGCGTTTTTGCTCGCCGATATCGTCGTTCAGGCCGGAGCCCGCTACCGACGATGGCTCATCGAGTTTGGCCATGGCGTTCCCTAGACGTTATCGAGGCGGACCTTAGCGCCGCGCGCGAGCCTTAGGCAACGGGCGTCGAGGGCGACGGCTTGCCCCGCACGGTTTCGCGATGGAGCAGGTAGAGGCCGGACGAAATCACGATCAGCCCACCCACGATCGTCCACCGGTGCGGCAAATCGTCGAACACCAGGAAGCCGAGCGTCGTTGTCCACAGCATCTGGGTGTAAATGAAAGGGGCGAGCGTCGAAGCCGGCGCGCGGCGGTGCGCCAGGATCAGCAAATAGTGCCCACCGCCGCCGAACGCGCCGATCAACACCATCAGCCCGGTGATAAAAGCGCTTTCCGGCTTGGTCCAGATAAAGGGCACGACGAGACACATGGCCACGGCGCCGACCAGGTTTGTATAAAACTGGGTCGTGTCGCTGCTGTCGCTACGCGACAGAAAGCGCGTCGCGATCACATAGAATGCGTAACAGATGGCGCCACCGAACGAGAGCAACGCCGCGGGATGCATCCCACCCAGGCCCGGGCGAACCACCACCAGCACACCAATGAAGCCGACGATGATCGCCGTCCAGCGCCGCCAGCCGACCGTTTCGCCAAGCAACGGCACGCATAGCGCGGCCACCATCAACGGCGTCGAAAATAGGATCGACAGCACCTCGTCGAGTTGCAGCCAACGCAAGGCGAACAGATTAAGGACGGTCGAGCACAGCAACAGCGCCGAGCGTCCGACTTGCAAAAACGGCCGGCGCGTTCGCGTCAATCCGGGACGCGTGATCGGGTTGGTGACGATCAGAGTGAGCGCGGCCGCGAAAAAGTAGCGCGCCCAAACCACCTGCAGCGTGTCCATGTGGTGGATGAGGTACTTTCCGGTCGCGTCGATGCACGAAAACGACGCCACCGCGCAGCACATCAGCGCGATGCCAATCAAACGGGTACGGTACGCGAGTTGAGGATCGGTCAATAGGTCGCTCTTCCTCCGGAAATATCGAAGGCCGCGCCGGTCGTGAACGAGCAATCGGCCGACGCGCAGAACGCCGCCAGCGCGGCGATCTCGTCGATCCTGACAAAGCGCGCGCGGGGGATTTTCGACAGCATGTATTCGATGAATTCCGGCTTCATCTGATCGAAGATCGCGGTCTTCGCCGCCGCGGGCGTGATGCAGTTGACCGAAATGTCCTTGCCGGCGGTTTCCTTGGCCAGCGACTTGGTCAGCGAGATGACGCCGGCCTTCGACGCCGAATAGGCGCAAGCGTTCGGGTTGCCTTCCTTGCCGGCAATGGAGGCAATATTGACGATGCGTCCGTAATTCTGCGCGATCATTATCGGCGCGATCGCCTTGCAGCAGTGAAACTGGCCGTCGAGATTGATCGACAGCACCTTGCGCCATTCGTCGATGGGATAGTCCCAGGTCGCCGTATTCATGCCGGCGATGCCGGCATTGTTGACCAGGATATCGATGCGGCCGAAGGCCTTCAGCGTTTCGTCGCGCGCGCGCTCGACATCGGAATATTGCGTGACGTCCGCGCCGACGGCGATGACCCGGCCGCATTTTGCCAGATCCGCCACGGACTTCTGCGCCAGCGCCAGATCGCGGTCCCAGATCGCCACGGCGGCGCCGGAGTCCAGGAATCGCTCGACAATGGCACGGCCGATACCTTGCGCGCCGCCGGTAACGACGGCATTGCGGCCGCCAAGATCGATTTTATTGGACATGATCTCCTCCCCCGCAATAACTAGCGAAACCGGCCCTCGATGGCGAGTGACGAATACGCGGGTGTGTAATGCGGCAACGGTCGCCTCGAAAACATCCGGCAAAGCCTTGCTGCCGACTCTGCCATGCCGCCGACGCGCGCCGTGGCCGGCCGGCAATAGCGGCATGACATGAACATCCATTCGATCCCCCCGCCCCGGCCGTCCTTCCTCGACGCCTTCATGGTCTGGCTCAAGATCGGTTGCCTGTCCTTTGGCGGGCCGGCCGGGCAGATCGCGTTGATGCACCGGATCGTGGTCGACGAGAAGAAATGGCTGCCGGAGGCGCGTTTCCTGCACGCGCTCAATTTCTGCATGCTGCTGCCGGGGCCGGAGGCGACCGAGCTCGCGACCTATATCGGCTGGCTCATGCACGGCGTGCGCGGCGGGCTTACCGCCGGCATCCTGTTCGTGCTGCCGGGCGCCGTGGTGATGCTGGGTCTGAGCCTCATCTATGCCTATGGGCGCGGGCTGGGGCCGGTCGACGGCGCGCTGTTCGGCATCAAAGCGGCGGTGCTGGTGATCGTGGTCGAGGCGCTCATCCGCATCGGCCGCCGCGCGCTCAAGAGCCAATTGCTGGTGTCGCTGGCCGCGCTCGGCTTTATCGGCATCTTTTTTCTCGCGGCGCCGTTTCCGCTGATCGTGGCGGCGGCGGCGCTGATCGGCTTTCTGGTCGCGCAAAGCGCGCCCGGGCAACTCGCATTGTCCGATAGCGGCGAGGTCGTGCCGGAAAAGCGTGAGGGGCGCTGGCGGCAATTCGCACTCGCCGTGGCGATCGGCCTCGTGCTGTGGTGGGCGCCGGTCGCGCTCGCGGCGCTCTTTCTCGGCAGCGGCCACGTGCTGGTCGCGATCGGCCTGTTCTTTTCCAAACTCGCCGTCGTCACCTTCGGCGGCGCCTATGCGGTGCTCGCTTACATGGCGCAGCAGGTGGTGCAGACCAACGGCTGGCTGAGCGCGCCGGAAATGATCGACGGCCTCGGGCTCGCCGAGACCACGCCGGGGCCGCTCATCCTGGTCACGCAATTCGTCGGCTTCCTCGCCGCGTTCCGACAAGCCGCGCCGTTTTCCCCGCTCGCCGCCGGCCTCATCGGCGCAGCAATGACCACGTGGGTCACCTTCGTTCCGTCGATGCTGTGGATCTTTGCCGGCGCGCCCTTCATCGAGGAACTGCGCGGCAACCGGCGGCTCGCCGGCGCGCTCGCCGCCATTACCGCCGCGGTGGTCGGCGTTATTTTGAATCTATCCGTCTGGTTCGCGCTACACGTGCTGTTCGGCAGCGTCACCGAAAGACATTGGGGACCGCTTCGCTGGTTCGCTTTCGATCCGCGCGCGCTCGACAGTCACGCCGCCATTCTCGCCGTCACCGCGGCGATTTTGGCGTTCCGTTTCCACCGCAGCCTAATCGAAGTCATTGTCGTTATGGCGTTGCTCGGGATCGTCACACAATATTCGTTTTAACTTTCCCGTTTAACCGCGCTTTCGTGCCAGCGGCGCAACGCGAGATGCGAGAGCGCCGTGAGCGCGAAGAAGATGGCAATGCCGGCCAGCGACAACAGCAGCAACGCTGCAAACATGCGCGGGATATTGAGCCGGTAGCCGGACTCGGCGATGCGATAGGCGAGGCCCGAGCCGGCCCCGGCCGAGCCGGCGGCGATCTCCGCCACCACCGCGCCGATCAGCGCCAGCCCGCCGGCGATGCGCAACCCGGCGAGCATCTGCGGCAGCGCTGAGGGCAGCTTCAGCGTCCACAACATTTGCCAGCGCGACGCCTTGTACAGCTCGAACAGTGCAATCAGATTATGGTCGACCGAGGCGAGGCCGAGCGTGGTGTTGGCCAGTACCGGGAAGAAGGCCACGATCCAGGCGCAGGCCAGCACCGCCAATGGCTGCGGCAAATAGATCAGCAAGAGCGGCGCGATGGCGACCACCGGCGTCACCTGCAGGATCACCGCATAAGGATAAAGCGAATACTCGATCAGCCGCGACTGGCTGAACAGGACAGCGAGGCCGATGCCGCCGACGGCGGCGAGCACGAAGCCCTCGAAGGTGGTGGCCAGCGTCACCCACAGCGAATTCAGCAACAGCGCTCTGTCCGCGATCAATGTGGACGACACCAGGCCCGGACCCGGCAAGACGTAAGGCGGGATGGCGAAGATGTGCACCACCGCGTCCCAAGCCGCGATAACCAGCACCAGCACGACGACCGGCAGCACGATGCGCAAGGAGCGCTCGCTCATGGCGCGCCTCCCATCGCTCGGCCCAGCGCCGCCGAGACCGTGCGGCAATAGCCCGCATATTGCGGCGAGGTGCGGAACTGTTCGTCGCGCGGATAAGGCGCCGGGATAGCGATTTCCGCCGCCACATGGCCCGGCCGCGACGTCATCACTACAATGCGTTGCGAGAGATACACCGACTCGAACACCGAATGGGTGACGAAAATCACCGTGCGGCGCTGCGCCTGCCAGAGGGTCAAGAGATCGTTGTTGAGCTTGAAACGGGTGATCTCGTCGAGCGCGGCAAAAGGCTCGTCCATCAGCAGCACTTTCGGCTCGGTGACCAGGGCCCGCGCGATCGCCACGCGCATCTTCATGCCGCCGGATAATTCGCGCGGAAAGGCGCCGGCGAAATCGGCGAGGCCGACGCGGGCCAACGTCCGGCTCACGGCGGCGCGCGCCTGCGCCACGTCGGCATAAGTGAGCGACAGCGGCAGCCGCACATTGGCGGCGACGTCCGCCCAAGGCATCAACGTCGGCTCCTGGAACACGAAGCCGATGTGCCCCGGCGGCACCTCGCCGGGCCATTCGACCGCGCCGGCGGTCGGCGCGCTCAAGCCGGCGACGATGCGCAGCGCGGTTGACTTGCCGCAGCCGGAGGGTCCGAGCAGCGAGACGAATTCGCCGCCGCCAACGGCGAGATTGAAGCCGTCGAGCGCGACCGTGCCGCTCTCATACGCCTTGCCGACATTGCGCAGCGAAACGATGTTCGCGTCCGCCGAACTCATTTTGGCCGCAGATCGACGCCGACGCCCTTGTCGACGAACCGCGTCGTATAGGCCTTGCGATAATCGAGCCCGGCTTTGACCACGCCGGCGCGCACCATCTTGTCGAAGAAGCTCTTCATGCGCGCGTCGGTCATGGCGCCGATGCCGAGCTTGATCGAGTCGCCGGAATCAACGATGCCGAACTCCTTCATCTTGGCGATCGAATAGGCCAGCGCTGCGTCGGTCATCTCCGGGTTCTGTTGCTTGATCAGCGCGTTGCCGGCGGACGCATCGCCGTAGATATAGTGATACCAGCCGATGGCCGAGGCATCGACAAAGCGCTGCACCAGATCGGGTTTCTTCTCCACCAGATCGCGCCGGGTCTCGATCAGGGTCGAATAGCTGTTGAAGCCATAGTCGGCGATCAAGAAAAGCTTGGGCTTGAAGTGGGCTTGCGTCTCGATCGCATAGGGCTCGGACGTCACGTAGCCCTGCATGGCGGAATTCTGGTCGGCGAGGAACGGCTGCGGGTTGAAGGTGTAGGGCTTCACTTTCGCTTCATCGAAACCGTAATCGGCCTTCAGCCACTGGAAATAGCTGACCATGCCTTCCTTCGACACGAACAGCGTGAGCTTCTTGAGGTCTTCGAGCTTTTGCGCGCCCGGATGCGCGATCAGCACCTGCGGGTCTTTCTGAAAACTCGCCGCCACCGCGATGGTGGGAATATTGTGCTCGACCGCGTCGAACGATTGCAGCGAGTTGGCGCTCATGAAGAAGTCGAGCTTGCCGACGGGGAGAAGGATGCGGTTGTTTACGTTCGGCCCGCCCGGCACGATGGTCACGTCCAGGCCGTATTTCTTGTAAGTGCCGTCAGCCAACGCCTGATAGAAGCCGCCATGCTCGGCCTCCGCCACCCAATTGGTGCCGAAGCGGACCTTGTCGAGCGCCTGCGCCTGCACCGCGGCAAGGCCTGCGGCAAACCCCACTATAATCGCGGCCGATCGCATCATCCGCGCACTTTGTCATTGCCGCCCCCGTTCCGGCAAGCGGCCCGGCGGCCTTTGAACCTTTTTCGCCGCCCGCACGACCCACCCTTACGCGGCAACGACGGCCGCTTGAGTTCAACTGCTGCGATCGGCGCCAGCCCCCCGTCCACCCCTCGCGCCGATCGATAAGACCCACCCGGTCCGTCCCCGTCCGGGTGGGTCACTTATTTGCCGTCCGACAAGGGAACCCGGTGTTGCGACAATCGCCCGCTTGCGAAAACCGTGCAGTTTTGCATTGATATTCAAAGCAATATCGACCGCTGCCTGAGCCCGGCACCAAGCGGGCCAGTGGAACCACAAAATCCTCGGGAGGACGCTCATGCGGCTATCAAAAGCCTTGCTCGCATTCGCGATGATTACGGCGCTGTCGGTGGGGACCGCCGCCGCGCAGACCGAAATCAAATTCGGCCATGTCGGCGAGCCCGGCTCGTTGCTCGAATTGAATGCGCTGGAATTTGCCAAGCTCGCCAACGCCAAGCTCGGCGGCAAATACAAGGTCGCCGTCTACGGATCGAGCCAACTCGGCAGCGATTCCGAATTGATGAAGAAGCTGAAGCTCGGAACCGTGGATCTCGCTTTGCCGTCCACGGTGATGTCGTCCTATGTGCCGAGCTTCGGGCTATTCGAAATGCCCTATCTGGTGAAGGACCGCGACCACATGGCGCGCATCCGCGACCAGATCGTCTATCCGCTCATGGTGCCGCAAGCCGAGAAGGTCGGCTACCACATCATCGGCGTCTGGGAGAACGGCTTCCGCCAGATCACCAATAACAAGCATCCGATCGTGAAGCCCGCCGATCTCGAGGGTATCAAGCTGCGCGTTCCGAAAGGCGTGTGGCGTGTGAAGATGTTCAAGGCCTATGGCGCCAACCCGACGCCACTCGCCTTCTCGGAAGTGTTCGTCGCGCTCCAGACCGGCGCCATGGACGGCCAGGAAAACCCGCTGGCGCAGATTTACACCGGCCGTTTCCAGGAGGTGCAGAAATATCTGTCGATGAGCGGCCACGTCTATTCGCCGACTTATGTCGTGGCCGGCGCCAGCTGGTCGCGGTTCCCGGCCGATGTGCGCAAAATCCTGGAAGAGACGGCGAAGGAAGTGCAGCCCATCGCCCTGAAGCAGGGCGCCGATCTGGACAACAGCTTGCTGGAGAAGATCAAGGCCGCGGGCACCCAGGTGAACGGGGTGGACAAGGATGCGTTCATCGCAGCCAGCAAGACCGTGTACGAGGAGTTCGGCAAGGAAGTTCCGGGCGGCAAGGAGCTGATCGACAAGGCGCTCGCGCTCGGCCACAAGTCGTCCTGATCGCAAGACCATCGCTACGGGCCGGTCCAAACGGGCCGGCCCATTACTTCGCTCGCAAACTCCGGGGATGTTTCTGTGAGCTTGTCTCGCCTACGCACGGCCTTTGAGCGGTTGCTTGAAGGCATCGTGCTTGTTCTGATGATAGCGCTGACCGCGCTGATCATCGCCGGCGCCGTCTTCCGCTATATAGGAAACGCGCTCTCCTGGTATGACGAACTCGCTTCGGTCGGGCTGGTCTGGCTCACTTATTACGGCGCCGCGCTGGCGGCGCTGCGCGGCGCGCATATCGGCGTGCCCGGCCTTGTCAACGCCATGCCGCCAAAGGCGCGATTGGCGGCCACCATCTTTGCCGAAAGCATGGTGTTTCTCTTTTTCGGACTGCTCGCGATCTACGGCGTGCAGGTGCTGATTATCCTGCAAGGCGAGCATTTGGTCAGCATGCCGGAAGTACCGACCCAGCTGACCCAGTCGGCGATCCCGGTCGGCGCGGTACTGTTCATGATCGCCGAGGCGTTGCGGCTTCCCGATACCCTGCGCGACGCCCGCACGACCGGTTTCGTCGATCTTGAAATCAAGGAAGCGCTCGAGCTCGGCGAGCATGACGGCCGGAACAAGTCAGCCGGAGGTCTGCAATGACCATCGCGGTCATGCTCGTCGGCATGCTGGCGCTGGCGTTACTGAATGTGCCGATCGCGGTCTCGCTCGGCATCGTCGCCAGCGCGGCGATCCTCATCATCCAGGGCCCCAACAGCCTGCCGAACATGGCGCTGGTCATGTTCGACGGCGCATCGAGCTTCCCGCTGCTCGCCATCCCGCTGTTCATCCTCGCCGGCGCGATCATGAACGCCTCGAGCATCTCGCGGCGGCTGATCGCTTTCACCTCCGCATGTTTTGGCTTCGTCCGTGGCGGGCTGTCGATGGTGACGATCGGCGCTTCGATGTTTTTCGCCGAAATTTCCGGCTCGGCGGTCGCCGGCGTCGCGGCGCTCGGCACCATTCTCATTCCGGCCATGCGCTCGCGCGGATACTCCAAGGAATTCGCAGCCAGTATCTCCTCCTCCTCGGCCAGCCTCGCCATCATCATCCCGCCTTCGATTCCGATGATCCTTTACGCGGTGATGGCGCAGACCTCGGTGGTCAAGATGTTCGTCGCCGGCATTCTGCCTGGCATCCTCGGCGCGGCCGGCTTGGCGGTCGCCGCCTATATCCAGGCGGTGCGCTACGACTTTCCGGTCGAGGAAAAATTCCAGCTTGCGCGCGTGTGGTTGACGTTCAAGGAAGCGTTATGGGCGTTTCTGCTGCCGGTCATTATCCTCGGCGGCATTTTCGGCGGCTTCGTCACCGCGACCGAAGGCGCAGGGTTGGCGGTCGCTGCCGCGCTTCTGATCGGCGGCATCATCTACCACGACCTGAAATTGCGTGACCTGAAAAAGGCTTGCATCGACGGCGCCGTGCAGACCGCGGTGGTCATGTTGCTCGTAGCCAGCTCGGCGCTTATCGGCACGTTTCTCACCGAGGCGAAACTGCCGCAGGCGCTGGCACAAAGCATTACCGGCATAACCTCAAACCCCTATGTCGTGCTGCTGCTGCTCAACGTGTTCTTTTTGATTTTGGGGATGTTCCTGCATTCGGCGGCGGCGATCATTCTCACCGTGCCGATCGTGATGCCGATGATTACCGCGGTGCATATCGACCCGATTCACTTCGGGCTGGTGCTGACGCTCAACCTCGCCATCGGGCAGCAGACGCCGCCGGTCGCGAGCGTGCTGATCGCTTCCTGCGCCATCGCCAAATCGGACATCTGGGAAACCACCAAAGTCAATCTGCCGTTCATCCTTGCGCTGGTTGTCGTGCTGCTGGTGTGCACCTACGTGCCGTGGTTTTCGCTGGCGCTGGTGCATTTGTTCTACGGCAGCGGCGGCTAGCAAAGGTTGCGCTCCGCGCGCGGGCCGGCCACGGCCATGCTCATCGCCAATACGCGCGCCACATGCAGCGCTTCGCGGCCGGCGCCGTCGTGGATCTGATGCCGGCAGGACGTGCCGTCGGCCACGATCAGCGCGTCGGCCGGAGCCTTGCGCACCGCCGGCAATAAGGACAGTTCGCCCATCTTGAGCGACACGTCGATGGTCTCGGCGTCGTAACCGAAGCTGCCGGCCATGCCGCAACAGCTTGAGTCCACGGTCTCGACGGCAAGCTCGGGGACGAGCTTGAGCACGCTTTCGACTGCGCCCATGGCGTCGAAGGCCTTTTGGTGGCAATGGCCGTGCAGCAGCGCCTTTTTCGGCAGCGGCCCGAGCGGCAGTTTCAAGCGGCCCTCTTTCTGTTCGCGGGCGAGGAATTCTTCCAGCAGCAGCGCCTGCGCGGCGAGCGCGGTAGCGGCCTCGCTTTTGATCAGCGCCGGCAACTCGTCGCGGAAAGTGAGCAGGCAACTCGGCTCAAGACCGACCACCGGCACCCCGCGCAATACGTAAGGCGACAGCGCAGCAAGCGTGCGCGTCATCTCGCGCCGCGCCTCCTCGACCTGCCCCGTCGACAGTAAGGTGCGGCCGCAGCAGAGCGGACGCGCATCGCCGTCGGCGGGCAACACCGCGTGCACGCGATAGCCGCCGGCCACCAGCACGCGCAGCGCCGCCTCAAGATTTTCGCGCTCGAAATAGCGGTTGAACGTGTCGGCGAACAACACGATTTCACGCATCGGCGCACCTTCCGACGCGGCGTAGGCCCAGTCGGAGCGGTCGCTGTAAATGTCGCGACGCCATTGCGGCAGGCTGCGCCGCCCGGAAAATCCGGCGAGCATTTCGGAGGCATTGCGTAGCGTCGGAATGCGGTCGCGCAGATTGGCGAGCCAGGAATAGCGCGCCGCATAAGGCGCGTAATGCGGCAATGAGCCGACCAGCCGGTCGTGCAGGCGCAGGCCGTGTTTGGCGATGCGCGCGGCCTTCACCTCGATCTTCATGCGCGCCATGTCGACGCCGGTCGGGCATTCGCGCCGGCAGGCCTTGCAGGAGACGCACAGTTTCAGCGTCTCCGCCATTTCGTCGGAGCTAAGCGCGTCGGGTCCGAGCTGGCCGGTGACGGCGAGGCGCAGCGTATTGGCGCGTCCGCGCGTCACGTCGCGCTCGTCGCGGGTGACGCGGTAGCTCGGGCACATGGCGCCGCCGGCCAATTTGCGGCAGGCGCCATTGTTGTTGCACATCTCGACTGCGCCCTGGAACCCGCCGCCTGAGCCGGTATAGGCCGACCAGTCGAGCTTGGTCTCGATGTCTTCGCCGCGATAGCCGGGCGGATACCGGAAGAGAGAACGGTCGTCGAATTTGGGCGGGCGCACGACCTTGCCAGGATTGTAAAGGCCTTGCGGATCGAAGCGGTCCTTCACCTCCTCGAAGGCGCGCGCGAGCCGCGAGCCGAACATCGGCTCGTTGAATTCCGAACGCACCAGTCCGTCGCCGTGCTCGCCGGAATGCGAGCCCCTGTACTCGCGCACCATGGCGAAGGCCTCTTCGGCGATTTCGCGCATGGCGTGGACGTCTTTTTCCAGCCGCAGATTGAGCACCGGGCGCACGTGCAGGCAGCCGGAGCCGGCGTGGGCATACCAGGTGCCGCGCATGCCGTGCTTCTCGAAGATCGCGGTCAGGCGCGCCGTGTAGTCGGCGAGATGTTCGAGCGGCACCGCGCAATCCTCGACGAAGGAGACCGGTTTGCCCTGCTCCTTCATCGACATCATGATGTTGAGGCCGGAGGTGCGCAGATCGGCGATCGCCGCCTGCAATTCAGGGCTGAGCACCTCGACCACACCACCCCATTGGTCGCCGCTCTTGTCGAAAGCAAAGCCGAGGTCGCCGATCAGGTCCTTGAGGCGGCGCAGCCGGCGCAGGTTTTCCTCATGATCCGGCTCGCCGAATTCGACCAGCAGGATCGCTTCCGGCGTGCCGCGCACGAATTTGCCCAGCGTCGGCCGGAAAATGGCGATGTCGCCGGCGAGTTCGATCATGGTGCGGTCGATCAGCTCCACCGCGATGGGCAACAGATGCACGATGGACTGGGCGGCGTTCATCGCCTCGCGGAAGCTGCCGAAATGGCAGGCGCCGACGGCGCGGCGGCCGAGCAGCGGCGACAGTTTCAATTCGATGCGGGTGGAAAAGCCGAGCGTGCCTTCCGAGCCGACCAGCAGATGCGCGAGGTTGATGTCGTTCTTGCCGGGCACGAGCGCGTCGAGATTGTAGCCGCCGACGCGGCGCTGAACTTTAGGGAAACGCGCGGCGATTTCGTCGGCTTCGCGCGCGCCGATGGCCAAGAGGTCCTTGGCAAGCGGCCGCAACGGCGCTGCGACATCGTTGAGGCTGCCGCCGATCCTGCCGAAATGCGCGAGCCTGCCGTCGGCCAGCACCGCTTCGATGGCGATGACATTGTCGCGCATGGTGCCGTAGCGCAGCGAACGGCCGCCGCAGGAATTGTTGCCGGCCATGCCGCCTATTGTTGCGCGCGAGGAAGTCGAGATGTCGACCGGGAACCACAGGCCGTGGGCTTTAAGTTGCCGATTGAGATCGTCGAGCACGAGGCCCGGCTCGACCGCGCAGCGCTTGCCCTTGACGTCGAGGTCGAGAATGCGGGTCAAATATTTCGAGCAGTCGATCACCAGCGCGTCGCCGACCGTTTGCCCGGCCTGCGAGGTTCCGCCGCCGCGCGCCAGCACGCGGGCGCCCTCGCTACGCGCGATACCGATCGCCCGTTCGGCTTCTTCTATGGTGCGCGGGGCGACCACGCCGACCGGCACGATCTGGTAATGCGAGGCGTCGGTCGCGTAACGGCCGCGGCTGAAGCGGTCGAACTGCACTTCCCCGCTCAATTCGGTCTTCAGCCGCCGTTCCAGGCCGGGCATTACGGTCGCCACGGCATCTTTCCTTTTTGGGCTTGTTTAAGCCTATGCATAAGCGCTCGTTTGCCTTGCAGAAAACCGCTTGACCGCAATGTTGCATTCATAGTTCAACGCCACAAGCACCGCTGCCAATCTGGGCATCTTGCTGGGACCGGGCCGTGGTAAATCCATGAAAATCCTTTAATGGCTTCGGCTTAGGAGCGTAGAGCAATGGCTAAAAATTCCTCGCGTGCCGTCGGGCGGCATTTTCTGCACATTCCGGGGCCGACCCCGCTTCCCGACCGTGTGCTGCGGGCGATGGATACGCCCATCATCGACCATCGCGGGCCCGAATTCGCCAAGCTGACCAAGAAGTGCCTGGAAGGCATCAAGACCATTTTTAAGACCTCGAGCCCGGTGATCATCTACACCGCGACCGGCACCGGCGCCTGGGAAGCAGCCCTGGTCAACACGCTGTCGCCCGGCGACAAAGTCCTGATGCTGGAGACCGGCCAATTTGCCACGCTGTGGAAGAAAATGGCCGAGCGGATCGGCCTCAAGCCGGAATTCATCTCAACCGACTGGCGCCACGGCGCCGACCCGAAGGCGATTGAAGCGCGCCTGCGCGAAGACAAGAACAAAGAGATCAAGGCGGTCTGCATCCTGCATAACGAGACCTCGACCGGCGCGCTGACGCCGATCGCCGAAATCCGCAAGGCGATCGACGCCGCCAAGCATCCGGCGCTGTTCTTCGTCGACACCATTTCCTCGCTCGCCTCGACCGACTACCGGCACGACGAATGGGGCGTCGACGTCTCCGTCGGCGGCGCGCAGAAAGGCCTGATGCTGCCGCCCGGCATGTCGTTCAATGCTTTGAGCGACAAGGCACTCGCCGCCAACAAGACCGCGGCGCTGCCCAAATCGTTCTGGGCCTGGGACGAGATGCTGGCCTTGAACAAGATCGGCTTCTTCCCCTACACGCCGGCGACGCAGATGATCCAGGGCCTCAGCGTCGGCATCGACATGCTGCACGAGGAAGGCCTCGACAACGTGTTCGCCCGCCACCACCGGCTGGCGGAAGCCACGCGCCGCGCGGTGAAAGCCTGGGGATTGGAAAACCTCAACAAGAACGCCAGCCAGTATTCGCCGACCATCACCGCCATCCTGCTGCCGGACGGCCACGACGCCGACAAGTTCCGCGCCCTGGCGCTGGAGAATTTCAACATCTCCTACGGCTCGAGCTTCGGCGCCTATGCCGGCAAATATTTCCGCATCGGCCATCTCGGCGATATCAACGACACCATGCTGATGGGCGCGCTGTCGGCGACCGAAATGGCGCTGGCGCTCGCCGGCATTCCGCACAAGAAAGGCGGCGCGCAGGCGGCGCTGGATTACCTGATCGCGGCGCACACGAGCGCGGCCAAGCAGGCGGCGGAGTAGAAATTACTGTCGTCCCCCGGCTGAGCGCGCAGCGCGAAGGCCGGGACCCATACTCCGCAGCTTCTCGATAGGTCACGGCGTATGGGTCCCCGCTTTCGCGGGGACGACAAAAGAATTACGCCGCCTTCACCCAGGCATTCATCGCCAGCACGCGGGCGACGAAGTCGGCAATTGCCTTTTGCGTTTCATCTGGCTTGTCGCGCTGCGGCGAATGCCTGGCGCCCGGCACCAATGCTACTTCGACCGGGCAATAGCATTCTTGCTTAGCGCATTCGATCTGCTTGACCGTGCCGTATTGGTCGTCCTCGCCCTGCACGATCAGCACCGGCACGCGGATATAGGCGAGGAATTCGGTAATATCCCATTGGCGGAAATCGGGATCGAGCCAGGCGCCGTTCCAGCCCTTGAAGGCGTTGTCGACGTCCGCATGCCAGCGCGCGAGGCGCTGCCGTAGGTCGCCGGTCTCATAAGCCTTCCTCGCCTCGACGATGGAGGCGATGCCGGAATCCTCGGTGAAGAAATGCGGCGCGATCAGCACGAGGCCGCCGACGCGGTGATCCTGATGGCTGCCGGCATAGATCGCCGCGATCGAAGCGCCGTCGCTGTGGCCGATGAGGAGCCCGCGCTTGAAGCCGATGGAATCGAGCAAAGCCGGCAGCGTTTCGCGCGCCTCGTCGTGCATATACGTGAGCGGCCGCGGCAGCGTAACCGGGCTCGATTGGCCGTAACCGGCGCGCGAATAGACGAAAACCCCGCAGCCGGTCGCCGCCGATAGTTTCTCGGCAAAATCGCCCCATAGGCCGACGCAGCCGAGCCCTTCGTGCAGCAAAACCAGCGTCGGCGCTTGATCCGGGCGCGGCCCGATCATGCGGTATTCCAGGCGCTGCGCGCCGAGCGTGAGAAAGCCGGAATCTGCGAGGGTCATGACAATGTTTATACGCGATCTTCCGCCCGCAACTTGAACCGCTGAATCTTGCCCGTCGCCGTCTTCGGCAGTTCGCCGCGGAACTCGATCCAGCGCGGATATTTGTAGGGCGCGAGCAGGTGCTTGACGTGGTCCTGCAAGGCGCGCGCGAGTTCCTCGCTCGCCTTGTCGGGCAGCTTGAGCACGACGAAGGCCTTCGGCTTGACCAGCCGCTCATCGTCGAACCAGCCGACCACCGCGGCCTCCAGCACCTCCGGATGCGAGGAAAGCGCGGCTTCGACCTCGAAGGGCGAGACGTAGATGCCGGAGACCTTCAGCATGTCGTCCTGCCGCCCGGCGCAGACGTAATAGCCTTCCGCATCCTGAAAATATTTGTCGCCCGAGCGCGTCCACTCGCCCTGGAACGTCGTGCGCGATTTTTCGCGGTTGTTCCAGTACATGATGGCGCTGGTCGGCCCGCGCACGTAGAGCTCGCCCAAGTCCCCCGGCTTGACCGCCATGCCGTCGTCGCCGATCAGCTTGATCTCGTAGCCGGGAACCGGCTTGCCGGTGGTGCCGTATTTGGTCGCGCCCGGTTTGTTGGTGAGGTAGATGTGCAGCATCTCGGTGGTGCCGAGCCCGTCGTAAATGTCGATGCCGTAGCGCTCCTTCCAGCGCTTGGCGATCTGCTCGGGCAAGGCCTCGCCGGCCGAGATGCAGCGGCGAATCTTCACCTCCGATTTTTGCGGCGCGTTCGCGCTCGCCAGGAACGCGGCATAAAAAGTCGGCACCGCGCAGAACAGCGTGACCGGATGCTGGCGCAACAGCGCGGCGACGCCGTCCGGCGTCGGCCGATCGGGATTGAGCACCGTGGTGGCGCCGACGGTGAGCGGGAAGGTCAAGGCGTTGCCGAGACCGTAGGCGAAGAAAAATTTCGCAACGGAGTAGACGACGTCGCTCTCCTTAAAGCCGGCGATCGGCGTGCCGTAGAGATCGGCGGTGAGCTTGAGGCTTGCGTGCACATGCACGGCGCCCTTTGGCTTGCCGGTCGACCCCGAGGTGTAGAGCCAGAACGCCATGTCGTCGGACGTGGTCGGCGCGGTGTAATCTTCCGGTTCGTCGGCGCCGATGACATCCTCGAACAGCCTGAACCCATGCGGATTGTCGCCGGAGACGATGACGTGTTCGAGATCGGGGCTTTGCGCGATCAGTTTTTCGAATTTCGGGAACAGCGCCTCCGACACCACCAGGCATTTGGCGCGGCTGTCGGCCAGCATGAAACGGTAGTCGTCCTCGGTGAGCAGCGTGTTGACCGGCACGGCGATGATGCCGGCCTTGAGGCAGCCGAGGAACGCGATCGGCCAGTCGACGGTGTCGAGCATGGCCATCAGCACCCGCTCCTCGCGGTGGATGCCCATGCCGCGCAGGGCGGCGACGAAGCGCGCCACGTGATCGGCAAGCTGGCGATAGGTCAGCGTGCGGCGGCCGTCGATATAAGCCGGCTTTTCCGCGCGCCCGCTGCTGAGATTGCGTTGCAGCACGTCGGCGGCGAAATTGTAATCGCGCGGGATCGCGCCCACGGAATCGGCCGCGGTCGCTTCGGCAACCATTGTCATTTTGTTTCCTCCCGGGACGGTGCGTATTATGCAGACAGGCGCCAAACGCCGCAACGTCGAGCCACGATAGCAATGTCCATGATTGGCCCGCTGGCGGCCATGACAAAAATCAATCGCCAGCACACGGGGAGCGCAAACGCATGATTTTCAGCCGGGACCGCATTCTGACCACCCATGTCGGCAGCCTGCCGCGCAACGAAAAACTGTCCGACCTGCTGGTACGCCAGGAAGCGGGCGAAAAGCTCGACCCAAAGGAAATGGCCGCCGAAATGGACAAAGCGGTGAGCCACGTCGTTGACAAACAGGCCTCCGCCGGTATCGATATCGGCAATGACGGCGAGCAGCAGCGGGTCGGTTTCCAGACTTACGTGCCGCAGCGCATGCGCGGTTTTGCCGGCGTGTCGAAGCGCCGGCGCGGGCGCGAATTCGAGGAATTTCCCGCGCTGATCGCCTACCTGACGCGGCGCTTCCCGCACGTCAGCAAGCAGCAGAACGCGCCGGAATGCCAAAGCGAATTGAAATATCTCGACCTCAAGCCGATCGAAAGCGAGATCGCGCGCTTCAAGAAGATCTCGGCCGGAAAATTCGCGGAAGCGTTCATGACGGCGCCTTCGCCCGGCATTGTGTCGACCACCATGCTTGACGCCTTCTACGGCAGCCAGGACAAATATCTGTCGGCGCTTTCGCGCGAGATGAAGAACGAATACCAGGCAATTTATAGAGCCGGCTTGCTGCTGCAGATCGACGCGCCCGACCTCGCCATGGACCGCACCATGATGTACCGCGATCTGTCGGACGGCGATTTCGTCAAGGCGGTCGAACGCCACGTGCAGGCGATCAATGAAGGCATCGAGGGCATTCCACGCGACCGCGTGCGGCTGCACATTTGTTACGGCAATTGGGAAGGTCCGCATATTCACGACGTGCCGCTCGGCACCATCCTGCCGGCGCTCTATCGGGCGAACGTCGGCGCGCTGTCGATCGAGTTCTCCAACCCGCGCCACGCGCACGAATACGAGGCGCTGAAGAAGCATCCGCTGCCCAAGGACATGCTGCTGATCCCCGGCGTGGTGGAGACGACGTCGAATTTCGTCGAGCACCCGGAAGTGGTCGCGCGCCGAATTCTGGAAGCGGTCGCCGCGGTGGGAGAGCGCGAGCGCGTGATCGCCTCGACCGATTGCGGCTTCGGCACTTTCACGAACCGCGAATGGGTGATCGAGCCGGCGGTGTGGCTCAAGCTGCGCTCGATCCGCGAAGGCGCGGATATCGCCTCGGCAAAGCTGTGGGGGAAGAAGGTGGCTTAGCGTTTGTGTCGTCCCCGCGAAAGCGGCGACCCATACGCCGTGACCACTCGATAGGCTGCGGAGTATGGGTCCCGGCTCGCGCTCGCTAACGCTCGCTTGGCCGGGACGACAGCGAGAAAGCCAACGCTCCGCCCTCCCTATTCTTTGCGGCGCGGGACACGCCGTAGGCTCTTTCCGTCCCCCTCGAACAGGGGGTCCGGGGGAGTCGACACCCCGACAAAATGTCGAGGGGATGGCGCGCCGATGGGCGCGTCATGCAGTCAGTACACACCTTCTCGCGAAGGTGTGGCGCCTCTCGGCGCGCCATCGCGGCGTCTTATCGACGCCGGGCCGCGCTTACTACCGGGGCATTTGCCCCGGTGTCAGCGAGCTCCTCGCGGCAGGTCATAGTGCCCGCGAGCGGTGCCCCGGCGCCGCCGGGAGGGGGAGGAGCGTTCGTCTCCCCCGCGCGGGCGCCACATTCGATCCCGCCAACATGACGCCTCATGAGAGCGCCCTCGGTGCATCGGACGCCGTGGAATATAATCCTATCAGCACGAAAGTCAAGCGGCGGCAAGGCCGCCTTGCCGTTTCCCCCTTGACTTAAGCTAGGGATTTCGCCGCCCGCCGGTGATAAATCCGCCGGCAAAGACTGCCGACAGCGCCGCCGGCTTTGCCTATAATGCCTTAAGATCACCGGCATTGAAGACCGGCGAGCCGACAGCGAACGAGGAGGACGCCCATGGACGAGAGAACGCGCGACCCCATCAAAATCACCGCCGAAGACATCAACCCGCGTTACAATTGGGGCCGGCATCTGCCGGTGCTCGGCACTATGGGTGTCGACTTCGAGGAACGCGTCGATTATCGGCGCATGCACCGCTACCGCCTGGCGCGCGCGCAAGCCGCGCTCGAGGCGAGCGACCTCGGCGCGCTGCTGTTGTTCGACGACAACAACGTCCGCTACGTCACCTCGACCAAGATCGGCGAATGGGCGCGCGACAAGCTCTCGCGCTTTGTGCTGCTGACGCGCGGCGGCGACCCGATCCTGTGGGACTTCGGCTCGGCCGCCGTCCACCACAAGCTCTATGCGCCATGGCTCAAGCCGGAGAACTGCAAGGCCGGCCTCGTCGGCATGCGCGGCACCGTCGATCCGGCCTTCGGCCTGATGAAACGCCACGCCGAGGAAATGGCCTCGATCATCAAGGCCGCCGGCGTCGCCAAGATGCCGGTCGGCGTCGACATTATCGAACCGCCGATGATGTTCGAACTGGAGAAAGCCGGCCTCAAGGTCAAGGACGGCCAGCAGGTGATGCTGAGCGCGCGCGAGATCAAATCGTCCGACGAGATCGCGCTGCTCAACCGCGCTGCCGCCATGGTCGACGGCGCCTACGACCTGGTCAACCAAATGCTGCGGCCAGGCATTCGCGAGAACGATATCGTCGCCGAGGTCAACAAGTTCCTCTACACGCACGGCTCCGACGACGTTGAGGCAGTGAACGCCATTTCCGGCGAGCGCTGCAGTCCGCACCCGCACAACTTCACCGACCGCATGATCCGCCCCGGCGACCAGGCTTTCTTCGACATCCTGCAATCGTTCATGGGCTACCGCACCTGCTATTACCGCACCTTCAATGTCGGGCGCGCGACGCCGGCGCAGCACGACGCCTACAAGATGGCGCGCGAGTGGCTGGACAACGCCATCGCCCGCATCAAGCCGGGCGCCTCGACCGCGCATATCTGCGAGGTGTTCCCCAAGGCGGAAGAGTTCGGCTTCCCCGACGAAATGTCAGCCTTCGGCCTGCAGTTCGCACACGGGCTCGGGCTGAACCTGCACGAGCGGCCGATCATCTCGCGCGTGGTGTCGATGGATCACCCGACCGAGCTCAAGGAAGGCATGGTGTTTGCGATCGAGACCTATTGCCCGGCGACCGACGGCTTCTCCGCCGCGCGCATCGAGGAAGAAGTGGTGGTCACCGACAAAGGCTGCCGGTTGATCACGCTGTTCCCGGCGGAGGAGCTGCCGATCGCGAACAGGTATTGAGCGTTTCCCGCTCGTCCCCGCGAAAGCGGGGACCCAGTCTCTTAGCTGGATTCCCGCTTACGCGGGAATGAGCGGGTAAACGGTTTCAGCTTTTCCCCGCCCCGCCCTGCGCCAAAAACGCCGCCGGCAGCGCGACGCTCATCGAATCCACCATCGAGGTCGGCATCAAGATGGTGGCGCCGCGCTCTTTCGTGGTCTCGTAGATGATGTTCATGGCGCGCAAGTGCATCGCCGCGGCATTGCTGCCATAGGTATTGGCGGCATCGACGAATTTCTGCGCGATTGCCGCTTCGGCCGAGCCGAGGATGACGCGCGCTTCCTTCTCGCGTTCGGCCTGCGCCTGGCGCGACATGGCGTCCTGCAGGCCGACCGGAATGGCGACGTCGCGGATCTCAACCGCATTGACCGAGATGCCCCAGTCGGCGGTCTTTTGCGCGATTTCGGCGCGCAGCACCTCGTCGGCCGCCTTGCGCTCAGACAATAGCGCCGTGAGGTGCGACGAGCCGATCATCTCGCGCAAGGACGTCTGCGCCACGCGGTCGATGGCCGAGCGGTAGTCGGTGATGTTGAGCGCGGCTCGCTGGGCGTCGTGCACGTGCCAGAAGATGACGGCGTCGACATTGACCGGTACGGTGTCGCGGGTGAGCGCCTGTTCGGCGTTGAACTGCGTGGTCTGGATGCGCTCGTCGATGACGGCGGTGATGGCGTCGATGATCGGGATGATCATGAACAGGCCGGGGCCCTTCACGCTCGACAGCTTGCCGGCGCGCAAGATGACGAAGCGTTCCCAGTTGTTGGCCATCTTGAGCGCGAACAACGTGAACAGCGCGAGCGCGCCGAAGCCGAAGGCGGGCAGCGGCATGCGCGCCAGGAAAAACAGCGCGCCGATGGCGGCGAGAACGGCGGTGACGAGGAGAGTAATGGGATTCATGGCAGAACTCCCTTTGGGCAATGAATGGCGTGGCAGGAGCGCCCGTTCTGGAGATACGACTTCCGCCGACCGGCGCAAGTGGCGAAATCGGCCCGGACGTCAATTCGCCGTGGTCATGCCGCGCAGCACCGTCAGGCGCCGCTCCAGTTCGCGCTTGAGCTGATAGTCGGGGCGGCCGAAGGATTTATCGCGTTTAGCGTTGAACTCGCGCTGCTCGGCCCGCAGGCGGGCGACGCCCTTGCGGTTGAGCTTGGCAAGTGCTGCCTTGTAGGCGTCGTCAATCTGGCGGTCGAGCCGCGACAGGTCAGGATCCGAGCAGATCGCCTTTTCAACGGCGCGCCGGGCGGTGGCGCAATCGAACGTCGGCAGCAGGCGCTCGGATATTTGATCGCGGCGGTCGCGCTCCTGGCGCGCAGCGGCGAGATTCTCGGCCGCCGTGTCGAAGCGCGGATTGATGCGCAGCGCCTGCTCGTAATCGGCGATGGCACGCTCAAGATCGCCCTTCTTGCGCAGCGCCGTGCCGCGATTGTTGTAGGTCAGATAAAAGCCGGGATTGAGCTTGATGGCGCGATCGTAGTCGGCGATGGCGTGGTCGAGATCGCCTTTGAACTGGTAGGAGTCGCCGCGGTTGGTCAGGAAGTTGGCCTGCGGCGCCAGCCGGATCGCCTCGTTGTAGTCGGCGATGGCGCGGTCGAAATCGCCGTTCTCCTGATAGCTGAGGCCGCGGTTGTCATAATATTCCGGCACCAGCGGATCGAGTTTTATCGCTTCGCTTTCGTCGGCCAGCGCCTGCTCGACGCGGCCAAGTTTCTTGTAGGCGGCGCCGCGATTGGTGTAGGCGCGCGAACGCTTCGGATCGAGTTTGATGGCCGCATCGTAATCCACGATCGCGGCGGCGAAGTCTCCCTTGAAGTAGTGCGCGACGCCGCGGTCCATGAAGGCCAGCCCGAATTTCGGATCGAGCCGTACCGCTTCGTCGTAATCGGCGATGGCGCGGTCATATTGACGGTTGTTGTTGAATACGTTGCCGCGGTTGTCGAAGACCTTGGCGTCGTTGGGATCGAGCTTTACCGCCTCGTTGGCGTCGGCGAGCGCGCGGTCGAGGCGGCCGACGGTCCGCAGCGCGTTGGAGCGCTCGCGGAAGGCGCGGGCATTGTTCGCATCGAGGGCAATGGCACGGTCGAAATCGGACATGGCCGCCTGGGTCTTGCTGATGCTCCAATATGCGTTGCCGCGGTTGACCATGGCGGCCGCCAGCGCCTGCGGCGCGCCGTCCTTCAACTCCGCGATCACGGCGGTGCAAGCGGCGATGCGCTGTTCCGGCGATACCGCGTTCGCGCCGCTGGATGCGCAGATATCGGCATTCGCGGTCGATTGCGCCAAGGCCGGCATAGCAAAGGCAAGAAGGCAGACGACGGGCAAAGACGATAAGCGGCGCATGGCGATTCCTTACGGCGGATGCGCTTCGCGGCAGTCAACGGCGCCGCTCTATTGAGTCGCGGCCGGAGGCAAAAAGGTTCAAGCGCTTTTCGCCGTCCGTTCTTTCAAATGCGGAAAGCGCTCGCTCAGCAATGAGCCGGGGTAGAAGGTCGGCTTAAAGGCCGGGTGGGCGCGGATAGCGTCGAACCAGGTGACGACGCGCGGCAAATCCCGCCAATCGGCCATGCCGAGATCGTCCATTCGCACAAGGGCCGGCATCACTGCCACGTCGGCAAGCGTGATCTTGCTGCCCAAGAGCCACGGCCCGCCGCTCTTTTCGATTTCGGCGTCCATGCGTTCGTAAGAGCGGCGCAGGCGGGCGAGCGCGGCATCCATCTCCGCCTTGGGAAAACCGGTCTGCCCCATGGTCAGCATGAATTCGCGGCGCAATGGCTTCGATTCGGCGAAGGCGACGAATTCCTCGCGGCTCATCTTCTGGAAGCCGGGCAGGAAGGCGAGATTGAAGGTCGGGAAACGCACGGCGGCGGCCGGCATCTCGTCGATGAAATGCATCAGCGCGCGCATGCGGGCGCGCGCGACCGGGTCCTCCGGCGTGAAGCTCACCTGCAGTGCGACCTCATCGAGATATTCGGTGATCACGGTCGAATCGATGACAATGGCGCCGTCATGGTCAAGTGTGGGCACGACGCCATTCGGATTGAGCTTGAGATAATCGGGCTTGAGCTGGTCGCCGGCGAGCAGATTGAGCTTCACCTCGTCGAAGTGAATCTTCTTGGCTTGGAACACAAAACGAACCCGCTGGCTGCAGGTTGATTGCGGCGCGTTGTAGAGCTTGAAGGCCATTGCACATCCCCACCCGATAAAGACTGGCAGTCTGTCATTTCCAGGCGCGCGCCGGCAACGCCGATTACGCGCTTGTGCGCGGCGCGTTTTCCTCGTCCTTGGCCAGCGCTAGACGCAGCTCGGCCAGTTGCGCCAGATAGTTTTCGCCGTCGCCGTAATCGTCGAACAACGCGTAACGCGCATGGGTGCCGATGACGCGGCGGGCGTGCTTGATCGGGCACCAATATTGCTCGGTGCGCGCCGCGATCTCGCGCGTATAGGCGATGAGCCCGTTGGCGTAGGAGCAATAGGCGCAGTTGAGCTTTTCCAGCATGTTGAGATAGGCGAGATGGTGACGGTCGAACACCAGGTAATCGGCGCGCTTGATCTTGGCGATGCCGTAGACCGGAAAGCAAACGGCTTGATACACGCTGACGAACAGGTCGAGCAGCAGGAACGGAACGATGCCCGCATAGATCACCGGCGCGGTGATTATCACCAACGGGTTGGCGCCGGCGATATAGGGCAATAGCTTGCGGCGCAGCTCGCGATGGCGGCGCAGCAGCTCCGCTTCGAACGCAACGCGGCCGCGCTCGAGGCCGAAGCGTAGTTCGGCGTTGCGCTTGGCGAGTTCTGCGTCAAGTTCCCTTTCGAGGCCGCGGATCTTTTCGATCAGCGCGGCAATTTGCGGGGTCATTGGCGTCGCTCCCTCTCTGCGTGGCCAACCCATGCATAGCACCAATGGCCGCGCGGCGTTGGGCAGGCCGGGGACCAAAAGAATTTACAGGCAATTTACTTGAGATAGACCGCCGGGGCAGGTTGAGTGGACACGTGCGATGCCGCCGTTTCCTCCCTAATTTTGGCTAGAACGGCGGCTCTGAATCCTCCACCTTGCGCACACAGGGCCCCTCGTTGAGGGGCCCTTTTTTTCGTTCTTCCCTCTCCCCTCGTGGGAGAGGGTGCCGAGCGAACGTAAGTGAGCGAGGCGGGTGAGGGGGTGGCGACAAACTGAAACTACTCCCCCTCAACCGGCTCGCGCTTCGCTTTCACTCAGCGCGATCCACCCTCTCCCACAGGGGGAGAGGGAAGCAAGAAAGCTATTCCAGCCCCGTGCCGACGTTCTTGTTTTCCGACGTGAGCTTCATGCCGGCGGCGAGCGCCATGGTCTCGGCGAGCGCGGCGAAGTCCTTCTGCAGATAGGCCTGCGGGTCCTTTTGCAGCATGGCGGCGCCGAAATGCGTTTGCAGCACCTCGCGCGTCGCCGCGGTAACCGGCATCGGCACGTCCCATTCGCGGCCGAGCTCGAGGCCGAGATCGAGGTCCTTGCGCAACAGCTCCGGTGTAAACGTGGTGGTCCAGTCGAGATTGACCAGCGCCGGCGTCTTGTAGGCGGTGAACATCGAGCCCATCACGCCGTTGTTCATGAAAGCAAGGAAGGCGTGGCGCGGCACGCCCATTTTGTTGGCGAGCAGCGTGATCTCGATCAGGTTCTCGATCACCACGCCGAGCATGACGTTGTGCGCGATCTTGCAGATGCGCGCGAGCTCGCCGTCGCCGACGTAGGAGACGCCGCGCGGCGCGAACACCTCGATCAGCGGCATGGCGATCTTGGCGTCGGCCTCGGGGCCCGACACCACCGACGACAGCTTGCCGGCCTTGATCACCTTGGCGTTGCCGGACACGGGCGCCGCCAGCAAGCTCACGCCTTTCTCGCTCAGGCGCTTGCGGATGGCGGCGGATTCCTCGACCGAAATCGACGAGCAGTCGACCACCATGCGCGGCATTTTGCTGCCGGTGCACAGGCCGTCTTTGCCGAACAGCACATGCTCGACGTCTTTGCCGGTGGAGACGATGGCGAATACCACCTCGCAGCCGGCGAGATCGGCGGGCTTGTCGACGATCTTGCCGCCCTGCTGGCTAAGCGGCTCGGCCTTGGCGCGGGTGCGATTCCAGATCGACACGTCGTGGCCGGCCTTGAGCAGGCGTTCCGCCATGGGCGTTCCCATGCGGCCGACGCCGATCCAGCCGATCTTTGGTGCATTCTTCGACATCACGAAACTCCCGTTAGAACCCGGCTGCGCTTGCCCGCCATGTCGCGGCGTTTAGCCGTTCCGGAGGTATTGCGCCAGTGCTTGTGGTCAAGCGCGCAGGCGCATTATCCTTTGCGGCAAGCACCCAGAACAGGCCTCGCTAAGGCCGCCGCCCACAGGCCCCGCAATGCCCACCGCCGACAATCCGCTCACCCAGACCGGCGAACCCGTCGCCTGGAATTTCAAGCTGCTGGCGCAGAACGACCTCGACGGCTTCGGCGGCATGGGCGAAGGCATGGCGGTGCAGATCGCTAAAGACGGCCGCCGCATCATCTGGCTGGCGCATGAGAGCGCACCGAAGAATTTCACCGGCGTCGACGTCAGCGATCCGCGCAAGCCGAAAGTGGTGGTGCAGACCGAATTGCCGCAGGCCTATATGCGCTCGAACTCGCTGGAATTATCCGGCGACATCATGGCGGTCGCCTATCAGACGCAGAAAGCCGGGCAGAAGCCGGCAGGCCTCGAACTATTCGACGTGTCAGTGCCGGAAAAGCCGCGCTCGATTTCATTCTTCGACTGCTCGGGCGCGACTTCGCGCGGCGTGCATCAATTGTGGTTCTGCGACGGCGAATACGTGCATATGGCGGCGGGCGCCGCCGACTTCACGCCGAGCCACCCGCTCGACGACCAGTTCTACCGCTGCATCGACGTGCGCAACCCTTCCAAGCCCGTTGAGGCCGGCCGCTGGTGGATGCCGGGCACCCAAAAAGGCGAGACGCCGCTGCCGCGCCACAAACTCGACAAGGGTCATCGCGCGCACAACACCAATGTCTACAAACAGCGGCCGGACCGGCTTTATCTCGCCTACATCGACGGCGGCATGTTCGTCATGGACATTGCCGACAAGGCGAAACCGAAGCCGGTGTCGCACT
This sequence comes from uncultured Alphaproteobacteria bacterium, assembly GCA_963721665.1. Classification (GTDB taxonomy): domain Bacteria; phylum Pseudomonadota; class Alphaproteobacteria; order Rhizobiales; family Xanthobacteraceae; genus Pseudolabrys. The sequence goes on from CAVRJZ010000009.1 coordinate 178,079, forward strand.
GGACCAATTCGCCGCCTTACACCGGCTTCATGCACACGGCGATGCCGCTGTTCGAGCGCGGCCTCATGATCGTCACCGACGAGTCGACCGAGAACAACGCGCGCGACTGGCCGAAGCTGGTGTGGATCCTCGACGCGCGCGAGGAAACCAGTCTGGTGCCGATTGCCACCTGCCCGATGCCGCCGGTCGACGCCTATGCCAATCGTGGCGGGCGCTTCGGCGCGCATAATCTGTTCGAGAACACGCCGGTGCCGACTGCCTGGCATTCCGACGAGATCGTGATCGGCACATTCTTCAACGGGGGCTTGCGCGCCTACGACATTTCCAATCCGTACCAGCCGAAGGAAGTCGGCGTCTTCGTTCCGCCGGCGCCTAAGGGAACGCCGGCGGGCGCCGTGCAACTCAACGACGTGTTCGTCGACGAGCGCGCGATCGTCTACACCGTCGACCGCTTCACCGGCGGTTTATATATTCTGGAGATGGATTTCTGAACTCCCCCTTCCCCTCGCCCTCGGCGGGCATGTTCGGGCGCCGGCTCAAACGCGCGCGCGGGCACCGCTTGCCGGTGGCCGTGCTCACCGGCTTCCTCGGCGCCGGCAAGACCACGCTGCTCAAGCGGTTTTTGGCGACGCCCGAGGGGCAAGGCACCGCCGTGGTGGTCAACGAATTCGGCGCCGCCGGGATCGACGATGTGCTGGTGCGCGCGAGCGCCGACGAGACGGTGCTGCTCGGCAACGGCTGCCTCTGCTGCATCGCGCGCAGCGACCTGCAACAGGCGCTGCGCCGCATGGCGGTGGAGCGCGAACGCGGGCAGATGCCCGACTTCAAACGCATCGTCATCGAGACGAGCGGCTTGGCCGACCCCTCGCCGATCCTGCAGACCTTCGCCACCGACCGCGCGCTGGGTGAAATGTTTCACGTCGAGGCGCTGGTGACCGCGGTCGATGCGGTGAGCGGCGGCGATACGCTTTCCTGGTCGGCCGAGGCGCGCAAGCAAGTGATCCTGGCTGACCGGCTGGTTGTGACCAAGACCGATATCGCCGGTGAAGGCGCCGCCGAAAGGCTCGCCGCGCAATTGCGTGCGCTCAATCCGGGCGCGGAGATTTTGCAGGCCGTGAACGGAGAACTCGATCCCAGCCGGCTTACCGAACCGGTCGGCAACCCACGCAATGCCTTCGTCGCCGAAGCTGCGCACACCGACGGCATTGGCTCGTTCGTGCTCGCGTTCGACAAGCCGCTGCCGTGGCCGGCCTTCGCCAAGGCCATGGACACGCTGATGGCCTTGCGCGGCCCAGACCTATTGCGGGTGAAGGGCTTCCTCGCCGTCGAACGCTGCCGCGGCCCGGTGGTGGTGCAATTCGTCCAGCACCTCGCCCACCCGCCGGTCGAACTGACGGCCTGGCCCGACGAAGACCGGGAGAGCCGCGTCGTGTTCATCACGCGGAATATTTCGCAAGTGCAGGTGCGGGATTTGTTTGCCGCGGTAAGCGGACTGCTATGAGCACCGCAGAACCCAGTGGACCTGGCGTGCATAAGAATGAGACAATGAACCATGGCTTCGCCCGTTAAATCCCTCGACGAAGCGCTCGCATCGGTGACCGACGGCTGCATGCTGGTGGTGCCGCGTGAAGTGTCGGGTGTGCCGATGCAGGCGACGCGCGCGCTGGTCCGCCGCGGCGTCAAGCGGCTGCATCTGGTGGCGCTGCCGACGTCCAGCCTGCAGGCGGATTTGCTGATTGGCGCCGGTTGCGTGGCGACGCTGGAGACGAGCGCTGTGTCGCTCGGCGAGTTCGGCCCGGCGCCGCGTTTTTCCGCCGCGGTCACCGGCGGCACGATCAAGATGCTCGACGCCACCTGTCCGGCGCTGCATGCCGCCTTGCAGGCGAGCGAAAAGGGCGTGCCGTTCATGCCGCTGCGCGGGTTGATCGGATCGGACGTGCTGAAATATCGCGACGACTGGAAGGTGATCGATTCACCGTTCGGCAATTCCGATCCGATCGTACTGTTGCCGGCGATCAAACCGGACGTGGCGCTGTTTCATGCAGCCATGGCCGATCCGTTAGGCAATGTGTGGATCGGACGCCAGCGCGAACTCGCCACCATGGCGCATGCGGCGGTGAAGACCGTCGTCACCGTGGAGAAAATCCACGACGGCAATCTCCTCGACGACCCCGTACTCGCCGCCGGCACGCTGGCCGGCTTTTATGTGGAGAGCATCGCCGTCGCCGAGCGCGGCGCCTGGCCGCTGCCGCTGCCCGACACTTACGCCGCCGACGCCGAACATCTCGCTTTATACGCGAAGATGGCGGCGACGCCGGAAGGTTTCGCGGATTATCTGGACAAGTATGTGTATGAGAAGCGAGCAGCTTGAATTTCGTTCCGAGGAGCTGCTCGCCGACGTGATCGCGCGGCTGATCGGCGACGTGCGCCATGTCGCCGTCGGCAACGCCTCGCCGATCCCGGCCACCGCGGCGCTGCTCGCGCGCGAGCGCGGACACGGGCGGCCTTATGTTTCGTTGTTGGGCAGCCCCAAAAACACATTCTGGACCGACGGCGCGCGCGAATTGTTCGACTGCGCGGGCCAGGGCCGCATCGACGTATTCTTTTTGTCCGGCGGCCAGATCGACGGCCATGGCAACGTCAATCTGGTGTCGACCGGCGACTACGCGCACCCGCAGGTGCGTTTCCCGGGCTCGTTCGGCTCCGCCTATCTCTATTATGTCGTGCCCAAGGTCATCCTGTTCCGCACCGAACATTCGCGCCGCACGCTGGTGCCGCAAGTCGACTTCATCAGCGCGCCGGGCGCGAACGCGCCGAATGTTTTTCGTCCCGGCGGACCGATCGCGCTTATTACCGATCGCTGTTTGTTTTCGTTCGGCGGCGGACGCTTCACGCTGGCGAGCGTGCATCCCGGCCACTCGGTGGATGAAGTGATCGAGCACACCGGCTTCGATTTCGACACGCCGGCGCGCGTGCCGGAAACGCCGGCGCCCTCGCCCGCAACGCTCAAGCTGATGCGCGAGGTGGTGGCGCCGCAACTTGCCGAGGTCTATCCGCAATTCGCGGCTCACGTTTTCGGCGTTGGCATGGCTACCGCACACATCTGAAATGATCGTAATTACAAACACTTACGATGATTTGCGGATCGTCAAAAGGCACCGCTTTGGCAGCACACGGACTTGGCATAGTGTGCCGGGCGCGCGTGCTCGCGCTGCAATGAAAAAAAGGAATCCGTTCGGTGAAAACGGTTGAAGTCGCGGTGATCGGCGTCGGCTGGGTCGGCGGCACGCGCGCGGACACGCTGGCGCGCACGGCGTTGGTCGACAAATTGCATTTGTGCGAGATCCGGCCCGAACGCCTCGCCGAGGTGAAGGCGCTGTACAAGCCGGCGACGGCGACGCTCGACTACAACGACATCATCAAGAACCCGAACATCTCGGTGGTCTACATCTCGACCACGCCGGAGACCAACCATTATCCGATCTGCCGCGACTGCCTGAAGAACGGCAAGAACGTGATGCTGGAAAAGCCGATCGCGCTTGAATTGTGGGAAGCCGACGAACTGATCCAGCTCGCCAAGCGCAACAATCTCAAATTCACCATCGGCTATTCGCAGCGTTTCAACCCGAAGATCGCCTACGCCAAAAAGAAGATCGTCGACGGCACTTTGGGGAAAGTCGTCTCGGTGCTGGTCAGCCGCCACCTCTCACGCAATCTCGGCAAGAAGATCGCCGGCCGCGTGCGGCTGTCGCCGGTGGTCATGGAATCGACGCACGACCTCGACTTCGTGTTCTGGCTGCTGGAGCCGGCGAAACCCGTACGTGTCTACAGCCAAGGCGCCTACGGCTACATGGAGCCGGTCAACGGCTCGCACGACGTGATGTTCACCACGGTCACCATGGACAACGGCGTCGCGGTGATGATCGGCGGCGGCTGGAACCTGCCGCCGAGCTATCCGAATTATTGCGCCACCTGGATCGAGATCACCGGCACCGAAGGCTCGCTGTTCCTCGACGACACACAACGCGACAACTGGCTCAATACGATGAAGGACGGGCAGCAATTCCCCATGTCGACCATGCCGGGCGAATGGGTCGATAATGTTTTTGCCGGCGGCATGGGGCCGGAGACCATCCACTTCCTGGAAGCCTGCATTCGCGACACGCCGGTGATGGTCACGCCGGAGAGCGCACGCCGGGTGATGGAAACCTACAGCGCCGCGGATCTCTCCGCCGACCGCAACGAGCCGGTCGATCTGCCGCTGACCAATGAGACGATTTCGGCGATCGCGGAATTCAAGCAAAAGAACCGGTCGGGAGCCAATCCGCAATGAAGAAATCCGCCAAGGGCGTCGGCCTCGCCATTATCGGCGGCGGCCGCGTCGGCCTGTTCCGCGGCGAGGTGGCGGCGCGCCATCCGGCGGTCGAATGGATCGGCTTGGCCGAAAAGAACCCCAACCGCGCCGGCGAAGTCGGCCCCAAAATCAGCGCCGACTTCGTCACGCAAAGCCATGTCGAACTGCTCAAGCGGCCGGAAGTGACCGCCGCCATCATCGCCACCGACGAACACCTGCATGTCGACCCGATCATGGTTGCGCTCGAACGCGGCATCCCGCTGCTGATCGAGAAGCCGCTGGCCACAAGGCTCGACGAGTCGGCGCGCGTGTTGAAGGCGATCAAGGACGCCAAGGTGGACGCCGTGGTCGGCTATACGCAACGCTTTCGCCGCCGCTGGCTGGCGGCCAAGGAGAAATGCCGCACCGGCGCGTTGGGAGACGTCACCATGGTGACCTCGCGCGCCTTCATGAACCGGCTCGTCGCCATCGACAATTACAAGCGTACCGACGATCCGAGTTCGATCTCGCCGATGGTGATTTCCGGCACGCACGCGCTCGACATCTGCATGTGGTGCCTCGAAGGCAAACAGCCGACCGAGGTCTATGCGCGCTCGATCGACAAGGTGCTGGGCCCGCTCTACCAGGGCATCGACGCCACCGCCGGCATGATCATGTTTTCCGACGGCACCGTCTATCACCTCAACATTTCCTGGGCGCTGCCGGTGACCTGGCCGGGCGCGGTATACAGCCTCGAAGTCGGCATTGTCGGCACCACCGGCGTGCTTACCATCGACGACACCCACCGCGACATCGTGCTGGCGGTTTCGAAGGCGCAATCGGAAGGCTACAACCCGGACTCAACACGGCTGGTCGATTTCATGGGCAGCTATCCGCCCGGCGACATGGCGCTCGGCGAGTTGCGCGGGCCGATGGCGGAGGAAACCGATAGTTGGCTCAACCGCGTCGCGTTGGGTCTTCCGACCGCGGCGGCGACGGTGGAAGAAGCGCACCGCAATTTGATGCTGACCAAGGCGCTCGATCTGTCGGCCAAGCGCAAGCAGGTGGTGAAACTGCCGCTCGATCCCGACGAGGTGATGGCGGCGGCTTAAGCCCGCGACACCAGGAAGCGCCATTCATTACTGAAGCTGTACGAACTGTCGCTCTTGCGCGCGACCTCGATCGCCTCGCCAATGCCCTTGGCGACTGCTTCCTCGCCGGAATTACGGATAGCGCGTTCGGCAACGCCCGAGGCGAGCAGGCCGCGAATCGCCGTTGCCCGGTCGCGAAACGTCATCGTCGTCGTCACCGTCTTGGCTCCCTCGGGCTTCAGGCCCGCCTTGCCGATGAGTGCTTCTAGCGCGCCGGGCGCGGACAGGGCGAAAGGTCCGGCAGCGCCGGGCGGCGGCGGCGGTAACAACTTGCCGAGCGCCGCGATATAGACCGAGAGCTCGCATTTCTCCGGCGCGCCCCAGACCGCAATGACCACGAAGCCATTCGGTTTGGTCACGCGTTTGGCCTGCGCCAACGCGCCTACCGGGTTGGCGGCGAATTGGAAGGAGTTGAAGCCGGTGGTGACGTCAAAGCCGGCGTCGCCGAAGGGCAGCTCCTCGATATCGCCGACGCGGACATCGGCGCCGGGACATCGGCTTCTGGCGAGGTCGACAAGGCTCGCCCCGGCGTCGATCCCGCTCACTTTGGCGCCACGGGCCTGCGCTGTCTTCAGCGCCAGCCCGGCGCCGCAGCCGACGTCGAGCAGCGACGTGCCCGCGCCGACGCGGGTTGCGTCAAATGCGGCGGCGTATAATCCCTTAAAACTGCCTTCCTGAAGATCGGCCCAATCGCGGGCGCGCGCGCCCCATAGGTCACCTTGTATTTGTGCGGACCCCATCGCTTTCTCCCAAGCGCCCCCGGTCTTCAATTTTCGCGCGGCCACGTATGGCCTAGGCCGGCTTGTCGCCGACGATGGTGCAGCGGCGCATCACGCGGATGTATTGCGATTCGTCGAACCCGGTGGCGCGGTGCAGCGTGCAGCGATTGTCCCACACCATGCATTCGCGCGGCTTCCAGATGTGCGAATAGACGTTCGCCGGCGGCGTGGTGAGCACGTTGATCTCCTCGATCAGCGCGCGGCCCTCCTCGTACGGCATGCCTTCGATCGATTCGGCATGGTCGCCGAGGAAAATCGCCTTGCGGCCGGTGTCCGGATGCGTGCGCACGATCGGATGCGCGACCGGCGGCACCGTCGCCGACTGCTGCGCGGTGAGCGGGTCCTCGCCGTGGCGTCTTTTCCTGGAGAAAGTGAAATTGTGGATCGCGCGTTTGCCCTCGATCTTCTTCTTGATGTCGGCGGGCAGCAGATCGTAGCCGGCATACATGTCGGCAAATTGCGTTTCGCCGCCCTTGCCCGGCGGCGGCAGTTCTTCCGAATACATCATGGTCGCCTGGCCGGTGCGCTCGCGCCACGAGCCGTCGGTGTGCCAGTAAAGCGTGCCGCGGTCGGGATGCTTGCCGCTCGGTTTGCCGTCTTTGTCCTTGTTGGACAGCATGTAGATTTCCGGGTGCTGCTTGTAGCCGTGATACTGATCGAGCACGTGGATCTGCACCTCGCCGAAATTCCTGGCGAAGGCCACCTGCGTCGCCGGCGGCAGATCGACATCGCGGAACAGGATCAACTGGTAGTCGAGGAAAGCCTCGTACACTTTCGCGAACATTTCCGGCGAAACCGCCTGCTGCAACGTGATGCCCTGAATCTCGCAGCCGAGCGCGGGATGCAGCGGCTTGGCCGCAAACGGCCAGTCGCGGGCGGTGCGCTGCGGGTTCAATTGAGCTTGAGCCATGACGGCCTCCCGGCAGGGTTGGCGTTGCGCCCGATTATGGCAGCGGCCGGGCTAGCTTCCTAGCCCCGCCAGAAGGTGCTCAGCGCGGCCGCCCAGGATCGAGGCTTTGTCGGCATCGACTACCTTCAACGAGCGCACGTGGGCGACGCAATCGAGCATGGCCATGTCGTAAGGGTAGTCGCTGCCGAGCAGCACACGGTCGGCGCCGACGAGATCGATCATCGCTTCCAGCGTCGGCGCCGAATGTAGAATGGTGTCGTACAGGAAGCGCTTGGCGATATTCGCCGGCTGGGTCGTCACGTTTTTCTTCGGCTCCGGGCGCACCTTCCAGCCGTGCTCCCAGCGCGCCGCCTGGTAGGGCGTGAAGCCGCCGCCATGCGCGAGGCAGATTTTCAGTTTCGGATGCCGGTCCATGACACCGCCGAAAACAAGACAGGCGGCGGCGATGGTGGTGTCGAGCGGATTGCCGATCAGGTTTTGCAGATAATAGGACTTCAGCCGGTCGGCGCCGGCGACGTTGACCGGATGTATTAACAAAAAGGCGCCGAGCTCCTCCGCCGTCGCCCAAAGCGGCTCGAAGCCGGGATCGTCCAGATTCTTTTCGTAAACATGCGAGCCGATCATGGCGCCGCGCAGGCCGAGCTTTGTCATGGCGCGCCTGAGTTCGTCGGCGGCGCGCTTTGCATCCTGCATCGGCAGCGTGGCTATGCCTAAAAAGCGCGCCGGATGCGCGGCGATGTGCTTGGCGATCTGATCGTTCTGGATGGCGGCGGTGACCGCGGTCAGCGCGGCGTCCTGATTATAGAGATAAGTCTGCGGCGTGGCCGAGAGCACGTGCATATCGACGCCCGCTGCATCCATGTCGCGCAAGCGGCGCGCGATGTCGAAGCCGCCGGTGGGGAACGGCCGGTACACCGTGCCGCCGACGTCCAGCGCGGCGGCCTCCGCGTCCGCCGGCGTGATGCTCACCGGCACTTGCGGCGCGGCCTCGCGCAGCAAGGCGGCGGTTTCCTGGGTCAGGATGTGCGTGTGTGTATCGATGGTTCGCAATTGGCTCATTTCGTCCCTTGAAAATCCGGTGCCGGGCGCGGACAAGGAGGGCCTGAGTGCCGTAGCCGCGCGGCCCGCGCAAGCCCCTGCGCCCCTCGGTCGTTTCGGCTATAAAAGCCGCCCGCAAGCCAAGCCGGACGTTTCCCATGAGCGCAACCAGCCCCGCCCACAGCCAACACGAACCGCGCGTCGAGGACGACGCCCTGGTGCGCGGCAACGGCCGCTTCATGGACGACCCGCGGCTGCCCAACCAGGCCTATGCCGCCTTCGTGCGCTCGCCGCACGCGCATGCCCGCATCCTGGCGGTGAAAACCGACGAAGCGCGTAAAGCGCCGGGCGTGCTCGGCGTGCTCACCGCCGAGGACATCAAGGCGGCCGGCATCGGCGGCATTTCGCGGCATCCGCCGGTGGTCGGCCGCGGCGGCGCCAAGATGGCGATGCCGTTCCGCCCCGCGCTCGCCGGCGACAAGGTCATGCATGTCGGCGATCCGGTGGCCATGGTGGTGGCGGAGACGCGCGGTGCGGCGCTCGACGCCGCCGACCTCGTGCAGGTCGACTACGAGGAATTGCCGGCGGTGGTCGATCTCGAAGCGGCGATGAAGGGCGCAACGCAATTGCACGCGGACGCGCCGGGCAATCTTTGCGTCGACTGGCCGGGATGGGTCGAAAAACATGACAATGAGCGCGAGGTCGCCGAGATCATTGCCAAGGCGCCGCATGTCGCGCGCGTCACGGCCACGCATCAGCGTCTGGTGGTGGCCTCGATGGAAACGCGCGGCGCCACCGGCGAATACGATCCGGCGAACGAGAGTTACACGTTGCGCGCCTGCTCGCAGAGCGCCGCCGGCCTACGCGGTCAGGCGGCCAGCATCATGGGCCTGGCGAACGAAAAACTACGCGTGATCACCGAGGACGTCGGCGGCGCCTTCGGCATGAAGACGACCTGCTATCCGGAATACATCGCGGTGCTGGTGGCCGCGCGCAAGCTCGGCCGGCCGGTGCATTGGCAGTCGACGCGCTCGGAAGCTTTCATGAGCGACTGTCAGGCGCGCGACGCGGTGAGCCATATCGAACTTGCGCTCGACGACAAGGGAAAATTTCTGGCTTTGCGCGCGCGGCATCAATGCAACCAGGGCGCCTATGTGGGCAATGCCGGGGTCAACATCAACACCAATAATTTCGGCCGCTGCCTGCCCGGCATGTACCGGATTCCGAAGGTCGATATCGGCGTCGCCTGCTATTTTTCCAACAAGGTGCCGATCGCGCCCTATCGCGGCGCCGGACGGCCGGAGGCGAATTACGCGCTCGAGCGCGCGGTCGAGGAAGCCGCGCGCGTTGTCGGCATGGACCCAGTGCGGCTGCGCAAGAAAAATCTGATCCCGCCGTCGGCCATGCCGTTCAAGACGCCGATCAACACCTATGACAGCGGCGATTTTCCCGGCATCGTCGACAAGGCGCTGGCGCTTGCCGATTACGCCAACTTCAACAAGCGCAAGCGCGAAGCGGCGCGGCGCAAGAAATATCGCGGCATCGGCGTCTCCTGCATGCTGGAGCATGCCGGCGCGACGCCGATGGAACAGGCGTCGCTCACGTTTGCCGAGAACGACCGATTGATCCTCGGCTTGAACGTGCAATCGACCGGGCAGAGTCACGCCACCGTATTCGGCCGGCTGCTCGCCGGCCGCCTCGGCATCGACCCAAGCAAGATCGAGCATCGCCACGGCGATACCGCCTTGGGGCTGACCGGCAACGCCTCGGTCGGCTCGCGTTCGGCCATGTGCGCTGGCAACGCCGTCGTGCATACCGCCGACGTGATGCTGGCCAAGGGGAAGAAGGTCGCCTCCGCGGCGCTGGAAGCAGCCGAAACGGATATTCAGTATCAGGATGGCCACTTCGCGGTGGTCGGCACCGACCGCAGGATTTCGCTGTTCGAGACCGCGCGGCGCGCCAAGCAAATGGGCGAAAGCCTCGACACCAAGGACCAAGCGGAAGCGCCGCTTACCTTCCCTAACGGCTGCCACATCGCCGAGGTGGAGATCGATCCCGACACCGGCTTTATCGATCTGGTGACTTATACGGCGGTGGACGATTGCGGCAATCCCCTCGACCGCACCATCGTCGAGGGCCAAGTGCACGGCAGCATCGCGCAAGGGCTCGGCCAGGCGCTGACCGAAAACACGGTCTACGATTCGGCGAGCGGTCAGTTGGTGAGCGGCTCATTCATGGATTACGGCATGCCGCGCGCCTACAACATGCCGATCGAGCTGCGCGAGGCGCTTTATCCGGTGCCGGCCAAGAGCAACCCGCTCGGCGTCAAGGGCACCGGCGAGGCCGGCACCACGGCGGCGATCGCCGCGGTGATGAACGCGGTTTCGCACGCGATCCCGAACGGCGCCGCCGACCACATGGACATGCCGGCAACGCCCGCCAAAGTGTGGGAAGCGTGTCAAAAGGCGATGGCGAAATAGGCGGCGATTCGCGCTAGAACGTTTCCGGCCGCAGCCGAAAGAGGGTTGGCCGCCATGCTTGTGACCCGCCGCGCAGTGCTTGCCTCGACCGCCGCCGCGCTGCTGGTGCGCGGCCAAGCGCGCGCCGACAGCGTCACCGACGACAGCGGCCGCGCTGTGCCGGTGCCGGACAAGGTCACCCGTGTATTTCCGGCCGGCCCGCCGGCCGCCATTTTTCTCTACACGCTGGCGCCGCAACTGCTGCTCGGCTGGCCGCGCGCCAACCGGCCGGAAGAATGCGCCTATATGCTGCCCGACATTTGCGCGCGGCCGGAAATCGGCCGCATCACCGGACGCGGCAACACCGCCAATCTGGAGACGGTGATCGCGCTCAAACCCGATCTCATCCTCGACGTCGGTTCGACCAGCGCCACGTATGTTTCGCTGGCCGAACGGGTGCAGCAGCAGACCGGCATTCCTTACGCGCTGCTCGACGGCCGTTTTCTCTCGCTGTCGACCACGTATGAAAAACTCGGCAAGCTGATCGGGCGCGACGGCGACGGCGCCGATTTCGCCGACTACTGCAACATGACCCTCGGCGTCATCACCAACCGCATCGCCTTCGTAACGCGCGAGAAACGCCCGCGCGTCTATTACGCGCGCGGGCCGCGCGGGCTGGTGACGGGACTGGGCGGCTCGATCAACGTCGAGACCATCGAATTGATGGCGGTGAACGTCGCCGGCGGTACGCAAGGCGGGCTCGCGAACGTTTCGATCGAGCAAGTGCTGCTGTGGAACCCGGATGTGATCGTCACCATCGACCAGGATTTTGCCGCGAACGTGCGCAGCGACCCGGCTTGGGCCTCGGTGAAAGCCGTGCGCGAAGGCCGCGTGCATCTGTCGCCGAAAATGCCGTTCGGCTGGGTCGATTTCCCGCCCTCGGTGAACCGGCTGATCGGGCTGTGGTGGCTCGGCAAAATCCTCTATCCCGATCTGTTCAAGGAAGACCTGCGCGAGCTGACGCGGGATTTCTACGAAAAATTCTATCACGTGACGCCGACCGACGCGCAGATCGACCACGTGCTGGCGGGGAGGGACTAGTTGACCCGCTCTGCCCTGCCCGGCCTGGCGATCGCAGTCCTGGTGTTGATCGCGGGGCTGCTGCTGGCCTTCACGGTCGGGCGTTATCCGGTGTCGCTTGGCGATCTCGTCACTGTGCTGACCGCGAAGCTGACCGGGCACGCGCCGCAGGTGCCGGCGGCGGTGCAAAGCGTCATCCTGCAGGTGCGCGGGCCGCGCGTGCTGGCAGCCTGCATGGTGGGCGCGGCGCTGGCGGTCGCCGGCACCGCGTTCCAGGGCTTGTTCCGCAATCCGCTGGTGTCGCCGGATATTCTCGGCGCCTCGTCGGGCGCGGCGCTCGGCGCGGTGCTAGGTATTTATTTTTCGCTCGGCATCATTGTCATCCAGGTTTTCGCTTTTGCCGGCGGATTGGCGGCGGTCACCGCCGTCTACCTCATCGGCACGCTGGTGCGTTCGCGCGACCCGATCCTGGTGCTGGTGTTGACCGGCGTGGTGGTCGGCGCGCTGCTTGGCGCCGGCGTCGGCCTCGTCAAATATCTCGCCGATCCGTACAACCAGCTTCCCGCCATGACCTTCTGGCTGCTCGGCAGCCTGTCGGCGGCGAGCGTCGCCGATCTGTTGCCGCTGTTCGGCCCGGTCGCCGTCGGCACCGCCGTGCTGATCGCGCTGCGCTGGCGCATGAACGCCATGTCGCTGCCGGAGGAGGAAGCGCGCGCGCTGGGTTTGTCCACCGGGCCGCTGCGCGTCGCCATCGTTGCGGCGGCAACGCTGGTGACCTCGGCGAGCGTCGCCACTGCCGGCATCATCGGCTGGGTTGGGCTCGTCGTGCCGCATCTCGCGCGTGCGCTGGTCGGGCCGGATTTCGCGCGGCTCATCCCCGCGGCGGCCATCCTCGGCGGCGGCTATCTGCTGCTCATCGATACGCTGGCGCGCACCGCGGCGGAAGTTGAAATCCCGCTCGGTATTTTGACTGCGGTGATCGGCACGCCGTTCTTCATCTGGTTGCTTGCCGGCATGCAGAGGAATTGGTCGTGAAACTCGAAGGCCGCGATTTGACCATCGGCTATTCGGACCACACCGTCGGGCGTGGGCTCAACGTTGCGCTGGCGGCCGGTGAGGTGCTGGCGTTGCTCGGGCCGAACGGCGGCGGCAAGACGACGCTGCTCAAAACCCTGCTCGGCCTGATCAAGGCCAAGGCCGGCGAGGTCATGCTGGCCGACAGGCCGCTCGCCGCCTATTCGATCCGCGAGCGCGCCCGCGTGGTGGCTTACGTGCCGCAAGTGCATATCGGCACCTTCGCCTTCACCGTCGAAGCGGTGGTGCTGATGGGCCGCACCGCGCACGGCAATCTGTTCAGCGCCCCGAGCGCGCATGACCGCGCGGTGACGCAAGCGGCGCTCGAGCGCTTCGGCATCGAGCGGCTCAAGGCGCGGCCTTACACCATGATTTCCGGCGGCGAGCGGCAATTGGTGCTGCTGGCGCGGGCGCTGGCGCAAGAGCCGCAATTCATCGTGCTTGATGAGCCGACCGCCAGCCTCGATTTCGGCAACCAGGGCAAGGTGATGGCCGAAATCCGCGCGCTTGCCGCGTCGGGCCATGGCGTGCTGTTCACCACGCACGATCCCAACCACGCGCTGCGCGCCGCCGACCGCGCGTTTCTGCTGCGCGAGGGCACGCGTATCGCCGAGGGGCCGGTGCAGACTGTGCTGGAGCGCGCGCAACTCGAGGCACTGTACGGCGCGCCGGTAGAGCGGCTGGTCGATCCGGTAACCGGCGCGGTGGCGTTCCTGCCGGGGTAATTCCCTCTCCCCGCTTGCGGGGAGAGGGTGGCGAGCATTGAGCGTTAGCGAAATGCGAGCCGGGTGAGGGGGCCTTTCCGAAGCACTCAGAATCGCGGCAACGCCCCCTCGCCCGACCCGCCTTCGCTGACGCTTCGGCGGGTCGAGCTCTCCCCGCACGCGGGGAGAGTTAAAAAAGGTCACTTCCCCGGCACCACCAGCGAATAGCGCGGGTCGGCGGCAAGGCAGTCGGCCTGCGGCAGGCCAAGCTCCTTGCGCACCATATTGGCGCCGAGCACCATAGCGACGATCTTGTAGTAGGCGTGGCGGCGGCTCATGCCCTCGCGCCCCATGCCGCAATCGGACGACAGGATCAGCCGCTCGGCCGGGATGTGTTTGAGCGCGCGGCGGACGTGCTCGGCGATGTCCTCCGGCCGCTCGACCTGCAAGCCGTGATGGTCGATGACGCCGATGGCGACCTTCTTGTCGGAGCCGATGATCTTGCCGAAAGCTTCGAGATCGGCGCCGCCGGCGGAAACCGATTCGAAAGTGATCACGTCGGCGTCCACCTTGTTGAGCATCTCCAGCCCGTTCTTGTAGCTCTGCACGCTGGTGAACATGCGCTGCTGCGACGGGTTTCCCCAGCAGGTGTGGCACCACACTTCGGTCTTGGCGCGCAGGCCCTTCATGGTGCGGTTGAAGATCTCGACGCTGAACTCCGGCGTCATCACCGTGTCGGGGATCTTGCGCACCGCCAGCATGTGAATCTGCGGCTCCTCGAACTGGATCGCCTCACAGCCGGCATCGGCCAGCGTATGCAGCTCCTCGTTCAGCGCGTCGGCGATCGCGTAGATGCGGTCCTTCACCGACTTGTAATATTTATCCTGCACCGCGAAGGCGACCAGCTCCGGCCCGATGCTGCCGAACTTGACCGGCCGTTTGGTCATGCGCTGCGCCACTTTCCACATGGCGGCGTATTGCAGGTCGCCGCGCGTGACCGGGCCTGTGATCCCCGGCATCACACGCGCTTCCAGATAGTCGTGCAAAATGTGGCCGGGCGGAAAGGCCAAGCCGCCTTTGCCGGCCGGCGTCGGCTGCGGGTTTTTGTCGAAGCCGCCCATGTGGCGCGGCGGATAATTGGTCCAGCTCTGGCCGCCGACGTCCGAGTCGAAATGCGCGTCGCCGTCGGTGACGATGTCGAGGCCGGCGATTTCCTGCTCGTGCAGATAGACCGAGACCGCGTCGACGTATTGCTCGCGGAACTGATTGTTGACCATGGCGTCGAGGAAGCTGCGCAGCCCGAGATTTTGCGTGTACCAGCTCGGCCGCGGCAGCGAACCGGTGATGGTGGTCGGCAGCACTTTGTCTTTGGTGGCGCGCAGCATGGACGGCGTCTCCCCGAGCGTGTTGTTGTTGGCCGCAGTCTAGTTCGGCAATGGCACGCTTGGGAACTGGACAAATGTGTAATCATTGCCCACTTAAAGTGGGCAATATTCGGCGTCGTGAAAAACCTGCTATAATTGCGCCATGGACAAGAAAACCGACAGCTACATCATAAAGCCCAATCCGCTCGACCCGCGCCTGACCGAGCGCGTCACCGGCATCGACCAGACCGGGGCCAAGATCGAGACCTCGGTCACGGTCGAGCGCGCGCTGACGATCTTCCTCAATTCGCAGGAAATCGTCACCGCCATGACCATCGGCGACTATCCGGAATATCTCGCCATCGGCTACCTGCTCAACCAGAACATGCTGTTGCCGAACGATACGGTCACCGGCGTCGATTACGACGAGGAACTGGCCGTCGTCGTGGTGCGCACCAAGCGCAAGACCAATTACGAGAAGAAGCTGAAGAAGAAGGTGCAGACCTCCGGCTGCGCGCAAGGAACGGTGTTCGGCGACTTGATGGAGGCGCTCGAAGACGTCACGCTGCCCAAGGCAACCTTGCGCACGTCGTGGCTCTACAAGCTCACGCACGATATCAACACCACGCCGTCGCTTTATCTCGAAGCCGGCGCCATCCACGGCTGCGTGTTGGCCAAGCAAGATCGGCCGTTGGTCTATATGGAAGACGTCGGCCGCCACAACGCGGTCGACAAGATCGCCGGCTGGATGTTCAAGCAGAAGGTGAAACCGGCCGACAAGATTTTCTACACCACCGGAAGGCTGACTTCCGAGATGGTGATCAAGACGGTGCGCATGGGCATTCCGATCCTGATCTCGCGCTCGGGCTTCACCGCCTGGGGCGTCGAGCTCGCACGCAAGGCCAATCTGACGCTGATCGGGCGCGCGCGGGGAAAGCGGTTTGTTGCGCTGGCCGGCGAAGACCGTATCGTGTTCGACCAGGACCTCGCCTTCGTCGAGGAGGAAAGTTCCAAGCACCGGCGCAAGGCGGCGGTGGGTGATGAGTAGCTCGGTGAGCAGCCCGAGAGCTGGGCACGCGAACATAGTTGTTGCCCATGCTCTGTTTACGCCAATCTGCTAAAAGTTGCGCACAATTTATCGACAGCACCAGAGTGACTCAAAATGAAGGCAATCCGCGCTCATTCATTTGGCGGACCAGATGTTCTGAAGCTGGATGAAGTTGACGATCCAATCCCTGGTCCAGGGGAAGTCGTTATCGACGTGCGTGCTGCAGGGATCAATCCGGCAGACACCTATATGCGAAACGGCACTTACGCGATTGTGCCGAAACTTCCCTACATTCCCGGCGGCGATGCAGGTGGGGTGGTTTCGGCGATTGGTGCGGATGTTCGTGAACTTAAAGTTGGCGATCCAGTCTTCGTCGGCACCGCGCTCAGTTTCGACCTTACGGGCTGTTACGCCGAGAAAGTGAAGCGCAAAGCGAGTGAGGTATCGCCTTTGCCGCCAGGCGTGAGCTTTGCGGCGGCCGCAGCCTTCGGCGTCTCTTATACGACCGCGCACTATGCGCTCTTTGAACGTGGCGGCGCTCGCTCTGGCGAGACGGTGTTCATTCATGGCGCAAGCGGGTCGGTCGGCACCTCAGCTATTCAACTCGCAAAGCGCGCCGGGTTAAGGGTCATTGGCAGCGGCGGTACCGCCAAAGGCCTGGAGTTGATTATTAAGGAAGGCGCTGACCATGCGGTCGATCACAGCAAGAAAGACTACCTCGACGAGGTGAAGCGCTTCACGGGCGGCAAAGGGCCAGAGCTGATCCTGGAAATGCTCGCTAACGTCAACCTCGCGGCCGACATGGATCTGGCGGCGAAATATGGGCGGATCATCGTGATCGGTAATCGCGGGGAGATCACCATTAACCCCAGAGTCGCGATGATGAAGGAACTCGACATCCGCGGAATTGCGCTGTGGAACGCAACGCCCGAGCAGGTGCAGCCCATGATGAAAGATATTCTTGCAGGAGTGGCGGCCGGTGCCCTTCGCCCAATCATCGGCAGAGAAATGCCGTTGGCAGAAGCTGCGACGGCACACCTTGCGGTCTTGCAGCCCGGGGCCTACGGGAAGATCGTTTTAATCCCGTAGCTTGCCGCACCTTCACGATTGCATCATCTAATCCGCATGACCAATCCGATTCCCCCCACCTTCGGCCTGGTGCTTGCCGGCGGGCTGGCGCGCCGCATGGGCGGCGGCGACAAAGCGCGCATTACGATCGGCGGTATTTCCATCCTCGATCGCGTGCTCGCCCGTCTGTCCGGGCAATGCGTCGACATCATCATCAACGCCAATGGCGATCCGGCCCGCTTTGCCGACACCGGCTGTACCGTCGTGGCCGACAACGTGCCGGACTATCCGGGGCCGCTCGCCGGCATCCTCGCCGGGCTCGACTGGCTGGCGGCGCAAGACAACGGCGTCGAGTGGCTGCTCAGCGTGCCGGGCGACTGCCCGTTTTTGCCCGACGACCTGGTGGAACGCCTGCACCAGGCCCGCCGCAAAAAGGGCACCGGCGTGGCGCTCGCCTGCGCGCGCTCCGGCGAATGGCGCCACCCCGTGGTGGGCCTCTGGCCGCTGGCGCTGCGCGCCGACTTGCGCCAGGCGCTGGTTAAGGAGGGCCTGCGCAAAATCGAGGTGTGGACGGCGCGGCATGGCGTCGCCGTCGCCGACTGGCCGCCCGAGCCGGTCGATCCCTTCCTCAACGTCAACACGCCGGAAGATGCCGAACGCGCCGAGCGCATTGCGCTGCAACATTCCGGCATCTGAAAACTTGACCGGCCTCGCGGCGCGCCCATATCTGATATAGTCGCAAGCTATGGGGCGTCTGGGAGAGGAGCCTTTCGCATGAAAACATTCATCGTCGCCTGCGTCGCCGCCATCATCATCGCGGTGATAGGCGGGGTCGTGCTCAACAGCATGCAGGAACCGGTCGACAAGGCCTTTGCCACGTCCGCGACGCGGGTCGGGGCTTAGGACGGCGAATCGTCAGCCGATGAGCGCCGCGTAGGACAGGAAGCCGACGCGGGCGCCCGGCTCGATTGCCGTCACGTCTTCGGGAAATTCCATCAGCCCGTCGGTTTCCGTCAGCGACGTCAAAATTCCGGCGCCGTCCTGCGGGTGCTTGACCGCTTCCAATTCACCGTCGCTGGCGCGGCGCAGCGCCACCCGCACATATTCGCGGCGGTCTTTCTTTTTGCGGTAAGCGAAAGCGGCACGCACCGGTAGCGGCATCAGGCTTTGCGGCTGCGCGCCGGCAAGTCGCCGCAGCAGCGGCTTCACTACCCGCACGAAGGTGACGAACACCGCCACGGGATTTCCCGGCAGCCCAACGAACGCGGCGTTCGCCTGCCCGCTTCGGATGACGCCCATCGCCACCGGCCGGCCCGGCTTGATGGCGACGCGCCAGAACACGAGACTGCCGACGCGCTCGACCGCATCGCGCACGTGGTCGGCTTCGCCGGTAGAAACGCCACCCGACGTGAGCACAAGGTCGTGGCCGGCGGCCGCCGCCTGTAGCGCGCGCGCCAAGGCTTGCGGATCGTCGGGCAGAATGCCGAGATCGGTCACCACCGCGCCCAGCCGCTCCAATAGTTCGGCGAGCAGATAGCGGTTGGCGTCGTAGATCGCCGCGCCGCCGCGCGGCGAGCCGGGCTCCACCACCTCATCGCCCGTGGAAAAAATGGCGACGTTGAGCCGGCGGCGCACCTCGATCTCGACGATGCCGAGCGCTGCAGCAAGCGCGACGTGCTGCGGCTCAAGCACGGTGCCGGCCGGCAGCACCACCTGGCCGGCCGCAACGTCCTCGCCGGCCAGCCGCCGATTCGAGCCCAATTTCAAGCCTTTAGGCACGACCACGTGGTCGCCCTCGACGCTCACGTCTTCCTGCATGAACACGGTGTCGGCGCCCTTGGGCATGGCCGCGCCGGTAAAAATGCGGATCGCCTGTCCCGACTTGAGCGCGACATCGGCGCGTGCGCCGGCGGTGAGACGTCCGGCAATAGCGAGCCGCGTATCGCCGTCGCGCGCGAGATCGGCATGACGCACGGCATAGCCGTCGACCGCCGAATTATCGAAGGGCGGCAGATTGCCCGGCGCCAGCACGTCCTTGGCGGTGACGCGGCCGCGCGAGCCGCGCAAGCCCACGCGTTCGGTCTCGGTAACCGGCGCGACGCGTTCGCCGATCAGCCGCTCCATGTCGTGCAGCGGCAGCAGCGGGCCGGAGAACGCAAAACAGTCGTCGGTAAGTTGCGCCATGCCCGCTCACTTCTTCGCCGGTCCGACCGGCACGGCATGTTTGAGCAGGAGTTCGGCAATGGTCTCGATGTCGTCGAGATCGACCACCGGTACCTTGGCCTGCGGCAGCGCGATGTCGGAGGCGATGGCGACGATATGCGGGTCCTCCGGGTGGATCAGCGGCTTGCCGTTCGCCTGGCGATGGATTTCGAGTTTGGGAAAAGCGTCGCGCTTGAAGCCCTCGACCAGCACCAAATCGACCGGCGACATCTTGCCGACGAGGCCCGCCATGTCCCATTCCGGCTGCTCGCGCAGCTCGTGCAGCATGGCCCAGCGCTTGGCCGAGGAGATGATCACTTCGGTCGCGCCGGCGGCGCGGTGGAAAAAACTGTCCTTGCCCGGCTGGTCGAGGTCGAAGCCGTGATGGGCGTGCTTGAGCGTCGATACGCTCAAGCCGCGCGCGATCAGGCACGGAATAAGCTTCTTGATCAGCGTGGTTTTTCCCGACCCACTCCAGCCGGCGAGACCGATGATACGCATGGCCTCCTTATAGCAAAACGCCCGGCCGCAAGGCCGGGCGTTTTTTGTCACGGGGGCTGAGGCTGCCGTCTATTCGGCGGGCCGCATGGCCTGGCCCGGGGCCGCGGCGCCGGCCTGCATTTCCTCTTCGTACCAGAGGCTGTGTCGCTCCTTCGCCCAATTCACGTCCACCGTGCCTTGGCCCATCGCCTCGAAGGCACCTTCCACGCCGATGGTGCCCATATAAATGTGGACGAACATAGCGGAAACGTAAAGTACCGCGACCACGCTGTGCACGATCTCGGCCAGTTCCATATTCGCGACTGTCGTGCCGTAGAACGGGAACAACAACACAAAGCCGCTGGCGATCACCAAGCCGCCGCCGAACATCGAGATCCAGAAGATCAGCTTTTCGCCACCATTAAACTTTTCGGCGGGCGGCTCCTTGCCGCCAAACATGCCGCCGCCGCTCTTGAACCAGACGATGTCGTTGTGGCTCGGCAGATTGCGTCCAATCCAGATCAGGAACATCAGCACTACACCGACGGTGAAGGCGAAGCTGACATAGTTATGCGAGAACTTCGCCCATTCCGACCAATCGCTGAACGCCGGCGCGCCCAGCCATGGCAAGATCAGGACGCGGCCGAAGGTGATATTGAGGCCGGTGATGGCGAGGACGACGAAACTGAACGCGGTCAGCCAGTGCACGAAGCGATCGAATATGTTGAAACGCACGATGGTACGTCCGGAGCGCCCCGCCTCAATGCGCATCGTGCCGTGCCACATATAGTATAAGGTGAGCAGTGCGAGCATACCGATGAGGAAGATGCCGCCGATCCAGCGTAGCGTGACGGTGCGGAACTCGCGCCAGTCGCGCCCGGCCGGGTGAATGAGGTTCGCTGCCTTCTTGTCGGGAATGCTTACCGTCCCAGCGATCACGCCGCCCTTTAGCTGCTGCAACAACTGCTGCTCGCTGGTGGCCGCGGTCGGCCCGTTCTGCGCCGAGACCGGCGCCGGCGCGGCAACCGCGACGATAAATGCAAGCGCGAGGACGCCGGCGATCAAGCGCATATGCGCATAAACTTTCGCCATTTCATTTCTCCTCAATTCGGGTCTTCTGCGGCGAAGAAACCGGCGACGCGGGAAGTCGTTCCCGCACCGCCGCGGTGCAATCAGGTGGCGATCGATTCTTTGTAGGCGGTCTGCCAGCCCCAGGCGCCGGAACCGTAGCCGCGCGTCTTGACGCGTTCCTTGTAGATCTTAGCGATGACATCGCCGTCGCCGGCGAGCAGCGACTTGGTCGAGCACATTTCGGCGCAAAGCGGCAGCTTGCCGTCGGCCAGCCGGTTGGCGCCGTATTTCTCGTACTCTTCCTTGCTGCCGTCGGCTTCCGGTCCGCCGGCGCAGTAGGTGCACTTGTCCATCTTGCCGCGCGAGCCGAAATTGCCGACTTTCGGGTATTGCGGCGCGCCGAACGGGCAGGCATAGAAGCAGTAGCCGCAGCCGATGCACAGGTCCTTGTTGTGCAGCACCACCGCATCCGCAGTGGTGTAGAAGCAGTTCACCGGGCAGACCGCCGCGCAAGGCGCGTCGGTGCAGTGCATGCAGGCCATGGAGATCGAGCGCTCGCCGGGCTTGCCGTCATTGAGCGTGACGACGCGCCGGCGGTTGATGCCCCAGGGCACCTCGTTTTCGTTCTTGCAGGCAGTGACGCAAGCGTTGCACTCGATGCAACGATCGGCGTCGCAAAGGAATTTCATGCGTGCCATGTCACTCCCTTTCCGGCTCCTTAGGCCGCCTCGATGCGGCACAACGTGACTTTGGTTTCCTGCATCTGCGTGACCACGTCATAGCCGTAGGTCCCGCACATGTTCGAAGCTTCGCCTAGCACAATGGGGTCGGTGCCCTTCGGGTATTTGTCGCGCAGGTCCTTGCCCTGCCAGAAACCGCCGAAGTGGAACGGCATCCAGGCGACGCCGGTGCCGACGCCGTGGGTGACGTGCGCGATCACGAGGCCTTGCCGCCTTCCGGCGCCAGTGCACCCAGACCTTGCCGCCGTCCTTGATGCCGAGCTTGCCGGCGTCGGCCGGGTTGATCTCGCAGAACATCTCCTGCTGCAGTTCGGCGAGCCATTGATCGAGCGCGGTTTCGTCGCCGCCGCCTTCGTATTCGACCAGTCGGCCGGAGGTCAAGATGGGGGGGAACTCCTTGGCTAGCCTTGTCCACCGCTCTTCTGGATCGATGTGACCGATATTCGGCAGCCGGAACTTGGCGTCCGGTAGGTCGGGTATTTCGCCACCAGGTCGCGCGCGGCGTGTAGAGCGGCTCGCGGTGCATCGGGATCGGATCGGGCAATTCCCACGCGATGGTGCGGGCCTTGGCGTTGCCGAACGGCGCGCAGCCGTGCTTGATGGCGACGCGCTGGATGCCGCCGGAGAGATCGATCTTCCAGTTGATGCCGCTGTCCTTCTTGTCGTAGGTGTTGCCGCCGACCTTCTCGATCGCCGCGAGCTCTTCCGGCGTCAGATCCTTGTCCCAGCCGAGCTTCTTGAGCAGGCCATGGTGAATTCGGGATAGCCGTCCTTGATCTCCGAATCCTTCGAATAGGAGCCTTCGGCCAGGATACTGGTGCCGTTATGCGTCGACGCCGAAGCGGGCGCGGAAGGTGAGACCGCCTTCCGGCCACCGACTTGGAGGTGTCGTAGAGCAGCGGCGTGCCCGGATGCTTCATCTCGGCCGTGCCCCAGCACGGCCACGGCAGGCCGTAATAGTCGCCGCACTTCCGGGCCGTCTTCGGCGCCTCATGCGTGACCACGTCGAAGCCGGCCTGGTTGCCATATGCGGCTTCAGCCGCTCCGGCGACTGGCCGCTATAGCCGGTGGTCCAGCTGCCTCTATTCATTTCGCGGATGATGTCCTCGGTCACCGGCTTCGTTGTTCTTGACCTCGATGTTCTTGAACATCTTTCTCGAAGCCGAGCTTCTTGGCGAACAGGTACATGATCTCGTGGTCGTCCTTCGATTCGAAGATCGGCTTGCACGATCTGGTCGCCCCATTGCAGCGAGCGGTTGGAGGCGACGCGCGAGCCGGAAGTCTCGAACTGGGTGCGACGGCAACAGATAGATGCCGTCCTTGCGGCCGGCATTGACCGAGAGCGAGGCCCAGGTGGTCGGATGCGGATCGGCGACGACCAGCAGTTCGAGCGTCGCCATGCCTTTTCATTCGGGCATACGGGTGATGCGAGTTGCTGGCATGGCCCCGAAGACCATCATCGCCTTGACGTTGTTGCTTCTGCGCGACCTGGTCCTTCGGCAGCAGCACGGCGTCGAACCAGCGCGTCAGCGGGATGCCGGGCGTCTCCATCATCTTCTTGGCTGCTCGGAATCGAACGGCCACTGGATCCAGTCGTAGTCGACGTCCCAGACGCGGGACCAGTGCTTCCAGGCGCCTTCGGCGAGGCCGTAATAGAAGGGCAGCGTCACGAGATCGAGGCCGATGTCGGTGGCGCCCTGCACGTTGTCGTGGCCGCGGAAGATGTTGGCGCCGGTGCCGGGCACGCCGACATTGCCGGTGGCGAGCAGCGCGATGCAGCTGGCCCGCACGTTGGCGGTGCCGACCGTGTGCTGGGTCTGCCCATGCACCAGATCAGCGTCGCCGGCTTCTCGCGTCGCGAACATCTTGGCGACGCGCTCGAGCTGCGCGCCGGGCACGCCGGAGACGTTCTCGACCTCTTCCGGCGTCCACTTCTCGATTTCCTTGCGCGCCTCGTCGAAGCCGTAGACGCGCTGCTTGATGAATTCCTTGTCTTCCCAGCCGTTCTTGAAGATGTGCCAGATCATGCCCCAGAGCACCGGGATGTCGGTGCCGGGACGCAGCCGCACATATTCGGTGGCGTGCGCCGCCGTGCGCGTCATGCGCGGATCGACGACGATCATGTTCGCCTTGTTGCAGCTCCGCGCCTTCGAGCAGATGCTGCAGCGACACCGGATGCGCTTCCGCCGGATTGCCGCCCATGATGATCATGCGTCTTCGAATTGCGGATGTCGTTGAAGCTGTTGGTCATCGCGCCGTAGCCCCAGGTATTGGCCACGCCGGTGACCGTCGTCGAATGGCAGATGCGCGCCTGGTGGTCCGTGTTGTTGGTGCCCCAGAACGCGCCGAACTTGCGGAACAGATAGGTGCCTTCGTTGGTGAACTTGGCGGAGCCCAGCCAGTAGACCGAATCGGGGCCCGACTTCTCGCGGATCTGCCATGAGCTTGTCGCCGATCTCGTTGATCGCCTGGTCCCACTTGATGCGGGTCCATTGGCCGTTGACGAGCTTCATCGGATATTTCAGCCGCCGTTCGCCGATGACCAGCTCGCGCACCGAAGCGCCCTTGGCGCAATGCGAGCCGCGATTGATCGGCGACTGTCCCAGCTCGGCTCCTGGCCGATCCAGACGCCGTTCGAGACTTCCGCCGTGACCGTGCAGCCGACCGCGCAATGCGTGCAGATGCTCTTGCGGATGGTGACCGCGGCGCCGCGGGCCGGCGGCGGACCGGCCTTGGCCTTGCGCACGCTGGCGAGCGGCAGCGCGCCGAGGGTGGCGAGGCCGCCGGCGGCAAGGCCGGACCGGCGCAGGAAGGTGCGGCGGTCGAGGCCGCTGTTCGTCTTGACTGGCGAGCGGCGGCGAGCGAACCGCGGCGTGCCTGGCGTTCTGTTTTCTTGATCAGCACGGGGCGCCTCCCTCAGCTCGGATAACGGTTGACGCGGTAGTAGGTCTTCACTTCGGCGGAATTCGGCCTTGTAGCGCGCCTTGCGCTTTTCATCGTTGCTTTCGCTGATCGGCTTTCGCCTGGCGTCGCAAGAGCGGCGCGGCGCCACCGCGACGCCGGCGCCGGCGCCGAGCGCGCGCAGGAAATCGCGGCGTGCCAAATTTGGCTTTGCGTTCTGTTTTCATCGCCAGTCCTCCTTGAAGACGTAAGTTTCGTCGCGCGCGCGCCTCATTCGGTCAGCGCGAAAGCCTCCGATTCGATATCGATGAACACGCGGCCGAGCGTGCCGACGTGCCGGTAGAAATCCGCAGCTCTCGGCGCGCTCGAGATCGGCGAAGAAACGGCCGAGCCAGGGCGCCAGATGCTTTTCGAAGATCTGCGCGGTCGGCGCCCGGCGGGCGCCGGGAATTGTCCGCCGGCAATGCCGGACATGATCTCGCACAGGATGGCGGCGTGATCTTCCGGCTCGTATTGCCCGCGGCGCGCTCGATGCCGAGCGCGGCCAGATCCTCGCGCAACCGCGCCAGCGGCCGCTCGTGCAGGAAGCCGGTGAGATAGTAGGAGCCGTAGGGCATCAATTCGCCGCGGCCGATGCCGATGAACAGATCGAAAAACTCGCGCTCGACTTTGCCGGCGTCGGCGTCGCCCGCCGCTTCGGCAAGCGCCGACATGGGCGACGCCGAGCGGCGTTGGATCGCCGCGCAGCGTCGGCCAGCCGCTGCAGAAATTCCGCATCCGGCGCGCGCGTCAGCAAAGCCGCCAGCAGCGCGTATTCCTGCGCGCGGGCAAGATCGACCTCGTCGACGCCGGTCGTCGTGTTGTTCTCGCCGTAAAGATCGGGCCGCAGGATGGCGCGCGCCACGCCTGTCACGGCCTCGACCGTCAGCACACGCTCGGCGGGAATGCGCGACCAATTCGACACCGAGGGCTGGGAAATGCCGATTCGGCGCGCAAGCTCGGTGACGCCGCCGGCAGCGCGAATCGCTTCCTGTAGACCCCGGTCCGGCATGTCCTTTTTGTTCCCTGGCCGGTTCGTTATATTTTTTGGCGCGAACCGTTCGAAATGCGCCACTTCAGAACGATTAAAAAAGTATCCCCGTAAGGAATGCAGGGCAATAGCCGGAAGCTATAGGCACGATCATTATTTCGGGAGCGCACCGCCGTGCCCACGTCGACGCGGTGTTGGGCTGCTTTCCCGATCTGCTGAATCGTTTTGCATTGCAGCATCGCTTTCGCTGCGTCGCACAAAGACTTTTTCCCGCGCCGAAAGATCCTGAATGGACGCCGGCTGGTCATGCGGCAATGCGTGCGGCGACTCGGAAATTATAACCGGCGGCGAGTTTTGTTCGCTGTCGTCCTGCCCGAGCGCGGGTTGCTGCGGCGCGACGTGTTGCTCCGGCGGCGGCGTGCCGATCGCCTGTGCAAGCAGGCTGGCGATGTTCTCGCCCACCGGCATTGGGCCGAAGCCGGGCACGCCATACGGATCGTTGAAGTCCCACGGATTCTCGATCAGGCCGATGAAGTCGCGAATTGCCGGATCCGCCGACCAAGCGCGACGAAGGGCCGCACGCGCGAGCTCAGGCGGAACGCCGGGTTTGAGGAACGCGCGGATGTCGGATTCGGCGGTGATCGATTCGATCGGCGGCAGGCTGGCGGGATCGAACGGAACCTCGGCGGCCCGCGCTTTCGTCTCCGTGCCGGACGATGGCAGAACCTTGGCCGTATCCTCGGCGTATCCTTGGCGTATCCTTGCCGCCGTCTTTGCTTCAGCCGGCGCGGGCAAATCTGCCGCGGCTCCCCGCCGCATCGCGTTTGCGCCGCGACCATCGATCGAGGAATTTCTCTTGCTCGCTCATGACTGCTCATCATCGCGTTGCGCAACGCGCCGCCCGAGCGCTTCCGGATCGGCGCGGTCGCGCTTGCGTTTGACGAACGGCTGCTCGACATGGTGCTCTGCAACGAAGGCCGCGACAAGTTGCTGGATCGCCTCCGGCATCGGTACCTGCTCGATCATATCGGTCGCCGTCTCGGTCAGGCTTTCGCCTTCCGCCGGGTCGGCGGTCACCGCTGCGACAGAAAAAGGCGGCTCGGTGTCCGCGGCGCGCAGCGCGACCCACAAGGCGGGCGCCCCGGATTCGAGATTGGCGCGGTAGTAGGTCGTCTCCGTGCGAAAGAGCTCGATCTCGGCACTGCCGGCAAAAAACGTCACTCGTTCGCCGTCGTCGGAAAGCTTGGTCCAGGGCGGCGTATCCGGCGCGCCAGCCAGCACGCTCACCGGCCGCCAGGCGAAATCGCTCCATTGCGTGACGCCTTTGGTGCGCTCGACGACGACGCCGACCGCGATGGTTTGCAACGGGGGTGCAACGCTCAGCCGACCGCCTCCAGGTGCTTGATGGGCAGGCCGGTGACCAGGTTCTGCGGCTTCATGCGGATGGTCTTGTCCGGCGTCATGGCCAGGATCAGATAGACCGGCTCGCCCTTCACCTTGTCGAGCACGATCGACGGATCGCGGAAATTGAGCATGAACAATCCTACCACGCCGGCCATGGCGGCGTCGTCGATGTCTGCGCCGTTCCACAAAAGATCGCCGATGCGCGTGCCTTCGGCGTCGAGCCCGACATACCAAGTGAGCGGCGCGTCATGCAGCGCGGTCAGCGGCTCGATCTCCACCTCGACGCCGAGCACATGCGCGATCCAGCGGCGCATCGCCTCGGCCAGCGCCTTGAGCCCGGCGCGCCCGCCCGTCAAGTCGAGCGCCATGTCGAACCGGTCGCTGCGCTGCCAATAGCTGTCCGCGTTGTCGTCGTTGAGCACGTCGATTGCGGCTTCGGCGGGAATGCCGAGCATCGAGACCAGCGGCGTCACCGGCGCGGTATTGACCCCGCCGATGGTTTCCTCGTCGGCGGCGAGCAGCGAGTTGTCGTGCAGGGTCACTTTCTGCGGGCGGAAGAACAGTTCGCCGGCGCGCGCGACGCGCGGCTCGCTCATGCCGTCAAGCGCGTTGCGCAAGATCACGTGCACCAGCTGGTTTACGAACAAAGGCGGCGTCTTGCCGAGATCGTGCCGCACCAGATCGGCATAGGCCGCTTCCAGCGTCTTGTGGCGCAGCAGATGATCGCGAAAGTCGATCAGCAATTGCCAGTTCTCGCGCGCATCAGCGTCGGCGATCGCCGCGATGTCGGACGCGGCAACCGGCATGCGCGGACGGCTAAGCAGCGCGGCATGCAGCGTCTTTTCCACGGCGCAAGCTTCCGGCGGCGGGATCAGTTCCGGCCGCGCCAGATACACTTTAAGGAAATCGTCGGTGACCACCAGCCCGCCGCCCTCGCCGCGGTCGAGCAGATGATGCCCGCAGGAAATCCAGAAATCGTTCATTTGCGTTCCCGCCCCGCAAGCCCGATCAAATCCACCGTTTCGCCCGGCTCGTCTTCGTCCTCGCCCTCGACTTCGAGGAAGGAGAACGCGCGCGCCGGCTTTTGCCCCTCACGCGGACGCAAGCTGCGGAAGGTTTCGTGCACCGCGCCGTCCGCAAACGTGCGATGGACGGCGACCAACGTATCCTGCGGCTGGTTGCACAGCAACTCGGCGAAGGCGACTTCCTCTTCCGCCGCGGCGCCGGCGGCGGTCATGTCGGGCGCGCCGAAATGCGCCACCAGCCGCTGCGCCAGCAGATCGACCATCGTCGCGCGGTCGGCCGCGCTCGCCTCGACGATCTGCACCAGCGTCGAGCGGCCAAGCAACTCGACACCGAGAAAGCCGCCGCGGAACGCCGAACGCGCCTTGCCTTCGAGCGTCGCCGGATCGCGGTCCCAGAAGTCGAAGGCGCCGGACACCGCCCATTCGCCGGGCTCGGCCGCCTTCTCGAACACGAAGGTGTCCGACGGATCGAGCCGTATGGTGCGCAACAGCTTCACGCCAGCGGCTCCTTTGCCGCCGCATCGAACCACGCGGGCTTGTTGAGCCGCTCCAGCAGCGCCCGCCGCTCGATCCCGGGCTTGTCCTTGCGGCGCAGCAGCAGATCGCCGTTGTCGTCGATGCTGTAATGCAGGCCCGGTTCGCCGGGCAGCCGCTCGAGATAACTGCGCGCGACCGAGGCGAAGCCTTGCTCCTGCCAGGCGTCGATAGCGACCATGAAATGACGGGCAAAGCTTCCCACCAACTGATCCGATACGGTGTCGAAGCCTTCCTCGTTGAGCGCGGTGATCTGCGGATTGGCGCCCGGCTCGGCGCCGGTCATCGACACGGTGCGGATCATGGCGCCGAACACCAGCCAAGATGGCGTCTCGTCTTCGCCAATACCTTGCGGCCACGCCAGGCGACCGCCGCCCACCATGCCAAGATTGATGGTGATCGCATCCGGCCAGAGGATGGCGAGCGAGGTTTCCGGCTGCGCTTGGGCGGTGAGCGCGTCGGCCAGCGCCGCCATGCTGGCGTAGAAGACGCGCCGTGCCTGCCGCAATGGTTCCTCCGGTTCCAGCACCACGGCGAATTCGGCGAGATCGAAGCGCCCGACATGAACCAGCGTACCGGCGCCCCGCTCAGCCGCGATTGATATTGCATGCGCGAAGGCGTCGCCCAATTCACGCAGGCGGACCAGCGTGAACGGCGGCGGCAGTATCAAGTCGCCTGTCAGCGGGCCGGCCCGCGTCTGCAACGGCATTGGCTGTTACTTTCGCATTTGAATACCTATAATTATACCCACAGGGGGTCTCGAGGCCCAGTCCCGCGGCCGCGAGGAATAAGAGCGATAACGACGCCGCCGGCTGCATTTCGCCGCCAGAACGCGGGCACAAGCGCAAAGGCAAGAGCACCGAATGGCCGAACGGCCGCGTAACATCCTGATCTGTTCCTGCGAAGACACCATGCCGCTCGACGGCAAGGCGGTGCGCAGCGCTTGCCGCGGCGCCGAGGTGATCGAGGGCCGCCAGCTTTGCCGCGCCGAGCTCGAGCGCTTTCGCAAATTGGCGGCGGGCGAAGCGCCGCTCACGGTCGCCTGCACGCAAGAGTCGCCGCTGTTTACCGAGGTCGCGGCCGAGCGCGAAGGCGGGGCCGAACTGAGTTTTGTCAATATCCGCGAAACCGCCGGCTGGTCGAAGGACGCCAAGGCCGCGGGGCCGAAAATGGCCGCGCTGATCGCCAAGAGCCTCGAGACCGTGCCGGACACCGCCGCCGTTCCGCTCAACAGCGAGGGCGTGACGCTCATCTACGGCAAGGACGAACAGGCGCTCGCTGCCGCCGATCTGTTGAAGGAGCATCTCGACATCACCGTGCTGATCAAGCCGCCCGGCGACCTGCCGCCGCGGCGGCTGACCGAATTCCCGGTGGTGAAGGGCATCATCCGCCAGGCCAAGGGCTATCTCGGCGCTTTCGAGCTGACCATCGACGGCTATGCCACGCCGGCGCCCTCCTCGCGCGGCGAATTTAAGTTTGGGCCGGCGCGCAACGACGCGAAGTCGCGCTGCGACATCCTGCTCGATCTTTCCGGCGGCGCGCCGCTGTTTCCCGCCGCCGATTTGCGCGACGGCTATCTGCGCGCCGATCCGGGCGATCCCGCCGCGGTGTTGCGCGCGGTGCTCAAGGCGCGCGATCTCACCGGCAGTTTCGACAAGCCGCGCTACGTCACCTTCACCGAGGATATGTGCGCGCATTCGCGCTCCAAGATCGTCGGCTGCCGCCGCTGCCTCGACCTTTGCCCGACCGGCGCGATAACGCCGAACGGCGATCACGTGGCGATCGACGAAAAGATCTGCGCCGGTTGCGGACAATGCGCCGCCGCCTGCCCGACCGGCGCCGCGGCCTATGCGCTGCCGCCGTCCGACGCGCTGCTGCGCCAGTTACGCACGCTGCTTTCCATCTACCGGCAGGCCGGCGGCAAGCAGGCGGTGCTCATGTTTCACGACGCCGAGCACGGCGGCGAATTGATCGACGCGCTGGCTCGCCACGGCGACGGGCTGCCGGCCAACGTGCTGCCGGTCGCGGTCAATGAGGTGACGCAAGTCGGATTGGAGGCGGTCGCCGCGGCCTTTGCCTATGGCGCATCGGCGGTGCGCGTGCTTACGCGCGCCAAACCGCGCCACGACACCGCCGGCCTCGCGCAGACCGTCGCATTGGCGCAGCCGATCCTTAAGGGCCTCGGATTTGCCGGCGCGCGGGTCGCATCAATCGAGACCGACGACCCGGACGCGCTGGGGCAAGCGTTACGCGCCATACCCGCCATGGACGGCGCCGCCAAGCCCGCCACGTTTGCCGCCGCCGGCGGCAAGCGCGACGTGGTGCGCCAAGCTTTACGCGAATTGCACGGCGTCGCCCCGACCCCGGTCGATGTCGTGCCGCTCCCCAAGGGCGCACCTTTCGGCAGCATCGAGGTCAGGGTCGAGGGCTGCACGCTGTGCCTGTCCTGCGTGCCGGCCTGCCCGACCGGCGCGCTGTCTGACGATCCCGAAAAGCCGATGCTGCGCTTTGCCGAGGACGCCTGCGTGCAATGCGGGCTGTGCCAGGCGATCTGCCCGGAAAAGGTGATCGCCCTCAAGCCGCAGATCGACTTCCGCGCGGCGACTGCGTCGAGCCGCATTATCAAGCAGGAGGAGCCTTATTCTTGCGTGCGCTGCGGCAAGCCGTTCGGCGTCAAGAGTTCGGTCGAGCGCGTGGTGGCCAAGCTCGAAGGCCAGCACTGGATGTTCAAGGACGCGACGAAGCGCATCGAGGTCATCAAGATGTGCGCCGACTGCCGGGTGAACGCGATGGCGGAGGAGAATTTCGATCCATTCGCCGGCCCGGCGCGCCCGCCCACGCGCACCACCGAGGATTATCTGCGCGAGCGCGATCTCGCAAAGCTCAAGCAGGAATACGACGAGAAGCAGAAATCCTGATCGACCCGATCGCTGGGCATGGCCATGTCGCCCGTTATCAAAAACATCCGCACACCCGTACTGGAGATCGGCTACGAAGAAAGCGGCCGGGCGGACGGTGCGCCGGTCATCTTGCTGCATGGCTGGCCCTACGATGTGCGCGACTACGATGAGGTGGTGCCGCTGCTCGCCGCCGCCGGCTGCCGTGTCATCGTGCCTTATCTGCGCGGCTTCGGGCCGACGCGCTTTCTTTCAGCCGATACACCGCGCTCCGGCCAGCAAGCCGCGCTGGGCAGCGATCTCAAGCAATTGATGGACGCGCTCGGCATCAAGCGGGCGGCGCTTGCCGGCTACGATTGGGGCGGGCGCGCTGCCTGCGTCGTCGCGGCATTGTGGCCGCAGCGCGTGCGCTGTCTGGTCACCGGCAACGGCTACAACATCCAGGACATTCCTCACGCCAACAATCCGGCTTCGGCGGAACAGGAATTGCGCTACTGGTACCAATATTATTTCCACACCGAGCGCGGACGCGCCGGGCTCACCAAAAATCGCCGCGAGCTTATCCGCCTGTTGTGGCGCCTGTGGTCGCCGCATTGGCATTTCGACGATGCGCGGTTCGAACGCTCGGCGGCGGCGTGGGATAATCCGGATTTCGTCGACATCACCATCCAATCCTACCGGCACCGCTACGGCAACGCGCCGGGCGATCCTGCTTACGAGGAATTGGAGCGCCGGCTGGCGGCGCAGCCGGCGATTACCGTGCCGACAATCGTCATGCAGGGCGAGGCGGACGGCGTGCAAAATGCCGCGGCATACGGCGGACAGGATCACCGCTTCACCGGCCCGTTCGAGCACCGTGCGCTGCCGCGCGTCGGGCACAATCCGCCGCAGGAGGCGCCGCGCGAATTCGCCGACGCGGTCCTCGCGCTGATCGCGGCTACTTCTTCTTCGTCGCTTTAGCGAGAAATTCCATCAGCGCCTTGCGGTCCGCGGCCGAGCCGATCTTCTGCTCCGGCATTTTGGTGCCGGGCGTATAAGTCATCGGACCGACCTCGAACATTTTTGCCACCGTCTCCGGCGTCCACACGATGTTCATGTGCTTGAGCGCATCGGAATAGCGATAGCCCGGCAGGCTGGCGATCTTGCGGCCGAAAATGCCATGCAGGCTCGGCCCCGCTTTGTTGCCCTCATCGGGCGACAGCGTGTGGCAGGCAACGCAGGCGCGGAACACCTGCGCGCCGTGATCGCCGGCGTATGCCGCGAGCGGATCGTTCGGCGCGCCCACCACCACCGCGCCGATTGGATCGCCGGAGATCGCGTCCCAGCGTCGTATGGTGCGGTCGGTGCCGCCGGTCAGCAACGTGCGGCTGTCGGGGAAGAACGCCACCGACCACACCGGCAGGCCGGGACCGATCAATGTGCGCTCAAGCTTACGGTCTTTACGCTCGATCACCGCCACCGAGCCGCGCACGCCGGCGGCGGCCACCAGTTTGCCATCGCGCGAGATCGCCACCGCGATGATCGGCGTGGCGGAGGCCTGCACCTCGGCGCGCATGTCGCCCTGCGGCGACTGGAAATAGACTTTGCCGTCGGCGCCGGCCGCGACGATCTCGCCGTCGGGCGCGATCGCCACCGAATTAAGCGGCGTCGGCAGATTACGCACGGTCACGCCGCCGCCGAGCTGCCAGATGCGCAAGGTCGCGTCGTAGCCCGCGCTCACCAGGTCGCGTCCGTCGGGCGAAAAGGCGACGCCGTTGACGTTCATGGCGTTGCCTTCGAGCACGCTTGGCGCGCTAACGCCGTCGAGCGGCCAGAGCCGGACCGTATGGTCCCAGGAGGCGGAGGCGAGCCACTTGCCGTCAGGCGACACCGCGAGCGCGGCGATCGGGCCGGTGTGGCCGTCAAGCACCTTGTCGGGGTCGGGTTTACCTTGCGTCCAGATGGCGATGTGGGCGTCGGCGCCGGCGGTGACGATGCGGCCGTCCTTGAGCCAGACGACCGCGTTCACCGCGTTGTCGTGAAAGCGCATCACCTGTTCTGCGACATTGCGCTCAAGCGACCAGCGGATCGCCGAGGTGTCGAAACTGCCGGAGACGGCTTGGCTGCCGTCCGGCGAAATCGCCAGCGCCCGTACCGGCCCGCCGTGCCCGCGCAATTGCGCCTGCGCGGCGCTCAGGGCGAGCGGCAATAGCAGCAACGCGAGGCAACAGCCTTTGACGTGAAAATTCATGACGCCGGTCCGGGCTAGGCGCTGCATAAAACGGAACTTAGCCCTCGATGAGGCGCATGCCGAGCGCGCCGATGCGTTCTCGTGTCGCAGGCTCGCGCAGCGCCGCCAGAAATGCCTGCACCGCCGGACGCTGCGCGCGCGCTTCGACCAGCAGGAAATCGTAATGTTCCGGCGCGACGGGAAGGAACCCGAGGCCGTAAAGCTTCGCCACCGGTTCGATGGCGACGCCCCAGTCGGCGCGCTTTTGCGCAATCGCCGCGGCGACCGCGTTGTGCGACTTCGGCTGGTTGGCGTAGCCGGGGGGCCGCACGCCATTGAGCAATTTGTCGATCAGCGCGCGCGTGCCGGCGCCGAGATTGCGGTTGACCATTAATACGGAAGAGTCGGCAAGCGCGGCTTTCAGCACTTCCTGCGCATTTTGGCCTTCGAAGCGCTTGTCGCCGGGGCGGAACAGAATGCCCTGCATGCGCTCCCAGCCGCGCAGCAGGCGCAGGCCCGGCTGCACCAGGTACTCATTATAGATCCCGGTCCGCGGATCGATCAGGTGCACCGGCGCGATGTCGCATTCGCCGCGGCTCGCCGCCGCCACGCCGCCTTGGCTGCCGACCGCCAACACGCGCGCGGAAAAGCCATGCTCGGCGAGCGCGCCGACCACCACGTCGAGCGCGACGTCATGGCTGCCCATGACGACCAGATCGGGCGCGCGGGCGGCGCTGCCGATCAGCGTCACCTGCGTCTCACTGCCGGCATCGAGCGCGGTGGCGAGCGCGTCGATCTCAAGAAAACCGTCGGCCTGCGAGAAACTGGTCACCGAGCCGGAGCCCTTGGCGATAGGAAATGCGACCGGGCCATTCTCGCTGTCGACGAGCGACACCAGCACGAATTCCTTGCGGCCGAGTTCCGAGGCAATGCGCAACGGCACGCGCGCGGTCAGCGTTTGCGCGGCTTCCGGCGGCAGCCCGGCGCGGGCGCGGATCACCGGCGCGACAAAAGCGTGGAAGGTGAAAATCGCCGAGGTCGGAAAGCCCGGCAGCACCACGATCGGTTTGTCGCCGATCACGGCGAGGCAAATCGGCTTGCCCGGCTTGAGCGCGACGCCGTGCACCAGGATGCCGGGTTTGCCGAGCCGCGCCACCACCTGATGCGACAGGTCGCCGGCGCCTTTCGAGGTGCCGCCCGACAGCACCACGATGTCGCACTCCTTGAGCGCGCGGCGCACGGCCCTATCCAGCGCTTCCGCGTTGTCGCCAATGGCGCCCAGTTCAAGCGGCTCGCCGCCGGCTTCGCGCACCGCCGCCGCAATGATGGCGCTGTTGCTGTCGTAGACGCCGGCCGCATCGAGCGGCGCGCCCGGCGTCACCAATTCGTCGCCGGTCGAAAGCACCGCTATCTTCGGCCGCCGCACCACGTCGACTTGCGCGAGGCCGCAGGCCGCCAGCATGCCGATCTCGCGCGAGCCGATGCGCGCGCCGCGCCGCAGCAGCGTCTCGCCGCGCGCGATATCGGAGCCGGCATAGGAGATGAACTGCCCGGGCGCGGCGGCGCGGCGCAATTCGATGCAAGGTTCGTTATTTCGCGCTGTCTCTTCGATCAACTCGGTATGTTCGATCATCACCACCGCGTCGGCGCCGCGTGGGATCACGCCGCCGGTGGCAATGGTCGTGGCGGTGCCGGGTGCAACCTCGAGCGCCGGCGCGTCGCCGCAGGCGATCACCTCGGCATTGAGGCGGAAGATTTTCGGCGTAGTGGCGCCGGCGCCGAGCGTGTCGGCGGCGCGCAAGGCGAAGCCGTCGACGTTGGAGCGGTCGAAAGACGGCGCATCGACGCCTGCCACCACGTCATGCGCCAGCACGCGCGTGAGCGATGCGGCCAACGACACGGTTTCGGCGGCAAGCGGCGTGAGATCGAGATGCCGCGCGAAACGCGCGCGCGCTTCCTCGGCCGACACCACATCGAGGAACTGCTCTTGGCGGGCGGCCGCACGCACGCGCGCGAGCAGTTCGGCGTTGGCGTCCGGCCGGGCTTTCCGCGTTTCGCTCATAGAGTAAGCCTCATGGCCACGGCCTTACCTGAACCGGCGCGCCGGCGGAATAGCCCTCGCTGTCGGCCGGCACCAGGATCCAGCCGTCGGAACGCGACAGCGACGACAGCGGCAGATATTTGCTCGCTAGCGGTTCGGCCTCGTCGCCGTTGCGCCGCACCGGCACGAGTTCGGTCAGGCCGACGGTGGACGAAACCTTGCGCGCCAGCGTCACTGTTTCGGCCGGCCCGTTGTCCTTCAGCTTGGCCGCCGCCAGGCAATCCAACATGTGGCGCCCGACCGTGAGCCAGACGGCGAGCGCCGCGTCCAACCGTCCCGGCAACAGCAGCACGGGCCTGACGCCGACATATCCGAGTGCGGCGGTCTCGCCCGGCGTCAACGCCATGCCGTGCACCGCGAGCCGTCCCTCGCGCGCCAGCGTCTGCGCGCTCACGTCATTGCGGCCATTGCCGGTACCGCCGATGGCAATGATGGCGTCCGCGCTTTCCGAGGCCAGCACACCGCCGAAATCGCGGCCGGCTTCCTCGAGCCGAACCGCGCCGCCGCGGCGTTCGATGTCGACGGCCACCGTGCGCGCGGCGGCGGCGACGATGCCGCTACCGCGCAAGGGCACCACGCGCACGCGCGGCTCGCGCACCATCACGCGCGCCAGACCCGCGGCGGCGAAGACGGCAAGATCGGTGGCGCGCAAGCGCTCGCCGGCATGGCGCAGCGGAATGCCAGGATCGCTGTCGCCGCCCGCCGGCAAGACGCCGTCGCCGGGATTGACGGTGGCGAGCACCTCGGCGCGGTCCTTGCCGACGCGCACCGCGTCAAGCGGCGCCACGCTGTCGGTGCCGACCGGCATCGCCTGCCCGGCCTCGACTCGTTGCGGCACGTTCATGAGCACTACCGGCGCATAACCGCCGGCGCCCAATGTGTCGTCGGCCTTGAGCGCCCAGCCGTCGAGCAGAGCGAGCGGCATGCTCGGCCGCGCCGGCGCCACCGCGTCGGCGGCGAGCACGCGGCCTGCGGCCGCGGCGACATCGAGGCTGCGCGGGACGACCGCTTTCACGTCCAAATCGACCGCCGCCATCACGTCGGCCAGCGGCGTCAGCCGGGTTATCGTCTGTATCGGGTCGGACGCCGCAGCCATGCTTGACCTTGGTGACTTCAGAATATTCAGTCTACCTCAACATAGCGGTGGACACAGCAACCCGGACCCGACCCGATATGGCGGAAAAGACCATGAATCTGCGCGGTTTGAAGTGCCCGCTGCCGGCGTTGCGCGTGCGCAAGATGCTGTCCGGGCTCAAAGCCGGCGACCTGATCGTGGCGGAATGCACCGATCCGCTGACCGCGATCGACATCCCCAATCTGCTGCGGCAGACCGGCGACGCGCTCGAAGGCAAGACGCAGGACGGCGGCGTGCTTTCTTTCCGCATCCGCAAGAAATAAAGCCGCGCCGTCAGCGGCCGGCGGCGTAGGCCTGCATGCCGCGCGGATTGGCCGCGGCGCGGCGGCGCTTGCCGACCTGCGAGGCCGCGGTCAGCCGCCCTTCCGACCAAGCCGGGCCGACTTCGACCGCGTGGCCGCGCGCGCGCAAGTCCGCAATCGTTGCCTCTCCCACCCGGCTTTCGACCACCAGCACGCCGGGGCGCGCCTCGCGCGGCCAGAACGAAGCCATGAAATGCTCCGAATGCCAGGCCGGTGCGTCGATCGATTCTTGCAGATTCATGCCGGCGTGCACGTGGCGCAGGAAAAACTGCGCGATCCACTGGTCCTGCTGATCGCCGCCGGGCGAACCCCAAGCGAGATAAGGCTCGCCGTTGCGTAGCGCCAGCGACGGCGTCAGCGTCGAGCGCGGGCGTTTGCCCGGCGCCAGCGCCGAAGGATGGCCCTCGTCGAGCCAGAACTGCTGCGCGCGCGTGCCCAGACAAAAGCCAAGCGCTGGAATTGTCGGCGAAGATTGCAGCCAGCCGCCGGACGGCGTCGACGACACCATGTTGCCTTGTTGGTCGATGATGTCGAAATGCACGGTGTCGCCGCGCATGACGCCGGCGGCATTGAGCTTGGCGTCCTCGACCGAGATGACGCCCGGATCGCGCGTGTCGTCGTGTGTCCAGATCTTGCCGACTGTCGGCTCGCCCGCGCCGGCCGCGACCGTGCGCGCGCCGCCCGCTACGCGCAGCGTAAGCTCTTTGCCCAAACCGCGAATCGTGCCCGGCCGCTGCTCGAGCGAGGCGCGCTCGCCGATGAGTTTCTTGCGTTCGGCGTTGTATACGTCGGACAACAGCGTCGCCAGCGGCACCTCGACGAAATCCGGATCGCCGTAGAACTTGTCGCGGTCGGCATAAGCGAGCTTGGAGCATTCGACCAGCGTGTGGATGAAGGCGGGATCGGTCGGATCGATGCGGCCGAGATTGAACTGCTTTATCAGCGCGAGCTGCTGCAGCATCGCCGGGCCCTGGCTCCAGGGCCCGCACTTGCAAACCGTGTAGTCGCCATAGTCGAGCGTCGCCGGCGGCTCGACGCGCGGCTGCCAGCCTGCGATGTCGTCAGCCGTCAGCACACCGCGGTGGCGCTCGCCGCTGGTATCCATCACCTCCTGCGTCCGGCAGAATTTGTCGATCGCCTCGGCGATGAACCCGCGCGACCAGCACTCGCGCGCTTTTTCGATTTGTTTTTCGCGGTTGCCGCCGGCACTTTCCGCTTCGCGCAAGATACGCGCATAGGTGTCCGCCATGGTGGCGTTGCTGAACATGGTGCCCGGCGCCGGCACTTTGTTGCCAGGCAAAAAAACCGCCGCCGAGGTCGGCCAATGCTCGCGGAACAGGTCTTGCACCATGCCGATGGTGGCGCTGGCGCG
The DNA here is from genome assembly GCA_963721665.1 of uncultured Alphaproteobacteria bacterium. Lineage (GTDB taxonomy): Bacteria > Pseudomonadota > Alphaproteobacteria > Rhizobiales > Xanthobacteraceae > Pseudolabrys. Next base: position 216,490 of record CAVRJZ010000009.1, read on the forward strand.
CTCGACTAGCGGATGACCGTTGCGCGCGTAGCCAATCGCCGGCGTCAGCACGTCGGCAAGCCGCATGGTGCCGTAGTCGCGTAAGAGCAGCATCCAGGTCTCGAACGTGCCGGGAATGCAGGCGGCTAAGAGACCGGTGCCGGGCACGAGATCGAGGCCGAGTTCGTCGCGGTAATGCTTAATTGTGGCGCCGGCGGGCGCCGGTCCCTGCCCGCAGATCACCTCGACCTTGCCCTTGCGCACGTCATACAGAATGACCGGCACGTCGCCGCCTGGCCCGTTGAGATGCGGCTCGACCACCTGCAGCGCGAACGCAGTCGCCACCGCGGCGTCGAAGGCGTTGCCGCCTTTTTCCAAGGTCGCCATGCCGACGGCGGTGGCGATCCAATGGGTCGTGGCGACCACGCCGAAGGTGCCCTCGATCTCGGGCCGCGTGGTGAACGGATTGGGATTGATCTTGGGAACGTTGGCGCGGGTGGGCTGGTTCATGACGCCCTAGCGTAAATGACAGGCGACCAATTGCCCAGGCCTGACTTCGCGCAAGGCCGGCGGTTCCGTGCGGCAGCGCTCGACCGCGTAGGGGCAGCGGGTGTGGAAGTGGCAACCCGACGGCGGGTTGACCGGGCTCGGCACGTCGCCCTGCAATACGCGTTTGACCCGTTTCACACGCGGGTCCGGCACCGGCACCGCCAGCAGCAACAACTCGGTATAAGGGTGCAGCGCCTTGGTGAACAGCGTGCGCTTGTCGGTGTATTCGACGATGCGGCCGAGATACATGACGGCGATATTGTGGCTCAGGTGTTCGACCACCGCGAGATTGTGCGAGATGAAGAGATAAGCGAGCCCCATCTCGCGTTGCAGGTCCATCATCAGATTGAGCACCTGCGCCTGGATCGACACGTCGAGCGCCGACACCGGCTCGTCGCCGATGATCAGTTTCGGCTGCAACGCCAGCGCGCGGGCGATGCCAATGCGCTGGCGCTGGCCGCCGGAAAACTGATGCGGATAATTCTCCATCTGCGCCTTGCGTAAGCCCACGCGATCGAACAATTCGGCCACGCGCTTCTTCACATCCGCACCGCGCGCGGTGCGATGCACGCGCATCGGCTCGGCCACGATGTCGCCCGCCGACATGCGTGGGTCGAGCGAGGAAAATGGGTCCTGGAAGATGATCTGCATTTGCCGCCGGTAGGGGCGCAACTCGGTCTTGCTCAACTTGGTGATGTCGCGGCCGTCGATCCTGATGCTGCCGCCGGTCGGCTCGATCAGCCGCAGGATGGTGCGCCCGACCGTCGACTTGCCGCAGCCGGATTCGCCGACCAGGCCGAGCGTCTCGCCGGCGCTGATCGAGAAGCTGACGCCGTCGACGGCGAACACGGTGCCGCCGGCGCGCTGCAACAGGCCCGTGCGGATGGGAAAATGCTTCTTGAGGTCGCGCACCTCGAGCACCGGCGGGGCGGATCGATCAGCCATCGCGGCCACCGAACAATTCGGCGGAGCGCCAGCACGCCGCCCAGTGGCGCGGCCGTTTCTCCTCGTAGGCCGGATAGGCGGTTCGGCAGCGATCGTCGGCGTGCGCGCAGCGCGGCGCAAACACGCAGCCGTCCGGCAGGTCGGTCAAAGCCGGCACCATGCCGGGAATTTCCTGCAAACGCTCGCCGGTATTGTCGGCCTCCCCGCGCATCAGCGGCAATCGCGGGATCGAGGCCATCAGCCCATGCGTGTAAGGATGCTGCGGGCGGGCAAACAATTCGTCGACCGGCGCCTCCTCCACCTTGCGCCCGGCGTACATGACGATGACGCGCTGCGCCGTTTCCGCCACCACGCCGAGATCGTGGGTGATGAGGATGATCGCGGTACCGAGCTTGCGTTGCAGGTCCAATATAATGTCGAGGATCTGCGCCTGGATGGTCACATCCAGCGCCGTGGTCGGCTCGTCGGCGATCAGTACTTTCGGATTACACGCCAAGGCCATTGAGATCATGGCGCGCTGGCGCATGCCGCCGGACAATTGATGCGGATATTCCTTGGCGCGCTGCTCCGGCTCGGGGATGCGCGTCAACCGCAGCATGTCGATCGCCTTCGTCCAAGCCTGCTGCCGGCTGAGCGGCTCGTGCAGCAGCAGGACTTCCGCGATCTGGCTACCGATGGTGAGCACCGGATTAAGCGACGTCATCGGCTCCTGGAAGATCATGGCGACGTCCTTGCCGCGTACGCCGCGCATCGCTTCTTCGCTCAGCGCCAGCAGATCGACGCCGGCGAGCCTGATGGTGCCGCCGGCAATGCGCCCGGGCGGATCGGGCACCAATCTCATCAAAGAGAGCGCGGTGATGCTCTTGCCGCAGCCGGATTCGCCGACGATCGCCAGCGTCTCGTGTTCGGCGAGCGTGAAGCTGATGCCGTCAACCGCTTTGACGATGCCGTGGCGCAGGTCGAAATAAGTGCGCAGGCCGTCCACTATGAGCAGCGGCGCGGCGACCTCGCTGGAAGTCCCGCTGGCCGGCTGCGCCATGTTGATCGTCGAAGCCATTAATTGCGCAGCCGCGGGTCGAGGATGTCGCGCAGCGCGTCGCCCAACAAATTGGTGCCGAACACCGCGAGGCTGATGGCGACGCCGGGAAAGATCACCAGCCAGGGCGCCGTGCGCACGTATTCGGCGGCCGATTCCGACAGCATGCGGCCCCAGGACGGGTGCGGCTCCGGCACGCCGAGGCCGAGGAACGACAGCGAGGCCTCGGTCAGGATGGCGGCGCCGAGTTGCGCGGTGGCGATCACGATCAGCGGGGCAAGCGTGTTGGGCAGTACGTGGCGTACGGCGATGCGGAATTCGCTCATGCCGACCGCCCGCGCGGCTTCGACGAAGGGCTGCTCACGCAGCGTCAGTGTATTGGAGCGGATGACGCGCGCGGTATAGGGAATGAGCGGGATGGCGATGGCGACAATGGTGTTGTTGAGCGCCGGTCCGAGCGCTGCTGCCATCACCAGCGCCAGCACCAAGAGCGGCACCGCCTGCAGCACGTCGACAATGCGCTGGATCACCAGATCGACCCAGCCGCCGAGATAGCCCGAAGCGAGGCCGAGAATGATGCCGAAGAAGCAGCCGAGCGAGGTCGAGCCCAGGCCCACCGCCAGTGAGATGCGCGCGCCGTAGACGATGCGGCTGTAGATGTCGCGGCCCATCTGGTCGGCGCCCAGCCAATGCGCATCGCTCGGCCGCGCCAGCGTGATGAGCGAATTGGTCTTGATCGGGTCGTAGGAGGTAATGAAATCGGCGAACACGGCGGCGAAGACGAACACCAGCATGATCACGGCGCCGATGACGCCGAGCGGATGCGTGGCGGCGTAATAGCGGATCTTCGACCACACGCCCTCGGCGCTGGCGGCGTCGGCGGCGGGCACGGGGGCGATGTCGAGGCTGGCCATTGGCGTCCTCAGGAATATTTGATGCGCGGGTCGAGCGCCGCGTAGAGCAGATCGACCAGGAAGTTGATGAACACCGCGACGAAGGCGATGAACATCACCAGGTTCTGCACGATCGGGTAGTCGCGCCAGCGGATCGCCTCGACCAGGAAGCGCGCGATGCCCGGAATATTGAACACCGTCTCGGTTACGATCAGCCCGCCCATCAGGAAGGCGGCCTCGATGCCGATCACCGTGACCACCGGCAGCACCGCGTTACGCAACGCGTGATGGTAGTTGACGTTTGGCTCCGAGGCGCCCTTGGCGCGCGCGGTGCGGATGTAGTCCTGGCGCAGTACTTCCAGCATCGACGAGCGGGTGAGCCGCATGACCAGCGCCGAGGAGCGGAAACCGACCGCCGCCGCCGGCACGCTATAGAGCCAAAGCGCGCTCCAGAAGCCGGCCGGCGGCTCGGTGTAGATCGGAATCGTACCGAAATATTTGACGAAGGCCATCAGGATCAGCAGGCCCAACCAGAAGGCCGGCATCGACAGCCCGCTCAGGCTGATCACGCGCAAGACGTAATCGAGCGCGGTGTTCTGTTTGACCGCGCTGATCACCCCGAGCGGCACGCCGAACACAATGGAGAACAAGAGCGCCAGGCCAGCGAGCTTGGCGGTGATCGGAATGCGCGGTAGGATTTCCTGCAGCGCCGGCTTCTCCGATACGTAGGAATAACCGAGATCGCCGTGCGCCAGCCCGCCGATCCAGGCCGCGTATTGCACCACGATCGGCTTATCGAGCCCGAGCTCTTTTTCCAGTTTGCCTTTTTCGGCGACGTCGATCATCCCGGCGGCGTCGAACAGGATGTCGGCGATGTTGCCGGGCACCACGCGCAGCATCGTGAAGACCAGCACGGAAATTCCGAACAGCGTCAGGAGCATCAAGAGGAAGCGCCTGATCAGATAACTCCCCACCATGGCCTCCCGTCGTGTGCGGGGAAAGGCGCGTCCGGCTCCCCCACGGGCCGGGCGCGCAAAAGCTGGCGCTTACTTGTCCAGCCAAACGTCCTCGAAGCGGAAGCCGTTGTAGGTATTGTTGCTCATGATCGTCAGGTTCTTCACGTAGGGCTTCCAGCACGTTCCGGTGCGGGCGTGGAACAGGATCGGCCGCGCTCCGTCCTCCTGGATCTTTTTGTCGATCTCCCACACGAGCTTCTTGCGCTTGGCGACGTTGGTCTCTTGCGATTGCACGTCGAACAGCTTTTCCAGGTCCTTATTGCAGTAGTGGGTGTAATTGCGTTCCGACGTGCAGGAATAATTCTCGTAGAACGCCTGGTCGGGATCGTCGATGCCGTTGCCGGTGAGGTTGAGCCCGACTTGGTAGTCCTTGCGCGCCACCTTGGCGAACCAGGAGCTGGATTCCACCGGATCGAGCTCGCCGTCGATGTAAATGCTCTTGAGCTGGTCGATCAGCACCGCCGCCGGATCGCGGTAGGTCGCGAGGTTGCGCGTCGCCACCTTGATCTTGAGCGGCTTATCGGCGGAATAGCCGAGCTTGGTCATGATCGCGCGCGCCTGCTCGCGATCCTTATTCACGTCGCCATAGCCCGGGATGGTCTTGAGCATTTCCGGCGGCATGCCCCAGACGCCCTCCGGCCCCGGCAGCAGCGAACCGCCCTGGTCGCCCTGCCCTTGCAGGATAATGTCGATGAAGGCCTTACGGTCGAGCGACAGCATCATCGCCTTGCGCAATTGCGGATTGTTGAACGGCGCGCTGTCGAGATTGACGATCAAATTGGTGCTGACGTTGATCGGCTTGATCTCGCAGATCGCGGTCGGGTCCTGTGACTTGATGTCCTTTTCCAGCGCCGCCGTCATCTCGGTCGGGAACGTCACGTCGACCTTGCCGGCAACAAAGGCGAGCACCGCGGTCGCCCGGTTCTTGATGATGGTGTATTCGATGCCGTCGAGATAGGGCAGGCCCTTTTTCCAGTAGTCCGGATTCCTCGTGAACTTGATCGACTCGTTCTGCTTCATCTCGACGAACTTGAACGGACCGGTGCCGATCGGATGCGTGCGCATCTGCGCCGCCGGCACGTGGCAGGGATAGATCGGCGTGTAGCCGGAAGCGAGCATCGCCAAGAGCGAGGGCTGCGGCCGCTTGAGATGGAAGGTCACCTCGCTGTCGCCGTTGACGCTCACGTCGCTGACAAACTCGTACCAATCCTTGCGCGGATTCTTGCGGAATTTGTCCTGCGCCTTGCCCTGCAGCAAGTCGAAGGTGCACTTCACGTCCTTGGCAGTGAACGGCACGCCGTCATGCCACTTGACGCCGGAACGCAGCTTGAAAGTGAGCGCGGTGTTGGTCTTGTCCCAGGCCCAGCTGGTCGCCAGTTCCGGCCGGATGGTGTCGAGGCTCGCCTGCGGGATGTGTTGGTCGTAGATGACGAGGTTATTGAAAACGCCCATGGCAGGAACGTTGACCGAGAACGTCGCTTCCTCGTGAATGGAGAGACTGGGCGGCGTCTCGCGGTGATAGAACTTCAGGATGCCGCCGTGTTTGGGCTCCGCTGCCTGCGCGGTCGAGATCGCCAAGCCGGCGAGAATTGCTGTTGCCAGAGCGGCATATTTTGTTGCCATTGGATCCTCCCCCGTATGCGCGGCCGAACCCGCGATGGCTGGCGGCAGCCCATTTCTTGCTTGTGATTGGCGACAACGCTACCCGGTATGGAATAGCCGATCAACCGCGCAAAACCAGGCCGGAGCATAGATCCGGCAGCGCTTGCCAACGGTCCGCCCGCACCGCACGATGGCGCGGAACAGGCCCGCCATCGCGTGGAAAGCCGGAGCGGCAATGCTGACCGAGAGCGAGAATATCGTCGCCGAAACGGCAGCGCGCATATTTGCCGACCTGGCCGATCCGCAAGCCGTCAACCGCGCCCGCGACGGCGAGTGGAAGGCGCCGCTGTGGCGCGCATTGTCGGAGGCAGGCCTGCCGCTCGCCTGGGCTTCGGAAGCACAGGGCGGCGCGAGCCTCGCCGACGGCTTTGCCATTCTCGGCGCTGCGGGGCGCTATGCGGTGCCGGTGCCGCTCGCCGAAACGCTGCTCGCCGGCTGGCTGCTGGCGCGCGCCGGGATCGAGGCGCCGACCGGCGCCATGTCCGTTGCTCCCGCCCGTCCGCGCGACCGTGTGACGTTGAACGCCGACGGCACTTTGAGCGGACTATGCCGCGGCACTCCTTTCGCGCGCGATTGCGAATACATTGCGGTCTTGGCCGAAGGCGGCAAAAGCGCGGTCGTTGCTTTGGTCAAAATTGCCGACTGCCGCCTAAGCGAAAGCGAAAACCTCGCCGGCGAGCCGTCCGACGGCGTGCGCTTCGAGCGCGTGAAGCCGATCCGCAGCGCGCCGGCCCCGGCCGGTCTCGATCAATCATCGCTGATGCTGATGGGCGCCACCGTGCGCAGCGTGCAGAGCGCCGGCGCGCTTGAGACGATCCTGGCGATGAGCGTCGCTTACGCCAACGAGCGCGTCGCCTTCGAGCGTCCCATCGGCAAATTCCAGGCGGTGCAGCAGAACCTCGCGCGGCTTGCCGGCGAAACCGCCGCCGCGCTCGCCGCCGCCGGTTCCGCCGCCGACACGATTGCGACTATTGACGCTTTCGACGACACCGTCCTGCTCGAGGCAGCGTCGGCGAAAATCCGCACCGGCGAGGCCGCCGCCGAAGGCGCACGCATCGCGCACCAAGTGCACGGCGCCATCGGCTTTACCAACGAGCACGTGCTGCATCGTTTCACGCTGCGCCTGCTTTCCTGGCGCGACGACTTCGGCAGCGAGAGCCACTGGGCGTCGGCGCTGGGCAGCGTCATCGCCGCGCGCGGCGCCAACCAATTTTGGCCCATGCTGGCGGCGCGGTAGGTGGCAGCGATGAGCACCGGCCTGCACTTCGATCAAGTCCGCCTGCCGCCCGAATGCGAGAAACTGCGCGCGGAGGTGCGAGCCTTCATCGCCGAGGAAGTAGCGGCCGGCACCTTCGTCCCCGACCGACCCGGACATGGCGATTCGCATAATCACGCCTTCAGCAAGCGCGTCGGCGCCAAGGGCTGGATCGGCATGACCTGGCCTAAGAAATACGGCGGCCATGAGCGCAGTTTTCTCGAGCGCTACGTCGTCACCGAGGAATTCCGCGTGGCCAATGCACCGGTGCGCTCGCATTTTGTCGCCGACCGGCAGAGCGGACCTATTTTGCTCAAATACGCGCCCGAGCACATCAAGCAGGACATTCTGCCGCGCATTTGCCGCGGCGAATTGTGCTTCGTCATCGGCATGAGCGAGCCGAATTCCGGCTCCGACCTGTTCGCCGCGCGCACCAAGGCGACCAAGGTTGCCGGCGGCTGGAAGATCAACGGCGCCAAGACCTGGACCAGCAACGCGCACATCGCCGACTATATGCTCGGCCTGTTTCGCACCTCGCCGCCGACCAAGGAAAACCGCCGGCACGGCCTCACCCAATTCCTCGTCGACATGAAAGCGCCGGGCATCACGGTCAATCCGATCGTGCAGATGACCGGCCAGCACGATTTCAACGAGGTCGTGTTCGACGACGCCTTCGTTCCCGACGATCACCGGCTCGGTGAAACCGATGGCGCCTGGAAGCAAGCGACCAGCGAACTCGCTTACGAGCGCAGCGGGCCGGAACGGTTCCTGGAAACCTTTTACGTGCTGGCCGAGTTGGTGCGCGCGCTTGGGCCCGAGCCTGACCTGCGCGGCACCGAGGGCCTCGGCCGCCTGGTGGCGCAGTTGCACACGCTGCGCCGAATGTCGGTGTCGGTTGCCGGCATGTTGCAGGCCGGCAAGGAGCCGGTGGTGGAAGCCTCGATCGTCAAGGACCTCGGCACGCTGTGGGAGCAAGAATTGCCCGAGCGCGTGCGCGACCTCAGCGCCTTCTTCGAGCCGGAAACCGGCAACCGGGCGACGCTAGACGATCAGCTCGCCTTCGCGCTCAAAACCGCGCCCAAACTCACCATCCAGGGCGGCACCACCGAGATCCTGCGCGGCATCATCGCGCGCGGCCTCGGGTTGCGGTGAAGAAAGGTCGCGCAGTGCCAGACATCGGAAAATTGCTCTGGCCGAAAAGCGTCGCGGTGGTCGGCGCTTCGTCCGACCTCAACGGCCTGCGCGGCCGCATTTTCCATATCATGCTCAGCCACCCTTACACCGGCACGATCTATCCGGTGAGCCGTAGCGCGGGGCAAGTGCAAGGGCGCAAGGCCTATTCAAGCGTCGAGGAACTCCCTGCGCTGCCGGATCTCGTCGCGCTGATCATTCCGGCGCAATTCGTGGCCGACGAGCTGGAGCGCTGCGCCCGCGCCGGCATCAAGGCCGCGCTGATCTTGAGTTCGGGCTTTGCCGAGGAGCCGGGCGGCGCCGGCCAGCGCATGCAGGAGAAAGTGCGCGAGATCGCCGAGCGCTACGACATGGCGGTGTGCGGGCCGAACTCCGAAGGCTTCGTCAACGTCGCCATGAGGTTCTCACCCACCTTCAGCCCGGTGATGGACGCAACCGCAGGTCCGCTGATGCCGAAACTGCCGCTGGCCGGCGAGGTGTCGGTGATTTCGCAAAGCGGCGGCCTCGGCTTTGCCTTTTTCGACCGCGCGCGCGAACGCAACATCAAATTCCGCCACATCGTCACCACCGGCAACGAAGGCGCGCTGGAGACCTCCGATTTCCTCGACGCCATGCTCGAAGAAGGCAAGACCGACGTCTACCTGATGCTGCTTGAAGATATAAAGACGCCCGAAAAATTCCGCCGCGCCGCCGACAAAGCGTTGCGCGCCGGCAAGCCGCTGATTGTCGCCAAGATCGGGCAGACCGAGCCGGGACGGCGCGCGGTCGCCTCGCACACCGCCGCACTCGCCGGTTCGCATGCCGCCTATCGCGCGATCTTCCAGCACCACGGCGTCATCGAAGGCAACGATTTCGATCAGATCATCGATCTCGCCACCGGTTTCCTCGCCTGCGGCGACAAGCTGCCGGCCGGACCGCGCATGGCCATCTGCACGGCTTCCGGCGGCGCCGGCGTGCTGATGGCGGACGCTTGTGTGCGCGCTGGGCTGGAAGTGCCCGAGCTCGACGCGGCGACCCGCGCCGCAATCGACGTGCATCTGCCGCCTTACGGGACCTCGCAGAACCCAATCGATTCGACCGCGCAGGGCGTGCACAAGCTCGGCTACGGCGAATTCGCGCGGCTCGCCGCGCAGTCGCCGCTGATCGATGGCGTCATGGTGGTGGTGACCGCGCGCCGCTCGGCGTTCCTGGAAAACGATCTGCCGAAGCTGCACGCGCTGGCGCGCGATTGCAAAAAGCCGGTGTTCATGTGGACCTACACGCTCCCCTCCGCGCGCAGCATCGAAATCCTCAGCGAAGCCGGCTATCCGCTGTTCACCAATGCCGACGGCTGCGCGCGCACCATGCGCGCGATGGCGGACTACCGGGTGCGGCGCGAGCGCATGAAAATGCCGGCCGAGGCGCCCGTCATTCCGGCGGCCGATCGCGCCGCCGCGCAGGCGATGCTCGCGGCCTCCGCGCCGGTGTTGTGCGAATGGCATGCGCGCCCGGTACTCGCCGCCTATGGCATCGGCAGCGGCGAGGCGGGCTCGCTCGCCCATTCGCCGGCCGAAGCGGAAGCCGCCGTGCGCGCGCTGGCGCGGCCGGCGGCGCTGAAGGTGCAGTCACCCGACATCCCGCACAAGACCGAAGCCGGCGCCGTGGCGCTCAATGTTTCGAGCGATGGCGCCCGCGGATCTTACGAGCGCGTGCTCGCCGCCGCCAAGCGGCACGCGCCCGACGCGCACATCGACGGCGTGCTGGTGCAGCCGATGGCGCCGCCCGGCCGTGAAGTCATCCTCGGCGTCAACCGCGATGCGACCTGGGGTCCGCTGCTGATGCTGGGCCTCGGCGGCGTGCTGGTCGAGGCGCTGGGCGATGTGGCGCTGGCGCCGGTGCCGCTCGACCGCGCCGCGGCGCGCGCGCTGATCGGCCGTCTCAAGGGCGCAGCGGTGCTCGGCGCCTTCCGCGGCGCGCCGCCGGCCGATAGCGAGGCGCTGGCCGATTTGATCGTGCGCCTGTCGCAATTTGCCGCCGACCATGCCGACGCGATCGCGGAAATCGATCTCAATCCGGTGATCGTGCACGTCAAGGGGCAAGGCGTTTCCGTGGTCGATGCCTTGATCGTCAAGAGGCGCCGGCGCAACGCCGCGCGGCCGAATGAAGGAACAGTACGATGGGCGAATTCAAGGATATCGGCGTCGAGAAAACCGGTCACGTGGCGCTGATCGAGATCCGCCGTCCGCCGAATAATTTCTTCGACATCGCCTTGATCCAGGAAATCGCCGCGGCGCTGGAGGCGCTCGACGAGGACTTCGAATGCCGCGCGGTGGTGCTGGCGGCGCAGGGCAAGGCGTTCTGCGCCGGCGCCAATTTCGGCGACGGCTCGACGCTCAACACAGAAGGCCAGCGACCGGGCGAGAGCAACCGCGACTTGGTCGTGCAGCATCTTTATCTCGAAGCGATCCGCCTGTTCCGCACCAAGAAGCCGATCGTCGCCGCGGTACACGGCGCGGCGGTCGGCGGCGGTCTCGGTCTTGCCATGGTGGCGGATTTCCGCGTCGCCTGCCCGGAGGCGCGCTTCGTCGCCAATTTCACCCGGCTCGGCTTTCATCCCGGCTTCGGGCTTACCGTCACGCTGCCGATGGTGGTCGGCGCCAGCAAGGCGGCTTTGATGTTTTATACCAGCCGCCGCGTGACCGGCGAGGAAGCCTACGCCATGGGCTTGGCCGACGTGCTGGTGGCGCAGGCGCAAGTGCGCGCGGCGGCGCTCAAGCTTGCCGCGGAAATCGCCGAGAATTCGCCGCTCGGTTTGATCGCAACGCGCGCCACCCTGCGCGGCGACCTCGCCGACCGCGTGCGCGCGGCGACCGAGCACGAGCTGAAAGAGCAGACCTGGCTGCGCAAGACCGACGACTTCAGGGAAGGCGTCAAGGCGACCGCCGAACGCCGCCTGCCGAATTTCACCGGCAAGCGCTAAGAACGGGGCCGCGGTATGAGCTCGCCGTTGTGGGCCTTTTCGCTCTCGGTCTATGGCGCGGACGGCGTCGAGGGCGAATGTCTCGATCTGCAGGACCGGTTCGGCCTCGACGTCAATCTGATTCTATTCTGCGCGTTTGCCGGCGCGCTGCGCGGCGTCGCGCTGACCGCCGGCGATATCGAGGCGGCGCGCGGGCAAGTCGGCGCCTGGCATCAAGGCGTCGTGCAGCCCCTGCGCGCGGCACGGCGCAAGCTCAAAACCGTTGCATTGGAAGGCGCGGGCGACATACGAGCCGCCGCGCAATTGCGCGCGCAAGCCAAGGCGGCGGAGCTGGAATCCGAACGCATCGAGCAATCAATGCTGGAGGGTTGGGCCGGCACATATCTGGCCGAGCGGCCGCTCACCGATGCGCGCGAGGCCGTGCCGGCCAATCTCAAGGCACTGCTTGCCGCTTACGGCGTCGGCCCCGAACGGCTCGACCCTGTGCAGGCCACGCGTCATATTGTGGCGGCGGCGCTCGGCCGCTTGCCGCAAATCGGCGGCTGACAAAAGAACGGATAGTGGCAGACCGACGGCTCACGCCGTCATTGCGCTTCCATCACGTGTTCGATCACGAGGTGGTTGGACACCTTGCGCACGCCGGGCGTCACCTCGACCGCGACTCTGATCGCGTTCTTCTCGCTCTCGGAATCGACGATGCCCCACAATTCGACCATTCCGTCATTGACGACGACGGTGACTGTGGACGGGTTGAACCAGGATTTCGAGTTCAGCTGCGCGAGGATGTTGCCCTGTAGCGTCGCATCGTCGAGCGACACGTTCGCCTTCGCCGCATGCTCGATGTTCACCAACGCCTGCACCAGATTGGCGCGGCTGACGATGCCGGCGAGCTTGCCGTTGTTGACCACCGGCACGCGTTTGATGCCGTGCTTTTCGAGCAATGAGGCAATGTCGGCGAGCGGGGTATCGGGCGTCACGCTCACCACCTTGTGCGTCATCACGTCGGCGGCCTTGCGGGCATGCGACTTGACGAACTCGTAGGCGAGAACTTCTTTTCCGGTCAGCAGTTCGAGCCACCAGGAGCGGTGCCGTTCGGTGCCGGCCTCCACGCGGTGAATGAGGTCGCCTTCGCTGACGATACCGACCAAGGCCCCTTTATCGTTGACCACCGGCACGGCGCTGATGCGGTTGGCGAGCAATACCTCCGCGATCTTCGCCACGGACGTATCCGGGTGCACCGTGATAACGGCGGTCACCATGACATCGGCGGCTTTCATTTCGCCCACTCCTCTGAAAATAGACGGCATTTTTTGCCGAAAAAATGATCGACGCCTTGATGTGCATCAATGGGTTAAGGCGCTTGCCGGTTGACAGAAATGCGCGGCCGGCATGGGCTGCCGTCATTCCGACGCTATTGCATTCAAATGTCTTTTCGGGCAGCAAATCCAATGGTTTACCGGATAGAATAACGCCATGGAACTTTGGCTGGTGTTTGCACTGATGACCGCGGCGACGATCTTCGCCGTGCTGTGGCCGTTGGCCCGGCACAAGCCTGTGCGCCGCGGCAGCGACATCGCCGTTTACAAGGACCAACTGGACGAAATCGAACGCGACCGCGCCAGCGGCCTGATCGGCGAAGCCGAGGCCGAGGCCGCCCGCGTCGAGGTGTCGCGCCGGCTGATCGCCGCCGCCGACGCCGCGGAATTCGAAAAGCCGGCTCTGGAAGGCCATTCCCTCTGGCGCCGCCGCGTCATCGCCATCGCCGGCCTGGTGGCGCTGCCGGTCGGCGCGGTCACGATCTATCTCATCCTCGGTTCGCCGGACATGCCGGGCCAGCCGCTGGCGCAGCGCGTGCAGGCGCAGAGCCAGTCGGCCGCGGTGCAGGACATGATCGCGAAGGTGGAGGACCACGTCGCGCGCAATCCCGACGATGGCCGCGCCTGGGAAGTGCTGGCGCCGGTCTATATGCGCGTCGGCCGCTACGACGACGCGGTGCGCGCCTTCCGCAATGTGCTGCGGCTGAACGGCAGCAATGCCGCGCACGAGGCCGATCTGGGCGAGGCGCTGGTATTCGCCGCCAACGGCGTCGTCACCGATGAGGCGAAGAAACAATTCGATCGCGCGCTAGCGCTCGACAGTACGGACATAATGGCGCGCTTCTATACCGGCATGGCCGCCGATCAGGACGGCCGGCGCGCCGAGGCCGAGAAAATCTGGCGCGGCCTATTGGCGGAAGCGCCGCCGGGCGCGCCCTGGGTGGAACTCGTCACTCACGCCTTGAACCGGCAAGCGCCGGCAGCCGGCACCGCGCCTGCCACCGCCGGCAGTCCGCCGCCCGCCGATCACGATGCCAATGCCATGGTGGAGCGTCTGGCCCAACGGCTGAAGACGGACGGTTCCGACGTGCAAGGCTGGTTGGAACTGGTGCGCTCCTATCGCGTGCTCAACCGGAACGACAAGATGGAAGGGGCCATCGCCGACGCCCGCAAGGCCCTGGCCAGCGATGCCGGCAAGCTCGCCCAGTTCGAAGGCGGGCTCGAAGCGGCGAAAGCGGCGGCGCCTATGACGGCGGCCGCAGCGCCCGCGCCCGGCACCGCCACGCCGGCCGCGCCCCAGCATGAGGGATCGATCGAGGCTATGGTTGCGAGGCTTGCCGAGCGGCTGAAAAAAGACGGCTCCGACGCGCAAGGCTGGGCGCAATTGGTGCGCTCCTATCGCGTGCTCGGCCAATTCGATAAGGCGCAGGCCGCGGAAGCCGAGGCCCGCAAGGCACTGGCCAACGATCCCGAAAAATTGCGCCAATTCGCCGAAGGCAGCCAACCGGCGGCAGCGATGCCGCCCGCTCCGGCGCCGCAGGCATCCCCTGTATCTCCTCCGGCACCGGCACCGGCCGCCGGCACGCCCGGACCGAGCGCGGCCGATATCGCGGCGGCGGCGAAGATGAACCCCGACGCGCAGAACCAGATGATCCGCAGCATGGTGGCGCGGCTTGCCGACCAACTCAAACAGGACGGCAACGACATCGCCGGCTGGGAGCGGCTATTGCGCGCCTATATGGTGCTGGGCGACCACGACAAGGCAAAAGCCGCCGCCGCCGATGCGCGCAAGGCGCTTGCCGGCGACGCCGACAAGCTTCGCCGCCTCGACGAAGTGATCAAGGATCTTAAAGTGGAAGGCTGAGCGCGGAAGCGCTCAGTTGTCCTTGGCGCCTTCGCGGATCCAGGCGCGGATATCGTTGCGGTCGCAGGAATTGAGCTGCTTCTTGCCGTGCGGCATGCGCAGGTCGGCCGAGGCGCGCCAATCGAGCAACAGCATCAGATTGCTGCTTTCCGGATCGCCCGGGATGATCATGGGGCCGAATTTGGTGCCCTTCATGACGCCGGCATAGCTGGTGAGGTCGAGACCGCTTTTCACGAAGCCCTCCCCGCCCGGCTGGTGGCAGCTCACGCAGCGGCCGACGAAGATCGGCATCACGTCTTCCTTAAAGCTCTTCTTCGACTGGCTGTTTTGCGGAAATACCCGTTTCGGCTGGTCCTTCTGCGCGCAATAGGCGGGCGACGAGGTGGTGATCTGCATCCCGGCCACCGCCACGATGGCGAGGCCCGCAGCCGCCGCTGCAAACAAAAGACGATGCCGTTTCATTGCCGGTCTCCTTCGATTCCAAGGCCTTTGTATTATTACAATATTCGGACCCCCGCCATTCGGCATGGTGTTTTTACGATAAAATGATGTTCGCCTTTTGACGGATATCAACCACCCGGCCCGAGCGGGCCGGCGCGGCCAGCCCAACCAAACAAGGCCTTCCCCGCAGCCCCTCGCGCCTGGGGTGGCGTGGCCGGCTTTGTCTCCTGTAGCCCCGCCGGGTCGCGCTCACTGACCATGCTGGATGGCGCTGTAGAGAGCCTGCAGGGTCGCATCCGAGCCGGTGAAGACGTACGGACGAAGCCAGCGGAATCTGCGGATTTCCTCGGAAATCGGGATGTATTTGTGGAAATTGTAATCGAAGCCGGCCAAATACTGCAGCCTAAGGTTTTTATCCGTGTTGATTTGGGCGCCGGCCAGCCACGGCTGCACATCCACCTGCTGCGCCAGGTAAGTGGCGAACAAGTCGGAGGCGGAGGAAAAACCAACTTCGCGCAAAGAGGCGAGCACGCCCGCAAATTCCGGCCGGCTCAAGCGTTCATTTATCTCGTCCAAGTTGATCTGCGTCGGGTCGCGATAGCCGGACACGACCAGATCGTACGTTCTCCCGTTTCGATTGTTGGCCCAGGCGATGCCGCCAGGCAGCGCGCTGAAGAACGTGGCGAGTTCGGATTTGACAGTCGGCGGCGTGCTCTCATAGAGCGGAATCCATTGCGTGATGAGGCCGCCGGGGTTGAGGTGTTTTTTCGCCAACTCGAAATATTCCCGCGTGTAGAGATTGGCAGCGCCTTTGACCCAAGGGTGGATAGGGTCGGAGGTGATAATGTCGAATTTTTCCTTGCTGGTGAGGATGTAGTGGCGGGCATCGTCATAGACGATCTGCACCCGCGGATCGTTCAACACGTCGTAATTCTCTTTTTTGAAAAGCGGTCCGACGTGTGTCGGCACCAGCGGTTCGATCTCGCAGATGACGATGCGTTCGATGCCGGGATAGAGAGTTAGTGAACCGGCGGTGATGCCGGCGCCGAAGCCGACGACCAGTACCGAGCGCGGATGCGGGTGCAGCAGCGCCGAGAGATGCCCCAGCATGCGCTCTTGCCGCAGGTCGGCCGGAGTGGTGGAGGCTTCGACTTTGCCGGCGATATGGAACTGGCGATACTTTCCATCGATTTCAGTGACGGCGACCGAGCTGGTGACGCCCTCGCCTAGATAAAGGACCTTCGGAATATCGGAGAACTTCAACAGATCCCGCCCATACTCGATCAACTGCGGCGGCGTCGGCGGCACGCCATAGATCATGACACAGGCAATGAGAATTATACCGACGAGCCAGGCTGCCTTGCGGGTTGTCGAATTTGCTACGACTCGCCCCAGCGAGCGAAAAAGCGGGGCGAGCATCAACAGCCCGCCGCAAAAGGAAACAACGATCATCACGCGTTCGACTTGCTGCGTTCCGAGCCACGGAATCAAAACCAGGCTGACGCCGAGCGCGCCGAGGATCGCGCCGATGGTGTTGGCCGCGTAGACCGCCCCGACGATCCAACCCGCATCCTTTCGATCCGACGAAGCTGCGGCAAGCGCAAAAGGAAAACTGGCGCCCCATAAAATAGCAGGCGGCAAAACGGCCCACACACAGCGCAACACGTCGATCTGGTAATTGACCCATGCGTTGGGCGCCAGCGCGCGGTCAATCGGCCAGAACGGCATCACCGCAGCGATCATGAACGCCGACCAGGCGACGGCGGCGACCAGCAGAAATTGACAGGCGCCGAGCGCGGCGGCGGCGTCCTTGATGGAGCGTACCAGTCGCGACGCGACGGCGCTGCCGAGGCCGAGACCCAGCAAGAATACCGCAAGAATAATGGAGAATGTGTAGACCGACGGGCCGAACGTCAAAGACAGCAGGCGGGTCCAGGTCACCTCGGCGCCGAGCGCGGTCAGCCCGGACAGCGCGATCGCCAGGTAAACCGGCCAGGGACCGGGAGACTGCTTGCTTGCGGCTTTGGTGCCGCTCTCGGTTTTCTCGCGATCCGCCGGAGTGTATTGCGTCGCCAAAGCCAAAATCGCGCTGAACGTGGCCACAGCCGCGTTGACCGCGGCGGCGAAATAAGTCGCCGTCGGCATGTCGTAGAGCCGCAGCAGATAAAAGCCCGCCAGCACACAGCCGGCGATCGCGCCAATGATGTTGCTGGCGTAGAGGCGGCCGAGCCGCGCCATACCGTCGGGCGTGGAGCGCACCAGCCTGGCAAGGCAGGGCAGCGCCGCGCCCATCAACATCGTCGGCAGGATCAGCAGCGCGGCGCAATAGAGGCCGCGCTGCAGGATGCCGGCGAGGCCCTGCGCTGCAGTCTGGGCATAGACGTTAGCGATCCAGCCCATGCCGAGCATCAAGGCGATGCCGATGCAGCCAATGACGGTCTCGATGACCGCGTAGATCCATAAGGGGTTATGGCGCGTCGAAACGATATAGGGCAGCAGCAGGCTGCCTAGGCACAAGCCGCCCATGAACGTGCCCAACAAGATGCCGAGCGACACCGAAGACGAGCCGAGCACCAGCTCGAGCATCTGGAACCAGACGATTTCGTAAATGAGCGCGGCGCAACCGCTGCCGGCCACAAGACCGATGACGACTATGTGAAACGTCTTCGCATCGCGGAACTGGAACAGACTCATACAGCCGACCCGGAGCGCCCCGCCGCCATTACACTTGGATCGAAATCGCTTCTCCAGCAAAATGAAAAGGAGCGGCTATTGGCCGCTCCTGATCGCTGAGCGCGTGGTAGTTCTTTCTCTACAATGCTCACCATTTCAGACCGAAGGATATCATCCCCACGACGACGTTGTAGTTTGGATTTGACATGCCCAAGTACACCGCACGTGCTTGGGTCGTATCGAGTGGAGTGACCGCCCAGCCGAGCATCTGGGTGACGTTTTGCCAAGAGTCGTTCTCGTTCCGCTCCCAGATCACGCGCGCCTTCACGTAAGGTTTAGCATTCGCGAGGAAGCCGGCGTTGGACAGTGAGGTCGGGTCGAGCATGTACTTCACCGACGCGTCGAAGCGCTGGTTTGTGGTGTGCGTATCCGGGAATACCGGATATAGCGCCGTGCCGAAGTTCAAACACCCGCCCGGTCCGCAGTCCGTATTCCACTTCGACGTCCCTTTGCTGTAGGTGTAGCTCGCGTTGACGAAAAGCTTTTCGGGAATAACGGTGAATTTGCCCCCGAAGATGAAGACGTCATCCAAGTCATGCGTGTTGAGAAGCTGGGTCGACGGCACCCCGGTTTGGTAAACCTGACGCATTCCATCATCATGGACGTATGAGACATACAGGGCCGCCATCGGGTTGATCACCCATGCAACGTCGGCGCCCGCATTCCATGACTCATATTTGGTGATGCCGGACGTAATTCTGCCATCGGCTGGATAGTCATCGAGCTGGTAGCCACCGGTCGGGGTGAAGGTGATCGTCACGCGTCACGTCGATGGCCCAGGAGGACTTGACGATGGTGCTGTCACGATTTTGGACGTTGACCATTCGGAATTGGTTGTTATTGGAGCTCAGCGGGTTGATGTAGTCGCCGTCGAGCCGACGCTCGCCATAGCGAACGCTCGTCCGCCAGGTCGACCAGCCCCACAATCTTGCATCTGCAAACGCCTTGACAGCGTTCTCGTTGGTGACCGCAGAAAAATCGCCGGTTTGGAGGGTGACGACGTCGGTGGCATCCTCATATTCGTGCTTCCAGCGTTCCCATTCATAAGCGGCACCAACATTCAGCCATTTCCAGGGCCGGTAATCCAGCTGGGCGCTAGCGTTCTGTTTGTTGAAGTTAATGGGATAAGCCGTTTCCGTCGTGGCGCCCGCGCTGGTATCGGGATTTGTAAATAACCCCGTTATCGTCATTGGCGCTTGGTTACTGTGATAATCGTAATAGCGGTAGCGCAGGGTGGAGCTTAGTTCGGGCGTGATTTTCGTATTGAGTACGTTGTTCGACAGTGTCGTGCGAGCGTCGCCGTTCAGGCTCGACCTTGGCAGCAGCGCGGGCACAACCAGCGGATTGATCGTCGACGTCATGAACGTGTCGTCCTGCGTCATGATCGAGTACTGCACAGTGCCCATGTAGCGGCTGTTGAACGGCAGGCCGGCGCTACCTGAAAGGGTAAAGTTCTGCGCCTGGTTGTCCGGCGGAAGCGAATAGCGATTCCATAGCGGATCTACTGCCGTATTCGCCGCAATCCAGGGGTTCTGGAATGTCAAGCAGTTGGCGTCCGACGAGCCGGGGCTACGGAACCCCGCGACCGAGCCGCAGCCGACGTTGTCGTTGTACACAGACACGCCATAGCCAAACGCGACATTGAACGGCTTGCCCCACGGCGAAGAGCCGGCAAATTCAGCTTTGACATTGGCGTTTTGGGTCGTGTCATCAACCGGCTTGGGAAGCGTGACAAAAGCTTGAGTGTCTGCTCCGCCACGACCGGCAGGAGGCGCGAAGGTGACCGCGCTCAATGCCTGAGTGCCATCGCGGTGCATATGCGAGTAGTCGGCGGTGATGTCCCAGTTGTCATTGGGCGTCCAACGACCTTTCGCGCTTGCGGTGTCCCGGCGGAAACCGAGATCGAAGTCGTTGGCTGTTGCCATTAACGAAATTGTTGGTTGCCGCCGTCGGCGGGAACGGAACATACTGCGGCGTCGATAGAACATTGCCGCCGATCTGGCTGTATGTCGTCCTCGCGTCGAAGGCGTAGTTGTGCGGGGTCTGGTCCCAGCCGAAGGTTAGGTAATAAGTGCCCGGCTGCGAGAGATTAAGCTCGTAAGCTTGGTCGTCCCAGCCGACGTTAGAACCCGACGCCGTGACATCGAACGGGTCCGCGCCGGTCCTGTGTGCACCGAAGTAGAAGTTGCCGAACACGCCGGGAGCTCCAGTCTTCGTAGCGGTAAAACCGGCCCAGCTTGGCCTTGTCCGGATCGTTCAGGTAATCGCGGTAACCGATTTCGGCGAAGCCTTCATACCACCAGAACGGCAGCGCAGCGACCGGTGCTTTCGTAGGCATTACATCGGCAGCCAGCGCTGGCGAGGCGCAGCCCAGGCCGATCGCCACCGCACCCGCCGCACATGTTACCAGGAGTCCAGCCCGCACTTTCATTGTAACCCCCAACCTTAAATCCTTGCTACGTTCACCAGCTCACGCACTCCATAATATCCTCAGCGCAGGAAGAAGAAGCCGTTCGGAGAGTTGGAACCGTGGATGTTGCTGTGGCAGTTGCCGCACGCGTTACCGAGGATACGGACAGTGGCGGTGGGACTATTCGGACCGTCGAAGCCGCCGTTTCCGTGCGCGAAGGCGTGGCATTCGAAGCACAGCCGGGGCCGCGCCACCTTCAACAGGTTCTCATAATTCGAGCCGTGCGGCTCGTGGCAGTTGTCGCAGTTCTCACGCACCGGCTCGTGTTCGAAGAGGAACGGTCCGCGCTTTTCGGCATGACAGGTGTAGCAAACGTCGTTGATCGAATCTTTCTTCAGCAAAGCTTCGGTGACGCTGCCGTGCGGATTATGGCAATCCGAGCACGTGATCTTGCCTTCGCGCAGCGGCATGTGCGACGAGCGGAACATCTGCGCACGCCGATCCTTGTGGCACTGGAAGCAGGTGTCGGCCTCGAACGCGGTCTTCAGTTGGTTCTTGCGCGACACGACCTTCATAATCGTGTGGCAGTTGGTGCAAGCCAGACCACGCGATTCGTGGACGCTGCCCTGCCACAGCGTGCGTTGGCCGCGCTCATGGCAGGCGAGACAAACCCCATTTCTTTCGTCCACGCTGCGCGGATCGTCCTTTTCAAACGACTGGATGCCGCCGACGCCGCGTCCGCCGCCGGCCGCGACGTGCGCCGAGCCCGCACCGTGGCAATTCTCGCAGGCAAACTTGGCCGGCTGGGTAATGCTGAGGCGACCCATGAGGGTCTTGGTGAATTCCGCGACCTGCGCCGCGTGGCAAGTGGCGCAAACCTTGGAGCCGACGAAGTGAGCCGGCGCGCCTTCGCCCTTCATCTTTTTCGCGGCCAGCTTCGGCAGGTCCTTGATCGATGTCGGCTGGTCGGTGCCGGCGCGCTGGGCGAAGGCCCGCAGCGCGGCATAAGTCTGGTCGTCGAACTGGCCGGCAGGCTGCGCCTTGGCGCCCACCTGCTGCGCGAAGGAACTCAGGGCTGAGAACGCCGAATCGCCGGCAACTTGGCCCGATTTCTCGGATTTGGCCGGTTGCGACCAGCCGGGCAGGCTCGATTTGATGCCTGCAACGGTGAAGGCCTCATCGGCCTTGACCGTCTGCGCCATGCCGAAAACGGCCCAGCAAAATAGGGCCGATGCCGCAAGCAAACCTATGTTCTTGCGTAATCTAGATTGCGGCTTGTCCGGAATGTCCGTCAACAAAGCCTGGGTGAGGCCACATTCGATAGTCTCACGACTTGAGCTTTTCACTGAACTACCCCCTGCCACCGCGATCAAGACTACGTTCCGCGTCGACGTGACGCCGTTTAGACGAACGCTCTGCGCAGGGTAGAATGGGTAATACTTCGATCGTGTCGCTTAGTTGCCGTCGTTCAGTTTAGTCCTCAAGCGCCCCGGTCGACTGAGATGTGCTGAAAACTGCACACCCCATTACTACCTTCCCCTGCCTCACTTCCGCCTGATATCACTCGAATTCATTTGTTGACGCAAGGGCAAAACTGCCTATTGGCCACCGCCGAATACTTGATCTCGATCAAAGTTCTGCTTTTATTTTCCGGTGTTGATAAATTACAACATGCGCTAACGTCATCTTCGATCGTAAGCGGTAGTTGTGTCCATCTCACGGTACCCAAGGAGAGAGCAGAAATGAAAGTGCATGCCAAAAAGATCCTCGTCGTTGTTTGCGGCTTCGCCGCCGCTATTTTGATCGTTGGCGCGATGTCTTTGTCGATTACTCAGAAGGCAAGTGCATTGCCAGCCTACGCGCAATCGACCGGCAAGCCTTGCGGTTATTGCCACGTGAACCCGGCGGGCGGCGGTCCGCGCACTGCAGCCGGCAAAAAATTCCAAGAGAACGGCCACAAGCTGTAATTGCAAACCAGCCGCCGCGGCGCGACGGCAGATTGGTTTGCGATCGAGTTTAGCCGCGCCACGAGTTGCGGGTAGAATGTTGCAGCGCGCGGCACAATGTGCCGCGCGTTTGTTTTCAGATAGGGAAGAGGATGAGCCATGCGCGCGGGCAAATTTGTTTGGCAATCGATCGCGCTGACCATCGTCCTTGCTTGCGCGCAAGCCGCCGGCGCGCAAGCCGCCGGAAATCTCGACAATGCGAGCTGCCTCGCTTGTCACGGCGTAACCGGCTTCGCCGCGCCGCGCGCCGACGGAAAATCCCGTCCGCTCTTCGTGAGCGCGGATCAATTTGCCGCCAGCGTGCACGGCAAGGCGCTGCGTTGCGTCGATTGCCATACGGACATCACCGAAGTGCCGCACAAGAGCGTGGCGAAATCCGCCGCCGAGTGGCAGCGCAGGAAAATCGCCATCGCCAAGAATTGCATCGCCTGTCATGCCAAGGCGGCGCAGGGTTACACTGAAACCTATCACGGCCAGGTCATCGCCATGGGTTTCGCGGATGGCGCGACCTGCGCCGACTGCCACGGCAGTCATGCCATCCTGCGCGCGAGTAATCCGGCCTCGAGCGTGGCGCCAGCCAATCTGCTCAACACCTGCCGTAAATGTCATGCCAACGCGACGACGGGCTTCGCGACGTTCCAGCCGCACGCCACCACCGACGACTTCGCGCATTATCCTTACACGTGGATCGCCTCGAAATTCGTCATCATGGCGGTCGGCGGCGTGCTTTGGTTCTTCTGGTTCCACTCGGCGCTTTGGTTCTATCGTGAATATCGCGACCGCGAGGCGCGAAAGCTGCGGCCGCATGTACGCGCCGCCGCGCTGCCGTCCGGCGAAACCCGCTACGTGCAGCGCTGGCCCGCGATGTGGCGGTGGGCGCACCTGCTGTTCGCGCTCAGCATCATCCTGCTGGTGATGACGGGCTTGCCGCTGCTCTATCCAAATGCCGCTTGGGCGCCGGTGCTTGAACGCGCTTTGGGCGGACCGCAAATCGCCGGCATCGTGCATCGCGTTTCCGCCGTCGTCATGTGCGCGGTCTTTGCTTGGCACATTATCTATGCCGCCATCCACATCGCGCGGAACTGGTCGAGCTTCAAAGTGTTCGGCCCCTATTCGCTGATGCCGAATTGGCAGGACGCCGCCGACTTCGCCGCCATGTTCAAATGGTTTTTCGGCCGGGCGCCGCGGCCGAGCTTCGATCACTGGAACTACCAGCAAAAGGTCGACTACTGGGCGCCGTTCTGGGGCATCACCATGCTGGTCGGCACCGGCGCCGTCTTGTGGTTCAAGACGCTCAGCGCCGCCGTTCTGCCGGGCTGGGCGTTCAATGTCGCGACCGTCGCACACGGCGACGAAGCGCTGCTCGCCGCCGCTTATCTGTTCACCGTGCATTATTTCGTCAATCACTGGCGGCCGGACAAATTCCCGCTCGACGTCGTCATCTTTACCGGCGCGATGCCGCTTGAGGAGTTCAAGCGCGACTACGCCGTCGAATACGCCCGGCTGGCGCAGACCGGAGAGCTGCAACAGTTTCTGGTGCAGGCGCCGTCGCGGCCGTTGACGCTCACCGCCAAAATCCTGGGCTTTGCCCTGGTGGCGATCGGCCTGGCCCTGCTGGCGATGATGGCGGCCGGCTTTAGCGGCAATCATTTTTAAGCTGGATTTCAATCGGCCGCCGGTCTAGCGCATGCGTTCACGTCGTGCGTTCCCAAGAGGCATTCGATGTCGACGACGGACGGCAGCCGCATGACGGCGATTTATTACGCGACGCACGACGGACACGCGCGCCGCATCGCCGAGCATATCTATAATCGTCTGGCGCCGAGCGGGACGGTCGGCCCGCCGCAGAACGTCGCGGTGGCGCGTCCGACCGCGGCGGACTTGAGCACCGCTTCGTTGGTCGTGCTGGTCGCCGCGGTGCGTTACGGCAAGCACTTGCCGCAAGCCGACAGCTTTCTGGCAGCCTATGGTTCGCTCCCCGCGCCGCCGCCGCTGGCGCTCGCCTCGGTCAACCTCACCGCGCGCAAACCGGAAAAGACCACGGCTGCCGGCAATGCCTATCTGCGCAAGAGCATCGCGCGTCACCGTCTTGCGCCTGCATTGGCGGTCGCCTTTGCCGGGCGGCTCGATTACCGGCGCTACACTTGGCGGGACCGGGCGATCATCCGCTTCATTATGTTGCTGACCGGCGGCCCGACCGATCCGGCGACCTCAATCGAATACACGTCGTGGCCGGCGGTCGACGAATTCGCCGACCGCATCGCCGCGCTAGGGCGCAATCGCTGAATGACGTCCAGCGCATGATCCCGAAAAGTGGGAACCGGTTTTCGGAAAAGATCATGCGCAAGCAAAATATTATGGGAGAACGGCGATTCAATCTAAACGGACCGCGCTCTAGAGGTCGCCCGCCTCGCGTTCGCGCACCATCTCGGGCGCGTTGGAGAGCCACATCTGATAGAGCGCCACCAGCCACATGAAGGCAAAGCACGCCGCCAGCACCGCGCCGGCCGCGATCTCCAGATAAACGAACGGGTGGAAGACCTTGATCATGTACCACGAGGCGACATCGATCATGATGCCGGCGAACGGCACGGCGACGACGACGCATTTGAACCAGACCGGCCGCACATAGGCGTGGCTGAACATCAGGCCGGTGAGGAAGAAGATGAACGTCATGCCGAACAGATGGATATGCGACACGCGCACCAGCGTCGGGATGGCGGCGCCGGTATCCTTCTCCGTCACCTTCTTCAGATTGTCGTAGCCGTTGAGGTTGGGCAGATGCGGATTGCTGCCGTCGTGGCACTGCATGCAATATTTGTCGAGCAGCGGGCGCACCGATTTGTCATAGCCCGGATGCGGACTGCCTTCCGCCGCCCAGGCGAGCACCACGTTGCGGTCGTCGGCCGGCAACATGGTCGACATCGGGCCGCGTAGCGCCGATTCGAGGCGCGAGCCCTTGCCGCTGCCGGAATAGGCCACGATGAGATCTTCGGCCGTGAGCATATGCGGATTGCCGCCGGCGCGGCCGGCATAGGTGAAATAGACGTTGAGCAAGGCGAACAGGTAGCCCACCCCGAGGACCAGAAGTGCCGCCGTATAAAGAACGCGCTGGCTGTACGGCAGCTCCGAGTAGTGCAGGTAGTGCCGGTGCAGAGGCAGTTCACTCATGGTCGGGTTCCATCGGTTACGGCTTGATCCACTTCACTTCGGCAGCGGTACGAACAGCACCGCGCGCGCCTTTTGGTGCGCGTAGAAGGCGGCGAGATTGTCGATATCGCCTTCGCTCAACCCGCCGGCCATGGCGTGCATCTCGACGTTCTTGCGCGTTCCGGCCCGGTAATTGAGCAGCGATTTTTGCAGATACTCGAACCGCTGGCCGGCCAGCATCGGGAAGCGCGGGTCGGTGCTGTTGCCGTTAACGCCGTGACAACGGTTGCAACGCTCAGCCCACTCCGACGTGCTCAGCGGCTTGCGCACGTTCGGCGCCTTGGGTTCGAACGCAGCGAAATAAGCCGCGACGTTCTTCATCTTGGTTGCGTCGAGCGTCGAGGCGAGGCCCTTCATCGTATCGTTGGCGCGCGATCCGTTTTTGTATTCGAGTAACGCCGCCGCGATGTATTGGGCGTCCTGTCCGGCGAGACTCGGCGTCCCTGCAATTCCGCTCACGCCGTCCTCGCCGTGACAGCCGCCACAGCTCGCCGAATTCGCTTTGCCGGCAGCCTTGTCGCCGGCAATCGGCGTCTTGGCGCGCGCCGGCTTCTGCAACGCGTAGAACAGCGCCACGTTATTGATGGCCGCGTCGTTCAGCGACGCCAGCATGGCTTTCATGGTGTCGTTCTTGCGCTGGCCGTCTTGGTAGGCCTTCATCGCGTCGACCAGATATTTCGGGTCGAGCCCGATCAAACTCGGAATGCCGGGAATCTGGCTGACGCCGGCGTTGCCGTGGCAGCCGGCGCAAGCCGCCGATACGGCTTTGCCGGCTTCCTCCGGATCGGGCACCGCAGGCCCGGCCGGACCGCTCGGCGGCGGCGCCGGATCGAGGCTGGCGAAATAAGCCGCGACTTTCATCAGCGCATCGTCGCTGAGGAACTTGATCGCGTTCGTCATGGCCTCGCTGCTACGCACGCCCGATTTGTATTCCTTGAGCGTCAGATAAAGATAAACCGGGCGCTGCCCGGCGAGATGCGGCGTGCCCTTGACGGTGCTGATGCCGTCGAGGTTGTGACAGGCGGCGCATCCGATTTCCGCCACGTGCTTGCCGTCGGCGATGTCCATCGGCGATGCGTTGAGCGTGCGCATGGCGTCGGCCGTCTGTGCGAGGGCACTGCCACAGGCAATGGCGCTCGCGGCGACGGCGGCAATGACTAGGACACTCTTCAAGCTGCGTTGCATCGCTACACGCCCATTATTGTTATCGTTAATCCGCACGATCCGTCGAAACGGTTCGCGCCTTCCTCCGCACGGCGACTTCGACTTGGGAGCGGCGAGCCCGCGCGCCCCGATAGCTGCGTCGCAAATTCCAAACCGCCCCCGGCTCGCCTGCACCTATTTCGCCGGCAAGCTCGCGTAATACGATGCGATACTTTCGACGATGGAATCCCCGTAAGGCACGCTCATGTTGTGCATCAGGGAATTTCCGCGCTTGCCGTCGCGATAGGCGCGCAAAGCAATGACGAGATAATCCTTGTCCTGTGCATTGATGATCGGGATCGCCAGCGCCGGGTTGTCGATATCGCCGGCGTGGCAACGATTGCACTTGTCGGTGATATCCTGAAGCAGGTTTTGCCCGTCTTCCGCCGGCTTCGATTTCTGCGTCGCATAGAACGCGACGATATCGTCGATATCCTTGTCGGATAGATTGGCGACGACGCGCGACATCGTGTCGTTCTTGCGCGTGGTGCGGTAGCCCTTGATCGCCTGCGCCAAGTATATGGGATCCTGCGCCGCCAGGCTCGGCGTCGCCGCGTCAGTGCTCACGCCGTGCGAACCATGACAGCCGCCGCACACCGCGGTGCGCGGCTCGCCCAGTGTAGGGTCGCCGATCGGCGGCGCCTTGCGTGCGATCGGTGTCTGCGAGGCGAAAAACAGCGCCGCGCTCTCGATATCGAGCTTGCTCAGCTTGCGCAGCATGGGGTCCATTGGCGCCGATGCGCGCTTGCCGGTCAGATATTCCTGCGTGGCGGCGACGAAATACAGCGGTTGCTGCCCGGCGAGATTGGGCGTTCCGGCGATCGGACTATTGCCGTCCGCGCCATGACATGGGGCGCAGGCCGCCGCGACTTTCTTGCCGTTCTCGTAGGGCGAGAACACCGGTCCCTTTTCCGGCGGCAGCGGCTTCAGACTGGCATAGAAAGCGGCGACGCCGCGGGTCTGGTCGTCGGTCAAGTCGGTCGCGATCGTCTGCAAAGCGGCGTGAACGCGCTTGCGGTCCTTGTATTCCTGTAGCGCGGCCATGATGTAACGCCTGCGCTGACCGGCAAGGTTGGGAATGCCGGGGGCGGCGCCCTTACCATCGAGACCGTGGCAGCCTTTGCATTCCCGCTCCGCGACGGCCTTGCCGGCCCGGATATCCGCAGCCGTTGGTTTGTCTGTCGAGCTTTGATCGGAGCAGCCGATCAGCGGCACCGACAGAAGCAGGGCGAGCAGCAGATGTCTCATGAAAAACCCCGGCGTTTGCCTTGTTAGCATTTAGTCATCCTCGTCCAAATGTGGTCCCACAGAATTTAAATCATCCCCCACTGGCAAAATGGCCTATGAAACCAGAAATGACCATGTACAAAAGGATCAAGCCGCAGCTCATCAAGGTAAAGCCGAGGATCTTGGACCCGATGGTCATCGGCTGCGACGGCTCATGCACGAGGAATTGGTCGAGCTGCTTGTTTTCCACCAGCCGCTTATAGAGAATCGCCTTTTCGTGCTTGAATTCCTCCAGCGGCATGGAACCGGTGAACATGCGGATATCGAGCGGGAATTTGTCCGGCCGCCAGTGTTCGTTGAAGAAATGGACAGTGAACAGGAAGCCGGCGGCGAGCACCGCCTCCTCGCCGTGGAAGATGAAGGCAAGGTTGAACACCCAGCCCGGCAGATAGGTGGCCGTGAACTCCTTGAACCAGATCATGGCGCCGGTGGAGCCGATGATGGTGACGCCCCAGAACGGCGCCCAATAGTCGAATTTCTCCCAATAGGTCCAGCGGTCGAAACTCGGCTTCGGCCCCAGCCCAAAGAACCATTTGAACATTTCCAGGATGTCGCGGACATCCTGCGGGCCCGGAACCATCGAGTCGGAACCGAAGATCTTGAAGGTGCGCCACTTCGGCCCGAGGCGGAGCAGCAAATAGGAAATATGCCAGAAAAAGATGCCGAGGAAGCCCACGGCGGCGATCCGGTGCACGGTGCCGGTCACCTTTGGCCCGCCCAACGCGTGGCTCACCATCGGCGCCCACCATTCGTTGGAATAGAGCAGCTGCATGCCGGTGAACACCAGACAAATGGTGCAGATGGCGAAACTTACATGAGCGATGCGCCAGATCAGCGGCCAGCGGTAGAAGTAAACTTGCGGCTCATCGCTTGGCAGCCCGGCGAGCTTGACATGCGGCCGGTTCTTGCGCTGCCGGCGATCCCTGAGCTCGCGATAGAACCACAGCGCCGAATGCGTCCAGAAGAAGCTGAATACACCGGCTAGTAAAATCAGCATGAACTTTCCCGCGAGCCACTCACGCGGATAGCGCGCGAAATTGTGCGTGTTGGCGTGCGGTTGGAAGGTGATAAAGCCGCGGGTAGCGCCGGTATGGCACTGCTGGCAGGTCTTTAACCGATTGGTGGGGAAGACGGGCGAGACCGGGTTGCTAACTCTCTTGATGTCATGACTGCCGTGGCAGTTGAAGCACTGGGCGGTGAAGGTGAAGCCCAGCCGATTGACCTGACCGTGATAGGTGTCGAGGTAGGACGAATATTCCTCGTTGTGACAGCCACCGCAGTTCCTGGTGATGACGACCTGCGTGGCCGACAGGAACGGATTCTGGATGTTCATCCCGTTGTGGCAATCGGAACAGATCGGCGCGGCCGGATTGCCTTGCTGCAGGACCTCGTTGCCGTGGACCGACTTCTTGTACTCGCCGAGCTCGTAGGTATGACACTTGCCGCAAGTGTAAGGTAAATTCAGCCGCCACCAGTTGTAATTGGCGCTGCCCGGCGGATAGACGTAATGCGCGTCGTGGCAATCATAGCAGGTCGCATTGGTGCGCGACTGATCGGCCGTGCTCGGCTGCGCGTGGATCGACTTCAGATAAACGCCGACCATGTCGTTCACCCGAGTCAGGGTCTCGATCTTTTCCTTATCGTTTTTCTCCTTGGCATCATCGAGCCGGCTCTGGTGGCAGTTGATGCAGCTCACCTTCACCGTGACCTTTTCGTGCGGAATCTTGGTGATATTGGTGTGGCAGTCGACGCAATTGATAAGCTTGCCGTGCACACTGCCGAGGAAGCGATCGGTCATGACCTTCGGCGGGCTGCCGGGCGGACTCGGTTGAACCGCGCCGACGATGCCTTCAACCCCGTGACAGCCAAGACACATCTCGCTGGTGAGTTTGGGTGCGGCCTGGTCGGCCGGCGCGGTTTGCGCGCGCGCATTCGCGGCCCACAGCAGGGCCGCCGCTACGATGCACGTGAAAATCCCGCCGAAGCGGATGGCGGCGCGCGCAATACGTCGTCCCACCCCCAGATGCTTGGCGGTGGGCGCTTCGGTCGGTTCGGTCATAATTCTTCTGCCCTGGCGGGTCGGCGGCAAGCGAATACCCCAGTCATGATAAAGAATTCGACCGAATTTGCCGAATCCAAATTTTCATAACGGCTGTTGGCACAGGCTTTCTTGACGAAAATCAATGCCGCGGTCCGTTGTGCAAAATTGACCGACCGCGCCGCGCGGCGAGCCGGTTGCGCGGATGGTGTGTCAGGGCTGGCGTCGGCCGGCAAGCGCCGGTGGCCGATTCAGACGGTCGGATCGCAAATCTTCATAGCGGTGGTCGCCGCAGCCGAGGCTGCGCGCGGATTGAAGAACAAGAATTCGGTCCCTCCGCTCCATTTCTTCGCATATGCGAGAGACGCGTGACGCGGGCAAATTGCACGTTTTACGGTTGATTTGGATCAAGGCGTCGGCCGGTCGACGGCTTAATGATTGCAAGCTAGTGGGAGGAGGCTCTCATGCTCGCATCGACTCCGGCAAAGTCCAATCTGACGTTCGGCTCACTGATCGCGGCATTCCGCGAATGGGTGCGTCGGCGCAGGCTGTTACAGCAATGCCGCCTGCGGCTGGATACCTGCGACAAGAATGAAATCGAGCGGATGGCGCACGACGTTGGCCTGTCTCCGAGCGAGTTGCGTCAATTGGCCGAACGTGGGCCCGGCGCGGCCAAACTCTTGTTCGAGCGCCTCACCGCGCTGCATCTCGATGCCGATGCGTTGGTCAAGAGCGAACCGAGCACCATGCGCGACATGCAGCGCCTGTGCTCGAGCTGCGTCAGCAAGAAACGGTGCCAGCTCGACCTCATGCTGGTTCCCGACGATCCGCACTGGCGTCAATACTGCCCCAATGCCGGCACGCTCGACGCTATGCGGAGCGAAACCGCCGGCATTCGCTGAACCGCAGGGCCGGCCATTCGGCCGAGTAACGCCATGCGCGCCCTAGATCAATTTTGGAAATTCTACGCGTCCTTCGCAGACGGCGTCGCCCAATCGCGGCGCTCGACCGAGCACGACGAACGCTACGCACACTCGCCCCACCATCAGCGCGCCGCAAAACCCGAGCCGGCCGCCGGCGACGATGAAAAGCATGCGCGGCAGGGCGGCTCTTATCCGGCGGTCTGGCCGCGCTGAGCCTTATCGCCGCGCGGTTTTCCGTTCAACGCTTTGCAGCGCCCTTGTTTCGGTTGACATATGTCAATTGACGCGAGGCCGGGCGGTATATTTTACCCGCGCCTGCCGATCAGCCACTGCGAGTAGCGTGAATGGCCAACATGCTCGAAAGAGCAGTCCCGCGATATACGTCGTATCCGACCGCGCCGAATTTCAGCGCGGCGGTCGATGCGGCGGTCTATCGCTCCTGGCTTGCCGGTCTGCCGGGCGGTGCCACGCTCTCATTATACTTGCACGTCCCCTTCTGCCGCGAGATTTGCCACTATTGCGGCTGCCACACCAAGGCGACGCTGCGCGACGAACCGGTCGAAGCCTATGCGCAGCGCCTGGTGGAAGAGATCGCG
Source organism: uncultured Alphaproteobacteria bacterium (assembly GCA_963721665.1). Taxonomy (GTDB): domain Bacteria; phylum Pseudomonadota; class Alphaproteobacteria; order Rhizobiales; family Xanthobacteraceae; genus Pseudolabrys. The sequence goes on from CAVRJZ010000009.1 coordinate 248,002, forward strand.
CTGGTCGCCGCACAAACCGGCAAGCGCAAGGTCACCCATATCCATTGGGGCGGCGGCACGCCCTCGATCCTCGACGCCGACCTGCTCAAATTCATCACCGACGAACTCGCCCATCGTTTCGATCTGACGGCGGTCCGCGAGCACGCCATCGAACTCGATCCGCGCTATCTGACGCGCCCGCTGGCGCAGGCGCTGCACGACATCGGCGTCAACCGCGCCAGTCTCGGCGTGCAGGACTTGAGCGCGCATGTGCAGCAGGCGGCCGGCCGCATCCAGCCCTTCGAGACGGTGAAGAACGCGTTCGACTTGCTCAATGAAGTCGGCATCGACCGCATCAATATCGACCTCATGTACGGCCTGCCCAAGCAGACCGTCGACGACGTGCGCCGTACCGTCACCTTGGCGCACTCGCTAAAGCCGCAGCGCGTCGCGGTGTTCGGCTACGCGCACGTGCCCTGGTTCCGCCCGCAGCAGCGGCTGATCGAGCAATCCGACCTGCCGACCTCGCCGGAGCGGCTGGCGCAATCGGAGGCCGCGCACGATACGTTGGTCGAGTTCGGCTATCAGGCGATCGGCCTCGATCACTACGCGCGGCCGGACGACGAGTTGTTCGCGCAGAGCGGCAAGCTGCAACGGAATTTCCAGGGCTATACCGACGACGACGCCGACGCGCTGATCGGCCTGGGCGCCTCCGCCATCGGCCGCCTGCCGCAGGGCTTCGCGCAGAACGCTCCGGCGGTGGGCAATTATTCGCGCGCCATCGCCGAGGGCAAGCTCGCCACCGTCAAGGGCATCGCTCTCACCGACGACGACCGCCTGCGCGGCAGCATCATCGAGCGGCTGATGTGCGACATGGCGGTGGATCTGGACGCCATCGCGCGCGAGTCCGGAGTTGTATCCGCCGCCGATTTTTCCGAAGAGTTGGAGCAATTGCGACCGTACCGGGAAAACGGCAGCGTCGAGATCGACGGCAACCGCATTCGCATTACCGAGCAAGGCCGTCCTTACATGCGTCTGGTGGCGTCGGCCTTCGACACTTATTTGCCGGGCGCGAAGTCCAGACACTCGGTCGCCGTCTGAGACGGCAGGCTAAATCCCGCTGATAGCGCTAGCGATTACGGCCGGCGGTGTCTTGCGCCGCTGGCGCAACGAAGAAGCCCCAGCCTTTCCGCTGGGGCTCGCCCGTGTGGCAACGGCTGGAAAGGGGCAAACCAAACCAACCGTTCCCGGCACTCGAAGTCACCGACGATTCTATCGCGGTGCCCTGACGAGCAATGGCCCGTAGACAGCTGCAAATCCGAAAAAAGCGATGGCCCAGCCGAGCACCGCGATTTGCAGCAGCGGCTCGCTCCAGTCCGGATGCAGCGACGCGCAAATGCGCGCCAGCGCGGCGATAACGACGGCCGCATAGATCGCCTGGGTCGCCGGCGAAGCGATCAGCGCGCTGCCAGTATGGCCGAGGCTGGCGCGCGTCATCACCGCCAAGGTCATAACCCCGGCGGCGCCGACCATCCAGGCGTGAATTGCCGCGCTTTGCTCACCGAGGCCGAACACGGCCGCGCTGGCAAGCAGAAACCCGAGCGGCACGAAGGCGTAGCCAATGTGCAAGATCAGCACCAGACGGTCGCGCAACGTGCGGTCGCCGGCCCATCGCGCCAGCCGCACGATATGCAGCACGCCCGCGATGCCGAGCGCCGCGCCCGTCGCCCTTGTCGACGGCAGCACGATCCACAGCGCCAAGGTCGCGGCGGTAAAGCCGATCACTGCTACATCGAAACGCGCAAACGGCGCCGGCAGCCGGCCCGGATTCTCGCGCGCCAGCCAGTTGCGGGTGAAGCTCGGGATGATGCGACCGCCAATCACTACGATCAGCAGCACCACCGCGGCGATGCCGATGCGGGCGCCGTATTCGGCGCCGCCGTTGATATGCGCCTCGATATGGAATGCGACGTTGCCCGCGAGCAGCAGCGTGACCAGGCCGACAACGCGCAGGTTGCGCCAATTCTTGCCGGCGATGATCTCGCGCGCGGCGGCGGCGACGACCAAAGCCAGGAAGGCGACGTCCACGATCATGGCCGGCAGCCAGCCGATGACGGCAGAAAACGTCAACGCCGCGCGTCCCGCCAGCCACACCGCGACCAGAATGAGCAGCGGCACGCCCTGGATCGGCAGCCGCCCGGTCCAGTTGGGGATTGCGGTCAGCAGGAAGCCGGTCACCACCGCCGGCACGTAGCCGTAGAGCATTTCATGCACGTGCCAATCGATGGGGCCGAAGGCGATCGACAATGTCAGCTCGCCGGCAAACATCGGCAACCAGGCCAGGATGGCGAGCCCGGCAAAGACGGCACCGAGTAGAAAGAACGGCCGAAATCCGTAGGACAGCAGCGCCGGTCCGCGATAGTCCTTGAGGCGCGGGACCGGGCTCATGGCTGCGCGCAGCCGAAGGCCCGCTTGAGGCAGGTGGCGCCGGGATCCGCCGAGCGGTTCAGCAGTCCCATCAGCGTGACCCATTCCTCATCGGTTGCGGTCGCCGCATAGCGCTGCACGGTCTGCGTCACGCAAGATGCGAGATCGATGCCCTCGGTGGCGGCTTTCGCGCGCGCCGTTTCCAACAGCGCCAGGTCGCCAAGTTGCAGCAGCGTCTCGACCGCGACGGTCTCGTCAGTCAATTGCGCCAGCAGATCGCCGAGCATGGGCCCTCTCAATGCACGCCCAGCGCGTCGGCGCCGGCAAGTTCGATGCCTTCGATCTTCGCTGCCGACACCAGCCGCGCGACGTATTGCGCGTCGGCGCGCCGTCGCACGCTCTCGCGCAGATAGTCGGCGATGCGGTCGGCCACGAGTTCATAGGGCAGCGTACGGCCCGCGTGCTTGCGCTCGAGCCGGATGACGTGGAAACCGTAGCGCGTGGCGACCGGCGCTTCGCACAACTGGCCGGGTTCGAGCGCGAAAAGCGCCTGCTCGAATTCGGGCGTCGTCTGCCCGGCGGTGATCTGGCCGAGATTGCCGCCCTGTTCCGCCGACGGACAACGCGAATGCGTCTTGGCGAGTTCGGCGAACCGCTCCGGGTGTTCGCGCAATTCGGTTAGCACGACTTCTGCCTCGGCGCGGGCCAGCTCATAGACTTTGCCGTCAGCCGGCAGCGCAGCGAAAAGAATATGCGAGGCCTCGTAGATGTCGGGCGAGCGGAAGCGCCTCTGGTTGTTCTGGTAGAATCGCCGGCAGGTCGCGTCATCGGGTTCCGGAACCGTCACCTCGCGCTCGACCAGCGCCCGCATGATGGCTTCGTCATCGGTCTCGCGCCGGCCTTCGGCGTCGCTGATCGGCGCGGGCGCAACGCCGAGATGGCGCGCGCGCTGCAGCAGCAGTTCGCGGATAACCAGCGCGCGTGCGGCCTGCTGCCAGGCGGCGATCGGTTTGGGCGCCGCATGGTGCTGCATTTCGCGCACAATCGCGTCGCGGGCGATCGCAACGCCGTTGACGCTGACCGCTGCCGGCTTTCCTGCCGGGATTTGCGCGTGGGCGGAGCAAGTCGTCATCGCCCTACTCCGCCGGTTCCAGCCCGCGCACCGCGCGCGTGCGCACCACCTGATAGCCGCGGCGGCCGAGATACCAGACCGGCGCGCTCCACACGTGCACCAGGCGGGTGAACGGGAACAGCAGGAAGATCGTCATGCCGAGGGCGAGGTGCACCTTGAAGATCGCCGGCACGCCGAGGATCAGCGCGGAGACGCCCGGCTGCAGGGTCAGGATGCCCTGCGCCCAGGTCATGAACGTCACCATCACATGCCCGTCGAGGTGCTGCAGCGAAACCGGGATGGTGGCGAGCCCGAGCGTAAGCTGCACATAGAGGATCAGCAGGATCGCGACATCGCCGAATGAGGAAGTGGTGCGGATACGCGCGTCGAACAGCCGGCGATGCACCAGCAGTGTGATGCCGATGAAACACAGGATGCCTGAAACGCCGCCGACGCCGATCGCCATCCATTGCTTGAACGTGTGCGAAATGCCGAGTGCCTCGAAGATCCAGATCGGCGTCAGCAGGCCGCCGAAATGGCCGAGGAAGATGACCAGGATGCCGACATGGAACAGGTTGGAGCCCCAGGTCAGTTGCCGGCGGCGCAACAACTGGCTCGATCCGCTACGCCAGGTGTATTGCTCGCGGTCGAAGCGCAGCACGCTGCCGAGCAGGAACACGGTCAGGCAGAGATAGGGATACCAGCCAAAGACGATGTAGTTGATCAGTTCGTGCATGACCCAGGTCCTCAGTGACGCGGCGAAACGGCGGGGGTTGCCGGCATGTCCGGTGCGGGACGCAAAGCCCCGCGCACGCGCGCGATCAGCCCGTCCTTGCAGCCGTCGCCGGCGCCAGGGCCGAAGCTGACCGCCTCGTCGGCCCAGGCGGCGTCGCGCGCCGCCATGTCGGTTGCATCCGGATCGGGCAGCGCCAGCAGCGCGGAGACATCCGTCTCTTTCGGCTTTGCCGCCGCCAACGCAACCAGCGCGCGGAAGACACCCTCATAAGCCGAGCGGCGCTTGCGCAGCCGCTCCGCCATGGCAGCAAGGATGTGCGCCGGCTGCGCCAGCATGTCACGCGCCTGCGCAGCCGCCAGCGTCGAGAGAAACTCCAGGAACAGCGGCAGAAAGTCGGGCAATTCGGCCGCGTCGGGAACGAGGCCGGCCTTCTCGTATTGCGCCTTGAGGTCGATCATGGCCTGGCCGCGGTCGCGGCTCTCGCCGTGCACATGTTCGAACAGATGCAGCGACAGCGACCGTGTATGATCGAACAGCAGCACGTAGCGCTCCTGCAGATCGTAAAGATCGTCGGCGGCGAGTTCGCTCAGCAACTTGTGCAACTGATCGCGCACGGCAAACGAAATCGCCGGCTCGTTTTCGATCGCCTCGCTGATCTCGCCCGCCGCCTGCTTCAATTCGACGCTCGGGTAGGTCAGCAGCGCCGATAGCGCCTTCAAGGCCTTGATCATCACACGACCTCCATCGGCGTCTTGCCGCGCTTGGGCGTACCAAACAGGTTTGCTTCGCTGGTGCCGCCGGAGCAGCCGTTGCCGAACGAGAAGCCGCACGAGCCGCGCAGGTCGTAGGCGTCCTCGTTGGTTTCGCGATGCGCGGTCGGAATGACGAAGCGGTCCTCGTAATTGGCGATCGCCATGGTCTGATACATGTCCTCGATCGCCAGCGCGGTAAGCCCCACCCGCTTGGCGATGGCCTCGTCGATCACGCCGTCGACGGTCTTGGCGCGCATATAGGCGCGCATCGCCAGCATGCGTTCGAGGCCGAGGACGACCGGCTCTTCCTTGCCGGCGGTCAAGAGGTTGGCGAGGTATTTCAGCGGAATGCGCAAGGAGCGCACGTCCGGCATCTCGCCGTCGTGGCCGATCTTGCCGGCGGCAGCCGCCGACTGGATCGGCGAGAGCGGCGGCACATACCAGACCATCGGCAGCGTGCGGTATTCCGGATGCAGCGGGAACGCGACCTTCCACTCCATCGCCATTTTCCAGATCGGCGAACGCCGCGCGCCTTCCAGCCAGTTCTCCGCGATGCCGTCGGCGCGCGCCTGCGCGATCACTTGTGGGTCCTTGGGATCGAGGAAG
>CAVRJZ010000010.1:0-81159 GCA_963721665.1 uncultured Alphaproteobacteria bacterium
GCTAGATGGTTTGCAAACATATCAAGTGCATAGCTGCAAAACCGGGAGCATTGGGCACGTCAAAGGGCCAGGTCCCTCATGCAAAACGGGAGGCGCGACCCATCTTTTTCATTGTGTACCCGCACGACCAAACCACGCGAGATTTGGCTGGTAGGGTCAACATCGGAGGACAGGAATACGCCCACATGGTCGGAACGCGAAGGAACGAGGGGACAATTATGAGCGCCGCCTTCGCGACGCCCGTGGGGCAGACGTCGACGTAAAGGCCGAAGGCGAGAACCCGATGCTGGTTGTGGCGGCGTCCCCGCCGGAAACTAAACGACCGGCGCCGCATCCAGCCACTTATGGCGGCGATGAGGGCATAGTCGGCCCCGGGAAAAGGCCTCAAGTCTGACGCCAGAATCTGCGCCTCTGATCCAAAATCGCTTTTACAGGACCAAGGCCCATAGGCGACATTGCAGAGCGGAATCGCGGCGCGATCAGCAAACCCTAAGCTGCGCCGTTGAAGGTTGAAGCTCCGGGCTTATCCGTGTTTTAACTCGATAAAACAATTGGTTGGGTAGAGTCGCATTAATATCACTCCAGAAAGTCAATTGTGCAGATAAGCTAAAGGGACTCTCTCTATTCAAGATTGTTTGCTAATGTGGATTTCAGATATCGGTTACCGATGGGGGTGATCATGCGTCGTCTTCAATGTGCGTTGCTGGCCGTTGTTGCGGCTATCGGATTTTCTTCGATTGCTTTTGCCGCCGACATGCCGGTCAAGGCGCCAGTCTACAAGGCACCAGTAGTGGTGGTGCCACCGAGCTGGACAGGATGGTATGCGGGTTTGAACGCTGGCTACGGCTTTGGGTCCGATAGTAATACCTTTAGTTTTGTTCCGGCGCTTCCTTCTCCAGAGCCATTCAACAACGTCAGCTACAGTGACAATTTGAATGGCTTCATCGGCGGCGGCCAGATTGGGTATAATTATCAAATTACGCCCAATTCTTGGGTCGCCGGTATCGAAGGAGATATTCAATATACGGATTTCAAAGGATCGGCGTCCAATAGCGGAGTTACCAGTGCCGGCACGCGGCGGCTCCTAAACGCGGTCGATCCTTGGACGTACAATCAGGAGCAGAAAGTTGATTGGCTGGCGACAGTTCGAGGGCGTCTGGGTTGGACGCCGGGCGATCATACGTTGCTGTTCTATGCGACCGGTGGTCTCGCAGTCGGTGGGATCAAAGCCTCGGACACATTCGCATACGCAAATAATCTTGTGTGGACCGGCTCCTCCTCATCGACCAGAGCAGGTTGGACAGTTGGCGGCGGCGTCGAAGGTCGCTTGGGGGGCAATTGGACGGCTAAACTCGAATATCTTTACTATGATCTTGGCCATCTGACGGTGACCGGAACTCCGAACGTCCCAATCCTTTATACGACCACTACGGACTTTGCGTTTCATGGCAATATTGTCCGCGTCGGCCTGAACTACAAGTTCACTAGCAACTAGCGTTTGATCCTTCGATTAGCGCGTCACGAATTGGTGACAGCGCGAGTGTGCAGGCCGCAACGCGAGTGAACGCCAAGCAAGCCTCGAAAAGGACGATGCGCAGGAACTTGCACCACCTACTCCTTGCCGGTCTCCCGGCGCACCTGTGTGAAAACTCATACGTCGAAAAATATAGGGCACCTCGAACAATACGGTTTTGTGCAGCGTGATTTTCGGCTTGCGCGGATCGGCGGCTATTCCGCGGCGATCTGATTTCGATCTGGCTCCGTTTGCCCCGCCCAACGCCCGATTGCCAGGCGGCTCGGTCGGTCTCCTCGCTCAAGCGACGGCCATCCGTTCGAACGTCACGAGGCGACGGATGTTGGACGCCTCCTAATTGTGTTGCTTCGGGACATTGGCCACCTCGACTCTGGCAACAGCGCAAAATTTGGGCCAACACGACTTTTCTCTTGTCCTAAAGCGCAAACAGAAAGACCGCCTCGCGCAGGCTGTGTGAGAACTAGACGAGTCAGATAAGATGGACCGCATCGACAACGATGCGGTCTTTTTCATGAGCTACATTCTGGGCGAGGATCGTGGTCAGGCAGCGCTGCTGCCGGCGGCGGTTGAGGACTATGTGGCGGATCATGCGCCGGTTCGGGTGATCGACGCATTTGTGGACGGGCTCGATGTGATCGGGCTCGGGTTCGCACGATCGGTGCCGGCAGCAACCGGGCGGCCTCCCTATGATCCTCGGGACCTACTGAAGCTTTATGTTTATGGCTACCTGAACGAGGTGCGCTCATCGCGTCGGCTGGAGCGTGAGTGTTCTCGCAATGTTGAGGTGATGTGGCTTCTGCGTCGGCTGGCGCCCGATTTCAAAACGATTGCGGACTTTCGCCGCGGCAACAGTGCCGCCATCGTGGGCACATGCCGGGCCTTTGTGCTGTTCTGCCGGGATCAGGGCCTGTTCACGGCGCGTTTAGTGGCGCTCGACGGATCGAAGTTCCGTGCAGCAGCCAGCGCCAAGCGGGTTATGGGCCGGCGAGAGATTGCAGAAGAGGCCGTCCGTCTCGACCGCCGGATCGCCGAATATCTGGCCGGTTTGGACGAGAACGATGCCCGCGAACCTGATGAAACGCCGAACGCGACTGCAGCAGCGCTTCAAGTCCTCAAATCACGACGCGCTGAACTCGATCGGCTGGCCGCCAAGCTCGATGCCGAGGAGCGCGCCACGCTGGTAGAGGGGGAGCTCGATGCCCGACCGATGGGGATCGGCAAGGGACCGAAGCCGCCGTCATACAATGTGCAAACGGCCGTCGATGCCGACACCGGCCTCATCGTCCACCATGCGGTGACCAGCGAGCCCAATGACACCCGCCAGCTATACCCGATGGCGAAGGCAACAAAGGATACGCTCGGCGTTTCAAATGTAACGGTCGTGGCCGATGCCGGCTACTCAAGTGGCACGGCCGCCGCGGCCTGCGAGGCTGACGGCATCACGGCCTGCGTGCCGACCAATCGGTCAATACATAGTCAGGGCGGCGGCACTCTATTTGGTCGCTCTGCCTTCACCTACAAGCCGGAGGCGGACAGCTATATCTGTCCTGCGGGTCACGTTCTCGCCCGCAAGAAGGAGGCGCTTCGTCGCGATCGTCTGATCCTCTATGCGGCACGCGATTGCACTAGCTGCGCGCTCAAACCGCGCTGCACGACCGCAGAGCGTCGCTTTATCAGCCGCCATCTGCATGAAGATGCGCTGGAACGAATGAATAGCCGTTTTCAGGCCGATCCGAGCCTAATCCGACAGCGCCGATGCGCCTCTGAACATCCCTTCGGAACGATCAAACGCATGACCGCCGGAGGACGATTTCTAACAAGAGGCCTCCACAAAACCCGGGCAGAAGCGGCGCTCAGCGTGCTCGCCTACAATATCATCCGCACCATCAATCTGGTCGGTGCCGCCAAACTCACGGCAAGCCTCGCCTGAGACATGAAAAAAGAGGCTCCCGAAAATGAAGCCTCTTAATTTTCACACGGCCTGCTCGCGGCGGTCTTTCCGAAATCCAATCAGGTGTTTTGCTGGAAGGTGGAATCTTATAGCCTTACCGCCTCCACAGCGAATAACCCAAATCGGAAAATCTCGCTCAAGGTTTGCTTTCGTGAGCGGGTCCAGGAGGCCCAGCCGGTCCAACAGCGCCTGCCGGTCCTGGAGGCCCAGGAGGTCCAGCAGCGCCTGCCGGTCCTGGAGGCCCAGCAGGTCCAGCCGGTCCAACAGCGCCTGCCGGTCCTGGAGGCCCAGCAGGTCCAGCAGGTCCAGCAGGTCCAACAGCGCCAGCCGGTCCTGGAGGCCCAGCAGGTCCAGCCGGTCCAACAGCGCCTGCCGGTCCTGGAGGCCCAGCAGAACCAGCAGCGCCTGCCGGTCCCGGGGGCCCAGCAGGTCCAGCAGCGCCAGCCGGTCCCGGAGGCCCAGCGGGTCGAACAGATCCGCGAACGCCATTCCGGCGCCGATGGTGCGAACGACGTTCGTGGTGCCCATCATTGTGGACGCGCCGATGATAATCATGCCGGCAATCTTTGGGGTCCCCGGTAACGAACTGAACGTATTGAATTTCACTAGGAACGTGCGACAGTCCGCCAACGGGCAGCGCCATCGCTGGCGCGGCGAAAAGCGTCCCGCCCAAAGCGAGCGCCGCTATCTCAATAGAATACTTCATCTCATCCTCCTGCCTAATACCCTGGCGGTACACAAGGCGTAAACATGTTTGAATGTTCCCCAATCTGCCGTGGGTATTCCGCTTCTGCTCATCACTGTTATGCGCGACCCTACATTCCTACGTCAGCGGCGTGTTGAAAAGCGGATTTTTAGCGGACATCGTGAAATTGAAGAGAGATTTCACGACAGTGTCGTGACGATTTTTGGTGCGCACCTACCCGTGAGATTATGATTACTAAATGTTAGGAAGCACCGCCGGTGGCGCTGATTGGTGTTCTGTCAAAGGGCGAGCAGGCGGCACCGGTGGCTCACGAGCGGCAGCACTACCGTCGCACCTTTTTGTGACGCTCTGGGACGTGCGAGACGAGCGCGGAACAGCCGGCTCAGATTTTCACCTTTTTAGGGTAGCCAAACACGTTCGGCATGTCCGTTGTTATCCCAAGAGCGACCAAAAATAGTGTGTCGCCGCGAATGACGTGAAGTGTCAAAAGGCGACATTCAAGATTTCGTCTCTCACCAAAAGAAAAGCCCCGGGCAATGTCCCGGGGCTTTTTGTCGTTAGGGATCGCGATGCTTATCGGAAAGCGTAGCTGAGGCCAACCCGAACGGTTTGGATGTTCAATCGGCCGAAGGTGTATTGCGCGTTACAGTTACCTGGGACACTTACGCAGGCCACGGGAGCCCCACCGGTACCGAGGAACTGGCTTGATCCGCTATCCGAATTGTCGAATCCGTAGTAGAGATATTCAAGCCGAGCCCGCCACTGACTAGCAAATTCCCACTCGGCGCCGCCGCCAACAACAAATCCAGTCCGCGTTTTGTTCAGACTAAGAGGCGCCCCTGACAGTTGAGTTGTAAATACGCACAGTCCCACACCCGTAGGGCACGTCGCATTCGCTGATTGGTCGGTATTGGCCCACGCAACACCGCCAGTCGCGTAAACCAGCCAGTTGGGGTTGGCAATCCAACCAAGACGCCCCCTTAGCGAAGCCATCCATTTGACGTCAGTTTCGAAATTGAGACCGGCACTGTTAACAATGGGAAATCCCGGGCTGCTCAAGGTACCAGTGACCGACTGATTAAGATGGGTCCACGTGAAGTCACCTTCCACACCGATGAGCCACGCCGGTGCGAAATGCCAATTATATCCGGCATGGATTCCGCCCAACAATCCGCTTTCCCTCCCGCCCGACAGTGCGGCTGGGTTATAGAAAGCACCGCACGGCCCGCAAGTATTAAATGCGGCACCGCCGAGATCAGCAAATGTGTATTCCTGTCCGCTCATCCAGCCGCCGCCGACATTGGCTCCAATATAGAAACCGCCCCAGCTTGGTGCGAGCGGTGCGGGTACAGCCTTATAAGCCTGCGCTTTAACCGGCATGTCGGCTGCCGAAGCGATCGAAGCAAAGCCGATAGCAGCAACAGCGGCGAGCACTGCAAGATGAAAGCTACGCATAATCAGCCCCCCATCAAACGACAACCAAAATCTGCAAACTAATTTGCTTTTAGCAAACAATCTCAGGTGGTTGGAGCCACGCTTGGCATATCTGCACAGATGATCTTTAGGCGTGGTATTTATGTGACTCCTAGCCAACCAATTATTTTATCAAGCCAAAGCTCTGGACGGATTGGGCTTTCAGCTTTCACCGGCGCTGCATAGGGACTACCGGCACCCCCACTCGCAGGCACACCGCGATTTCACCGCACGGCGGCTTATACGCGATGCCTTCGCCGTGCGGGAGCGCCGAAGCGACCCGCGAGTGGTTCCGGGCTTTCGCTGCACATTCCTTCCTGACATGCCGTCCTCTCCGACCCCGGGGAGTTCGACATCGATATCCAGAAACTTCGATGCCGACATTGGCCTTCGCCGAATGACCACCGGCTCGGCACTCCCGACACTCCCGCAATCCGTTCCGCGCGGGCGGTCGATTTCGTGGCTTTACTGGTTCGCTTCCGCCACGGCCTGCCAGGTTGCTCGCCCCCCTGTACGGATCAGACTGGAACGTCCAGCCTTCGGGGACTTTTACTTCCAGGCTTTCAACGGATCGGTCTCCCTCCCCGTTGCTGGATATAACTACAACAGCGACTGGACTCTGTTGGCGGGACTCTCACCCGCTGGAATGGCAGCTAGCCTCGCTGCACGGTCAGGCGCGACCGATGGATTTCCTGCTAGCGCCGAACAATGTCCGCTTTGCACCAAACGCGACCGAGCGCGCTGATGAGTGCCTGTCAACTATCAGCGATCGGCAACAGAATGGGTCGTATAGATGTTGTACGCGGTGCTTATTTTCCGGGCTGTTATCAGCGCCAAATGACGCACAGGCTACTGAATTACTAGGTTTTTTGATTTGGAGCGGGCGAAGGGAATCGAACCCTCGTATGCAGCTTGGGAAGCTGCCGTTCTACCATTGAACTACGCCCGCGCTGCCCGACAATAGCGAATGACAGGACCGAGCGGCAAGCGGCGCCATCATGCCTTGAAATGCTTGGAGAGCTTCAAGCTCTGCGCCTGGTAATTCGAGCCGATGCCCGGGCCGTAGAGCTTGTCGGGCTTGGCCAGCATCTTCTCGTAGACCAGGCGGCCGACGATCTGCCCGTGCTCGAGGACGAACGGCACCTCGCGCGAGCGCACTTCCAGCACGGCGCGCGCGCCCTTGCCGCCGGCGCCGGCATAGCCGAAGCCGGGATCGAAGAAGCCGGCATAGTGCACGCGGAATTCGCCGACCAGCGGATCGAACGGCACCATCTCGGCGGCGTATTCGGGCGGCACCTGCACCGCTTCTTTCGAAGCCAGAATATAGAACTCGTTGGGATCGAGGATCAGGCTCTTGTCGGGACGCGCCTGCATCGGCTCCCAGAAATCGAGCACGGTGTAGCCGGCGCGCCGTTCCACGTCGATCAGCCCGGTGTGGCGCTTGGCGCGATAGCCGACGATGCCCGGCCGCTCGCTGCCGCCGAGATGACCGGAAAGGTCGACGCCGACCGCGACGCCTTCGCTCACGTCGGCATCGTCGGCGTCAACCAGCCGCTCGCGCGCGTGCAGGTCGCGCAGCGCCTCGGCGCCGAGCAGCGCATGGCCGCGGCGGAAACGGATCTGCGACAGCCGCGAGCCCTCGCGCACCAGCACCGGGAAGGTGCGCGGTGAAATCTCGGCATAAAGCGGTCCGTGATAGCCGGGCTCGACACGGTCGAAGCCGCGCAGCTCGTCGGCAATGACGCGGGTGAACACATCGAGCCGCCCGGTCGAGCTTTTCGGATTGGCGGCGGCAGAAATCTCGTCGGGCAGCGCCAGGCTTTCCAAGAGCGGCACGATATAGACGCAGCCGGTTTCCAGCACGGCGCCGTCGCTGAGCGCGAACTCATGCAGCTTCAATTCGTCGATGCGTTGCGCGACCGTGGTGGAGCCGGGCAGGAAGCTCGCGCGCACGCGGTAGGCCACCTCGCCCAGCCGCAGATCGAGGCTCGCCGGCTGGATCTGGTCGGGCGCAAAATCGATAGGCGGGCAGTATCCCGCCGGCGCGCGGCCAGAGCCGCGATCATGCGGTCGGGCAGGATGCCTTTGTCCTCGATGGCGAATGTAAGTGCCACGGCGCCCCTTCTCGCTGGATGCGCCGATCTAACCCGATGGACGGCTTGACGGGAAGCGGGCCTTGCCCGCTACAAACCCTTTATCCCGTGGTCATTTGAGCCGGCCGGCTTGCAGCCACGTTAAACAAATCGCTAAAAGGCCGGGGACGCGTGTGCCCGGCCGAGGTTTTTCTCCGGCCGGTTTTTTGTTGGCCGCTCGTTCGGCCAGGGAGGCACGCATGGCGTCGAACCAGAAGACCTACCGCCCGGAAACCCGCCTGGTGCATGGCGGAACGCTGCGCTCGCAATTCGGCGAAACCTCCGAGGCGCTGTTCCTCACGCAAGGCTATGTCTATCCGAGCGCCGAGGAATGCGAGGCGCGCTTTTCCGGCAAGGCGCCCGGCTACGTCTATTCGCGCTATTCCAACCCGACGCATGTCCATGTTCGAGCAGCGCATGGCCTCGCTCGAAGGCGCCGAGGCCGCGCGCTCGACCGCAACCGGCATGGCGGCGGTGACCACCGCGCTGATGGGGCTGGTGCGCGCCGGCGATCACGTCGTCGCCGCCAAGGCGCTGTTCGGCTCCTGCCGCTGGGTGATCGAGGAATGGCTGCCGCGCTTTGGCGTCACTTCGACGCTGGTCGACGGCAAGGACCTCGCCGCCTGGAAGAACGCGGTGCAGCAAGAACACCAAGGCGTTCTTCTTGGAGATCGCCGACCAACCCGACGCTCGAGGTCTACGACATCGCCGCCGTCGCCGAAATCGCGCACAGCGTCGGCGCCAAGCTCGTGGTCGACAATGTGTTCGCCACGCCGCTCTACCAGAGCCCGCTCGCGCTCGGCGCCGACTGCGTGGTCTATTCGGCCACCAAGCACATCGACGGCCAGGGCCGCGTGCTCGGCGGCGTCATCCTCGGTTCGGAAAAATTCATCATGGATCACGTGCACCAGGTGATCCGGCAGACCGGGCCGTCGCTGTCGCCGTTCAATGCCTGGGTCTTGCTGAAGGGGCTGGAGACATTGGCGTTGCGGGTCGAGCGGCAGACCGCAAACGCGGGCGCGGTGTCCGACGCGCTCGCCGGGCACAAGAAGATCACGCGGCTGATCTATCCGGGCCGCAAGGATCATCCGCAGGCCGCCGTCATCGCCAAGCAGATGAAGGCCGGCTCGACGCTGTGTTCGTTCGAGGTCAAAGGCGGCAAGGAGGGCGCCTTCCGCTTTCTCAACGCGCTGCAAGTTGATCGCCATCACCAACAATCTCGGCGACGCCAAGAGCCTGGTCACGCATCCGACCACGACCACGCATCAGCGGCTCACGCCCGAGCAGCGCGCCGAACTCGGCATCGGCGATGGGCTGATCCGTTTCTCGGCCGGGCTCGAGCACCCCGACGATCTGATCGAGGATCTGCTGACGGCGTTGGAGGCGGTTTAGCGCATGATCCCGACAGATGGGGACTGGCTTTCGGATGAGATCATGGGAAAAAATAGAGCGTAACGCCAGTATTTACGGCATCAGCGACAGCGCCGCCGCCGACAACACCGGCCGCTCGGCGGCCTCGGCGATCGCCATGCCAAGCCCCTTGGCCATGCAAGCATAGCTCCAGTCGTTCATGTGCAGCCCATCGGGCGACACGAAAGACTCGAACTTCATATGATCGCCATTGTACCAACGCTTCATCACGTCGAAGCGGCGGAACAGGTCGACGTCTTCCGCTTTCGCGGTGGCGGCGATGAATTCCACCATTTGCTCGGCTTCCGGCTTGACGATTACCTTGGGCGCGAATTGCGGATCGATCAGCACGATGTCGGCGCCGATCGCGCGGATCTTGTTGAGACCGTCGCGGATCGCGCCGTCGCGATTGGCGAGCTTGTGATCGCGGATCAGCGAATTAGTGCCGAGTTGCCAGAGCACCAGGTCGGGCTTGGCGGCCACCACGGCCTTGTCGAACCGCTTGAGCATGTCGGGCGACTTCCTCGCCGCCGACGCCGCGATTGAGCACGGTGATCGAACGGCCGGGGAAACGTTGCTTGAGCTCGATGGCGAGCCGGCTCGGGTAAGTCGCCGCCGGCGAGCTCGCGCCGGAGCCCGCGGTCGACGAGGAGCCGATGGCGACAATCGTGATCGGTCCGCCGGTCGCCAGCTTTTGCGAAAAATGCGGCAGCGGGTTGGGAAGACGGATGAGATCGAGCGGGATATCGCAGGCGGGGGTTACGGTTTGCGCGCGCGCCGTCATCGGCATGGCCAAAACGGCCAGCAGCGCGGCGACAGTAGTCAGCTTCATCGCCCGATGGGCGATATACATACCCGGCACGGCCGTTTCCCCCGAATTCACCGAACGACCGCATTGGGCTGCGGCGCGTCTGACTTGGCCGCTTCGATGACGAAATCGGCCAGCAGTCGACCTATGCAATCATGGACGCGCTCGGCCATGTCAAGTTTTTTCGTGGCCGAATAGAGGTCAAACGTCCCCTCGTCCGACCAAAACTTCATGATGCTGAATCGGTCGAACAACGGCACTTCTTGCTGCAGTGCAACCCAACGCATGCTTTCCGCATATGTACCAAGGGCAATCATCGATTCCGTGCGCGGGCTGTATTGCGCGTTGACTAGGACGACATCGGCGCCCACGGACCGGGCAATATTGACGCCGTTGCCAAGCGCCGCCCGGAATTGATCGACGTCCACTGCCTGTATGGCGTCCGCGGTGCCGGTCTGCCAGACCATCAGGGCGGGCTTGGCCGCGGCCAGTGCCGGTCCCAGGGTTTTCACCATTTCGTCGGCGGTGCGGCGCGTCTTTACGTCGGTCGTAACCTTGACCGCGACGCCCGGCAGCTTCTCGGCGAGCGCGCTTTGCAGCCGCGCCGGATAAGCATTATTCGGCCCGTTCGGCCCTGGCAGCGATGAGGAGCCGGTGCCAATTACCAGGATACCGAGTTGTTTAGCGGCGAGCGCGCGGGCGACATGCGGCAACGGAAAGTCGCGCTCGATCTGCGCTGCGGCGGAACGGCACTCGGCCGGATGTCCGGCCCTATCCTGCGAATTGGCTGAGCCGGCCAGCACCAGCAGTGCCAGCAGCAGCGGTACACGCCCCGTCATGCCTCGCCCCCCGCGAAGCCCGGCTTGGCCGAAGGCGGACGCGGTCCCGGTCGTTGTCGTTCCATCCGTCTATACCACGAAATCAGGGCTGCCACCGCCACCATAACGACAATGCCTGAAAAGCTGACAATGATGTGCATCAGCAGGCGGTTGGACACCTCGGTAAAGACGAAGTGGCCGGCAAAGGCGAGGAATACGCCGAGGCAGAAGGTTTCCAGCGAATGCTGCCCGCAGACGATCGCCGGCCAGAACACTGGCGAGCGCAAGGCCGGCCAATCGCGCGGCACAAACCACACCACGATCACCGCCAGCGACAGGAAATGCGCGATGCGCAGCACGTCGAGATTGGGCTTGTCGATCGGATAGATCGCTTCGCTGACGAAATTCGGCACGAACGCGGCGAGGTGCGGGAAATACCAGGTCATGGCGATGCAAAAGGCGAACACCAGATAGGCGGCCGCCAACCCGATAACCACCGGCGAATTGATCCAGCGCGCGAGCCGTTGCGCGCCGCCAAGCGCGCACCAGGCGCCGAATGTGAACATCAATTGCCAGGCAAACGGATTGAACACCCAAGTGCCGCTCGGATAAGCCGGGATCGCTCCAGTCGAACCACCAGGTCAACGCATAGAGCAGTGCCGAACCGGCGAGCGCGAACGACGGCGCGCGCAACAGCAGCCACAGCATCGGCGGAAACCAGGCGAGCAGCACGATATAGAGCGGCAGCACGTCCATGTTCACCGGCTTGAACTTCAACAACAGCGCCTGAACAATCGTGACGTCCGGATTGTTGAGAAAATTGCGCACGCCCATTTCTTCCGTGTAGAGCGGATTGTTGAAACTCGACGCGACATAGGAAATTTCGGCGAGATAGATCACAAACAGGAAGACGTGTGCGACATAAATCTGCCAGGCGCGCTTGAGCACGCGGGCGCTGGCGACGATGAAGCCGTGCTCGCGCATGGCGCGGCCGTAAACGAAGGCCGCGGTATAGCCGGAGATGAAGACGAAAATCTCGGTGGCGTCGGAAAATCCGTAATTGCGGATGGTGATCCAGCTCACCGCATTGGACGGAATGTGGTCGAGGAAGATGAGCCAGAGCGCGATACCACGGAACAGGTCAAGCCGCAGATCGCGTTCGGGTTTGGCTTCGGCCATGGACGGCTTTTCTTTCCTGCGCTGTTTCGGCCATAATCCCGGAGCAAGACCGAATGGCAAGCCCCGGCGACGTAAATTGTACGGCATTTAAATAGATGTACCGCGCCATCACCCGTAAGATCGAGGTTACCGTGACGCCGCGCTTCCTGACGGAGCGTTCCTCGCCGGCCAACGGCTACTACTTCTGGGCCTATACCATCGACATCGCCAATCTGGGGGCCGAGACGGTGCAACTCAAGACGCGGCATTGGCGCATCACCGACGCGACCGGGCGGCTGCAGGAGGTCAAGGGACCGGGCGTGGTGGGCGAGGAACCGGTGCTCAAGCCGGGCGAGTCGTTCGAATATACCAGCGGGGTTCCGCTGCCGACGCCGTCAGGCTTCATGACCGGCAGCTACGGCATGGTGACCGCGTCCGGCGAGCATTTCGATATCGAGATTCCCGCCTTCTCGCTCGACTCCTCTTACGCCGAGCGGACGATCAACTGATCAATTCACTCCGCCTTCGTCCGCGATCTCGCCGGGTGCGAACACGTAGTTGGCGCTGCAGAATTCGCAGGTAACGGAAATCTTGCCGTCCTCGACCATGTGGTCGCGGTCGTCCTGCGAAAAGCTTTTCAACATAGCCTCGACATTGGCGCGCGAGCACGAGCACTCCGCGCGCACGGCGTTGGCGCGGAACACGCGCACGCCCGGCTCGTGAAACAGCCGGTAGACCAGCCGCTCGCTCGATAGCGCCGGGTCGATCAATTCGACGTCCTCGACGGTTGAGACCAGCGCGCGGCCCTCGACCCAGGCCTCGTCCTCTTGGACCTGGTGCGGCTCGGTGCCTTCCGGCGCATCGCCGGGATGCAAGTCAGCGACGCGCGCGCGTTCCGGCGACTTGGGCAGGAACTGCAGCAAGATGCCGCCGGCGCGCCAGCGATGGTCGGCGCCGCCATTGCCGGCGCGCAATTCCTCGGCCACCGCGAGCCGCACCCGCGTCGGGATCTGCTCCGAGCGCAGGAAATATTCGTGCGCGGCGTCTTCCAGCGAGCCGCCGTCGAGCGCCACCAGGCCCTGGTAGCGGTTCATGTCCTGGCCCTGATCGATGGTCATGGCGAGATGGCCCTTGCCGAGCAAATCGCCGCCTGTCGCCTTGCCCGCGGCGATGGCCGCGGCGACGCGATCTTTGTCGAAGCGGGCGCAGGCGCGCACCTTGTCCGGCGCGGTGAAGTCCACCACCAGCATGCGCACCGGGCCGTCGCTCTGCGTCTGCAGGATAAAGCGGCCTTCGATCTTGAGGGCCGAGCCGAGCATGACGGTGAGCACCACCGCCTCACCCAGGAGCTTGGCCACGGGCTGCGGATAGGCGTGGCGCGCGAGAATCTCGTCGACCGCCGGTCCCAGCCGCACCACGCGGCCGCGCAGGTCGAGCGAGGCCACTTCGAACGGCGTCACGATATCGTCGGTCGGCGTCGCCGAGGGGGCGCGGGTGGGGATTTCGATGCGGGGATTGGCGGCAGGATCGGTCATAGGCGTTATGTAGCGTCGATCGAAGCAAATGCGAGGCCCGATCCCTTGTCGTTCCGGGGCGTGCCGAAGGCGCGAACCCGGAATCCAGATGCGTATTTCGAACCATCTGGATTCCGGGTCCACCGCTCCGCGGTGTCCCGGAATGACGGAAAACTACGCGTCCGCGTGCAGGCACCAGGCGAGCAGGCCCTTCTGGGCGTGCAGCCGGTTTTCCGCCTCGTCGAACACCACCGACTGCGGGCCGTCCATCACCTCGTCGGTGACCTCCTGGCCGCGGTGCGCCGGCAGACAATGCATGAACAGCGCGTCGGGCCGCGCCTTGGACATCAGCCGGGCATTGACCTGGTAGCGCTTGAGCACGTTGTGCCGCGTCTTGGCGTCGCGGTCGCCCATCGACACCCATGTGTCGGTGACGACGCAGTCGGCGTCCTTCACCGCGGCTTCCGGGTCGTCGCCGATCTTGATTGCGGCGCCGGAGGATTTCACCCAGTCCATCAGCCATTTCTTCGGCCGCAGTTCGGGCGGCGTCGCCACCCGCAACTGGAATTCGAAGCGCTCGGCCGCGTGCATCCAGGAGGCCAGCACGTTGTTGCTGTCGCCGCTCCAGGCGACCGTGCGGCCGCGGATCGGCCCGCGCTTTTCCTCAAACGTCATGACGTCGGCCAGCACCTGGCAGGGATGCGAGCGCCGGGTGAGGCCGTTGATCACCGGCACGGTGGCGTAGCGCGCGAGCTCGGCCACCGCCTCGGGGTCGAGGATGCGGATCACGATGGCATCGACGAAGCGCGAGAGCACGCGCGCGGTGTCGGCCAGCGTCTCGCCGCGGCCGAGCTGCATTTCCTGCGCGGTGAGCATGATCGCCTCGCCGCCGAGCTGGCGCATGGCGACGTCGAACGATACCCGCGTGCGTGTCGAGGGTTTGTCGAAGATCATGGCCAGCGTCTTGCCGGCGAGCGGGTGGCGGATGACGCCGCGCGCGCGTTCGGCCTTCATGGCGCGGCTGTTGTCGATCAGCCCGGCCAAAACCGGCTTGGCCACGTCGATCAGATCGAGGAAATGCCGCACACCGTTGCCGCTCATGACACCGCCTCCGGCTTGGCCGGCCGCGGATGCGCCTTCTCGAGCCGCGCGCAAGCCCGGTCGATGCGCGCGATCGCCTCGGCGATCTCGTTTTCGCCGATGATCAGCGGCGGCAACAGCCGCACCACGTTGTCGCCGGCGCCGACCGCGATCATCTTCTCGTTGCGCAATTCGTCGACCATTTCAGACGACGGCGGCACCATGCGCAGGCCGATCAAGAGCCCCTCGCCGCGCACCTCGGCGATCGCCGCCGGGTGGCGATCCTTGAGTTCCGCCAGCCGCTGCTTGAGCAGCAGCGCATTGTTGCGCAGCCGGTCGAGGAAGCCGTCGGCCAGCACCACGTCGAGCACCGCATTGCCGACCGCCATGGCTAGCGGATTGCCGCCGAAGGTCGAGCCGTGCGTGCCGGCCGTCATGCCCTTGCTCGCTTCCTTCGTCGCCAGACAGGCGCCGACCGGAAACCCGCCGCCGAGCGCCTTGGCCACCGCCATGATGTCGGGCGTGACGCCGGTGTGCTGATAGGCGAACAGATCGCCGGTGCGGCCGAAACCGGTCTGCACCTCGTCGAAGATCAGCAGCAGGCCGTTGTCGTCGCACAACTTGCGCAGCGCGCGCAGGAAATTGTGCGGCACCACGCGCACGCCGCCCTCGCCCATGACCGGCTCGATCATGATGGCAGCGGTCTGCGGGCCGATCGCCTTCTTGGTCGCCTCGAGATCGGCGTAAGGCACCTGGTCGAAGCCCTCGACCGGCGGGCCGAAGCCTTCGAGATATTTCTTGTTGCCGGTCGCGGCGACCGCCGCGAGCGTGCGGCCGTGGAAGGCGCCTTCGAACGTTATGATGCGGAAGCGTTCGGGCTTGCCGCTGACGTATTGATAGCGACGCGCCATCTTGATCGCGCATTCGATCGCCTCGGCGCCGGAATTCTGGAAGAACACGGTGTCGGCGAAAGTCGCCGCGCACAGCCGGTCGGCCAACCGCTCGCCTTGCGGGATGCGATACAAATTCGAGACGTGCCAGAGTTTCTGCGCCTGCTCGGTGAGCGCCGCGACCAGATGCGGATGCGCGTGGCCGAGCGCGTTGACGGCGACACCGGACGTGAAATCGAGATAGCGTTCGCCGTCAGCCGTGATCAGCCAAGCGCCCTCGCCCCGCTCGAAGGCGAGGTCGACGCGCGCATAAGTCGGCAATAGATGCGAGTTCACGGCCTATCTCTTCCATCGCACTATTTCGTTTGCGCATGATCGTTTGACGAATTTCGGCACCACCTTTTCGGGCTCATGCGCGCGCCGAAAAGAAATGTGCCGCCTCGCCGGGCGGCACTTTTTTCATTCTATTGCAGGGCGTTGCCCTGTCAACACGCGCACCGGACAACATTTTGTTCGCGCATGATCTTTTCCGAAAACCGGTGCCCACTTTTCGGGATCATGCGCTGTTTTTTGACTCAAAATTGCCGCAAGCGCCGATTCTAAAGGAAAACCTGTTGGTAGCTGGGATCTGGGGGTTGCAAAAGCTTGCACGAGAGTCACCCGATATTGTAGCGTTTTTTTCGGCTAGTACGACATCTCGTGCTAGGGAGCGATTTCTAGGTCATTCCTGAAGCGTACGCGTCAGGCGCGAAACCGCGCCCGATGAGGCGGCCGGATTCTACCCAAGGCCTTGAAAGGCTAGGAGAAAACCCGATGAGCTGGACCGACGAAAGGGTCGCACTCCTGGCGAAATTATGGGCGGACGGCCTGTCCGCCAGCCAGATCGCGGCCGAACTCGGCGGCATCACCCGTAATGCGGTGATCGGCAAAGTGCACCGCCTCGGCCTGTCCGGCCGCGCCAAGAGCCCCTCCTCGTCCTCGCCAAGGCCGCGCAAGGCGCGTTCCTCGGGCATGATGCGGGTGCCGCGCGCCTCGATGCGGGGCAATACCGCGCTCGCCTATGAATACGAGGCCGAGCCCGAGCCGGAACTGATCGAAATTCCGGTCGAGCAGCGCAAGACTTTGCTGCAACTGACCGAAAAGACCTGCCGCTGGCCGATCGGCGATCCCGGCGGCACGGAATTCTTCTTCTGCGGCGGCGAAAACGCGAACGAGACGCCTTATTGCGCCTATCACGCGCGCGTCGCCTACCAGCCAATGAGCGACCGCCGGCGCGACAAGCGGCCGCCGTTCCGCGGGTCGTAATTAGCCAACGCTCCGCCCTCCCGTATTCTTTACCGGCCCCGGGTAGGCCGTAGCTTCCATTCCGTCCCCCTCGAACAGGGGGTCCGGGGGAGTCGACCCCCGACAAAATGTCGAGGGGATGGCGCGCCGATGGGCGCGTCATGCAGTCAGTACACACCTTCTCGCGAAGGTGTGGCGCCTCTCGGCGCGCCATCGCGGCGTCTTTCTCGGCGCCGGGCCGCGCTATCTACCGGGGCATTTGCCCCGGTGTCAGCGAGCTCCTCGCGGCGGGTCATAGTGCCCGCGAGCGGTGCCCCGGCGCCGCCCGGGAGGGGGAGGAGCGTTCGTCTCCCCCGCGCGGGCGCCACATCCTGACTCCATCATTTAGACGCCTCTAGATGAGCGCCCTCGCTGGAACGAGCAGGACGCATAATAAATGCGCCGGAGGGAGCGGGGATAAGTTTTGTGTCGGATTTTACCGCGCCTGTGTCGCCGCGGTCACAGCGTGACGCTGGTCAGCTCGCGCGCCCGAAGCGGTCGTCGAGCGCGTAGCCGGCCCCGCGCACGGTGCGGATCGGATCCGCCATGTGGCCGCGGTTGATCGCCTTGCGCAGGCGCCCGACATGCACGTCGACGGTGCGCTCGTCGATATAGATATCCGAGCCCCAGACGCCGTCGAGCAATTGCTCGCGCGAGAACACGCGGCCCGGGCGCTCCATGAGGAATTCGAGCAGGCGGTACTCGGTCGGCCCGAGATCGACCGCGCGGCCGTTGCGCGAGACGCGTTTCTTTTCGCGGTCGAGCTCGATGTCGCCGATATTGAGCACCAGCGCCACCCGCTCCGGATTGGCGCGGCGCAACAGCGCGCGCACGCGGGCGAGCAATTCGGGCACCGAGAACGGCTTGACGATGTAATCGTCGGCGCCGGTGGCAAGCCCCCGCACCTTTTCGCTCTCCTCGCCGCGGGCGGTGAGCATGATGATCGGCAATTGGCGGGTTTCCGGGCGCGCGCGCAGCCGGCGGCAGAGTTCGATGCCGGACAGGCCCGGCAGCATCCAGTCGAGCACCACCAGGTCCGGGCTGCTTTCCTTCAGGCGGGTGTCGGCCTCGTCGCCGCGCGCGGCCGTCTCAACCTCGTAGCCTTCGGCTTCGAGATTGTAGCGGAGCAGCATGGTCAGCGGCTCCTCGTCCTCCACGATCAGGATGCGCGCGTTCATGCGTGCGTTCCCCAGCGCATGCGCTACCTATCGCCGGCCGTGCGCAGGGCGGCGAGTGTCGTGGTGTCGCCCTTCGGCCGCTGGTCGGCGATCGGCCGGCCCTCGATCACGTAATGCACCGTCTCGGCGATGTTGGTGGCGTGGTCGCCCATGCGCTCGATGTTCTTGGCGCAGAACAAGAGATGGATGCAGAAGGTGATGTTGCGCGGGTCTTCCATCATATACGTGAGCAATTCGCGGAACACCGAGGTGCACACCGCGTCGATTTCCTCGTCGCCGCGCCACACCGCCATCGCCTTGCTGATGTCGCGCCGGGCGTAGGCATCGAGCACCGCCTTCAACTGGTAGAGCACCAGATCGGCCATGTGTTCGACGCCGCGGATCAGCTTGGGCGGCGGGAATTCGCCGTTGAGCGCGATCACGCGCTTGGCGATGTTTTTGGCGAGGTCGCCGATGCGCTCCAGATCGTTGGCGAGCCGCAGCGCGCCGACGATCTCGCGCAGGTCCACCGCCATCGGCTGGCGGCGGGCGATGGTATTGATCGCCTTTTCCTCGATCTCGCGCTGCAGATTGTCGATGTTGGCGTCGGCTTGCGTAATGCGCTGGGCGAGCGCGCTGTCGCGCTTGGCCAGCGCGTCGACGCTGTCGGCGACCAGCTTTTCGGCAAGCCCGCCCATCTCGGCGACCATGCGCGAGAGATCCTGCAGATCGCTGTCGAACGCCTTGGTGGTGTGCAGATCGGTCATTGCTGTCGTCCTTTAGTCGCCGGCGTTTTCGTTGCGCATGATCTTGTCTGAAAACCTGTTTCCATTTTCGGGATCATGCACCGGGCGGTTAGCCGAAGCGACCCGTTATATAATCCTGAGTGCGGCGATCGTTAGGGGTGGTGAACATGCGCGTCGTTTCGCCGTATTCGACCAGCTCGCCGAGATACATGAAGGCGGTGAAGTCGGACACACGCGCGGCCTGTTGCATGTTGTGGGTCACGATGGCGATCGTGTAGTCGTCCTTGAGCTCGTCGATCAGCTCCTCGATCTTGGCGGTGGAGATCGGGTCGAGCGCCGAGCACGGTTCGTCGAACAGGATCACCTCCGGCCGCACCGCGACGGTGCGCGCGATGCACAATCTCTGTTGTTGCCCGCCGGAAAGCGAAAGCCCGTTGGCGCCGAGCTTGTCCTTGACCTCTTCCCATAGCGCGGCGCGCTGCAGCGCGTGCTGCACGCGGTTGTCGAGGTCCGATTTCGACAGCCGCTCGTAGAGCCGGATACCGAAGGCGATGTTCTCGTAGATGGTCATCGGGAACGGCGTCGGCTTCTGGAACACCATGCCGACTTTGGCGCGCAGCAGATTGAGATCCTGCGACGGGCTGAGGATGTCGTCTTGGTCGAGCCGAATATGGCCGACGGCGCGCTGGTTCGGATAGAGATCGTACATGCGGTTGAGGACGCGCAGCAGCGTGGACTTGCCGCAGCCGGACGGCCCGATGAAGGCGGTGACCTTGCCCTGGTACAGCGAGCAATTGATGCTCTTCAGCGCGCGGTTGTCGCCGTAGAAGAAATCCAGGTCGCGGATTGTAATCTTCTCCAGCAGACCGTCGGTGCCGGTCGCCTCACGGGTAACGGTCGGTACCGTGTACGATGCTACGCTCATGATGTTTTTCTCTGTGCCCCGAGGAACCGGGCGGTGATGCTGAGCGCAAGCACCGCCAATGTAATGATCAAGGCGCCGGTCCAGGCGAGTTTCTGCCAGTCATGATAGGGACTGAGCGCGAACTGGAAGATGACGACCGGCAGGCTGGAAACCGGAGCGTTCAGATTGGTGCTCCAGAACTGGTTGTTGAGCGCGGTGAACAGCAGCGGCGCGGTCTCGCCAGAAATACGCGCCACGGCCAGCAGCACGCCGGTGATCATGCCGGCGCGCGCGGCGCGATAGGCGACTTTCTGGATCATCAGCGAGCGCGGCAGGCCGATCGAGGCAGCCGCCTCGCGCAGCGTGTCGGGCACCAGCGTGAGCATGTCCTCGGTGGTGCGCACCACCACCGGCACCACGATCACCGCCAGCGCGACGGCGCCGGCCCAGCCGGAGAAATGGCCCATCTGAGCGACCATGATCTCGTAGATGAACAGGCCGACCACGATCGACGGCGCGCTGAGCAGAATGTCGTTGATGAAGCGCACCACTGAGGTCAATTTGTCGTAACGGCCGTATTCCGCCATGTAGGTGCCGGCGAGGATGCCGAGCGGCGTGCCGATTGCCACCGCGATCGCCGTCATCACCAGGCTGCCGGCGATCGGATTGAGCAGCCCGCCGGCCGAGCCGGGCGGCGGCGTCATTTGGGTGAATACCGCCAGCGACAGGCCGCTGAAACCGTTCCACAGCAGCACGGCGAGAATCAACACAAGCCAGGAGAGGCCGAAGGCCGTCGCGCCGAAGGACAGCCCCATGGTGATGACGTTGCGGCGCCGGCGCTTGGCGTAGAGCGGGGAGTTGGCGCCTGAAATCATGACCATGGTCAGACTCCGACCCGCGCGTTGAGACGCATCAACAACAGCCGCGCAAATGCGAGCACGATAAACGTGATCACGAACAAGATAAGGCCGAGCGCGATCAACGACGACGTGTAGAGATCGCCCACCGCCTCGGTGAACTCATTGGCGATGGTGGCCGAAATAGTCGTTCCCGGCGCCATGATCGAGCTGGAAATACGATGCGCATTGCCGATCACGAAGGTCACCGCCATGGTTTCGCCGAGCGCGCGGCCCAAGCCCAGCATGACGCCGCCGATCACGCCGACGCGGGTGAACGGCAGCACCACGTAGCGCGCCACCTCCCAGGTGGTGCAGCCAAGCCCGTAGGCCGCTTCCTTGAGCACCGGCGGCACCGCTTCGAACACGTCGCGCGAGATCGAAGTGATGAACGGCAGCACCATGATGGCGAGGATCAGCCCGGCGGTGAGAATGCCGATGCCGTAGGGCGGACCTTCGAACAGGGCGCCGATTCCGGGAATATTGCCGAGGGTGTCGATCAGGAACGGCTGCACGTATTGCTGCAGGAACGGCGCGAACACGAACAGGCCCCAGATGCCGTAAATGATGGAAGGAATGCCGGCGAGCAGTTCGATGGCGATGCCGATCGGGCGGCGCAGCCACAACGGGCACAGTTCGGTGAGAAACAGCGCGATGAACAGGCCGACCGGCACCGCGATCAGCATGGCAATGAGGGAGGTGACGACGGTGCCGTAGATCGGCGCGATGGCGCCGAATTTTTCGGTGACCGGGTTCCAGGTCTCGACGTAGAGGAAAGAGAATCCGAAGGTCCGCAAGGCCGGCAGCGAGCCATAAACCAGCGAAATGATGATCCCGCCAAGGATGATGAGAACCATGGCCGCGGCGGCGCGCGTCAAATAGCGGAATCCGATGTCGCCTAGACGCAAGCGGTGCAGGACCTTGGCGCGATCGACCTGTTCGGCGCCGGAGAGGGCCCTGCCCTGCAACGCAACGTCAACCACGGGTGGCCTCCCGGCGGGTTGTTGCATCAGGCTCTCCCATTAGCTCAAGGGCATCCGGGTCGAGCCACTCAAGCGGCCCAACGGCCGCATGACAAGCCACCTTGTGGGTGGCGGTGGACAAGGAAAGGGCGCCTTGTGGGCGCCCTTTCCCGCAGTCGAACGATCACATCGCAGCCGCGTATACGGGCTTGCCGCTCGCGTCCTTGACTTCTTTCTTCCAATAATCCTCGACGTCCTTCACGACCTTTGTCGGCATCGGGACGTAGTCGAGGCTCTCGGCCATTTTCGCACCGTGGTGATAGGCCCAATCGAAGAATTTCAGCGCTTCGCCGGTTGCTGCCGCATCGACCGGCTGCTTGTAGACCAGGATCCAGGTCGCCGCCGTCATCGGCCACGATTGATCGCCGGGCTGATCGGCAAGGATCACGCCAAAGCCGGGCTGCGAATTCCAGTCGGCATTGGCGGCGGCCGCCTGGAAGGCCTCCGAGGTCGGAGCAACGATCTTGCCCGCCTTGTTGACCATCTTGGTGTAGGTCAGCTTGTTCTGCAGCGCATAGGCATACTCGACGTAGCCGAGCGAACCGTGCGTGTTGCCGACATTGTTGGCGACGCCTTCGTTACCCTTGGCGCCGATACCCGCCGGCCACTGCACGGAGGTGTTGACGCCGACTTTCGATTTCCAATCAGCCGAAACGTCCGCCAGATAGGTGGTGAAGTTGAAGGTGGTGCCCGATCCGTCCGAACGATGCACGAGGGCGATCGCCTGGCTCGGCAGCTTCACGTGCGGGTTCAGCTTCTTGAGCGCCGGGTCATCCCACTTTTTGATCTCGCCCAGGTACATCTTGGCGAGCGTCGGGCCGTCGATGACGAGTTCGCCCGGCTTGATGCCTTCCAGGTTCACGACCGGCACGATGCCGCCCATGACCATGGGGAACTGAGCGAGACCGACAGAGTCGAGCTCTTTGCCCGGGAGCGGCGCATCGGAGGCGCCGAACGTCACGGTCTTGGCTTTGATCTGCTTGATGCCGCCGCCGGAACCGATGGACTGATAGTTCAGCCCGTTGCCGGTCGCCTTTTTATAGGCGTCGGCCCATTTGGCGTAGATCGGATAGGGGAAGGTGGCGCCGGCGCCGGAAATATCGGCCGCCTGTGCCGGAACGATTGCAGCGGCGGCGAGGAAACCGGCGGCTGCCAATGTCGTCCAGTGTTTCACGGGGTCTCTCCATGTTGGCGGCCAAAAGCGTGCGCCGGGCTAGCCGCCCGTGCATTCCGCCTTTGCGCCCGTGGTGCGGGCGGCCGCTGTTGCTTTAAGACGCACTCCAAGACTGAACTTCGGACAGGTTTTTCTGGTCGCGTTGGATTGAGAGTTTCCGAAGCCAAGGTCAGCCATAGGCGTCGCATGTCACCGTTCTATAAACGTTTGGTGACAGTCACATGACGATTTAAGCTTTTGATTTTACGTCCAATTCGCCAGTTGCCCGGGAATCGCCGGTGGGCAAAGGCAGGTGCATGGTGAAAGTGGCGCCGGCGCCCGGCGTGCTCTCGATATTCAATCGCCCGCCATGGCGGTTGAGCACGTGTTTGACCAAGGCGAGGCCCAATCCGGTGCCGCCCTGCGCCCGGCTGTCGGACACGTCGACCCGGTAGAAGCGTTCGGTGAGCCGCGGCAGATGCTCGGGCGCGATGCCCGGACCGTAATCGCGCACCGCCAAGCGCGCCTCCGGCGCACCGCCGCGCGTCAGACTGCGGCTCAAGGTAATGTCGACGCGCTTGCCGGCGGCGCCGTATTTGAGCGCATTCTCCACCAGGTTTTCCAGCGCGCGGATCAATTCGTCGCGGTCGCCGAGCACGACAAGCGGTTCCGGCGGCGCGGTCACCTTGATGGTCACCTCGCGGTCGCGCGCCAGAGTCTGCAAGCCGTCGGCCACCTGGCGCACCACCGGGGCGAGGTCGAGCGGCGTGTTCGGCTGCAAATGCGCATTGAGTTCGATGCGCGACAGCGACAGCAAATCGTCGATCAGCCGCGCCATGCGGGTCGCCTGCCCCTGCATGATGGCGAGGAACTTGGCGCGCGCGGCGGGATCGTCCTTGGCGGTTCCCTGCAGCGTCTCGATGAAACCGAGCAACGCGGCGAGCGGCGTGCGCAGCTCATGGCTGGCATTGGCGATAAAGTCGGCGCGCATCTCCTCGACCCGGCGCAGCGGGGTGAGATCGTTCAAGGTCATCAGCAGGATGTCGGCGCGCGCCTCGCTTACGTTGGCCAGCCGCACCGGCGTAACGAAGGCCTCGAACCAGCGGTCGAGCGGCACGCGTTCGAAGAATTCCACGCGTTGCGGCATGCGGTTGGCGCTGGCGCGGCGGATGGCGTCGACCAATTCGGGCATGCGCAAGGTGATCAGCGCCGGTTCGCCGCGGCGCAGCGCCGGCGCGATCGCCGAAGCGGCCGCGTTGAAGGCGATGACGCGGCCGTCGCGGTCGAGCACGATCGCCGCTTCCGGCAGACCGCCGATCAGCGACTCGATCAAGAGCGCCTGCGGATGCGCGGCGGTGCGGTCGTAGATCGGCAGCCCACCCGTGCGAACGGCATCGGCGCCCAACCGGCCGAGCAGCACATGCCAAGCACCGCGCAGGCGGCTCGGCAAATTCGCGCTGTGGTCTTCGCTCGCCATGGTCAGCCGGCGTCGATCTTCTCGGTTTCGGCCTCGATCTCGCTGCGCAGCGGCGCGCTCACCGTCACCAGCTTCGGCGGGGGTTCCTTGCCGCCGCGCAGATAGATCGCGACCTCGCGCGTGCCCAATATAATGAGCGCGACGACGAACGGCGCGAGATAATACAGCATGCGGAACAGCAGCAGGCCCGCTAACAGATCTTCCTTGTCGTATTGCCACAGCGCCACCAGCATGGTGGCATCGAACACGCCGAGGCCGCCGGGCGCATGGCTGGCAAAGCCGAGCAGCGTCGCCGATACGAACACCACCGCCAGCGTCACGAAGCCGATATTCGGCTCGTCCGGCAGCAACATGTACATAGCGAGCGTACAGCAGCCGAGATCGAGAATGCCGATGCCGATCTGCAGCAGCGTCGACGGGCCGTTCGGCAGGCTGACCTTCCACTCGCCGCGCCCGATCTCGCGCGGCGCGCTCCACACCCAGCCGAGATAGGAGCCGAGCACCAGCAGCAGCAGGCCGGCGATGCAGCGATTGACCCAGACCGGCAGCTGATCGATCCAGCCGGCGGCATGCGGCGAATGGAAAATGCCGAGGCCGAGCACTGTGGCGTTGCCGAGCCAGAAGGTCAGCCCGGCGACGAAACAGATCTTTGCCACCTCGATGGCGTCGAGACCGTAGGCGGAATAAATGCGGTAGCGCACCGCGCCGCCGGTGAACACGGTGACGCCGATATTGTGGCCGATCGAATAGCTGGTGAAGCCGGACAGCGCCGCCACCCGGTAGGGAATTTCCTTGCGCCCGATAGTGCGCAAAGCGAACCAGTCATAGAAGGTGAGCGTGAAATAGCCGGCGGCAACGAAACCGGCGGCGGCGATGATGTGGCGCCGTTCGGTCGCCTTCACCGCGGCCATGACTTCGTCGACCTTGATGCCGCGCAGCAGATGCACCAGCACCGCCACCGCCACGATGATGATGGTCAGGCTGAGCAGCACGCCGATGCGGTTCCAGCCGATACGGTTCTGGAAAAATCGCGCCACCGCGCGCAGCGACTTGAGCATTCTTCCTCCGCGTCGGCGTGCGGATCCCCCGGCCACGAAGCCCCGCGACGTCGCGCGCCCGACGGCGCGCTAGACGACCCCACTAGCAGAACTCACCCCGTCGCGCGAGTGCAGGCTGCCGGCATTCATAGGCTGTTTTGCGGTGGAAATAAGCGAAAACCCCAGCTTCGCGAGGCGCGAAGCCGGGGCTATCGGCTTGACATGGATCGCTTCGATCAGTCGCAGACCAGGACGTAACGCACGCGGATGCTGCCGTCCGGCCGTTCGAAGGTGCGCTTGACGCGGTAGCAGTCGCCGTCGGCGACGTAAGTCGGGGCATAGATGCCGAAGCCGTGGCCCCAGAAGTGGTTGTGATGATGCCAGCCCCAGGCGGACGCCGAGGTCGGGGTCAGCGCGGCGGCGGCGATTACGGTGGTGGCGCCGAGGGCGAGAACGAGCTTGCGGAACATGGCGGTTTCTCCTGTTTGAAGGGATGCGGGGGGTCACATCCTGGACATGGGTCGCAGCGCCTCCGGGATCGGTTCAAAGATCCCTCGCCATCCATGCATTTTTAGGCAAAATCACCGGAAAAAAGGCCTAACGGCCGGCATTGGCTTGCCGAGCCATGCCGGAACGGGGGAGACTGCCGCCATTCGCCGCCCAGGATGCTAAATTTCTTCGCTTTCGCTTGAACCTAGCCGCCGCGGCAAGCGACCCATTCACGAGCCGATTAGCCTGCGATGCAAACGACTTCGGACGAGGTTCTGATCGCAAGGATCGCAGGCGGCGACCGGCTCGCCATGCAGGTGCTGTACGCACGGCACCACGTTCGTGTGTACCGGTTCGTGCTGCGTTTGGTGCGCAACGAGGCGACGGCGGAGGACTTGATCAGCGAGGTGTTCCTCGACGTCTGGCGGCAAGCCGGAAAATTCGAGGGCCGCTCGGCCGTCTCCACCTGGATGTTGAGCATCGCACGCTTCAAGGCGCTGTCGGCGCTGCGGCGCAAGCCGGAGCAGGAGCTGGACGAGAAAACGGCGGAGCAGATCGAGGATCATGCCGACGATCCGGAGGTCGCGCTGCAAAAGAAGGATAAGGCAGCGGTATTGCGACAAGCTTTGAGCAAACTCTCCGCCGAACACCGGGAGATCGTGGATCTGGTCTACTACCACGAGAAGTCGGTGGAAGAGGTTGCCGGAATTGTCGGCATCCCGGAAGCGACCGTGAAGACACGCATGTTCTACGCACGCAAGAAGTTATCGGAGATCTTGAAGGAACAAGGAATCGATCGAGGTTGGCCATGAATACGACTGACAAACAAGCGCACAGCGACATCGAGGAGCTGCTGCCGTGGCACGCCGCCGGAACGCTGAGCCGCCGCGACGCGCAGCGCGTCGAAGAGGCGCTCAAGCGCGATCCGGAACTCGCCCGCCGCTACGCGCTGGTGCGCGAGGAACTGGGCGAGACCATCCTGCTCAATGAAACGCTGGGCGCGCCGTCGGCGCGCGCGATGGAAAAGCTGTTCGCCAAGATCGACGCGGAACCTGCGCGCAAGCCGGCCGCCTCGCTCAATCTCGCCACGCGCGTCGCGGAGTTTTTCGCGAGCTTGAGCCCGCGCACGCTGGCTTACGCCGGCAGCGCCGCCGTGCTCGCCATCCTGCTGCAGGCCGGATTGATCGCCGGCATCCTGCTGAAGGAAACCAAGACGACCGGCTACGAGACCGCCTCGGCGCCGAGCACCGATCCCGGCGTCGGCGCCTTCACCATCATCCGTTTTTCGCCGCAGGCGACGCAAGACGACGTCACCAAGTTCCTCGCGGCGAACAAGCTGTCGATTGCGGCCGGCCCGATGCCCGGCGGGCTCTACAAAGTCCGCGTCGCGGTGACCGGATTGCCGAAGGGCGAACTCGCGCGCATTGTCAAGAAACTGCAGGAAGACAAAACCGTCAGTTTCATCGCGACGAGCGAGTGAGATGAAATTCGTTCGCCGGAGATCGCGTCATGCGCCTGCAGCGTAACGCCTTCGTCTGCCTCGCGGCGGCGGCCGCGCTGACGCTGATCGCGGCCGATAGCGCCGGCGCACAAAGAATTTATAGCCGCGGCAATTCGCCCAATATCGCCGCCGGGCCGGTGCGCGGCGGCGGCGGCTATCGAGGCGGCGGCTGGGGCGCGACGATCCCTGGCGTGCTGCTGGCGATCCCGCAAATGGCGCCGCCGGACCAGGTCTACATCGAAGACGAAGACGGACCGCGCGGCCCGCGGCGGGCGCGGCAAAGCGCCGGCCGGCGCACGACGAGCCGCACGCCGTCGGCCAATGCGCGCTACGTGCCCGACGAAGTGGTGATCGAAATCCCCAATTCGGCGACCGC
This sequence comes from uncultured Alphaproteobacteria bacterium, assembly GCA_963721665.1. Lineage (GTDB taxonomy): Bacteria > Pseudomonadota > Alphaproteobacteria > Rhizobiales > Xanthobacteraceae > Pseudolabrys. Next base: position 27,556 of record CAVRJZ010000010.1, read on the forward strand.
GCAGCAGATCGACGCCTTGCAACGCCGGCATCGTCTCACGCGCATCGAATCGCAGACCTTCGCGCTCACCGGCACGACGCTGTACCGCTGGCGCATTCCCGACCGCCGCTCGGTTGCCGCGGTGGTGCGCACGTTGCAGAACGACCGCCTGGTCGCCGCGGTGCAGCCGAATTATTTGTTCGCGCTGCAACGGGACGCGGCCAAAACTGAAGGCGACAAGAGCGAAAGCGACAAGACCGAAGGAGACTCGGCGCAATATGAACTCGCCAAACTGCATTTGCCGCAGGCGCATACGCTCGCCAAAGGCGACAGAGTGCTGGTGGCGGTGCTCGATTCGGGCGTCGATGCGAAACATCCGGAACTCGCCGGCGCTATCGCGCAAACCTACGACACCTTGCCGGGCCCGCTGACGCCGCATAAACACGGGACCGCGATCGCCGGGCTGATCGCCGCGCATGGCAAACTGACGGGTGCGGCGCCCGCCGCGCGCATCCTGGCGATCCGCGCTTTCAATCCGACCGCCAAAGGCGCCGACGGCACCACCTTTAATATCCTTAAAGGTATCGATTGGGCGGCGGCGAACGGCGCGCGCGTCATCAATATGAGTTTTGCCGGACCGTCCGATCCGGCGCTGCACCGCAGCCTCGAAGCCGCGCACAAGAAGGGCATCGTGCTGGTGGCGGCGGCGGGTAATGCCGGGCCGAAATCGCCGCCGCTTTATCCCGCCGCCGATGCGAACGTGATCGCGGTGACGGCGACCGATGCCGACGACAAATTGTTCGCAGCTGCCAATCGCGGCCGCCATATCGCCATCGCCGCGCCCGGCGCGCAAATCCTGGTCGCCATTCCCGACGACAAATATGAAATCGCCTCCGGCACGTCCTATGCGGCGGCCGAAGTGAGCGGCATTGCCGCGCTGATGCTCGAGCGCGACGGCGATCTTACGCCCGACCGGCTGCGCGACATTATGATGGAGACGGCGAAGGACCTCGGACCCAAGGGCCGCGACATTATGTTCGGCGCCGGCCTTGCCGACGCCTATGGCGCGCTGATGGCGGAACCGGCGCCGGTAACCGCCGCGGCGCCGCGGCCGGTCGAGCGCGCGAGCACCGGCAGCCGCTGAGCGGTCGCCGCTCTACCGACAAAATAATTCCCGCCGACCGGCGAACATTGGCCGTGCTCGTGCGTTGCACCAATAGCGGCAAGGCGCGCCGCGCGGGGCGACGATTACACCCGGCCTGCGTCATGTCCCATTCCGCCTCGCGAACCCAGAAAAACAAAGAACCGACCCGCCGCGACTTTCTTTACATCGCCACAGCGACCGTCGGCGCCGTCGGCGCTGCCGCGGCCCTGGTGCCGCTGATCGACCAGATGAACCCGGACACCGCCACGCTTGCCGCCGGCGGTCCGGTCGAGCTCGATCTGAGCAAGGTCTCGCCCGGCCAGCAAGTCGTCGTGCGCTGGCGCAGCCGGCCGGTATTCGTCATCAACCGTCCGGCCAAGACACTTGCCGATCTCAAGACGCCGGCGCTGCTCGACCGCCTCTCCGATCCGCAGTCGCAAGTACATCAACAACCGCCTTATGCGCAGAACTGGCACCGCTCGGTGAAACCGGAATACGGCGTGCTGGTCGGCATCTGCACCCATCTCGGCTGCATTCCGATGTTCTATCCGCAACCTAACGCCAGCCAGCCGACCGCCGACTGGCCGGGCGGATATTTCTGCCCCTGTCACGGCTCGAAATACGACCTCGCCGGCCGCGTTTTCAGCGGCGTGCCGGCGCCCTACAACCTGCCGGTGCCGCCCTATCATTTCATCGGCGACAGCAAGATCCGCATCGGCGAGAACCCGAAAGGCGTCAATTTCGACTTCGCCTCGATCCGCCAGATTTAGCGCGCCGTCCCCCCTTGCCCCCGCGGCATAAATTCGCCACTTGTGGGCCGTTGACAGGCGATACCGAGGACGAATGACCGCAACCGACCCACCGCAGTTCCTGCCGATGCGCGTGACGCGCAACGAGCGGATCGCCGACGGCATCCATATGCTGGAAATCCGCGACGCTCGGCGGCAAGCCGCTGCCGGAATTTTCCGCCGGCGCGCATATCGCGGTGCGCGTGCCGAGCGGAGTGCTGCGCAAATATTCGCTGTGCAACGACCCCGCCGAGCGCGACCGCTATCTGGTCGCGGTCAAGCGCGAGACGAACGGCCGCGGCGGCTCCATCGATCTCATCGACCATGTGAAGGCGGGCGACGAATTGATGGTGGCGCCGCCGGTCAACGATTTCGAACTGCCGCAGCGCGCGCAGGATTTTCTGTTCATCGCCGGCGGCATCGGCATCACGCCGATCATGGCCATGATCCGCGAGGCGCACCGGCAAGGAAAGCGCTTCCGTCTGTTCTATCTGTCGCGTTCGCCGGAAACGACCGCCTTCCTCGACGAATTGGCCGCCCCCGAATTCAAGGACAGCGTCACCGTCCATTACGACGAGGGCGATCCCGCCCGTTCGCTCGATCTCAAGCCGATTTTGGCCGAGCGCAAGAACCGCGAGCATCTCTATTGCTGCGGACCGCGCCCGCTGATGGAGGCGGTGCGGCAGATGACCGACCACTGGTCGTCGGCCGCCGTGCATTTCGAGGCGTTCAGCGACGCCGAGACGCATAAATCAACCGACAGACCGTTCAAGGTGCGGCTGGCGCGCACGGGCGGCGTGGTCGAAGTGCCGGCCGACAAGACCATTCTGGAAGTCTTGCGCGCGCACGGCCTCGACGTGCCGAGCTCATGCGAGACCGGCACCTGCGGCACCTGCCGCACCAAGCTCCTCGCCGGGGAAGCCGATCACCGCGACCTGGTGCTGCACGACCACGAGCGCGCCGACACCATCATGATCTGCGTCTCGCGCGCAAAAGGCGACGAGATCACCATCGATCGTTGAAGGTCATTTCTGAATCGAACGCAGATAGGCGCTCACGGCGCGGGCATCGCGCCCTTTGAACTTGAATTCCGGCATGGCCGGATGGCTCGACGATATGCCGCGCTCGAGCACGCGCGGGAACTTATCGAGATCGTAGCTGCGGCCGAGCTCGCGCAGTGGCAGTGCGCCCTCCCGCCGGCTCTTGTCGGTTTTGCCGATGGCGTGGCAGCCGGCGCAGAATTCCTTCAGGATGGCGCGGCCGCGCCGGGCCGGGTCCTGCGCCAGCGCGGCGGAGCCAAGCATCAGCAGCGCCAGCAATGACGCGGTCAGCGGCAGGAATGTCCTCGGCGGCCGTTGCATGATGTCGTTTCCCAAATGGCGCGCCGGAAGGGATTCGAACCCCTGACCCCCAGATTCGAAGTCTGGTGCTCTATCCAGCTGAGCTACCGGCGCCGGCAAGCGGCATAGCCCGTCGTTGGCGAGCCGACAAGACGACGCCGCGGTGAGGCGGCTGTGTTATAAAGCCGGCCGGGCTGAATAATGCCGTAAGGGGCCTTCACGCAATTCCGGGAGGACGTTCCGTGCAGGCGAAGGACGTCGTGCGCAACGCGGTCAAGGAGAAACTCGCGCGCAACGAGGTCGTCGCCTCGATGGTCGTGCGCTTGGTGCGCGGCGTGGAGATCGCGCAGATCGCCAAGACCGCCGGTTTCGACATGCTTTATATCGATCTCGAGCATTCGAGCTTTTCGCTCGACACCGCTGGGCAGATTTGCCTCGCCGCGCTCGGCATCGGCATCACGCCGATGGTGCGCGTGCCGGCCAATACGCCGGACTACATTTCGCGCGTGCTCGACGGCGGCGCTCTCGGCGTGATCGCGCCCGATGTCGGCTCGGCGGAGGAAGCGCGCGCAGTGGTCAAGGCGGCGAAATATCCCCCGCTCGGCGAGCGCGGCGCCGGCGTGGTCCTGCCGCATTTGCAATACCGCTGGTTCCCGGCGGCCGAAGCCAATGCCGCGCTCAACGATGCCACCATGGTCATCGTGCAGTTTGAATCCGCCGCCGCGGTGGACAGAGCCGACGAGATCGCCGCGGTCGATGGCGTCGACATGGTGCTGATCGGCGTCAACGATTTGCTGGCGAGCCTGGGGCTTGCCGGCCAATTCGAGCACGCCAAGGTGCGCGAGGCCTATGCGCGCGCCATCGCGGCCTGCCGCAAGCACGGCAAGCATGTCGGTGTCGGCGGATTGTCGACGCAGCCGAAACTGGCGGCGGAATTCGTCGCCATGGGCGCGCGGCTGGTGTCGACCGGCACCGACATCCAGTTCCTGCTCGCCGCCGCAACCGAGAAGGCGAGCCAAGTGCGCGACATGCCGGTGCGATGATCGTGGGTTCTGCCGGGCAAGCAATTCATGGCGTGCGCCATACGCCGCCCGCTTTTACGGTGCCGCGCGGCGCTTGCGACTGTCACGTACACGTCTTCGGGCCGGCCGGCCGCTTCCCGTTTGCGCCCACGCGCCGTTACACGCCGGGCGATGCGTCGGTCGAGGATTTGCAGGTGCTGCACCGCGCGCTGCACATCGAGCGCACCGTCGTCGTGCAGCCGAGCCCCTACGGCACGGACAATGCCTGCACGCTCGATGCGCTGCGCCGGCTCGGGCACCGCGCGCGCGGCGTCGCCGTGATCGACGACACGGCGAGCGCCCGCGCGCTCGCCGACATGCACGCGGCCGGCATACGCGGCGTGCGGGTCAATCTCGAAACTTACGGCGAGCGCGACCCGGCGGTGGCCGGGCGGGCCTTGCAAGCCGCCGCCGCGCGCGTCGCGCCGCTCGGCTGGCACGTGCAGACCTTCACTAATCTCGACGTGCTGAGCGCGCTGCACGACACTTTATTGGCGCTGCCGGTGACGCTGGTGATCGACCACTTCGGCCACGCCGAAGCCGCGCGTGGCGTGGCGCAGCCTGGCTTCGACGCGCTGCTGGCGCTGCTGCGCAGCGGCAAGGTCTATGTGAAGATTTCCGCGGCCTACCGGCTTTCGCATGACGCGGATTGCGCCGATGTCGCGCCGCTCGCCCGCGCCATGATCGACGCCAATTCCGAGCGCATCGTTTGGGGCAGCGATTGGCCGCATACCGACAGCCGCAAGCGCGATCCGGCGGTAATCCAACCGTTCCACCCGATTGACGACGGCGCGGCGCTCAACCGGTTGGCCGGCTGGGCCGACGACAATGCGACGAACCTGAAGAAAATCCTGGTCGACAACCCGGCGCGGCTTTACCAGTTCTAGCGCCGCCGAAAATCCCGCCGGTCCGCGGGTGGCCCGCCGCGGCGACATTTCGTTAACCGGATAGAGGCGTTGCGGGGCGCCGGTTTGCAAGCGTCGCATTCCGATTGATCTGGATCATAATTGCATCGCAATCGCGTCATTAGACTCCGCTTCCCGGTGTGGACTTCCATGCAATTCATCGAAAACAAGACGTTTGACGAACTCAAGGTCGGCGATACCGCCGAACTCAAGCGAACTTTGCGCAAGCAGGATATCGAGCTGTTCGCGGTGATGTCGGGCGACTTCAACCCGACCCATGTCGACGCCGAATTCGCCAAGTCCGACGCCTTCCACACCGTGGTCGCGCACAGTATGTGGGGCGGCGCGCTGATCTCGGCGGTGCTCGGCACCGAACTGCCGGGACCGGGCACGATCTATCGCGACCAGTCGCTCAAGTTCTTGCGGCCGGTCGAGCCCGGCGACACGGTAACGGTACGGGTGAAGGTGCGCGAGAAACATCCCGAGACCCATTCGGTCATTCTCGATTGCGAATGCATCAACCAGGCGGGCGAAACGGTGATCGTCGGCGCGGCCGACGTCACCGCGCCGCTCAAGAAGGTGCACCGTCCGCGCGTGATGCTGCCCGAATTTCATCTGCACGAGCGCGGCCAGCGTTTCCATGAACTGATGAACACCGCGCGCCGCTTTCCGGCTATCCGCACCGCGGTCGTTCACCCCTGCGACGACGTCTCGCTCTCCGGCGCGCTCGATGCGGCCGCCGCCGGATTGATCGTTCCAGTTTTCGTCGGCCCGTCGGCGAAGATCGCCAAGGCCGCCAAGGAGGCGGGACGCAGCCTCAACGGCGTCGAAATCGTCGACGCCCCGCACAGCCACGCGGCTTCCCAGCGCGCCGTCGCTATGGCGCGCGAAGGCGCGGTCGACGCGCTGATGAAAGGCGCGCTGCACACCGACGAAGTGATGGCGGCGGTCGTCAATCCCGACACTGGTCTGCGCACCGAACGGCGCGTCAGCCATATCTTCGCGCTCGACGTGCCCACGTATCCGAAAATGCTGCTGATCACCGATGCCGCCATCAACATCTATCCGGATCTCGAGGACAAGCGCGACATCGTGCGCAACGCGATCGATCTGGCGCACGCGATCGGGTTGACCAAGCCGAAAGTCGCGCTGCTGTCCGCCGTCGAGACGGTGACGCCGAAGATCAAATCGACGGTCGAGGCGGCCGCGCTATGCAAGATGGCCGACCGCGGACAGATCACCGGCGGCATTCTCGACGGCCCGCTCGCCTTCGACAACGCGATCTCGAAATCGGCGGCGAAGACAAAACACATCGTTTCGCCGGTCGCCGGCGATGCCGATATCCTGGTCGTGCCCGACCTGGAAGCCGGCAATATGCTGGTCAAGCAGATGACCTACCTCGCCGGCGCCGATGCCGCCGGCATCGTGCTCGGCGCGCGCGTGCCGATCATGCTGACCAGCCGCGCCGATGGCTCGCTCGCGCGCATGGCGTCTTGCGCGCTGGCGCAGATTTTCGTGCACCGCCATATCGAGCGCGCGCCTTGAACTCCGCCATCCTGGTCGTCAACGCGGGCTCCTCGAGCATCAAATTCGCCATCTATGATGCTGCCGGCGATCACGACGCCGCGCTTTATGGCGGCGCCATCGACGATATCGGTCACGCCGCGCGGTTGCGCGCGCACGACGCGGCGGGCAAGTCGCTTGCGGACGTGACGATTGGCGGCGCGGCCTCGCACGAAGATTGCCTGTCGGCGCTGCTCAAATGGATCGCCGGCCATTCCGGCGGCATCGAACTCGCCGCCGCCGGCCATCGCGTGGTGCATGGCGGGCGCGATTTCGCCGGGCCGGTCGAGATCACGCCCGACGTGATGCGCAAGCTCGACGCGCTCTGCCCGCTGGCGCCGCAACACCAGCCCCACAATCTCGCCGCCATCCGCGCGCTGGCGCGGCTGCATCCGAAACTTACGCAGATCGCCTGTTTCGACACCGCGTTTCACGTGACGCAGCCGGCAGTCGCCACGGCTTTCGCGCTGCCGCGCCGGCTTACCGAAAGCGGGGTGAAACGCTACGGATTTCACGGGCTGTCTTACGATTACATTGCGGGCATCCTGCCGCGGCATCTCGGCGGCAAAGCTGACGGCCGCATCATCGTCGCCCATCTCGGTCACGGCGCCAGCATGTGCGCGATGTTTCAGCGCCGCAGCGTCGCCACGACCATGGGCTTCAGCGCGCTCGACGGCCTGATGATGGGCAGCCGCTGCGGTTCGCTCGATCCCGGCGTCATTCTTTATCTGCTCGACCAGCGCAAGATGAGCTCCAAGGATATCGGCCACCTGCTGTATAACGAGTCCGGGCTGCTCGGTGTTTCCGGCGTGAGCGACGACATGCGCGATCTGTTGGCGAGCCGCGACCCGCACGCCGCCGAAGCGGTCGCGTTGTTCGTCTACCGCATCGTGCGCGAACTCGGCTCGCTTGCCGCGGCGCTGGGCGGGCTCGACGGCGTGGTGTTTACCGCCGGCATCGGCGAGCATTCGCCGGAAATCCGCGCACGGGTCTGCGCCCAGGCGGCCTGGCTCGGCCTCGAAATCGACGCGGCGGCCAATCGCCAAGGCGGCCCGAATATCGGCAAGCGCGACGCCCGCGTGGCGATCTTGGCGGTGCCGACCGACGAAGAAATCGTCATTGCCAAAGCCTGCCGCGCGATGCTTTGACCGCTCCGACGAGGAATTCAAGGCGATCGCCGGCACGATGCTGCAATAAACGGCCCGACCATATCGGCAAAAAACCGATCGATAAAAAAGCGCAGCTTTCGCTTTTCCTTCCCAATCCGCTCGGCTGGGCCTAAAGCATTCGCGCGTCATCCGATCGGACGGCGCGTTGGCGCCTCCCAACCATGGAATACGTCCTTCATGTTCTACGAACCGAAAACAGGCCACGGGCTGCCTCACGATCCGTTCAAGGCCATCGTCGCGCCGCGGCCGATCGGCTGGATCTCGACGGTGGACAAACAGGGCCGCAACAATCTCGCGCCCTACAGCTACTTCAACGCCATTTCCACCAGGCCGCCGATGGTCGCCTTCTCCAGCGAAAGTTTGAAGGACAGCTGCCGCAACGCCATGGCGACCGGCGAATTCGTCTGCAATCTGGCCACAGCCGCGCTCGCCGAGGGGATGAACATGTCGTCCGCCACGGTGCCGGCGGAGGTGGACGAATTCGAACTCGCCAAGCTCGCCACCGCGCCGTGCCGGCTGGTGCGGCCGCTGCGCGTGGCCGCCTCGCCGGCGGCGTTGGAATGCAAGGTGCTCGACGTGGTGCACCTGCGCGACCTCGACGGCCGCGAGCTCAATCACTACCTCACCATGGGCCAGGTGGTCGGTGTGCACATCGACGAGCGCTACCTCACCGACGGCCTGTTCGATACCGCCCGGGCGGTGCCGCTGGCACGTTGCGGCTATCACGATTACGCCGCGGTGAAAGAGGTCTTCGCCATGCTGCGGCCCGGCGAAAGCTGAACCGGCCGCCCGTCGCACGCATGATCGGGGCCGGTTCAGACCAATGACACGATGCCGCCGCTGCGCGCGGCCTGCGCGATGGCATCGACGACACGCACGTTTTGCAGCCCGTCGCGCGCGCTGACCACCGGGGCCGCCTCGCCGCGGATCACCGCGCAGAAATTCGCGAGTTGCCGCTCCAACGGGTCGGCGCGCTGCAGCGCGAGCGTCTCGGCCTGGAACGGCTTCCACCATGAGCGTTCGGCCGCATTGGCATAAGTCTTCAGCCGCATGGTCGGGATGGCCAGCGAGCCGTCGGTGCCGGCAACGATGTAGCAGTCTTCGTCCGGATAGGTCGGGAAGCTCTTGTCCTCCTGCGAGGTCTGCTCCCAGCTGCGCGCCGACGCGGCGGTGTCGGACAGAAGAAAGGTTCCGAGCGCACCATTGGCGAAGCGCAGGCCGATTGCCGCGGTGTCTTCTACCGGGAAGCCGCGCACGGCTTGCGAGGCGAAAGCCTGCACGGCGACGATCTCGCCGCACAGCGCGCGCAGATTGCCGATTTCGTGGATCAAGTTGATCAAGATCGGCCCGCCACCCGGCTGCCGGCGCCAGGGCGCATCGTCGTAATAGCGATCCGGCTTGCAGAACAGAGCGGTGCCGGCGACCGCAACCAGGCGCCCGAGCCGGCCGGAGCGCACGATCTCGACCGCCTTGGCCATGATCGGGCTGTGCTGGCGGTGGTGGCCGGTCAGAAGCGGGACCTCGGCGCGCTCGGCCGCCGCGCATAGCCGCTCACCGGCCGCGGCCGTATCGGCGAGCGGCTTTTCGATCAGCGCCGGAACGCCGGCCGCGACGCAGGCGAGCCCCTGCTCGACATGCAGCGCGTTGGGCGTGGCGAGGATGACGCCATCCGGCCGCGCGCGCGCGAACAGGCCGGCCAAGGTGGCAAACAGCGGGACCGCGGCTTTACTCGCGATCTCGGCCGCGGCCGGCGCCGGATCGACGAGCGCCGAGAGTTCGCATTCGGCGCTGCGCTGGACGCGCGCGATGTGCTGGCGGCCGATGGCGCCGGCACCGGCCACGGCGATGCGCAAGCGTTGCATGAGCCTCAGATGCCGGCTTCGGCGACGTCGCGCGTTAAGCGGAACTGCGCGCTGAGGCGGATCGGCGCGTTGATCGCGCCGAAGCCCTTGTAGCCGCGCCGTTCGACAATCTCGAGGAAGAACAGGTCCTTGAAACTGCGCGTATAGATTTGCAGGTATTCGCCGTCGGCGTCCTTGTCGTAAAGAATATTGTTGTCCTTGAGAATCTGCAGCCGCTCGGGCGGCAGATCCGCGCGCGCCTCCAGATCGTCATAATAGTTTTCCGGAATTTGCAGCATCTCGACGCCGTTCGCCTGCATGCGGGCGGCGGTGGCGACAATATCGTCGGTGTCGAAGGCAATGTGCTGCACGCCGGAGCCGAAATATTCGTTCAAGAAGCGCGACGACTGCGTGCGCGGGTTCTGCGAGGCATTGAGCGCGATGCGCAGCGCGCCATCGCCGGTCTCCACCACCTGACTGCGCACGATGCCGCCCGGTTCGCTGATGTCGAGTTGTGGCGTTTTCTGTACGTCGAGCAATGACGTGTAGAACAACAGCCACGACAGCATGTCTTCGTAATGCGTCGATTGCGAAATGTGATCGACCGTGGTGAGGCCGGCTTCGGCGGTTTTTCCCGTCGGCTTCACCGGATCGAACTCGACGTCCCAGACCTTGGCGAGCGGGCTGGTCTGGTCGAGGAAATACAAGAGGCTGCCGCCCATGCCGCGCACCGCCGGGATTTGCAACTCGCCCGGGCCGACCTTCTGGCGGAACGGCGTGTCGTGCAGTTTTTCGGCGCGATCGAGCGCCGCCGCGGCGCTCGCAACCTTCAGCCCGATGGCGCAGACAGACGGCCCATGCGTGATGTAGTGCGAATGGGCGAAGCCTTCTTTTTCCTTGTTGATGACCAGATTGATCGCGCCCTGGCTCCAGCGCGTCACCGCCTTCGATTTATGCTGCGCCACGCGCTGGAAGCCGAGACCGGAGATGAAATGGGCGAGCTCGTCGGCGGTGTGATCGTCGGTGGCGAATTCGATGAATTCGACGCCCAGGCATTGCGAGCGCGGCGGCATTTTCGGGATATCGAGCTTGGCGGCGGCCGGTTTGCCGCGCAATTGATCCATCAGATAGACGAGCGAGCGCTGGCCGTCGACGGCAATGGCGCGCGGCGAGCCGGCGCGAAACTGGTCGTTGAAGATCTTGAGCGAGAATTCATCGTCATAGCCGGTGCCGAGCACGGTCTCGACGAATTCAAGCAACGGCATTTCGCCTTGTCCGGGGAAGCAGCGGAAGTGCCCGCTCCAATTCTGGATATCCATGTTGAGCCAGGGTGCGTCGGCGAGCTGCACCAGGAAGATGCGCTTGCCGGGGATGCCGCGCAGCGGCTTGAGGTCGCTCTTTTGCGCGTAGCAATCGAAACTGTCGAGCACCAGGCCGACGGCGGGATGATCGGCGCGCCGCACCACCTCCCAGGCGTCGTTGTAGCCGCGGATGTGGCTGCCCCAGGGCAGTGCCTCGAAGCCGACGCGCAGGCCGCGCTTGGCCGCGCGCTCGCCGAGCTGGCGAAAATCCTCAGCCGCGCGGTCGATGCCGCCGGCCAATTCCGGCGACACGTTGCTGCAAACGAGCAACAGGTCGCAGCCGATCTCCTGCATCACGTCGAACTTGCGCTCGGCACGCTCGAGCGCGCGGGCGCGCTGCTTGTCCGGCATGCCCTCGAAATCGCGGAACGGCTGGAAGGAGGTCACCTTGAGGCCGAGATCGGCCAATTCCTTGGCCACCTCGGCGGGCGTGCCGTTGAAGGAAAGCAGATCGCTTTCGAAAAGCTCCACGCCGCGGAACCCGGCGGCGGCGATCGCTTGCAGTTTTTCGCTCAGGTCTCCGCTCAGACAGACCGTGGCGATCGACGTTTTCATGGGTCCAGTCCTCGGTTTCTCAAGCGAACTTAAGCCGTTGCGGCCGTCACGGCGTCGCGCGCGGCGAGCGCGCGGGCAACGGTGCGTTGCATGTGTTTAACATCGGGCTCAATTCCGACAAACAGGCGGAACGCCTCGGCCGCCTGATGTACGCACATACCGCCCCCGGTCAAGGCCCGCGCACCCGAGACCTGCGCGCATTTGGCCGCCGCGGCCTTGATGACGTTGGCGCCTATCGGGCCGACAAGGCACCGGCGGTCGCTCATGACACTTCCGCCGCCGGCGCCAAACCGCCGCCAAGAAACAATTGCGCGATGCGGGTGTCGGCGAGAATTTTCGGCGCGGTGTCCTCGATGCGCGTCTGCCCTTGCTCCAGCACCAATCCGTAGTCGGAAATCTGCAACGCCTGCTTGGCGTTCTGCTCGATGAGCAGGATGGTGACGCCCTTGTCGCGCAGGTCCTTGAGGATGGCGAACACTTCCTGCACCATGATTGGCGACAGACCGATCGACGGCTCGTCGATCAGGAACAGCTTGGGATCGAGCAGCAGGCCGCGCGCCACCTCCAGCATTTTCTGCTGGCCGCCCGACAGGGTCGAGGCTTGCGCTTTGGCCTTTTCCCCGAGCATCGGAAACCGCTGCATGATCGCGTCCATGCGGCCCGGCAGGCTCGCCTGGTCGGCGAGCGCGACGCCGCCAAGCTCCAGATTGTGCCGCACGCTCAGCTCGGGAAAAATGTTGCGGCCTTGCGGCACGTAGGCGACGCCGGCGTCGAGTATATCGCGCGGCGAGAAATTCGTGGTGTCGCGGCCGTCGAGCGTGATCTTGCCGCTGCGCACCGACAACATGCCGAAGATGGTCTTGAACAAAGTCGACTTGCCGGCGCCGTTCGGTCCGATCACCGTGGTGATGGCGCCGCGGCGCACGCGCGCCGAGGTGCCGTTGAGGATGGTCATCTTGCCGTAGCCGGCATAGACGCCATCAAGCACAAGGATCGGTTCGCTCGCGCTCATGACGTGGACCGTTCAATGGCCAAGATAGGCTTCGATCACGAGCGGATCGCGGCGAATTTCTTCCGGCGCGCCCGCGGCGATGATGCGGCCTTCCGCCAGCACCAGCACGCGCGTGCACAGCGCCATGACGAATTCCATCTGGTGCTCGATGACGACGAAGGTCGCCTTGCGTTCGGAATGATAGGCCTGCAGCCGCTCGCGCAAATGGCCGAGCATGGTCAAGTTGACGCCGCCGGCCGGCTCGTCGAGCAGCACCAGGCGCGGGCCGGCCATGAACGCCATGGCGGCGTCGAGCAGCTTCTGCTGGCCGTAGCTCAGGGAGCCGGCCTGCTCGCCGGCAAGATGCGACAGGCGGAAGAATTCGATCATCTGGTCGGCCGCAGCACCTAGCCCCGCGTCGGCCGGGCCGAAGAGGCGCGAATACATCGAGCCTTCGTGTTCCTGGCCGGCGAGGATGAGGTTGTCGCGCACCGAAAGCTGCGGAAACACCTGGAGCAATTGAAAAGTTCGGCTGACGCCCAGGCGGTTGATATCGCAGGGGCGCATGCCGGTGGTCAGCCTGCCGTCGATGCGTATCTCGCCGGCGGTCGGCGTCAACTGGCCGAGCACGCAATTGAACAGCGTAGATTTGCCCGAACCGTTTGGCCCGATGATGCCGAGGATTTCGCCGTCATGCACCTCGAATGATACGCCCTCGACCGCGGTGATGCCGCCGAATGCCTTACGCAGGTTGGAGACTTCCAGAACCGCGGTCATGGGCCGGGCCTTTCCGGATCCAAGACCGGCGCCGCCAGCTGGCGCTTCGTCGTCAACAGTTTGGTCGTGCGCTCCAGCAAACCGAGCACGCCGGTCGGGCAAAATGCCATCAATACCATGACCAACGTCGCGTACACCATCAGGTAATAGGCTTGCATGACGCGCATCCATTCCGGCAGCAACACGGCGACCAGCGCGCCGACAAATGGCCCGAAGAAATATCCGCTGCCGCCGACGATCACCATCAGCAGCAAATTGAGCGACAACGTGAGCGTGAAGGAGTCCGGCTCAATATACTGCACCAAAGGGGCATAGATCGCGCCGCACAGCCCGCCAAGGCTCGAGCCGATGGCGAAGGCCATCAGCGTGTAGCGCCGCGTGTCGAGCCCAAGTGAGAGCGCGCGGATCGGGTTTTCCCGCAGCGCCACGAAGGCGCGGCCCCAGGGCGAGCGCAGCATCCACCAGGTCGCCAGCGACAAAATGCAAAGCATGCCAAGGCAGAAGAAGTAGTAATCGGTCGCTTTTTGTGTCGACCAGCCGAGCAGCGTCGGACGCGCGATGCCGTTGAGGCCATATGTGCCGCCGGTCAGCCATTCCTCGTTACGCAGCACGAGGAACACCAACGTGGTGAAGGCAAGGGTGACGAAGGCAAGATAGTGATGCTGAACACGCAAAGCTGGATAACCGAGCACCCAGCCGACGCTAAAGCACAGCAAGCCAGCCGCCACGAAAGCGATCGCATAGGGGCAACCGGCTTGCGTGAGCAGCGCGACGGTATAAGCGCCGATACCGACGAAGGCGCCCTGCGCCAAAGAAATCTGTCCGGCATAACCGAGCGTAAGATTGAGGCCGATCGCGGCAATGGTCAGCACTGCCCACAGCGAAATGAGGTAGATACCGTACGGCTTGAGAATAAACGGCACGACGACCGCGAACACGGCAACAACCGCGACGGCAAACGCGGCGAGGCGGCTCATACAGTCCGCTCCTCGACGCGGCCGAGGAGCCCCTGCGGTCGGAACAGAATCACCACGATGAGGATGATGAGCGGGAACGCGCCGCGATATTGCGCCGAGATGTAGGCTGCCGACAGATTGTCGAGAATGCCAATAATAAATCCGCCGAGAATGGCGCCGCGCACCTGGTTAAACCCGCCGATAATCGCGGCCAGGAACGCCGCAATGCCGAGCACCTCACCGTTGGTGAATTTCGCCAGATAGATCGGGCTGATCAGCAGCGAAGCGATGGCGACCAACCCGCCATTGATCAGGAAGGCATAGAGCACCATACGCCGTACCGGAATCCCCAGGATACGCGCCAGCGCCGGATTCTGCGCCGTCGCCTGCATCATCCGGCCAACCCGCGTTTGGTGAAGCAAAAGATGCAACGCCACGACGGTGACGACGGCGACCGCTAGCACGGCCAAGCTTTGCGTCGAGATCACCGCGCCAAATACGTGCAGGTCGCTCGGCTCCACCAAGGGGGGAAACGGCTGCGCCTGCGAGCTGTAGAAATCCTTCACGCTTTCCTTCATGAACAGCGACAGCGCGATGGTCGATATCACCAATGGCAGCACGCCGTGCTTGAGCATGGGATCGACAATGACGAACTTGAACAGCAGCCCGAGAATCAAGACCGACAGCGCAATACCGATCAAGATCGAAAGCCAGAACGGCGCGCCGAGGTTCATCGCTGCCAGGACGAAGAAGGCCGGCAGCATGACGAATTCGCCCTGGGCGAAATTGATCGTCTGCGACGTCTGCCACAACAACGTAAAGCCGACGGCGATAAGAGCGTAGATCGCCCCGGTCGCAATTCCGGATACCAACAGTTGAATGAAGGAAGCCACTAGAGACTCTCGCTTGACTTCCGCCCGGCATTACCTGCCGGGCGGAAGAACCAAGAACCACAATCGTTATTGACCGAGCTTAGGCAGAACCTGGGTGATTTTCTGCTTACCTTTCACCACCTCGCCGATGAAGCTTTCACGGTCGATATCGCCATTCTTATCCCATGTCGCTTCCATCAGGATGCCGGGCTCTTGTTTCGGCGTGATCGTCAAACCGTGCGCGGTCTGGGGAAAGTCCTTGCTGTCGAACTTGCCCATCTTCTCGGTCACGTATTTGACGAAATAGACCGCCATGTAGCCTTTGAGGCCGTTGTGATCGCATAGATAGTTGTAGCGCTTCTTGAACTTGGCGGCGAACGCCTCCACCGACGCGACGGGCGCATCGATTGTGAGGCCGACAAAGCCACGCACACCGTCGGCGGCGCCGCCGGCGAGTTCGATCACTTTCTGCCCGAGCAAGGTGTCGACACCAATCAGCGGAGTCTTCACGCCTTGCTTCCGGTATTCCCTCAGGAAGCGGGCACTCTCTTCTTCGTGGAGATAGACAAAGACCACGTCCGCATTGGCGGCCTTGAGCTTGACGACGTCGGCCGAGAAGTCGGCCTGCCCGGCTTCGCTGGGAATATCGGCAGCGACTTTAATATTACGCGCGGCCATTTCCTTGACGAAACTATCGCGCCCGCCCTTGCCGAAAGCGTCGTTCACCCACAGCGCGGCGACGGTTTTCGCCTTGACGGTGTCACGGAGATATTTGCCGATTCTTGGCATGCTGAACTGTTGGCCGAACGAGGTGCGGAACACATAGGGGTCCCCCTTCTCGGTGATCCCAGCTGCTTCGCCGCCGACGATTTCCGGAATTTGCGCAGCTTGCGTGAGCTGCATGTCGACCAGCACCGAACCGGAATAGACGGGGCCAAAGATGACATAGGGCTTGTTGTCGAGCACCTTCTGAATTTGCGCGCGCGAAACGCTCGCATCGCTCTGGGTGTCGCTAACCGGCGCGTCAATCTTGCGGCCAAGAATGCCACCCTTGGCGTTGACTTCATCGATCGCCATCAACAAACCGTCGCGGTAATTTGTGCCCGACACGGCACCCCCGCCCGACAATTCGACGACGATCGGCATGTAGACGGTATTTTGCGCGATGCTCGGGCTGGCTAAACCGAGGCCAGCCGCAACCGCCGCGACGAATAACGCTGAACGAGTCATAGGACTCTCCCTCCTTGTTGTTTCCATCGTGGCCCGATTATCGCCCGGGCTCTGTTGCATTGCATCCGTCCGCCGCGTAGGCGGAAATGCGCATCTTGGACCATGCAGACGGCGTTGCATTGCGTCAATGACCAAGACCTCCACGAACAGTAACATGATGTTATTTTTCACGCGAGGCCGGCGCCAGCGCACGCCTCCGCCTGCGCGTGCCGCATCGTTGTGCAGTGGTGAGCCGCGCATGCGACGATGCGAGATGAGTTCGGCTGTGGCTTTTGCTACGCGCGCCGGTTGAATCGGTCCCGCGCCGGGGCATATTTACATTGCGCACCGAAACATTCATTGCTGAAGCAGACGGAGCACCCATGAGTTTTCCGCGTCTATTCACGCCCGGCAAAATCGGTTCGATGGACGTGCGTAACCGCATCATCGGCTCGCCGATGGAGCGGAATTATTGCACGGCGGAAGGCCGCGTCACGCAGCGCTACATCGACTACCTCGAAGCGCGCGCGCGCGGCGGCGCCGGCCTGCTCTACACCGAAGCGACCTATGTCGATCCGCGCGGCAAGGGCCGCGAGTATCAGATGGGTCTGCACGACGACGATCTGATCCCCGATTTCAAGCGCATGGTGACCGCGGTCCAGCGGCATGGCGCGCGCATCGGTCCCGAATTGAATTTCGGCGGGCGCGTGGTCGATCCCGTGGTCAGCGGACTGCAATCGCGCGCGCCGTCCGTTGTTCCTTATGTCGGTGCGGGCGGCGCGTCGCCGGTCGCGCTCGACCGCCTGGAGATCGATGAACTGATCGAGCATTTCGCCGCAGCCGCCAGGCGCGCCATCGAGGCCGGCTGCGATTTCATCGGCATCCACGGCGCGCACGGTTATCTGCTCAGCCAGTTCCTCTCGCCCTTTTGCAATCATCGCGACGACGAATTCGGCGGCGACCTGCAAAGCCGCATTCGCTTTCCGCTCGCGGTCATCGCCGCCATTCGCAAGACCGTCGGGCCCGGCGTCCCCGTGCTCTACCGCATCACCGCCGACGAACATCAGACGAACGGAACCGTCTTGGCGGACGTTTGCGCCGTCGCGCCGCAGCTCGAAGCCGCCGGCGTCGACCTCATCGACGTTTCGGCGGGCATGTACGAGACGAATTGGTGGATCACCCAGCCGATGGAAATGCCGCAGGGCGTCCTCGCCCCGCTCGCCAAAGCCATTCGTGCGACGTTGCGCATTCCGGTGAGCGTCGCCGGGCGCATCACGGACGCAAGCGTGGCGGAACATATGCTCGAATCCGGCACCTCCGACTTCGTCACGCTGGGCCGGGCGATGCATGCCGACCCCGAATTTCCCAACAAGGCGCGCGACGGGCGGCTCGATGAAATCTGCACCTGCATTGCCTGCAATCAGGGCTGCAGCGACATGCACGCGCGCGGTCTGCCGATCGTCTGCCTGGTCAACACCGTGACCGGGCGCGAGCGCGACTACACGATCCGTCCGGCGGCGCAGGACAAACGCATCGTCGTTGTCGGCGCGGGGCCCGCGGGCCTCGAAGCCGCGCGCGTGTTGGCGCTGCGCGGGCACCGAGTGACGCTGTTCGAGAAGGACAGCGAACCGGGCGGCCAATTATTGTTGAACCGCCACGTGCCCGGCCGCGAGGAAATGGCCGGACATATCCCGTGGCTCGCCAACTCGGCGGCCAAAGCCGGCGTTCGCCTCGAGTTCAGCGTGCAAGCCGATGCCGCGCTGGTCATGGGCGAGAAACCGGACATCGTCATCGTGGCGACCGGCGCCGTGCCCGGCCTGCCGCTAATTCCGGGCGTCATGAACTGCCCGATGGTCGACGCCTATGAGGTTTTGCGCCGGCCGAAAGGCGCGAGCGGCCGCGCGCTGGTGATCGGCGGCGGCATTCGCGGCGTCGGCGTTGCCCGCGCGCTCGCCGACAAGGGCGTCGAGATCGTGCTGGTGGAGCCGGGCCGCGAGCTGGTGACGGATATAGCCAGCCGTTCGCGGCGCTTCCAAATCGAAGGCTTGGCGAGCCGGCCGAATGTAACGGTGCACACCCGCGTCACCGTCGAGGAATTGAAAGAACATTCGGCCGTGCTGTGCGACGGCAAAAAGCAATGGGAGATCGACGGCATCGATCTCGTCATCCCGACGCGAATGCTGGTGCCGGTCAACGCGCTTGCCGACGCGCTCTATGAGCGGGCGAACGGCACTGCGATCCATCTCGTCGGCGACTGCCTGCATCCGCGCAACGCGCTCGATGCCATCCACGAGGCGGCGGCGCTTGCGCACCGGCTATGACCAGGCCCGAAATGCGCATTATCTCGCTCGACCATCTCACCGTTTTCGAACTGACGCCGCCCGAGCTGGTCGGCGCGGCGGCGTTCGCCGGCTTCAGCCATGTCGGCGTACGTCTGCAGCCGGCGGCGCCGGGTGAAAAGCAGCATCCGATGATTGGCGATACGCCGATGTTGCGCGAGACGCTCTCCCGCATGGCCGATACCGGCGTGAAGGTTCTTGACGCCGGCGTTTTCCGGCTGCGCAAAGGCATGGATATTCCGGGCCTCGAGCCGGTCTTCGCCACGGCGGCGAAACTTGGCGCCACGCATCTCGTGGTCAATGGCGATGAGCCGGATGAGGCCGTGCTCGCCGAGTTGTTCGCCGGGCTGTGCGATCTCGGACGCGCTTATGGGCTCACCGTCAATCTCGAAGCGACGCCGTGGACGGGCGTGCGCACGCTCACGCAAGCCGCGCGCATCGTTCGCAGCGTCAACCGGCCGAACGGCCGCGTGCTGGTCGATACCATCCACGTCGACCGCTCGGGCGGCTCGGCCGCCGAGATCGCGGCGCTGCCGCCGGCGCTTATCGCCTACGCGCAGATCTGCGACGCGCGCGGCCCTCGACCGGCGGATTTCGAGACGATGATCTTCCAGGCGCGCAACGAGCGCGCCTTTCCCGGCGAGGGCAATCTCGATCTCGCCGGCATGCTGCGGGCACTCCCGCCGGGCATCCCCTTGAGTCTCGAATGCCCGACCAATGAACTGGCAAAAACGCTGCCGGCGGCCGAACGCGCCAAGCGCGGCCGCGCGGCAATCGATTCGCTGCTCGCCGCGGCGGCCGGCGCGTCGAGCGGCGCCTGACGGCAAAGGCACAAAATAGGCTGTGATTTGCCATCCGGTCCGGACCGCGCGCGCTTGACAAGTAACTCACTGGAGAGTTAATTAATGGCAAAGCATGAATCGCGGGTCGCCAAAGGAGAGCCGTGACATGAGACACGACTATTCGCTCGCTCATCTCACCGTCCTGTCGCTGACGCCGCCGCAAGTCGTCGAGGCGGCGGCGCGCGCCGGCTATCGCTACGTCGGCTTAAGGCTGACGCGGGTGACCCCCGACGAGGTGCTCTACGATCTCGTGCACGACAAGCCGATGATGCGGGAAACCAAGGCGCGGCTTGCCGCGACTGGCGTCGCCGTCAACGACGTCGAGCTTTTCCGCATGGACCCCTCGCTCGACGCCGAAAGCTTCATCCCGGTCCTCGAGGCGGCCGCCGAACTCGGCGCCAAAAACCTCATCGCCCAGTTGCCCGATCCCGACCGCAAACGCGCGACGGAACGTTTTGCGCGGCTTTGCGATCTCGCCAAGCCGCTGGGCATCTACGTCAGCCTCGAATTTCCCCATTGGACCGAGACGGGCAACCTGTCGAGCGCGGTGCGGGTGCTGCGCGCCGTCGAGCGGAGCAACGCCGCGCTTCTCGTCGACATGCTGCACTTCGCCCGCTCGAATTCCTCGCTCACGGAACTCGCGAGCCTGCCGCGCGAATGGTTCCGCTTCGTTCACGTCTGCGATGCGGTAAAGGAAGTGCCGCCGACGCTGCCCGGCATCATCCATACCGCGCGCGACGAACGGCTGTTCCCCGGCGAAGGCGGCATCGACATCCGCAGCATTCTCGGCTGCATGCCGCAGGATATTCCCTATGCGCTGGAAATCCCGCGCATCGCGCTGACCAAAGCCGTCGGCCCCGAGGAAGTGGCGCGGCTGGCCATTCGCGTCGCGCAAAGCGAACTCGACGGCCCGGCCAAGCAAAGCACCGCGCCGGTGCGCAATGCACCGCCGCGGCTGAAGTCAGCCTAGCTGTCTGAACGAAAATTCCGTCTTCGGCGAACGGCAGCCCGGCCTCAGTCGGTGCTGACGTGCGAGACTTTCTTGCCCGGCGAATAGATGTCGAGAATATTCCAGTGGCCGGCGGTCGGCGTCGGGTTGTTGCGCATGGCGACGTCGATCAGGCAGGGCTTGCCCGATTTGATCGCCTTTTCCAGCGCCGGCTTGAATTCCGCGGCGCTCTTGATGCGCACGCCGTCAATGCCGTAGCCGCGCGCAATCGCCGCGTAGTCCGGCCGGAATTCCGCTCCGGTATTGGGGAACGTGGTGCCGTGCGTCATGCCGAAATGGGCTTTCTGCAGGCCGGCGATGGTGCCGAAGGCGTTGTTGTTCATCACCACCCAGATCACCGCCAGATTTTCGTCCGCCGCGGTCGCCAGCACCGACGGGTTCTGGCCGAAGCCGCCGTCGCCGACCAGCGAGATGACCACCTTGTCGGGCGCCGCGATCTTGGCGCCGAGCGCCGCCGGGGGACCGAAGCCCATGGTGGCGTAGCCGCCCGGGGTGAGCACGCTGCCCGGCGTATAGATCGGGAATTGCTGGCCGACGCCGTTCTTGTTCCAGCCGACGTCGGTGGTGATGATGGCATCGCGCGGCAACACCGCGCGCACTTCCGCCAGAATGCGCTCCGGCATCATGGGGAAGTCGTTGCTCTCTTCCATCGCCTTGTTGCTTTTCTTGAACTCGGCACGGACCTTGGCGATTTCGCGTTCCAGCGCCTCGTTGCGGCGGGCTTTCGGATAAATCTCCTTGGCGACGCGGTTGAGCGTCTTGAGTGCCTGCTTGAGATCGGCCACCGCGCCGATTTCGGTCGGGAAGTTACGGCCGATTTCACTCGGCTCGATGTCGATATGGATGAGCTTGGTCGGCGGGAATGAGAATGTGTATTGCGGCTCCCAGGAGCTGCTGTCGGCTTCCTTGAAGCGCGTGCCGAGGCCGAGCATCCAATCGGCGCCCAGGCATTTGTCGTTGATGAATTTGGTGCCCCAGAAGCCGGTCATGCCGAGCACCAGCGGGTGATCGTCGGGCAGCGCGCCCTTGCCCATCAGGCTGTGCGCCACCGGGATTCCCATGTGGTCGACGAATTCGCGCAGCTCGTTCGCGGCTTGCGCCAGCACGACGCCGCCGCCGACATAGAGGACCGGGCTCTTGGCTTCGCCGAGCGCGCGCACGATTCGCCGGGCGACGTCGACGTCGAGATCGGGCTTCGCCAGGGTCTTGGTATTGTGGCGCAGGCGATCGAAGCGCTCGACGTCGACCTCCTTGGAGAAAATATCCATCGGCACGTCGACCAGCACCGGGCCGGGCTGACCGCTTTCGGCCAACTGGAACGCCTTTTCGATGATTTCGGGGAACAGCTCGG
This sequence comes from uncultured Alphaproteobacteria bacterium, assembly GCA_963721665.1. Classification (GTDB taxonomy): domain Bacteria; phylum Pseudomonadota; class Alphaproteobacteria; order Rhizobiales; family Xanthobacteraceae; genus Pseudolabrys. Next base: position 49,608 of record CAVRJZ010000010.1, read on the forward strand.
GGCTTTCCACGCGCCAGGCGCGTTTCACGAACGGCTTGTAGATTTCGTATTGCGCGGCGTCGCCGTGCAGATTGACTTCCTGGTGCGGATGCTTGCCGTAATAATGCGTCGGAATATCGCCGGCGATCACCACCATGGGCGTGCAGTCGAGCCCCGCGTTGGCGACGCCGGTCGCGGCGTTGGTCATGCCCGGACCGAGATGGGTGAGCAGGACGGACGCTCTTCCGGTCACCCGCGCATAGGCGTCGGCGGCATGCGCGGCGATCTGCTCATGCCGCACGCTGACGAAGTGGATCTTGCTGTTGGCCATCGCCGAGAGCACGGCGATGTTGGTGTGCCCGCACAAGCCGAAGATATGCGTGATGCCGCGGCCCTCGAGGTAGCGGATCAACTGATGGGAAACGAGATCGCGCATTTTACCCTCGCGGTGTTTGGTCTTGTCCAGCATAGCCCGGGCCTACAGCGTTTCGGTATTGTAAAATTCGCCGAACAGTTCCTTTTCCGGCGGGCGATCCTCGGCGATCGGGCGGCTGACCCAGGTCGTGTTCATGTAGTGCTTGAGGCTGATGTTCTCGTTGGTGATATTGCCGCCCCACACGCCGCAACCGAGGCTCGAGGTCATCGGCATGCCGTTGTTGAAGGCGCCGGCGTTGGCCTTGGATTGCGGCTGCCGCACCATCATGCGGCTGACCGGTGCGGTGCGGGCAAGCGCATCGATGTGCTCGTCGTTGAAAGAGTAGATGCCGCAGGAATGCCCTTTGCCGCCGACCTCATAGATGCCTTCGACCATCTTGAGCGCCTGCTTGAAGTTATCGAACTTGAACACCGCCAGCACGACGCAAAGCTTCTCCGAGGAGAATTTGTACTGCGGGCCGATTTCCTGCTGGCGCACGAAGAGGAACTTGCGGTCGTCGGGAATCTTGAAGCCGGCGAGTTCGGCGATGCGCTGCGCCGAAATGGCGACGGTGTCGCCGCGGCGGTGGCCGCGCTCGTCCCAGAGCACCTTTTCCAGCAGCGCCTTTTCCTTGTCGTTGCAGAGATAGCCGCCCTCTTTCTGCAACTGCTCGATCATCGCGTCATAGAGCTTGGCGTCGACCAGCATGTTGCCGTCGGCGGAACAGCCCGAACCGAAATCGGACGTCTTACTGACGCGCGTGAACTGCGCGGCTTCCGCAACGTTGGCGGTGTCGTCGACGACGATGGTGGAATTGCCGGCGCCGACGCCAAACGCAGGGTGTCCGGAGCTATAGGCCGCGCGCACCATGTCCTTGCCGCCGGTCGCCATCGTGAGATCGCAAATCTGCATGAGCTCGGTGGTGAGCGGAATGCTCGGCTTCTCGACGCACTGGAAAATGTCCTCCGGCGCGCCGAGCTTCTTCAGCGTCTTGCGCATCACTTCGACCATCTCGAAGGTCGTCTTCTTGCTGCGCGGATGCGGGCAGAAGATCACGGCATCCTTGGCTTTGAGCGCGTAGATGCCGGTCACCGGCGGGGTGAGTTCCGGATTGGTTGTCGGCACCAGCGAAGCGATCACGCCGGCCGGCTTGCCGTATTTGACCAGGCCCTTGGCCTCGTCGACTTCGATGACGCCCACGCTCTTTTGGCGCAGCGCGTCGCGCAGTACGCCTTGGATCTTGAAGCGCTTGGCGGCGCGGCCGGCGCGATCGCCGATGCCACTTTCGTCGACGCCCATCTGCGCAATGCGCAGGAATGTTTTTTCGTTGCCGGTAGCCCAGCCGACCGCCTGGCACAGGCGGTCGATCTTGGCCTGGTCGTAATCCTTGATCGCGGCCATCGCTTTGCGCGCCTTGGCCAGCAGATCGGCTGCCAGCTGTTTTTCCTCCGGGCTAATTTCTCTCGCCATAACTCGTGCTCCTCTGGTCGGAAGCCCCCGCTTCGGGGGTCCGCTTGTCCGCTTTCAATTCGAATTCGGTATCCTATGCGCGTGACGCAACCCATCCATGCCGCGTTCCCGCGGGCGCGAGCCTGCCGCTCGGCCATGCGCGGGCGCTCCGACTGGACTTGCGTAATGTTGAACCACGGCAAATACCTTGATCGTTCCGCCTTAAATCCGGGCGCGGCGCCCGTGACCGGAACAGCCGGCCCCACACTTCCCCACCGTGTTATTGTGATTTTGACCTAATTAACTCTCCGGTGAGTTACTTGTCAAGAGAGCGCTGGCGGCGGGCCCTCGGCTAGTCCCCGCTTTTTCCGATAATGCCGTCGCGGCGCAGCGCATCGATCTCCCCCCGGTCGAGCCCGATTTCCGCGGCGATCTCCGCACTGTGCTCACCCGCCTTTGGGATATCGAGCCGCCGCCCGAAACGCTCGCCGCCGAATTCGAGCGGCAGCGCCGGGAGCAAAGTCGTGCCGCCGCCGGGCAGGCTCACTTCCACCATGGCGCCGGGCGCGTTGAGCTGCGGGTCGCCGAACAACTCGTCCGGCCGGGTGATCGGCGCGAACGGCAAATTCGCTTTTTCGCAAGCCGCTGCCGCTTGCGCCCGGGTGAGCCCCTTGAACAGTGCGCGTAATCGCGGCAGCAGGCGCTCGCGTGCGGCCACCCGTTGCGCATTGGTTTGCAGCGAGGCATCCGCCGCCAGATCCGACAGCGCGAACAGCTCGCAAAAGATGCGCCACTGCGTGTCGGTCACGACGCCGACGAAAATCTGCAGGTCGTCGGCGGTATCGAACACGTCATACACCGCCCAGGCGGAAATACGCGCCGGCATCGGCGCCGCCGGCTTGCCGGTGATCGCGTATTGCGCCATCGACGTGGAGACGAGGAACGCGGTGTTCTCGAACAGCGAGCTTTTGATCTGCTGCGCCCCGCCGCTCTCATCGCGCTGGCGCAGCGCCGCCAGGATGCCGATGACGGCGAACATGCCGCCCATCATGTCGTTGACCGGCGCGCCCGCGCGCAGCGGCCGGCCGGGCGGCCCGGTCATGTAAGCGAGGCCACCCATCATCTGCACGACCTCGTCGAGCGCCGCGCGATTTTCGTAAGGGCCGGAGAGGAATCCCTTGAGCGAGCAATAGATCAGCCGTGGATTGAGCGGCTTCACCGCTTCGTAGCCGAGGCCGATGGCCTCCATGCCGCCGGGGCGGAAATTCTCGATCAGCACATCGCAGCGCGCGATGAGCTTCTTCGCCACGGCAAGCCCGCGCGGCGATTTCACGTCGAGCGCGAGGCTGCGCTTGTTGCGGTTGAAGCTGATGAAGAAGCCGGCGCCCGATCCCGGTAGCTTGCGCGTATTGTCTCCGCCCTTGGCCGGCTCGACTTTGATCACGTCGGCGCCGAGATCCGCGAGAATGAGCCCGCAGGTCGGGCCCATGACCATGTGCGAAAACTCGACGACCCGAATGCCCTGAAGCGGGAGCTTGTTTGTCATGCCACCTTTCGCTGCGCCGGCGCGAAGCCTTTCGGCAGGCCGGCGTCGGAGATAAATCCGTACAACGGCTCGCCCGGCAGCGCCGCCGCGAGAATGGCGCGCGCGGCGACCAGCGCATCGATATCGATGCCGGTGCGCAGGCCCATCGATTCCAGCAGGAACACCAAGTCCTCGGTGACGATATTGCCGCTGGCACCCGGCGCGTAGGGGCAACCGCCGAGACCGGCTTGCGAGGAATCGAAAGTGCGCACGCCGACGTCGAGCGCCGCGACCACGTTGGCCAGGCCCTGGCCGCGCGTGTTGTGCAAATGCGCGCCGCCCATGCGGTCGCCGATCTCGGCACGCACTTTCGTGAACAGGCGCTTGATTTGCGCCGGGTTGGCGTAGCCGACCGTGTCCGACAAGTTCACGGAGTCGACGCCGGCATTGGCCATGGTGACGGCCATGCGCACCGTGTCGGCCTCGGGCACCACGCCTTGGATGGTGCAGCCGAACGCGGTCGACAGGCCGGTCTCGACCTTGATGTTGGGGTAGCTGGCGTTGCGCATTTCCACGATCGCCTTCACCTCGGCGATGATCTGCGGGTGGGTCATGCGGATGTTGCTCAGCAAATGCGGCTCGCTGACCGACACCGGGATGGTGATCATATGCGCACCGGCTTCGCAGGCGAGCCGCGCGTATTTGAGGTTCGGGACCAACACGGCGACGCGCAGGCCGGGGATGGTCAGTGCGTGGGCAACGACTGCCGCCGCGTCCGCCATCTGCGGCAATACCTTCGGCGAAACGAACGAGCCGACTTCGATCTCGCGCAAGCCGGCGCGCGCCAAGGCGTCGATCCAGCGGTTCTTCGCCTCGGTCGGCATCGTGCGCTTGAGGCTTTGCAACCCGTCGCGCGGGCCGACCTCGCTCACCAATACGTCGATTTCTTGCGGTGTTCCAGACATTGCAAGCTTCCTGTTCGATGCCGAAGCGCCGCCCGTCATGGCCCGCTGGCGGAGTTCAAGCGCGCGCGGCACGAACGATCGGGCGGTTTGCGCGGTTGGGTGACTAACTCCATCGTGAGTTACTTGTCAATCCAAGCACCGACCGCGGGTCAGCGGCTGACGTAACGCAGGATCAGATCGACGATGACGTGTTTGCGCCGCTCGAATGCCTTGCTCGACGTCATGTCGTAGGAAAAAACCGCGCCGAATGTGTAGCGGTTGCTGATGTAGAAGAAGCCGAGCGCCGAGATCGTCAAATGCAGGTCGATCGGATCGATGCTGTCGCGAAATATGCCTTGCGCGACGCCGCGCTGCAAAATCCGCTGCAGCGTCTCGACGATCGGCTGATTGAGCGACTGAAAGGATTTTGACGAGGTGAGATGTTTTCCCTTCATGACGTTTTCGAGATTGACCAGGTGCACGAACTGCTCGTTGTCGCGGTAATAATTCAAGGCAAATTCGGTGTATTGCTGGAGCGCCTCGACCGGCGGCAGATGATCGAGATCGAGACCCTGTTCGGCTTCGCGGATGTTCTTGTATTCGTTCTTCAGCACGGCGATGTAGAGATCGCGCTTGCTGCCGAAATAATAGTAGATCATTCGTTTGGTGACGTGCGTGCGCGCGGCGATGGTGTCGACAAACGCGTTGGAGAAACCGCGCGCGGAAAATTCCGCTCCGGCCGCGGCCAGAATCAAAGCCTTGGTGCGTTCCGCATCGCGCCGCGGACGATCCTTCGTCGACTTTCGCGCCGGCCGTGTTGGCAAAGTATGATGCCTGCTGGATATCGGGAAATCGCCTATATGAACGGACGTAACCGTAGCAACGATCGGCGCTTCTGTCATCGATTTTATCCCTCAACGAATACCGCTGGGCGGCCGGCCGCGGCGAATTCACGAGGCGCGCGATGCGAAAACGCCGCGCAACAGCGCCCGCGTCGCGGCGCCGCAGATGCGCGCGCGTTCGAGGATGGGAAGGCCGGCGTAGCGGGCGCACGGCGCTTCGACGCCGATGGGGACCCCGGCGGGAAGCGCGCGCAAGAGTTCGCCGAGCGCCAGCTCGCCCTCGCCCGGGTAGAAGCGATCGCCGCGCGCTTCGGCTTTCAAGTTTTCGGGCGCGGCGGCCGGCGCGTCGCACAGATGGATATAAGGAAACAGCGAGGGATCGATGCCGGCGAGATCGCCGGGGCGCGCATCCGAACGAAAGAAATGCAACGCGTCGATGAGCAAACGCGCGTTCGGCTTGCGCACGCGGTCGAGCATATCGAGCGCCTGGCGCAAGGTTTTCAGTGTTACGTAGGAAATGGGTTCCAGCGCGACGCCGAGACCGACCGCGTTGGCGCTATCGCACAGCGCGGCGAAATTGTCCGTGAGGCGGGCGGGATCCGGGTCGTTGCCGACGGCCAGAACATGTTTGGCGCCAAGCCGGGCTCCGGTTTCCAACGCCGCACGAAGCGACTGCACATTCGTGGGCGGCATCAGCCAAACCGCTTCGATGTCGTGGACACGCACGCCGGTCGCGTCGAGACGATCCATGATATCGCGGATCAGCGTTTTTCGACCGGCGACCGGAACGATATTGTCGGTGGGCAGCGGCGGAACGATGCGCAGACCGATTGTCGCGAACCCGCCGGCTTGCGCGGCATCGATCAACTGCAACGGATCGGCGTCGATGACCGTCAAATGCGCCAACGACAGGCGAACGGGCTTTGGGAGATCGGCGTTCACAGGAACCGGTTCGCGCGATTAGACGCGCTCGGCCAACGCGGCATCGCGTGCAGCGAGCGCCTCGGCAAAAGTGCGATGCATGTGTTTAACATCGGGCTCGATTCCGACAAACAGGCGGAACGTCTCCGCCGCCTGATGCACGCACATGCCGCCGCCGGTCAAGACCCGCGCACCCTTGGCCGCCGCGGCCTTGATGAAGGCCGTCTCGATCGGCGTGTAGATGACATCGGCGGCCCAATGCTCGCCGTGTAGCGCTTCAACCGGCACCGGATTGCCGGGAAAGCCCAGCATGCCGACCGGCGTTGCGTTGACGACGCCGTCGGCCTCGGCGATGTCGCGCTCGAGATTATCGGCGAGCCGGCAGCGGGCCGCGCCGTAATGCGTGGTGAGATCGGCCATTAAGGTCGCCGCCTGCGTGGCGTCGCGGTCATGCACGACCACTGTCGTCACGCCGAGATCCATCAGCGCGAAGGCGACCGCGCGCCCGGCGCCGCCGGCGCCAACCAGCACCACGGTCGCGGCCTCCGCGCTCGCCCGGCCGAGCCCCTCTTCAAAGCTGCGGCGGAAACCGCGCCGGTCGGTGTTGTAGCCTTTGGTGCGGCCATCCGGCGCAATCGTCACCGCATTGACCGCGCCGATCTGCGCCGCCTCGCGGTCGACTTCGTCGAGCAGTGTCAGCACTTCCTGCTTGAACGGAAACGTGACGTTGGTGCCGCAAAAGCCCGCCGTCTTCACCGCCTCGAGCAGTTGCGGCAACCGCCGACCGGGCAAAACGTCGACATCCATCACATGGTAGTAGCCCTCGATGCCGGCCGCGGCGAAGGCCTCGATATGCAGCGCCGGCGACAGCGACTTCATGATGTTGGCGCCGATCAGCCCGATGAGGAACCTGGGTTTAGTCATGACACTTCCGCCGCATTCGCAAGTGTGGGTTGCTCTGTTTCGAAGATAGGGTCCAGTCGCGGGAGGATAGCGAGAAATGAAATCGAAGGCTTGAAAAGCCGGAGCACGACTACGCTTAGAAACATCATACCGCGACCTTGCTCAAAAAACTCTCCACGTGTTCTCGCAATTTGGTCGCGGTCGCCTCGACCGATTCCGACGCCACGAGCACCTTCGTCGCCGACTGGCGCGTTTCAGTCGCGCCTTGGTTCAATTCAGCAAGAGCCGTCACGATTTCGTTCGCGTCGCTCGCCGCGCCCGCCACGCTACGCGATATCTCGCCAGTGGCTAAGCTTTGCTGCCGCACGTTCGCCGCGACGTCGGAGGTGCGGCCATTGATTTCCTTCATGCGCTCGGTATTGCGGCTAATTGATTCAACAGCCCCGGTTGTCGAAATCTGGACCGCGGCGATGTAAGCCACGATTGTTTCTGTGGCCTTTGCGGTCTGCATGGCGAGTGATTTGACCTCGGCTGCAACAACAGCAAATCCTTTTCCTTTTTCACCTGCGCGCGCCGCCTCTATGGTCGCGTTGAGCGCCAGCAAATTGGTTTGCTTGGCAATGTGACGTATCGTCCCGATGACATCGCCTATTTCTTTGGCGGCATGAGCTAGCTTCGTGATTTCATCGTTCATCACATTCGCATCGCCGACCGCGACGTGTACGACTTCCGTCGCGGCTTGAAGTTGCCGATTGATTTCCGCGATTGATTGCAACAATTCCTCGGCTGCAGTTGCCGCGGATTTTACACTTTCAGAAGCCCGATGCGACGATTGGACAGCAGCTTTCGCGCGCTGTGAAGTTTGGCTGGAGCTTGTGGATAACGTCGTCGCGGTGGCTCGCAGATCCATCACAGTGTCACCGACGGTGTGCAGCAAAGCTGCAATGCTTTCCCGAAACGACTTGATCGCCTCGTCGACGACAGCCCGGCGCTTTTCCTGCTCGGCGAGAGCGACGCTCTGCTGCTCAGCCAAATGCCGTTCGGTCACGTCCTCATCGGTTGCCACCCACCCGCCGCCGGACATTGGCTTGCGTGAGGTATGAAGAATGCTGCCGTCATTGAGTTTAATCACCGTCTGGTTCGGTTTATTTTCCTTGACGCTCGCAAGCCGCTCTTCCATCCATCGTTGCGGATCGTTTCCAGGATATTTGCCGATGGTAATTCGGTGCTCGAATATCTGACGCAACAAAGTGCCGGGCCTGACAAGGTCGTTTGTCAGAGCGTGTAATTCGGCATAGCGCCTGTTGCATGCCACCAAGCATTGTTTGCGGTCGAACACGCAAAATGCCTGCGGAATATTGTCGAGGGCCTCAATTAACAGCCGAACATTTCCGACCCGCTGGTCGCCGAGGCCGAGCTTGGCCTGCGCGCGCCGAAGAAGTCCGCAAGCAGAAAGGCCCATTAAAAAACTAGCGAACCCCGTAATGCCGGCAGCAGCCCAGACGTTCTCAATGGCAGCCGACTTCAAAGCTTCGAACATGCTATGTGCGCCCGATTATGAAGCGAACCGCTCCGCCAGCATGACAGTTACAACGGCATCGGATTCAAATTTGAATCCACACGACAGGCATATGCGGACCTAACGCCGCAAAATTATCCCCATCCAACCCAAGGCCGTCGGGTGAACGGTCCTCATCGATCGCGCGGCGCACGGACGCCTTGCACAAACTGCCATAGCATACATAGGACGAATAGATAATCAACATAGAAACTCTATAATATCATATATTATTTATTTCATCGGCGCGGCTAGATCCGGCCTGTGGCCAGCGCGTGCTCGACGCCGCCATCGATATGAGCCGTGAGAACCTTGTTGGCGGTAGCGGCGTCCCGCTTCAAGGCGCAGTCGAGCAGCATGCGGTGCTCGCGGACGGCGATATCGCCGCGATAGCTCAGCGCCAGCATCTGGTAACGGAGATATTTGTCGAACACGCCGGCATGAGTTTCCATCAAGGCGCGCGAGCCGCAGGCCGAAATCAGCGCCTGGTGGAACTGCCAATCGTACTGCTTCCATTTTTCGGTTTCGCTGCGATCGCCGCTTTTCATTTTTTCTTCCATGGAGAAGAGCTTGTGGTGCGCGGCGACCACATGACCTTCCCATTCGACATCGCCGCTGGCGAAGGATTGGGTGATGGCGTGCGATTCCAGCAGCAGCCGCAAAGCGGCTATTTCCTTGAGGTTTTCGCGTGAAACGGGCGAGACCTCGAAGCCGCGCTGCCCCTCGGCCAGCACCAGCCCTTCCGACGACAGGCGATTGAGGATCTCGCGCAGCGTGCTGACGCTGACGTCGTAGTCCTTTTTCAATTGATCGAGTTTGAGTTTTTGCCCGGGCGCCAGCCGGCCGAAAATGATGTCGGAGCGAATCTGGCGATAAGCGGTTTCACCGATGGTGGCTACCGCGGGGTTCTTGCTGAGCATCTCGGTCCCTTATCCTACGATCGTCCGTTTCTCGTACCAGCCGTAGAAATCACGCCCCGGCTCAACAAAAGCAGCATACCTGACTTTTTCCAGTTTATCATAGATTCTCATCATAGAAATACCGTAACGTATGATATTTTTCATTTTACCTATTGAATTGCATTCCACAAGAGAGATAAATTGAAATTCGACTTCGCAGGCCCATCAGCGAAGCGTCTCAAGGAGGATCACATGAGTTCAGTTTTCACGCGTCGCACCGTCATGGCCGGCGGCGCCTCGATGTTTGCGCTGGCGTCGCTCGGCAACGCCCAGGCGCAGGGCAAGCCCAAGTTCAAATTGAGCCTCGCGGTTTCCGAAACGGATCTGCGCGCCGAAGCCTACAAGGCGTTTGCCGCGGCGATGAAAGACGACTTCGAAATCGAGCCGTACTGGAACAACACGCTGTTCAAGCAGGGCACCGAACTCGTCGCGCTTCAGCGCGAGAACCTGCAGCTGTGTAACCTGGCGCCGGCCGATATTTCCAAACAGCTTCCGGCCTGGTCGCTGCTGACCTCCGCCTATCTGTTCCGCGATTATGCGCATCTGAAAAAGACGTTCCAGAGCGACGTCGGCCAAGACTTCATCAAGATGGCGCGCGACAAGCTCGGCGTCGAAGTCATCCGCCCGGTCTATTTCGGCGCGCGTCAGGTCAACCTGAAGCCGGACAAGAAGATCAACACGCCCGCCGATATGGCCGGCATCAAGCTGCGCATGCCGCCCGGCGAATTCTGGCAGTTCCTCGGCGAGTCGATCGGCGCCAATCCGACACCGGTCGCCTTCTCGGAGTTGTATACGGCACTGCAAACCGGCGTCGTCGACGGGCAGGACAACCCGCTGGTCACGGCCAAGACGATGAAGTTCGACGAGGTGACGACGCAGTTCGTCCTCACCAGCCACGTGATCGGTTACGACGTGCTGACGGTATCGAAAAAGACCTGGGCAAGCCTCAAGCCGGCCCAGCAGGCCAAGTTCCGCGCCGAGGCCGACAAGGCCTTCGACGCCAACGCGGCCAAGTACGACGCGCAGGCCAACGACGCGATCGAATATTTCAAGAAGGAAGGCAAGAAGGTTTACACGCCCGATCAGAACGCCTTCCGCAAATTCGCGCAGAAGAAGTATCTCGATAAATACGGCCACGACTGGCCGAAAGGCGCGATCGAGAAGATCAACGCCATCTAATAGCTTGCTGGCTTAGAAGCGTCGATACGAATTCTGGCCGTCGTCAGCCTTGATGACGGCCAGTCTTCGTTTGTAGGCTGGCTGGCCGGGTTGTCCGATCCGAAGCGGGTGGACGGGGATCGCCATGACTTTCGAGAAGGCCGCCGCTATCGGCCGATGGTTGCGCAGAAGGGCGGAGAATGTCGCCGTCGCCCTGCTGACGTTGATGTTCGTCTGTTTCATCTTGCAGATCGTCTACCGCTACGTTTTGGACAGTCCGTTGGGCTGGACCGAAGAGGTCATCATCGTGACCTGGCTCTGGACCGTGCTCTGGGGGGCGGCGTTCGTCGTCGGCGAGGCCGAAGAAATCCGCTTCGATATAGTCTACACGCGCATGCCGGAGGCCTTTCGCCGCGGCGCCACAGTAATGACCGGCGTCGCGCTCATATTGCTCTACGGCATTTCGCTTCCCGCCGCGTATCGCTATGTGGCGTTCATGCACGTCGAACATTCGGCCTATCTGCACGTGCCGATCGACCTGCTCTACTCCATCTATATTATTTTCTCCGTCGCATGCATCTGCCGCTATTGCTGGCTGGTCTATCACGCCATTCGCGGCGACAAGTCTCCGGCGACCGATCCGGCCAAGGTCAGTGAATGACCATGCCGATTAGCCCTTTTGCCCTCAGCATCATCGCGATCGTCCTGCTCGGGACCGCCGGCTTGCCGATCGGCCACTCGATGATCATCGCCTCGATCTTCTATTTGCTGATGAACGGGCTGGATCTGGGGACCGCAGCCGAGCAGCTGCTCAACGGACTGTTCAACAGCTACGTCCTGCTGGCGGTGCCGCTGTTCATCCTGGCCGCCGATTTGATGAATGTCGGCACGCTCACCGACCGGCTTTTGCAATTCTGCCTCGTTCTGGTCGGCCGCTTCCGCGGCGGCCTCGGCCACGTGAACGTCGTGGCGAACGTCATTTTCGCCGGCATGTCGGGGTCGGCGATCGCCGACGCCGTCGGCATCGGCAAAATCATCATCGGCATGATGACCAAGGACGACCGCTATCCGATCGCCTACGCCGGCGCGATCACCGCCTCGGCCGCCATCATCGGGCCGATCGTTCCACCGTCGATTCCGATGGTGCTCTACGCGCTCGTCTCCGACGCCTCGATCGGCTTCCTTTTCCTGGGCGGCGTTATCCCGGGTCTGATGCTCGGCGTGGCGTTTATGATCATGAACGCGATGATCGCGCGCCGGCGACATTATCCGGTCGAGCCGCCGGTGCCGGTTCGTGAAATTCCGAGAATTACCTTCCGTGCTTTTCCCGCTTTGATGCTGCCGGTCGTCTTGCTATTCGGCATTTACGGCGGCGTGACGACGCCGACCGAAGGCGCGGCGCTTGCCGCCGCCTATGCGCTGTTTGCGTCGTCCGTTCTCTATCGATCGATCACGTTTCGTAAATTGTACGACGCGCTTCTCGCTTGCGCCAAATCGACGACATCGGTCGGCATTCTGATCGGCGGGGCGCTGGTGTTCAATTACGTGGTGACGATCGAAAACATTCCAAATTCGCTGCAGCATTTCATCAGCGGATTTCATCTTTCCGCCGGCGGTTTCCTGCTGCTGGTGAACATCATTCTGCTTGTCTTCGGCTGCCTGCTCGAAGGCACCACGATTCTCCTCGTCATCGTTCCGATCTTCATCCCGACCGCCAAGGCGCTGGGTATCGATCTGGTTCATTTCGGCGTCGTGGTGGTCGTCAATATCATGATCGGCCTCGTCACGCCGCCTTACGGCTTGCTGCTCTTTGTCATGGCCAACCTGACGAAGCAGCCGCTGGCGGCAATCGTCCGTGAAACCGTTCCATTTATTTTTATTGCGCTCGTCGTCCTTGTTATCATCACAGTCGTGCCGGAGACGGTGCTCTGGCTGCCGCGCATGATAGGATACAAGGGCTGAATTGCCGGCCTGCGCCCCGTTCGACGCCATCTATGTCATCGTCGCCATCGATTGATCGCGAGGAACAGACCCATGACGTTCAAAGTATTGCTTCGAGGAGCCCTCGGCATTGCCGTGGCCTCGCTTGCCGGTACCGGCGCCTTCGCCGCGCAGACCAATATTGCGGTTGCCGCCAACTTCACCGATGCCGCCAAGGAAATCGCCGCCGCATTCAAGCAGAAGACCGGCCACGACGCCGTCTTGAGTTTCGGCTCGAGCGGGCAACTCTACGCCCAGATCACGCAGGACGCGCCGTTTGAGATCATGCTCTCGGCCGACACGGCGCGGCCGGCAAAACTGGTCAGCGACGGCCTCGGCGTTGCCGGCAGTCAATTCACCTACTCGATCGGCAAACTTGTGCTGTGGAGCAAGGATGCGAACCTGGTAAAAGGTGAGGACACGCTGAAATATGCGACGTTCGCCAAGCTCTCGATCTGCAATCCTGTGGCCGCGCCGTATGGCGCCGCCGCCGTCGAGACGATGAAATCGCTCAATCTTTATGGGGCGCTACAGCCCAAGCTCGTCGAAGGGGCAAACATCACGCAAGCTTTCCAGTTCGTCGCCACCGGCAATGCCGAGGTCGGCTTCGTCGCGCTGTCACAGCTACGCGGAAACGTGGGCGGGTCGCGCTGGCTCGTTCCACAAAATCTCTATAAGCCAATCAAACAGGACGCCGTGCTGCTGAAGAACGGTGCCGGCAATGCGGCGGCCGCCGCCTTCATGGCGTTCCTGAAAGGTCCAGTGGCGCGTGCGATTATTGAGAAATACGGATACGCTTTCGACAGCAATAGTTGACCGGCCATGCAGGATTTGCCTCCCGATATCTGGATCGCAGTCCGTCTGACGATCGAACTGGCGGCAACCGCGACGGTCATCCTGCTGATCGTCGCCACGCCGATCGCCTGGTGGCTGTCGCGTTCGCGCGCCCGCTGGAAGGAGGCGGTGGCCGCAATTGTCGCCCTGCCTTTGGTGTTGCCGCCGACCGTCCTCGGCTTTTACCTGCTTGTGTTGCTGGGTCCGAACGGACCGGGCGGTGTCATTGCCGGACTATGGGGCGCGCGCACGCTGGCCTTCACGTTCGAGGGTCTCGTCATCGGCGCGGTCATCTATTCGATGCCGTTCGTCGTGCAGCCGATCCGCAATGCCTTCGATGCGCTGGGCAACCGTCCGCTCGAAGTGGCGGCGACGCTGCGCGCTTCGCCCACGCGCGCATTCTGGACCGTGGCGGTACCGCTGGCGCGCCCGGGCTTCCTGACCGGAACCGTGCTCGGCTTTGCCCATACCGTCGGCGAATTCGGCATCGTGCTGATGATCGGCGGCAGCATCCCGGGCAAAACCAAAGTTCTGTCGGTTGCAATCTACGATTACGTCGAAACGTCTCGCTGGCATGAGGCAAGCATCCTCGCCGGCGGCATGGTGGTGTTTGCCTTTGCCGTCATTCTTTCGATGATGCTGATTGAAAAACGCGTGGCGCGGGTCGGTGAATGACGGAATTAAACGTCATCGAAGTCGCCTTCCGCGGCACGCTGGGCCGGTTTGCCCTCGATGCAGTATTCACGGTTCCGGCGACCGGCGTCACGGCGCTGTTCGGCCCGTCCGGATGCGGCAAGACCAGCGTGCTCCGCTGTATCGCCGGCCTTCACCGTCTGAGCGACGGCCGCTGCACCATCAGCGGCGACGTCTGGCAGGGCCGCGCGACGTTCCGGCCCGCTCATAAACGGCCGGTCGGTTATGTCTTCCAGGAGGCAAGCCTATTTCCGCATCTGTCCGTTCGCCGCAATTTGCTTTTCGGCGCACCGCGCCGGCGGCAGGTTTCGCCGGCGACGAAGACGCATTTCGACGAGACGATCGATCTGCTGGGTCTTGCAGGGCTGCTCGATCGCTCCTCACAAAATCTTTCCGGCGGAGAACGCCAACGCGTGGCGATCGGCCGCGCGTTGCTCTCGGAGCCGAAGCTGCTGCTGATGGACGAGCCGCTGGCGGCGCTCGACCGGCAGACAAAGGACGAAATCTTGCCGTTTCTCGAGCGCCTGCATGCCAGCCTTTCGCTGCCGGTCATCTATGTCAGCCATGACATCGCCGAAGTCGAGCGTTTGGCCGACAATCTGGTGCTGATGCAGGCGGGCCGCGTTATTGCCGCCGGATCCTTCAACGATGTTCTCAGCAATCCCGCCCTTCCGCTGGCGCTTACGAAAGAGGCCGCCGTCAGCCTCGACGCTGTCGTGAAGACTTACGACGAGAAATACGGTCTCGCGACCTTGCAGGTGGAAGGCGGCCGCTTCACGGCGCCGATGCCAAGCGCGCCGATTGGCAGCCGCCGGCGCCTGACCATCGCGGCGAGCAATGTCAGCCTGGCGCGCGAGCCGCCGCGCGCGACGACGATCCTCAACGTTCTGCCGGCGACGATCCTCTCGGCGACCCCGGCCGGGGAGCACGAGACCGTCGTGCTGCTGGGCCTCGGCCCGAAAGGCACCGGCAGCCGTCTGCTCGCGCGCATTACCCGCCGCTCGTGGGACGACCTTCAGCTTGCGGACGGGACGACGATCTATGCCCAGATCAAGGGCGTTGCCCTGGCGCCGGCATGATGAAACAAGATCGTTGCAACCCATTGGAACGACGGCCATTGGGGACCGGAAAGAAATAATTTCGATGGCCCAGCGCTGCTGTGCAATCGTTGAGGCAAGCGGCATGGATCAAGCTGTTGTTTTTCTGGCGCGTGGCATTGGAGAAGGGATAGGCGCCCTAGACGCGCGCTCACGATGCGGCCAAAGGCGGATACCGGCGGATGCTGGAACGCGCGGCGTGGGATCGGACGGCAAGCCCCGCCACCGCCATTCCGACATGAGTATTGCGGTCTTATATTTAGGGCGTGGACTCATAAACACGTAGCCAGATCCGAATAGAAGCGAGTTTGATAAAGGCAAGATAGTTGGCTGCGAGCTTGTCGTAGCGGGTGGCAACGCGCCGACATTGCTTGATCTTGTTGAAGAACCGCTCGACCAAGTTTCGCGCTCGGTAGAGATAGGGACTAAAGCAGATTGGCTCCTTGCGATTGCGTTTTGGTGGGATATTTGCCCACGCGCCTTGTTGACTGACGAACTCCCTAATCCAGTCTGCGTCATAACCTCGATCTGCCAGCAGCATCGTTCGTGGACGCAATCCCCTGAGGAGAACCGGACATAGCCGATTGTCGTGCGCCTCACCGGGCGTGAGGCCGAGATGCACCGGCAGACCGTTGGTGTCTACAACGGCGTGAATCTTACTCGTCAGGCCGCCTCGCGAACGGCCCATATGTTGCTCTGCATTGCCCGCGATGCAGGACCCGTGCTGGTGCACGCGCACTACAGACGTATCGATCATCTGCACGGCCACGTCATGAGCGGCGGTCAGGGCATCCATAATCCGGTCCCAGACGCCAGCCCTTCGCCAGCGAACGAAGCGATTGTAGCAAGTCGTAGTAGGACCGTAGCTCTCGGGTAGATCACGCCAAGGCGCGCCTGATCGTAGGACCCAAAAGATGCCGTTGAGAACGCGCCGGTCATCCACACGGGGAATGCCGCGTGGTTTGTTAGGAAGCATCGGCATGATGACGCCCCACTCATGGTCGCTGAGTTCGTACCGCATGATTCGAGACCCTAGCTCGGGGCCTTAAATCACACTTTTGCCAACACTCGCAACGCGAGATTCGCATTTCCGAGATTATTCGCTAAGCAGGCGTGCCGCAGACACTGCAAAACCGACAAAATTACCCGATCCGGTCGATCTAAACGTTTCGAACCAAGCCGGTTATTCAGCGTGGAACCGACCCCGGAATGATCGGAAGCGAGCTGCCACGGACTTGTGGCGTCGTTGATCTAACTAGTTTGCCGTCGAGGAAGGGCTTAGGATTGCTACGGCGCTTCCGGCGAGGCCGAAAATGCAGCCAGAAACTCGCTATGCTTTGAGCGGCGATGTGCGCATCGCCTATCAGGTCGTCGGCCACGGCCCGCTCGACCTGGTGTTCGTGCCCGGCTTCATCTCCAATCTCGACGTGCAGTGGGAAGACCCCGGCTTCAGCCATCTGATGACGCGACTAGGCTCCTTTGCGCGCCTGATCATGCTCGACAAGCGCGGCACCGGCCTGAGCGACCGCGTCGACACCCATCATCTGCCGTCGCTGGAGACGCGCATGGACGACGTGCGCGCGGTGATGGACGCGGTCGGCAGCACCCGCGCCGCCGTGCTCGGCGTCTCCGAAGGCGGCCCGATGGCGATCCTGTTCGCCGCCACTTACCCCGCGCGCACGCGCGCGCTCGTGCTCTACGGCTGCTACGCGCATTTCTACAGTTGGGTAATGGGCCGCGAGGCGCTCGACGACTTCATCAAGGGCATCGAGCGCGGCTGGGGCACCGGCGCCAGCGCCCAGCGCTTTGCGCCCGACCAGGGCGAGCGCTTCAAGGCCTGGTGGGCGCGCTACGAGCGGCTCTCGTGCAGCCCCTCCGCCGCCATCGCACTGGCGCGCATGAATGCGGCGATCGACGTGCGCTCCGTGCTGGCGGCGATCCGCGTGCCGACGCTGGTGATCCATCGCGCCGCCGACGCCCGCGTCAAAACCGCCGGCGGCCACTATCTGGCGGACAAGATCAAGGGCGCGCGCTATGTCGAATTGCCCGGGCGCGACCACCCGATCTGGACCGGCGACATCGACGCCGTGGTGGACGAGATCGAGGAGTTTTTGACCGGCGTGCGCCCGGCACCCGAGCACGCGCGCGTGCTGGCGACGCTGGTGGTGGCGCGCATCGCCGACCCGGAGCGCACGGCGGCCCGCCTCGGCGATCGGTTGTGGGGCGAGCGCACCAAGGCGCTGCGCGATACCGCCGCCCAACTCGTCGTGCGTCACGGCGGCCACCTGCTCGCTTCGAGCGCCGAGGACGTGCGCGCGCGTTTCGATGGACCGGCGCGCGCCGTGCGCTGCGCGCTGGCGCTGCGTGAAGCGGCGCACCGGCTCGGCCTCGCGCTCGCCGCCGGCGTGCACACCGGCGAAGTCGAGCTCGATCACGACTCGGCGAGCGGCCGGTCCTTGCACGTGACGGCGCGCATCGCCGCGCGCGCGGCGCCCGGCGATATCCTGGTGTCCGGCATCGTCAACGATCTGGTCGCCGGCTCGGGCCTGCATTTCGCCGAGTGCGGCAGCGGGTCGATCGACGGCATGAGCGCCGATATGCGCCTGCTCGCGGTGATGACCGAGCAGCATCTCGAGCCGGCCCCGCACGCAAAGGGCGGGCAGGGCATCGACGTGCTCAGCGCGCGCGAGCGCGAGGTGCTGGCGCTGGTCGCCGAAGGGCTCAGCAATACCGCCATCGCCGGCCGGCTACGCTTGAGCGACCACACCATCAAGCGCCACGTCGCCAATATCCTGCTCAAGCTCGACCTGCCGACGCGCGCCGCCGCCGCCGCCCTCATCGGCCGCGATCCGTCCTCGCGCGGGCTCTAGGCCGCACTGGCCCAAACGGGCCACGCGCGGCATGGGCCGTACGGGCGAAGCGGGGGCCGCGGCCATTGCCCTATCCATGCTCCTCGTTCGGGGGAATCCACGCAGTCGCCGCCGGCGCCTGCCGCAACCACGAGAGGAGAACGACCATGAAAAGGATTACTGGGATCGCGGTCACGTTGGCGACCGGCCTTGTGCTCGGCGCCTCGAGCGGACTTGCGCAATACGCCAAGGGCGCGGAGGCCTCGTCGCAAGCCGCCTACCGCGACATCGAGCAGACGCTCGGCAGCGTGCCGGGCTTCTTCAAGCAGTTCCCCGAGGCCGGCATCGCCGGCGCCTGGGCCGAATTCAAGAACGTGCAGCTCAACCCCAAAACCGCGCTCAACGTCAAGACCAAGGAACTGATCGGCCTCGCGGTGGCGGCGCAGATCCCGTGCCAGTACTGCGTCTATTTCCACACCGCCGTCGCCAAGGCGAACGGCGCCAGCGACGAGGAAATCCGCGAAGCCGTCGCCATGGCCGCCATTTCGCGGCACTGGAGCACGGTGCTCAATGGCATGACGATCGATCTCGCTACCTTCAAGAACGAAGTCGACACCGTGCTGCACACGGCGGCGGCCAAGGCCAAGACCGTCGGCATGGCTAAGTAGCGCAACCGCACACGGCCCGCTCCCGCGTCCGCGGGGGCGGGATCAATCCCGACAGGAGGAAACTATGGACGCCAAGACTGCGACCAAGACCGTCAACTGTGACGCGCTCAAGCAGGCGATCGAAAACCGCGACGGGCGCATGCTGACGAGTTTCTATGCCGACGACGCGCAGCTGCGCATCGTCGACAGTAACAATCCGCCGAGCAAGCCGCGCGAAGTGCAGGGCCGGGCGGCGATCGGCGCCTTCTGGGACGATATCTGCAGCCGCGCCATGACGCACAAGGTGGACAGCAGCGTTGCCTCCGGTAACCGCGTCGCCTTCACCCAGGCCTGCACCTATCCCGACGGCGTGAAAGTACTCTGTCTCGCAATGTGCGAGCTCAAGGGCGGCAAGATCGCGCGCCAGACCGTCGTGCAGGCCTGGGATGAGTGATCGCGGCCATGCCCGACAGCCTGATGTATCACGAGGGAAACCGGCGGCTGCAGGACGCCTTCGCCAGCCGCCGGCTGTCCGACCGGTTGGAGCAGCGCCTGACCCGCGCGCAATTTACCCCCGACGACGCGGACTTCATTGAAAGCCTGCCCTATGTCTTCCTCGCCACCGCCGATGCCGGCGGCCGGCCCGATTGTTCGTTCAAGGGCGGAATGGCCGGCTTCGTGCGCGTCACCGGCCCGTCCGAGCTCGCGTTCCCCGACTATGACGGCAATGGCATGTTCAAGAGCCTGGGCAATCTGTTGATCAACCGCGAGGTCGGCCTCTTGTTCATCAACATGCACGGCAAGCCGCGCCGGCTGCGGGTCAACGGCAGCGCGGTTGTGAGCCGCGACGATCCGCTGCTCGCTTCGACCGTCGGCGCCCAGCTCAACGTACGCATCGCCGCGCGCGCGATCTTCCCCAATTGCCCGCGCTACACCCCAAGCATGGAGCTTACCGCGCCGTCGATCTATGCGCCGCAGGCCGGCTGCGCGCCGCCCGAGCCGGCTTGGAAAACTTTCACCGATTTCAGCGATTGCGTGCCGCCGCGCCACCCGACCTTCCAGGGCTGAGTGCGCCGCACGAGGAGGATGCCATGGCAAGCAAAGTCGCCGTTGTACAAGCGCCGCCGGTACTGCTGCATCGCGACGCCACCATCGCCAAGGTGGTCGCTTTCATCGACGAGGCCGCCGGCGCGGGCGCCTCGCTGATCGTGTTTCCGGAAGCCTATGTGCCAGGCTATCCCACCTGGATCTGGCGGTTGCGGCCCGGTGGCGATATGGGACTTGCGGGCGAGCTGCACGCGCGGCTGCGCGACAACGCCGTCGATCTCGCGCGCGGCGACTTGCAGCCGGTGCAGGACGCCGCCGCCAGGCACGGCGTGACGGTGGTGCTCGGCATCAACGAGCGCGACAGCCGCTTCAGCGGCACCACGCTGTTCAACGCCGTGGTGTTGATCGGCGCCGACGGCTCGCTGCTCAACCGTCACCGTAAGCTGATGCCGACCAATCCGGAGCGTATGGTGTGGGGCATGGGCGACGCATCGGGCCTGCGCGTTGTCGACACGCCGGCCGGCCGGATCGGTGCCCTCATCTGCTGGGAAAATTACATGCCGCTCGCGCGCTACACTTTGTACGCGCAGGACATCGAAATCTATGTCGCGCCGACCTGGGATGCCGGCGAAAGCTGGCTCGCCAGTATGTGCCACATCGCCAAGGAGGCCGGCTGCTGGGTGATCGGCACCGCCACCGCGATGCAGGGCAACGACATCGCCGCCGACTTTCCCGAGCGCGACACGCTGTTCAAGCCGGATGAATGGATCAATGACGGCGATGCCGTCGTGGTGAAGCCGATGGGTGCGATCGCCGCCGGACCGCTGCACCGGCAGAAGGGTATCCTTTACGCCGACATCGACACGGAGGCGGCGCGCCGCGCCCGCCGCTCGCTCGACGTTTGCGGCCATTATTCTCGCCCTGACATTTTTACGTTCTCCGTCAACCGAAAGCCGCTTCAGCCGGTCAGTTTTTTAGATTGACCGGCCATGCTTGGGCGGGCGCGCTCAGCGATCAATGTCAGCAAAAGGCCACCAAGGCGACCTTCTCAGCGCTCGTCCTGAAGTCTGGAAGTGGCCGTCCACGTCGTTTCGCTGCGCCGCAATAGCTCGGCGGCAATCGGAAGCATTGCGGACTCGGCAACCAATCCAATGGAGTGTTTATGATGGGGTGGACGCCCCGCCGACGGCATCGATGTGCCAAAGTGGAGGTGTTGAGCACCACTTAAGGGAGGCGTCCGTGTCAGAGGTTAGCATAATTGGTCTAGATATCGCCAAGCATGTTTTTCACGCTTACGGAGCGGATGAGCGAGGTCGAGGGATATTCAGCAAGCGGATCAGCCGCGGAAAGCTGCTGGATTTCTTCGCAGCCCAGCCGAGTTGCACGGTAGCGCTGGAGGCATGTGGTGGAGCGCATCACTGGGCCCGTCAGCTCAGCCAACTTGGCCATAAAGTTCGGCTGATCCCGCCCGCCTATGTAAAGCCGTTTGTGAAGCGGCAAAAGAACGACGCGATCGATGCCGAGGCGATCTGCGAAGCGGCGCAGCGCCCGAGCATGCGGTTCGTGGCGGTGAAGAGCGAACAGCAGCAGGCGGCGGGTTTGGTGTTTCGGACCCGTGATCTGTTGGTGCGGCAGCGAACCCAGCTCATTAACGCGATCCGGGGTCACCTCACTGAATATGGTTGGATCGCGCCCAAGGGGCCGTCGCATGTGGCGATGCTTGCCGACCTTATCGAGGAAGAAGAGATGACCAGCTCGCTTCCCGAAGCGGCTCTCGCTATGTTCCGAGTGATGTTAGAGCTGCTCGCCGGCCTCAACGGCAAGATTGCGGATCTCGACAAGGAGATCGCGCGACGTGCTCGCGAGGACGAGGTGTCGCGCAGGCTGATGACCATTCCCGGCATCGGCCCAATCTCCGCCACCGCGATCGCAGCGCTGGCACCGCCTGCCGAGACCTTTGCCAAGGGCCGCGACTTTGCCGCCTGGTTAGGTCTCACACCTCTTCAAAGATCAACAGGCGGCAAGCAGAAGCTCGGCGCGACATCCAAAATGGGCGAACGCACGCTCAGGCGCCTCCTCATCATCGGCAGCAGCGCCGTCGTGCAACAGGCGAGCAAACGCGGCGCACCAAAGGGTTCGTGGCTCGAACAGATGTTGGCTCGCAAACCGCGCATGCTGGTAACGGTCGCGCTCGCCAACAAGATGGCGCGGATCGTCTGGGCGCTCCTTGTAAAGCAGGAGAATTACAGAGCTCCGGTCGCAGCCAAGGCGTGATCTTGGCGGGCCTGAGGTCGTCAGAGGTGTAGTCGGTCGAAGGAGGGTATGGCGCAACAGTCGGCGAGACGGGGCCGGAAAAACCAGGTGTACTCATCGTGCCCAGAGCACGCTTTTATGATTTGGTTCCGGTCCGCGAACTCCCATACAGGCCCGCAGCTCCATCGCTGCATCATTAGAGGCCGGACAGATGGCAGCATCCGACTACGTGCCGATCTTCTTCAAAAACCGCTTGCATCTCGCGGGGCGTCCACAGATGAGTCACGGCCTAGCGCGCGGAAAGGACGCCGGGCTGGCGGCGGCCGAGCGTGTGGGCTAGCGGAGCTGTCGGCGAACGCCGCAATTATAATACGATGCTTAACCTAACAAGCTTTCGAGAGATCAATCGGTGTCGATCGATGAAGGCACGAGCGTGCTGAAATTGCTTCGTAGACTTGAGCGGTACGCGGCTAGATTTTTTTGTGCTATCTTATCCGCTTGTTTGAACGGCGATAACTACGCCGCAACGCGGTTGCAAACTGTCCGCGTGCCGGACATTGTGCCACACCTGCATAAGCTACGCGCCTGGCTCCTGGGCGTAACGTAAGGTCGACCACGCAATGGTTTCGCCAAAGTTTTCTGTATTGCTGCCCACTCGCGATCGTCTACCGGAAAAATTAATCGCGATGCACTTCGACGAGAGGGGAATTTATAATTCGAGAAAGCGGTATTCAGTCATTTTTAAAGGGGTTTGGAGATGTTTTATATCCATCCATTACCCGGATTTTTTTGATTTCGTTTGACCGGCTCGATCGTTTCGCATTGCCCACGATCAAAAGGGCACCAGACTGCACCTGCAAACTAAATTGGGAAAAAATTGCGTCGCAGAAAACTCCATGAATACAAATGCTTATGGCGCGCCCGAAGAGATTCGAACTCCTGACCCCCAGATTCGTAGTCTGGTGCCGCTTGTTGATATCACTCAACAATTTTGCAAACCGCCGTCTTTATGGCGCACGGAAGTCAATGGCATAGCGGCGGTTCTGCAAACTGCGTGAAGTCAGCGTCGCGTGCCGAACTCGGCGCGTCGACCTACAGATAATAAATCAGCACTAGAGATCTATTAGGGGGTCGTTTTCAGTGCCGCAATAATGTCTCTGCGCTGCTTTGCGTCCGGATAGCCGAGGATCGTCTTTGTCGTGCCCGGCAGGAACTTGCTCGGTGCTGTCAAGAATTTATCGAGATCGGCTTCCGTCCACGTGCCGCCGGCCTTCCGTAGCGCATCGGAGTAGGCATACCATTTGTAGCGCGCCTTGGGCGCGCCCACGATGCCGTGCAGCGGAGGCCCGACGCGCAGCGGCCCGCCGCTCTCGACGCTGTGGCAGACGACGCATTCTTTCAGCGGCCCCTTGGCGCCGACCGGCAGCGCCTTGTACTTGTAAAGACCGACCGTCTGCAGGCCGGGGAATGCGCGCGGTTGGGCGCTGACCACCCAAGCGACGCACGCCACGACGGCCGCGATGACGACACCAGCCACAACATAGGAGCGGAACTGCTGCATGGCTTGCACCCGAAAAAGGTCGATGCCCGCCGCCGCGGCCCTTGGCCGATCCTGCGGACCATTGCGCCATTAGCCGGAAGCCCCTCAAACGTCGTTGATGATCGTCAATTTTGCTCGAGATCATTTGTTCGCGCGCATTGCGGCCGGGCGACGGGCATTCGTTGCAATGCAACAAGTGGGGCCGCCTGCAATCGGCGGCCGTTCAACTTTGGGATGAGGGGGGCCATTTGTTGCGATAGGTCAATACGAATTGGCCAAGCGCCGTCATCATTTCATGGCCAGTCTAGTGCACCGGCGCTGACCATCGCCGGAACGCGGGGGCACTGAATAGGCCATGGCGCAGAGTCATACGAAGGCCACGAGCCACACTTGCGCCGTCTGTCATGTCGGGCGGCGGAGCGATTGGCACGACCTCGACGAAACCTCGCTCACTGTGCTCGAACGCGGCCGCAGGCGGCACGAATTGGGCTCCGGCGAGGCCGTGTTCGCGCAGGGCGAGCGCAATGACGGCGTCTATTGCGTCTCCGGCGGGACGGTCGGCATTCGCCGGCTCGACAGCAATGGTAATTCGGTGCTGTTGGAGCTGGCCTATCCGGGCGACACGGTCGGATACCGTTCATTCCTCACCGATAGCGAACACAAGACCAGCGCGGAGGCGCTCGGCCCCAGTATCGTCTGCCACATCGACCACGCGACTGTAACGGCGCTATTGGCGGCCAATCCGGCGCTCGGCCTGCGCTTTCTCAAGCGCTCGATCGACGCGCTGGAAGACGCGCATGAGACGATGTTTCGCCAGGCGACGTTTTCAAACCGCCATAAGCTCGTCCACCTCCTGCTTGTCCTGGTCGGTCGCCACGGCCATCGGCTTGCCAACGGTTCGCAGTCGATCGAATTGCCGGTGTCGCGCCGCGATCTGGCATCCATGGTCGGCACCCGCCACGAGACGATCTCGCGCATCATCGGGCGCCTGGAAACCGACGGCATTGCCCATTTTTCCGGCCGCCAGGTCACAATTCCCAATGTGGAAGCGCTCGCCGCCGAGCTCGATTGCCTGGCTTCGGCCTAGGCCGGCAGGCGCCGGCTGTATCCGAAAAAATTGACGATCGTCATCGCCGCTGGCCGGCCCCCTTGCTAGCGGGTCAGGAGTAGGAAACTCGAAGGGGCCGGCCCATGGACGCCATTCGCACTCCCGCTTTCGATTTCGACGCCTGCCTTGGGCCTAATCCCGACGCTCCGGTCTACGGCAAACTGTCCCGCCGCGAACTGCTGAAATTCTGCGCCGCGATCGCCGCCACCATGGGGCTTTCCTCCGCCGCCGGCGTGCGCATGGCGGAAGCGGCCGTGTCGCCGGCAAGGCCGCCGGTCATTTGGCTGCACGGCCAGGAATGCACCGGCTGCACCGAATCGCTACTGCGCTCCTATCACCCAACGATCGAAGCGCTCCTGCTCGACGTCATCTCGCTCGACTATCACGACACGCTGTGCGTCGGCGCCGGAAAGCAGGCGCTCGATTACAAGCACGCAATGATGGAAAAGCACAAAGGCAAATATGTGCTGGTGACCGAGGGCGGCACGCCGATGAAAGACGGCGGCATCTACTGCAAGGTCGGCGGCAAGACGCAAGCCGAGTTGGTGCGCGAGGCCGCCGAGGGCGCTGCCGCCGTCATTGCCATCGGCTCCTGTGCATCCTGGGGCGGCATCCAGTCGGCGGATCCCAATCCGACCGGCGCGGTCGGCACGCACGAGGTCATTCCTGGAAAGCTGGTCATCAACGTTCCCGGCTGTCCGCCCAACCCATACAATTTCCTTTCGACGGTGCTTTACCTGCTGACCTTCAACCGG
Source organism: uncultured Alphaproteobacteria bacterium (assembly GCA_963721665.1). GTDB lineage: Bacteria > Pseudomonadota > Alphaproteobacteria > Rhizobiales > Xanthobacteraceae > Pseudolabrys. The sequence goes on from CAVRJZ010000010.1 coordinate 75,064, forward strand.
CCACCGGCGCTCGACCAGCTCAACCGGCCGAGATTCGCCTACGGACGTCTGATCCACGAGAACTGCGAGCGGCGGCCGCATTTCGATGCCGGGCGCTTCGCCCTCGAATTCGGCGACGAGGGGCACCGGCAGGGCTTCTGCCTCTACAAAATCGGCTGCAAAGGTCCGGAGACTTTCGCCAACTGCCCGGCGATCGGTTTCGGCGACGTCGGCTTCGGCTCCTGGCCGGTCGGCACCGGGCATCCCTGCTTCGGCTGCACCGAGAAGGCAACGGCGTTCCGCAAACCGCTGCATGCGCTGGCCGCGGTCAAGACCCTGACGCCGCCGACCGCCTTCCCGCAGGTCGGCGCCGAGAAGGGCCAAGGCGTTAGCACCGGCGCCGCGGCGACGGTTGGCGTGGTGGGCGGCCTCGTCGTGGGCGCCGGCGCCATGTTGCTCAAGCAAATGAGCGACAAGCCGAAGGCACCGGACGCACCGAACAAGGGGGCCTAGTTATGAACGCGGTCGACCGCAGGGATTTCCTGAGGGGCGCCGGCTTCGCCACCGCGGCAGCCGCGTTGCCGACCGAGGCCTCGGCCGGCATCGCCAGACCGCCGAAGGAGATTTCGTCACAAGCCGTCGGAATGCTTTACGACTCGACGCTTTGCATCGGCTGCAAGGCGTGCGTGGCGGCATGCAAAGCCGCCAACAATATGCCGCCCGATATCCCGCAACATTTGACCGACTGGAACGAAGATACCTGGGATTCCCCGGAAGACCTGTCCGGCCGCACGCTCAACGTCATCAAGGTCTATCGCAACGGCACCGCGGAGCAGAAGGACCACGAGATCAACGGCTTTGCCTTCGTCAAACGGCACTGCCTGCATTGCGTCGATCCGTCTTGCGTCTCGGTCTGCCCGGTCAGTGCCATGCAAAAGGACCCGGTGACCGGCATTGTCACGCACGATCCCGATCGCTGCATCGGCTGCCGCTACTGCGTCTATGGCTGCCCGTTCGGCGTGCCGCAATATGATTTCAATAATCCGCTCGGCAAGATCGCGAAGTGCCAGTTCTGCATCCATCTGCAGAAGAAGGGTCAGATCCCGGCTTGCTGCGACGTTTGTCCGACCGGCGCCTCGCTGTTCGGTCCCGTCAAAGAACTCGAAAAGGAGATCGAGCGGCGGCTGACGGCAGCGCCCGGCACGCCGCATGAGTTCCCGCGCGGCAAGATCGGCGAAAATCGGCCGCCCAACGCGGCGACGATTTCGCATTACGTCAAAGGCATCTATGGCGAGCACGAGGCCGGCGGCACCCAGGTGCGCTATCTCGCCGGCATTCCGTTCCCGAAGCTTGGGCTGCCGACTCTGGGGCGGCAGTCCCCCGCCTCGCTCGCCGAGGGCATGCAGCACACGCTCTATCATTGGCTGATCGCGCCGGTCGTGGCCTTCCTCGGATTCGCATTCCTTGCCCGCCGCAATATGGCTCAGCACGACGACAACGACGAAGCGCCGAAGTCTTAAAGAGGTTGACCGTGAGCACCGCCACACCGCTGCGCAGAAGTCTCATAACACCGACCACGCTGGTGCTCGTCGCGCTGGTTGTCATCGCCTTCTATTTCCTGGGGGTGCGGTTCCTTTACGGCCTCGGCGCCGTCGCCAACATCAACTCGGGCTACCCGTGGGGCATCTGGGTCGTCGTCGACGTGATCATCGGCACCGCCTTCGGCTGCGGCGGTTTCGCCATGGCGCTCTTGGTCTACATCTTCAATCGCGGCCAGTACCATCCTTTGATGCGGCCGGCGCTCCTCAGCGGCCTGTTCGGCTATACGTTGGGCGGCTTCGCCGTGATCTTCGATCTTGGCCGTTACTGGCACGCCTATAACCTGTTACTGCCCTGGTACATCCAGCCGAACTCGGTGATGCTGGAAGTAGCACTTTGCGTGATGGCCTATGTCGTCGTGCTGTGGATCGAGTTCGCGCCGGCTTTCCTCGAGCGGCTGGGCCTGACCGGCATCAAGCGCGTTCTCGACCGCTGGATGTTCGTCTTCGCCGCGCTCGGCGTGCTGCTGCCGACGATGCACCAATCCTCGCTCGGCTCGATGCTGCTGGTGATGGGCTACAAACTGTCGCCGCTGTGGTTCACGCTGTGGCTGCCGGCCTTATTCGTTATCAGCGCGCTGGCCATGGGCTACGCGGTGGTGATGTTCGAGGCGACGGTCGTGTCGAAGACCTTCTCACTGCCGTCCGAGCACGCTTTGATCTCGAAGCTTTCCTTGGTCGTCGGCTGGATCACGGTGGGCTGGCTGCTATTGCGCTGGGCCGATCTTTTCGCCCGCGATGCCGTGCCGCTGGCCTTCGTCGGCAGTATCAGCGTCTTTCTGTTCTGGGTGGAAAATGCGCTGTTCCTTTTCGCCGCGCTGGTGTTCATCACGCCGGCCGGCCGCGCGAGCCCGCGCGCTTCATTGCTCGGCGCCGTCGCGCTACTCGCAGGCGGATCGCTCTATCGAATCGACGCCTATCTTGTCGGCTACGAGCCGGTCACCAACTGGTCCTACTTCCCGTCGATGCCCGAGCTGATGGTGTCGATCGGCGTCATCTCGCTCGAGATCCTGCTCTATCTCGTCTTCATCAAGACATTGCCCGTGCTGCACGGCGATGCCGCGCATCGCTAAAAGGAGGCTGCCTTGACTCGCATTACCATCGACCCCATCACCCGCATCGAGGGGCACCTGCGCATCGACTGCGAAGTCGACGGCGGCAAAGTGACCAAGGCATGGTCGTCCGGCCAGATGTGGCGCGGCATTGAGATCATTCTCAAGGATCGCGATCCGCGCGATGCCTGGATCTTCACCCAACGCATCTGCGGCGTCTGCACCACGGTGCATGCCATCGCCTCGGTGCGCGCGGTCGAGAACGCGCTCAATATGGAAGTTCCACTTAACGCCCAATATATCCGCAACATAATCGTGGCGGCGCACGGCATCCACGACCACATCGTGCATTTCTATCAGCTGGCCGCGCTCGACTGGGTCGACATCGTCTCGGCGCTCAAGGGCGATCCGGCCGGTGCATCCAAGCTCGGCGCGACCCTGTCCGATTACAAAGCCAACAGCATTCCCAATATCAGCGCGGTGCGCGACAAGCTGCAGACCTTCGTCAACAGCGGCAATCTCGGCGTGTTCGCCTCCGGCTACTGGGGCCATCCGGCGATGAAGCTGCCGCCGGACGTCAACCTGCTGGCGGCGACGCATTATATCCAGGCGCTCGAAGTGCAGCGCATCGCCAACAAGATCGTCACCGTCCTCGGCTCGAAAACGCCGCACATCCAGAACCTCGCGGTCGGCGGCGTGGCCAACCCGATCAATCCCGACAGCCAGTCGACGCTGACGCTCGAACGGCTCTACGCCATCAAAGCCTGGATCGACGAACTCGGCGATTTCATCAACAACGCGATGATCAACGATGTCGCCGCGGTCGGCGCGCTTTATGCGGAGTGGACGAAATACGGCGCCGGCGTCACCAATTATCTGTCCGTCCCCGATCTGCCGCTCGACACCAAGGGCACTAAGTTCGAATTGCCCGGCGGCTACATCCCGGGCGACCTCGCGAAGTTCCAGCCGATCACCAGCTACCAGGACGCGTTCTTCCGCGATGGCGTCAAGGAAGCGGTCAAGCATTCCTGGTACGAATATTCGGGTCCGAATGGCGCGCTGCACCCCTTCGACGGCCAGACCACGCCGAAATACGACGACTTCCACGACGACGGTAAATATTCTTGGATCAAGGCGCCGACCTTCCTCGATAAACGCGCACAGGTCGGTCCGCTCGCCAATGTGCTCGCTATGTACGCCGCCGGGCACGAGCCGACCAAGCGGCATTTGACCAAGCTGGTCGAGGTCGCGAGCAAGGTTGCAGGCTCCCAGATCCCGCTCACTGCGTTGCACTCGACGATCGGGCGCATCGCCGCCCGCGCCGTGCGTTGCGCCGTGCTGCACGAGGCATTGCAGAACCAGTGGCTGCTGCTCGTCGACAACATCGCCAAGGGTGACATGCGCACCTTCAACCGGCCGGTGTTCCCCAAGGGCGAACAGCGCGGCTTCGGCTATCACGAGGCGCCGCGCGGCGTACTGTCGCACTGGGTCGTCATCAAGGACGGCAAGATCGACAATTACCAGTGCGTCGTGCCGTCGACCTGGAACGCCGGCCCGCGCGATGACCACGACGAGCCGGGGCCGTACGAGGCGTCGCTGATCGACAATCCGGTCGCCGATGCCAATCTGCCGCTCGAAGTGCTGCGCACCGTGCACTCGTTCGACCCCTGCATCGCCTGCGCGGTGCACATGGTCGACGGCGAGAAGCGGCCGATCGTTCAAGTCAAGGCCATGTGAGGAGAGGTCGCGCCCGTGAGCATCCTCGTCCTCGGCCTCGGCAACATCCTCCTTTCGGATGAAGGCGTCGGCGTGCGCATCGTCGAAGCGCTCGACGCCGCGCACGATCTGCCCGAGACGGTCGACGTGCTTGACGGCGGCACCTCCGGCATCGACCTGCTCGATACCGTGGCGGATCGCGACTGCCTGATCGTGGCCGATGCAGTGAATGCCGACGCTCCGGCCGGCCGCGTGATCCGACTGGAGAATGACGACATCAGGATGCTATTCGAGACGAAATTCTCGCCGCATCAATTGGGCCTTTCGGATCTCCTGGCCAATCTCCGCTTGGTCGATAAGGCGCCGCGGCGCGTCGTCGTGATCGGCGTTGTCCCGCAGAATCTGAGCCTCGGCCTCGATCTGTCTCCGGCAGCCGCCCGTGGACGCGATGCGGCCGTGACCATGATCGTCGATGAACTCATCCGGCTCGGTGCTGCGCCGACGCCGCGGCTGCATTAGGCCCTTGCAACAATGTGCATCGCCGTTCCAGCCGAAGTCATTTCAACCGATGGGCCGACCGCACTGGTCGATGTCTACGGCAAGCGTTTCACCGTCAGCCTGATGATGTTGTCGGAGGAGGTAGCGCCCGGCGACTTCGTCGCCTTGCAGGCGCAACGCTATGCGGTCGCCAAGGTCGCCCGCGAGGACGCCGCAGCGGCTAGGCATTTCTTTGAAGATCTTTTCCCCGAACTCGCCGCCCGGGCGCCAAGCGCGCGCGTGGCTTGAACGCGCCGCCATGAATTCGTCCGGCGAATTCGGCGACCATCCCCGCGCGCGGGCGCTGATCGCGCGATTTCAATCGATCGACGCAGAGATGCGGGATTTGCCGATCTATAACGACAAGGCCGCCATCGAGGCGATCGGCTTCCGCTCGTTCGGCGAGGCCGAACTTCTGGGCGTCGTCCTCACGCCCTGGTTCATGAACCTGATCATTTTGTCGATCGAGCCGGCGCCGATGGACATGGCCGCGGTCGGCCGCACCGTTCGGATCGCGCTGCCCGCGGGCGAGCGGGCTTTCGTGGTCGGCGGCGATGAGGTAATCGGGCTCTATAAGGCCCACTCTCTGCATTCGCCGGTACTGAATTTCACGCTGCCGGGTCAAGCACGCGCCGAGGCGCAGCGAATGCTTTCTTTGCTGATGACGCCGGCGGCGGAAGAAGCCGCGGCAAAAAACGGTCCCGCCGGCAGCGGCGTGGATCGGCGCGCGCTGCTATTCGGCCGGCGGAACCGTTAATTTCCGTTCGTCGGGCAGTCGATCAAACCAGGCCGATCACCAGTCCGATCACCAGTCCGGTGCCGATCAGCCCGATCGCGATGCCGCAAGCCTGCATGACACGGCGCCGCGGCGCTTCGTCGAACCGGCGCACCGCTAGGCCGAGCGTGATGCCGAAGCCATGCAGCAGCGCGGTCGCCACCATGAAGCCCCCACCATAGAGGATGCCGGAACTGTCGACCTGCATCTCGGTCCCGTGTGCGTAGCCGTGGAAGAGCGCGAAGACCCCGACCAGCGCCATGGCGACGAGAGCCGGCGGCGTCATGCCCGACAAAATAACCAAGCCGAACACCAACACCGACAACGCAATCGCGATTTCGGTGAAGGGCAATGACAGTCCGGCGGCGCCGAACATGCCGCCGAGCGCCATGACCGCGACAAACGTCGTCGGCACCGCCCACAACGCGCGTCCGCCGAG
>CAVRJZ010000011.1:0-177607 GCA_963721665.1 uncultured Alphaproteobacteria bacterium
GTGGAAACTTTCCTCCGGTTCATGCTCCTCCTTAACAGCCCGCTGGCGCCATATGAGCCATATTAATAACGGAATTCCCGTAAGGATCAATAAGAGCACCGTAATCATCGCCAAGATGGAGCTCGATATAGGCACCTCGGTCAAACAGGAACCAGATCGAAAACACAAGCCAGATCGTGAGCCCGATAAGAGATTTGTAGATCGCGGGATGCAATTCGCTATTGGCCGGGGGGTTTCACGGCGCATTCAAGTTCATAGCGTTCTCCTACGAAGCTCGCCTAATTAAAATAATTACCCAAATCGTCAACGCACGAGCTGCGATGAAGTTCGGTGCGGATCACAGCTGTTTGTGCTGCTCCAATGGTGGCCACTCACGTCTGCAGCGAGATTGTCCGCTCAGTGCCAATTTTAGAACTCCAGTCGTCACTCAAGAAGGTGTTGGCGGCAATCAAGCTCAGAGCGTGGGCATCTGTGGGGAGTCGCCTCGCGAGGAAACGCGATGTTTCGGCGCGGCCTCCGCCCACGAACCCGCCTTTAGGGCCAAGGCGGCGCCGGCGAAGCCGACCCCGGCGGAATAGAGCGCCGGGATCGGCCCGGATCGTCAGACCGGCAACGTAGATGGCAGCCGGTCTCGTCAACCGGAAGCGCCGCATCGATGCCCTTGACGATCTTGTCGACATGGAACAGGTCCTCCGGCACCGGTCCCTTTTCGACCGCGTGGCCGACATAGAGATCGGGCATCAGCTGATGGTTGCCCTTGCGGTAGAACACCTTGTCGGGCATCAGCGCGACCTCCGGCGGCAGCGTGAAGTTCTCCAGTCCCTTGGCGAGCTTGTCGGCGTCGAGCGTCTTCTTCTCGTTGGCGATCAGCGCGCAGGTCCACACCGAGGCATAGCCGAACCAGTGCCGCGCGGTCGGCACCTTGCCGTCGTTCACCTTGCGGATGTCGGCGACGAATTCCTTCACGTGCGGCACATTCGGCTGGTTCCAGTACCATTCGAACACCCAGGTGCCGATGCGCGCGTCGGGCGGCAGGCCTTCGAGCACCTCAAGCTCCTGCTGTGCGCCGGCGATGTGGAATTTCTTGTTGAGGCCGAACTGCACCGCCTGCTTCAGCGAATTGACCGCGTCCTGGCCGGCGGTGAGGAAGATGATGACGTCCGGTTTGGCCGCCTGCGCCTTGATCAGCACGGCCGAATAGTCGGTAGTGCCGAGCGGCGTGAGCGAAGCGCCGACCTCGGTGCCGCCGAATTTCTTCAGGCTGGCCTCGAAGCCCTGCTGCAGCGTGTGGCCGAAGGCGTAGTCCGGCGTGATGAAGTACCACTTCTTGCCGTATTTATCGAACAGCAGCTTGGAGACCGAATTGGTTTCCATGCGCGTCGTGTTGCAGACGCGGAACACGTTCCAGTGGCAGTCCTTGCCGGTGACGGCGTCGGTGTGGCCGCCGGTGACGATGTGCAGGACTTTCGCTTGGTTGATGACTTCGCCGAGCGCCAGCGCCATCGCGGAGTTCACGTTGCCGAGCAGGAAGTTGACCTTGTCGCGGTCGATCAGCTTGTGCGCCTTCTGCACGGCGGTGCCGGTATCGGTGCTGGTCGAGTCCTCCGAGAGCAGCTCGACCTTGCGGCCGAGGATGCCGCCCTTGGCGTTGATTTGCTCGACCGCCAGCTTGGCGCCGATCTGCTCATTGCTGCCGAGTTCGGCATAGGTGCCGGTGAACGGATCGTCGAGGCCGATCTTGACCGGCTCTTCGCCGAGCGCCTCGACGACGAAGGGACTGGCGACCTGCATTGCGCCAATGGCAAGGCCAGCCTTGAGGACTGTCCGCCGCCGCAACGGGCGGTCAATCAAGTCATTTAACATAGGGATTCCCCTGGGGAGTTCGATTTGTCGCCCCCTGGAGAAGGGCGCCGAAACGCAACCGAGCCTGGCGCGAGAACATCGCGCCAGGCTCGGCGAGTGTCGGCGTTGGTGAGAAGCGGCGAGCACTATCCGGCGCGCCGTCGATATATTAAAGTAAACGGTCGCCCGCAGCCTGAACCGGACCGCGTCATCGTCGAATCTCACTATTCTCTTCATTACACAGACGCGGCTTGGAACAAAAAGTTCCACGCTGAGGCCGCGACGATCCGCCCCACTCGTCGACGATGCCGTCGATGCATTCCGGAGAGACTGAGATCTCATTTAAGCGTTTACATCCCGCAATGGCGATGCTTAAAAGTCAAGTGCTGTCTCAATCGATGCTCGTGCCATCCATGATTTTGCAATTTTGGTGGCCCATGGATTTAGAAATCGAAATAAAATGCAACTGTAGTGCTAGGCCGGATAGAATTTTCAAAAGGGACGGAACTCCTTTCATCTTAGAAACTGTTGCGAGGCAAGCGCGGCGCCTGCCTCGCAACAGTTTCGTTCAGGCCGTCACGTGCGGTGGATTACGATGTATCATCCACAGCTCGGCGGCTGCGATTAATGCGACGGCGATGCCGACCGCAACATCAGCCCGCATGGCGGAGATGACCGTCGTATGAAAGCCGAGCACCCAGGGCGAGATCATAACCCACAGTCCGAGTGCAAAGCTGACCCACTCCTCCCATTCCGCCAATGCAACGATGGCCGCAATTGACGCTAGGCCGATCACAGCACCGCTAATCCATGCATTTCCGCTCACTACCGCGACCGACGTAAAGCCAAAGATCCATGGCGTCAAAATCAAAAACGCCGCGAGTGCGAGTTTGATGTAGTCAATGATCGATTCCTTTCTCCATCTCTGTTCAAGCATGACTAATTCCTTTCATTCATGCCCCAAAAAACCCACTGTGTGTTGCGCGATCATCGGGCCCACCCAGCCAAAAACATGGGCGAGCACTATCCACCATGCACGGAACCATATCTGCGATTGGCGTTCGACGAGTTTCAGTTTCGAGGCGAGAAAATTAAGTTTCGCCTCAACTGCAGCAAGGGTGCCGGTGACCTCTTCCGGAGGGCGTTTGCGGTTCTCGGTGGAAAAAAATCCAAGAGCGTGATCGCCGGAATCCCTAGCTCGATACACCCGTCAATCAGATCGTCTAGTTTATTGGCGCCTACCGTATATATTTCATTGGGATGACTTAGCTTATTTTGACGGGCGAACCGTCGATTGCCATCGAGGATCAACCCAATATGACGGGGAACCGGAAGGGCACGGACCTCTCGCAGCGGTCGACGCTCGTAAAGCTGATAAATCGGTGCAAGCATCGACATACGGCGCTTGTGTGCGAGCGGTGTCCGCCATAACTGCATGTTGAAGCCCCGCTTTGACGCCATAGTGTTGACTAGCAAGCCGGCAAAATCATGGAACTGCCAGAAGAACATACGTTCCGAGGTTATTGTCAGCGCCGCGGACTTGGAGCTTGAACTGAATTGGGTGCAAGCCGCCGCGGCCGGTTCACTGTCCGGCATCTTCGGTCCTCAATCGGTCACTTGGAGTGTCGACCGGGAAGCGGCAATCTTTTTGGGAGCCGGTCGCGCGCTGCTGCTGCAACTCGCCCATCCTTGGGTCGCCGCTGCAATCGAGCAGCATTCGGAGACGTTTGCAAACCCGATAGGGCGTTTTCACCGCACCTTTAGCACGGTGTTCACAATGGTGTTCGGAACGCTCGATCAGAGCCTCGACGCGGCTCGCCGTCTGCACCGACGTCACGCGGCAATTCACGGTCAGTTGCCGTCGGCGGCAGGCCCGTTTGCCAAAGGCTCCTTGTATTGCGCGAACGCCCTGCCCGCCTTGCACTGGGTTTACGCGACCCTCATTGAATTAGCCATTCAAGCCCATGGGCTGGTGCTGCCGCCGCTCACGCCAGAACAGCGTGAACGCTATTACGCGGAGAAGTCACCTCTTCGCGGCCTTGTTTGGAATCCCAAAAGCATCGCTTTCGCACGACTGGGCGGCTTTCTGCGCCTAACACCGAAGCAATGACCCGATCCGCTACATTGACTGTCACTCCAGCGGCACGAGTCATGGCTTATCGTGTCCTTGCCGGCACCGACACTTGGCTTCCCATTCCGGCCTCGTATAAGGCACTGACCGCGTCACTGCTTCCGCCGCGCCTGCGCGAAGAATTTGCACTTCCCTACGGTGAGGCCGAGCAACTCGCTGCCCAAAAGCTCATTCGCCGAGTTCGTCGAATTTATCCGCTCTTACCCTCGCGGCTGCGCTATGTCGGACCCTATCAGGAGGCTGAACAACGGCACGCGGGTAAAATGCAACCGGACTTTATCGCGCGGATGTGCAACCGATTCTGGATTGGTCATGCTCACCTGCCGAGAGGGAATGTCTAGTTGTTCGACTAAAGGGAGCCTATTTGTCCTTTAGTTGAATAAAAACGCGCCCTAGCTGATCTTAGTTGCTGCCGACCTTCGGCCGCTGTGACAACACGCGACAAAATAGTCCAGCGCGGCAAATGACGCGAATTGCCGACGCCAGACGCAACTGTTCACGAATCAACGAGTCTCGATCGTCTTCGATCGTAATATCAACTTAGGCAGAAAACGCCCCGTTCTGCTTTGATACACGGCATAGTTTCTGCCCAATCGATCCAACAGCATTTCTTCTTCTTTCCACGATCGTGCCGCCACCGCCACAAAATACGAAAACACAAGGGCCCCAACGAGCCAGTTCCCGGTCGTCAGGAACATTCCAACAGCAATAAAAAGATAACTTGAGTACAGCGGATGCCGTATCCATCGATATGGCCCTGAACGCACAACCTGGTGGTCCACCTTCGTTTCCAGGTCGCCGGACCAATGGTCTCCTAAAATGCGGTGCGACCAAAGCGTGATCAGTGCCGCCGTATTGAGTATTAGAACTCCTGAGACCAGAAATTCATGATTTATAGGAAATGAATATCGGTTGAGCCATTCAGTATCCGTCAAAAGTAATACGAGCGACACTAGCGCCGGCAAGCCAATAGCGTATTGAATTGTCTTGATGGTTCCCTCCTCATAGCGGCAACCATTATCGGCGAAAATCTGACGGTAAAGTTGGTAAAGTCCCAACGAAAGGAATATTGCCAACAAATTTGCCAGCACGAACGTCTCGACTATTGGCGTTGCGATCATTTTGGTTTCAAACTTGTACGCTTATCTGATCTTTTTCACGTATCATTCAATCTATCATATAGGCGTGAAATGCGATCAAATTTGGACGGCAGCGCCCGGACCACCCGACTAATACTTGCCTCAAGATATCTTTTCAGCCGTCAGCACAGATCACGCCATCGAGCCAATCAAGTGATGGTTTGTCGAGATACGAGATGGGGCATTGACGACTTAGCCGGTCCATAGCACCGCCGCAGTTTGTCCTGTTCGCGCCTGAAAAAACGGGAACTATCGCGACGCAGCCTATGGCGTTATGTGAAAAAAAAAAAAAAAAAAAAAAAAAAAAAAAAAAAAAAAAAAAAAAAAAAAAAAAAAAAAAAAAAAAAAAAAAAAAAAAAAAAAAAAAAAAAAACCAAATCCAAACTTGATTAGATGAAATTGAGAACTGCAAGATTATTCCGATACTAATCGAACTCAGCTCGAATAGCGCTCAAAATATCTTGCGCATGATTAGCCATAAGCGAGATATGCCCCTCATTCGGATAGAATGACGCGATACAGTGCGGTAAAGTTTGCGCTAATAGACGGGCCGGAGCAACCGGCATAATGCGATCCTTTTCACCGTGCCACATAAGGATTTTCTTGAAGGCGATCCTTTCGACTATAAAATCCCACGGTTGGAAGTCCGCCAATGCCTCTCGCACATTTGCCTTCCTGCCTTGCCGCAACCCTTCAGCCAGCGCTTCCGCACAAGCGGTTCTGATCTCGTGAGTAGCCAACAGTCTTTGATCTGGCTCTCCAAGCCATGGCGAAACGCGAAAGATCCAAGCTTCGATGCTGGCTTGAGTTGACCCCCTTGCCCTTAGCGCCAACCTAATTAGTGGCCAGAAAAGCCACGGAAAGCGCATCCCCAACCACCATGTTGTTCGCATCCACCGAGGTCCGGCCTTCGCGATCATAAAGCTTGGAACGGTCGAAGAAATAAGACCGCAGGCTATGAGCCGATGCGGAATTTTGTACGCACAGGCCAGGGCGTATACCCCACCGGCAGAATAACCTTCTACCGCAAACCGTTGAATGCCGAGTTGGTCTGCCGCTTCTTGCACGTCGTCAGGCCAATCTGTAATCCGGGAATCTCGTTTTGCGCTCGAGCAGCCGATGCCGGGCCGATCAAATCCAATCAGACGAACTCCGAGCCGTGCCGCCGTCTGGGCGAGCAGCAACACCTCCAAACGGGAGGAGCCGTGCCCATGGAAATGGAAAATAGCCGGTCCCTCCCTGCAGCCCGTCTCCGTCAAGCCTAGCGTTCGTCCGTCACTAAGGCGGATCGTTAAGTCTTTGGGTGGCTTGGCAAATGGTGGCATTATCCGTTGTTATCTGGGGGTTGGACCGAATTACAGCCCACGTACTTCGGCTTCAATTATGGTCGCGGTAGGGACGAGGATTGCTCCTCGCCCCCGCACAGATCCCGGCGGGCGCTGCTAACGCACCGGGCTCCTCCCTCGGGTTCTGGCGTCGAAGCGATGCAACGACTGAGGGTGCAGTATCCTGATTGGCGGGAAGAAGCGGTCGTCAGGTGGTGAACTCTCCCAATAAAGGAACGCCCGCTGGCTTCGCCGTTTGAGCGTCTTAAGCCAGCGCCAGCGAACTTCGGCGACGAACCACCACAGGCTCGGGTATTACCTGAGACCGCGAAGTAGTTCAGATGCCCTTTGAGCATCTGCTCCACCCACGCGCCGGTCTTGGTGATGGGGTCGTGCATACGTTTGCGCAACTCCATCTTGATCGCCTGCAGTTGGCTCGCATCCGCTTCTTGATCGTCTTGCGTCCGATGACGAAGGAGCCCCATTTGCGTGATTGCGTGCAGAAGTGCGTGAAGCCGAGAGAAGTCGAATGTCTCCGGCTTCCCCTCGCCACGCTCCTGTCGCTGCTTGGCCGCATATCGGCCAAAGCGGATCAGCCGGGTCTTGTTCCGGTGCAAGGCCAATTCGAACTCACGCATTCGTTCCTTGAGTTCATCAAGGAATGCCCTTGCCTCGTGCTCATGCTGAAAGCCGACAATTGTATCGTCCGCATAGCGGATGACGATCATGTCACCCGACAACTTAGTCAGACGCCAGCGATGGACCCACAGGTCGTATACGTAGTGGAGGTACCCAGACAGACTCTGCCGGTGGTCTCGGCAGCAATCTGTGTCGTGCCGCTGCCAAGGAACGGGTCATAAATAACAAAGGGAAACTCACAGGCGCTAGGAGTGTGTCCATGTAGTCTGCGATACCCTCGAAATTTGAAACTTATGCGGGAATGTCCGGCACGGTTGCTTTGGTGGCACGCATTTTAAGGGTTGGTTTGTCGAGCAAGCCATGATCTCCATTGATGACGGTGAGGGTTGTCGGCGTTCATTGACAGCCGGTTAGCAAACGTCAGGTTGGGAGTGGGCGTGGCGCCAAATGCGCTTATGCCACCACCGAATTTACGGGGAATGCTTGCTATATGGGTGTATTGCCGATTTGGCGCAAGACGGCGTCGATTGGGATGGCTGGCTGATCGATAACCGGCACTGAGTGATGTGCCCTCCCCCTCAGGACGGTCTTTACGATGAGGCCAATATAGGTTGGCAGCTCGGTCTGGATTGGCGAGAATAGCAGGGCGAAGACGAATACGCGTCGGAAGTGACCTATGAGTAGTCCACTTTCCCGCATCAGTACCCGCGTCGCCTATGGCGCAACCCATTGCCCCGCATCGCCTGGTATGTCGGCCATGGCCTGATCATGCGTCGGCTTGCGGAAGATGCGCGACGACGGGACGGGGGACCGAGTCGCCCACGCGCCCGTACCGATGCGCCTGTGCCAGACCGCAGCCGTCTTTACGCGGACATGGCCAGGCTTCTTTGGCAGGACCTGGCCAACGTAGAAGCCGGCCTTTATCCACTTCCCACCGACCATGATGGGTCGCTGTTGACGCTGCTCCACCGATCCCGGCTGTTCTTCGAGGATCTCCCTGAAATTTACGAGCGTCGCAAAAGCGGCCGGCGCCAAGAAGTCCTGACTGAGAAGACTAGCGGAAAGCGACCAGCCTATTACCTGCAGAACTTTCATTTCCAATCCGGGGGCTGGATGACAGATGATTTTAGCGAAACGGTATGACACCCAGGTAGAGGTGCTGTTCAACGGCACGGCCAATGCCATGCGGCGCAGGCCCTACCCCAGTTACGCGAAGCCTTTGCCGGACGCGATCAGCGCAACCTACGAATTCTCGATATCGGCTGTGGCACAGGGCGCTTTCTGGATCTTTTCAAGCAAGTCTGGCCGCGGCTCCCATCTCTCGGTGTCGACCTGTCTGAGCCTTACATCAAATACGCCAAACGTCACTTGAAGAGGTGGTCGTGGGTCAACTTCGTTGTCGGTAACGCGAGTCGATCCCATCCCTAACGCAAGTTACGACGCAGTGACAAGCGTTTTCATGTTTCACGAATTACCACCGAAGGTGCGCCGCATCATCTTTGGCGAATGCGCTCGCGTATTAAAGCCCGGTGGGCGCTTGGTGTTGGCGGACTCGCTCCAGCGCGGGGACGAACCGGATTACGATGGACTATTCGAACTCTTTCCGCAGAATTATCACGAGCCTTATTATGCGAGCTATATAACCGAGGACTTTTCCGCTATCGCAAAGGCTCACGGTCTAACGCACATCCGTGACATCAAGGCATTTGTTTCGAAGGTGATGGTATTCGACAAGCCAGCGTAACCCGACCTTCGACGCTACATTTTTTGAGTTGACGCGACTGATGAAGAAATTGCGCAAATGCCATGAGTTGGATGATCGCGGCGGTCAAGCCAATAATGACGATTATTGATCGCCACGTTGAGTTGATAGCGGTAGCGATTGTGCGGATCGATAGTAATCCAGTCGTTCGCAACCCACTCCTCTACGCCTCGGTTGTTCTCCGCCGCGACCGAAGAGCAATTATCCATTTTAATGTGTGCGAAAGAGTTACCGACGCCGTCACGTATCATGTATCCCGCGCCGCGGACCGTATGCAGAAGCGGCTGGGCAAACCTTTATCTATTTTCGAGCGTAAACGCGAGATATGCACGTCAATGACATTGGTTTGCGGATCGAAATGGTAATCCCAAGCGTTTTCCAACAGCATAGTACGGGTGACCAGCTTAAATTTGCAGTACACGCGGCCGATTGGCGAAGCCACTTCGTTACCTCTATGACTGCTCCGATTGCATCATGGTCTGCAATTCCCTTGTGGAAAAGTCCGGCTAGGAATAGCCGGCCGCCGATTTAAAAAAATCTCGTCTCCTCGACGAGGGTGATGGACGGTGCTGACGTCGGTGATCGCACCCGCCAGAGGGGTTTCACCAAGAAAATCCGTGCCGGCATCATTTTGCCGGCACTGCTGCCTGGCGAGCGTCTAACGCCATTTCGGACGGGTAGCGGTCGCAATTCAACTGGCGATCCGCCGCCATTGCCATTCGCCGAACGCCACCTGATCATTTTCATATGAATACTCGATCCACCAAGCGCCGAGATGCTGTTCGGCAGCCAGTCCGGGCCGCACCGGCCTGCATGCAGGGACCATTCGGGCCGGCGACTAATGCATGATGGCGCATCATGACAGCGGTCAAAACCACGTCCGCCGGCATGAGACCCCCAACCGCGTTCCTACTGATGGCGCAATACAACGGGGCCGCGGTCATCCCGCTCGAACTCGGTCAGAGAGCATTATTTCGGCCATCTCACGCAGGATAAATTCCTACGGCAAATCCTGGCATGGAAAATCCGCCTACCCGTGATCCGGATGACGGGCAGCCGTAAGACCGCGCGAGGAGTGCACCTGAACGATCTCGCAGCCTTCATCGACAAGATGCGGGAGATGGCGCTGAAGGAATGCGAACAGCTCAGCGACCACGGCGCGTTTCATCATGCGCGGATCTGCGGTCGTTCGGCCTCATGCCTCGCACCAGCGCCCTGCGCAAAAACCGCCATCCATCCCTATGAGTGACCAGCCTTCCGGCGCCGACCAAGGCCGAGCGCCGTTAAGGTCAACAAGAAAATATCTGGTGAAACCGCAGTACATCAAACGACACCGCATGACCGCACGGCACCTCCGGTAAGTGCTTGACGGGCATTGTTGTTTCGGCGCCAGTTCGTCCCATCCATCATCGGGGCGATGCTAAAGCGGCGCTGCAAGGTCAAATTCTCCCTTCAAGCGCGCGCATGAATATCGTGCGTGCGGCACGCTTGTCGAGCGGCACCGGGTTGCCGCTTGCGGTCGGGTCTTTTGGCGCCATGGCGACGATCGTATCGACCTTGTCGTCCCCGACATTCAGGCCCGCCAGCGTATGCGGCACGCCGATCTGTTCCCGCAAGGCCAGCACGAAGTCGAGGAAGGCTCGGAAGTTCGGCCGCAGCCCGATATAGGCTGCGAGCCGCTTTATCCGCCGTTCGATGGCCTTGCGATTGAAGACCAGCACATAGGGCATGAATACACCGTTGGTCAGGCCGTGATGCGTGTCGTAGAGCGATCCCACGGGGTGCGACAACGCATGGATCGCGCCCAGCGCTTTCTGAAACGCCGTCGCCCCCATGGCGGCGGCGGCCATCATGTGAGCGCGCGCCTCGATATTCTTGCCGTCCTTCACCGCGGTCGCCAGATTTTCCTTCACCAGCCGGATGCCTTCGACCGCGATACCGTCGGCCATCGGATGATAGAACGGGCCGCAATAGGCTTCGAGACAGTGCGCGAAGGCGTCCATGCCGGTGCCGGCGGTGATGAGCGGCGGCATGCCGACCGTCAGCTCCGGATCGCAGATGGTCACCGTCGGCATCATCAGCGGATGGAAGATGATTTTTTTGGTGTGCGTCTTCTCGTCGGTGACGACCCCGGCGCGGCCGACTTCCGAACCGGTGCCCGCAGTCGTCGGCAGCGCGACAATCGGCGCGATGGATTCGGCGTTGGCGCGCGTCCACCAGTCGCCGATATCCTCGAAGTCCCACAGCGGTCGCGTCTGCCCCGCCATGAAGGCGATGAGTTTGCCGACGTCCAGCGCCGAGCCGCCACCAAAGGCAATAACGCCGTCATGGCCGCCGCTTCGGAATGCCGCAACGCCGGCCGTCACATTAGTCTCGACCGGGTTCGACTTGATGTCGGAGAACATTTTCGCCGAGGGGAGCAGCGCCATCGCCTTTTGCGTCATCGGCATTTTGGCAAGCACCGGATCGGTGACGAACAGAGGATTGCGCATTTTTGCGGCGCTCACCGCGTCGGGCAGTTCGGCGACACGACCGGCGCCAAAGCGCATGGTGGTCGGATAATTCCAGTTGCCGCGCAGGTCCATCAGACGGTCCTCAGGTGGAAGCTTTTCGGCCGCGTCAGCATCTCATAGCCGATCTTTGACAGCGTGACGCCACGCCCGGTGTCCTTGACGCCAGTCCAGGCAAGACCCGGGTCGAGATAGTCGCAGCGGTTCATGTAAACGGTGCCGGTTTCGACCTGACGGCCGATGCGTTCGGCGGCGGCGATATCGGCGGTCCAGATCGAAGCTGTGAGGCCGTAAGGCGAATCGTTCATCAGGCGGATCGCTTCTTCGTCGTCCTTGACTTTCATGATGCCGACCACGGGCCCGAAGGTTTCTTCCATCATCACCTTCATGTCGTGATCGACGCCGACAAGAACCTGCGGCGCGACATAGGGCGAGCCTTCGGCATCTCGCTTGAACGCCTTGCTGTCGATCAGTCCGCGCGCACCCTTGTGCAGCGCCTCACCGATGTGCTCGCGCACCGTCGCCGCCAGACGTTTCTGGGCCATGGGCCCGAGCGTCGTATTGGCATCGAGCGGATCGTCAAGCACGTAGGTGCGGGTGAGATCGGCGAAGCCAGCGACGAATTTGTCGTAAACGTCGGTATGCACGTAGATGCGCTCGATACCGCAGCAACATTGCCCGGAATTGAAGAAGCTGCCATCGACGAGATTTTCCACCGCATGGTCGAGCTTGGCGTCGGCGCGCACATAAGCGGGATCCTTACCGCCGAGTTCGAGACCAACGCCGGAAAACGTGCCCGCCGCCGCCTGTTCGATGGCGCGGCCGGCGGCGACCGAACCGGTGAAGCAGACCTGGTCGATCGCACCGGATCCGACCAGCCTGGCCGTATCGTCATGCGACAGGGACAGCGTCTGAAAGACGCCCTTCGGCAAGCCGGCGCGGTCCATCGCCATCTGGAAGCGGTCGCCGACCAGCATGGTCTGCGCGGCGTGCTTGAGCAGCACCGCGTTGCCCGCCATCAGCGCCGGGATGACCGAATTGACGGCCGTCAGGTAGGGATAATTCCACGGTGCGACTGTGAGAACGACGCCGAGCGGCTCGCGGCGCACGTAACGCCTGAAGCCGTCCTTCGGCGCAGGCTCGACGGGCGCCAGCGCGCTATCGGCAATGCCGATCATATAGCGGGCGCGCTCCTCGAAGCCGTTGAGTTCGCCGCCGGCATATTTGATTGGCCGGCCCATCTGCCATGACAGCTCCGGCGCGATGTCGCCGCGCATCGCCAGCATGGCGTCAACAAAGGCGGAGCAGAAGCGGCCGCGCTCGGCGATCGGCAGCTCCGCCCAATGCGCTTGCGCCTTGCGCGCGGCGGCGAGCGCGGCCGCGATTTCGGTCGCGGTGCCAGAGCGTTTACGCGCGACTTCCCGCCCATCGACAGGCGAGATACAGACAATGTCCGTCATGGCTTGAGGTCTGCTTTCTAGTACCGCTCGAAGCCGCGCATCAGCTCCCAGTCGGTGATCCGGCGGTCATATTCGAACTGCTCCCACTGCGCGGTGTGGATATAGTGATCGACGACGGCATCGCCGAGCGCCGCGCGCAGCATTTTGGATTTTTTAAGCAGGTCCGCGGCCTCGCGCAGGGTCTTAGGCACTTCGGGAAGCTTCGCGTCATGATAGGCGTCGCCGGAATAGGCCGGCGGCAGTTTGAGTTTCTCCTCGATGCCGGCAAGGCCTGCGGCAAGCAACGCGGCAAACGCCAGATAAGGATTGAGATCGGCGCCGCCGACGCGGCACTCGATGCGGATCGCTTTGCTGTTTTCGCCGCACAGGCGGAACCCGGCGGTGCGGTTGTCGCGGCTCCACACCGCCTTGGTTGGTGCGAAAGTGCCGACCTGGAAGCGCTTGTAGGAGTTGATATAGGGCGCGAGAAAGTAGGTGATGTCGCCCGCGTATTTGAGTTGCCCGGCGACGAAACTTCGCATCAGCGCCGACATGCCGAACTCGCCGTTGGCGTCGTGGAACAACGGCGCTTTCCCCGCCAGATCCCAAAGCGAGGCATGGATATGCGAGCTCGATCCGGCCAGATCGTATTTCCACTTTGCCATGAAAGTGACCGACTTGCCCTGCCCCCAAGCGATTTCCTTCACCGCATTTTTGAGGATGACGTGATTGTCGGCCATCTCCAGCGCGTCGGCATAACGCACGTTGATTTCTTCCTGGCCGGGCCCCCATTCGCCCTTGGAGTTCTCGACCGGGATACCCGCGCCTTGCAATCCATTGCGGATGGCACGCATGACGCCTTCTTCCTTCGTCGTCTGGAAGACGTGGTAATCCTCGATATACTGCCCGGCGGTTTTCAACGCGGCGTAGCGTTTGCCGGCGGCCGCCTCGTAGGTCTCCTCGAACAGATAGAATTCGAGTTCCGAAGCCAGGAACGCCCGCATCTTCAGCTTGGCGAGCCGCGCCACCTGCTTTTTCAGAATAGCCCGCGGCGAATGCGCCACATCGTGATGGTGATGATCGAGAACGTCGGCGAGCACCAGCGCCGTGCCCTCCAGCCAGGGGACGCGGCGCATTGTCGTCAGGTCGGGCTTCAGGACGAAATCGCCATAGCCTTTGTCCCAGCTCGCGGCGGCATAGCCGGGCACCGGCTCCATGTCGATGTCGTTGGCCAGCAGGTAATCGCACGCATGCGTTTCCTTGTCGGCACCGTCGACGAAATAGTCGGCCTGGAAGCGTTTGCCGATGAGCCGCCCCTGCATGTCCACCATGGCGACGACGACCGTATCGATAGCGCCACTCTTGGCCGCTTTCTTCAGATCGTTTAGCGAAAGGTTGCCGGCCATATGGAACGCCCCCGTCCGTCTCATCGCCGCGAAGGAGGTACCATAACAATAACCACGGGGTCCACGCGCCAAGCGCTTTGAACACGCTGAAAATGCACTATGATCCGCGCACCCGAACCGGCGAAAACGCGGATTTGGCGTCGTTATAGAGGTCTGATCGCTCGTGCCTGCCCGTGCCAAAGCGGTCCGCACCGACCGTGAACTCGAGTGTCCACGAATCGACGCCGGCCTGCGCGCGGCCAAGGTCGACCTGACGGTGCTGCCGGACGGGGTGAGCGAAGATGTCCTGACCGACGCAGTCCGTGACGCGGATCTCCTGTTGATGTGCTATCAACCGATTTCAGCGCGGATCATCGATGCGGCGCAGAAGCTGAAGGGACTCGTCAAATTCGGCGTCGGTATCGACGCTATCGACATCGACGCCGCGCGCCGGCGAAAGATTCCCGTCGTCAACATTCCAGAATATGCCGAGGAGACCGTTGCCGAGGGCGCATTCGCGCTGATGATCGCGCTGGCCAAGAAGGTGGTGCCGGTCGCGCGCGAGATGGCAGACAAAGGCTGGGCATGGCCGACGCCGCGGTGGATGGGGTTCGATCTTGCCGGCCGCACGCTCGGCCTGGTCGGGACTGGACGCATCGGCCGTTCGATGGCGCGCATGGCAAACGGTTTCAGGATGCGAGTCGTCGGATACGACCCCAATGTCTCGAGCGATACGATGAAAAAATCCGGCATCGAAAAATTCGACGACCTGACCGCCATGCTCGAGGTCTGCGACATCGTGTCGGTGCATACGGCGCTGAACGAAAAGACGCGCCACCTCATTGGCGCGCGGCAACTGGCCGCGATGAAGCCGCATGCGCTTCTGATCAATTCCGCGCGCGGCGCGCTGGTGGACGAGGCTGCCTTGGTCTCAGCGCTGCAAGAAAAGCGGATCGGCGGCGCCGGGCTCGACGTGTTCAGCCAAGAACCGCTGGCACTAAGGGGCCACCCGATGAGCGCACTGTTCAAGATGGACAACGTGATCTTGTCGCCGCACCTGACGTTTTATACCGAGGAAGCCATGGCGCGGCTGGAAGAGGAAACGCTCGAGCGCTGCTTCGAGATTCTCGAGGGCCGGCCGGTGCTGGTGAAATCGCACGATCCGCGCCTGCGCGCCCAAACGCACAACGTCACCTTCGGGCCTTAAGGCCGCGGATGCCGCTGTCTTCAAACCGCGGCGAGGCAATCGTCGAGAATATCGACCGCTTCGTTCATCTGCGCCGCGCTGATCGTCAACGGCGGCGTCAACGTCAGCACATTGCCAAAGGTGGTCTTGAATGAAAGGCCACGATCGAGGGCGCGATACATCACCTTTTCCGCCTCGGTCGCCGCGGGCGTCTTGGCGGCGCGGTCACTGACCAGTTCGACGCCGATCAACAGACCCTGCCCTCGCACGTCGCCGATGATTTCGCGCTTCGCCATGATCTCCTTGAGCCGCTCCAGCGCCATGGCGCCGATCTTCGCGGCATTGGCGACCAGCCCCTCGTCCTCGATGATCTCGATGGTGGTGAGCGCGGCGCGCGCCGTGACCGGGTTTTTCTCGTGGGTATAGTGGCCGAACGCATAATCGGCGCCGACGTCGAGTTCCGGCCGTGCAATCGTGGCGGCAATCGGCAGAATGCCGCCACCCAACGCTTTTCCCAGCACCATGATGTCCGGCACGACACCGTCGTGCTCGCAGGCAAACATCTTGCCGGTCTTGCCCAAGCCGTTCGGAATCTCGTCGAACACCAGCAGCGTGCCGTGGCGGTCGCAGATCTTGCGCACCTCTCTCCAGAAGCCCGGCGGCGGAAGATAGGGAACCGCGCGGATAGGCTCGGCGATGAAGGCAGCGACGTCGCCTTCGCGCCCGAGAACGTAGTCGATCATGCGCGCGCAAGCGGCGCCGGATTCCTCGGCCGAGGAGGCGCCGTAGGGACAGCGGTAGCTCGAAAACGGCGCCACATGCTCGGCGCCTGGCATCAGCGGGCCAATGCGCCCCGAGCGGAACAAGGCTTCGCCACCGACAGCGGCAGAGCCGAAGCCGGCGCCGTGAAACGCATCCCAAAACGATAGCGTCTTGAAACGGCCGGTTGCCGTGCGGGCAATCTTGATCGCAACCTCGATCGCGTCGGAGCCGCCAGTGGTGAACAGCACTTTGCTCAAATTGCCGGGCGCAATTTCAGCAAGCTTTCTCGCCAGCGCCACCGCCGGTTCGGACGTATAGCGGCGCGGCGTGAACGGCAGTGCGTCCATCTGTTCGGCGATGGCGCGTTTGAGACGCGGATGCCCATAACCGATGTGATGCACATTGTTGCCGTGAAAATCCATGTAGCGGCGGCCGGTCGTGTCTTCTATGTAAATGCCTTCGGCTTTCACGATAGCGTTGAGGCACGGGGTCGAGACGGACTGCCGAAGAAAATACCGCTCGTCCTCAGCCAGCAACTTGCGAGCCGCCGAATCGAGACTGCGGTCGGCCCAGGCGCGCCGTTCCGGCGACTGGTTGGTGTCGCTTTCCGATGGCGCCGGCTTCTGCTGGGACAAGGAGCGCTTCCTCACAGTCAACGCGGGGCGACCTTGGTCGGAATTCGCGATAGCAAAACCAAAACGACCAGGGTGGTGACAATCAACAGCATGGACATAGCCGAGCCGTCAAACACCTCGCCGCGGTCGGTCAACGCGAAAATGCCGACCGGAATGGTGGACCAGCCGGGCGGATAGACCATCACGGTCGCGCCAAGCTCGCCCATCGACAGCGCGAAGCTGAGGCTGAAGGCTGCAATCAAGTAGGGCAAAACCATCGGCAGCGTCACATGGCATAATCGATAGAACGGCCGCGCCCCGAGACTTTCGGCCACTTGTTCGAAATCCGGCGACAAGCGCGCCAGCCCCGCCGATACATTGCCGTAAGTAAACGCCGAGATGAGGATGAAATGGGCAATGAAGACGATCGTTACGGTGCCGTTCAACAGAATGGGCGGCCGGCTGAACGCAACCAGAAGTCCCAAACCGACCGAGACGGACGGCACCGCGCTCGGAACGAAGAACAAGAGATCGAGGATGCGGCGCGGAATTCGCGGCAAAGTTCGCAGCGTCAAGGCAGACCACGTCCCGACGACCAGCGCGAAGCTGCTCGCCACAATCCCGGTGATAATACTGACGCGCAATTGATCGCCGGAATCGCCTGTGAGCGCGCTGGCGAAATGCTCGAGTGTCGGCTTGCTTGGCAGCACGCCGTTCCATTGGCCGGCAAAGCTCGCCGCCAGAATGATGGCCAGAGGTGCGATATAGACGATGCCGACCAGCAGCGCCAGGAAAGCCCAGATTAGGCCACGCCCCGATTTAGACCAGACCAGCACTGCGGCCTCCGAAGCGTGCGATCACAAGGCGGTAGATGCTGTAAAGCGACAACGACAGCACCACGTTGATGATAGCGATGACGCAAGCCGGCGTATAATCGCCTTCCTGGATGGCCTTGTCGTAGACCAGCAGCGGCAAGGTAATCACGCCCTTGGCGCCGATGAACAAGATGATGCCGAACTCATTCACCGTCAGCAGCAGGCAAAGGCTGCCGCCGGCGAGCAAAGCCGGCAACGCGGCGGGAAAGATGATCTGGCGGATGATCCGCCATGGGCCCGCGCCGAGGCTGCTGGCGACTTCGATCTGCGCCGTTTCGATCAACGAGAAGGCGGCGAGCAAGGGCCGCAATACGAAGGGCGTATAAACGGTCACCTCGGCGAGGACGACGCCCCAAACCGAATAGACAAAATCGACCGGCGGCGCGCTGTGGCCGAATATTTCCATCAACATGCCGTTCAGCACGCCCGCGGAACCGTAGATGAACGTGAATGCGAGCGCCATGAGGAAGGTCGGCAGCGCGATGAAGGTGTCGATGAAGCGCGCGATTTCGCGCGAGCCGGGAAACGGGACAAAGGAGAGGATGAGCGCAATGACGAGTCCAAGCACCAGGCAGCCGCCGCTCGACATCAGCGCGATTTCGATCGTGTTGCGCAATGCCGATTGGAACACCCCCATATGCAAGACCGCAACAAAATGGTCGAGAGTGACGCCCGTCTTGCCGTCGGTGAGACCCTGACGCGCGATCAGGGCCAGCGGATAGAAAAACAACAGGCCGATGACCGAAAGTGGTGGCACGACCCACAACCAACCGGTAGAGGCCGCCGGACGGGGAATTGCGATCGCAGCGTCGGCCATATTTTCTTATCCGTCTGCTGCAATCAGCGTTGCGTCGTCGGGATCGAAGGTTAAATCGAGGTTGGCGCCGAGATCGAGCCGCTCACGCAGCGGCTTGGTGACGACACGCACCAAGGTGCCGGCGCAATCGAGCGTAACGGCGTGGTGGTCGCCCTGCCATTGCACGTCCGTGACATTGCCGCGCAGCCGATTCGCTGGCGCAGCCGATTCCGCGAAATGCAGCGCGTGTGGCCGAATGCAGACGAGTTGTTCCGTGCCGATCCTGGCATTCGGATCGTAGCGGACCTGCAGCGGCGTTCCTGAAAATCCGACATGAAGCAAGCCGGCCGCAGCATCCACGGCTTCAATGCGTACCGGCAAGAGGTTGGCGCGACCGAGAAATTCGGCGGTGAAGCGGTTCGGCGGCTGGCGATAAAGCGTTTGCGACGGCCCGAATGAACTCAGCTTGCCGTCGTGCATAACGGCAATGCGGTCGGCCAATGTCAGGGCCTCCGTCTGGTCGTGCGTCACATAAAGCACGGTCAAGGTCGGAAGGTCGCGATGCAGCTTGGCGATCTCGTCGACCATTTGCCGGCGGATCTGCGCGTCCAGCGCCGAGAGCGGCTCGTCGAGCAGGAGGACCCGGGGCTCGATCGCGAGCGCGCGGGCAACCGCCACGCGTTGCTGCTGCCCACCCGACAATTCGCGCGGATAGCGTCCCTTGAACTTCGCCATGCCGACCAGGCGCAGACAATCGCTCACGCGCCGCTCGACCAGCTCACGCGGCGCCCCTCGCGCGCGCAGCCCGAACGCGACATTGTCCTCGATGCGCATGTGCGGAAACAGCGCGTAGTTCTGCACCACCATGCCGATGCCCCGCGCATAGGGCGGCAGGTCGGTGACGTCCTGATTTCCGATCTTGATACGGCCTAAAGTCGGCTGCACGAAGCCGGCGACCGCGCGTAAGGCTGTGGTCTTGCCCGAGCCGGACGGCCCGATCAACGCCATGATCTCGCCCATGCGGATGTCGAGCGAAAAATCCTTGAGCACGACGTGGCCGCGATACGCGACCGTCACGCCCTCGAAAACGACGCCTTCACCCGCCTGAGCCACGTCCCTCACAACCGATGGAGCGGCCAAGGCCGCCCCATCGATCGCCACGTCGATCGCCATGTCAGCTGCCGGTGACTTCACGCCACTTGGCAACGTCGTCCTTGAGGTCCTTGAGAACCGCCGACCAATCCGGCGTCCAGACCGTCACGCCTTCCATCATCTTGTGGAACTTGACGAAGTTTTCGTCGGTCGGTTTCACGTCGGTGCGGGCCGGCAGCCCGTTGGCAAGCTTGGTCAGACTGCCCTGCGCGTCCTTGGAGAGCAGGAAATCGATCAGCTTCTTGCCGGCGTCGGCATGCGGCGCGCCTTTCACGAGCCCGATGTAATAGGGCAGCGCGAAGGTCGAGCGCTTGCCGTCCGGTCCGGCCGGCCAGAACACGCTGATATTCGGGTTCGTGCGCATCTGGTCGATATTCATCTGCATGTCACCGTTGGCGACGAACAGCTCGCCCTTGTTGACGAGGGCGGTGAGCTTGCCGGTCGAAGACGAGGGACCGCGGTTGTTTGCCTGCAGCTTCTTCAGGAAGTCATAACCCTTATCCTTGCTGCCGAAGGCATGAAACACTTGGATCATCACTGCAGTGCCGTCGCCGGCTTGGCCCGGGGTCGAGTACTGCAGCTTGCCCTTGAATTTCGGGTCGAGCAGATCGTCGAAGGTCTTCGGCGCCCCGCCGAGCGACGTATTGTAGATGAAGTTCATGTAGTTGTTGCAGAGCGCGACATAGAGGCCGCCCTTGTCCTTTTGCGCGGCGTCGATCTGGTCGGCGCCGGCGGGCGTATAGGACTGCAACAGACCGTCGGCCGCAGCCTTCATGATGAAGGGCGGCAGGGTCACGAGAACGTCAGCCTGCGGATTGGTCGATTCCTTGTTGACGCGCTCGACAACTCCGCCGGAGCCGGCCTCGACGTACTGAACCTTGATCCCCGTTTTCTTGGTGAATTCATCAAACTGGGTCTGTGCCCAATTTGGCTTGCCGTCATGCAACCCGTCCGCGGCGTAAATCGTCACCACGTCCTCTGCGAAGGCATGACCGCCCAACACCATTCCCAGACCGAACACCGCGCTCAACAATAAGCGTTTCATGGAACTCTCCAACCCTCTCTGAACCTTGCACGGCCATGACTTGCATGTGCGCATGAAAGATTGGTGACACCCGGCAGCGAAGTAGCCTGCAACCCCCGTCAAATTTCACTTCGTCAGTCTGCCTCCTCTGTTGACGCTATTCAACTGGACCAAGGGAGAGAATAGGTCTTTACGTTGGTGAAGCTCTTCATGGCTTCGACCACCCCTTCCTTGTAACCCAGCCCGGAATCCTTGATCCCGCCAAATGGCGACATTTCGATCCGATAACCGGGCACTTCCCAGATATTGACGGTCCCCACCTCCAACTCGGCGATGAAGCGGGTGATATATTCGAGTTTCGAGGTGCAGACGCCCGAGGACAGGCCGTACGCGGTCGAATTCGAGATGCGAATGACTTCCGCGATGTCGTTGGGGCAGCGTATGATCGGAATGACCGGGCCAAAGGTCTCCTGGTGCACAAGCTCGCAGTCGTAGGGCACCTTGTCGACAACCGTCGGGGCGTATAGCGCACCGGTCCTTTTGTTGCCGTGGAGCAGAACGGCCCCCTTCTCAACCGCGTCGACGACCCGCCGTTCGAACAGCTTGGCGGCACCTTCATGGATCACCGTGCCGACGTCGGTCGTGGGATCCATCGGGTCGCCTGATTTGAGCTTTTTGGCCTTTTCGAGCACGAGCCGTGAAAACTCGTCTGCCACCTTTTCCACCACCAGGATGCGTTTGACCGCCGTGCAGCGCTGGCCGGAATTCTTGGTGGCGCCCGCGACGGCGAGCTCGGCCGCCTTGTCGAGGTCGGCGTCTTCCATGACGATCAGCGGATCGTTGCCGCCGAGCTCGAGCACGATGCGGCGATAGCCGGCTTTCTCGGCGATGTATTTGCCGACCTTGACCGAACCGGTGAAGGTGATGAGGTCGCAATCCGGGTCGGTGATCATGGCGTCGCCCATGGTCGAGGGATTGCCGGTCACAACCGAGAGCATCTCGGGCGGCAATCCGGCCTCGTAAAGCACGTCCGCGAGCGCCAGCGCTGTAAGCGGCGTCAACTCGGTCGGCTTGAGCACGACGCGATTGTTGGTGGCGATCGCCGGCGCGAGCTTGTGCGACACCATGTTGAGCGGGTGATTGAACGGCGTGATGGCCGAGATGACGCCGCGCAACGGCGTACGCATCGTGAAAATCTTGCGCATCTTCGACTGTGGCGAGATGTCGCAAGAATAGATTTCGCCGTCATCCTTGATCGTGAGCTGGCCGGCGAAGGAATAAACGTCATAGGCGCGGCCGGCCTCGTAAAGCGAATCTTTCCAGCACAGACCGGATTCCGCGGTGATAATGCGCGCGAAGTCTTCTTTGCGGTCGCGCAGCAAGTCCGCGGTGCGCAGCAAAATCTGCTGGCGTTCGTAACGCGTGAGTTTGGATTTGTAGGCCGCCCCCTTGGCAAATGCCGCGCGGACATGCTCGGCGCGCGCGGCGGGTACCGTCCCGACGACGGCGCCGTTATAGGGATTGCGGACCTCGATCCGCTCGTCGAGATCGATGCGTTTGCCGGCGATCCGCATGCCCTCGTTGCGAATAGCGGCAGCTGGTTTCGTTTGAACATTCATCGACGTTCCTCAGGTCACGAAATTAAGCGCGACGTCGAAAATATCGAAATTGCGCAGCTTGCGGTCGGGCGGCAACGACAGCTTACGATTGGAGATCATCGGCACCGTCTGTTCGGTGAGCCCGCCATGCGAGCGCAGCGGCTCGGTGAGGCCGGAGAGATCGTGGCGGGCGCGGCTGGTGCCGAGCACCTTATGCACTGTCGAAAGGACGACAACGTCGCCGATGCGGTCGGGCGGCAACTCAAATCGCTTGCAGGCGTCCTCGCGCGACAATGCCACATCGATGCCGTCGAGCTTTGCTAGCTTCGCGAGCTATTTCGCCGGCAGCATCCCCGGCGGGCAGATAGACCGTCGCAAACGATCCGAGCGCGCCGTGGTGCGC
Source organism: uncultured Alphaproteobacteria bacterium (assembly GCA_963721665.1). Classification (GTDB taxonomy): domain Bacteria; phylum Pseudomonadota; class Alphaproteobacteria; order Rhizobiales; family Xanthobacteraceae; genus Pseudolabrys. Next base: position 22,583 of record CAVRJZ010000011.1, read on the forward strand.
CACATAAGGGTCGGTGATCGGCAGGATGACCCGCGCCTTGTCCTTGCCGAGCCAACTGTCGAACAGATCCTGGAGATAAATGACGTCCGGTTCGCCGTTCGGCAGATGCTTGTCGTTCATGCCGTGGTCGGCGGTGAGCACCAGCACGCATCCGGCAGCATCGAGCTCGCCGACATAGCGGTCCATCATCGCGTAAAACGCATTCGCCAAGGGCGCGCCTGGCGCGGCCTTGTGCTGAACGTAATCGGTCGTTGACAGATACATGACGTCGGGCCGCTCGCGCTTGAGGATCGACACGCCGGCCGCCATGACGAATTCCGACAATTCCGATGAATAGACATTGGGGACCGGCATCCCGACCCGCGCCGGTACATCGGCAATGCCGTTGTCCTTGAGCGTCGCCTTGTCGGCCTTTTCCGAGGAAAACGCGATGGCACGGCCGCTGGCGAGATCGAGGCCGTTGCCGAGCAGCGTGCGCAATTTATCCTTCGCCGTTACCACCGCGACCTTCGCGCCGGCATCGTAAAATGCCTTCATGATCGTCGGTGCGCGCAGGAACTTGGGGTCGTTCATCATCACTTCCTGGCCGGTCGCCGGCTCGTAGAAATAATTTCCCGCGATTCCGTGCACCGCCGGCGGCCGCCCGGTAATGATGGATATGTTGTTGGGATTGGTGAAACTCGGGATCACCGAAAGCGCGCGCAGGTTGGCGCCGTCGCGCATCAAGCGGGCGAAATTCGGCGCCAGGCCCTTCTCGATTGCGCGTTCAATGTAGCCTGGCTCGGAGCCGTCGATGCACACGCAGACGGTCGGCGACTTGGGAAACCGATAACTGCGGCCATTGGCGATGACGTCGGCACCGGGGCGGTTGTAGTTCATCGGATTCTCCTACGCTGCCTTTGTCGCTTTCAGCGAACGTACGTTCATCTCTTCGAGAATGTCGCGGATCGCGGCGAGCGCACCGTGCATCTGCTCCGGATACAAACGCCCAATGCAGCCGATACGGAACAATTCGGCGACCGTGAGCTTGCCCGGATAAATGACATAGCCGCGATCCTTCAGTCGGTCGTAGAAAGTCTGGAACACGAAATTCTTGTCCGTCGGCATGCGGAAGGTGACGATGATCGGCGCCTGAAGGTTGTCGGGAAGCAGCGGCTCGAAACCGAGCGCCCGCATGCCGTCTATGAGGATGCGGCAATTCTCCGCATAACGCCCGCCGCGCCCGGCGACGCCGCCCTCGGCGTCGAATTCGTCCAGCGCTTGATGAAAGGCTACGATTACGTGGATCGGCGGGGTGAAGCGGTATTGGCCGGTCTTGACGAAGTTGGCCCATTGGTCATGCAGGTCGAGCACCAGCGTCGTCGCGATGCCTTTGGTCTTTTCCAAAGCCGCTGTTCGCGCGATGACGAAGCCAAGACCGGGCACGCCTTCGAGGCATTTGTTGGAGGACGCCGCCAGCGCGTCGAAGGTGACGCGCTTGGCATCGAGCGGCAGCGCGCCAAAAGCGCTCATGGCATCGACGAGCAGACGCTTGCCATGGCGTTGAGCGAGCGCCGCGATCTTTTCGACCGGATTGAGAATACCGGACGTCGTTTCGCACTGCACGGTGAAAACATGGGTGATCGCCTTGTCGCTTTTCAGCAGCGTTTCGACGGCGGCAAGATCGGGCGGCGTGTCCTCGGCCGTCTCATGGACGGCGATGGCGCGGCCGGCGATCTCGCAGATCTTCTTTGCCCGTTGGCCGTAGGCGCCGTTGATCAGCAGCAGTACCTTGCCATTGCGCGGCACGAAAGTCGTCAGCATCGCCTCGACCGCGAACGTGCCGGAGCCCTGCATCGGCACCGACACGAAGTCATCGGCCCCATTTAGGATCGCCGGCAAGCGCGTCAGCACGGACTTGTTGATCTTGATGAACGTCGCATCGCGCGAGCCCCAATCGTGAACCATGGCCTGCTTGACGGATTTCGACGTGGTCAGCGGGCCGGGGGTGAGCAGTAGCGGGTCGCCGGTTTCGGAGCTGGCGACGGGCGGGCGATGCGAGGGCATGGGGCGATTCCTGATCGATCCGGACGACGGATTGATGACAGGCTAGCGCCGTTCCGGCTATCGTTCTAATATGCGTTTTAGATACAACCTATAGAATTATTCTATATGAACCTGACCCAGCTCCGCGCCTTTCATGTCGTCGCCCAGGCCGGCGGCTTTTCGCTCGCGGCCCGTACCGAGGGCTTGAGCCAGCCGACGTTGTCGGCGCAGGTGCGCGCGCTGGAGGCCGGCTACGGCGTTGGGCTTTTTGACCGCATAGGGCGCGGCGTGCGGATGACACCCGCCGGTCAATCACTCTATGCCATCACCACCCGCCTGTTCGCGGCCGAGGAGGAAGCGCGCGCGCTGCTGACCGGCGGCCGCGCGCTGACGCGCGGCCACCTGCGCGTGAGCGCGGACAGCGCCTACCACGTCATGCCGATCCTTGCCGCGCTGAAGCAGCAGCACGAGGGCCTCACCTTCTCGCTCAAGATCGACAATTCCGCCACTGTGCTCGATCAACTGATTGACCACGGTGCCGACATCGCCGTCATGGCCAAGATGACGTCCGATCCGCGCATCTACTCGATGAAGCTGCGCGAAGACCGGCTGGTGCTGTTCGTGCCGCAGGCGCATCCCTGGGCGCGCCGACGCCGGCGGCGGATCGCCGATCTCGCCGGCCGCAACATCGTCATCCGTGAACGGGGATCGATTACCCGCGAAGTGTTCGAAACGCGGCTCGCCGAAGCCGGCATCGTGCCCAGCTCGGTCATCGATGTGGAAACAAGAGAAGCCGTGCGCGAGGCGGTCGCCGCCGGTTTCGGCATCGGTGTCGTCTTTGACAGCGAATTCGGCGATGACGCGCGCTTTCGCACGATCGAAGTCAGTGACGCCGACCTTACGGTCGGCGAATACGTCGTGTGCCTTCAGGAGCGGCGGCGTCTGGCCCTGGTGCGCGCATTTCTGGATATCGCGCGCGAGATCTCGGCCCGCTTGCGGCAGCCGGAGTTCCCTGCAAACGGATCAGGACGAGTCTGCTGACCACCACGACCGCCGCAATGATGCGCTGTGTACACGGCGGATCAATTTCACCCTTTGACCTTTGTGCCGGCGGGGTCATAGAGCGCCTTGAGACTGGCGCGCACCGGCACGCGGTCGCCGGCGATATCGATATCGAATTTTGCGTCAAGAAATGCCGCATCGACCGGCACCCCATCCGTCTTGACAAGCCCAAGCGCAACGACAGCTTGAAGCGTATGGCCGTAACTCGCCGACGTCACCTCGCCCGCCGGCGCGCCGTTGCGCAGGATCAGTTCGCCCCCGTACGCCAGCGGCGTGTCTGATGATAAGGCAACGAAACTGAGGAGTTGCTTTGCGGGGGGCTTCGCCTTGGCGGCCACGAGCGCATTGCGGCCGAGAAAATCACCTTTATCGAGCTTGACCGCAAAACCCAAGCCCGCCTCGTAAGGTGTAATGTCCGGCGACAGTTCGCGTCCCCAGGCGCGGTAGCCCTTTTCCAGCCGCAGCGATTCGATGGCGTAATAACCGGCATCACGCACACCCACTTCGGCGCCAGCCTGCATGATCGCATCGTAGACGCCAGTCGCTAGTTCGACCGGCACGAACAGCTCCCAGCCCAACTCGCCAACGTAAGTCCGCCGCGCGGCGAGCACATTGGCGTGGCTGATGCCGATCTCGCGCACGGCGCCGAACGGGAAACCGGCGTTGTCGAGCACAGCCTTGGTCAGACGCTGCAGCAAGTCGCGCGAGCGCGGCCCCATGACCGCAATCACGGCATAGGCTGAGGTCACATCGGTGAGAAAGGCATGTGCGGCGGCCGGCAGGTTGCGGTTGATCCAGGCGGCGTCGCGCGTCGCCTGCGCCGTACCGGTAACGATAAGAAAACGATCATGCGCGATGCGCGCAACCGTCATATCGCTCTCATAGGTGCCGCGCTCGTTAAGCAGTCCGGTGTAGACACTGGTACCGACCGGGACATTCATGTCGTTGGCGCACAAGCGCTGGAGCAGCCCTTGTGCGTCACGGCCCTGCAACAGAAATTTGGCAAACGACGTGAGATCGAACACCGCAACGGCATTGCGCGCAGCCTCGTGTTCCGCGGCGGCGAATGCAAACCAGTTTTGCCGGCCTAGCGAATATTCAATCGTTGCCTCTTGCTGCGACGGGGCGAAGAAATTCGGCCGTTCCCAGCCCATTTTCGAACCGAACACGGCGTGCTTGCCCGCGAGCCGATCATAGAGCGGCGAGCGACGAAACGGCCGCGCCGAGGCAAGCTCACGATTCGGCCATGGCATCATGTAATGCAGGCCAAGCACTTCCTTGACGCGGTCGTGCAGCAGTTTGTCGTTGTCGTAGAAGCGTGCGAAGCGGCGTATATCGACCGGCCATAGATCGAGCGTGGGCTCGCCTTCGACGATCCACTCGGCAAGCGCGCGACCAGCGCCGCCGCCTGATGCGATGCCGATCGAGTTAAAGCCGGCTCCCACGAAAAAATTCTTCAGTTCGGGCGCTTCGCCCATGATGAAATTGTTGTCGGGCGTGAAGCTTTCCGGGCCATTCATGAATGTCTTGATTTCGGCGGTCTCCAGCGCCGGCAGCCGGATGAGCGCGTTCTGCATGAGGATTTCAAACTGATCCCAGTCATCCGGTAGTATGCCGAATTCGAAATTCTCCGGTATGCCATTCATGGCCCAAGGCTTGGCTTGCGGCTCGAAGCCGCCCATCAACAGGCCGCCGACCTCTTCTTTGACGTAGATGTAGCCGTCCGGATCGCGCAACACCGGCAAATCCGGATGCACGCCGTCAATACGGCCGGTGACGATGTACATGTGCTCGGCCGAATGTAGCGGTACGGCGACGCCGCACAGGCGGCCGACTTGCTTGGCCCATTGCCCAGCGCAATTGACCACGATGTCGGCTTTTATGTCGCCCTTGTTGGTGGCGACCCCGGTCACCGCACCGTTGCGTTCACGAATTGCCGTCACGCGTGTCTGTTCGAAGATCCTGGCGCCGCCCATGCGGGCGCCTTTGGCCAGCGCCTGTGTGATATCGGCCGGATTGACCTTGCCGTCGAGCGGAAGCCAAAGGGCGCCTGCCAGATCGTCGGTGCGCATGATCGGATAGCGTTCCGCCGCCTGCTTTATCGAAATGAGTTCACAGGCAACGCCCTGCGCGGTCGCGGCCGAGGCGATGCGCTGGAACAACGCCGCCCGCTCCGCTGTGCGCGCGACCAGAACGGAGCCACATTGCTTCCACCCAGTCGCCTGCCCGGTTTCCGCTTCGAGACGAGAATAAAGATCGGCCGAATATTGAACGAGGCGCGTCATGTTTTGGTGCGCCCGCAACTGCCCGACCAGGCCGGCGGCGTGCCAGGTGGTGCCGCAGGAGAGCCGGCCCTGCTCAAGCAGGACCACATCGTGCCAGCCGTGCTTAATCAGGTGATAGGCAACCGAACATCCCATGATGCCGCCGCCGATGATGACGACGCGCGCGGAATCGGGAAAGCCGGATGCGGCCATCACTCTAATGCCTGGCGAGGAAGCGGGTCTGGACCGGCGAGCGCCCCTTCACCGTTCCAATCTAGCGAGCGAACGATGAAAAAGCGCGCGCGACTTGCGTGTATACATCCCTTTTGAACGGAACGACAAGTTGCGGAAGCAATGCAAGCCGCTCCCAACGCCAACGATCGAATTCCGGCTGCTGACCGCCGCGTACCGAGGTGACGTCAATTTCGCGCTCGGCGCCGCTAAAGCGAAAGGCGAACCATTTTTGTCTCTGTCCGCGATATTTCGCGAGACGGTGCTCCGCCGGGCCGGTATAGGGCGGAAAGTCGTAGGTCATCCAATCCGTTTCGCCGAGAATTTCAGCTTTCGAAACGCCCGTCTCTTCGAAAAGTTCGCGCTTAGCGGCGGCGAAGGGCTCTTCTCCTTCGTCGATTCCGCCTTGTGGCATTTGCCATTCAAAACCCGGCTGAATGATCTCCGGACCGTCGGCCGCAAACCGGCGCGCTAGCAAAACCTGGCCGCCCGCATTGAAGAGCGCAATTCCGACATTGTCCCGAAATGGCTTCGTCATCGCGCTTCGAGATGATTTGGCCAATCAGAGTTTATAGGATTTTGCCTGCGCAATGATCCTACTCCGATCGAAATCATTGATCTCATCGATCAGCTCGTTGGTGAATACGCGGCGTCAACAAGTCGAGACTGCTGACCCGCAATTCGTTCACGTTGTCCTTCCCGCGCGCGCTTTGCACTGCAAGCAAACTCAGATGATGAGCCCGCCGCCGTCAAGATAGACGATCGATCCAGTGGCAAAACCGATGGTCATGAAGGCAAGGATTTGCCGCGCGATATCCTCGCCGACGCCGACCCGGCCGACCGGCAAGGCGGCCGCCGCTTTCGCGAGCATGTCGCGGCGCGCGGCTTCCGGCATGGCGGCGCGGATCGGCGTGTCGATGAGACCAGGCGAAACGCAGTTCACCCGCACCGGCGACAGTTCAAGTGCCAGGCTGCGGGTGAGCAATTCGAGCGCGCCGTTCGCCGCGCCGACAATCGCCGCGGCGGGGCGCGGGCGGATGCTGAGGAAGCCGGACACCAGCGTCAGCGACCCGCCGGCCTTGATGTCGGCTGCGCGCGCCACGCGCCAGGCGCCCCAGAACTTGCCTTCCATGGTGGCGCGCACATCTTCCATCGATACGGTCTTGAACGGGCCGGTCTTGAGCTGCGCGGCCGTGACCACCACGTGATCGACTTGACCGCAGGCGCGGAACAGTGCGGTGACGCTGTCGTCATTGGTGATGTCGGTCGAGATAGCTTTTGCGCCGAGCTTCGCCGCCGCCGCGTTCAGCTTTTCGGCGTTACGCGACGCGATGACGACATCGGCCCCTTCCGCCTTTGCCAATTTGGCGGCCGACAAACCGATGCCCGAGGAACCCCCGACGACAACGACTTTCTTGCCTGAAAGCAGCATTCGTTTCTCCCAAAATGTATCGCTACGCGCTCAGCCCGGCTGATAGCGCGTGCCGATGCTCGGCTTGCTTTGCCCGAGGCCGGGCAGCTCCCAAACACCGGCGCCGGCGGGATTGATGTCGGCGGCGATATCGACGTCGATGAGATAGGGTTTATTTGCGGCGATGCCCTTGCGCACGGCTTCTGCCAGATCGCCCGCGCGATCGACGCGCACGCCTTCGACGCCGCAGGAACGCGCCATCGCGGCGAAGTCCGGATTATAGCGTTGGCCGGTCCTCGGATCGTGGAAGTCGGTGGCTAACTCGCGTTTGTTCAAATAGCCGCGCTGCAAGCCGCGGATCGAGGCGTAGGCATAGTTGTTCCACACCACCCAGACGACCGGCAGGTTATATTCGACCGCGGTGCCGAGAACGTTAGCCTGCATGAAGAATGCGCCGTCGCCGCAGACCGACACACATGGACGGTCGGGTGCGGCAAACTTGGCGCCGAGCACACCGGCAACGCCGAAACCCATGGCGCCAAACCCCATGCAACTGATCAGCAAATCCGCACGCCGCGGCTTGCAGTAGCCGAGCAGCCAGTTGTGGTGCACGCCGATATCGCTGACCATAATCGCGTCGTCGGGCAGCCCGCGTTGTATTTCGAAGGCCGCGCGTTGCGGATTGATCGGCGTGGTATCGTCGGTGAAACCCGGCGCAACCAACTTGTCCCATTCCTTGCGATAGCCGTCGATCGCCTGCAGCCACCTCCTGCGCGCGTCGAGCTTCTTGTCGACATCCTTCCGCCGATCGAGTTCGGCCAGCACCTGACGCAGGAAGGTGCGCGTGTCCGCCATCAGGCCCAACGCGACCGGATAGTTGCGGCCGATTTCGTCCGGATCGATGTCGACGTGAATGAGCTTGGTCGGCGGAATGGTGAAGGAGTAGCCCGGAATCCACGAACTCGACGTACGGTCGTCGAAACGAGCGGCCAGCGACAGCAGAACGTCGGCCTGACGCGTGGCGTGGTTGGCCTGATAATGACCGCCGCGCGCGACCATGCCGAGGGCGAGCGGATGATGCGTGTCGATGGCGCCGAGCCCGCTCATCGACGCCGCGACTGGAATCTGCAGATGCTCGGCGAGCTTGAGCAATTCTTCAGTCGCGCCGCCGTGGCGCACGGCCTGGCCGACGAAAATCACCGGCCGGTCGGCGTCGAGCAGCATATCAACGGCTTTCACGACGCCTTCGGGATCGGCGCCGCAACGGCTGGAGATGTTGCCGTTCCACTCCTTCGCGTTCGGCGCTTCTTCAGCGGCCAATTCCATGAACACGTCGTAGGGCACGTCCAGCACCACCGGCCCGGGCCGTCCCGTCATCATCGTCTTCCACGCCTGCCTAACCGCGAGCGGCACCATGTCGCCGCGCGTCGGCTGGAACACGCGCTTGCAGATCGTGCGCACCGTCGACGGGAAGTCGGCTTGGTATTGCCGATACATTTCCTGGAAGGCGCCGCGGTTGAACTGGCTGGTCGGAACATTGCCGGTGACCGCCAGGAACGGCACCGAGTCGAGATAGGCGGTGGCGAGCGCGATCGGCAGTTGAGCCGAGCCGGGACCGCACGACGTAAAGGTCGCGGTCGCCCTGCCAGACACGCGGTAGTAAACGTCCGCCATAAAGCCGGCGACGCTTTCGTGATGCGTCGAGATGGTCTTGATCTCCGACGAACGCTCGTACAGGGCGTCGATGAACTGGATGTTGCCGTGGCCGCAGAGGCCGAAAACCTGCGGCACCTTCTCCTGGATCAGATAGTCGACGATTACTTGGGCACCGTTGAGCGCATTGATTGTCGACATCTGACGCGTCTCCGTTTTCATCGGCCGCGAAACTATGTCTCATAATGCTGTACGTCAATTGATAATGTGGTATTCGTCGCTTTGCAGAAAATGCCTCCCGTCGCGAGCTCATCATCATGTCAACGCAACGCAAATGGTTCATCCGCAACATCGCCGAAGTCCCGTGGCGCCAGTTTCCCGATCACTTCGGCGGCGCGCTGTCGAAACCGCTGGTGATGCCGGAAACCGCCGGCTCGCAGCATATCGACTACCGCATCTCGATGTACCAGCCGATGGCCTATGTGAAGGTGCACCAACATAAGGTGCAAGAGCAGATCTATCACGTGCTCGAGGGCGAAGGCCTGATGCAGATCGACGGCAAGGATCACGTCATGCGCAAGCACGACTACATTTTCCTGCCGCCGGGCATCGATCACTCGATCTCGAACAGCGGCCTTGTCGATCTGGTGTTCCTGGTCATTACCTCACCGGTAACTGACAACGGGCACTAGTCACGGTGACTGGACGGCGCGCTGGCCGGCGGTGGTGCCGGCGATGCGGCCGAACACCGACCCGTTCATCAGACCGGTGCCGCCGGGATAGTTGAAATAGAACAACCCGCCCACCAGTTCGCCGGCCGCGAACAGGCCGGGGATCGGCAAGCCGTCGGTATCGATGACGCGCGCGCTGGTGTCGATCTTGAGGCCGCCGAACGTGAACGTAAGTCCGCAGGTGACCGCGTAGGCTTCGAACGGCGGCGTATCGACCGTATTCGCCCAGTTCGATTTCGGAATGGCGAGGCCCTTGGTGCCGCGCCCGTCCTTGACGTTGGGATCGAACGGCACCTCGGTCATCACCGCCTTGTTGTAGGCCTTGATGGTCGCCAGCGCCTTTGCGGCGTCGACGTCTTCCAATCTGGCGCACAGCTCTTCCAGCGTATCGGCGCGCACTTTGGTGACCTGCTTGATGCGGTACTCGTCGCGCAGCATCGGGATGATCTTGGCGTCGAACACCTGCCAGGCGAACTGTTTGGGCTGCATCAGGATCACGCGGCCGTATTTCGCATAAGTGTAGTTGCGGAAATCGGCGCCCTCGTCGACGAAGCGTTCACCGTTGGCGTTGATCATAATGCCCCATGGGTACGAATGCTTCTGGAAATTATCGCCGACTGCGAGATCGCCGAATTCCGGCGCGTTGCGGTCCCAGCCGACGGCGTGGCCGCCCGACCAGTTGCCGGTCGGCATGGCGCCGATGTCGAGCGCCATCTTGATGCCGTCGCCGGTGTTGAAGCGTGTGCCGCGGATCTTGGCGAGCTCCCAGAGCGGTCCCAGATAGCGCGTGCGCATTTCGGCATTGGCCTGGAAGCCGCCGGCGGCGAGCACCACGCATTTCGCCTTCACCTCGACGGTATGCCCATCGTGCTTGATGCGCACGCCCTTGATGCCGTCGTCGTCGGCGATCAGCGACAGCGCGCGCGCGCCGTAAGCGATGGTGATGTTGTTTTTGCACGCGATCTTGGTGAGCTGATCGACCAGGCCCGGTCCGCCGCCCCAGGCTTCGACGGTAAGCCCGCCCCAGAACTTGAACTTGCCGTCGATCTTGTAGGCCTGGCGACCCCAGATCGGCATGAAGCGCACGCCTTTGTCGTGCATCCACAGCATGGTTTCCTTGCTGCGGGTGACCAGAATCTCGCACAAGTCGGGATCGGTGCGGTATTCGGTAACGCGGCCCATGTCGTCGAAGAATTTCTCTTGCGTGTAGGTGCCGAAGTCGGATTTGGCGACTTCCTCGTCGGTCAGGTCCGGCATCAGTCTGCGCAGGTCCTCCACCCCGTCATAGACGCAGCGGAACGCGCCGGCGGTGAAGCGGCTGTTGCCGCCGGCTTCCTCTTCCGGCGCGCGCTCCAGCATGAGCACGGAGACACCTTGTTCGGCGGCGGCGAGTGCTGCGCAAAACGCCGCATTGCCGGCGCCGACGACGATCACATCCGTAGAGGCAGGTAACGCATCACTCATGGTTTCCGATGACCCTTGTTGGATTGCGTTCAGTTGGGGCGTTTGAAGCCGAGCGCCGCCAGCCTATCGGCGCTGGCCAGGATGTCGCGGTCGGCGTCGTGCGAAATGATTTCCAGCATCGGCCGCCGCGTATAGCCGACCGCAGCGAGCGCTTTCGGCAAAGCGGGGAACGGCACCGTGCCGAGGCCGACTGCATCGTGGCGGAAGATTTTCTGCCCGGTGTCCGAGAAATGCACCAGTTCCAGCCGCTCGCGGCATTGTTTGAGGCCATCAGCGATGTCTTCGTCGATGAAATGCGCATTGGCGACGTCGTAGATCATACGCACGGCGTCGCTGCCGTAGCGCTTGAGCGCCGCCATCAGGCCGCCGATGGTCGGGATCCAGGTTGTCGGGACGTTCTCGAGCCACATCGCGGTGCCGCTCGACGCGGCGATCGGACACAGGTAATCGAGCGCCGCGAAAAAATATCCGAACAGCTCTTCCTTGGGCGCTGCAAACAACGGGCTCGCCTTGCCCGGGCTGATGATTACGCCGCGCGCGCCGAGTTCGCCGGCAAGCCTCACCGTCTCGCCGATGAGGTTGAGCGAATAGCGGCGCATCTCCGGCGTCGTGCTGGCGATGTTTATGTCGATGTTGGGAAGATTGAGCGACGTCAGTTGCAAGCCTCGCCCATCGATCGATCGGCGCAGCGTGGCGCGTTGCGCGCCCGACAGATCGGCCGGCCACAAATGCACCGCATGCACCATGAACTCGAATTCGCGGAAGCCGGCGTCGGCCAGCCGCGCAAGGCATGACTCGGCCGGTTCCGACATCATGTAGGCGTAGGTGTTGCAGCCGAATAGGCTTGTGTTGGTAGTCGTCTCCCGGCTCATTTTGGCGCGCCCTTGTTGATGGCCCCGGCGCCATCGTAGCGGCAATGGCCACTCATATCGCCGTCGGCGCACGTGTCAATCCTTATCCGACATTATGAGGTCGCGTTTGTCATCCCGGAATAAGCGGTGCTATGCTCAGTGCATCCGCCGAGCCAGGGAGGCATCGTATGACGCCCGCATCATCCGCCCTCAAAGCATCCGCCAATAGCGAAGTCACTGAAATCCCGATGTTGATCGGCGGCGAGTGGCGCGCGGCGGCGGAAAGCTACGACGTGCGCGATCCCTATCGCGGTACCGTGGTGGCGCACGCGCCGCGTTCGACGCTCGGCGATCTTGACAGTGCGCTCAACGCCGCAGTCCAGGCGAAAGCGAAGGCCGCAGCGACCCCTGCCTACGAACGGGCCGCGCTGTTGCGCCGTGCCGGTAAATTGGTGGTCGAACGAGCCGATGCCATCGGCGAAATCATGGCGCGCGAAACCGGCAAGGCGATCAAGGACGCCAGGGCCGAGATTGTGCGCTCGCAGGATACGCTCTCGCTGTCGGCCGAAGAGGCGGTGCGCATCGAAGGCGAGCACGTGCCGCTCGACGCCAGCGCCATGGGCGCCGGCAAGATCTGCTTCATGCTGCGTTTTCCGGTCGGTGTCGTCGCCGGCATCACGCCGTTCAACGCGCCGTTCAACCTCGCTTGCCACAAGATCGCGCCGGCGATCGCGGCCGGCAACACGATGGTGCTCAAGGCGCCGCCGCAGGCGCCCGGCGTGGTGAACGCACTGGCGCAGATTTTCGTCGATGCCGGCACTCCGCCCGGCGTGCTCAACGTGCTCTATGGCGAAACCGTCGGGCCGGCGCTGGTGCGCGACCCCAGAGTCGATTTCATCACCTTCACCGGCTCCTCGCGCGTCGGCGCCGAAATCAAGGCCGCCTCCGGACTGCGTCGCGTCGCGCTCGAGCTCGGCGGCAACGGCGTTACCATCGTGCATGAGGACGCGAGCATCGCCGACGCCGCCCCCCTCTGCGCGCGCAACGCCATGCGGCTCGCCGGACAAAGCTGCATCTCGGTGCAGGCAGTCTATGTCCACCGCAATATCTACCAGCGTTTCGTCGACCTGGTCGTAGCCGAAGTGAAGAAACTCAAAGTCGGCGACCCGCTCGATTCCGCAACCGACGTTGGCACCTTGATCGACGAGCGCGCCGCGCAGCGCGTCGAAAGCTGGATCGCCGAGGCGGTGAAAGGCGGCGCCAAGCTGCTTACCGGCGGCAAGCGGAACGGCGCGCAGGTGGAGCCGACGGTGCTCGCCGACGTCAATCCGGGCCTCAAGGTCGTTTGCGACGAAGTGTTCGGGCCGGTGATCAGCCTGTTGCCCTATGACGACATCGACGAAGTGTTTCGCACGGTCAGCACCAGTCGCTTCGGCCTGCAAACCGGCGTCTTTACCACATCGATGGAGATCGCCATCCGCGCCGTGCGCAATATCCGCACCGGCGGCGTCATCCTCAACGGCAGTTCCACGTGGCGCACGGACCAGCTCGCCTATGGCGGCGTAAAGGATTCTGGGATCGGCCGCGAGGGTCCGCACTATTCCATCCGCGACATGACGGAAGAGCGCCTGGTGCTGTTCAATCTGTAAGCCGTGGAGACGATCCCGTGCGAGCGCGAAGCAAACTGAAGACGACCGGAAAACCGGCGGCGCCAGCCATCCTCGCCCGCCTGGTGAAACCGGCGCATGCCGATATCGACGCCGGCGACCGGCAGCGCATCGGGGTGCAGTCGCTCGGCCGCGCTTTTTCCATCCTCGAGGAAGTCGCGCGCCACCGCGACGGCATCGGATTGGCCGACTTGAGCAAACGTGTGGGCCTGCACAACTCCACCACGTTCCATCTCGCCAAGACCATGGTGTCGCTTGGCTATATCCGCCAGGAACGAGAAACCAAGCGTTACCGCATCGGCCGGCCGCTGTTTGCGCTGGCCGCGAGCGCGCTGGACGAGATCGAGATGGCGAGCGTCGCCACGCCGCTGCTCGAGGACCTGTCGGCGCAGACCGGTGAAAGCAGCCACTTCGCGGTGCGCATGGGCGACACCGTGGTGGTGATCGCCCGCACCAGCGGACCCGGGGCGTTTCAACTGACCGACCGCGTCGGCGTCGTGCGTCCGGCGCATTGCACGGCGCTCGGCAAGGTCATCCTCTCGTCGCTGCGTCCCGATCAGTTGGAGCGCCTCTTACACCGTGTCGAACTGACGCCGTCCACGGAAAAATCGATCACCTCGATTCCCGTCTTGCTGCGCGAGATCGAAGAAATCCGGCGCACCGGCATCGCCTTCGACGACGGCGAATTCAATATCGAAGTCCGCTGCGTGGCGGTCCCCGTCACGGATTTCACCGGCAAGATCGTCGGCGCGCTCGGCATTTCCGGCCCGATCTGGCGGCTATCGAATCAGGCGCTGCAGGGCCGCGCGAAAATCGTGCAGGCGGCGGCGAACCGTCTGTCGGCCGAATTCGGCGCCGACGCCTGACCCGTTGTCGCGGCTTGACCGGCCGCGGCCCGGTTGCTCATTAGAAGCAAGAGCATTTAGCGCCGTCGAAATTGTGCCCCGATTGGGCTACACCAACGCTGCCAGGCGCTTTATGCAGCACGAAAAAGAACAGGTCGCACTCACCTCGATCGCAGCGTCCGCTGCGCTGACCGTCGCCAAGGGCGCAGTCGGCATCGCCACCGGCTCGCTGGCGATCCTGTCGGAAGCCGGTCATTCGCTGATCGACCTCGGCGCCACGGTGATGACCTTTCTCGCGGTGCGCGTGTCCGGCAAGCCGGCCGACGCCGAGCATCATTACGGCCACGGCAAGGTCGAAAGCGTCTCGGCGCTGGCGGAAACGGCGCTGTTGTTCCTGCTCTCGGGCGTGGTGATCTGGGAAGCGCTCAAACGCCTGATCGAGCACGAAGAGCATGCGGTGACCGCCAATGCCTGGGCGTTCGGCGTGATCGCGGTATCGGTCGCGGTCGATTTTTTCCGCTCGCGCGCGCTCTCGCGCGCCGCCAAAGAGCACCAAAGCCAGGCGCTCGAAGCCGACGCACTGCATTTCTCGTCCGACCTGTGGGGATCGCTGGCGGTCATTGTCGGTTTGCTCGGCGTGCGCTTCGGCTTGTGGTGGGCGGATTCGGCCGCCGCATTGGCCGTGGCAATTCTGATTTGCGTCGCCGGCTGGCGGCTCGGCCGGCGCACCATAGAGACACTGACGGACACCGCGCCGGCAGGTGCCGCCGAGGCGATCACCGCCGCGGCCGCCAGGGTGCCGGGCGTGGTGCGCGTCGAACAGGTACGCGCCCGTGCAGTCGGCGAGAAGACTTTTATCGATCTTGCCGTCGCGGTCAGCCGCACGCTGCCGCTCGACCGCGTGAGCGCGCTTAAGGACGCGGTTGCCGCCGCGATCGTCGAGCGGGTGCCCGGCGCGGAGACGACGGTGACCACCGACCCGGTGGCGCTCGACAATGAGACTGTGCTCGACCGCGTCATGGTGATCGCGCGCAACCGCGCGCTCGCCGTGCACCATGTCACGGTGCACGACCTCAAGGGCCGGCTGGCAATCTCGCTCGACCTCGAAGTCGACGGCACGCTCTCGCTGCACGACGCGCACATCTTGGCCGACGGGCTGGAAAGCGCGATCGCCGCCGAGCTCGGCGCCAGCGTGGAAATCGATACCCATATCGAGCCGCTGCAGCCGCACCGCGCCGCCGGACGCGAGGCCCCGCCCGAGCGCGTCAAAGCGGTGGAGATCGCGCTCGCCGAGCTCGCCGCCGGAGGCCGCACTTTGCGCGATGTGCATAACGTGCGCGTGCGCGAGACCGACGAAGGCGAAATCGTCAATTTCCACTGCCGCGTCGATCCGGCACTGGAAGTGCAGGCCGTGCACGAAAGCGTCGACGCGTTGGAACGGGCCTTGAAGCAACGTTCGCCGTCGATCAAGCGGGTGATTGGCCACGCGGAGCCGGTGCGGGGATAATCGCCGCGGCCCGAACGCCCGCAATGCCCCGGTTTTGCGGCCCGGATGACACCCGCATTCCACCCGGATAAGGTACTGTCGCGTCAAGCGTAACTTAGGGGAAATTCCAAATGTTTCGATATCTGAAGCTCGCCGCCGTCGCCGCCGTTGCCAGCATTATCCTCGCCACCGCGTCATTCGCGCAGGCCCCAGGCTCGCGGCTCGACCAGATCGTCAGCAAGGGTACGCTACGCGTCGGCATGACCGGCGACTACCGACCATTTACCTTCCTCGACAAGACAACGTCAAAATTCGAGGGGTTCGACGTCGACATGGCGGAAGCGCTCGGCAAGGCGCTCGGCGTCAAGGTCGAGTTCGTGCAGACGAGCTGGCCGACGATGACGAAGGATTTTGAAGCCGACAAATTCGACATCGTCACCGGCGGCGTCTCCATCACGCTTGCGCGGCAAAAACTTGGCCTCTTTTCCACGCCGATCATGCGCGAGGGCAAGACGCCGATCGCCCGCTGCGCCGACGTTGCGAAATACGCGGCTATCGCCGACATCGACAAGCCGAACGTGCGTGTGATCGTCAATCCGGGCGGCACCAACGACCGGTTTGCCCATGAGCATCTCAAGAACGCGAAAATCGAAGTCTACAAGGACAACGTCACGATCTTCGATCAGATCGCCAAGGGAAACGCCGACTTGATGATCACCGACGCATCGGAAACGCGATTCCAGCAAAAACTGCACCCCGGCGTGCTTTGCTCGATCCATCCCGATCACCCGTTCGATTTTTCCGAAAAGGGCATCTGGATTCAACGCGACGAGGCGCTCAAGGACTTCATCGATCAGTGGCTGCACATCAGCCAGGAGGACGGGGCCTACAAGGCGATCTTCGCAAAATACTTCAACTGAAGGCGTTCAAGGAACCAACACCGCCGCGCCTTGCAGGCGGCCGTCGCGTAAGTCGGCGAGCGCATCGTTGGCGCGCGCCAACGGATAGCGCGTCACCTCGCAATGCACGCCGGCTTTCGGCGCTACTTCCAAAAACTCATGCGCGTCCGCGCGCGTGAGATTGGCGACCGACATGATATGCCGCTCTTCCCACAGCAGCGCATAGGGAAAGCTCGGGATATCCGACATATGGATGCCGCCGCAGACCACGCGGCCGCCTTTGCGCACCGCCTTGAGCGCCGCCGGCACCAGCGCCCCGACCGGCGCGAAGATGATGGCGGCATCGAGTGGCTCACTCGGGAGTTCCTCCGAGCCGCCCGCCCATTCAGCAGCGAGCGAGCGGGCGAATGCTTGCGCCGCCGCATCGCCCGTGCGCGTGAAGGCAAATACCCGCCGGCCCTGAAAGATCGCGACCTGCGCCAGGATGTGGGCGGCGGCGCCGAAACCATAGAGGCCCAACGTCTTCCCCTCCCCGGCCATGCGGTAGCTGCGCCAGCCGATCAGCCCGGCGCAGAGCCAGGGCGCGATTTCGGCGTCGTCGCCGGCTTCGCCCAACGGAAAACAAAACCGCGCATCGGCAACCGTATGCGTCGCGTAGCCGCCATCGCGGGTATAGCCGGTGAACACCGGCGTGTCGCACAGGTTCTCCGCGCCGCCGCGGCAATAAGGGCACACACCGCAAGTCGCGCCCAACCACGGCACGCCGACGCGCTCGCCGATGGCAAAACCGGTGACCCCCGTACCCATTGCCGCCACCCGGCCGACGATCTCATGCCCGGGCACGATCGGCAGCTTGGGGTGCTCCAATTCGCCGTCGACCACGTGCAGGTCGGTGCGGCAGACGCCGCAAGCTTTAACCTCGACCAGGATTTCGCCCGGCCCGGGCGCCGGCAGCGGTAGCTCGCGCATGACCAACGGCCGGCGCGGCGCATCGAGCTGCATGGCGTGCATGTTCAGGATCATTCTTGCTTCCAATTCCGTACCGGACATCCTAGATCAAAGGCCCATTCCGGACCCGATAAAAATGCGCACCGATACCGCCCAGCCCATCCGCCTGAAAGACTACCGCGAGCCCGACTGGCTGGTGGAGACCGTTTCGCTCGACGTGTCCCTGCATCCGACGCAGACGAAGGTGCGCGCCACGCTTGCGCTCAAGCCGAACCCGCAGGCCGCAGCCGCCCCGCTCGTGTTTGATGGCGACGGGCTCACGCTTGTCTCGCTCAAGCTCGACGGAACGGCGTTGCCGGCGGAAGGCTATGTGGCGACGCCTGATCAGTTGACCATTGCGCAGCCGCCGAACGGTCCGTTCACGCTGGAGATCGAGACGTTGGTCGATCCGACCGCCAACACCCAGCTTTCCGGCCTCTATCGGACCAGCGGCAATTATTGCACGCAATGCGAGGCGGAGGGCTTCCGCCGCATCACTTATTTCCCCGACCGGCCGGACGTGATGGCGGTCTACACCACGCGCATCGAGGCCGACAAAAAAGAAGCGCCGGTGCTGCTGTCGAACGGAAACTTGGTCGAGGCCGGCGACCTTGCCGGCGGCCGGCATTTCGCCGTCTGGCACGACCCGCATCCCAAGCCGTCTTATCTGTTCGCCCTGGTCGGCGGCGATCTCGCGCATATTGAGGATCGTTTCGTCACGGCGTCCGGGCGCAATGTCGTGCTGCGCATCTATGTCGAGCCCGGCAAGCAGGGCCGCTGCGGCTACGCCATGGATTCGCTCAAGCGCGCCATGCGCTGGGACGAGGAGAAGTTCGGCCGCGAATACGACCTCGACATTTTCATGATCGTGGCGGTGTCCGACTTCAACATGGGCGCTATGGAGAACAAGGGCCTCAACGTCTTCAACGACAAATACGTGCTCGCAAGCGGCGACACCGCGACCGACGGTGACTTCGCCGGCATCGAAGCGGTGATCGCGCACGAGTATTTCCACAACTGGACGGGAAATCGCATCACCTGCCGCGACTGGTTCCAGCTTTGCCTGAAGGAAGGACTGACGGTTTTCCGCGATCAGGAATTTTCCTCCGACATGCGCTCGCGCCCGGTGAAACGGATATCGGATGTGCGGGGCCTGCGCGCCGCGCAGTTCATCGAGGATGCGGGGCCCCTGGCTCATCCGGTCCGGCCGGAAACGTATAAAGAAATCAATAACTTCTACACCGCCACCGTGTACGAGAAGGGCGCCGAAGTGGTGCGCATGGTGCAGACTTTGGTCGGCAAAGAAAAATTCCGCGCCGGCATGGACCTCTACTTCGCCCGCCACGACGGCCACGCCGCGACCGTCGAGCAATTCATCCAATGCTTCGCCGACGTCTCGGGCCGCGACATGACGCAATTCATGCGCTGGTACAATCAGGCCGGCACGCCCGAGGTGACGGTCGTCACTCGTTACGACGCCGCGCGCAAAACCTACACACTTGAGGCCAAGCAAAGCGTGCCGCCGACGCCGGGGCAGCCGAGCAAGGAACCGATGGTCATCCCGCTGTCGCTGGGGCTGGTCGGCAAGGACGGGCGCGACCTGCCGCTGTCGCCGGCGAAAAATGTCGACCACGGCGTACTGGTGCTCAACGAACCGTCGCAAAGCGTCACCTTCACCGGCATCGACGAGAAACCGGTACTGTCGATCAACCGCGGTTTCTCGGCGCCGATCAAGCTCAACGCCGATCTTGACGGCAGCGATCTCGCCTTCCTTGCCGCGCACGACAGCGACGCCTTCAACCGCTGGCAGGCCTTGCAGACCGTCTCGATGCGGCTCTCGATCGACAACGTGGCGCGCTTGCGCGCCGGCAATGCCCCGCGCACCGACGAGCGCCTGATCGCAGCGCTCGCCGCCATCCTCGAAGACGCCAAGCTGGAGCCCGCTTTTGTCGCGCTCGCGCTCACCCCGCCCGGCGAAGGCGACGTCGCGCGCGAGATCGGCCGCGACATCGATCCCGACGCGATCTTCAACGCCCGCCGCGCGCTGCGCGCCGACGTCGGTCAAAAGCTTGGCCCCGCTTTGGTCGAGGCGTACGCACGCCTCGCGGTGCCCGGTCCCTATTCGCCGGATGCTACGAGCGCCGGCCGCCGCGCGCTGCGCAATGTCGCACTCGATCTGATGGCGGCAACCCGCGCGCCGGAGGCGGTCGCCCGCGCCGCCCGGCAATACGATACGGCCGACAACATGACCGACCGCCTGGCGGCGCTGACCACACTCTCGCTCAACGCCGCGCCGGAGCGCGAGCGGGCGCTCGCCGATTTCTACGTGCGCTACGCCGCCGACGCGCTGGTGATCGACAAATGGTTCTCGCTGCAGGCGCTGATCCCGCAGCCCGACACGCTCGATCAAGTCCACGCGCTCACCGCGCACCCGGCCTTTTCCTTCGCCAATCCCAACCGCGTGCGCGCGCTGATCGGCGCGTTCGCCGGCAACCAGACCCAGTTCAACCGCGCCGACGGGGCCGGCTACGACTTTGTCGCCGGCAATGTGCTCGGGCTCGACCGCAAAAACCCGCAACTGGCGGCGCGCCTTGCCACCGCCTTCCGCACCTGGCGCACGCTCGAGCCGGGCCGCCGCGGCAAGGCGCAAGCTGCGCTCGAGCGTATCAAGGCCACCGCCAATCTTTCGCGCGACCTCGCCGATATCGTCGAACGCGCGCTCGGCTGACGAATAGAAATAGCGCGATTTTTCGGCATTTTTGGCGCGCCGGCGCGCGTGCAGCCGCCGCTTACCTTTTGGCAGCATTAAATCACCCGTGCATAACGATTTTTAAATAATTGACTCTTTGGACTCTCGACAAATCGCCGCCCATCGATTCCAATCGACGGTGATTCGGGAAGCGATGCGGCACATCCTTACCGTTTCAGGGTGGCAGGGGAAATTCCGAACGGAGGCCGTCAATGGCGCGCGCCGGTGTGGCGAGTGCGTCCGCACGCTCAGATTCTATCCAAGGTCTCGCGCAATCGATCGCCAAGCCGGCATATCGACGCCTGTTGACCGCTGAGCCGCTACTGCGCCGCGCCGTTCCGGTGCTCATCATCGCGTTTCTCGGCACCATTTGCGTCGGCGCCATCGTGCAGGTGCTCGACCACCGCCGCCAGGCGCTCAGCGACATGGCGCTCGCGCTCGACGCCGTTGCCGATATCGCTGCCGAACGCCTGCAACAACCCAACGAGGCCGCCGGCGCGCTGGCGCGGCCGCAGCAGATGCTGGAGGACGCGCTGCCGACATGGGCAACCGGCGCCGGGCGGCGCTTCATGGTGACCAATGCAGCCGGCGTGGTGACCGCAGTAACGCCGGCCGCCGATATGACCGTCGGCCATCGCCTGATCGATCTCCTCGGGCCCACCCAGCCACTGACCACCTTCGGCGCCGGCGCCGGCGTCATGGACATCACTTTGCCCGACGGAACTCGCGCGCTTGCCACGGTGCGGATGCTCAAGGCCCCGTTCGGGCAGATCGCGGCGGTGCAATCGCGCGACGCGGCGCTCGCCCCCTGGCGCTCGCTCACCACGCTGACCATCACGCTGTCGGCCACTACCGGCTTCGTGGTGCTGATCCTCGGCTTCGCCTTCCACTGGCAGGCGACGCGCGCGCGCGAAGCGGACCTGATCTACGAAACCGTGCGCAGCCGAATCGATACCGCGCTCAACCGCGGCCGCTGCGGCTTATGGGATTGGGATCTCGCGCGC
Source organism: uncultured Alphaproteobacteria bacterium (assembly GCA_963721665.1). Lineage (GTDB taxonomy): Bacteria > Pseudomonadota > Alphaproteobacteria > Rhizobiales > Xanthobacteraceae > Pseudolabrys. The sequence goes on from CAVRJZ010000011.1 coordinate 43,912, forward strand.
GGCCGCATCTTCTGGTCGCAGTCGATGTTCGACATTCTTGGGCTACAGGCCAAGGACGACCTCTTGTCGTTCGGCGATGTCAGCGCGCTTACCCACCCCGACGATCTGCGGCTCTACGATCTCGCCGCCGAACTTGCGGAAGCGACGACCACCACCATCGACCACGCCTTCCGCATGCGCCACGCCGACGGCCATTGGATCTGGCTGCGGGCGCGCTGCGAGCTGGTGCGGCAAGCCGGCGAGCCGGGCCTACATCTGATCGGCATCGCGGTCGACGTTACCGAACAGAAGAGCCTGGTGGAGAAGACGGTGGCCGCCGACATGCGGCTGCGCGACGCCATCGAGACCATCCCCGAGGCTTTCGTGCTGTGGGACGCCGACAACCGTCTCGTTTTGTGCAATTCGAATTTCCAGGAATTGCACAATTTGCCCGACGAGGCGATCACCGTCGGCGCTTCTTACGAATCCGTGGTCGAGGCTGGCCGCAAGCCGGTGGTACGCAGCAAGGCGATCACCGGCGGCCCGAATATTCCCGGCGCGCGTACCTTCGAAGCCGAACTCGAGGACGGCCGCTGGCTGCACATCAGCGAGCGGCGCACCAAGGACGGCGGCTATGTCTCGGTCGGCACCGACATCACCGCGCTCAAGACGCACGAAGAGAAACTGGTCGACAGCGAGAAGCGGCTGATGGCGACCGTCGCCGACGTACGCGCTTCGCAGCAACGCCTGGGCGAACTCGCCGAGAAATACGCGGTGGAAAAAACGCGCGCCGAGGAGGCCAACCAAGCCAAGTCGAAATTCCTCGCCAATATGAGCCACGAATTGCGCACGCCGCTGAACGCCATCATCGGCTTTTCCGAGATCATGGAGTCGGGCATGTTCGGCCCGCTCGGCGCCGACAAATACCGCGAATATTGCAGCGACATCTACTCAAGCGGGCAATATCTGCTCGACGTCATCAACGACATCCTCGACATGGCCAAGATCGAGGCCGGCCGCATCCGCCTCGACTTCGAGGAACTCGATCTCGACGGCATGCTGGCGGAAGCCACCCGCGTCGTCTCGGCGCGCGCGCAAGACAAGCAGCTCGAACTGGTGACGCGGATATCGCCGCATCTCGGCCTGCGCGCCGACCGCCGCGCGCTCAAGCAGATCGTGCTCAATCTGTTGTCCAACGCGGTGAAGTTCACGCCCGCCGGCGGCCGCGTCACCGTGCGCGGGCGCGCTGCCGACGGCTGCATCGTGCTGGCGATCGCCGATACCGGAATCGGCATCGCCGCCGACGCGCTGGCCAAGCTCGGCCGGCCGTTCGAGCAGGTCGAAAGCCAGCTCACCAAGAGCCATCAAGGTTCGGGTCTGGGGCTGGCGATTTCGAAGTCCCTGGTCGAATTGCACGGCGGGCGTATGCGCATCCGCTCGACATTGGGCAAAGGCACGTTGGTGGTGGTGCGCATGCCGCTGCACCCGCAATGCCCGCTGCCAAGGGAGGAAGCGGCCTAAGGCGCTTTCCCCAAAATCCGCACGAAACTCGCGCGCACTTTTGCCTGCGTCTCGATCAGCGTCGCATCGAGCGTGGCGAAATCCGGCACGTCGGCCGCGCGCGCGAGCAAGCGCAGGAGCCCGGCGCCCGCGGTCTTGGCGTCGAAGGGATCGGAAAGACACAACCGCAGGATTTGCGTCAGGTCCTGATAGAGCTGCGCCGCCGGGCGCAACACTTCGGCCTCTTCCACCGGCAGCACACGCAAGGCCCATGCCTTGTCGAGCACGCGCGCCGTCGAGGTGTCGAGAATGTCGGGCTGCGCCTGCGCGTGCATAAGCTGCAGATATTGTGCGATGAATTCGATATCGACCAGGCCGCCGGCGGCATATTTCAAATCCCAGCGGTCTTTGTCGCCCTTTTCCTTGGCGATCGCGCCGCGCATTTCCACGACGTCGCCGGCGATCGACACCGCGGCGCGCGGCCGCTGTAAAATCTCGCGGATCACTTCCTCCACGCGTTCGCCGAAACCGGGCGAGGCTGCGACCACGCGCGCGCGGGTGAGCGCCATGTGCTCCCAGGTCCACGCTTCGCCTTCCTGGTAACTCGTGAAGCCGCCGATCTGTGTCGCCAGCGGTCCGGCGCGCCCCGACGGGCGCAGCCGCATGTCGACGTCATAGAGCGCGCCGTAATTGGTCTGCGCGGTCAGCGCATTGATCAGCCGTTGCGTCAACCGCGCGAAATACTGCGCGCCATAGAGCGACCGCTTGCCGTCCGATTCTGGATGCTTGTCGTCGAAATCGTAAATGAGGATCAGGTCGAGATCGGAACTCGCCGTCATCTCGCGTCCGCCGAGCTTGCCCATGGCCAGCACCGCGGTCGCCTCGGCGCGCATATGGCCGTGCGCGGCGGCGAAATTATCGGCGACCGCGCGATGCACGGCGCGGATCACGGCGTCGGCAAGCCGCGCGAAGGCTTCGCCTGCCTGCCGCGCCGTCACCGTGCCGGACAAAATGCGCACGCCGGTCAGGAACATGTATTCGAGCCCGAACATACGGATGCGTTCGAGCAGGTCCTCGTCGTAGCGCGATTGCGAAAGCGCGGCGTCGAGCCGCCGCCCGAGTTCGGCATCGTCCGGCAGCGCGCCGAAGAAGCTCGGATCGACCAGCGCGTCCATCACCTGCGGATTGCGCGCCAGCGTGTCGGCGAGCCTCGGCGCGATGCCGAGCACAAAAGCGATGAGGGCAATGAGATCGGGATTTTGCCGCAGCAGCGACAACAGCCGCGCCGCCCCGTGCAGATTGGCGAGGAAACGGTCGAACAGCACCAGCGTCGCGTTGGCATTGTCGGTGCGCGCCAATTGCTCGAGCAGGACCGGCAGCAGCGCTTCCAGATGCCCGCGCGCCACCTCGCCGCGCAGCGAACGATGGCCGCCGGCAAGCCAGTTGCGCACGATCGTGAAGGCTTCCAGCGGTGCGCGAAAACCGAGCTCGGCCAGGCGTTCCAGCGTCTTACGGTCGTCGGCCTCGGGCGGAAAGGCCAAGGCCGGCCGGTCCGCGCCCGGCGCCTTCTCGAACAGATGCGAATAATGCCGCTGCACGTTGTCGAGATGAGCGAGCAGCACTTTGGCGAAAGCGTCACGGTTTGTGTAACCCAGAAAGCGCGCGAAGCGTTCGAGTTCGGCGCGCTCGCCCGGCAGGACTTGCGTCTGCTCGTCGTTGACCATCTGCAGCCGGTGCTCGACCGTGCGCAGAAAAACGTAAGCCGCCTTCATGTCGTCGCAGGCGGCCTGGTCGATCCAGCGGTCGGCGGCGAGCCGGTCGAGGGTGGTGAGCGTGTCGCGGTCGCGCAAAGCCGGGTTGCGCCCGCCGGCGATCAACTGCTGGGTCTGCGCGAAAAATTCGATCTCGCGAATGCCGCCGCGGCCAAGCTTGATATTGTGGCCCTCGACCGCGATCTCGCCGTGCCCGCGATAGGCATTGATCTGCCGCTTCATGGCATAGACGTCGGCGACCGCGGCGAAATCGAGATATTTGCGCCAGACGAAGGGCGAAAGCTCGTGCAGGATCTTTTCGCCCGCCGCGATGTCGCCGGCGCAAGGCCGCGCCTTGATCAGCGCGGCGCGCTCCCAGTTCTGCCCGACGCTTTCGTAATAAGCGAGCGCCGCCGCAGTCGAGATGGCGATGCCGGTCGAGGCCGGATCGGGCCGCAGCCGCAGGTCGGTGCGGAACACGTAGCCGTCGGCGTTGCGCTCCTGTAGCAGCTTCACCAGCCGCTGGGTGATGCGCACGAACAGCGCAGCCGCCGCGGCGTCCTGCGGCACCGCCGGCGCCGAAGCGTCGTAGAAGACGATGAGATCGATATCGCTTGAGTAGTTGAGCTCATAAGCGCCCATCTTGCCCATGGCGAGCACGATGTAGCCACTTCCCTCTTGCGGATTGGCTTTATTTTTCGGCTGAAGCCGCTCGGCGCGCGCAGCCTCGGCCAGCGCGAAACGGGTAGCGGCGTCGACCGCCGTATCGGCGAGATCGGTCAAAGCGCGCGTTGTCCGCATCACCGGCCAGACGCCGCCGATATCGGCGAGTGCGATCAGGAGCGCTGCGTCCGCCTTCATGCGGCGCAACAGCCGCATGGCCTCCGCTTCGTCTTCGGTCGCCGCTACCGCGCCGCCGTTTTCGGCGAGCAGCGCGGCCAGATGCTTGTCGGGATCGCAAGCGAACAGTCGCAGCAGGCGTTCGGGGTCGCCGCTCGCCAGCTCCCACAGAAACGGCGAGCTTTCGGCGAGGCTCTGCAGCAGCGTGGCAACGGTCTTGTGCGCGGCGAGCAGCGCCTTGAGCGGTTTGGCTTGGCGCCCCGGTAAGCCAGCGAGCCATTTGGAAACGCGCGCCTGCGCCGATTTGCGATCGACGAGATAAGGCGCCCTGACCATGCTTTCCGCCAGCGTCGCGCCGGCCGGCGGGAAGCGGCTACCGCCGGAACGGGCGCCGGCGGAAGGCTTGCGTGCGGGCTTCTTGGCGATCGTTCTCGTTTTGGCGCCGCGTTTCATCCCGCACTTTGTACGGGTCCTCCGTGCGGTAAGGCAATGACGCTCTTGAGCCCCGGTGCGTTGTCGGTAAGCGTCAATTCACCGCCATGTAGCCGCGCCACCGCCGCGGCGAGGCTCAAGCCAAGCCCGGAGCCCGGCTGCGAACGGCTCTGCTCGAGGCGGACGAAACGCTCGACCACGCGCGCACGGTCGGCCTCCGGAATACCGGGACCGCTGTCGGCAACGGTCAGCAGAATGCGGTCGCCCTCGTTGAGCGCGCGCACGGTGATTTCCGGCGTCACGCCGTTCGCCGTGCCGTCGTGCGGCGCAGCATATTTGATGGCGTTGTCGACCAGATTGGCGAGCGCCTGGCTGACCAGTTCGCGGTTGCCGTTGACCTTGGCCGGCACTTCGGCGTCTACCTTAAGCGCGATGCCCTTCTCCTCCGCCAGCGGCTCGTACAATTCGCCGACGTCGTGGGCGATCTCGGCGGCGTCGAATTCGATCATGTCGTCGCGCGCCTGGCCGGATTCGGCGCGCGCGATCATCAACAGCGCATTGAAGGTGCGGATCAACCCCTCGGATTCCTCGATTGTTCCTTCCAGCGCCACACGGTATTCGGCCTCGCTCTTGGCGGTGCGCAACGCCTCCTCGGAGCGGTTGCGCAGGCGGGTCAACGGCGTCTTGAGGTCGTGCGCGATATTGTCCGACACCTCCTTAAAGCCGTGCATCAGCGCCTCGATACGCTCCAGCATGGCGTTGAGGTTTTCGGCCAGCCGGTCGAGTTCGTCGCCGGTGCCGGCGACCGGCAGCCGCCCACCGAGATCGCCGGCCATGATGGTCTTGGTCGTCTCCGTCATGGCGTCGATGCGGCGCAGCACGCGGCGGGTAACGAACAGCCCACCGGCCAAGCCCAGCACGATCACGATGGCCACCGACCAGCGCCCGGCCGACAGCACGATGTGATAAAGCCGCTCGCGCTCGTCGAGATCGCGGCCGACCAGCAGGCGGAAGCCGCCGGGCAGCTGGAATACCCGCACCAGCGCGTGGTGGTCGGGATGCTCGGAGGCTTCGGTCTCGTCGATGCGGTGGTAGACCGTCTCGGTCCAGCCAGGATTGTCGAGGATGCCGGGCGCGAGCGCCGTGACGTTGCCGGCAAGCGCCTGGCCGTTGAAGGTGGTGACCAGATAGAGGCTCGAGCCCGGCCGGCGCGCACGCGCGTCGACGACGATGACCAGCCGGCGGATGCCGCCGAGCCGGTATTGCTCGGACAGGCCAGTGATCTCGGCGTTGACGGTATCGGTGATCTGTTCGGTGATCAGGCGGCGAGTATTGAGCGCGAAATAGCCGAGCAAAAACGCCGCGAACAACGCGAACACGGTCAAATAGACCAGCGTCAGCTTGAACGTGGTGGTGCGAAAGAGTTTACCGAGCGCCGTCACGTATCATGTATCCCGCGCCGCGGACCGTATGCAGAAGCGGCTGGGCGAAACCTTTATCTATTTTCGAGCGTAAACGCGAGATATGCACGTCAATGACGTTGGTTTGCGGATCGAAATGGTAATCCCACACGTTTTCCAACAGCATAGTACGGGTGACCACCTGCCCGGCGTGCTTCATCAGGTATTCGAGCAGGCGGAATTCGCGCGGCTGCAGGGTGATTTCATCCTCGCCGCGGCGCACCTGGTGCGATAGCCGGTCGAGCTCGAGATCGCCGACGCGCAGCACGGTTTCCTCGGTTCGCGACCCGCGCCGGCGCGCCAACACTTCGACGCGCGCCAAAAGCTCGGAAAACGAATAGGGCTTGGGCAGGTAATCGTCGCCGCCCGCGTGCAAACCCTTGACCCGGTCGTCAACCTGGCCGAGCGCGGACAGGATCAGCGCCGGCGTCTCTATCCCCTTATCGCGCAACGTGCCGATCAGCGACAGGCCGTCGCGCTTGGGCAGCATGCGGTCGACGATGAGCACGTCATATTGGCCGTCGAGCGCCAAGGCGAGGCCGTCCTCGCCGTCGGTCGCGGCATCGGCGACATGGCCGACCTCGCGGAACGCCTTGACCAGATAATCGGCGGCGTCGCGGTCGTCCTCGATGACCAGTAGGCGCATGGTGACCCGATCCGGTTGCGAATCGGCCGTCCGGCCGAAGGCGCGAGCCCCTTGAATATCCGCATAAGTGGGCATCGGTCACACCAATTCCAGTCAATTCGAGGGCAGATCAAATCCCCGTGCCGGTCACCCCTCCCATTGGCCGGTTATTCCGCCGGCTCGTCTCACGTTTCGCCCGTTTTATACGCGAGGGGGTGGCGGATTTGGCCCGCCACCCCCTCGACGACCCCACCCCAGCGGGGGCGACGGATGCCAGGGTTGGAGTTTTGGCCGGACAGAAGCCGGGCACTTGACCCGGCCGCTGCCCGGATTTTATGCCGGGACGGGCACAAGGCCCGTCCCGTTTAGGTCGTACCGCCAGCGGGGGCGACGAATGCCAGCGGCACGCCCCTAACTCTCAATTCGTTTGCGCATGATCCGGTTCGAAAACCGGTTCCCACTCTTACGGGATCATGCGCGTCTCACCCATTGCCGACCGGCAGGGCGACGAAGCGGGTGTTGTCACCTTTCTTCACCCGAACCAGGACGGTGTGCTTGCCGCCGCTGCGTGCGCTCGAGATCACATTGCGCACGTCGGCGGGCGTCGAAACAGACTTGCCAGCGACCTCCAGGATCACGTCGCCGGTGGTAAAGCCGTGGTCGGCGGCGACACCCGAGGAATCGACATCGGTCACCACCACGCCTTCGTTGCCGGCGCCGGCAACATGAGCGGCGGGCGCCAACGTCAGGCCGAGCTTGCTGAGATCGACGTTGCCGTTATCGGACGGAGTGTTGTCGGCACGCGCATCTTTGGTGGCCGGCATTTCGCCCAGCGTCAGGGTCACGGTCTTCTCCGCGCCCTTGTGCAGGAGGGTGAGCTTGACCGAAGTCTTCGGCGCCAGGGCGCCGATCTTTTTGGCGAGATCGCGGGCGTCCTTGACCTCTTTGCCGTCGACCGCGGTGATCACGTCGCCGGCCTCGATGCCGGCCTTGACCGCCGGGCTGTCCTTCTGCGGCTCGGCGACCAGCGCGCCTTCCGCTTTCTTCAGGCCGAGGCTGTCGGCGATATCCTGCGTCACCGGCTGGATCTGCACGCCGATCCAACCGCGCGTCACCGAACCGTGGTCCTTCAACTGGCCGATCACGCTCTTGACGGTGTCGGCGGGGATGGCGAAAGCGATGCCGACCGAGCCGCCGGACGGCGAGAAGATCGCGGTATTGACGCCGATCACGTTGCCGTCGACGTCGAAGGCCGGACCGCCAGAATTGCCTTTGTTCACCGGCGCGTCGATCTGGATGAAGTCGTCATAGGCGCTGGCGCCGATGTCGCGGCCGCGCGCCGACACGATGCCGGCGGTAACCGTGCCGCCGAGGCCGAACGGATTGCCGACCGCCAGCACCCAGTCGCCGATACGCGGGGACTTGTCGGCGAGCTTCACATAGGGGAATGGACCGCCTTCGACCTTGATCAGCGCCAAGTCGGTGCGCGGATCGGTGCCGATCACCTTGGCGTCGTGGGTCTTGCCGTCGTCGGTGGTGACCTTCACGCTTTCGGCCTTTTCGACCACGTGGTTGTTGGTCACCGCATAGCCGTCGCTGGAAATGAAGAAACCGGAGCCCTGGCCCATGATGACGTTATGGCCGTGGTTTTCCGAGAAGTTGTGCGGGCCACCCGGCATGTCCGGCATGCCGAAGCGGCGGAAGAATTCGCGCAGGCCCGGCGGAATTTCGTTATTGTTGAAGCCGGTGGTCTGCGGCCCGCTATCGACTTTCACGCGCACCGAGATCACCGCCGGTTTGACCTTCTCGACGATGTCGGCAAAGCCGACCGGAGCCTGCAGCTTGTGCGCCTGCTCGGTCAGGTTCTGCGCCAGCGCCGCCGGATAGCCGACCGACAAATTGAGGCCGGGGGCGACCACGAGCGCGACGGCGCCCAGACTGACGATGGTGGTGGCAAGCAGAATGGCGCGGCGGGCCGTACGCCCGCGTCGCGACTTCTGGCCGGTATTGAGGTTGTGGGGAGCGGGGGGGACGCTCGGGTTCATCAAAAAACTCCATCTCAATTCGTTGGCGCAGTGATGCGCCGTTTCGAACCTAAAGATGGAGGGATGAGCCTTACAGCGTCCTGTCGGGGGGATTACAATTTTGTAAGGTAAGGAAAGAAGATTATTCTTGAAAATCAATAGATTGAATAAGGCTCAATCGGCGCTGGGTTCGACCAAAGTCGCAATGCGCTTTTGCTCGGCGGCATTCAGCGCCGGCGTCTGTAGGTTGGCGCGCTGGCGGCGGCGCGCCGTCATCAACAGCCCGATCAGGCCGATCAGCAATGCCGCCGGCGGCAGACCCCAAAGCAGCGCGGTTTGCAGCTCGAAGCGCGGCTTGAGCAGCACGAATTCGCCGTAGCGCGCGACAATGAAATCGAGCACCTGTTGGTCGCTGTCGCCTTTTTCCAGCCGCTCGCGCACCAACAACCGCAAATCCTTGGCGAGCGAGGCTTCGGAATCGTCGATCGACTGGTTCTGGCAGACCAGGCAGCGCAAGCCTTCCGATATGTGACGCGCGCGCGCCTCGAGCTTGGGATCTTTTAACATTTCATCCGGCGAAACCGCGAACGCCGCGGTCGGCGCAACGAATGCGATCAGCAAGGCGATCAAGGCGAGCTTGCGCATGCCCCCTACTCCGCCGGTTGCAGCGCGGCCTTGGCCGCAGGCTTGGGGGCGCCGACGCGCAGCCGCCGGTCGGATAGCGACAGCGCGCCGCCGAAAAACATCACCAAAGCGCCGAGCCAGATCAGCATCACCATCGGCTTGTAATAGAGCCGGATGGCGATCGAGCCGTCCGGATTGGTGTCGCCCAGCGACAAATAGAGCTGGCCGGCGCCGCGCGCCATCAGCGCCGCTTCGTTGGTCGACATCTCGCGCGCGGAGAAATCGCGCTTCGAGGGTTCCATGACGCCGAGCGGCACGCCGCCCTCGCGCACGGTGAACTTCGCCACCTGCGCGGTGTAGTTCGGGCCGGTTTCCCGCTGCAATCCGTCGAAACTCAACTCGTAGCCGGACAGCGACACGGTTTGCGCAGGCCGCAGCGAGACGATGAGCTCGGTGCCCCAGGCGGCCGCGCCGATGATGCCGAGCAGCGACACCGCGATGCCGAAATGCGCCACCGCCGTGCCCCAGGTCGAACGCGGCAGCCCCGCCGCGCGTTTGGCGACGACGGCCATCGGCATGCGCATCAGGCCGGTGCGTTCCACCAGATCGACCACCGCACCGGTCATCACGTAAAACGCGAGACCGACGCCGAACGGCGCCAGCACCGAACTGCCGCCCTTGATCGCAAAGGCGCCGGCGACCGCGATCAGGCCGACGGCGTATGCCGTCAGCAACCGCTGCGCCACGCCCAACAGGTCGCCGCGTTTCCAGGCGAGCAACGGACCGAACGGCATGGCGAACATCAGCGCCAGGAACAGCGGCCCGTAGGTCATGTTGAAGAACGGCGGACCGACGGTGATCTTGGCGCCGTTAATCGCCTGCAGCGCCAGCGGATAAAGCGTGCCCACCAGTACGGTGAGGCAGCAGGTGGTGAGAAAGAGATTGTTGAGCACCAGCGAGCCCTCGCGCGAAATCGGCGCGAACAGGCCGCCTTGCTTGAGTACCGAGGCGCGCCAGGCGAACAGCGCCAGGCTGCCGCCGATGAACAGCACCAGGATGGCGAGGATGAAGACGCCGCGGCGCGGATCGTTGGCGAAGGAGTGCACCGAAGTGAGCACGCCCGAACGCACCAGGAAGGTGCCGATCAGCGACAGCGAGAAGGTGAGGATCGCCAGCAGGATGGTCCAGATCTTCAGCGCGTTGCGCTTTTCCATCACTACCGCGGAATGCAACAGCGCCGTGCCGGCAAGCCACGGCATCAGCGAGGCGTTCTCCACCGGATCCCAGAACCAGAAGCCGCCCCAGCCGAGCGTGTAATAGGACCAGTAGGAACCGCCGGCGATGCCGAGGGTCAGCGCCATCCAGGCGGCGAGCGTCCACGGCCGCACCCAGCGCGCCCAGGCCGCATCGATGCGCCCCTCGATCAGCGCGGCGATGGCGAAGGAGAAGGCCATGGAGAAGCCGACATAGCCGAGATAGAGCATTGGCGGATGAAAGGCGAGGCCGGGGTCTTGCAGGATCGGGTTGAGCGACTGGCCCTCGAGCGGCGCCGGCGCCAGGCGCAGGAACGGATTCGAGGTCAAAAGGATGAACAGATAGAATGCAACGGCGATCCACGACTGCACCGCCAAGGCATTGGCCTTCAAGCTCAGCGGCAGGTTATTGCCGAAGACCGCCACCAGCGCGCCGAAAACGGCCAGGATCAGTACCCACAACAGCATCGAGCCTTCGTGGTTCCCCCAGACACTGGTGATCTTGTAGAGCACCGGCATCATCGAGTGGGAGTTCTCGAACACCGTCTTCACCGAAAAGTCCGAGGTAACGTAGCAAATCGCCAGCGCGGCGAAGGACAGCGCGACCAGGGCGAATTGCATGAGCGCGGTGGAGGTGGCGAGCCGCATCAGCGTCTCGTCGCGGGTCTGCGCGCCGATGATCGGGACGACCGATTGGATCAGTCCGAGCGCCAGCGCCAGCACCAAAGCGTAATGGCCGAGTTCCGGGATCATTGCGTCTTGCCTCCAGCGAGCTTGCCTTCGCTCTCGTCCCAGCGCCCGCTTTTCTTCAGCGCGTCGACGACCTCTTTTGGCATGTAGCGTTCGTCATGCTTGGCCAGCACGGTATCGGCGTCAAGCGTGCCGCCGGGTTCGAGCTTGCCCTCGGCAACCACGCCCTGCCCTTCGCGGAACAAGTCGGGCACGATGCCCTGGTAATGCACGGGGACTTCGTGCCTGCCGTCGGTCACCTCGAAGCTGACGCGCAGATTGTCGCCGCGCTTGACGCTGCCGTCCTTGACCAGCCCGCCGATGCGGATACGGGTGCCCGCCGCGATGTGTTTTTCGGCAACGTCCGTCGGCGAATTAAAGAACACGATGGAGCCGCTCAGCGCATTGAGTACCAGCCCCACCGCGAGCGCCAGTACGCCGACGCTGCCGCCGATCAGAATTAGCCGTCTCTGCTTGCGAGTCATTTCACCCCAATTTCCGCCCCGGCCGCGACGCCCGCGGGCTTCGATCATAGCCTTGATCCGGCCCCGATGCGCGCATCCTTACATCACGCGCCATCATGGCGGTATTGAGCAAGATCAATCGCCCGGTAGCGGGTAGAATCGGTGGTTTTTGCCGCCGCTCAGCCGAGCGAGCTCCAAGTTCCATCCGAATTGCGGCAGGCGGTGCCGCGCGCGGTCTGCGGACGGCCGTCGATATAGATGGTGTGGGTGAAGGAGCGGCAATTGCGCCCCTCGCGCTCATAGGCCGGACCCGGAACCACGGTACCGTAGCGGCCGGAATCCGGATTTCTCCACGACACCGGGGCACCCGACTGGCCGTGCTCCAGCGCGTCCATCTGTGCGGCATATGCGCGCTCTTTATCGTCGTCGTCCATCGCGGCACCGATACGGTTGCCGATCAGGCCTCCGAGCAGTCCACCGACCGCCGCGCCCGCCAGCCGGTTGCCGGTGCCGCCGCCCGCAACCGCGGCGCCGAGCAGCGCACCGGTTCCCGCGCCCAAGAGCGTGCCGGTATTTTCCTTCGGTCCCGGGCCGTCCGGGCTGCCGGCGCATGCGGCGAGCATCAGGCCAGCGGCGGCGATGGCGGCGTATTTGACTGCGGACATGTCGACCCCCGGGAAACCGTCGGCGTATGCAGACGGGAGGAATGGGGCAAAAGTCCGGCGGCGGAACACCGAAAATCGTCGCGGTGAGTGCGCTTAACTGCGATTCGACCCTACCCCGCCGGCAGTACCAATTCGGCTCGCAGGCCGCCGAGCGGCGCGGTGCCGAGTTTGAGCTCGCCGCCGTAGAGATCGGCGAGCTCGACCACGATCGACAGCCCTAAGCCGGAGCCCGGCTTGCTCTCGTCGAGCTTGCGCCCGCGCTCGGCCACCTGCTCGCGCTCGGAAGGCGAGAGCCCGCGCCCGTCGTCGTCGACCACGATGCGCAAGGTCTGCTCGGCGTCCGCCGGATCGGGTTGCTCGCGCGTGACCGCGACCGCCACCCGCGAGGCCGCCCATTTGCAGGCATTGTCCACCAGGTTGCCGATCATCTCTTCCAGATCCGGCCGCTCGCCGCGGAAACGCGCTTGGTCGTCGGCGCGCACCTCGATGGCGATGCCGCGGTCGCGGTGAATCTTCTCCATGGTGCGTGCCAGCGCGGTGACCACCGGCGCCACATCGGTGATCGAGCCGATCACGGTGAGCCGCGCCGCGAGCCGCGCGCGTTCGAGATGGCGCGCCACCTGGTCGCGCATGATGTCGGCCTGCTCGAGCACCTTGTCGGCGAACGGATCGCCGCTGCGGTTTGCCGCCTCATTCACCATCACCGACAGCGGTGTCTTCAAGGCGTGAGCGAGATTGCCGACATGGGTGCGCGCGCGCTCAACGATTTCCTTGTTGGCATCGATCAGCGCATTGGTTTCGCGCGCGAGCGGCGCGATCTCTTCCGGAAACTGCCCGGCCAGCCGCTCGGCTTTACCGGAGCGGATGGCGGCGAGACTGTCGGTGATGCGCTTGAGCGGGGCCAAGCCGAAGCGCACCTGGAACATGGTGGTGAGCAAAAGCACCGCGGCAAGGAGCGAAAACGTGACGGCCAGCGCCTGGTCGAAGGAGCGCGTCTCTTGCGCGATCTCGGCGGCATCGCCCGCGACCGCAACCAGATAATGCCCCTCCTCGCCCAGATCGATATTGCGTTCGACCAGGCGCAACTGCTGGTCCTCGGGACCCGGCACATAACCCTCGCGCGAGCCGTCGGGCCCGGCGGGGACGCCGAGGTCCTGCAGATGCGGCAGGCCGGCATCCCACAGCGAACGCGAGGCGCGCACGTCGTGCTTGTCCGGATCGAGCCGCGTCACCTGCCAGTACCAACCCGATAAAGGCAATTCGAACAGTGGCTCGCCCATTGACTGCGGGAATTTCTCGCCGGGCTCTTCCGGCGAGGCGACGTCGGCCACCAGCGTGCGCAGATAAACGCCGAGCCGACGGTCGAAGGCCCGCTCCACCGCCTGGCGGTAGAGCGAGGACAAGACGATCCCTGTGATGAGCAAAATGATCACCGCCCAGGCGGTGGCCGAGACAAACAAACGCAGCGCGAGGGAGTTGGCGCGCATCGGGCGCTACGCGCTCGGTTTGTCGAGCAAATAACCGAGCCCGCGCACGGTCTGGATGATGTCGACGCCGAGTTTCTTGCGGATGCGGCCGACGAATACTTCGATGGTGTTTGAGTCGCGGTCGAAATCCTGGTCGTAGAGATGTTCGACCAGTTCGGTGCGCGAGACCACGCGTCCGGCGTGATGCATGAGATAAGCGAGCAGCCGGTATTCGTGGCTGGTGAGCTTGACCGGATTGCCGTCGACCGAAACGCGCCCGGTGCGCGAATCGAGCCGCACCGGCCCGCAGACGAATTCGCTCTTGGCGTGGCCAACCGAGCGGCGCAGCAACGCGCGCACGCGCGCTAGCACTTCTTCGAGGTGGAAGGGCTTGGCCACGTAATCGTCGGCGCCGGCATCGAACCCTTGCACCTTGTCGCTCCAGCGGTCGCGCGCGGTGAGCATCAGCACCGGCATGGCGCGCCCATTGCGCCGCCAGGCTTCCAGCACCGAAATGCCGTCCATCTTGGGCAGGCCGATGTCGAGGATGACGGCGTCATAGGGTTCCGAGTCGCCGAGATAATGCCCCTCCTCGCCGTCGAAGGCGCGGTCGACGACATAGCCGGCGTCGGTCAGCGCAGTCGAAAGTTGGCGGTTGAGATCGGGGTCGTCCTCGACGACGAGCAAGCGCAAAGGCTCATGTCTCCGCTGGAGCTAGCGCCCGTTGATAACGTCGCCGTTTGCGGCGTCAACGGTCACGCGGCTCACTTTGCCACTGCGCGCGAGCAGAGTCAGTACGTAGTCGAGGCGTTCGCCATGCTGGCAGAGCCGGGCGCGCACCAGCTCGGCGCGCCGCCCGTGCGCATGCAGGGCCTTGACGGCCTGCGCCAGCGGGATGGCCCGGTGTTCGGCGACCGCGGCGCGCTGCTCGGCCTTGCTCAGGCAGGCATGCTGCGGCCAGTCGGCGGCAAGCGCCGGCGTGGCCAGCAGGCAGCCGAGCAGGAGAATAGAGAGAGGTTGGGAGACCGGCATGGGTGGGAATTTAGGTGCGCGCCGGTGAACGCGGGCTGAACGCAGGCAGATTGGGGAACTAGCCTGCGAAGCCTTCAAATGTCGCAAAGCCGTCGAGCGGCTCGCGCGGCGAGCGCCATTGGTTGATCGGCGCGGTTTCATCGGCACGGCCGAGCGCCATGCCGCAGAAGACAATGTATTCGGGGGGAAGCTTAAGGAAGAACGGCAGCGTCTTGTGCAGATGCGTCCAGGCTTCTTGGGCGCAGGCGTGCAGGCCGTGGCCGCGCGCGAGCAGCATCACGCTCTGGACATAGCCGCCGAGATCCGACCATTGCGGCGGACCCATGCTGCGGTCGATGGAAAAGAACAGTCCGACCGGCGCGTCGTAGAACAGGAAATTGCGCGCGTATTGCCGGTAGCGCCCGGCGCGGTCCTCGCGCGTCACGCCGATCGATTGATAGAGCATGACGCCGGAGCGCTGGCGACGGCTCTCGTAGGGCTGCTTCAGCTCGCGCGGATAGATGTCGTATTCGGCGCCCTCGAAACGCGGCAATTCGTCGAGCCGCGCCCGCACCATGGTGCGCAGTTCTTCCAGCTTGGCGCCGGCGAGCGCATGCACGCGCCACGGCTGCACATTGCCGCCCGACGGCGCGCGCGCCGCGCGCTCAAGAATGTCGCGCACGGTCGTTTCGGGCACCGGAGTCGGTAAATAGGCGCGGCAGGAGTAGCGGGAGGAAACGGCGTCGAACACGTCCATGGGAGGGCTCCGCGGGAATAGCGGAGTGTGGCGGGACGCGAGCCAAGTGAAAAGGGCTGGGTGAAATGATAATATGCGCAAAACCGCCCCAAGGCGGACGGACGCCTTTTCGATAGGACGCGCGATGCGCAGCGAATCTGTGCTTTTAGCGTTTGCCTTAGTAGTCGGCGCGATCGGACCGGCCTTAGCCTTCGCGTCCGACGGCTGCGACCAGCAGCGGGCCCAATATCCGGATAAATGGAACGACACAGCGCGCGAAAAGCCGCTATTCACCTGCTTGTCGCATTACCATGACCCTTACCGTGTCAAGATCGGCGCAACCGACGGCGCCGGCCGTACCATGATGAGTCTGGTGCCGCTGGTGCGGCCCGAGCTCACCGAGAAGAGCGACGGCGTCTTGCGCATTTGGCTGGACAAGGAACAGACGCAACGTCTGCGCGACGGCAAATATCTGGCGACGATTGTGCGCAAGGAGGGCTCGTGCTGGATTCGCGGCAACCTCGACGGCGATACCGTCTTTTTCATGGACAACGCCGACCCGCCGGCCGACGACGCGAAAAAGGCCGGCCCGTTCTACAACAAGGCGCCACGTTTCAGCGTCTTCGGCAACGACGCTTATTATTGCGAGCCGGTGAAATAGCGCGGGCGGTCACTTCCTCCCCAAAATCCGCGCCACCTTCTCCAGGCTGCGTCCGCCGAAATAGGCGGTGAGCACGATCATGGCCCATTGCGCTACCTCACCGGAAAGTACCGGCGTCGAACCGAGCCCAAGAACTTTGTCGAAGACCACCACTTTCCACACGTAAATGATGAAAGCGAAGGCAAACAGCGGGCGCGGCAGCGCGGTGTACCAGCGCCCCTGCTCGGCGATCACCACTTGCGTCGCTAGTTCCCGCTCGCGCGTCTCCACGTCGAGCTCGCGCGCGGCCAAATCGGCCGCGACTTTTTCCGAGGTGTTCTCGGCCGTGAGCTTGGCGCGGTAGGCGTCGACCGCGGCTTTGGCGAAAGGCCTGCCCAATAGCGGGCTCTCGTTCATTTATGCGTCCGCGCCCTAGCGGCCGGACCCGGACGCGTCGAACCGTTGCCGCGCTTCGTTGATCGCCGGGCGGTTCTTGCGGGCCCAGAGCCCGAGTTCGCTCACCGGCTCGAGCAGCGAGCGGCCGAGCCGGGTCAATTCGTAATCCACCCGCGGCGGATTGGTCGGCAGCACCGTGCGCGTGACGAGGCCGTCGCGCTCCAGGCCGCGCAGCGTCAGCGTCAGCATGCGCTGGGAGATGCTCCCCAGCGCCTTGCGCAATTCGTTGAAGCGCTTGGGGCCATCGCCCAGGGTCGAGACCACCAGCACGGTCCATTTATCGCCGACGCGGGCGAGCACCTCGCTCACCGCCCGGCAGTCCTCGGCAACATGCAGGTTACCTGGTGTGGCCCGTGTGCCTTCTTGCGTCTTTTGCATGGTCATCTATCTAGCCTTGGTAATCATTTGTTCCTAACAACCTAGGGGTTACCATGTCGAAATTCAAGCTCGGAGTCATCGTCGGCTCGAACCGCAAAGAGTCGATCAACCTGAAACTCGCCAAGGCGCTGGTAAAGCTCGGCGTCGGCGCATACGACGCCAAATTCATCCCAATCGACGACCTGCCGATCTACAATCAGGACAACGAGCAGCCGGTCCCCGCGCCCGTCGCCCGCTTCAAGTCCGAAGTCGAGGCCGCAGACGCACTCTTGTTCGTCACCCCCGAGCACAGCCGCTCGATCCCGGCCGTCTTGAAAAACGCCATCGATTGGGGCGCGCGGCCTTGGGGCAAGACGTCCTGGCCGGGTAAGCCCGCGGCCATCATCGGAACCTCCGGCGGCGCCATTTCCACGGCCATCGCCCAGCAGCATTTGCGCGCGGTGCTCGGCAATCTGGGCCTGCACGTGGCCGGCGGCGAAGCCTATATTGCGTTCAAGCCCGACCTGATCGACGCGCAGGGCGCGGTCACCGACGACAACGTGCGGGGGTTCCTGAAAGGCTTCATCGACCAGTTCGCCGTTTTCGCCGGCAAATTCGCCCCCGAACGCGCAAAACAAGCAGCCTAGATACGAGAGAGAAGACCCATGTCCATCAGACCCGTCAAACGCATCGTGCAGTCGACGCCGACCATGGAAGGCGCCGGCGTCAAGCTGCGCCGCGCCTTCGGCTTCGGCGAAACGGCGGAGACCGATCCGTTTTTGCTGCTCGACGATTTCCGCAACAACAATCCGCAGGACTATCTCGCCGGCTTTCCCTGGCATCCGCACCGCGGCATCGAGACAATAACTTACGTGCTCGCCGGCGATGTCGAACATCGCGACAGCCTAGGCAATCACGGCTCGCTCGGCGCCGGCGACGTGCAGTGGATGACCGCCGGCCGCGGCATCATGCATCAGGAGATGCCGCAGGGCGACGCCCAGGGGCGCATGCACGGCTTCCAGCTCTGGGCGAACCTCCCCTCCTCGCTGAAGATGACCGCGCCGCGCTACCAGGACGTCAAAGGCGCCGAGATTCCCGAAGTCACCGACGACGACGGCACGCGCGTGCGCGTGGTGTGCGGCGATTTCTGGGGAAAGAAAGGCCCGGTCGAAGGCGTTGCCGCCGATCCGCGCTATCTCGATATCTTTGTGCCGGCGGGCAAACGTAAGACCTTCAAGGTCGAGGTCGAGCGCCACGCCTTCGCTTACGTGTTCGAGGGCGACGGCAAGTTCGCCTATGCCTCAAAGCCGCTCGGCGTGCTCAGCGAAAAGCAGGTCGGCGGCGAGGAAATCGTTTTCCGCGAGCCGGCGGGCAACCGGTCGCTGGTGCTGTTCGACCGTGGCGACGAGGTCACCGTGCAGGCGGGCGACAAGGGTATTCGCTTTTTACTGGTGTCCGGCAAGCCGCTCGAGGAGCCGGTCGCCTGGTACGGGCCGATTGTCATGAATACCCAAGCTGAGCTGCAGCAGGCCGTAAGTGAATTGCGCAACGGCACCTTCATCAAAGCCTGAAGGCGTCGCGAACGAGACTCAAACGGCGCCGCCCCCGCGGCGCCGTTTCGCCGTTCAATCGGCGATGCTTTCGTCCGGCAATTCGTGCTCATGCCACACGGCGTTGAGAATGCCGCAACCGCAAGCAAAACCAAGGCCGAGGATCCAGGAAAAATACCACATTGATTTTGCTCCTTCAGTAGAGGTTCGCCGAATTGCTTTCCACCTGCTTGGCGGTCACCGCGCCCCTGAGCACACGGAAGACGAAGCTGGTGTAGGCGAGCACGATCGGCAGGAAGATGAGCGTCGCGATCAGCATGACGAACAGCGTCATCTGGCTCGAAGTCGCGTCCCACACCGTGAGACTCGCATTCGGCATGATGTCGGACGGCATCAGGAACGGGAACATGCTCACCCCCGCCGTCGAGATGATGCCGAGGATGCCGATGCCGCTGGTGACGAAGGCAAGGCCGGCGCGCCTGCCGGAGGTCAGCGCCAGCGTCAGCAGCGGGCCGACGATGGCGAGCGCCGGCGCCAGCATCATCCATTTGTGGACGCCGAAATTGGCGAACCATTGCCCGCGCACTTGGGCAACCGTCTTCAACAGCGGGTTGGACGGGCCGTCGGCGACGATCGCGCTGGTGATCGCGTAGCCCTTGAGCACAAACGCCGTCCAAATTCCGGCGACGATGAACAGCGCCACCGTGACCAGCGCGCCAATGCGCACATAAGCCGCGGCGCGCTGCTTGACGGGGCCGTCCTCGGCCTTGACCGTCAGATAGACCGCACCATGCGTCGTCAGCATGGCGACCGACACCAGCCCGCACAGAATGCCGAACGGGTTGAGCAGTTCCCATAGTCCGCTGCCCTCGTACAGCACGCGCATGTCGCCATCGATGCGGAACGGCACGCCCTGCAAAATGTTGCCGAACGCCACACCGAACACCAGCGACGGCACGAAGCCGCCGGAAAACAGCGCGTAATCCCAGAACGTGCGCCAGCGCGCATCCTTGATCTTGTTGCGGAACTCGAAGCCGACCGGCCTTAAGATCAAAGTCGCCAGCACCAGGAACATCGCGAGGTAGAAGCCGGAGAACGAGGCGGCGTAGACCGGCGGGAACGCGGCGAAGATGGCGCCGCCGCCGGTGATCAGCCAGACTTGGTTGCCGTCCCATACCGGGCCGATGGTGTTGATGGCGACGCGCCGCTCAGTCTCTGTGCGCGCGACGAACGGCAGCAGCGTGGCGACGCCGAGATCGAAGCCGTCCATGATGGCAAAGCCGATCAGCAACACGCCGAGGAACAGCCACCAGATCACGCGCAGGATTTCATAGTCGACGGGGATGTGCATGATGGTGCTCCTTCACGCGGGTTTTGCGCTGAGCGCGGGCGTGGCCGGCTGACCGAGCGCCTCGACCGGGCCCATCAGCACGTATTTGCGCATCAGGATGATGTCGACGACCAAGAGGCACGAGTAGAACAGGACGAAGCCGCACAGCGTGAATATCACCTGCGCGGCCGACACCGAGGAGACGGCGAGGAAGGTCGGCAGCACGCCGTCGATCGCCCAAGGCTGGCGGCCGTATTCGGCGACGAACCAGCCGAGCTCGGCGGCGATCCAGGGCAGCGGCAGCGACCAGAGGAAAAGCCGCAGCAGCCAGGTGCGCGAGAAATCGAGCTTGGACGTGTAGTAGAAGGCGGTCGCGAACAGCGCGATGAAATAGAAGCCCAAGCCCACCATGATGCGGAAGGTCCAGAACAGCGGCAACACGCCGGGCACGGTGTCTTGCGCGGCCTTGGCGATGGTGGCGTCGTCGGCCTTGCGCGGATCGGCGAGGTAGCGCTTGAGCAGCAAGGCGTAGCCGAGATCGTGCGCATTCAGCATCAGGTCGGAGCGCGCCTGACTGTCGTTGCGGTTGGTTTTCAGCCGTTCGAGCGCGTCATAGGCAACGAGCCCATTTTTGATACGCGCCTGCGCCCGCGTCACCAGATCGTCGATGCCGGGCAGCGGCCGGTCGAGCGAGCGCGTGGCGACGATGCCGAGCGCCCACGGCACCTTGATTTCGAAATTATTCTTGTGCGCGGCGGTATCGGGGATCGCGAACAGTGTGAACGAGGCCGGCGGCGGCGAGCTCTTCCACATCGCTTCGATGGCGGCGAGTTTCATCTGCTGGTTTTCCGTCACCGTGTAGCCGCTCTCGTCGCCGAGCACGACGACCGACAGCGCCGAAGCAAGGCCGAAGGCCGACGCCACGATGATCGAGCGCTTGGCAAAGGCAACGT
Source organism: uncultured Alphaproteobacteria bacterium (assembly GCA_963721665.1). Taxonomy (GTDB): domain Bacteria; phylum Pseudomonadota; class Alphaproteobacteria; order Rhizobiales; family Xanthobacteraceae; genus Pseudolabrys. The sequence goes on from CAVRJZ010000011.1 coordinate 64,757, forward strand.
GCCGGCCGCGCAGCAGGTAGAAGGCGCTGATCGCCAGCATGAACATCGACCCGGTCACGTAGCCGGCGGAGACCGTGTGCACGAATTTCGATTGTGCGGTCGGATTGAACAGCAGATCCCAGAACGAGGAAAGCTCCATGCGCATGGTGTCGGGATTGAACGTCGCGCCGACCGGGTTCTGCATCCAGCCGTTGGCGATGAGGATCCACAGCGCCGACATGCTGGAGCCGATCGCCACCAGCCAGGTCACTGTCAGGTGCCCGAGCTTGCTCATGCGGTCCCAGCCGAAAAAGAATAGGCCGACGAAAGTCGACTCGAGGAAGAACGCCATCAGCCCTTCGATGGCGAGCGGCGCGCCGAAAATGTCGCCGACGTAATGCGAGTAATAGGCCCAGTTGGTGCCGAACTGGAATTCCATGGTGATGCCGGTGGCCACACCCATGGCGAAATTGATGCCGAACAACTTGCCCCAGAAGCGCGTCATGTCGCGCCAGATTTGCCGGCCGGTCATCACGTAGGCGCTCTCCATGATGGCGAGCAGGAACGATAGGCCGAGGGTGAGCGGCACGAAGAGGAAGTGATAAAGCGCGGTCATCGCAAATTGCAGGCGCGCAAGGCTTACCGGATCGATGTGGTCCATGATCTTTTCTTCCTTTCGTTCACCGCGGCGACGAAGGCCCGAGCAAACGAGAAATCGCCGCCGCGTCGGCGGCAGCATGCGGGAGGGCAAAATATTGAACGGCCGTCATGCCGATGACCGCGACCAACTTGATCGCGAGCACGATGACGATGGCGCGGGCAAGCGGGCTCTGCGGGCGCAGGCCGGCGCCGACGAATGCGGCCAACGATGCAAGCACGGGTCTAGGCGACATGAGCGCGTCTCGAATTGCGTTCAAATCGGCGACTCCCATCAACCGCCAATTCAACCGCGAGTCAACTAGCGCTCGTTCGATGGCGCTGGTTTGACACGTTCAAAATAGAGGAACTTTTCGCCGGCGACCGCCATGACATATATCAATGACGGTATATGTATCGGGGCCGCGCGCGGACGCGCATAGCGACCATGCGTCGAGCGCGATGGTTCAGCGCGCGGGCGGCGTTCAGCGAACTTGATAGGCCGCGAGAAAAGTGCGCACCGCGATCCCGACGACGTGGCGAATGCGCTCGGGCGTGGGCGGCGGCGCGAAATTAAACAGCATCGGCTTGAACATGGTGGCGAGACACGTCTCGATGAATTGCGCGGCCGCCACCTCGCAGTCTTCGACGGCAAGCACGCCGGCGTCGACCTGCGCGCGCAGGTAATCGGCAAGCTTGTCGATGGCGATAGCGGGGCCGGCCTCATAGAGCTTGCGGCCGAGATCCGGCATGCGCTCGACAATGCCGATCACGGTACGCAGCGACGACAAGCGGTTGGGGTCGCCGATGTTGCGCACGAAGGCCTGGCCGTGGCGCATCAACACGGCTTCGACGTCATGATCGGCGTGGTCGAATTCGAACACGCCTTCCGCCTGCATCGCGCATTCGCCGTGCACGATGGCACTGAACAGTTCGTCTTTATCCTTGAAGTAGACGTAGAGCGTCCCCTTGGAGACCCCCGCCGCCTTAGCGATATCGCCCATGCTGGCGGCATCGAACCCTCGCGCCAGGAAGACCGAGCGGGCCCCTTCCACGATCTGGCGCCGTTTGGCGTTGTCTTCCTCGGCCGCGATCGGCCGGTCCTGCGTCAATTCAACGTCCGACATATGCGTATCCCCCTCAAATATCGATCATAACGCCGAGTCGGCGTCGCCGGCCAAGGTTCCCCTCATACTTTCGACCAATGACCGAACCGTTCGGTCAAAAAATCGTTGACAGCCGGATACCACCTACTTATGTTGACCGAACCGTTCAGTCAATACGTACCCCTACGGAGCCGACGATGCAGGCCCAACTGACCCAACAAACGACCCAAGATGACGAAGTTTCCCCCCTCACGAACCGGCTAGTCGGTGCGCGCGGCGCCAATGCCGCCCAGCGGGCCGCGCGAGCGATCCATCTGGCCGCGGTATCGGACGCCGGCAACCCCGCCGCCGAGATCCCCGCCGCGCGCCAGCCGGACGCCCCGGCCAACGACAGTTCGACGGTCGCCAAGCCCGCCGCCCCGCGCAGCCGGCGCAAGCTTGCTTTGATCGGCCTCGGGGCGGCGATCGCACTCGCCGCCGGCGGCTGGTACGGCTACCGCTGGTTCACCGTCGGCCGTTACATCGTCTCCACCGACGACGCCTACGTGCACGCCGACGCGACCACGCTGGCCGCCAAAGTGTCCGGTTATTTGGCGGCAATCGACGTCGCCGATAACGCCTATGTTCATGCCGGCGACGTGATTGCCCGCGTCGACGACGGCGATTATCGGCTCGCCGCGGACACGGCGCGCGACAAGCTTGCCACCCAGCAGGCCACCGTCGCGCGCATCGGCAAGCAAATCGATGCGCAACGGGCAATGGTCGATCAGGCCCGCGCGCAGCTGGCGTCGGCGCAGGCCGTCCAGACCCGCACCGAATCCGAATTGACGCGGCAGCAGGAATTGGCCGCCAAGCAATTCGCCAGCCGGCAGACGCTGGAACAGGCGCAGTCTAACCGCGACCAGGCCGTTGCCGGCGTGCAAAGCGCGCAGGCCGCGCTCGAATCCGCCATCGCAAATGTCGACGTGCTCACCGCGCAGCGGCAGGAAGCCGCGCGCCAGGCCAAGGAGCTCACGACCGCGCTGGCCAAGGCCGAGCGCGATATGTCCTTTACCGTCGTGCGCGCGCCGATCGACGGCGTCATCGGCAACCGCGCGATGCAGGTCGGCGATTTCGTGCAGACCGGCCAGCGGCTGGCGAGCCTTGTGCCGCTGAAGGACGTCTATATCGACGCCAACTTCAAGGAGACGCAGCTTGCCCGGCTCAAGCCCGGCCAGCCGGTCGACATCAGCGTCGACGCGCTTTCCGGCCACGACATCACCGGCACGGTGGCGAGCGTTTCACCGGCTTCAGGTTCGGTGTTCTCGCTGCTGCCGCCCGACAACGCGACCGGCAATTTCACCAAGATCGTGCAGCGCCTCGCCGTGCGCATCCACCTGCCGGCGGCGGTGACCGACGAGCGTCTGCTGCGGCCCGGCATGTCGGTGGTGGCCAGCGTCAACACCAAGCCGCAAGCCGCGCTCGCCGATAACGCTAGCTGGTCCGTCGCTGGCGCCGTTCCCCACTGGCAATCCGCTACCCGGTGAGGCGAGACGTCATGAGTAATTCGCCCACCGCATCGGCCGCGCTTCCGGTCTCCGCCCAGTCCCCGTTGGGTGGCGCCGGAAGCGCGGATACTCTTACGCCGCGCAAGATGTTCGCGTTCGTCGTCATGTGCTTCGGCATGTTCATGGCGATCCTCGACATCCAGGTGGTGTCGGCTTCGCTCTCCGAGATCCAGGCCGGGCTGTCGGCGTCGGGCGACGAGATCCCCTGGGTGCAGACCTCCTATCTGATCGCCGAGGTAATCGCGATCCCGCTCTCGGGCTTTCTGTCGCGCGCGCTCGGCACGCGCATTCTGTTCACCATCTCGGCCGCCGGCTTCACCTTCGCCAGCATCATGTGCGGCTTGAGCTCCTCGATCGACAGCATGATCGTGTGGCGCGCAGTGCAGGGCTTCATCGGCGGCGGCATGGTGCCGACGGTGTTCGCCACCGGCTATCTCTTGTTCCCCGGCCCGCGGCAGAAATTCATCGCCCCCATCATCGGCTTGATCGCGACGCTGGCGCCGACGATTGGCCCGACGGTCGGCGGCTACGTCACCGACGCGCTGTCGTGGCACTGGCTGTTCTACATCAACATCGTACCCGGCATTATCGTGGCCATCGCCACCTACGTGCTGGTCGATTTCGACAAACCCGATCTTGCCCTGCTCGATCATTTCGACTGGTGGGGCCTCGTCAGCATGGCCGGCTTCCTCGGCGCGCTCGAATATGCGCTGGAGGAAGGCCCGCGCAACGGGTGGTTCGACGACCAGACCATCACGCTGATAGCGCTGATCTCGGCGCTCTCGGCCGTCGTGTTCTTCGTGCGCGTGTTGACCGCGCGCGAACCCATCGTCGATCTGCGCGCCTTCGCCAACCGCAACTTCGCCGTCGGCAGCCTGTTCTCGTTCGTGCTCGGCATCGGTCTCTACGGCCTCACCTACCTCTACCCGGTCTATCTCGCGCAGGTGCGCGGCTACGACGCCTTGATGATCGGCGACACCATGTTCGTGTCTGGCCTCGCCATGTTCCTGACCGCGCCGATTGCCGGCCAGCTGAGCCAGAAGCTCGACCCGCGCTACGTGCTGATGTTCGGCTTTGTGCTGTTCGCCGTCGGCACCTGGCAGATGACCTATATGACGCACGACTGGGATTTCTGGGAACTGCTGTGGCCGCAGATTTTCCGCGGCGTTGGGCTCATGTTCTCGATCGTGCCGGTGACCAATACCGCGCTCGGCACGCTTGCTCCTGAGCGGATGAAAAACGCCTCCGGCCTGTTCAACTTGATGCGTAACCTCGGCGGCGCCATCGGGCTAGCCGCCATCAACACCGTGCTCGACGACCGCATGGACCTGCATCTGGCGCGCCTGCACGAGCAGGTGAACGGCTCGCGCGAAGTGGCGACCGCGACACTGGCGCGGCTCGCTTCGCATTTTCAAGGTTCCGACGCGCAGGCCATGGCGCTCAAACAGATGATGGGCATGGTGCGCCAGCAAGCGGCGGTGATGAGCTTTGCCGACGTCTTTCTGATCCTGACGGTGCTGTTCATCGCGCTCGCCGCGCTCGGCATCATCATGCGGCGGCCGGCGCCGCTGGCGGCCGGAGCCGCCGGGCATTGATCGTCCTGTTGCCGCTCGCCGGCGGCGAATTCACAACGCCTGCCCGCTCCTATAATGTCGCCGCCATCGCATTGGGAGCGCACAGCCATGATCGAACCCTATAACGCCGTCGGCCTCATTCCCAGCTTCTGGGGCATTCGCCGGCGCGAGGAAATCCAACGCAACATCGAGCATCTCAAGGGTCTGACCAAGGCGGCCTTCTGGCTGTCCAATCTCGATATTCCGGTGCGCCTGCTCGCCATTCCCGAGGGCGCGCTGATGGGTTTCAACGACGAAGTGCTCGACATCGACCACGCCGATTACGCCAACAATTGCTGCATCGACATTCCCGGCCCCGAGACCGACGAGATCGGCAAGCTCGCGCGGCAGTGGAACGTGTTCATCATGGCGCAGGCCAAGGCGCGCCACAAAGACTGGAAGGACCGCTTCTTCAATATCGGCTTCATCGTCGACCCGGACGGCAAGATCATCCTGCAGCACTACAAAATCTCGGCGTTGTTGGCGGTCGAGCGCTCGGTGTCGCCGCATGACGTCTACGACTGGTGGATCGAAAAGCACGGCCGCACGCTCGACGCCTTCTGGCCGGTCGCCGATACCGAGATCGGCCGCCTCGGCATCATGATGGCGATGGAGGGCAATTATCCGGAGAACGGGCGCGGTCTCGCCATGAACGGCGCCGAGGTCGTCTATCGCGCCTCCATGCCGGCGCCGTTCACCGAAAACGACGTGTTCGAGATTTCCAACCGCGCCCGCGCGCTGGAAAACAACATGTATGTCGTGGCGCCGAATATCGGCAGCTATCATCTCGACGCCGACCACCCGGTCGGCATCGACGCCGGCGGCGGCCAATCGATGATCGTCGACTATCGCGGCCAACTGGTCGGCAAACAACGCGATACCAACGGCTCGACCTTCGTTGCCGGCGTCATCAATATCGAGGCGTTGCGCCACCACCGCGAGTCGGCGCAGGTCACCAATTGGATGAAAGATATCCGCACCGAACTCGCGCAATTGATCTACGAGAAGCCGATCTATCCGAAAAATCGCTATTTGAAGGAAATCCCGCCCAAGCACGCCAAGTATAAGCGCGACGTGATCGACAAGCAGGTCGCCCTGATGCAAAAGCGCGGCATCTGGAAGAAGTCAGGGTACTGAATAGCCGGAAGGATCCGATCCTTCCGGCTAACCCAGACGGCCGCACGCCCTAGTGCAATTTGCAGTCCTTGGCGTAGCGGTCGGCGTTGTCGGTGAGCACCTTTTCGACGATCTCGGTTTCGTATTTGCCGTCCGCGGTTTTGCCGACCTTGGTGAGATAGAAATCCTGGATCGGGTAGCCGTTGACATTGAATTTGAACGCCCCGCGCACCGACTTGAAATCCGCTTTCTTAAGCGCTGCGCGCACGGCGTCCTTGTTCGACAGATTACCCTTCACCGCGCGAACGGCGCTGTCGATCAGCATGGCCGCGTCATAGGCCTGCATGGCGTAGGAGGCGGGCACCGCGTGGTAGGTCGCTTCATAGTCGGCGACGAATTTCTTGTTTTGCGGATTGTCCATATCGGGCGCCCAGGTGAGCGCGCCGAAAATGCCGAGCGCGGCGTCCTTCAGCGCCGGCAGCGTCGCCTCGTCGGCGGTGAAGGCCGAGAGGATCGGAACCTTGCCCTTGAGGCCCGCCTGATCGAACTGCTTGATCAGGCTGATGCCCATGCCGCCCGGCATGAAGGTGAACAAGGCGTCGGGCTTGAGCGAGGCAAGCTTGGTCAACTCGCTTTGGTGGTCGAGCGTGCCGAGCGGAACGAGCCCTTCCTCGACGATCTCGCCTTTGTAGGCTTGCTTGAAACCGGCGATGGCGTCCTTGCCGGCCTGGTAGTTCGGCACCAGGGCAAAGACGCGCTTGTAGCCGCGCTTTTGCGCGACCGTGCCCAGCGTCTCGAAGATCTGATCGTTCTGATACGACGTCACGAAAAAGTTGGCGTTGCAATCCTTGCCGGCAAACGACGAGGTGCCGGCATTGGTGCTGATCAGGATCGTTCCGGCGTCCATGACCGGCTTGTGGATCGCCTGCAGGATATTGGAAAAGATCGGCCCGACCACGAAGTCGACGCGGTCGCGGTCGAGAAATCCGCGCACCTTCTGAATGGCGACGTCGGGCTTGAGTTCGTCATCGGCGATAATAAGCTCGACGTCGCGGCCGCCCATCTTGCCGCCGAGATGCTTGAGCGCGAGCTCGAAGCCGTTTTTCGATTGCTGGCCGAGCACGGCGGCCGGGCCCGAGAGCGTATAGATCAAACCGATCTTGATCTTTTCCTGTGCGTGAACGCCGCCGGCTACCGACAAAAGAACCGCAGCGGCGGCTAGCCGTGTGAGTACGCGAACCATGTCCCCCTCCGTCGAAAAAGAACGCCTTGCGCGCCAGCATCCCATGTTAAATGCCTGCGGCCAAGCCGTCTTCAGCAAGTCTTCTTAAGCAAGCCGTCTTCGGCAAGTCGTGTTCACAAGGCCGGGCCGCTCATGTAAGTTGCGCCTCAATTTAGCGGCCTAGCAAAGGAGAGTAGCGTGAGCGACCAGGTCAAATTCGAGCTCGACGAAACGAAGATTCCAAAGGCCTGGTACAACCTGACCGCCGATCTTCCGCAACCCCCTCCTGCGGTCCTGCATCCGGGCACCAAACAGCCGGTCGGTCCCGACGATCTCTCGCCGCTGTTCCCGATGGAATTGATCATGCAGGAGGTGTCAGGCGAGCGTTACATCGACATTCCGCAGCCGATCCGCGACGTCTACCGCATGTGGCGGCCCTCGCCTTTGATCCGCGCACGCCGGCTCGAGCAGAAACTCGGCACGCCGGCCAAGATCTATTTCAAATACGAAGGCGTCTCGCCCGCCGGCTCGCACAAGCCGAACACTGCGGTGGCGCAGGCCTGGTACAATCAGCAGGCCGGCATCAAGCGGCTGTCGACGGAAACCGGCGCCGGCCAATGGGGCTCCTCGCTCGCCTTCGCCGGCGCGCTGTTCGGCATCGACGTGCTGGTGTTCCAGGTGCGCGTGTCGTTCGATCAGAAAGCCGTACCGCCGTGCGCTGATGGAAACCTACGGCGCGCGCTGTATCGCCTCGCCGTCGACCGAAACCGATAGCGGCCGCGCCATCTTGAAGAAACATCCCGACAGCCCCGGATCGCTCGGCATCGCGATTTCGGAAGCCGTGGAAGTGGCGGCCAAGGATCCGGCAGTGAAATATTCGCTCGGCTCGGTACTCAACCACGTGCTGCTGCACCAGACCGTGGTCGGCCAGGAAGCGATCATGCAATGCGAAATGGCGGGCGACGATCCCGACGTGGTGATCGCCTGCGCCGGCGGCGGCTCGAATTTCGCAGGCCTCGCGTTTCCCTTCCTCGGGCTGCAATTGCGCGGCGGCCGCAAGCGCCGCATCGTCGCGGTCGAGCCCGCCGCCTGCCCGACGCTCACCCGCGGCAAATACGCCTACGACTTCGGCGATACCGCGCATCTGACGCCGCTCGTCAAGATGCACACGCTTGGCTCGACCTTCATTCCGCCCGGCTTCCACGCCGGAGGCTTGCGCTATCACGGCATGTCGCCGCTGGTTTCGCACGCCAAGGAGCTCGGCCTGATCGAGGCGCGCGCCTATCATCAGAAGACCTGCTTCGACGCCGGCGTGCAGTTCGCGCGCTGCGAGGGCATCGTGCCGGCGCCGGAGGCGACACACGCCGTGCGTTGCGCCATCGACGAGGCGTTGCGCTGCAAGCAGGAAGGAAAGAGTGAGACGATCCTTTTCAACCTGTCCGGCCACGGCCATTTCGACATGCAGGCCTACATCGATTACTTCGACGGCAAGCTGGTCGACCGCGACTACGACGAGAAGGAGCTGGCGACCGCGCTTGCCGGGCTGCCCAGCGTCGCGGCCTGATGAACGGCATCGGCAGCCAAGCCGCGGCCGAGCGGTCCTGCTGGTCATGCGGGACGCCGCTTAACGCCGCCGCCCGCTTCTGTAGCGCCTGCGGCGCCTATGTGGAGAACGCGCCCCGTGAGCGGACGCGTATGACCAAGAAATACGGCCGCACCGTTGCGGCCGTCATGTTCTTGTCGGGGCTGGCGCTCTTTCTGTTCGCCGCGATCCACCGCGATCCGGCCGACCTCATTCTCGTCGTCGCCTTCGGCCTGCCGCTGTGCGGCGCCGGCGCTTTGGCCTGGCGCACGCCCTGACGGCCGCGCGATCGATTGTTCATGCGCACATGAAAGTTTTTTCATAAATCGAATTCAGGTCCGCGCGCATTGCAATAACAACGGCTTTTCGCGGCAAATACTTACACATTACGAATCTTAAATGCGCGAGACAGGTCACTGTAATGCGCGCGCGTTAAATTTGCGGCAGCGAGCGTGCTCACGCTCTGTTCCCAAATTGCCCGTGGAGGCTATAGCGATGACTCAAAGTAAACCACCCGTTCTTGCAAAAACGAATCGTTTCCGCGGCCGCCGTCTGGCGCTTATGGCGTCAGTCGCCGGCCTCGTTATTGCAATGGTCGCCGCCGGTCCGGCGACGTTGCGCGCCTTTGACCTTTCGCCGCTATCGGCCGCGCAGGCCGCTGAAGCAGCGACTTCCCCGGCCGGATTTGCCGACCTCGTCGCCAAGGTCAAACCGGCGGTCATTTCGGTGCGCGTGAGGATCGAGGAGTCGGCCAATACCAGCGGCATGAGTTGGCACGAAGGGAGCAATGGCAACCCGTTCCCGCCCGGATCGCCGATGGAAAAATTCTTCCAGCAATTCGGCTTCCCCGGCATGCCGAACGGCATGATGCCGCAGGGCAAGCAGGTCATCACCGGCGAAGGCTCGGGGTTCTTCATTTCGCCCGACGGCTACGCGGTGACCAATAACCACGTCGTCGAACACGCCAAGACCGTGCAGATCACCACCGACGATGGCGCCAAATACAAGGCCAAGGTCATCGGCACCGACCCGAAGACCGACGTTGCCCTCATCAAGGTCGACGCCGACAAGACCTTCCCTTACGTGAAATTCGCCCAGCATGAGCCGCGCGTCGGCGATTGGGTCGTCGCGGTCGGCAATCCGTTCGGCCTCAGCGAAACCGTCACCGCCGGCATCGTCTCGGCGCGCGGCCGCGACATCGGCGCGGGACCTTATGACGATTACATCCAGATCGACGCGCCCATCAACAAAGGCAATTCGGGCGGGCCGGCGTTTAACGCCAATGGCAATGTCATCGGCGTCAATACGGCGATCTATCTCGCCGTCCGGCGGTTCGGTCGGCATCGGCTTCGACATTCCGGCGCAAACCGCGAAGATGGTCGTGGCGCAGCTCAAGGAGCACGGTTACGTCAACCGCGCCTGGCTCGGCGTGCAGATTCAGCCGGTCACCGCCGGCATCGCCGACAGCCTCGGCCTCAAGCAAGCCGCAGGCGCGCTGGTCGATCAGCCGCAGCCGAACAGCCCCGCCGCCAAGGCCGGCATCGCAGCCGGTGACATCATCTCTGCGGTCAACGACAAACCAGTCAAAGACTCGCGCGAATTGGCGCGCACCATCGGCATGATGGCGCCCGGCACCAAGGTCAAGCTTACGCTGCTGCGCCAAGGCGAAGTCAAGACGATGAACCTTACGCTCGGCAAAATGCCGAACGAGCGCACGGCCATGGCCAATACCGGCGCCAAGAACGCGGAGAACGGCGTGCCGCATCTCGGCCTGACGCTGGCGCCCGCGAGCGATGTTGCCGGCGTCGGCGGCAAAGGCGTCGCCGTGGTCGCCGTCGATCCCAATGGGCCGGCCGCCGAACGCGGCTTCAAGACCGGCGACGTCATTCTCGACGTCGGCGGCAAGAGCGTCGCCAATGCCGGCGATGTGCGCAAGGCGTTGGCCGAAGCGCACAGCAGCGGCAAGCGCGACGTGCTGATGCGGGTAAAGACTGCCGACGGCACGCGTTTTGTGGCTTTGCCGATTGGCAAAGCTTGAACAAAAAGGCTTGAACCAAGGAGGGTGGTTTGCCCGCGGTGTAAAATCTGCCCGCAAACCAAACGCGGGGACGGGGTACATACCCTGTCCCCTCTCCTAATATCCCGGCTTTTTGAGCCTGAATTTACCGCCGAGCGCCAAAATTCAGCCCATCTGACGCGGTAAGGAGTATATAGTTCGCCATTCGCGCAAATGGCCGGAACGTGTGACGCCGTCAGCGAGTTAACAGGTCCGGCCTTCTATTATTAAGCTGCGAATTCAGGATTTTGGCTATGAAGATGAGCAAGCTTGGCTATTTTTTCGAGTTTCTGCTTTTTCCGCCGCTTATGATCGTCGCCACAATGCTTGCGTTTCGCAGTCCGATTGGGCGCCAGCCGGTGATCTGGGTGGCCGTCTTCGCGGCTGGGCTAGCTGCTTGGACATTGATCGAATATTGGCTGCATCGTGTGTTTTTTCACCATGCGCCGATCCTCTCGCAGATACACGAACGCCACCACAATTCGCCGCAGGATCTGATCGGCACGCCCGCTTGGGCGAGCTTCTTGATTGGCCTGGTTGCCGTCGCCATCCCGTCTTGGGTGGCGCTAGGTTATTATTTGGGTACAGCGGCGACGGCAGGTCTGGTCACCGGCTACCTTTGGTATGTCTTCGTGCATTACGCGACGCATCACTGGCGGCCGCGCCATGGTTCCTACCTCTACCGCGCGAGACTTCGGCATGCGCTTCACCACCATTTGTCGCATGACGGCAATTTCGGCGTGACGACCGGCATATGGGATCGCGTCTTCGGCACGGCCCTTGAATCGCATCGCGCGCGAGCGTGAGCAAACAAGGAGTGCCAAGATTCAAAGGTGCGATGTGCATCGACGCCGCATTGCCGGCGGACGAAACCGGCTGTCATCTCGAGTTGCCGCTCTGACGACGCGGGCCGATCCCGGCGCCCTACTCGGCCGGGATCGGCGTCGCCGGCGCTTGCGGCGCTTCGGCGGCCGCGGACGGCGGGCCTTTCAACACGCGCTCCTCCATGGCGACCAGGAACGCTAGGCCGAAGGTAAGCACCAGCGCCGCCGCCATGAACACGAAACGGAAGGCGTAAGCGAGTTCATGCGCGGAGGCCGCGCGCGCCAGCATTTCGACCGACATGCCGGTGACCCCGCCCAGGCCGCCGAGCACGATGGCGCCGAGCACCGCCACCACCAGCGCGGAAAACAGCGAGCGGAAGAAATTGGCCGCGCCCGTCGCCACGCCCATCTGGTGCTGGGTCACCGCGTTCTGCATGCAGACGGTGGAGACCGGGAATAGCGTGCCGACGCCGGCGCCGACCATGAATAGCAGCAGCAACACCAGTGCGACCGGCATCGACGCCGGCCAGATCGCCAGCACGGCGAGCGCCATGATCGCCTGCGTGATGCCGATGAGCGGCATGCGCTTGTAATGCGTCACGTGCATCATCAGCCGGCCGACCACGGTCGAGAATATCACCGTCGCGCCCAATTGCGGGATCAGCGCCAACCCGGATTGGCTTGCCGACATATGCATCACCGCCTCGAAATAAAGCGGCACGAAGATGGTCATGCCGACCAGCGTCGCCATCGAGCAGCCGCCGGCGAGCGCAGCGCAGCGCACCAGCGGATTGCCGAGCACGGCGAGCGGCAAAAACGGCTCCTGCGCCACCACCAGCCGCCAGGCGAACAGGCCCCAGAGCACGGAGGAGGTCGCCAGCAGCGCGCCGAATTCCGCCGAGATCCAGTTGAAGCGGCGCCCGCCCCAGGACAGCGCGAGCAACAGCGCCACCGCCGCCGCCATCATCAGCGCGGCGCCGATCACGTCGAGCTGGTGCTTGCGCGGCACGTAAGGCACGCGCTTGAGCACGTTCGAGGTCATGCCGAGCGCGGCCGTGCCCAGCGGCAGATTGATCCAGAAGATCAGCGACCAGTCGACGTGTTGCGTGAGAAAGCCGCCGAGCACCGGCCCGCCGATCGAGGATGTCGCGAACACCGCGCCGATATAGCCCTGGTAGCGGCCGCGCTCGCGCGGCGAAACGATGTCGGCGATGATGGTCTGCGCCAGCGCGATCAGCCCGCCGCCGCCGGCGCCTTGCAGCGCGCGCGAAAACACCAAGGCCGTCATGCTCGGCGCCAGCGCGCAGGCGAGCGAGCCGATAACGAATATGCCGATGGCGATCAGCATCATCGCGCGCCGGCCGTGGATGTCGGACAGCTTGCCGTAGAGCGGGGTCACTGCGGTCGCGGTCAGCAGATACGCGGTGACCACCCAGGACAAGTCGCCCAAATTGTGAAAGTGCCGGCCGATGGTCGGCAAAGCGGTGGCGACGATGGTCTGGTCGAGCGCGCCGAGAAACATCGCCAGCATGATGCCGAGCACGATCGTGCGCACTTCCGGGTGCGTGAGCGGCCGCGGCGCGTGCGCCGGCTTGGTGGTGCGGGTCTTCGCTACGTGGGTCTTGGTCACGCGCGTTAAATGCCGCGCGGCCGGCCAAAGCGCAATGGGCCGCAACGCGCGGGTGATATGCGGGGCGATACGGGACGCGCGGTTACGAGTTTCGCGCCAGCAGCAGCCGCCAGCGCTCGGTCGCAATGTCGACCACCCGGACCAAGAGCTGCGCCACCCGGTCGTCGTCGCGTAAGCGCGGCTGCCCGGCCTTGGCGCAGGCGGCGCGATGTCCGTTAAGGTCGGCCAGCGCCTGGTTCACCGTCGCGTGCGCGCGCAGCCGCGCCTCGACGAGCCGCTCCGCTTCGGCCCGGCGCTGCGCCGCGCGCGAAGTCAGCGCCTCGCGCCGGCAGGCAGCGTCGGCGGCGGCCGCTGCCGCCGCATCGGTCGCCTTAAGGCCCGCCGCAAACGGCTTGCCCTTATCGGCGCGGCGGATGAAGCGCCCGCCGGCGCCTTTGACCGGCGCGAAAGCCGGGCGCTGCCGCCATCCCCGTTTGCCCTTGTGCGCCGCGCGCTTGGCTCCGGCGCCGGCCGCCGGCGCGCGCCAGCGATAGCGCGGCGTCCATTGCTGCTTGGCGGCGTATTTGTAGATCGTGCGCTCGGTGACGCCGGCGAGCTTAGCGATCTCGGCGACCGGCGCGGCGGAGCGCTCGTAGAGCGCGCGCACTTTTTCGGTGAGATTTTGCGCGGTGAGGCCTTGCCCGCCCGCCGCAGCCTGTTCTCCTCCCCCTTGCTTTTCTTTTTCCTGCCCCCTTGCGGGGGAGGGTCAGGGAGGGGGGTCTCTCCCGCCCTCTCCTGCACCATCTGCCGATACGGACCGGTAACAAGTTCCGCGTGTTCGGCGGAGGACAATTTCAGTTTCTCAATTTTACTAGCCCAATAGGCAAGAATCGCCGCGCGGATTCCTCGCTGAGACTGATTGAGATCAACATGTTGCCGCCATCCGGGTGCAAATCGCTCCAAACGCTTGTCGCCCGGTCTCGTATAGGCATCTAAATTTCGTTGCAAATCCAGCGCACTCACATGAATAAGCATATCGATGCGCTTCAAATGGCTGAAAGTTTCGATAACTGTGAACGGCAGGTCATCCAAATTATAAGGATCAAGAAAGGCAAAATGCAAACCGTGCGGATTTAGACGCCCGACAATCACGCGGGCAGTTTGTTCGGCATCGCCGACAAAAGCATTTGGTGCAGCGCCAGCTGCATGAAGTCGACTTTCAGCGGCATGACAACTCTCAGCAGAAGCATCGGCAATATAGATTTCAGAAAATGGCACTTTGCCGTCCCGAGCGGACTTGAAAGCAACGAGCGGACTTCCATCGACCTTTTCGTTAGTGTCGCGAATAATTGCCCGGCCAGTTCCGCAAAAGAGATCGATGTAGGTCGCTCCCCAACTGACCCGCCTTCGCCCTGTGGGCTTCCGCTTCAGCGGACTAGTCGGCGGGGCGAGATCAGTCCCCTTCAGCGTGAGCCCCGTTTCGGTGCCCGGGCAGCCTTCGGTATTTTGCCGGGCCACGCGACAATATACTCCTCCAGCTTCTCGTCCGGCACGTCCTTCTCGTCGCCGAGACGCGTCCGCGCACCGAGACGCCGGCTGCGTGCACCGTCTCCGGGTCGCCGGAAACCAACGGGTGCCACCAATAGAGGTCGCGCCCCTCCGCCACCAGCCTGTAGCCGCAGGTCGGCGGCAGCCAGGTTAAGCCGGCGCACATTGCGCGGGGTCAGCCGCACGCAGTCCTTCACCTTCGCCTGGCGGTGGGCATAGTCGGTGCAGCGACACGTCTGCCCGTCCAGCAGCCTACAGCCCACGTCGGTGAACACCGTGCGGTTGGTGTCCTCGTCGATCAGCTTGTTCAGGCAGCAGCGGCCGCAGCCGTCGCACAGGCTCTCCCATTCGGCGCGTGTCATCTCGCCCATGCTCTTCGTGCGCCAGAACGGGGCGGGCGCGGCGGCTTTGGCGTCGGGCATTTCCGGGGTTCCTCTCGCCGCCTTGTAGCCCCTGCAAGGCGATTCCGTCATGCGCGGCTTCCCTCTCCCGGCGCGCGGGGAGAGGGTGGCGAGGACCGGCAGGTCCGAGCCGGGTGAGGGGGCACATCGAGTGCGCTCAGAATTCGGCGATAGGCCCCCTCACCCGACTTCCTCGCGTTGCTCGGAAGTCGACCTCTCCCCGCGCGCGGGGAGAGGTAAAGACCCCAATTTCCCCTTATTTCCCGTTCACCTTGGCGTGTATTAACCACCCCCGCGCCTTGGCCCCGCGCGCGCGGATCGGGTAAAATCGCCCGCCGGGGCAAAGCGCCTCAACGGCCAAGCGAGCCACCCCTTGCGCGACCTCTTTCCGGACGATTGGAAGCCGAAATTCAAGAAGCTGCTGCTCGGCTTCGACGCCCGCGTCGATTCCGGCCTGTTCCGCAGCTTCGCCACGCTGCGCGAGGTCTATGAGCGGTTTTCCACCTTCATGGACCGCTTCCACGTCGCCGGCTGGGCGCGCTGGCTCAACGAGTTCGTCTCGGAGACGGCCACGCTCGGCACCGCCGGCGCCATTCTCATGCTGGCGCTCGCTATCCCCGCCTTCCGCGAGACCTCGGACAGCGACTGGCTGAAGAAGTCGGAACTCGCCGTCACCTTCCTCGACCGCTACGGCAACGAGGTGGGCACGCGCGGCATCCGCCACAACGATTCGGTGCCGCTCGACCAGTTCCCCGACAGCCTGATCAAGGCGGTGCTGGCGACCGAGGACCGGCGCTTCTACGACCACTTCGGCATCGACATCATGGGCACGCTGCGCGCCTTCGTCACCAACGCGCGCGCCGGCGGCGTGGTACAGGGCGGCTCTTCGCTCACCCAGCAGCTCGCCAAGAACCTGTTCCTCAACAACGAGCGCACGCTCGAGCGCAAGATCAAGGAAGCCTTCCTCGCCATTTGGCTGGAAACGCGGCTGACCAAGAACGAGATCCTCAAGCTTTATCTCGACCGCGCCTACATGGGCGGCGGCGCCTTCGGGGTGGACGCGGCGGCGCAGTATTATTTCAACAAGTCGGCGCGCGACGTGAATCTGGCGGAAGCCGCCATGCTCGCCGGCCTGTTCAAGGCGCCGTCGAAGTTTTCGCCCAACGTCAATCTGCCGGCCGCGCGCGCGCGCGCCAACGTCGTGCTCGACAACCTGGTCGAGGCCGGATTCATGACCGAGGGTCAGGTGTTCGGCGCCCGCCGCAACCCCGCCACCCCCGTCGACCGCCGCGACGACCGCGCGCCGAATTATTATCTCGATTGGGCGTTCGACGAGATGAAGCAGCTCGTCGACACGTTCCCGAAATCGATGACAGAACGCGTGTTCGTGGTGCGCACCGCGCTTGACGTCAATCTGCAGCATGCGGCCGACGGCGCGGTGGAGAATTCGCTGCGCCAATACGGCCAGGAATACCACGCGGGACAAGCCGCGGCCGTGCTCATGGACGTCGACGGCTCGGTGCGCGCCATGGTCGGCGGGCGCGACTACGGCGCCAGCCAATTCAACCGCGCCACCGACGCGATGCGCCAGCCCGGCTCCTCGTTCAAGCCTTACGTTTATGCCACCGCGCTGGAACACGGATTCAAGCCGAGTTCAATCGTGGTCGACGCGCCGATTTGTTTGGGCAACTGGTGTCCGCACAACTACGGCCACGGCTACGCCGGCTCGATGACGTTGATCACTGCGCTCACCCATTCGATCAACACCATCGCGGTGCGCTTGTCGGTCGCCGTCGGCGACGGCAATCCCAAGCTCGGCCGCTCGCGCATCATCAAGACCGCGCACGACATGGGCATCACCACGCCGCTGCCCGATACGCCTTCGCTGCCGATCGGCGCCGACGCGGTGCGGCTGATCGACCATGTCGGCGCCTACGCGACCTTCCCCAATCTCGGCATGAAGGTCGTCCCGCACGCCATCCTTGAAGTGCGCACCGGCGACGGCAAACTGGTCTGGCGCTACGACCGCGATGGCCCGAAGCCGAAACGCGTGCTGCCGGAGCACGTCGCCGCCGACATGATCAAGATGATGAACAGCGTCGTTGAAAACGGCACCGGCCGCCGCGCGCGCCTCGACGGCATCGCCGCCTCAGGCAAGACCGGAACCACCAATGCTTATCGCGACGCCTGGTTCATGGGTTACACGGGCAATTTCGTCTGCGGCGTCTGGATGGGCAATGACGACTACCAGTCGACCAACCGCATGACCGGCGGCTCGCTGCCGGCGATGACCTGGCACAACATCATGGCCTATGCGCATCAGGGCATCGAGATCAAACCGCTGCCCGGCATCCCGGCGCCGCAGGTGCGCCCCGAACCGTTCGTCGCCGCCAACACGAAATCCGGCGAACCGCCGCCGCCACCGCGCCCGACCGTGCTCACCAAGCGCGGCGCCGACATTCTGGTCCGCGTCGAGCACATGATGGACGACGCCAACCGTGCGATGGGACCGCCGCTCCCGACGGTTTCCACCGAGAAGAAGAAACAGGCGCAAAACCTGCCGCAAGAAGGCAAGGCGCTCGCCTCCGCCTTGGAGGGACATGCGTTTGGCAGCGGCTACTGATTAGCCGCTTGGGCGCGCCGGGCGTAGTCTTTCTTTCGCGAATCAAAGTCCCCTCACCGTCAGCGGATCGAAACGTGCGGCTGCTTCTCGGAACGCTGTTTGCCCTCATCGTCGCCGCGGTCGTCGGCCTCGGCGCGACCTATCTCGCACTCACCCGCGGCGCCGCCTTCGGCCCGCTGACCATCGGCAGTTGGACGGCATGGCCGAAAACCGGCACCGCCGACGCCGATCCTTACGCGCGGGCCTCGATTGCGCGCAGCGGCCGCCTGCCGACCGCGCTCGGCGACGGCGTCGCGTTCACCGCCGCGACCGACGACGATGGCCGACCGCTCGACGGGCGCTGCGTGGTGACGCTCGCCGGCATCACGCCGGCGGCGCGTTTCTGGACGCTGACGCTCTATAATCCCGACGGCGAACTGGTGGCCAATTCGATCGACCGCTTCGGCTTCACCAGCCAGGAAATCGTCCGCCACGCCGACGGCAGCTTCGAGATCGTCGTGGCGCCGCGCGCCAACCCAGGCAATTGGCTGCCGACCGGCGGCGTAGAGCGCTACATCCTGTTGCTGCGCCTTTACGACACGGCGGTCGGCGTTTCTACCCGCGCCGGCCGCGAAGTCCCGATGCCATCCGTGAAAACCGGGAGCTGCCCATGATCCGGTGGCTGCTTTTGGGCTTAGGCGGCGCCTTGCTCGGCGGCATCGTGCATCTGGCGACGATCATTATCCTGCCGCGCACCGCCACGCAGGACGCCTATTCGCGGCTCGAGCGCATCGCCGCGGTCGATAGCGTTACCGCGTTGCCGGCGCCGACGCCGCAAGCCGCGGTCATGCCGTTCATGGATCCGGCCTTCGCCAGTGCGGTCTGTCGTTACGATTTATCGCAGGGACCACTGAAGCTGAGCGTACCGGTGAGCCCCGCCTACACGTCGGTGTCGTTCTACACGCGCAACGACGTCGCCTATTATGCCATCAACGACCGCGCGGCGGGCCGGCGCGTGATCGAACTCGATTTGATGACCGCCGAGCAGCACAGCCAGATGCCGGAAGACGAGGAGATCACCGCCGCCGACCGGCTGATCGTGGAATCGCCGACGCTGACCGGCCTGATCGCGATCCGCGCGATGGCGCCGGAGGCCGGCTTGATGCCGATGGCGCAACGCGCCATCGCCGCGGCGAAATGCACGCCGGGGGAAATTCCGAAGGCGGCGAATTAGCTCAGCGAACCGCGGCCAGGTTATGCTCGCGCACCCAGCTCGGCGGTAGATGGCGATAACGCGCGATCGTCGCGTGCAGCTGGTTGATGGCGCGCTCGACCTCGGCCGCTTGCGCCGACGGAGTGGCGATGACCAGGCGCTCGAGCGCAAAACGGTACGACGCCTCGCGCTGGGTCAGTTTCTCGCGCACAAGTGAGACGATCGCCGCGTTCTCGCGCATGCGCCGTTCGGCATTACTGCGCTCGGCCGGCGACAGAGCGGAAACCACGGCCATGCTCTGGCGCCGTTTGCGGTCCATATCGATCACCCTCCCGGCGGTCTCGAAGAATTCCGGCGCGCGCGCGATATCGTTGTGCACGTCGTCGCCGAGTTGGGCATAGCGCGTCGAGGGCGAGCGATCGTGCGCCGCCATCAGGCGGTTCGCATAGGCGGTGCGGTCGAACAGCGGACCGCGGACGGGTCGGATGATGCCATATTCACCGGCGACCGAATACCATTGCTGGCGGTTATAAGGCGCCTCGATCAGCGGATAGCCGAGGTCGCGCAAAGCGCGCTCGTCGTCGGTCAGGGGAAAGCCCGAAGCATAATCGGCGCTGGCATAGGGGCCGACCCAGTCGTGCATGTCATCGCGCACCAGCGTGGGCCGCACTTCGCCGAAATCGCCGTTCGGTGTGCCGCAGCCGCCGAGCAGCGCGAAAGCTAAGGCCGCCAAAACGTGCCGGCGCCATTGGAACGCCTGCGCGGGCGGCGGCGGCGAATGTCGCATCATTGGCTCGAAGCCGGTTGCGGTCAGCGCGCGAGGCGGCGGCGGCGGCGGCGCTTGGGTGTATTGCCGGAATCGGGTTCCAGTCCGTTGGAACCGCCCGGATCGCGCTCGACGCGTATCACCGGAAGAATGATGACGGTAGCGGGTTCCGTGTTGGTGTCGACGTATTTGCCGCCGCGCGCAAAGCCCGCCTCGTCGGGAAATCGGATCACTTCGCCCATTGCAACCCCCTTGCCGCCGCGGTGAAGAGCCTTGGACGCAACTGCCGGGTCGGCGCCTTTCGGTAATTAAACGGGCTGCAAGGTTAACGGTCCGCTAACGCGCGGCGACTAATCTTCCCGACCTTAGCCCCCGGTGACGCGTAGCAGCCATGTTGAAGTCCTCCGCGTATCCCCCGCTCGACAGTCTGGTCGACCTGGCCTGCCGCGACGGCGTCGATATCCGGCCGACTTTGCTGCGCGTCCTCACCGACCTTTATGTGCAGAAGCAGTCGCATAGCGCTGACGAAGCGGCGCAATACACCGAACTCGCTTTGGGGCTGATCGACGCGGTCGATGAGCCGACCCGCGCCATCGTGGCGGCAAGGCTTGCGGCTTACCCGGCTGCTCCCGCCGCGGTCCTGGCCCGGCTGCCCGTCCCCGCCGCATCGCCGGCCGCGTCCCCGCCCGCCCCGACCGAGACCAAACCGGCGCCGCAGAACGACCTCGCCGAAATGTTCTTTGCCGCCGGCACCGACGAGCGCCGGCTGATATTGACCAATCTCGACGCCGCGGCCGAGGCAACGGCACACAAGCCGGCTCCGGCCATGAGCGAAGCCATCCGGCGTCTCGAAGTCGCGGCGCTCAAGCGCAACGCGAGCGAATTCGCCCACATTCTCGAGCGCGCGCTCGGCGTCAGCCGGGCGCTGGCCGAGCGCGCCGCGCGTGATCCGTCCGGCGAGCCGGTGGTGGTCGCCGCCCGCGCGCTCGGTATGAGCGCCGCCGTGCTGCAACGCATTCTCCTGTTCCTCAATCCGGCGATCGGTCATTCGGTCGAGCGGGTCTATGACCTCGCCCATCTTTACGATGAGCTTTCGCCGGCCGTGGCCGCGCGCATGGTTGCGATCTGGCGGCAGGCGGGCGGCGGCGCGCGGCCCGTCCACGAGCCGCTGCATTGGGACGATGTGCGGCGCGATGCCCGCGCTGCCTCGACGCCGGCCCGTTACCGCTCCGACCGCGGCCGCATCACGCGGCCCTCGCACGTGCGCGGCGGCGGCAAATAGCCCGCATCAGGCGACCACATTGCCGTCGAGGAAATTGCGCCCGGCGCGATCCTCGGTCTCCAGGATCCACACATCGGGATCGAAGCCGATCTCGCGCGCCAGCCGCGCTTCGACATCGGCATCCGGCGCCGGCTTGTCGCCGCCGAGCATCGCAGTGAAGACCCGGTCGGCCGGTCGTGTTTCGTCGAAGGCGGATTGCGGCGCCGGTCCGTAGAGCGTGGCAGTGCCGTCGAGGCGGCTCACTTTGATGAAGATCGCGCCGGCTTCCTCGGCGCCGCGCCGGCGCACCGCCGCGAAGGCGCCCTCGACGGCGCAGCGGCGCAGATAGGCCGACACCCAAATACCGGATTTCAACCGCATTGCGCATGATCCCGAAAAGTGGGAACCGGTTTTCGGATAAGATCATGCACCACTAAAAAAGTCGCGCGCTATTCCAGCGGACGCCCGGTCATGGCGGAAAGTTCGCGAACCAGCGGCTCGGAAATCTGCCCGGTCACGGGCAGGCGGCGGTCGCGCTCGAACTTTTCGATCGCCATTTTCGTGTCCGGATCGTAGACGCCGGTCGGCTTGAGCTGTCCGTAACCGAAATCGGAAAGCGCGCGCTGGATGGCCAGAACGCGGCTCGTCGGCGCGATCAATGCGGCGATCGGATCGTTGCGTGCCGGCGCAGCGGCGCGCTCGCTTTGCGCGTTGGCATTAGACGTAACGATCGCATGCAACAAATTCTCGCTCGCTTCGGCGTTGATCTTCAGGCCGGCGGCCTGCACGAAATCGCGCGCCGCGGCGTCCGTCTTGGCGCCCCAGATACCGTCGACCGGGCCATCGTAAAAGCCCTTGCGGGAGAGTTCGCGCTGGATATCGCCGACGATCTGCGTCTGGGCTCGCGCGGCCGGGGCCGGGGCCGGGGCAACCGTCGGCGCCGCCGCGCGCGGACGCGGCAAGGCGACGTCCTGCGTTGCCGCCGGCCGAGTAGCGAAGATCGGCGCCGGATGCGGACCGTGCTGCAGAAACAGCGCATTGATGAATATCGCAAACACCGCCGCGGTCGCCATTAGAATGCCGACGAATTCGCGCGGGTGACGCGTGATGGCGACGGCAAGCCGGCCGGCGCCGTTATCGCGATCACGCATGTTGCGGCGGCTACGCACTTTTCTTCACCTGCATGGTGGCGGCGGCCGCGGCGAATTCGCGCACCCGCTCGGTGACCAGTTTGATTGGCTCGGCGGCCGGGCGGATGCCCTCGCAATCGAGCGGCAGCCGCACGGTGACCTGGGTGCCGGCGCCCAGCCGGCTGCGAATTTCCATGTCGCCGCCATGCAGGCGCACCAGGCCCTTAACGATCGACAGGCCGAGGCCGGTGCCGTCATGGCGGCGGTCGTAGGAGGCGCGCGCCTGGAAGAACGCCTCGCCCAGGCGCGGCAGATCGGCCTCGCCAATGCCGACGCCGGTATCCTCGACCATGACGCTAAACCGCGCACCGTCGCAGAAGGCGCTCACACTAACGCGGCCACCGCGCGGGGTGAATTTCACGGCGTTGGAAATGAGGTTGATCAGGATCTGATTGACCGCGCGCCGGTCGGCGACGATTTCCGGCAGGTCGGCGGCGATATGCGTCTTCAACTCGACGCCGGCCTCCTGCGCCTTGAGCACCAGGATGTCGCAGCAGCTCCTGATCGCCGGCGCCGGCGCGAACGGCTCAGGCGTAATCTCGAAATTACCGCTCTCCATCTTCGACATGTCGAGAATGCCGTTGACGACCGACAACAGATGCCGGCCGGAATCGTTGATTAGCTTGGCGTATTCGCGTTCGCGCGCCGCATCCAGATTAAGCGTCTCGTTCGCCAGCATGTCGGAGAAGCCGATGATGGCGTTGAGTGGCGTACGCAACTCGTGGCTCATAGTGGCAAGGAACCGGCTCTTGGCGTTGTTGATGAGCTCCGATTCCTTGCGGGCGATTTCCAGCGCGCGCTCCTGCACTTTTCGTTCGGTCACCTCACGCAGCACCGCTACCACTTCTCGTTCGGCGGATTGCGCGGCCGCGTCGAGCGGCCGGCAGCGCATCTCGACCCAGGCAAAATGACCGCCCTGCGGTTCGGCTGAGGTGTCGCGGCGGATGCGAAACTCGACCGAGCGGTCCTCGCCGAGCGCGGCGGCGTCGCAGAGCGCGGTTAGATATGCCGGGCGGTCGGCCACGTGCACGCGATCGAACAGTCCGTGACCGGTCAACTCAGTCGCGCGCACGCCGAACAGCGGCTCGGCTGCCGGCGAGACGAACAGCACCGTGCCGTTCTTGCCATGCCGGGTGATGACGTCGGTCATATGACGCGCGAGCAGGCGGTAGCGCTCCTCCTCGGCGTTAAGCAGACCGGCACCGGTGCGGATGAGCCGCTCGGCGCCGAGCGCGAGGCCGGTGGCATAAACCACGGCGGTGACGATGCCCAGCGCTGCAAGCGCGCCATGCGTATCCGCCGGCACAGCGTCCGGCGGCAACAGGCCGAGCGCGCTGAGCGTCAGCAGCGACAAGGCGGCGGCGAGCGCGAAACTCGCGGCCAGCCCCACCACCCGGCGCGAAGTGGAAAGCGCTGCTTCCAGTGGTACCACCACCAGCCAGATCGCGGCAAAGGAGCCGATGCCGCCGGTACACCCGGCGACCGCCGCCACCAGGCCGGCGAGCGAGAGCGACGACATTACGTGCGCGGCCTCGTAGCGGCCGGTGCGCGAGAGGAAAAATGCGATGAGGATCGGCGTCACCAGCCAGCCGAAGACGCCGAGTTCGAGCGCGCTCGGCACGCCGCGCAAGGCGATATAGACCGGGAAGGCGGCAAGCGCGGCGAAGCAGCCGAGCAAGCGCGGCGCAATGAAGGCGCGGTGGCGCGCCGCCGTCAGCGCGTCTTGCCGCGCCGACGGGTGCACCAAAGCATCCACATAGTTCCACACCGGCGTGAGGAAACTCACGGGTCCTGTCTCACGTCTTTGACAAACAGACGCGCCCCTTTTTTCGTGCGCCGAATCTAATGAGCCCCGCTTAAGCGAACACTAAGGCGGGCCCGGTGGACGGCCTTTTGCCGGCGGCTTTGGGCCAATCCGGGCCAGCCTTGCGGTTTCATTCGCCGGGCATGGTGAAATTTTCCTTGCCGCGAGGCGGCCGCGCACGCGGAGAACCCAAACGTTACCTTTGCGCTAACCATGCGGGAGTTGAGCAAAGCGCCGTGGCGCGGGTGTCGCGGGACGATCGTTAAAATTCTAATCGAATTGTAGATTGTCGAATTTGACAAAAATTCGCGTCTCATTCGCGTCGATTTTGCCCAAAAACATCGCTTCAATGCGAACGACAGCTTCAAGCCTGTCTGCTAGGTTTTAGTTCAAAGGCGGCGGAACAGCTGCCGGGGATAATGGGTAGGGTCATGTTCTTTCTGCTGCGCATGGCATTCTGGTTGACCGTCGTTTGCGTGCTGCTGCCAAACGGCACGAAAACGGCGTCGCCGGACGCCAATATCGATGCCAAGCAGGCGGTAACGCTGGCGAGCGCCGCCGTGACCGACATGCGCGGCTTCTGCGACCGGCAGCCCGATGCCTGCGCGGCTGGCGGCAAGGTCGCGGTCGCGCTCGGCCACAAGGCGGAAGCCGGCGCGCGCACGCTGTACGAATTCATCACCGCCACGCTGAGCGAAAAATCCGCGCCCGCCGACAAAAGCGCGGCCAAGGTGGTCGCCGTTTCCGTGCCCGGCCACGGCACGCTTACCGCCGCCGATATGCAGCAGATCTGGCACGCGCCGGTTCCGCTGCCGCCGCGCCGCGAGGCGCGCGCCGGCCGCCCGGCCGTTTAAGCAACCCGTATTTTTCGGTGTTTTAGCGCGGGCCGCGCGCCGGCCGCGAACTTTTTTGGCCAACGGGCGTGCGGCGGCCTATATATTGGCGGCATGACGACGATTGACGATATTGTCGAGAATTTCACCCTGCTCGACCAGTGGGACGACCGCTACCGTTATGTCATCGAGCTCGGCCGCACCCTTAAGCCGCTGCCAGAGGGCGCCCATAGCGAGGCCAACAAAGTGCGCGGCTGCGCCAGCCAAGTCTGGCTGCTCACCCATGTAAAGCCGGATGGCGCCGCCGGGCCGACGCTGACATTCGATGGGGACAGTGACGCCCATATCGTGCGCGGGTTGATCGCCATCGTCATCGCGCTCTACTCGGGCAAGACCGCGCGCGAGATCCTGGCCATCGACGCACTCGACCTGTTCGACCGCATCCGGCTGCGCGAGGGCCTCACACCGCAACGCTCGAATGGGCTGCGCTCGATGATCGAGCGAATCCGCGCCGAAGCCAAGGCGGCGCTGGCGCCGGCCTGAGGAGGGCAATTGCCCACTTTGGTGCGCCGCCTATCGCCCATCGCGCGGCCTTCGTTTTCCGCGGTCGTGCCCGGTTGACCCGTCGTCCCGGTTGTAATCTGCTTCCGGGTCGAGAACGCCACCGGGGGGACACATCATGAGTATCGCTCGCCATTTCGCTGCCGCGCTGATTGCGGCCGTCATTGCCACGCCGTGCGTTGCCCAACAGCAGACCGTCAAGATCGGCCTGATCGTACCCTTGACCGGGCCGTTCACCCACACAGGCAATCAGCTCGCCGCCGGCGCCAAGCTCTACATGCAGCAAAATGGCGACACGGTTGCCGGCAAGAAGATCGAACTGATCGTCCGCGACGACACCGGCAATGCCGACATGACCAAGCGGCTCGCCCAGGAGCTGGTGGTGAACGACAAGGTCGCGTTCCTCGCCGGATTCGGTCTCACTCCCGGAGCGCTGGCAACGGCACCGGTCGCCACCGAGGCCAAAACCCCGGAAATCGTGATGATGGCGGCGACCTCGATCATCACTCAGCGTTCGCCCTACATTGTGCGCACCAGCTTCTCGGTTCCGCAGACGGTCGTTCCGCTCGCCAAGTGGGCGGCGGCAAACGGGATCAAGACCGTCGTGACGGTGGTCTCGGAATACGCGCCTGGAATCGACGTGGAGACCACTTTTAAAAAGGAGTTCGAGGCCGACGGTGGCAAGGTGATCGAATCCCTACGCGTGCCTTTGTCGAGCAACGATTTCGCGCCGGCGCTGCAGCACGTCGCTGACGCGAAACCTGATGCGCTCATGGCGTTTGTCCCGGCCGGCGTCGGCTCGGTCTTCATCCGCCAATATGTCGAGCGCGGCCTCAACAAATCGGGCATCAAATTCATCGCCGAGGGAAGCGTCACCGAGGACGATATTATTAACCAGATCGGCGATGCGGCGCTCGGCATCATCACGTCGCAGCATTACTCGGCGGCGCATAACAGCCCCGAGAACAAGGCCTTCGTCGCGGCCTTCAAGAAAGCCAATGGCGGCATGCGGCCGAACTTAATGGCGATGCAGGCTTACGACGGCATGCACATGATTTACGAGGCCTTGAAGAAGACCAAAGGCTCGACCGACGGCGGCGCCCTTGTCGACGCGATGAAGGGAATGAGCTGGATCAGCCCGCGCGGCCCGGTCTCGATCGATCCGGCGACACGCGAAATGACCCAGAACATCTATATCCGCAAGGTCGAGCGGGTGAACGGCGAACTGTATAATGTCGAGATCGCGACCATCCCCAACTTCAAAGATCCCTCCAAGGTCAAGAACTAGGCCGATCGACGAAAATGCAGCGTGACATTCCGCCCTTTCGCGCCGACCATGTCGGTTCGCTGTTACGCCCGCGTGCGGTCAAACAAGCGCGCGGCAACCGCGCTGCCGGGCAACTGTCCGCGGCCGAACTCACCGCGATCGAAGACGCCGAGATCGAGAAGATCATCGCCAAGCAAGAGGCGATCGGGCTCTCCTCGATCACCGACGGCGAATTACGGCGCGCCTATTGGCATTTCGATTTCCTCGCCGGGCTCGACGGCGTGGCAATGGTCGAAGCGCAAGGGATCAAGTTCGCCGGCGTCACGTCCAAAGCCGAAGCGCCTTATGTGCAGGGCAAGCTCGGTTCGCGCCACCACCCGCAGATCGCGCATTTCGAATTTCTCAAGGCACACACCAAACGCACGCCGAAGATGACTATACCGAGCCCGTCGATGCTGCATTATCGCGGCGGCAGGGCCATGATCGACCGCGCCGCCTATCCAAGCATGGAAGAGTTCTATCGCGATCTCGGCCAGGCCTATAAATCGGCGATCCAGGGCTTCTACGCGGCCGATTGCCGCTACCTTCAGCTCGACGACTGCAGCTTTGCCTATCTGTGCGATCCGGCGCAGCGCCAGATGCTCGCGCAGCGCGGCGACGATCCCGACAAGCAGGCCGAGATCTATATAGGCATGATCAATGCCGCGCTTGAAGGACGCCCGCGCGACCTCGTCGTCACCACGCATGTGTGCCGCGGCAATTTCCGCTCGACCTTCATCGCCTCGGGCGGCTACGAGCCGATTGCCGATCGCTTGTTCAACCAAGTCAATGTCGACGGTTATTTCCTCGAATGGGACAGCGACCGCGCCGGCGGATTCGAGCCGCTGCGCTTTTTGCCCAAGGGCAAGACGGTCGTCCTCGGCCTGATTACCTCCAAGACCGGACGCATCGAGGAGAAAGACTTCATCAAACGCCGCATCGACGAGGCGACGAAATATGCCGCGCTCGACCAGCTTTGCCTGTCGCCGCAATGCGGCTTCGCCTCGACCGAGGAAGGCAATGTGCTGGCCGAAGACGAACAATGGGCGAAGCTGCGCCTGGTGACCGAACTGGCCGACGAGATTTGGGGCCGGTGAGCGGGCGACAGTCGCGCCCTAACCGACACTGAACGCCTCCCCTTCCGCCAGCCACGTCCGTATTGCGGCATGCGCCGGCCCCCTCACCTGCGCCGCATAGCCGTAATGGCGCGCCAGCCGGTCGAGCGCGAGTTGCAGCACGACCTTGGCCGAGCGCGAAGGCCAATCGCGTCACTCTTCGGAGTTGATGGTTGAAATAACACCATCTGCACCTTCCCCCCGGAGGGCAGTACTACTGTACCCCTGTGTTCAATTTTGACCAAGCCGGAACTAGGCCACCAGGGTCAAAACAGGCCAATACCTAATTGCGGCCGCCTATTTGACGCGGCGGCGGCGCTGCTGGCCGAGCCCCATCTGCTTGGCCAATTGCGAGCGGGCGGCGGCGTAGCTCGGCGCCACCATCGGATAGTCGGCGCCGAGCGCCCACTTCTCCCGGTACTGCTCGGGCGTCATGTTGTACTGCGTGCGCAGATGTCGCTTGAGCGACTTGAATTTCTTACCGTCTTCCAGGCAGACGATGTATTCGGGCGTGATCGACTTCTTCACCGACACCGCCGGGCGTAAGGGCTCGGACGGCGCGTCGCCGGATTTTCCCGCAACGCGGGCCAGCGCCGTGTGCACCTGACTGATCAAAGCCGGGATTTCAACGGCGGGCACGGTGTTATTGCTCACATAGGCGGAAACGATCTCCGCCGTCAGTTCGATGAAATTACCATTGCCCGTGTCGCTCATGGCAGCAGCCCCGCTGGCGGCGCGGCCGCCGAACCAAGGCGACCCGCAGACCGAAATGGTGAAAGGCGTCGCCCCGGTTAATCCGAGGTCTTCATCGCAACAATATCGAAGTCGAACTTTATACTGTTAGGACGTTACTATCGAAGTTCAGTCACCGCAAGAAGAAGATCGGCTAAAACTCAATTAGACTTGGCGTTTCTTTGAGCCTTATCGAATAGCCCGACGCCCGCCGAGCGCGGGCGGCATGACTCTCAGCGGGCTTTAAGAAGTCTTCGCCAGATGGCTGCGCAGATCGTTGATCGAGGCAAAGCGCAACGTGCCTTGCGGCAGCTCGGCTTCGATCGAACCGTCGACATAGAGCGTATAGCCCATGCCGTCGACCACGCCGGATTTCAGAATGGCGACCGGCGGCTCCTCGACGGGCGGCGGCGGCTCCGGCGCGGCGGCCGGCGGCGGTTCAGGTTTCGCCGGCTCGGCGACCGGGGATTTCGCCGGCTTGGTCTCGGCCGGCCACATCTCGTCGAAATAACTCTTCGGCGATGGACGCTCAGGCGGCTGCGGCGCCGGCGAGGAGCGCCAAGGCGGCATATCGAATGCCGGCTCCGGGGTCTTTTCGGCCGCCGGCGGCGGCACGGGCGCCGGCTCGCTCAGATCGGCCGGCGGCGGCGCCGGCTGCTGCGGCGAGAGTGAAACGCCTTCGTATTCGGTGACTTCAAAATCCCCGGTCGCGGCAACCGGCACATCCGGATTATGCAAGGCCGGCGGCGCCGAAGCTTCCGGATGGACTTCGGCCGGCGTTTCGGAAACCGGTTGCGTTTCGGGAATCGGTTGAGTTTCGTGCGCGGCGGTTTCGGGCCTCGGCCGCGGCGGGAACGGAATGCGCGTCGGCATCGGCACGGCGCGCGCGCCGGCCGGGGCTTCGAACATGTCGGGGGAGCGCCCAGAGCGCGCCGGCGTGCGGGTCGCCAGCATCTCGGAGATGCGCTGCAACTTGCCGATCGCGGCGCCGATAGCGATAACGATCAGGCCGCCGACCGCAGCCGTGGTCCCCGCGACGATGAGCGTATTGCCGAAGCTGAATTCATTGATCGGGATGCCGTATCCGGCCATGCCGACGCCCACCATGGTGGCGATGGCGCCAACGACATACAACAGAACTGACATACGCGTTACGACCTCTTGTTAACCGCCACCTCAAGCGCGCGGCGCAGGGCCCAGTAAACCCTTCCGGCAGCGGCGAATTTTGGCCTTTCGCCGCAGCCCCGGCAACCATTAATGTTAATATAGCGACAATGCCCTCAAACTTGATTAACGCCGGCTGCCCGGCTTAATCGCCCGCAGGGGGTCAATTCACGGGCTTTCCAGGTATTAAAACGGCGCCGGGCGGGCCACCCAAAGACGTCACGCCGCCGCCTCCAGGCGTTGCCCCGGGGAGCGCCAGAGCCTAATTAACTAAAGAGTGGAACTCACCCGGGACATCCCGGTTTCATCAGAGACCGGGCTTTTTACCCAACCATCGTTTGTCGATCGAGGAGGATATGATGTCGTTCACGCTGCCCGAGCTGCCCTATGCCTACGATGCGCTGGCGCCCTATATGTCACGCGAAACGCTCGAATTTCATCACGACAAGCACCACAAGGCCTATGTCGACAACGGCAACAAACTCTTGGCCGGCAGCGGCCTGGAAAACAAATCGCTCGAGGACGTGATCAAGGGCGCGTTCGGCAAGAATGCCGGCCTCTTCAACAATGCCGCCCAGCACTACAACCACATTCATTTCTGGAAATGGATGAAGGCTGGCGGCGGCGGCGACAAGATTCCCGGCAAGCTCAAGGCGAAAATCGATTCAGATCTCGGCGGCGTCGCCAAGATGAAGGAAGATTTCGCGGCCGCCGGCGCCACCCAGTTCGGCTCCGGCTGGTGCTGGCTCGCCATGAAGGACGGCAAGCTGATCGTGAGCAAGACGCCGAACGGCGAGAACCCGCTGGTGCACGGCGCCGTGCCGGTGCTCGGCTGCGACGTTTGGGAGCATTCCTATTACATCGACTACCGCAACCGGCGCCCGGATTACCTCAAGGCTTTCCTCGAAAGCCTGGTGAATTGGGACTACGTGGACGAGATGTTCACCGCGGCGACCAAGTAACATTCGCGCTATCTCGATCATGGCCACGCGGCCGGCACCCAGCATGGCCGACCGCCTGGCCGTTTGCGTTCTGGCGGCGGTGGCGGTCGCGGCCGCCTTCACGTTCCGCGATTACGGCCTCGGCTGGGACGACTACACCCATTCGCAATACGGCGATCTGTTGCTCAAGTTTTACGGCTCAGGTTTTGCCGACAAGCGCGCGCTTTCCTTCGTCAATCTCTACAAATACGGCGGCGGCTTCGACATGGCGGCGGCACTTGCCGCCAAAGTGCTGCCGTTCGGCCTGTTCGAGACGCGGCGGCTGGTCGGCGCCGCGGTCGGTATCCTCGGGCTATTCGTCACCTGGCGCATCGGCCGCCGCATCGGCGGACCGACATCGGGACTTATCGCGCTTATCTTGCTCGCAGCCTGCCCGCTTTATTATGGCCACATGTTCATGAACGCGAAGGACGCACCTTTCGCCACGGCGATGGCGGTGCTCCTGCTCGGGCTCGTGCGCGCCTTCGACGAATATCCGCAACCGACGGCGCGCACAGTGGCGCTCATCGGTCTCGGCTTAGGCCTTGCCTTCGGTTCGCGCGTTTTAGCCGGCGTCGCCGCGCCTTACGGGATCGCCGCGCTCGTCTTGATCGTCGCCGCCGAAGGCCGCACCGGCGGTTGGGAAACGGCAGCGCAGCATTGCGCACAATTCCTCCGCCGAATGTTGCCGGCGCTGCTGCTCGGCTATCTGATCATGGGCGTGCTCTGGCCCTGGTCGGTGCTGTCGCCGCTCAATCCGCTGCGCGCGGCGGAATATTTCGACACGTTTTTCGAAAAGCCCTGGCAAGAACTTTACGAAGGCCGGCTGATCGATGTCCCCGCCATGCCGGCGACCTACCTGCCGCATCTGTTCATGCTCAAGCTGCCGGAAATCATGCTGGCGCTCGGCCTAACCGGAACCGTGGGTACCTTCGTCGCCGCCACGCGTCGCGGCCTGCCGGTCAACCGTCGCGCCGGTTTGATCGTCGTGGCTCTGGCTGCGGTTTCCCCCATCGCGCTCGCCATGTTGGCGCGGCCGGCGCTTTACAACGGCCTGCGCCATTTCGTTTTCGTCGTACCGCCGTTTGCGGTGTTGGGCGGATACGCCGGTGGCTGGATCGTCGAGCGCGTGCGCCAATACGGCAAGACGGCGCTGGGCGCACTCGCCGCCATCTTTATCGCCGGCATCGCGCTGCCGCTCAGCGACATGGTGCGCTTGCACCCCTACGAATACACAACGTTCAACTGGCTCTCCGGCGGCGTGCGCGCGGTGCAGGACCGCTACATGCTCGATTACTGGGGCCTTGCCTTCAAACAGGCGGCAGACGAATTGCGCGCGCGACTTGCCGCCGCCGACGAGCATCCGCCCAAGGGCCGCCGCTGGGTGGTGGCGATCTGCGGTCCGCAATCGTCGGCGCGCGATGAGCTCGGGCCGCAGTTCGAAACCACCTTCGACCGCAAGACGGCCGACTTTGTCCTTGCGCTCGGCACCTTCTATTGCCGGCATTTGCAGGCGCCGATCATGGCAACGATCGAACGGGAAGGCGTGGTCTATGCCAATGTCTACGACCTGCGCGGCGCGCCGACGCCGAAATTGCTCACCCAGCCGCCGCCGTGACGTGCATCACGGCCTAATCTATCTTGCGATCCGGGACCGCAATCGGATTGCAGTTGCGCCGGCCCGATTCGAAGCACTCTTCGCTCTTGCGCGCATCGACCAGCGCGTTGACCAGCCAAATTCCACCGACGACGACGATGACCGCGGCGGTCAAGAGAAAAATATTGGCGGCGCGGCGGTCGCCTTCGCTTTCCTCCTCGTCCGGCGGCTTTGCCTGTTCCATTTCCGTCGACCGGCTCACGAATGCGCGTATTCCCAATACAGCTCGCGCGCCTTGCGGAAGAACGGACCGGGCTGCAGCGAGCGGTCGCCGACGCGATTGACCGGCATCACCTTCGATGCATTGCCGGTCGAGAAAATCTCGTCGGCATTCTCGAAATCCGCGTAGCGCAGCACGCTCTCAAGCACGGTCACGCCGGCGCCGCGCAATAGACCGATCACGCGTTGGCGGGTAATGCCGGCGAGAAATGTGCGGTTGGGGATCGGCGTGAATACGACGCCGTCCTTGGCTAAGAACACGTTCGAATTGCCCAGCTCGGCGACGTTGCCGGCGACGTCGCACACGATGCAATTATCGAAGCCGCGCGATCGGGCCTCGAACAGCGCGCGTGCATTGTTCGGATAGAGGCAGCCCGCCTTGGCGTCGACCGGCGCAGTTTCATAAGTGGGACGGCGAAACGGCGACAGCGTAACCGAAAAGCCTTCCGGCTTGCGCATCGGGGAATCGTAAAGCGTAAGCGCAAAGCGCGTCGAATCCGGGTCCGGCGGGATCGACAGAGGACCCGCCCGCTCGGCCCAATACATCGGACGCACGTAAAGCGTGACGTCCTTGGGAAATTTCTTCATGCCGTCGCGGGTGAGGCCGGCAATTTCATCGGCCGCCATGGTCGGCTTCAAATACATGGTTTTCGCCGAGGCGTTGACGCGCGTGCAATGTAGATCGAGATCGGGCGTCACGCCCTCGAACACCCGCGCGCCGTCGAACACCGAGGAGCCGAGCCAGATCGCGTGCGTGCGCGCGCCCCACATGAGCACATTGCCCTCGTGCCAGTCGCCGTCGAGATAGGTCCAGGTCGGGGACCAGGCCGGGCTCTCCGCCATGCGCATCTCCTTCGCGGTCTTGACCGCCATCTTGCGCGGGCTTGACCCGCGCCTGCATGTTACGCCAGCCTTGGTGCAAAATCTTATGAGATTTACTGATCGGAGGAATCAATGTCCATTTTCGTGTTCGACGCCTACGGCACGCTGTTCAATGTGCACGCGGCCATCTCCCGTTTCCGCGCCGAAGCCGGCCCGGAGGCCGACCGTCTGTCCGACGTGTGGCGCTTGAAACAGCTCGAATATTCCTGGACGCTGACGCTTGCCGGCCATTACGTGGATTTCTGGACGCTGACCGAGCGGGCACTGGATTATTCGCTCACCCGCTTTCCCTCCGTCGACAAGGCGCTACGCCCGAAACTGCTCGAGGCCTATTTCCAGCTGGACGCCTTTCCCGACGCGCGGACGGCGCTTCGTACGCTCAAGGCCAAGGGACACAAGACCGGCATCCTGTCGAACGGCTCGCCCAATATGCTCAAAGGCGCGGTGGATGCGGCGAACGTCGGTGGCGATCTCGACGCGGTGCTCTCGGTCGACGTTTTGAAGATATTCAAGCCGCGGCCGGAGGTCTACCGGCTCGTCACCGACCACTACAAATGCAAACCGGTGGATGTCACTTTCGTGTCGTCCAACCGCTGGGATGTGATGGCGGGCACCTCGGTCGGCTTCCGCGCGCTATGGATCAACCGCGGCAAGATGCCCGACGAGTATTTCGATTTTCCCCCGCACCAGGAATTGGTGGATTTGAACGAGCTCTTGGCATTCGCCTAAATCGCCGGACGGGACTGGCGCGGTCCCCCGCAGCCGACTATATGCGGCGGACCGCCCCGGCTCGGCCATTCATCGATGTCACCGATCATTTCCATCAGCAATCTATCGAAGACCTACGCGTCCGGGTTCCAGGCGCTGAAAGAGATCAATCTCGAAATCCGCCGCGGCGAGATCTTCGCCTTGCTCGGGCCCAATGGCGCCGGCAAGACGACGCTGATCGGGATCATCTGCGGCATTCTGGTTCCCAGCGCCGGCGTGGTGACGGTCGACGGCCACGACATCATCGACGACTACCGCGCCGCACGTTCGCTGATCGGACTGGTGCCGCAGGAAATCATGATGGCGCCGTTCGAAACGGTGTGGGCGGGGGTCAGCCTGTCGCGCGCGCTCTACGATAAGCCGAAGAATTCGGCCTATCTGGAAAAGGTGCTCAAGGATCTGTCGCTGTGGGACAAGCGCAATTCCAGGATCGTCACCCTGTCCGGCGGCATGAAGCGGCGCGTGCTCATCGCCAAGGCGCTGGCACACGCGCCGAAAGTGCTGTTCCTCGATGAGCCGACGGCTGGGGTCGACGTCGAACTGCGCAAGGACATGTGGCAGGTGGTGCGCGATCTGCGGGCCACCGGCGTCACCATCATCCTCACGACGCACTATATCGATGAAGCCGAGGAGATGGCGGACCGCGTCGGCGTCATCAATAAGGGCGAGATCATCCTGGTCGAGGACAAGGCCGAGCTCATGCGCAAGCTCGGCAAGAAACGCCTCACGCTGGAGGTCATGAGCAAGCTCGACGCCATTCCGCCCGCACTTGCCGGTTTCAATATGACGCTCGCCGGAGACGGCCACGAGCTCGTCTACGACTACGACACGCAAGCCGAGCGGACCGGCGTCGCCACCTTGCTCGGCGAATTGAGCAAGGCCGGCGTGCGCATCCGCGACCTGCAGACCACCCAGTCATCGCTCGAGGAGATTTTCGTGGACCTCGTGCACGAACCGCGGCCGCAGCCATGAATCTCCGCGCCGTCGCCGCGATCTACAAAACCGAGATGATGCGCACTGGCCGCACGCTGGCGCAGAGCATCGTGTCGCCGGTCATTTCGACCGCACTCTATTTCGTCGTGTTCGGCGCCGCGATCGGCTCGCGCATCTCGCAGATCGAAGGCGTCAACTATGGCTCATTCATCGTTCCGGGCCTGATCATGCTGACGCTGCTGACGCAGAGCGTGATGAATGCCTCGTTCGGCATCTATTTCCCGCGCTTCATCGGCTCGATCTACGAGCTGCTGTCGGCACCGTTGTCCTATTTCGAAATCGTGCTCGGCTTTGTCGGCGCCGCGGCGAGCAAATCAATCCTGCTCGGCCTGATTATCCTGGCGACGTCGTTCCTGTTCGTGCCAATTCACATCGTCCATCCGTTTTGGATGCTGACGTTCATGGTGCTGACGGCGCTGACTTTCAGCTTGCTCGGATTCATCATCGGCATCTGGGCGGACGGCTTCGAGCAATTGCAGATCGTGCCGCTCCTGATCATCACGCCGCTCACCTTTCTTGGGGGGACGTTCTATTCGATTAGCGTGCTGCCGCCGCCATGGCAGACGGTGGCGCTGTTCAATCCCGTGGTCTATCTGGTCAGCGGTTTCCGCTGGAGCTTCTTCGAGATCGCCGATGTCTCGCCCGGCATCAGCATCGCCATGACACTCGCGTTCCTCATCATCTGCCTGGGCGTGGTCTGGTGGATCTTCAAGACCGGCTACCGGCTGAAGAATTAGCCTTTAAGACGCCGCCAGCGCGTCGAGGATGCGTGCCCAGCTCCTTATGCCCTTGTGGTAAGATGTGAGGTCGTACTTCTCGTTCGGCGAATGCACGCGGTCGTCGTCGAGCGCAAAGCCGACCAGCAGCGTGTCCATCCCCAACACGCTCTTGAAATCCGCCACGATGGGGATCGAGCCGCCGGCGCCCACCGTCACTGCCTTGTGCCCCCATTCTTCGGAAAGCACGGCGCGCGCTTTGTTGAGCGCCGGGTTGTCGAAGGAAAGCTGCAGCCCGGGCGCCAGGCTGTAGTTGCCGAACTCGACCTTGCAGTCGGAGGGCATGCGGGCGCGCACGAAGGCGCGGAAGCCGTCGCGTATCTTTGCGGGGTCCTGCTGGCCGACCAGCCGGAACGAGACTTTCGCGCTCGCCTCGCCTGGAATGACGGTCTTGGCCCCCTCCCCGGTGTAGCCGCCGATGATGCCATTGATCTCGGCGGTCGGCCGGGTGGTGATCTGCTCGATCAACGGATAGCCCTTTTCGCCGGCCGGGGTCTTCAGCCCGATCGGCCCGAGGAA
This sequence comes from uncultured Alphaproteobacteria bacterium, assembly GCA_963721665.1. Taxonomy (GTDB): domain Bacteria; phylum Pseudomonadota; class Alphaproteobacteria; order Rhizobiales; family Xanthobacteraceae; genus Pseudolabrys. Next base: position 101,337 of record CAVRJZ010000011.1, read on the forward strand.
CATCTCCGGCGTGAGATCGAGCGCCTTGAGGTCGGCCTTGATGTTGGCCGGCAGGTCCTTCACCCCGTCGTAGAAGCCGGGAATGGTGACACGGCCATTGTCGTCCCACAGGGCGCCGAGGATCTTGGCCAGGAGCCGGATCGGGTTCTGCGCCGCCCCGCCAAACTGACCGGAATGCAGGTCGCGGTCGGCACAAGTGATCTTCACATCTTCGTAGACCAGGCCGCGCAACGAGGTGGTCACCGCCGGAGTCTCGGCATCCCACATGGCGGTATCGCAAACCAGAGCGAGATCGAGCCGGAATTCGTCCGCGTTGTCGCGCACAAATTTGAACAGGCTACGCGAACCGCACTCCTCCTCGCCTTCGATCATGGTGGTAATCGGCAGCGGCAGCTTGCCGGTGACCGCATGATAGGCCCGGCAGGCCTCGATAAAGGTCATGGCCTGCCCTTTATCGTCGCAGGCCCCGCGCGCCACGATAATCTTGCGCCCGTCAGGCAGCGTCTCGATGCGCGGCTCGAAGGGCGGGCTCTTCCACAGGCTCAGCGGATCGACCGGTTGCACGTCGTAATGGCCATAAAACAGGATACGCGGGCCAGAAACGCCGTTCGTCTTGCCCACCACCACCGGATGGCCCTCGGTTGGGCGCACGTCGGCGGTAAAGCCGATGCTGCGCAGGTCGGCGGCGACGTGCTCGGCGGCGGTGCGGCACTGTTCCTTGTATGCGGGGTCGGTGGAAATCGAGGCGATGCGCAGCAGCGCAAACAGCCGCTCGACGCTTTGGTCTATATCCCGGTCGATGCGGCTTAACACCGCGTCGAGTGTGCTCATGGCAGGCTCCTGCAGGTGAGAGATACAAGCTAGCAACGCTTTCCCGGGCTGAAAAGCGCCGCCGACCCACACAAATGTTCTAAATTGCCGGTGAAATGCAAGTTGAAACAGCAGACTTGCGTTCTCCGGCGTGATTTTTACATTTTATTTTCAGAATTTTGCAAGCATAGCCGCCAGTTGCGTCAACTTCGAGCGAAAATACAACTGAAAGGAATATTCAGGATACTGCCGGAGGTATCAGCGGGTATTTTTTTCTATCCGTGGCGCGGCATGGCGCGCGTGACCGAATAGAAACAGTCTCGCTCGCCGATGCGTCGCGCGTTCACATTTCGCTTGACATGCGAGCGCGACAGGGTGTGAACGCAAGCAAAACTTTGCGCTTGTGACAACGCAACACGCTTGTCATCGCCGCAAACCACGTTCAATATATCGACAACCCGCCGCCAGTGCGGGAGTGTCGAGGGGACCATGCAAGAGTTGATCGCGCGTCTCGTCGCCAATGTCGGCGTCGATCAGGCCACCGCCGAAAAATCCATCGGCATCATCCTCGCCTTCCTGGTCAAGGAAGGCCCGCCTGACAAAGTCCAGCCGCTCATCGACAAACTTCCCGGGGCGCAAGCCCTGATCGAGGCCCAGCAAGCCAGCGATAGCGGCGGCGGAATGTTTTCCATGGGCGGTCTCATGGGCGCCGGAACCAAAATGATGGCGGCCGGCTTGAGCATGGGCCAGGTACAGGGCGTCACCAAGGAAGTTATTGCCTTTACCCGTGAAAAGGCCGGCGAAGACGCCGTCGGCGAGATCGTTGGCGCTATACCGGGCCTCAGTCAGTTCGTTTGAAGGTTGCGGGCGGCGGCTTAGACGAAAATTGGCAGTGAGTACGGAGACCTGGATGACCTACCCCATCACCGATATCGACGGGATCGACGGCGAGGCGGCCGCGATCCTCAAGACGGTGGGGATCCGCTCGACCGGACGGCTGCTCGAGGCGGCGCGCACCGTGCGCGGGCGCAAAATGCTCGCCATCAAAACCGGTTTTGACGAAAAGCAACTGCTCTGCTGGGCCAATGTCGCCGACCGTATGCGCATTAAGGGCATCCGCAAGGAATATGCCGAGCTGTTGCAGGCTGCGGGCGTCGATACCGTCAAGGAACTCAAATACCGCAACCCGGGAAATCTCGCCAAGGCAATGTCCGAGGCCAACAGGAAGCGCAAGATGGTCCGCCTGCTGCCGTCCGAGAAGGTGGTCTGCACCTGGATCGAGAACGCCAAGAAGCTGCCGCTCAAGATCACCTATAAATGAGGCCGCTCCGTGCGTGCGCGGAGGAAAAGCGGGCTGCTTGACAGCTCCGCGCCTTAAAGCGCAAAGCCAGCGCCATGGGCATCGCCAGCACGCTCGAAACCGCCGCCAAACCGGCGCAAAAACCCGCGTATGACGGGCTCATCGCCCTGCTGGCGCAGGGGCGGCCGCTGGTCATGGGCATTCTCAACGTGACCCCGGATTCCTTTTCCGACGGCGGCCGTTTCATCGACCCGGCCAGGGCGGTCGCCCATGCCTCGACGATGGCCGAGCAGGGCGCCGACATCGTCGATATCGGCGCCGAGTCGACGCGGCCCTATGGCGACGCCAAGCCGGTTGCCGCCGACGAGGAAATGGCGCGGCTCGCCGCCGTGCTGCCGGCGGTGGCCAAACTCGGCGTTGCGGTGTCGATCGACAGCCACAAGGCGAGCGTCGCCGCCTGGGCGCTCGACCGCGGCGCCTCGATCGTCAACGACGTGTGGGGCCTGCAAGGCGATCCCGAGATGGCAAAGCTTATCGCCGCGCGGAAGGCACCGGTGATCGTCATGCACAACCGCAAAAGCGCCGACGCCAAGCTCGACATTTTGTCCGAGGTGAATGCCTTCTTCGCGCGCTCGCTGGAGATCGCCGAACGTGCCGGCATCGCACGCGATAAAATCGTGCTCGACCCCGGCATCGGCTTTGGCAAGACGCCCGAGCAGAGTATCGCGTGCCTCGCGCGGCTTGCCGCCTTTAAACAGTTCGGCTTGCCGCTTCTGGTCGGCGCCTCGCGCAAACGCTTCATCAATGCGGTGACGCCATCGGCGCCCGATGACCGGCTCGGCGGCTCGATCGCCAGCCACCTCGACGCGGTGAAGAACGGCGCGGCCATCGTGCGCGCGCACGATGTGGCGGAAACCGTGCAGGCGCTGCGCGTGCATGCAGCCATCGAGGCCGCCCGATGAACGACCGCATCTTCATCACCGGATTGTCGCTGCACGCCTATCACGGCGTGATGCCCTACGAGGGCAGGGTCGGGCAGACCTTCACGCTCGACCTCGAACTGGAGATCGATCTCGCCGACGCCGTCCGTTCCGACAAGGTCGTCGACACCGTTTCCTACGACAAGGTCGTCGATTGCGTGAGCCAGGCCTTCTGCGCGCAAAAAAGCAAACTGATCGAGGCCGCCGCCGGCCGCGTGGCCGACGCGGTGCTCGCCGCCTTTGCGCGCGTGCGCAAGATCAAGGTGACGATCCACAAGCCGCACGCCCCGATCGCGGCGACCTTCAGCGACGTCGGCGTCACGTTGGAGCGGGCGCGGAGCGATACACGCTCATGACCGCTGCGTGGCTGGCGCTCGGCGGCAATGTCGGCGACAGCCGCACCATTCTCGACCGTGCGGTAAGCTTGCTGTGCGACGGCCGTGACGTGCGATTGACCGCGCGCTCATCCGATTACCGCACGCCGCCCTGGGGCTTTAAATATCAGCCGCCCTTCATCAACCTCTGCATCGCGGTGGAGACGACCCTTGCGCCCCGCGATCTGCTGGCGCGCGCGCAAAGCGTCGAGCTGCAACTCGGCCGCGACCGGGCGCACGAAAAGCGCTGGGGCCCGCGCACGGCCGATATCGACATCGTCGCCTATGGCGACCTGTTGGTGCATGAATTGGGTCTGACCGTACCGCACCCGCGCCTGTTCGAGCGCGGCTTCGTGCTGCTGCCGCTTGCCGAGATCGCGCCCGACCTCACCATCGAGGGGCGCAGCGTGCGCGAAGCGGCGGCAAGCGTCGATACCAGCGGTATCGAGCGGCTGCCGCCGCGGTCATGACGGGCATGCATTTTGCTTTACCTCAATGGCGGCACCTGGCCAACTATGGCAATTTGCGCCGATGACTGACGACCTTTCACTTGCCGCCGAATTCCCCGCCACCAGCGAGGCCGAATGGCGCAAGCTGGTCGAGGCCGCGCTAAAAGGCGCCGCGTTCGACAAGCGGCTGGTGAGCCTGACTTACGACGGCCTGCGCGTCGAGCCGCTTTATCCGCGTGCCGCTGGAGCCGAGCCGGTATCCGGGCGCGTGGCCGGAACGGCTTGGACGCCGATGCAGCGGATCGATCATCCCGACCCGACAGCCGCCAACCGCCAAGCGCTACAGGACCTGGAAAACGGCGCGACCGGGCTGGCGCTGCTGTTTGCCGGCGCACCGGCCGCGCGCGGCTTCGGAACCGTGGTCAATAATGTGGACGATCTCGACCGCGTGCTCGCCGAGGTGATGCTCGACGGGATTTCGCTGCGGCTGGAGACCGCGCCTTTTGCCGGCCGCCCGGTGGCGACACTGATGATGGCGCTGGTCGAACGTCGCAAGCTCGATCCGGCGGCATTGGATATCGATTTCGGGCTCGACCCGGTCGGCGATTTGACGCGCACCGGGAAATCGCCACTTGCCTGGCCCGATCTGTCGCAGCGCGCCGGCGGCACCGCCAAGGACCTGTGTGCCAAGGGTTTCGCCGCGGCGCATCTGTTGCGCGCCGACGGCCGCAGCGTGCATGAGGCCGGCGGCTCGGAAGCGCAGGAGCTCGCTTTCGTGCTGGCGACCGGCGTCGCCTATCTGCGCTTGCTCGAAGCGAGCGGCTTTACGCTCGACGAAGCGCGCAGCCGCGTTTCATTTTTGCTCGCCGCCGATGCCGACGAATTCCTCACCATCGCTAAATTCCGCGCGTTGCGGAAATTGTGGGCGCGGGTGGAAGCCGCCTGCGGGCTGAAGCCGAAGCCTGCTTATGTCGCAGCCGAAACCGCCTGGCGCATGATGACGCAGCGCGACCCTTACGTGAACATGTTGCGCATGACCATCGCGGTCACCGCCGCCGGCCTCGGCGGCGCCGACAGCATAACGGTGCTGCCGCACACCGCGGCGCTCGGCCTGCCCGACGCTTTTGCCCGGCGGGTCGCGCGTAACACACAGCTCATTCTGCTGGAAGAATCCAATCTCTACCGCGTCGCCGATCCAGCCGCTGGCTCCGGCGGCATCGAGGATTTGACCGGCAAACTCGCCGCCGCTGCCTGGGCGCAGTTCCAGGAGATCGACAAAGCGGGCGGCGCCTGGGCGGCGCTCGAACAAGGCCTCATCCAGAAAAATGTCGCGGCGGTACGCGCCGAGCGGCAGAATGCAGTGGCGCGCCGCAAGGATGCGCTGACCGGCACCAGCGATTACCCGAACCTCAATGAGAAGCTGGCGGCCGTGCTCGGCGCCACGCCGGTTGCCGCTCCAAAAGCAACAGCGGCCGCCGTCACCGTCGAGCCGCTGCGGAGTATCCGACTGGCCGAGCCGTTCGAGGCCTTGCGCGATAAATCGGACGCGATCCTCAAGAAGACCGGTAGCCGGCCGAAAGTGTTCCTGGCCAATCTTGGCAAACTGTCCGACATCACCGCACGCTCTACTTTCGCCAAAAACTTCTACGAGGCTGGTGGCATCGAGGCGCTCGGCAATGACGGCTTCAAGGAACGCGCCGAGATGATCGCGGCGTTCAAGGCCTCCGGCGCCAAACTCGCTTGTCTCACTTCCTCAGACAAGGTCTATGCGACGCAAGCCGCCGACGCCGCCAAGGCGCTAGCCGCGGCCGGTGCCACCGTGCATCTTGCCGGAAGGCCCGGCGAGTTGGAGGCCGGGTTGCTCGCAGCCGGCGTGAAAGCCTTCATTTACGTGGGCTGCGACGTGGTTTCGACCTTGCAGGCCGCGCATGATATTCTGGGTGCCAAATGACTCAGGTCCCCAACTTCGCCAAGGTCGACTTCGCTGACACGCCGGTTGCCGCCGGCAACGGTTCTGCCGCGCCCTGGATGACGCCGGAATCGATCCCGGTGAAGCCGTCTTACGGCGAGGCCGATCTCAAGAGTCTCGGATTTCCTCGATACGTATCCGGGCAAGCCGCCATTCCTGCGCGGACCTTATCCGGCCATGTACGCCGCGCAGCCCTGGACCATCCGGCAATACGCCGGCTTCTCCACCGCGGAAGATTCCAACGCCTTCTACCGGCGCAATCTCGCCGCCGGGCAGAAGGGTCTCTCCATCGCTTTCGATCTCGCCACCCACCGCGGCTACGATTCGGATCATCCGCGCGTGTCGGGTGACGTCGGCATGGCCGGCGTCGCCATCGACTCGATCTACGATATGCGCACGCTGTTTTCCGGCATCCCGCTCGACCAGATGAGCGTGTCGATGACCATGAACGGCGCGGTGCTCCCGGTGCTCGCGCTCTACATAGTCGCGGCCGAGGAACAGGGCGTGCCGCATGCCAAGCTCTCCGGCACCATCCAGAACGACATCCTCAAAGAATTCATGGTGCGCAACACTTATATCTATCCGCCCGGCCCGAGCATCCGCATCATCTCCGACATCTTCGCCTACACCTCAGCCGAGATGCCGAAGTTCAATTCGATTTCGGTGTCCGGCTATCACATGCAGGAAGCCGGCGCGACGCAGGACCTCGAGCTCGCCTATACGCTCGCCGACGGCGTCGAATATGTACGCGCCGGCATCAAGGCGGGGCTCACCATCGACCAGTTCGCACCGCGCGTGTCGTTTTTCTGGGCGATCGGCATGAATTACTTCATGGAGATCGCCAAGCTGCGCGCCGCGCGCATGATCTGGGCCAAGCTGATGAAGCCGTTCAAGCCGGAGGATGCACGTTCGCTGAGCCTGCGCACGCATTGCCAGACCTCGGGCTGGTCGCTGGCCGCGCAGGACGTGTTCAACAATGTCTCGCGCACCATGATCGAGGCGATGGCGGCGACGCAAGGCCAAACCCAGTCGCTGCATACCAATGCGCTCGATGAAGCGCTGGCGCTGCCGACCGACTTCTCCGCCCGCATCGCGCGCAACACCCAGATCGTGCTGCAGCAGGAAGCAGGCAGTCTCCGCATTGTCGATCCTTGGGGCGGCTCTTATTACGTCGAGCGGCTCACTTATGAACTCGCCAAGAAGGCCTGGGGCCATATCGAGGAAATCGAGGCGCTCGGCGGCATGACCAAGGCGATCGAAGCCGGCATTCCCAAGCTGCGCATCGAGGAAGCCGCCGCCAAGACGCAGGCACGCATCGACGCCGGCGTGCAGTCGGTGATCGGCGTCAACAAATACCAGCCGACCGACGAAGCGGCGATCGACGTGCTCAAGGTGGACAATTCCGCGGTGCGGCAGATGCAGCTCGACAAGCTCAAGCGGCTGCGCGCCGAGCGCGACCCGGCCGCGCTGCAAGAGGCGCTCGACGCGCTCACCCGCGCCGCCGACCGCGGCAACGGCAATCTGCTCGCTTTGGCCATCGACGCCGCCCGCGCCAAGGCGACCGTCGGCGAGATTTCCATGGCGCTGGAGAAGGTGTATGGGCGGCATCGCGCCGAGATCAAGGCGATTACCGGCGTCTACAAGCGGGAGGTCGGCATGACCGGCGCGGTCGAACGGGTGCGCGTTGCGGTCGAGGCGTTCGAAGCGGCCGAGGGCCGCCGGCCGCGCCTGCTGGTCGCCAAGATCGGCCAGGACGGCCACGACCGCGGGCAGAAGGTGATCGCCTCCGCCTTTGCCGATCTCGGCTTCGACGTCGATATTGGGCCGCTGTTTGCGACGCCGGCAGAAGCCGCGCGCCAGGCGGTCGAAAACGACGTGCACATTCTCGGCGTGTCGTCGCTCGCCGCCGCGCATCTGACGCTGGTGCCGGAGCTGAAGAAAGAACTGGCGGCGCAAGGCCGCGACGACATTATGATTGTCGTCGGCGGCGTGGTGCCGCCGCAGGACTACGACGCGCTGACGAAGGCAGGCTGCGAGGCGATCTTCCCGCCCGGCACGGTGATCGCGGAGGCGGCCGAAAAGCTGCTCAAGACGCTTAACAAGCGCCTCGGCCACGGCAAAGAGGCGGCCGAGTGAAGCCATTTATCATTCGCGTGGCGATCGCGGCGCTCTGCGCCTTGTCGCTGTCAGCATGCATCAACTCCGCGGCCCCGATCCTGACCGGCGCGCAGCCGGTGTTGGGGCCCAAACTCAATCTGCAGCTTTATTCGCTGCGTAAAGGCTATGCGCACGAGCCCGAGCAGGCGAGTTACACTTGGAACGGCGCAAATTACGCCCACGCCGGCGGCACCATGCAGGATATCCCCGGCTTCACCGCGCATCCTTTCGAAGCCGGCACTTACATTATCCAAACGGTACCGGCAAAACCGGCGCAGAAGATCGAATACGCGGTGATGCACCAACTCGCCGGCGGCGTCTATTTGGTGACCGTCATCGACGAAGACGACGCCGACGCGGCGACCCGCGCGGCCAATTGCAAGCACCCGGGCGGGACCGCCTGCCGCATTGAGACGCGCGAGCAATTGTTCGCCTTCGCCCATGCCACCGCGGCGCGCCATAAGGACGACGGCGGCCTGGCCCTTCGGCTTCCTAACCCGGGCGACAAGTAACGTCGCAGCAAACGGCGAGACCGGCTTATGAATATCGTCCGGATCCTGATCGCCGCGCTTATCGCTGTCGGCCTGGGCCAGGCCGTGCTCGGCCAGAACGAGGTGAAACCGGCCGCCGAAATAAAAAGCAAAAGTTTTGAAGGCAGCGTGACGATCGATGCCGGGTTGAAAGCCTATCCGAAGCTCTACGCCGCCCTCGCCGCCGCCGGCAAACGCGCGTTGGCGAAATGGTCCGCCGACGCCGAACGGGAGCGCAAGGTCAATCCAAGCGCATTCGGTCCGGATCGGCACTGGAGTTTCGACCGCGGCTACAGCCTGCGCACGGCTGTCGGGCGCTATGTCAGCGTCGTGCGGGGCGACGACACCTTTAGCGGCGGCGCCCACCCCAATCACCCGATCAACACACTGCTGTGGGATACGCTGACAAACAAATTCATCAACATCAGCCCGTTCTTCGACGAAACGAAGGAGAACGGTCCGACGCTCAAGGCTTTGGCGGAAACGATTCGCGCCGCGGTCGCCGTCGAGAAAAAGTCGCGCGGCTTCGACGTCGGGGACCCCGATACCGATCCCGAACTTGCCTGGGTCAAGCCGAAGCTGACCTCCATCGGCGGCATTGCGCTCGCGCCGTCGACCGAAAAAGACAAGAGCTCCGGCTTGAGCATCTACTTCTCGCCCTATGCCGTCGGATCCTATGTCGAGGGACCCTATACCATTTACATCCCGTGGACGGCGTTCAGGGCCCACTTATCTCCTTTGGGTGCTGCCCTGTTCGGTGGCGAGCGGCCGAAAGACGACGAAAAGAATGAGTGATCTTCTCCCCTCCGGCGCCCAGGCTTTTCCCCAGGCCGGCAACAGCGTCGCGCTATCAGCAAAGGCGCGGGCAGCGTAAGTTCCCGGTATGACCGCGCGTAACCTTAAACCGTCCGCCCTTGCCGCCGGCATCCGCGCCGGCGACCGCGCCATGCTGGCGCGCGCCATCACGCTGATCGAGAGCAAGCGTGCCGACCACCGCAAAGCCGCGCATCTGCTGGTGCAGGAATTGCTGCCGCTGACCGGCAAGGCGGTGCGGCTCGGCATCACCGGCGCGCCCGGCGCCGGCAAGTCCACCACCATCGACGTGCTCGGCACCGCGCTCACGGCGCAAGGTCACAAGGTCGCCGTGCTGGCGGTCGATCCGTCCTCGAGCCGCACCGGCGGCTCGATCCTCGGCGACAAGACGCGCATGGCGAATTTAGCCAGCGACGCCAACGCCTTTGTGCGCCCCTCGCCCTCCTCTGGCACTCTCGGCGGCGTCGCCGCCAAGACACGTGAGACCATGCTGTTGTGCGAGGCCGCCGGCTACGACGTGGTGCTGGTGGAAACCGTCGGCATCGGCCAATCGGAAACCGCGGTCGCCGACATGACCGATTTCTTTCTGGTGCTGATGCTGCCGGGCGCCGGCGACGAGTTGCAGGGCCTGAAGAAAGGCATCGTCGAATTGGCCGACATGGTCGCGGTCAACAAGGCCGACGGCGACAATGTCGCCCGCGCCAGGCTGGCGGCGGCCGAATACCGCGCCGCGCTCAATATTCTCAAGCCCCAGTCGGAAAACTGGTCGCCGCCGGTGATCACCTATTCGGCGGCGACCGGCGACGGCATCGGTGACTTATGGGCTAAAGTGATCGAGCACAAGGAAAAGATGACCGCCTCCGGCGAACTCGCCGCCCGCCGGCGCGAGCAGCAGGTGAAGTGGATGTGGTCGATGCTCGAGGAGCGGCTCACCGCGCGGCTGCGCAGCGATCCGGCCGTGCGCGGCAAGCTCAAGGCGGCAGAGACCGCGGTCGCCGCCGGCAAACTAGCGCCGACGCTGGCCGTGGAAGAGATCGCGGCCTTGCTCGGCGTCTAAATGCCTATCATTCTTGTCACCGGCTTTGGGCCGTTTCCGGGCGCGCCGTTCAATCCGACCGGGCCGCTAGTCGGACGGCTGGCGCGCTTAAGGCGGCTACGATTGGCGGGCATAAAAATCGTCGCGCACATCTTCCCGACAAGCTACGCGGCGGTCGACCGCGACCTGCCCAGCCTCATCGCCAGACATAAACCGGACGCGCTGCTGATGTTCGGCCTGCACGGGCGCGCCAAGACGCTGCGCATTGAAACGCGGGCGCGCAACGTGCTGGCTTTGCTCCCCGACGCCAGCGGCGCGGCCCTGCCCCGCCACACGATTAAAGCCGGCGGGCCAATGGCCGTCGTCATGCCCACGCCCACGCGGCGCCTGCTCGCGGCGGTGCGCGCGGTGGGCGTGCCGGCGGCGCTGTCGCGCGATGCCGGGCGCTATTTGTGCAACTATCTCTGCTGGCGCGCGGCCGAGGCGGCGACCCGAAAAGGCGGCCCAAACGTCGCGGCTTTCGTCCATGTGCCCCCTGTTCGGCGCAATCCATTACCGCGCGGGAGCGCCGGAAAACGCCGTCTGGCGGCGGCCGATCTGGCGCGGGCGGGCGGCGCTATCCTGTGCGCCATCGCTTCAGCACGGCGTTAACCAGCGCGGGCGCAAAATGCCCGGCGCATGGACCTCACCCGCCGCCGCCTCATCGCCGCCGCGACCGGCGCCGCTGCCTTCGCAACACCGGCACATGCCGCGCCGCTGTCCACATTCGGGCTCGATGCAGCGCATTTCGGCGTACGTCCCGGCGCAGCGGGCGACCAGAGCGGCGCCTTGCAACGCGCCATCGATCAGGCGGCGCGCACGCGCGTCCCCTTGATGCTGGCCCCCGGCGTCTACCGGACAGGCCTCCTCACGCTGCCGGCCGGCGCCAACCTTGCCGGCGTGCGCGGCGCGAGCCGGTTGATCCTGACGCACGGGCCTTCGCTTTTCTCGTCCGAACACGCCGACACGGTTTCGCTCACCGGCCTGGCGCTCGACGGCGGCGGCCGGACGCTGCCCGCCGGCCGCGCTTTGGTGCATTTCAATGACGTGAAGGACGTGCGCATCGCCGATTGCAACGTCGCCGGCGCCGGCGGCAACGGCATAACCCTTGAAGGCTGCGACGGCGAAGTGACGCATTCGACCATCACCGGCGCGGCCGACAACGCGCTCTTTTGCAACGACAGCCGCGGCCTCCGCATCGCCGCCAACAGCATCGCCAAATCCGGCAACGGCGGCATCCGTCTCTGGCAAAGCGACAAACGCGCCGACGGCGGCCTGATCGCCGACAACCGCATCGAGGATACGGCGGCGCGCTCAGGCGGCAGCGGGCAGAACGGCAACGCCATCAACGTCTTTCGCGCCGGCAACGTGATCGTGCGTGGCAATCACATCCGCAATGCCGCCTTTTCCGCAATCCGCGGCAATGCGGCGTCCAACGTCCAGATCATCGGCAATAATTGCGCCGCGTTCGATGAGGTGGCGATCTATTGCGAATTCGGCTTCGAGGGCGCGGTGATCGCCGACAACGTGATCGACGGCGCAGAAACCGGCATCTCGGTTACCAATTTCAACGAGGGCGGACGGCTCGCCACGGTGCACGGCAATATCGTGCGCAACCTGCGCACCAAGCGCCCGGGCGAAGCGGGCATCGGCATCGGCGTCGAGGCCGATACCGTGGTGAGCGGCAATGTTGTCGAGGGCGCGCCCCTCGCCGGCATCAGCGCCGGCTGGGGCCAATACATGCGCAACGTCGCGATCACCGGCAACTTAGTGCGCGAGGCCGGCTTCGGCGTCGCGGTATCGGTCGTGGCCGGCGCCGGCATCGCGGTCATTTCCGGCAATCTGTTCGCCGGCACCAAAGGCGGCGCCATTGTCGGCATGGAGTGGCACAAGCCGGTCTCCGGCGATCTCGCGCTTTCCGGCGCCGAGCGCTATCCGCAACTCAAGATCAGCGGCAATCAAGTGCGCTGACCGCCACGATTAGGCCGGAAAGCGTCACTATCTACCCCTCATGCCGGCCACCCGCTTCTCCCGCCGAAAGCTCATCATGCTCGCGATCTTCGCCATTTTCCTTTTGCCGCTCGTTGCGCGCGCCGCGTTCTATGCCGCCGGCAATGCGCCGCGTTCCTGGCGTGACGCCGATTGGTCGAGCAGCGGCCTACTGCCGAGCGCGGCCGACTATCAGCCGGCGCGCGTCGTCGTATTCACAGGCAAGGCCGGCGCCTGGAAGGGCATTTTCGCGGTGCACAGCTGGATCGTGCTCAAAGCCGCCGGCGCAAGCGAGTGGACGCGCTACGACGTGGTCGGCTGGGGCCATCCGGTGCGCCTCAATAATTGGCCGGTGGACGGGCGTTGGTACGGCAACACGCCGGTGGCGATCGCCGACATTTCCGGCGCGGACGCGGAAAAGCTGATCCCGCGCATCGAGGCGGCAGTCGAGGCCTACCGCTACAGCCACACCGGCGACTATCGCATCTGGCCGGGGCCGAACAGCAACAGCTTCACCGCGGCCATCTTGCGCGCGGTGCCGGAATTGGGCGTGGCGCTGCCGCCCAACGCGGTCGGCCGCGATTACCGCGCCCGGCTGTATGCCGGCCGCACCGACAGCGGCACCGGCGTCGAGCTCAACCTCGCCGGTTTCGCCGCGCTCAAGCTCGGCTGGGTCGAGGGCATCGAAGTCGATCTGCTCGGATTGGTGGCGGGGCTCGATCTGCGCCATCCCGGCGTCAAGCTGCCGGGATACGGCCGCATCGGCGTGGAATCGCCGGTCGCCACCGCGCTCGCGCGCTAGCTTTCAACAAGCAATCACAATCGAGTCACGGCATTTTGTCCCGTCCCGGCATAAGCCGGGGTGACGCGGGCGCGCATGGCGTGGCAAGTTGGCTCATCAGCCAAGGATTCCCATGCGCGATACATTGCCGCTGCTCGATAAGGTGCCGTTCCCGGCCATCCGCCGGGGCAAGCTCGAGACGCTGCAGATCAATGTCGGCTATCGCTGCAACCAGTCGTGCTTCCACTGCCACGTCAATGCGGGACCGAACCGCCACGAGGAAATGTCGGCGCAGGTCGCCGACGTGGTGCTCGATTTTATAGCGCGCCGGCAGATCGGCACCCTCGACATCACCGGCGGCGCGCCCGAAGTCAATGCGAATTTCCGCCGCCTGGTGCGCGAGGCGCGCAGGCTCGGTGTCAAGGTCATGGACCGCTGTAACCTCACAATCTTAAGCGAGCCAAGCCAGCAAGACCTCGCCGAATTTCTCGCCGCCAACCGCGTCGAGGTCGTCGCCTCCATGCCCTGCTACCTGCAGGACAATGTCGAGCGCCAGCGCGGCAAGGGCGTGTTCGGCGCTTCGATCCGCGGCCTGAAGACGCTCAACGCGCTCGGCTACGGAAGCGATCCGGCGCTCACCCTCAATCTCGTCTACAATCCGCAAGGGCCGGCGCTGCCGCCGCCGCAAGGCTCGCTCGAAGCCGACTACAAGCGCGTGCTCGGCGGGCAATACGGCATCGTGTTCAATAAATTGTTCGTGCTCGCCAACATGCCGATCCAGCGCTTCGGCTCCATGCTGATCAGCAAAGGTGAGTTCGACGGCTATCTGCAATTGCTGCAGGACGCGCATCTCGACGCCAATCTCGACGGCGTGATGTGCCGCCGCTTGATATCGGTCGACTGGCGCGGCTTTGTCTACGACTGCGACTTCAACCAGATGCTCGATTTGCCGCTCGCGCGGGGCAAGCGCGCGCGGCTGCATCTCTCCGATCTCATCGACGATGACATGACGGGCAACCCGATCCGCGTTGCCGGGCATTGTTACGGCTGCACCGCCGGGCAAGGCTCGAGCTGCGGCGGCGCGCTGAAGGAAGCGGCGGAATGAACGCCCCCTCGCTTGCGCTCCGTTTAGTGGAAGCGGATGGCGCAGCCGGCCGGGTCTGCCCCTACGATTATCGCTATTCGCCGCGCGTGTTCGCGCGCGCGCCGGATTTCGCGGCCGAAACGCTTTATGTGGTCGGAGGGCTCTACGGCAATCTGCCTGCGCTTTCGGCAATCGACGTGCTGGCGGCGATGGAGCGCGCGCCGGTCACTCGTGTGTTCAACGGCGATTTCCATTGGTTCGATGCCGAGCCCGACTGGTTTGCCGGCATCGAAGCCGGCATCGCGCCGCATTGGGCGTTGCGCGGCAATGTCGAGACGGAAATCGCGCGCGCAAACGATATCGGCGTCGGCTGCGGCTGCGCCTATCCGGAAGGCGTGCCCGCCGCCGTGGTCGCGCGCTCCAACGAGATCCTGTCGCTGTTGCGCACCGCGGCGCCGGCTGAGGCGCGCACGCGGCTCGACCGCTTGCCGATGCATCTCGTCGCCCAGGTCGGCGCTTTGCGCATCGGCATCGTGCATGGCGACGCCGGCGTGCTCGCCGGCTGGCGCTTTGCGCAGGACGAACTCGACAGCCGCGCGCGGCGCGCCTGGCTCGCCGAGGTGCGCGAGGCGGCGCAAGTGGACGTGTTCGCCTCGACGCATACGTGTTTGGCCGCCTTGCGCGATTTTTCTTATCCGTGCGGCCGGCTGACCGTCATCAACAACGGCGCCGCCGGCATGCCGAATTTCGCCAGCACGCGCTTCGGCGTCATCACCCGCATATCCACCACGCCGTCGCCGCAGCGCCCGCTTTATGGCGTCGAACGCGACGGCGTTCACATCGATGCGCTGGCGCTGCCCTACGATCACGCGGCGTTTGTCGCCCGCTTCCTGCGGCGCTGGCCGCCCGGTTCGTCGGCGCATGCATCCTATCACGCGCGCATCGTCGGCGGGCCCGATTACAGCATCGAGCAGGCCGCGCCCGCATGAAGCTCTCCGTCGTCATGCCAGTATTGAACGAAGCTGGCGCAATCGAAGCCGCGCTGGCGGCGCTCGCGCCTTATCGCTCGCGCGGCGTCGAGGTGATTGTGGTTGACGGCGGCAGTCACGATGGCACGCTCGATCTCGCGCGTCCGCTTGCCGATAGCGTGATAGCCGCGCCGCGCGGGCGCGCCATACAAATGAATGTTGGCGCCGCCGCGGCAAGCGGCGATGTGTTGCTGTTCCTGCACGCCGACACGAAGCTCCCGGAGAACGCGGACGGCTTGCTGCTCGACGGTCTTGCTTGTTCTGGCCGCGAATGGGGCCGCTTCGACGTACGCTTGGATGGCGGCGGCTTGCTGCCCGTCGTCGCGGCGGCGATGAACCTTCGCTCGCGCCTGACCGGCATCTCGACCGGCGACCAGGCTTTGTTCGTCACCCGCGCCGCCTTCGAACGCGCCGGTGGCTTTCCGCCGATCGCGCTGATGGAGGACGTGGCGCTGTCGGCGCGGCTCAAGCGCGCCGGTCCGCCTTGCGCCCTGCGCGCGCGTGTGACGACCTCGGGCCGCCGCTGGCGGGCACATGGAATGTTGCGCACAATGCTGCTGATGTGGGCCTTGCGTTTGCGCTTTTTCCTCGGCGCCGATCCGGCCAAGCTCGCGCGAGCCTACGGCTATGCCGAAAACTAACATCGCCATATTGGCGAAAGCGCCGGTGCCGGGTCTTGCCAAGACGCGGCTGATCCCGGCGATCGGCGCGCACGCGGCGGCGGTGCTGCAGGAGCGCCTGACCGAGCGCGCGGTCGCGACCGCGCTCGAAGCCGCCATCGGCCCGGTAACGCTGTGGTGCGCGCCCGATCCGAGCCACCCTTCGTTCCGCGACCTCGTCTCGCGTTACCGCATCGCTTTGAAGCGCCAGCCGGGCGGCGATCTTGGCGCCCGCATGGTCGCCGCCATGCAGGGCCCCACTTTGGTGATCGGCACCGATTGTCCCGCGCTTACCGTCGGGCACTTTTACGCGGCGGCCGACGCGCTGCGCGACGCCGAAATCGTGGTGATCCCGGCCGTGGACGGCGGCTATGTCTTGATCGGCGCCCGCGCGGCGCACCCGCAAATATTTGCCGATATCGCCTGGGGCACCGCCTCGGTCACGCAAGAAACGCGGGCACGGATATCGGCGCTTGGCCTCGAGAGCGCCGAACTCGCCCCGCTCTGGGACATCGACACCGAAGCCGACCTCGCCCGGTCTGAGCGCCTGTTTCCGGAAATGGCGCTCTAATCACTGTAAGCGGATCAGCACCAATCCGGCGACGATCAACAGCGCGGCGCCGATGCGCGCCGCGCGCAGCGGCTCCTTGAGGACGAGCACGGCGATCACCGCGCCGAACAGCACACTGGTCTCGCGTAACGAGGCGACGATGGCGATCGGCGCCAGCGTCATCGCCCACAGCGCAATACCGTAGGACACCAATTGCAATGCGCCGCCGGCGAGCCCGCGCAGCCAGAATTGCCGCATCGCCGGCACCACGTCGCGGCCGTCGCGCCACAAAGCGTAAGGGCCAAGCAACATCGCGGTGAAGATCAAGATCAGCATCACGTAAGCCTGCGGGTTGCGCGATAGGCGCACGCCAATCCCGTCGACCACCGAATAGGCGCAGATGGTGAGCGCGGTGAGCAACGCGAAACCGATGGCGCGGCGGTCGATATGCGCGAGCGTGCGGCCGCCGCGCGCCGACAGGAGCAACACGCCGGCGGCGAGGATGGCGATCCCCACCCACGTCGCTACGGTCAATTGCTCGCCGACGAAGACGAGGCTTGCTGCCGCGGTCATCAGCGGCGCCGAGCCGCGCGCGATCGGATAGACTTGGCCGAGGTCGCCGGTGCGGTAGCTCTCGATCAGCGCGGCGAAATAAAGCAGATGGATGACCGCCGAAGCGATCAGCCACGGCAAAGCCGCTGCGGCCGGCAACCCGGCGAACGGCAGGCAAACGAGGCTAACCACGGCGGAGCCGATGCCGAGCAGCGTCGTGGTGGAGAGCGGGTCGAGCCCGACCTTGATCAGCGCGTTCCAGCCGGCGTGGCAAAGCGCGGCGAAGAGGACGGCGAGGAAGACGAAATTTTCCACTTATGCCTTCGCTGCCGCCGGCGCCCATAGCTTGGGGGCGACGCGCTGATATTGCGGCGGCCGCGCCACCTCGCCGCCGAGCGCCTTGGCGGCGTGCCAGCCCCAATGCGGATCGTCGAGGAAGCAGCGCGCCATGGACACCAGATCGGCCTCGCCGCTCACCACAATCTGCTCGGCATGTTCGGGCTTGACGATCAGGCCGACCGCGCGGGTGGCAATGCCGGCCTCGCGTTTGACCCTTGCGGCGATGGGCACGTTGTAGCCGGGCTCGGTCGGAGTGCGGATATCGGCAGTGACCCCGCCCGACGAGATGCAGATGAAATCGAGCCCCTCGCCTTTCAACGCCCGCGAAATCGCCACCGCGTCGTCGGGGGTAAGCCCATCCTCGCGCCAGTCGCTGCCGGTGATGCGGGCGCCGAGCGGCACGGCCTTGGGCACGACGCTACGCACCGCGCGGGCAATCGACAGCGGAAAGCGCAAGCGGTTTGCCAGCGAGCCACCATATTGGTCGGTGCGCCTGTTGGATATCGGCGACATGAAACCGTGCGCCAGATATCCGTGCGCCATGTGCAGCTCGACCTCGTCGAAGCCGATGTGCAGCGCGCGTTTGGCGGCGGCAACGAAGGCCGCGCGCACGCGCTCCATGTCCGCTTCGGTCGCCTCTCGCGGCGTCGGCCAGCCGTCTCCGAAGGGGATCGGCGAAGCGGCCATGGTCGGCCACGGATCGGCGTCGGCTTTGAGCGGCCCGCCGCCTTCCCAGGGGCGCCGCGACGAGCCCTTGCGGCCGGAATGGGCGATCTGGATGCCGAACTTGGCGGTGCCCATGCGGCGCGCCGAAGCGATGACGCGCGTAAGCGCCGCCTCGTTGTCGTCGTTGTAGAGGCCGAGGCAGCCGTGCGTGATGCGGCCGTTGCGTTCGACATGGGTCGCTTCCACGATCACCAGCGCGGCGCCGGAATTGGCCAGCATGCCGAGATGCACCAGGTGCCAATCGTTGGCGCAGCCGTCGTCGCCCGAATACTGGCACATGGGCGAGACCACGATGCGGTTGGCGAGTTCGAGGCCGGCCAAGGAGAACGGCGAGAAAAGGGCGCTGCTCATGCAAGAAGTACTCTGGGTGACACGTATTTCTTGCGCATGATCTTATCCGAAAACCGGTTCCCACTTTTCGGGATCATGCGCCTTAACGGCGCTGGATGGACTTCAGATACGCAATGATGGCACCGACATCGTCGGCGTCATACTTGAATTCCGGCATGTCCGGGTGGCCCGACATGAAGCCTTCGCCCAGCGCCTCCTCCAGGTTTTCGATCGGATAGCGCTGGGCGATGGTGTAGAACGCCGGCGCCGCCTTGTCCTTGCTTTCGCCGCGAGCAAGCGCGTGGCAGGAGCCGCAATCGCGCGCCAGCAAGGCTTCGCCGCGCTTGAGGTCCTGGGCCGCCGCAGGCTGCATTGCCGCCATCACGCCCAGCGCCGTCGGCAGCGCGAGCGGTTTCATGCGGCGGGACGCAGGTCGTTCTTGTCGGCGGCCGACACCGGCGTCCAGCCGGCGAGTTTTTCCCAGGTTTTCACCGCGCGGATCACGTCGAGCATGAGCGTGGCAAAACGCTCTTTGCTGTAATAGCGCTGCCAGCGGCCGCTACGATAAAGTTCGATATAATAGGCGAGCCGGCGCTCGGCGAGCGCGTGCCAGCGGCGCGATGCCTTGTCGAAACAGGCTGGGTCTGGCTTTGCCGGCATGCTTTCGTCCGTGGCGGACGCCGAGCCGGCAGCGGATCGAACGGACCGGTGCGGATCAGCAGAGCAAACTGACGCCGACGCACACGCTGTGGATAAGACATGCCGTGTAAGCTGATTCGCGAACGATTCAAATAGGCTAGGAGCGCCCTAACGCGGCCATCCCATCAAGACTTGAACTTTTTGGCCAGCGCATCGGCGGTTTTGGACAGGAGCGCGACGTCGGCGCCGACCGCCACGAACTGATAACCCCAGTCGATATAGCGGCGCACTTCGTCCTCGTTGCCGGTGAGGATGCCGGCCGGCTTGCCCACCGCCTTGAGCCGGGTCACCGCGTCCTTCATGGCCGCCTGCACATCCGCGTGCTGCGGATTGCCGAGATGACCGAGCGAAGCGGCGAGATCGGATGGGCCGACGAAGACCCCGTCGACGCCCTCGACATCCGCGATTGCCTCGATCTGCTTGAGCGCGGCGCCGGTTTCGACCTGAACGATGACGCAGATCTCTTGCGCCGCCTTGCCGAGATAGCCCTGCACGCGGCCGTAGCGGGCGGCGCGCCCGACGACGGTCACGCCGCGAACGCCTTGCGGCGGATAGCGCGTGGCGGCAACCGCGCGGCGCGCCTCCTCGGCGTTCTGCACGTAAGGAAACAGCAGCGACAGCGCGCCGATGTCGAGGATGCGCTTGGCCAGTACGGCATCGTTCCAGGCCGGCCGCACCATCGGCGTGGCGGTGCCGTGCTGGGCCGCCTGCAACTGCGACACCAGATCGGGAATTTCGTTGGGCGAATGTTCGGTGTCGAGCACCAGCCAGTCGAAGCCTGAATCGGACAGGATTTCGACGGCGATGTTGCTGCACAGACTGCACCAGAGGCCGATCTGCAGTTGGCCTGCTTTGAGCGCGGCTTTGAAGGCATTGCGTGGCATTTCCGGCATGATGGAGATCCTTATGCGGTCGGAACGATCCTTGCGCGGCGCCAGCGGAAAATCAATTCATTCGGCGTGATTGATGCGTATTCCTTGCCCGCGCGGCAGGGACTGGCGGCGCCGGCAAACCTCGGAATATGCTAGCGCCTATTGAAAACCGTGAGGTTCGCTACGCCAATGCTGCCGCAAACAAATCGCCAGGTCCGGCTCAAGTCGCGCCCCGCCGGCATTCCGCAGGCGGAGAATTTCGAACTGGCGAGCGCGCCGGTGCCGGCGCTTACCGAGCGCCAGTTCCTGGTGCGCAACGAATATCTCTCGGTCGAACCGGCGATGCGCGGCTGGGTCAGCGCCGTCGCCAATTACGCCAAACCGGTCGGCATCGGCGAAGTGATGCGCTCGTTCAGCGCCGGCAGCGTGATTGCCTCGCGCCACCCGGGCTTTGCCGAGGGCGATCGCGTCATGGGCATGCTCGGCTGGCAGGAGTTCGCCGTGTCGGACGGCGCCAACATCACCCGCAAGGTGCGCGAGACCGACCTGCCGCTGTCGCTCTCGCTCGGCATCCTCGGCTTGAATGGCGTCACCGCCTATTTCGGACTGCTCGACCTCGGCGCGCCGAAGCCGGGCGATACCGTCGTGGTCTCGACAGCGGCCGGCGCGGTCGGCTCCGCGGTCGGCCAGATCGCCAAGCTCATGGGTTGCCGCACGGTCGGCATCACCGGCGGCGCGACCAAGGTCGCGCTTTGCACCGGGGAATTCGGCTACGACGCGGCCATCGACTACAAGGCGGGCGACGTCGGCAAGGCGCTCAAAGCCGCCTGCCCAGCCGGCGTCGACGTCTATTTCGACAATACGTCGGGCGCGATCAGCGATGCGGTCTTGGCGCAACTCGCGATCGGCGCGCGCGTCGTCATCTGCGGCACGGCGTCGGTTGCGAGCTGGGATCCGTGGCCGCAAGGCCCGCGCCTCGAGCGTCATGTCCTGGTCAAGCGCGCGCGTGTTAGCGGGCTTTTGATCTTCGACTACGCGCACCGCTACGAGGAGGCGATCGCGCGGCTCGCGGCCTGGGTGCGCGATGGCAAGCTGCGCTACCGCGAGGATATTCTCGACGGCCTGGAGCATGCGCCGGGCGCCATCGCCGAACTCTATCGCGGCGAGAATTTGGGCAAGCGGCTGATCCGCCTTCAGCCGTAAGCCAAAGCTACCTGCAGCGCTTGGAGCAATTATTGTCGTGCACCCCAGCAAACCTGAAGGCTACGGCTTACGGTCCGCGCGCTCGCGCAAAATCACTTCCAAAGCGACAACGAACGCGTAGGCCAGCGTCAGGAAATTGAACAGCAGCGCGGCGGCATAGGCCCCTGCATAAGCATAGCCAGTCAACACACTAGCGATCATCGCTACCAGGCTAAGAGACCCGAGGCCTATCATCACGATTAGGATGCTTGGAGGCGCACTGTGACCGGTCGCGGTAATGCGTCTGCGCTGGAACGTCAAAAGCAAGGCGAGCATGGGCAGGCCGAACAACAGCGCCGACAATTTCCACACCAACGATTCCGACAGATCGAACAGCGCGAGCGTGGATGGCATGAGTGCGCCGGCGGCAAACCACACACAATGGCCAACCACGGTCCGCGCCAGAAAGCGGTCAAGCGCGGTCAAACTGCCGCCGGCGAGCTGCCGCACAATCAGCAGCAACGCGGCGAAGCCCGCAAAGGTGATCGCCAGCGTCGCCACCGTGTACAGCAACGCGGCGCCTTTGACCTCCATCGCCGAAACCTAATGCTTCAGCTTCGGATCGACCGCGAACTTCGCCTGCGTCTTTTGCGTGATCTCGTCCACCGTGACGCCGGGGGCGAGCTCGATGAGCGTCATGCCGCCGTTCTTGCGGTCGATGTCGAACACGCCCAAGTCCGTGATCACCATGTCGACGACGCCGGCGCCGGTGAGCGGCAGGTTGCACTTGTGTAGGAGCTTGGGATCGACGCTGCCGTCCTTGGCCTTGGCGGTGTGCTCCATCACCACCACCACCTTCTTGACGCCGGCGACGAGATCCATGGCGCCGCCCATACCCTTGACCATCTTGCCGGGGATCATCCAGTTGGCGAGATCACCGTTCTCCGCCACCTGCATGGCGCCGAGGATGGCGATGTCGATGTGACCGCCGCGGATCATGGCGAACGAATCGGCGGAGGAGAAGAAACTGGTGGTCGGCAGTTCGGTGACGGTCTGCTTGCCGGCGTTGATCAAATCCGGATCCTCGTCGCCCTCATAGGGAAACGGGCCGAAGCCGAGCATGCCGTTTTCGCTTTGCAACTGAACGATCATGCCGTCCGGGATGTAGTTCGACACCAGCGTCGGGATGCCGATGCCGAGATTGACGTAAAAGCCGTCGCGCAGCTCCTTGGCGGCGCGCTCCGCCATCTGATCGCGGGTCCAGGGCATGGTTACACCTCTTCTCCGGTTCCGGCCGGGGCGACGCGCTTGCGCACGGTGCGCTGCTCGATGTGCTTGGTCGCATTCGGCACGTGGACGATGCGTTTGACGTAAACGCCCGGCGTAATGATGTGATCGGGATTGAGGTCGCCCGGCTGCACCAGGTGCTCGACCTCGGCGATGGTGACTTTGGCGGCGGTCGCCATCATCGGATTGAAGTTGCGCGCGGTCTTGCGGTAGACGAGGTTGCCTTCCGTGTCGGCCATCCAGGCGTGCACGAGGGCGAGATCGGCGACGATACCGCGCTCCATGATGTATTTCTCGCCGTCGAAGACGCGCTCTTCCTTGCCCTTGGCGATGTCGGTGCCGACGCCGGTGCGGGTGAAGAAGGCGGGGATGCCGGCGCCGCCGGCGCGGATGCGCTCGGCGAGCGTGCCCTGCGGATTGAATTCGATCTCCAATTCGCCGCCGAGGAATTGCTGGGCGAACAATTTATTCTCGCCCACATAGGACGAGATCATCTTCTTGATCTGCTTGGTCTCCAGCAGCAGGCCGAGCCCTGCCCCGTCCACGCCGGCATTGTTCGATACCACCGTGAGATTCTTCACGCCGGAATCGCGGATCGCCAGAATGAGCGTTTCCGGGATGCCGCAGAGGCCGAAGCCGCCGGCGTGGATCAACATGCCGTCCTTGAGCAGGCCGGCCAGCGCAGCTTTCGCGTCGGGATAAACTTTCTTCATGCAACTCCACCACTCTCCCGGGCCTTCATGAACTTGAACGAGCTTTGAGAGAACATCAATTGGACGGTCGGACGCAAGGCTAGTGTGCCGGCGCGGGAGTTGCGGGCGCAGGCGCCGCCGGCGGGGTGATGTCGGTCACCGGATTGCGCGGCCTTACCGGGGTAATCGGCGCCGCCGGGGTGGCCGGCGCGGTAGCCGCCGCCGCGGGTTTCGGCTCGGAGACCGTGATCGGCAGCGGTAAATGGTGCGGGTAATAGGTCCACATGACAAATATGCCGGTGAATATCAGCGCCGACAGCAGGGCGGCCATGCCGCGATGGCTGAACGACAAGAGATTGCCGATGAAGGTTGCGACAAAGACGAATACCGCCAGGATGATCACGTAGAGCCAGTTCACGGCGGCCAGATCGATCGGCATTGGACCTCTTCCTTCTCGTAAAGCAAAGCCACGCGGATTTTAGCAAAGACCTGCGCTGCCGGTCACCTGCTGCGCGGACATTTCCCGACGCTTCTATGTCATAATTATAGCCGCGCGAGAGGTTTTTACGGATCATGCGCGATCAATCAGGCTGACATGCGCGGCGACGACGCGCCAGCCTTCGGGGAATTTCACCCAGGTTTGCATCTGCCGGCCGGTCTTACCGGGCGCCGAGGGGCGCTCGTAGAGGGTCGAGGCGACGGCGAATTCGCGGCCGAAGGTGGTGATCACCGTACGATTGAGGGTGCGGCCGAGCCCGGCCGGCGAACGCGCGGCGCGGAACGCCTTGATATCGGCGTAGCCGTAGAGGTTTTCGCCGCCGCCATAACGGATGGTGCTCGCATCGTCGCGGAAAAATTCGTTGAGCGCGGCGATGTCGTTTCCCACCAGCGCTTTCTCGTAAAGTTCGAAGGCGGCGCGCACCTCGGCCACGACCTCCGGCAGGTCGATTTCCATTGCGTGTCTCCTCAACGATTAGGCCGCGGTGCGGCGACCGCGCCCGTCTGTTCCAGCGCATGCGCGATGCGCAGCGCGATATCCTCGCGCCACGGCGCGGCGATGATTTGCACGGCGATCGGCAGCGGCTTGAGCGGCACCGGCACCGCCACCACCGGCAGGCCGATGAAGGAGATCGGCTGGGTGTAGATACCGACGTTGGGCCGCACCGGCAATTCGACGCCATCGAGGACGAAAGTCTGCTGGCCGGTCTTGGGCGCGGTGCAGGGCGTGGCGGGGGCGAGGATCGCGTCATAGCGCGCGAACAGTTCGAGCACGCGCTCGCGGTACCAGCGGCGGAAATTCTGCGCCTTCACGACCAGCGTGGCCGGCAGCATGGCGCCGGCGATCAGGCGGTCGCGCACCGCGGGATCGAAATCGCGCGCCTGCTTGCGCAACCGCTCGAGATGCAGCGCCGCGCCTTCCGTCGCAGTGATGACATAGGCCGCGGCGCGCGCCCGCGCCGCTTCAGGAATCTCGATTTCCTCGCGCGCGCCGGCCGCCTTGGCGACGCGGGCGAGCGCTTCCAGCGCCTCGGGGAACGCGCCCTGCTTGAAATAGCCGCCGGCGACCGCAATGCGCAGACTGCTAAGCCCCTGCCCGAGGCTTGGTGTCGCCGGCTCGGCCGGCCGGTCGACGCAGGCCGCGTCATCGGCATCGAACCCTTGCATGGCATCGTAAGAGAGCGCGAGATCGCGCGCCGAGCGCGCGAATGGACCGAGATGGTCGAGGCTGGCGACAAAGGGAAACGAGCGCGCGCGGCTGAGCCTTCCGTACGTCGGCTTCAGTCCGAAAATTCCGCACAACGAGGACGGCACGCGGATGGAGCCATTGGTGTCGGAGCCGAGCGCGAGCGGCACCAGGCCGCCGCCGACCGCGCCGCCCGAGCCGCCGGACGAGCCGCCGGTCATGCGCGTGACATCGTGCGGATTGCGCGAGGGGCCGTCGTGCACGTTCTCGCCGGTGAAGTCGTAGGCGTATTCCCCCATGTTGAGCGCGCCGAGGAGCACCGCGCCGGCCGTTTCCAGGCGCTCGATCAGCGGCGAATCGCGCGTCGCGGGCGGCCGCGTGCGGTTGATCTTGGAGCCGGCGACGGTCGCAAGCCCTTCGATGTCGAACAGGTTCTTCACCGCGAAGGGCACGCCCGCAAGCGGCAGCTTCGTTTTGTCCGGCATGGCGTCGATTAAGCGCGCCTTCGCCCGCGCGCGCTCGGCGACGATCGCGGTAAACGCATTGAGCACCGGATTATGCGCCTCGATGCGCGCGAGCGCGTCGTCGACGACGTTGAGCGCGCGGCTCGCGTCGAAGGCGACCGCCTGCGCGATCTCCGCCGCGCTAGCCCATGCGAGGTCCTTGCTCATCGCCTCAGGCCTTGAAGATGGGCGCCGGCTCCGCCTCGTCCGACAGCGGAAATTCGGCGACCAGATTGGCGTGCTTGAGCGTGACCGCGAGATTGGCCTTGATCGCGGTCTGCCATTCCGGTGCCAGCGGCAAATCGAGCGCTGCGGCGGCGGCGGCGATGTAGTGGTCGAGCGGGTCGGCCATGGCGGTGTCCTTGTTGCAGCTTTAAGAGAAGCAAGTTCGTTGCCAACAAATCGCAGCACCGACATTCAGGCAAGCGAAAGCGCCCGTATTCTTTGCGGCCCCGGGTAGGCCGTCTTCCATTCCGTCCCCCTCGAACAGGGGGTCCGGGGGAGTCGACCCCCGACAAAATGTCGAGGGGATGGCGCGCCAAGCGGCGCGTCATGCAGTCAGTACACACCTTCTCGCGAAGGTGCGGCGCCTCTCGGCGCGCCATAGCGGCGTCTTTCTCGGCGCCGGACCGCGCTTTCTACCGGGGACTATCGCCCCCGGTGTCAGCGAGCTCCTCGCGGCGGGTCATAGTGCCCGCGAGCGGTGCCCCGGTGGCGCCCGGGGGCTTGGGGGGTTGCGTTCATCCCCCGCCCGCGGGCGCCGCGTCATGCTCCATCATTTAGACGCCTCTAGATGACGCCCTTAGACGCCTTTAGATGACGCCCTCGAATGAGCAGGACGGAGGCCATGATAAGACCGCCCGGGAGCGCGGGGATAAGTTCTCACGATATTGTGATTATAGTCCTAGTCCGACGACCGCTCACCCCGCCGTCACCGCCGCCGCCACGCGCGCGCCGAATGCGTCAGTGCCGAGCGGGCCGCCCATGTCGGGCGTGCGCGACTTCGGGTCGGCGATCACGCGGTCGAGCGCGGCCTCGATCGCCAGCGAAGCCTCGATGAGTTTCTTTTCCCCGCGCCGCTCGCCCAGCCAGGAAAGCAGCATCGCCGCCGAGCCGATCAGCGCGGCCGGATTGGCCACGTTCTTGCCGGCGATGTCGGGCGCCGAGCCGTGTTGCGCCTGCGCCACGCCATGCACATCGCCGGCGTTGAGCGAGGCGGCAAGGCCGAGGCTGCCGGAAATCTCGCTCGCCTCGTCGGAGAGGATGTCTCCATACATGTTGGTGGTGACGACGACATCGAATTGGCTGGCGTCGCGCACCAGAAGCGCCGCCATGGCGTCGATAAGGCGCTCGTCGTATCGCACCTGCGGGTAGCGCGTGGCCACCGCGCGCACGCTTTCGAGATAAAGCCCGTCGGAAACGCGCAGCACGTTCACCTTGTGCACGCAGGTGACGTGCTTGCGCCGAAGCATTGCGAGCTTGAAGGCGGTCTCGGCGATGCGGGTCGAGGCTTGACGGGTGATCTTGCGCACGGCGAGCGCAAGGTCCGCCGTCGGCATGAATTCGCCGGAGCCGAGATACATGTTGCGGTCGGCGTAGAAGCCTTCGGTGTTTTCGCGCACGATGACGAGATCGACCGGCTTGCCGCAGCGCGGCGGAAAACCCTCACGCGAGCGCGCCGGGCGGATATTGGCGTAAAGTTCGAGGATTTTGCGCAACTCGCCGGACGGATTGCGGCCGCCTTGCGCGAGCGGCGGATATTCATGGTGCGAGACCGGCCCGAGCACCACTCCGTCGGCGGCCTTGGCTCTATCGATCACCGCTTGCGGCAAGGTCGTGCCCTCGGCGCGCAGTGCGGCCAGGCCGACCGCCGCCACCTCGAAGACGAGCCGCAAACCGAATTTAGCGTCCGCCGCGCGCAGCACGGCGAGCGTTGCCGCCATGATCTCCGACCCGATGCCGTCGCCATCCAAAACCAACAGATTGACGACGTCATTTACACGCTTATCGTTCATGACCGGCTCCCGCTTGCGACGCTGCTTTTATCACATCGGCGGTTTCCGTTTTGTCTTTCTTTGAGCGGCCCGCTTTGCCAGACTGTTCCAAGGCGCCAGCGGCCGGAAGGACAAAACCATGACGCAACCCCCCTCGCCGCCGCCGACTTTCATGCGCGCGCCGAGCAAGCCTAAATTGAAACTGCCGCCGGGCGCCTGCGACGCGCATGTGCATGTGATGGGACCGGCGAGCCGCTTTGCCTTCGCCGACGTAAACTTGAGCAAATCCGACGCGCCGAAGGAAAAGCTGTTCGCGCTACACGATTTTCTCGGCATCGAGCATTGCCTGATCGTGCATACGCAGAGCCACGGCTACGACCTTTCCGTCACCATCGACGCGCTCGCCGCCAAAGGCGGCGCCTACAAGGGCGTGGCGCTGGTGCCGGTGACGATTTCCGATGCCGAGCTCAAGCGGCTCGATGCTCTAGGTTTCTGCGGCGCGCGCTTTCATTTCATGCCGCCTCTCGACGAGGGGCCATCGATCGAGGCGGCAATCGCCTTCGGCAAACGGCTCGCCGACATCGGCTGGCATCTGCAAATCCACATGGACGGCAGCCTGATCGCCGAGCTTAGCTCAGCGCTTAGCCGTTCGCCGGTGCCGGTGGTGATCGACCATATGGGACGCATCGATGCTTCGCGCGGGCTCGACCAGCCCGAATTCCGCGCGCTCATCGACCTGATGCGGCACAAACACGTCTGGATGAAAGTAAGCGGCGCCGACCGCATCACCCGCCAAGGCCCGCCTTACGCCGACGCGGTGCCGTTCGCGCGCAGACTGGTGGCCGAATTCGGCGACCGCTGCGTCTGGGGCACCGATTGGCCGCATCCCAATCACCCCGGGCCGATCCCCGACGACGGCACGCTGGTCGATATTTTGGCCGAGATCGCGCCGGGCGCCGCGCTCAGGGCGCTGCTGGTCGACAACCCGCAGCGCTTTTATCGCTTCGCGCCGGCAAAACGCTAAGGGAGGTGCCGCATGAGCGGACGTTTACAGGGCAAGATCGCCATTATCACCGGCGCCG
This sequence comes from uncultured Alphaproteobacteria bacterium, assembly GCA_963721665.1. Taxonomy (GTDB): domain Bacteria; phylum Pseudomonadota; class Alphaproteobacteria; order Rhizobiales; family Xanthobacteraceae; genus Pseudolabrys. The sequence continues at coordinate 129,827 of CAVRJZ010000011.1, forward strand.
GTTGCGTCGGTCCCGGCTGGGGCAACGGCCGCGCCACCGCCGTGCGCTTTGCCGAGGAAGGTGCCAAGATTTTCGCGGTCGACCGCGATCTTGCCAGCGTCGCCGAGACGCTCGAACGCGTACACGAAGTAGGCGGCGAGATCGTCACGCATCAATGCGACGTGACCGACAATGCCGCGGTTGCCGCCATGGTAAAGGCCTGCCTCGATCGCTTCGGCCGCATCGACATCTTGATGAACAATGTCGGCGGTTCGGCGCATGGCGGACCGGTGGAACTGAGCGAGGAAGCCTGGGACGCCCAGGTCGACAGCAACCTCAAGAGCGTGTTCCTCACCTGCAAGCACGTGCTGCCGGTGATGGAGCGGCAGAAAGCGGGCGCAATCGTCAACGTCGCCTCGACCTCCGGCATCCGCTTCACCGGCGCGTTCCAGGTCGGCTATGCCGCGACCAAGGCCGGCGTCATCCAGCTTTCGCGCGTGGTGGCCGTGCAATACGCGGCCAAGGGCATCCGCGTGAACACCGTGGTGCCGGGCCAATTGCATACGCCGATGGTGGAGGCGCGGCTGGCCAAGCAGCGCGCCGGCGGCGACATCGCCGCGCTGTTGGCGCAGCGCTTAAAGCGCATTCCGGCCGGCTTTGCGGGCGACGGCCGCGACACCGCCAATGCGGCGCTGTTTCTCGCCTCGGACGAAGCGCGCTTCGTCACCGGCACGGAGATCGTGGTCGACGGCGGGATGAGCGTGCGCTGCGATTAGCTATTCACTAGCTCCGCACATTTCCATTCGCCGCGGACGACAGCGCCCGACGCGTCCACCGTTATTCCGGCAACACCACCGGCGCGTAGCTCCGCGCGGCCGCATCGAAGATCGCAATTTGGACGACCGGGTAGGTCTGTTTGAGCTTCAGGCCGGCGGTTATCGCTTCCTCGGATGTCGGAAATCGCGTCTTCAATTTGCCATCGACCGACAACACGTAACCGTCATGCGGCATGACGTCCGCGCGCAGGTTTCTTGGCTTTTCCGTCTTTTCCGGAATTTCCAGCTTTTGCGGCTTTTCTAGCTTTTCTGTCTTGCTGCTCAAGGGTCGTTCCTTTGTTGTGTTTGGCTTGACCGCCAACGGGTCAATCTGTCGTGACGGCTGCATACAAATTAGGCGTTCAGAAATCGGCGGCGACGAGGTTGTAGGCGCTTCTTCGGCCGCGGGCATAAACCTTCGCGGCAACCTCATAGATCGATTGACGGTTGCTATCGAAGGCCCGCAGAATATCCGCTTCGCCGCGCTCTAGATTGGGCTGAATGTGCTTGAGCGCGTCCCAGGTCATAAAAAACGAACTCTCCATCGAGCGGTCGTAGCCCCAGAAGCGCACCACGCCGCGCGTCGCATCGTAACTGCGGCTTACATTGGGGAATGTCACTGCCTGATTAACGGCATTTGACGGCCGCTGCCCCGGCCATTTCATTGCTGCACCGCCGCGGTCGCAGCGCCAGGCAAAGCCGGAGCCACTTGGTTAGCTCCGCCGATGTCGGCCGCGTGCATGGTGTGATCGTAGTGGTCCGCAAGCCACTGCTCGTTGTCCGCGAGCACCGTATAGCTGCGCTCGCGCCGCTGAAATTCGCGCGCGTCGTCGGAGCTGTTTGCCGTTCTGGCCAACTCGGCGTATTCGGCCGCTTTCGCACGAAAGTGTTCGGGCGTGAACATCGCGGGCCTTTCTGTAAGAGGCGCTCCTTAATTGCTAAACAGCGCAATAAGGCACCTTAGGGTATATGGGGATGCCGTATCGGTTTAGCGAGGGGCGCCGCATAATTCAGCATCTCACCGGCGTATTTCCTCGACTTTGGCCGCTATTGGGCGCATCGTTCGTCAACTCGAAGCTCGCAAGGCGCTTCGTCCCAAGCGAAAAACCGACGTTATTTGCCGCCTTCGCCGCGTATCGCGCGGCGTCGATTATTGCAGGAGAATCATCGGATGACGATCGTGGGCAATGACGGCCGCTTGCTGGGCCCAGCCGATCCAAAACGTATCGACGTCAACTCGCCTGCCGAAATGCGGCATTGGGCGCGGGAAATCGGGCGGCCCGCCGCCAAACTCGCCGAAGCGGTCAAAGCGGTCGGACCCTTGGTGTCGGACGTTCGCGATCATTTGCGCAACCGCTCGCTTTACGCCATCCACCGATGACGCGGGCCAAGCGCGGCGCACCGAGATCCAAGCGGGGCTCGACCGCACCGACGAAATTGGCGGCTACTTGTTCAGCCACCGTCTGGCGAAGCCCAACAACCCCTGCGGCAGGAAGATGATCATCATGATGAACACCACGCCGAGCGGGATCAGGTAGGGGAACTGGTCGCCGAAGATGCGCGCCATCAGTTCGCGCAGCAATTGGAAGAAACCGGCGCCGACGATCGGCCCGACCAGCGTGCCGATGCCGCCCATGACGTTGAAGATCACGGTATCGCCCGAGGTGATGAAATAGACGAAGTTGGGCGCGGCAAACTCGTTCTGGATGGCGTAGAGCACGCCGGCGAGCCCCGCAAAGATTCCCGACAGCATCACCGCGACGATCTTGTAGCGCTGCACCGGGAAACCGATGGCGCGGGTGCGCGCCTCGTTTTCGCGGATCGATTGCAGCACCATGCCGAACGGCGACCGCGTGACGCGGCGCAGGAACAGATAGGATGCGGTCACCACCGCCAGCACGAACCAGTGCATGATCGTCGGGTTGAAGCGCACGTCATAGAGCCAGGCGAAGGTCAAATGCGGGCGGGTGAAGATCAGTCCGTTCTCGCCGCCGGTCACCTTGGTCCAGGTGAAGATGATGACGTAGAAAATCTGGGAAAAGATGAGCGTGGTGATGGCGAAATAGATGTCGCGCAGGCGCGTGGCGAAATAGGCGACGAACAGCGCGGCGCCCGCCGCGCCGGCTAGGCCCAAGAGAATTGCCAGCCACAGATTGGGCGAGAACGCGATCAGCGCGCCGGCCGCGCCATACATGCCGAGGCCGAAAAACGCCGAGTGGCCGAACGAGACCATGCCGGTGTAGCCGATCAGGAGATCGGACGACATGGCGAGCAGGCCCCAGATCAGCACCTCGGTGAGGAAGCGGCGCCAGAATGGCGGCAGCACCAGCGGCGCCACGATCAAGATCGCCATGATCGCGGCAAAGCCGGCCCAATAGATGACGGTATGGCGGTCGAGCTTTTTCATTTGGGCGTCGCGAACAGGCCGGTCGGTTTGAACAGCAGCGTCAGGATCAGCACGACGAAGGAGACGATCACCGCCTGCGAGGGATTGACCCAGATCGCGGCGTAGGATTCCAAGAGGCTGATGAAGATGGCGGCGACCACCGAGCCGCCGAGGCTGCCCATGCCGCCGACCACCACGACGATGAAGGCCCGCAGCACCCAGTCGAGACCCATGTTGTAGTCGACACCGCCAAGTGGCGCGAACAGCACGCCGCTTGCCGCCGCCATCCCGGCGCCGACCGCGAACACGCCCGTGAGCACCCAGGGCACCGGAATGCCCATCGCCTGCGCCATGACGCGGTCTTGCGTGGTGGCGCGGATCCAGACGCCAAATCGGTTGTATTTGAGGAACAGCCAGAAGCCGCCGATGATCGCCGCCGACAGCACGGCTACCACCAACCGGTACCAGGGATAGTCGAGATAGAACAGGATGAAATGGCCGGTCACCGGCGCCGGCAGGCGGCGCGAGTCGGGGCCGAATTGCCACAGCGCGTAGTTCTGCAAGATGAGCGACAGGCCGAAGGTGACGAGGATCGTATTGAGCGGGTCGCGCCCGATCAGCGGCCGCAAGACGACGATCTGCAAGGCGGCGCCGAGCACGGCGATGACAATGAAAGACGCGAGCAGCGCCAGCCAGAAATTCCCGGTCGACACCATGACGATGACGCCGACATAGGCGCCGAGCATGAACAGTTCGCCATGCGCGAAATTGACCACGTCCATGATGCCGAAGATCAGCGTCAGGCCGGAAGCGACCAGCGCCAGTATCATGCCGGTGATGACGCCATTGACCGTCTGAATCAAAATGAGATCGAAGGGGATGTCGTGGAAAAAGGCGCTGAGCGCGTTCATCGTCAGACCCCCAGATACTGCTTGATGACGGCGTGCTCGACGGTGAGCTCGGCCGCGGCGGAATGGTGACGCACGATGCCCTTCTCCATGATGTAGACGCGCTGGCTGGCGGCGAGCGTCAGCGGCACGTTCTGTTCGACCAAGAGGATGGCGACGCCTTCCTTGTGCAGCACCTCGATGATCTGGCGGATCTGCGACACCATCCTGGGCATGAGGCCCTCGGTCGGCTCGTCGAGCAGGATGATCTTGGGCTCCAGCATCATGGCGCGGGCGATCGCCAGCATCTGCTGTTCGCCGCCCGACAGCGTGCCGCCGGCCTGGCCGCGCCGCTCCGCCAGCACCGGGAAGAAGTCGAACACCTTGTCGAGCAGTTGCCGCTTGTGCTCCTCGCTCACGCCGTGGCGGTCGAGCCCGACGCGTAGGTTTTCCATCACCGTGAGCAGGCGGAAGATGCGGCGGTCTTCCGGCACGTAGCCGATCCCTAAGCGCGCCAGCTTGTGCGGCGGCACGCCGACGATGCTATGGCCCTCGAACAGCACTTTGCCTTTTCGCGCGTTCACCAGGCCCATAATCGTCTTCAGCGTCGTCGATTTGCCGACGCCGTTGCGGCCGAGCAGGCCGACCACCTCGCCATGCCCGACGGTGAGCGAGACGCCGTCGAGGATGTGGCTCTTGCCGTAATACGTGTGCAAGTCTTCGACCGAGACCAGCGGCTGGGTGGCGGCGGGGCTGCTCATGTCTTGAGATAAACCTCCAGCACTTTGGGATTTTGCTGGATTTCCGCCGGCGTCCCCTCGGCGAGAATGGCGCCGTAGTGCAGCACGGTGATGCGGTCGCAAAGCTCCATGACCACCTCCATGTCGTGTTCGACGATGAGGATGGTGACGGTTTTGCCGATTTCCTTGACCAGATGCATGGTCTCGCGCGTTTCCGCCGCGCTCATGCCGGCGGTCGGCTCGTCGAGGCAGAGCAATTGCGGCTCGGTGGCGAGCGCGATGCCTATTTCCAGGTTGCGCTGCGCGCCATGCGAGAGATTGGAGGCGAGCTCGTCGACCTTGTCGAGCAGGCCGACCGCGGCAAGGGCTGCTTCCGCCTTTTCATTGATGTCGGCGAAGGCGGCGTGGTGGGCGATCATGTTCCAGCCGTGGCGGCGCGATTGCGCGGCGATGCGCACGTTTTCCAAGACCGTGGCGTTGGGCAGGATGTTGGTGATCTGGTAGGAGCGCGCAATGCCCTTCTGCGAGATCTTGTCCGAGGGCAGCCCGGTGATGTCGTCGCCGTTGAAAACGATTTTCCCGGCGGTCGGCCGCTGCACGCCGGTCAGGCAATTGAAAAAGGTGCTTTTGCCGGCGCCGTTCGGCCCGATGATGGCGTGGGTGCGGCCGCGCTCGACCGAGAAATTCACGCGTGAGAGCGCCGCCAGGCCGCCGAACTGCATGGACAGCTGTTCGGTCCGCAGGATCGCAGACGAAGCCGCCCCCCGGCTTGTCGCCGGGGAGCGTATGTCGGTCGAATTTTCCACGCGTGTTTACGCCGCGGGGAACTTGCAGGCAGGCGGCACGAGCGTCTTGTCCTTCGGCACCGTCTCTTTCAGGTGGTAGGTGCCGTTGCTGACTTCGAAGATGAACTCGTTCAGGAACGCCTGATGGTCGGCCTTGCGCAGGGTCTTGGGTCCCTGGATGAAATCCGGCCCGGCTTTCATCTCGAGGCCTTCGAGCGCCTCGATCACCTTCATCGTATCCGCGCGGCTTTCGAACTTCGCCGCCTCCATGGCGATCTTCAGGGCGTTCATCGCCTCGTAGTTCGACTGCACGTACTTGTCCGGCCGCGGGCCGGATGGATCGACCTTGGCCAGCCGCTCCTCGGCTTCCTTGAACCAGGCGCGGTGATAGGGCGTGTCCAGCGTGCCGGCGAAGATCGGGATGTAGCGGTTGATGGCGACGAAGCCGTCGATCTTGTGGCCGATCGCCGGCAGGTTGCTGGCTTCGGTAATGGACCCGTCGCCGGCCCATTTGTACTTCTTGGTGAGGCCGAGATCGTAGGCCTGGTTGGCGATGGTCACGCCGTCCTTGCCGAAGAAGATGCCGAACAGCCCGTCGAAATTGCCGCTGATCTTGGAGAGGAACGGCGTCATGTCGGCGGTGCCGAGCGGGATGCCGGTGGTGCCGACGATTTCGCCGCCGTTCTTCTTGATCTGTTCGGCGTAGGCGTCGCGCGTCGACTGGCCCCAGGAATAGTCGGCATAAGCGAGATGCCACTTCTTGCCCATCTTGGTGAGCGTAGGCGCGAATGCGACCGCTTGCGCCGGCGCGTAGTCGTGGACGCGGAAGCTGTAGCGGTTGCACTTCGTGGTGGTCAGCGTGGTGTCGAGGCAGACACTGATCATGTTGATGATCTTGGCCTCTTCCCAGACCGGCATGCAGGCGAGACAGATATTGGACAGGAAGCCGCCGACATGGGCGTCGATGTTGTCCTCCTGCACCATCTTCTCGGTCTTGCGGCGGGCGACGTCGGGCTTGGATTCGTCGTCGGCGAAGACGACTTCAACCGGACGGCCATTGATGCCGCCGCTCTTGTTGATGCGGTCGATCGCCATCTGCAAGCCGACCACGGCCGTCTTGCCGCCGGCAGCGCCTGGGCCGGACAGCGGCTGTTCGGAACCGATCTTGATCGCCTTGGCGGCGCCGAAGGCCGCGCGCCACGGCGCCGGCACCAGCATCATGGCGCCGATCGCGCCGCCGCCCCAGCCGACGAGCGTGCGGCGCGTCACCTTTCCGCGATACCAAATGTCCTGCGCCCACGCTTCGTCTTTCCATTTTTCAGTCATCGCTTGTCCTCCCTCTCGATTTTGATGTCGATGTTCACGTCGGATAACGCGCGCCAGCGCGCCCGCACGGGCGTGCAAGCCTCGTCGATGAGCGGTTGTCTGAATGAGCGGCGGCGCCGTTCGCCGCACTTGCCCGGGCGTCGCGCCCGACGACAAGCATGGCTGCGAACCCGTTCCGCGCACGCCCAACCGTGCCGGTAAAAGGCAGCATTGCCAGTCCTCCCTGCCGGCCCTGCGACGGGCTCTTGGCGGTACCCCCCATAAGCAAACGCGATCCGCGCGCAAGTTTCAACCGCTATTTCGACATCGATGCACGCCTCTTCACATGGTCGGATGCTGCCCGGTATTTGTGCAGCCGCACTCGAACCGCACCACGGGCGATGCTAGACTGCGTGGCGGACGTTTTTGTTCCGATGGCGAAAAGAATGCCGACGACGGTTACACCCATGCGTCGCGACGCTAAGCCGCCGGCCGGCGGCGGGCTTGCAGCGCGGCTCGCAATCCGCGCCGACCTGCATCGCGGGCCGACCGCGGGCCTGGCGCCGGGATTTGTGCAAGGCAACCTGGCGATTTTGCCGCAGGCTTTGGCTGCCGATTTTTTGCGCTTCTGCCAGCTCAACCCGAAGCCCTGCCCGCTGATCGGCATGTCGGCGCCGGGCGACGCACGGGTTCCCTCGCTCGGCGAGGACCTCGACATCCGCACTGACCTGCCGCGCTACCGGGTGTGGAAGAACGGCGAATTGGTGGCCGAGCCGGAGGACGTGCGCGACGTGTGGCGCGACGATCTGGTGAGCTTCGTCATCGGCTGCTCGTTTTCCTTCGAGGAAGCGCTGATGTGCGACGGCATCGAACTGCGCCACATAACGCGCGGCTGCAACGTGCCGATGTTTCGTACCTCTATTGCCACGCAAGAGGCCGGCCCCTTCCACGGGCCGATGGTGGTGTCGATGCGGCCGCTGAAACCCGCCGACGCGATCCGCGCGGTGCAGATCACCACGCGCTTTCCTTCCGTGCACGGCGCGCCGGTGCATATCGGCAAGCCGGAGCTGATCGGCATCAAGGACTTGATGCAGCCCGATTACGGCGACGCGGTCGAGGTGCGCGACGACGAATTGCCGGTGTTCTGGGCCTGCGGGGTTACGCCGCAGTCGGTGATCGCGACGGTGAAGCCGGAATTCTGCATCACGCATTATCCCGGCAGCATGTTGGTGACCGACCGGAAGAACAGCGAGTTTGCGATTATGTAAGGCTGTCGTCCCCGGGCGACCCCCGACCTGATCGGGGGAGACCCGGGACCCATACTCCGCAGTCTATCGAGAGGCTGCGGGGTATGGGTCCCCGCCTTCGCGAGGACGACAACTGAGATTACGCCGCGTCGCGCGCGTTTTTATCCAGTAATCCGGCTTCAATTAGAGCGGCGCGGATCGCCGCGATCTCGCTGCGCTCGATCTTGACCAGCGGCGGGCGCACCACGGCGCGCGGCAATTTGCCGAGCAGCACCAGCGCTTCCTTCATGCGATTGTGCATGTCGACGAAGGGGTCGGCGTAGAACACGCGCGCGGTAGGCGCAATGCGCGCGTCGATGCGCTTGGCCTCGGCGAGGTCGTTCTCCTGCACCGCCCGAAACAATTTCGCCTGCAAATCGGCGATGACACTGCCGGAGCCCGACAACAGGCCGTGCGGGCCCATGACCAGCGACGCCAACAGCCACGATGAGTGCGTGGTGAGCACGTTCAGCGGGCGCTTAAGATTTTGCAGCGTGTCGATGTGCCACTGGTGGTGCGGCACGTTGCCGATCCAGTCCTTGATGGCGCGGATGGTCGGCACCTGCTCGCAAAGCTGCAGCAACGTGTCCTTCGGATAGCCTTGGCCCGTCGCCAGCGGATACTGAAACGCGATCAGCGGCAGGTCGGTCGCATCGGCGATGCGCTTGAAATGCGCGAGCGCCATTTGCGGCGACTGGCCGAGGGTGAACGGCCCCGGCGGAAACACCAACAGCGCCGAGGCGCCGCCCTGCGCCGCCATGCGCGCGAGCCTTGCTGCCTCCAGACTACCGTCGGCCCAGATGCCGTTAATGAGTGGCAGGCGGCCGCCGATTTCGTCCTGCGCGACGTCGAGGACGCGGCGCTGCTCCTCGAAAGTGCAGGAGGCGACTTCCGTCGAATGGGCGTTGATGGTGAGCGCAGAGACGCCCTCGACCGTCGCAACGTCGCGCAGGTGCTTGCGGAAATTCGTCTCGTCGATCGCAAGATCGTTGTCGAACGGCAAAAGCACCGCCGGGATCACGCCCTGGGGGATGTAGTTCGCGTGCCGTGGCATGACTTAGCTCCTCTGAAATCGTCATTCCGGGGCGCGAGCGAAGCGAGCTAACCCGGAATCCAGAACCACAGACTGAGTTTGTATCTGGATTCCGGTTCCGGCGCTACGCGCCGTCCCGGAATGACGACGAGACAAATTTAAACCGCCGCCTTCACCCGTTGTTCCGCGTCGCCGGCATGGCCGAATTCGGCCGACAGGCGGTCGGCGGCGGCGCGTACCGCGCGCACCTTTTTCTGCAAGGTCTCGATCGACAGCCGCCAGACCGGACCGGAAATGCCGATGGCGCCGATCGTCTGACCGCCGAAATCGCGCACCGGCAGCGCCACGCAGCGCAATTCGGAATCGAATTCGCCGTCGTCGACGGCCATGCCGGCGCGCCGCACCTCGGCGATCTCGCGCGCAAGCCGCTCGGACGAGACGATCGACTTCTGCGTATAGGCCTTGAGCTTGGTGTTTTTCAGGTAGCGGTCGAACTGGGCGGGCGCCAGCGCCGCGAGGATGATCTTGCCGAGCGCGGTGCAATGCGCCGGCCGCACCACGCCGACGCGGTCGGTCAACTGGAAGGCGCCCGGCCCGCCGGTGCGCGCCAGCACCACCACGGCGTCGCCCATGGGCACGGAAAAATGCGCGCTCTCGCCGGTCGCGCGCGCGAGATCGTCGAGCACCGGTGCGGCGAGGCTGGTCATCTCGATCTCGTCGAGGGCGCTGGCGGCCAGCGCGAACAACGGGCGGCCGATACGGTAGCGTTTTGAGTCCTTGAGCTGGCGCACATAGCCGAGCGAGACCAAAGTCTTCACCAGGTGGAAGGTGGTCGAATTGTGCAGGCCGACGCGCTTGCTTAATTCGGCAAGGCCGATGCCCTCGCGGTTGCGCGCGATCTCCTCGATGATGGCAAAGCCGCGGCCGATCGACTGCACGCCGCCGCCGCGCGCGGGCTCGCCGAAATCGCGGATCGCGGCGACGCCGGAGCGCGCCGGTTTGACGCGGACAAGCTTGCGTTTACTGGGCGCGGCCAAGTGACCTTCTCTTCCGTTCATCCGGTCCCGATCCGGCGGTCGAAGCGGTTCGCGGAATTGGCATTTTGCGGTTGCGATAATGCGATAGGGACTTTAACCATATCGTCGACGGATCGACAATATCGCAACCGCGCTCAACCCGAGCCTGGCGTAGCGTTTCATGAAAGCAGCACCGTTCGAGTATTGCCGCGCGGCCGATATCGACGAGGCCTGCGGGTGGCTTAAGGCCGACGAGGGGGCGCGGGTGATTGCCGGCGGGCAGACGCTGGTGCCGATGATGGCGATGCGGCTTGCCCGCCCCACCCGGCTGATCGACATCAACCGTATCGCCGCTTTGTCCTATATCCGCGAGCAAGGCGACGGCGTCGAGATCGGCGCCACCACGCGGCAATGCGTGGCCGAGCGTGACCGGCTCGTCGCCGCCAAAGTGCCGCTCTTGGCGCGCGCCATCCCCAATATCGGCCATATCGCGACGCGGGCGCGCGGCACCGTCGGCGGCTCGCTCGCCAATGCCGACCCGGCGGCGGAACTGCCTCTCACCGCCGTCACGCTCGACGCGGTGCTGCAATATCGCGCCGGCGGGGAGACCGCCGAGATCGCGGCGGGCGAATTCTTCATCGGCCCGATGATCACCACTTTGCCGGCCGGCGCGTGTCTCACCGGTGTGCGCTTTCCGGTGTGGAGCGGCAGAGTCGGCGTCGGCTTTCATGAGGTCAACGCGCGGCGCAGCGACTTCGCCTTCGTCTCGGCGGCGGCGCAAATCGAACTCGGCGACGGCGGCACGTGCAAACGCATCGCCATTGGCGTCGGCGCCGCGACGGATTTCCCCATGCGGCTCAGCAGCGCCGAACAGCAATTGAAAGGCACGACGCTCGACGCTAAGGCGGTCGAGGCGGCGCTGCGCGAAGCGCTCGCCGATATCGACGCGCTGTCCGATCTGCACGCCTCGGCCGAATACCGCCGCCGCGCTGCGGTGCATCTCGCCCAGCGCGCCGTCGCCGATGCCGTAGCCCATGCGCAAGGGAGCAAATCCCATGCGCATTGAACTCAACGTCAACGGCGCTTTGCACGCGGTCGAGGTCGAGCCGCGCACCACGCTGCTCGATTGCCTGCGCGACCTGCTCGATCTCAAAGGCGCCCATGCCGGCTGCGAGCACGGCGTCTGCGGGGCCTGCACCGTGCTGTTCGACGGCGTGGCGGTGCGCTCTTGTCTCATGTTCGCCGCGCAGGCGGCGGGGACGCCGATCGTCACCATCGAGGGCGTCACGCCCGGCCTGGGCGAATTGTCGCCCATTCAAGACGCCTTCTGTGAGACGCACGGCATGCAATGCGGCTATTGCACGCCGGCGATGATCCTCACCGCGCATGCGCTGCTCGCCGACAATCCGCAGCCGACGCGCGAAGAGATCGTCGAGGCGATCTCCGGCAATATCTGCCGCTGCACCGGCTATGCGCAGATCGTGGAAGCGATCGCCCTCGCCGCCGAACGCATGCGCGGCGTCAACCGGCCGAAGGACGCGCCATGACCGGCGAGACCAACCGCTACGTCTCGGCCGACCGCCGCGTGCGCGAGGACCGCCGTTTTGTCGCCGGCAAGGGGAACTTCGTCGCCGATATCGAGCTGCCGAACATGCGCCACGTCGCGCTGGTCACCTGCCCCTACCCGGCGGCGCGCATCAAGAGCATCGACAAGAGCGCGGCGCTGGCCATGCCCGGCGTGCATTACGTGCTCGACGGCCACGAACTCGCCGCCGCCACGCTGCCGCTGATGAACGGGCTCGAAACGCCGAATGTGCCGCGCCGGCCGCTGGCAACGGACGTTGCGCGCTACGCCGGCGAATGGGTCGCCGCGGTCGTTGCCGACAGCCGCGCGCTCGCCGAGGACGCGGCGGAGAAAGTGCGCGTCGTTTACGAGAAGCTGCCCTTCGTGCTCGATGCCGAACAAGCGATCGCGCCCGGCGCCATACTGGTGCACGAAGCGCACGGCTCCAATGTGCTGCTCGACCGGACTTTCGTGTGGGGCGAGGTGGACGAGGATTTCGCCGCGAGCCCGCGCAAATTGTCACTGCGGGTGAAATGGGCACGCTCTTCGACCGTGCCGATCGAGACTTTCGGCGTGCTGGCGAGTTGGGATCCCTGGCGCGAAATGCTCGACGTGCACGCCTCGATCCAGATGCCGCGCTACGCCGACCAGATCGGCCTGGCGCTGAAAATCCCGACCACCTCGGTGCGCGTGCATCACGACGTCGACGTCGGCGGCAGCTACGGCGTCAAGCGCGGTATCAAGCACACGGTGGTCGCCGGCTATCTGGCGCGCCGGCTCGGCTTCCCGGTACGGCTGATCGAGGACCGGCTGGAAAACATGCGCGGCGGCGACGCGCATGGGCCGGAGCGGCTGTTCGACGTCGAGGTGGCTTTCGACGATGCCGGCATCGTGCGCTCGATGAAAATGCGCGCCCTGGAGAATGTCGGCGCCTATGCCGGACGCTCGCCGTTCCAGCTCGGCAAGCCGATCGGCTCCATCGTCGGGCCTTACAAGATCAAAAGCGTTGAGTACCGCGCCATTGCCGTGGTCACCAACAAGACCACGCAGGAGGCGGTGCGCGGCTTCGGCCAGGGGCCGACCAATCTGGCGCTCGAGCGCGTCATGGACGAAGTGGCGAACGTGCTCGGTCTCGACCGGCTGGAAATCCGCCGGCGCAACATGATCCGCCGCGACGAATTTCCCTACATGATCCCGAGCGGCACGACCTACGACAGCGGCGACTACGAGACCGTGATCGACAAGGTGCTGGCCGACACGAATTACGGGGAGCTGATAAAAGAGCGCGACCGGCTGCGCGGCGAAGGCCAGCTCGCCGGCATCGGCATCGCCGCCTGTCTCGAGCCCTCCGGCGGCAACGCCGTGTTCGAGGCGCTGCTCAATCCGGCGATCACCACTTCCACTTTTATGGACTCATGCCGCATCAATGTCGACGGCATGGGCACCATCACCGCCGCCATGCACACCACTTCCGCCGGCCAGGGCCACGAGACGCTGGTCGGCACGGTGATCGGCGAGGTGCTGGGCGTCGATCCCGACTCGATCCGTATCACCCGGCCGGATTCGCTCAATTCGCTGCCGAGCGGCACGCCGGTCGGCAGCCGCATGGCGATCATGCTCGGCGGCGCTGCCTTCCACGCCGCCGGCAAGCTCAAGGCCAAATTGACGGCGATCGGCGCGCACGATTTGCGAATTCCGCTCGAAAGCGCTGTGTATAAAGACGGCACGGTCGCCGACCGCGACGCGCCGCAGAACAAACGCACATGGGCCGATCTCGTGCAGATCGCCTACCGCAACTACCACCGCATGCCGGAGGGGTTCGAGCCCGGCCTTGCGGTGAGCCACGTGATGCAGGTGCCGACCGGCGGGGCGCTGCCGACGGCGGACGGGCGGGTGCAGATGTATCCCTGCTTCTCGTTTGAATTCCATCTGATCCTGCTCACCATCGATCCCGATCTGGGCACGCCGCAAATCCTGCGCTACCGCGTCGGCCACGACTGCGGCACGATCATCAACCCGAAGATCGTGCGCGGCATGACCATGGGCGGCATCGCGCACGGCCTCGGCGCGGCGCTGTACGAGGAATTCGCCTATGACGGCGAAGGCCAATTGATGGCGCAGAGCTTCATGGACTATCTGTTGCCCTCCTCGCAGGAAGTGCCGGCGGTTAAGATCATCCATCACGTCACGCCCTCACCGCACACGGTACTCGGGCAGAAGGGTTCGGGCGAAAGTGGCTATCTCGGCGCGCCTGCCGCGGTCGCCAACGCGGTCAACGACGCGCTCAAGCCGCTCGGCGTTTCCATCAATACGCTGCCGCTGAAATTGTCCAAGCTCGGCGACCTGATCGCGCAGGCGCGCGCCAGCAAGGGGCATTGAATGATCGTCGATTGCCACGCCCATCTGGTGCCGCCGGAATTGCTGACGGCGATCCGCAAGGACGCGGCGAAGTTCCCCAACGTGCGGCCGATCGAGGACGGCGCCAGCCTCGCCTTCTCCTTCGCCGGGGCTAAGCCGACGCGGCCGGTATCGAAGGCGCTGTCGGATATCGCAGGCCGCATCGCGTGGATGGACGAGCAGGCAATCGACAAACAGGTGGTCGGCGGCTGGGTCGACATGTTCGGCTACGAACTGCCGGGCGCGGAAGCCGAAGCCTGGGCGCGGCTCGCCAACGGGGCGCTGCTGGCCGCGGCCAAGGCGCAGCCGCGCTTCGTGCCGCTCTCGACCGTGCCGCTGGGCGACGGCGCGCGCGCCGCCGCCGTGCTGAAAGACGCGATCAAGGCGGGTTTTCCCGGCGCCATGATCGGCACGCTGCCGCGCGGGGTTGGCTCGACACTCGACCATGCCGATCTCGATCCGTTCTGGCAGGCGGCGGATGAAACGGCTGCGCTCATCCATATTCATCCGAGTTACGACGCCGGCGACGCGCGGGTGAACGATTTCGGACTGGCCAACGGGCTCGGCCGTATCACCGATGCGGCTGTCGCCGTGGCGCGGCTGATCTGCGCCGGCCATGTGGCCAAATACAAACACGCCAAGTTCTTTGCGCCGATGGGCGCGGCGGCTTTGCCCTTCGTGCTCGGCCGGCTCAAGCGCAATGCGGCGATCACCCCCGGCATCGGCGATCCGGTCGTGGCACTGGCGGCGATCTACACCGATACCATTTTGCACGACGCGCGCGTGTTGAAATTCGTCATCGAGATGATGGGCAGCGAACGCATCATGATGGGCTCCGATATGCCGTTCCCAATCGGCGACCGTCAGCCGCTGGAGATCGTCGCCGCGGCGGGACTGACGCCGGCGCAAGCCGCGGCAATCAATGGCGGTCTCGCGGCGCGACTGTTCAACATTTTATGAGACCGCGATGAAGCTCGACATCGGCGGCGATGAAGTTTTCGAAATCCCGGTGGAGACGCTGTGGAACGCGCTCAACGATCCGGCGGTGCAGAAGAAGTGCATCCCCGGCTGCAAAGACATGATCGTCGAAGGCGGCGACCGCTTTAGGCTCATCCTCAATCTGAAGGTCGCCTCCGTCGGCGGCAGCTTCGAGGGTGAGATTTCGCTCGCCGACAAGTCGCCGCCGACGCAATGCAAGGTCGCGGTCTCCGGCTCGGGCACGCTCGGCCACGGCAGCGGGCTAGCGACCTTTACGCTGAGCGCCCAGGACGGCTGCGTCGCCATGCATTACAGTGGCGAAGGCGAAATCGGCGGCCTGGTCGCCGGCGTCGGCCAGCGCATCTTGAAGGGCGTCACCAAGCACCTGATCAAGCAGTTTTTCACGGCACTGCGGCGCGAGACGATGCCGGTGCCGCCACCGATGCCGCTATAAAAGTCGGTTATCGGAATGCTGAAACGCCGATGGCCGGGCTTGGCCCGGCCATCGTTGACGCAATCTAGACGACGAAACTGCTTACATCGCCTTGACGATGCTTTCGGTCATTTTCTTGGCGTCGCCGAGGAGCATCATGGTGTTGTCGCGGTAGAACAGCGGGTTGTCGATGCCGGCGTAGCCCGATGCCAGCGAGCGCTTGATGAACATCACGGTGCCGGCCTTCCACACCTGCAGCACGGGCATGCCGTAGATCGGCGAGGTCGGGTCGTCTTCCGCCGCCGGGTTGGTGACGTCGTTCGCCCCGATCACGAAGGCGATATCGGCTTGCGCGAACTCCGAGTTGATGTCTTCCAGCTCGAACACTTCGTCGTAGGGAACGTTGGCCTCGGCCAAGAGCACGTTCATATGGCCGGGCATGCGGCCGGCCACCGGATGGATGGCGTATTTGACCTCGACGCCTTCTTTCTTGAGCTTCTCGGCCATTTCTCGAAGCGCGTGCTGGGCCTGCGCCACCGCCATGCCGTAGCCGGGCACGATGATGACCTTCTGCGCGTTCTTCATGATGTAGGCGGCGTCGTCCGCAGATCCGAGCTTGACCGGGCGCTGTTCGGCGCCCGCGCCGGGGCCCGCCACCTCGCCGCCGAAGCCGCCCAGGATCACCGAGATGAACGAGCGGTTCATGGCGTGGCACATGATGTAGGACAGGATCGCGCCGGAGGAGCCGACCAGCGCGCCGGTGATGATCAGCGCCGAGTTGCCGAGCGTAAAGCCGATGCCGGCGGCAGCCCACCCCGAGTAGGAGTTGAGCATGGAGATGACGACCGGCATGTCGGCGCCGCCGATCGGGATGATGATCAGGATGCCAAGTAATAGAGAGAGCCCGGTAATGGCCCAGAACTGGTAGGGCGCCTGCTGCAGATAGAACAGCACGATGAAGGCGACCAGCGCCACGGCGAGCGCGATATTGACCACGTGCCGCCCGGGCAGCGTGATCGGCTTGCCGCTCATGCGGGCGCTAAGCTTCAGGAAGGCGATGACCGAGCCGGTGAAGGTAATGGCGCCGATGGCCACACCCAAGGACATCTCGATCAGGCTCTGCTGGTGGATATGGCCTTCCGTGCCGATGTCGAAGGCCGCCGGGGCGTAATAGGCGCCCGCCGCCACCAGCACCGCCGCCATGCCGACCAGCGAGTGGAAGGCGGCGACCAGTTCCGGCATGGCCGTCATCGGCACCCGCCGCGCGATCACAGCACCGATGCCGCCGCCGATGGCGATGCCGCCGACCACCAGGCCCCAGGCGAGCGGGCTTTCCGGCGGGTGCGAGGCGAGCGTCGTCAGCACGGCGATGGTCATGCCGATCATGCCGAGATAGTTGCCGCGCCGGCTGGTGTCGGGCGAGGACAGCCCGCGCAGCGCCTGGATGAACAGGACGCCGGCGACCAGATAGAGCAGCGCGACGAGATTGGGACTCATGGCTTAGACCTTAGGATGCAGAGATAAAGGATGGCCGGGTCATCGGCGGATCGGGGTGTGAAGGGCCCTCGTCACTTCTTTGGTTTCTTCTGGTACATCGCCAGCATGCGCTGGGTGACCAGGAAGCCGCCGAAGATGTTGATCGAGGCGAAGACGAGCGCAAAGAAGCCGAGCGCACGCGCCAGAATCGTGCCGCTGTCGTCGGCGATCAGCGCCACCCCCACCGCCAGAAGCGCGCCCACCACGATCACCGAGGAGATGGCGTTGGTCTCCGACATCAGCGGGGTATGCAAAGCCGGCGTCACCGACCACACCACGTAGTAGCCGACGAACACCGCCAAGACGAAGATGGACAGCCGGAAGACGAAGGGATCGACCATATTGGCGATGTGTTCCATGTCGCTTCTCCTTTAAGCCTTCGGCTGGAAGTTCGGGTGCACGACATGCCCATCGCGGGTCAAAAGCGTGCCCTTGACGATCTCGTCGTCCCAGTTGACCGCAAGCTTCTTTTCTTTCTTGTCGATCATGGTGTCTAAGAACGTCAGCAAGTTCTTGGCGTAGAGCGCAGACGCCGACGCCGCCAATCTCCCCGCCACGTTGAGATGGCCGACGATCTTGGCAGGTCCCACGCTCACAACCTCGCCCGCTTTGACGCCTTCCACATTGCCGCCGCGCTCGACCGCGAGATCCACGATCACCGAGCCGGGCCGCATCGAAGCCACCATGTCCTTACTGATCAGCCGCGGCGCCGGGCGCCCGGGGATCAAGGCCGTGGTGATGACGATGTCCTGCTTCTTGATGTGCTCGGCGGTGAGTGCGGCCTGTTTGGCCTGGTACTCCGGCGACATGGGCTTGGCATAGCCGCCCGCCGTCTGCGCGTTCTTGAACTCCTCGTCCTCGACGGCGAGGAACTTGGCCCCCAAGCTTTCGACTTGTTCCTTGGTCGCCGGCCGCACGTCGGTCGCCGTCACAATGGCGCCGAGACGCTTGGCCGTGGCGATCGCCTGCAAGCCGGCAACGCCCACCCCCATGATGAACACCTTCGCCGCCGGCACCGTGCCGGCCGCCGTCATCATCATCGGCAGCGCGCGGCCGTACTCCTCCGCCGCATCGATCACCGCGCGGTAACCCGCCAAGTTCGCCTGGCTCGAGAGCACGTCCATCGACTGCGCCCGCGTGATGCGCGGCATCAGCTCCATGGCAAAGGCCAAAATCCCGGCATCCGCCATCTGCTTCAAGGCGGCGTCGTTGCCGTAAGGATCCATGATGGCGATGACCAGCGCGCCTTTCTTATAGCCCGCCAACTCGCTCGGCTCCGGCCGGCGCACCTTCAAGACCACGTCGGCGTCCTTGGTCACGTTGTCGCCAACGCTCGCGCCTGCCGCCTCATAATCGGCGTCCATTATCCCCGACCCGACACCGGCGCCGCGCCCAACCGCGACCTCGGCGCCCAGCGCCTTGAACTTCTTCACCGTCTCCGGCGTCCCCGCGACCCGCGCTTCCGCCGGGTCGAGTTCTCGTGCAATAGCGATTTTCATTCGGCTTTAACTCGCTGCGTCAGATTGCGTCGATGATGGAATTCGTGGTGGGTGCGGATCGGTCTACAAGAACGGCTCCGCGCGCTTCATCAGCTCGTCGAGCCCAGGTTCGTTCGGGTTCCACGGCTTGCCGGGGTGAATGATCGAGAGCTGGCAATTCTCCGCGGCTTCCACAAGCTGACGATAAGTTCCGGCATCCCGATTGACGATGGATGCCTGTTTGTTGGCGTCGTAGGCGAACATCTTGTCGTTGATCTGCGTGCACTCGTTGCAGCTGCTGCAACGGAAGGTCTCGATATAGGCTTCGTCCGGCGAGTGTTCCGGCGCTGCTTCCGCAACAGGCGCAGCGGCAGCCGCCGGCGTTGCCGTTGCAGCAGGCGCTGCGGCCGGCGCTTGGGCCTGCGGCGCTTGGGCCTGCGGCGCAACGGCGGCAGCCGCCGCCTTCGCCTGCTCGTCCCAGATTTTCTTTTCCTGCGCGACCGACTTCAGGGCGTACGAATTGTGCACGCCGCCGAGCTCCTGCAGGCTGCGCCAAGCCTCGACGCAACGGCGCGCTTCGCGCACCAGCGTTTCGTTGACGATCACCTTTTGCAGGTTGTTGTCGCCGTCGACCATGGTCAGGCACGGCACCTTCTCGCTCAAGTCTTTCGGCTCGCGGACGAGGAATTCGGCGACCGGCACCAGATCGTCGGTCCATTTCGCGCGCGGCACTGCGGCAAAATATTTGGCGCAGCGCGGATCGGTGGCGGCGAAGTCGATCAGCGTAAAGGCGACGGTTTCCGACAGCAATTGCTGTTCGGCGTCCTCATAGTCGAGCCGCTGCACCGGCCAATCGACATCGACCTGGTTGTTGCCGGCAAGCGAGAAGCGAGAAGCCCAGTCCGCCCCAGCGGAAGGATCGTAAGTGAAGGCCGGGAAAGTGCGCGATTCCGCGGCCACGGCGGCCGCGAGATAGGGTTGCAAGCCGCTGCCGTTGGCGCCGGAATAGACGCTGAACAAAGCCGGGCCGCGGTAGGCTAGCCCGCGTAGCACCTGTTCGCGCAGTTGGTAGAGGCTCGACGCGCTCGCCTGCAGCACGAAGGCTGCGCCAAAACCGATGGCCGTGCCGGCAAGCTGCCGGCTGCGCACGCCGGCGATCACGAAGTCGTCGCGGATCGGCGATTGTTCGAGCAGATCGTCGGTCAGCACCACCAGCTTCGCCGGCATCCCGGCGACGAAGGCGCGCAGGATCAGGTCGGATTCGGCGGCGCGGAAATCGGCCGCGCGCAGGCAAATCAGATAGTCCGGGAACGGGGCGATGTCGTCGGCGTCGAGTCCGTTGTCGCCGAAGCTGGCGAAGAAGGCGTCGTGGCGCGCCTCGTTATATTCGCCGTCGGTTTCCAGCTTGGCGATCGCCATCGCCTTGGCGAGCTCGGTCATCTTGGGCAGCCGATCGCGATAGGCCGCGACCGCGTCCGAACAGGTGTGGAATTCGAAGGAATAAGGTTCGCCGACGCCGACCCATTTGTCGCTATCGGCGTCCGGCGGGAAGAAGCGCTGAGTACGCAGCGTGGTGAGCAGCCCGCGCACGCGTTGGCGGCGGCTCTCCGCCATCGGCACGTTGGCCGTGGCCTCGCTGAGCAGGCTCGACATCGCTTTGAAATCGAACGAGTCCTGGAACGCCGTGCCGATCGAGGCTTGCAGGCGGTCCGCGCTCATGCCTTCCTTCGAGTGGCCGAACTCCGCGCTCAGGATGTCGGACAATTTCATGATCAGTTTATTGAGTTCGGCGCGGAATTTCTTCGCTTTCTTGTCCTGCTGGACCTGCCAGAAATATTGGAAGAGCTTGAACGGCATCGTCTTGTCGCAGTCGATCACCGCGCCGTCGCTTTTCAGCGCGGCGCGCAGGCTCTTCAGGTTTTTCGCCAGCGATTCGTCGGTCTTGGCGCCAAGACGGGCAGCGGCGAGATCGCACAGCACCGACAGCGGGCCGGTGGCGCCTTCGGCGACCAGTTTGCGGATTTCGCGCTCGAGCCGGCCGGCGTGTTTGCGCAGGCGGGCGGCGTCGGGGGCGTCTTGCTTGACTGCGCCGTCGAACAGCGCAGAAAGCGATTGCACCGGCGTTTTGTCGCCGCCCTTGTTCGGGAACACAAGCGGGAAGTCGTAGCGCAGCGCCGTGAGATCGCGGTAACCGGCGAAAACCGCGGGCTGCAGGTCGCCGCGAGCCAGCACATCGCCCTCGCCTTGCGGCAAGCGACCGGTGAGATGAAACGCGATATGCGCTTGAGTTTCTACTAGCATGCTGAAGTCGCCTTTATCGTCCTAAACCGTCGAACCCTCACGCGCCCGGTTGCGCTTTGTCGCCGGCGTCCGCCGGCCACACCGTGAACTTGTCGAGTTCGGCTTCGAAGCCGGCCTTGACGAAGCGTGTCGAGCGCTGCTGCCCGGCATCGCGCAGGTCTTCGTAACAAGGCACGTCGGGATTGTGGTACAGGATGCCGACCGGGATCGGATCCAAGACCGAAGCGACCTCGCGCGCCCGATGGATATTCGACGGGTCGTGCTCTTGCTGCGTCCGGTAAACCTTGGAAATGTTCGGGCTGAGCTGCACCCCGTTCTTATGGGTAAGCAGATTGACCTTGAGCGGGTCGTGCACCCACGGATCGAGCATCTTGGGCAGCCATTCGGGGCAGCGCTGCAAAATGCGCACGAAGGAAAGGCCCTTGTGGTGATAGGCCGCGCGGATGATGTCGTAGAGCACCTCGGGGACCCAATCGACCGCTTGCGCCACGAACGACACGTTCTGCACGCCGAGCGTGACGGTGAGCGGGTTGAGGCCTTCGAGATAGCTGCCGCGCGGGGTCGTGTTGCTCTTGGTGCCGCGCGGTGAGGTCGGCGAGGCCTGCATCTTGGTCAGGCCGTAGATCTGGTTGTCGTGCAGCATCACGACCATGTTCATGTTGTAGCGGATGGCGTGAATCCAGTGCGCCGCGCCGATGCTGCAGCAGTCGCCGTCGCCGGTGTTGACGAACACGTTCAAATCCGGCCGCGCCATCTTGATGCCTTCGGCCACTGGCAGCGCGCGGCCGTGAATGCCGTGGAAGCCGTAGGTCTTCATGTAATGCGGGAAGCGGCTGGAGCAGCCGATGCCGGAGACGAACATGGTCTTTTCCGGCCGCAGCTCCTCGTCGCGGCACAGCCGCTGCACTGCCGCCAGGATCGCGTTGTCGCCGCAGCCGGTGCACCAGCGCGGCACGCCGCTTTGGTAGTCCTCGAGCTCGTGCTGCTGGTCGTGCAGCCGCAGCAGGCATTCGGTGGCATGAATGGTCATGGGTCTTGCTCGTTATTTCTGCTTCAATTTTTCCAGAATGACGCGTTCGATGGTCGCCGGCTTGATCGGCTGGCCGCGCACTTCGCTCCAGCTATCCACGTCGATGAGGTAACGCGAGCGCAGCAGCATCGCCAGCGCCGAGTGGCGGCGGTTGCTTTCGTCGATCATTTCGTCCTTCGGGTCATCGCTCCAATTGCCTTCGATGGTGATGACCTGCTTGAACTTCTGCATGATCTCCTTGATGCCCGGCGCCATCGGCTGCAGGAAAGTCAGATGCAGCGAGGAGACCTTGCGGCCCTGCTCGCGCAGCCGTTCCACCGCCTCCTCGATCGCGCCCTTGGTGCTGCCCCAGCCGATGACCAGGAGATCGCCCTTCGGCGCGCCGAACACGGCCGGCGTCTTCAGCGTCTTTTGCAGCGCCGCGAGCTTGAGGCTGCGCATGCGGATGCCGAGCTCGTTGCTCTCCGGGTCGTAGGCCACATGGCTCAAGCGGTCATGCGCCAGACCGGTCAACGTATGCATGCCGCCGGGCTGACCCGGGATGAAGCGGCGCGCGAGGCCGGTCTTCTCGTTCCAATCGTAAGGCTTGAGGCCTGCCGGGATTTCGCTCTGGTCGATCGGCGGCGCGAGCCACGCTTCGCTGAATTGCGGCCGCGGGAACGCCTGCTGCGAGGAGGCGAGGCTGGTGTCGGTGAGGACGACCACCACCATGTTGAAGGTTTCGGCGATCTTGCGCGCGGTGATCACCGAATAGAAACAATCCTCGATGGTCGCCGGCGCGATCACCACCTTGGGCGCGTCGCCGTGGCTGCCGAAGATCGCGGTCAACATATCGCCCTGCTCGACCTTGGTCGGCTGACCGGTACTGGGGCCGCCACGCTGGACGTTAATGACGACGAGCGGAATTTCGCCCATCACCGCAAGCCCGATGCCTTCCTGCTTGAGCGAATAGCCGGGGCCCGAAGTGACGGTGACGGCGCATTTGCCGGCGTAAGAAGCGCCGATGGCGAAGGTGCAGGCCGCGATCTCGTCTTCGGCCTGGTGGACGATGCCGCCAACCTTCTCGAACACGCTGCTCAGGTAATGCGAGACGGAGGTGGCCGGGGTGATCGGGTACATGGCGCAGATTTCCATGCCCGAGGCGAGCACGCCGAGCGCCAGCGAGGTATTGCCATTGACCACGATTTGCGGCTCGGTCGAGCGCGTCGCCGGAATGTGATATTTGAAGTCGAGATTCTTCTCGGCCCAGTCGTAGCCGGCGTCCAGCAGCTTCACGTTCGCTTCGACGACGCTGGCGTCTTTCTTGCCGAACGTGACGGCAATCTGCTTGTGGCCGTGCGCGCGGTCGAAACTATAAATATTGCAGAGGATGCCGAGCGCGAACATGTTCTTGCCGCGCTTGGCGTCGGCGACGATGGTCTTGCACTCGCGCTCCATCGGAATTTCGATGACCTTGTAGCCCGCCTTGACGAGCTGGTCGTGCGTCTCGATGTAGGCCTCGACGATTGTCGGGTCGCGGTTCTCGCGCCACATGCTTTCCAACAGGATGGTGCAATCCGGCTTGAGTTCGCCGGTGCGCACGCGGCCGAGCAGCACCTGCTCGTTGAAGGCAATGACCAGGTCGGTCTCGTTGCCGCCGTTGGTGACGCGCTTGGAGCCGAGCCGAATGCGGTTGCCGCTGCCGCCGGCGACGCTGCGCGCGGGCGGGCGGATCTCCGCCGGGATGATTTCCACGGTCCAGACGCCGTTGCCCATCTGCGAGGCGATGGCGCCGAAGGTCTGGCCGCAGCGCTGGGCGCCCTCGCCCGAGTCGGAAACGATTTCGACGATGTGCCCGTCTAGCGTGACGGCGGTCTTGCCGGCTTGCTCGGGGCGGGCGGGCTTGTTTGCGCGCGGGCGAGGCTTAACGGCGATGTCGATGGTCTCGGTCATTTGTCTACCTTAGGCGGCGCGGATACGCGCGAAGTTACGTTCGCGAAGATCGATCCCGAAGAAAGTGCCAACACCGGCATCGCCGGCCGCGTCACCTTCGGAATCGCGGATTCTCAAGAACTTCTTCATGCCGCGCGCGGCCTTGCGGCCGGCGCCCATGGCTTCGATCACGGTGGCGGCGCCGGTGACGATGTCACCGCCGGCATAGACGCCGGCCATCGAGGTCGCGAGGTTTTCGTCGGTCGCGATATAGCCGCGCTTGTTGAGCTTGAGGTGCGAGGTCTGCCCGATGATCGGGTTGGCATTGGTGCCGATGGCGAACACGATCTGATCGCACTTAAATTCGAATTCGCTGCCTTTCACCGGCACCGGACGGCGGCGGCCGGAATCGTCGGGCTCGCCGAGCTCCATCTTGATGCAGCGCATGCCGCGCACATTGCCCTTGCCGTCGTCGAGCACCTCGACCGGCGCGGTCAGCCAGTGGAATTCGATGCCCTCTTCCTCGGCGTGATGCACTTCCTCGGCGCGCGCCGGGCATTCCGCGCGCGTACGGCGGTAGACGCAGTACACGTTCTCGGCGCCGAGACGCTTGCTGACGCGCAGCGCATCCATGGCGGTGTTGCCGGCGCCGATGACGACGACGTGTTTGCCGAGCGGGATCGGCGTGTCGAAATTGGGGAATTCCTTCGCCCGCATCAAATTGCAGCGGGTGAGCAGCTCGTTGGCGGAGAGAACGCCGTTGAGCGAATCGCCGGGGATGCCGAGCATCGAGGGGTAGCCGGCGCCGGTGCCGATGAAGACCGCGTCGTAGCCGAGCTCGTCGCGCATCTGCTCGATGGTGAACAGGCGGCCGACCAGCGTGTTGCATTCGAACTTGACGCCGAGCTTGCGCAGATTTTCGATTTCGGCGTCGACGACCGTGTTGGGCAGGCGGAAATCGGGGATGCCGTATTTGAGCACGCCGCCGGCCTGATGGAAGGCCTCGAATACGGTCACGTCGCAGCCGGCTTTCGCCATGTCGGCGGCGCAGGCCATGCCGGCCGGACCGGAGCCGACGATGCCGATCTTGAAGCCGGTCGCTTCGATATGCGGAACGTTGCTCCACTTTTCCTTGATGGCGGTGTCGCCGACGAAGCGCTCCAGGCGGCCGATCGCCACCGGCTCCAGCGTCTCGCCGACAATGCAGACGCCTTCGCATTGCGTCTCCTGCGGGCAGACGCGGCCGCACACCGAGGCCAGCAGATTGCTGGCGGTGATGACGTCGTAGGCGCCGCGGATATCCTTGGCGGTGATCGCCTCGATGAATTTCGGAATGTTGATGTTGACCGGGCAGCCGGCAATGCATCCCGGCTCCGGACACATGATGCAGCGGTCGGCTTCGTTGAGCGCTTCGGCCAGGTTATAGCCGCAATTGACCTCTTCGAAATTCTTCACCCGCACCTTCGGATCGAGCTCGCGCACCGGCGTGCGCGCTTGCGGAATGGTGCGAATGGTTTTCTTTTTCTTAGCTGCCATAGCGTGAATCCAGATTTGCAAATCGATACGACTAGTCGCTCATGTCTCGCTTGCCGCGGCGATGGTCGACGCTGCCTTTATCCTCCCAGCGTCTCCTCGAACGGATCGGGCAAGCCCAATGCCGGTTCGCCCTTGGCCTTGAGGACGGGAGGCGTCATTTTCATCATGCGGCAGTTTTCCGACCAGCGCGCGAGCGCGGCCTTTTCCTCTTCGGCGTAGCGCTTGAGCCGCATCATCAGATCGGCGAAGTCGACCTTGTGGCCGTCGAAATCGGGACCGTCGACGCAGGCGAATTTGATCTCGTCGCCGAGCTTGACGCGGCAGCCGCCGCACATGCCCGTGCCGTCGACCATGATCGGGTTAAGGCTGACGATGGTCTTGATCTTGTGCGGGCGCGTGGTCTCGGCGCAGACCTTCATCATGATCGGCGGCCCGATGGCGACGACTTCGTCGATATCCTTGTGGCCTTCGATCGCGACCTTGATGCCGTCGCTGACAAAGCCCTTCATGCCGGCCGAGCCGTCGTCGGTGCACAAAATCAATTCATCGCAGCAGGCGCGGAACTTGTCTTCCCAAAACACCAGGTCCTTGTTGCGGAAGCCGAGAATGCCGATGACGTAGGCGCCGTTTTCCTTGAAGCCGCGCGCCTGCGGATAGATCGGCGCGACACCGAGGCCGCCGCCGACGCAGACGACTTTCTTCTTGCCCTTGAGCGGGCTCGGAATGCCCATCGGTCCGACGATGCCGTAAAGCGCCGTTCCCGGCTGGCAGGTCTGCTGCATTTCCTTGGTCGACTTGCCGACCGCCTGCACCACCAAAGTCACGGTGCCTTTTTTGCGATCGAAGTCGGCGATGGTGAGCGGGATGCGTTCGCCCGACTCGTGCGACATGACGATGACGAATTGACCCGGCTGGGCGGCTTTCGCCATCAGCGGGTGCTGCACCACCAACGAATAAGTCACGTCGGAAAAGTCTTCGCGGGCCAGAATGGGAAAACCGGCCGCGGGTCTTGTTTCGCTCATCGGATCGGCTCACGTACGTGATAAGAAAATCGTAGTAAAACTAATACCGGACAGGCTCCTGTGCTGTTTTGACATAGCGCAAAGACCTGCGCCGAATTGGCGTTAATCTTTAGTGCAAGTGGTGAGAAGCCTGCCCGGACGGGCGTTTTTTGCCGCTCGATTGCGATCCTGCTGGGACCAACACGCGGCCGAGATCGATGTCAAACATCATTCAGATTCTGCTCGAAGAGCATCGCAACATCGACAAATTGCTCCTCGTTCTGGAGCATGAATTGGAAGTCTTCGACCGCAGCGAGGAACCCGACTACGAGATTTTCCAGGCCGTCGTTCAATATTTCCAGGACTACCCCGAGCGCTGCCATCATCCGAAAGAGGATATGGTTTTCGACAAGCTGAAAATGCGCGATGCCGACCTCGCTGCCCGCGTCGGCGACGTCGAGAACGAGCATGAAGTCGAAACTTTGCGCTTGAACCGGCTGGCCGAGGCGATCGACGACGTTCTTGCCGGGCGGGAGGTGCTGCGGCAAACTTTCCATGACGTGGTGCAGGACTTCATCGATCACCAGCGCCGGCACATGGACAAGGAAGAGCACATGCTGTTCCCCGCCGCCGTCCAGCGCCTGCGCCCGGAAGATTGGGCGGAAATCGACGCGCGCCTGAGCGACCGCAAGGACCCGCTGTTCAACGGCGCCATCGAGACCAAGTTCCAGGCTCTGCAGCGCACCATCCTGCGCTGGGAGCGGGAAAACGAAACCAGCCGCGTCAAGCCGACGCGCGTGCGGATCTAATTCAGAATCCAGTTCGACGCTGCGCCGCCGTCACGCCGGCGCCAGCGCCAGATGTTGCCGCCGGCGCTGGAGCATGACGATGCCGGCGAGCAGCAACAAAGCGGGCAACGCGAACCAATAGCGGTTCGGCCGGTGCGCCGGCACCAGCACACTGGTGATTTCATCGCCCGCGGCCAGGCCATATTTCGCCGCCTGGCTGCCGAAGGTCACGCGTTGCACCATCACCTTGCCGTCGGCCGGAGGTGCGACCACCAGCCCGGACTTGAGCAGGCGCTCAGCCGCGGTCTTGCCCGAGCGCATGGTCAACCGCACCACCTTTTCGACGTTGTCGCCGGCGCGCGATTGGCTGTTGACGCGGAAGCGCAAAGTGAGGCCCTGCGGGATCGCTTCGGCAATCTGCGCCAATTGCGTCGCCGATTGGCCGACAAACGGCGCCTGCAACTGGTCGAGCCAGTAACCGGGCCGGAACAGCGTGAAGCAGATCAGCAGCAACGCCACCGTTTCGTACCAGCGGTTGCGCGTGAGCAGCCAGTTCTGCGTCGCCGCCACGAAACAGCCCATGGCGACGACCGAGCAGACGACGACCACCAGGAAATTGCCGACGCTGCCGACGTCGATCAGCAAGAGCTCGGTATTGAAGATGAAGATGAACGGCAGCAGGCCGGTGCGGATTTCATAGCGGAAGGCCTGGATGCCGGTTTTTACCGGGTCGGCGCCCGAGATCGCCGCCGCGGCATATGCGGCAAGCCCCACCGGCGGCGTCACGTCCGCCATCAGGCCGAAATAGAATACAAACATATGCACGGCGATGAGCGGCACCGCGAGATCGTTTTCCGCCGCCAGTTCGACCAGCACCGGCGCCATCAACGTGGCGACCACGACGTAGCTCGCCGTCGTCGGCATGCCCATGCCGAGGATGAGGCAGATGACCGCCGTCATCATCAGCATGATGATCAGATTGCCGCCGGAAACGGTCTCGACGATCTCGGTCATCACCAGGCCGATGCCGGTCAGCGAGACGGTGCCGACGATGATGCCGGCGGTGGCGGTGGCGATACCGACCGAGGTCATGTTGCGCGAGGCGCCCTGGAAGGCGGCGATCAGGTCGTCGAAGCCCTCGCGCAGGCGGGTGGCGAAAGCGTGCTCGCCGCGGAACGCCGCGATCAAGGGCCGCTGCGTGAGCATGATGAAGATGAGAAACGCCGTGCCCCAGAAGGCCGACAGGCCGGGTGACATTTCCTCCACCATCAAGCACCAGATGAGGACGATGACCGGCAAAATGAAATGCAAACCGGTGCGCGCGGTTTCAAAGAAGTCCGGCACCTTGACGATCGCCTTTGACAGATCGTCGTGCGGCAGGTCCGGGTGGCCCGCCTTGTAGCGCATCAGCGCGATATAGATCGCCAGCAGCGCGATGCCGAGAATCCAGACGGCGGCGGCGCCGAAGACGACTTTCGTCCAGCCAATGCCCCAATAGACGATGCCGCTCAAGACGATGATGCCGCAGACCGTCATCAGCGCGCGCAACAACGCAAGATGCATCGGCGCCGGCGACGACCGCGCCAGGCCCTTCAGCCCGAGTTTCGCGGCTTCGATATCGACGATGTAAAACAGCGCACCGTAGGTCAAAAAGGCCGGCAAAAAGGCGTGCTTGACCACTTCGGCATAGGTGATGCCGACATATTCCGCGATCAGGAAGGCCGCCGCGCCCATCACCGGCGGCATCAACTGGCCGTTGACGCCGGCGGCGGATTCGATGGCGCCGGCTTTCACCGCCGAATAGCCGACGCGCTTCATCAGCGGAATGGTGAAGGTGCCGGTGGTGACCGTGTTGGCGATCGAGGAGCCGGAGATCATGCCGGTCAGGCCGGAGGCGACGACGCCGGCTTTGGCCGGTCCGCCGCGGAAGGTGCCGAGCATGGCGAAAGCGAGTTGGATGAAGAAATTTCCGGCGCCCGCCTTTTCCAGCAGGCTGCCGAACAGCACGAACAGAAACACCACGCTGGTCGACACGCCGAGCGCGACGCCGAAGATACCCTCCGAGGTGAGCCACATCTGCGAGGCAGCGCGCGAGAGCGTCACGCCTTTGTGCCCGAGCATCCCGGGGAGCCATGGGCCGGTGAAAATATAAATGAGCATGATGCTGGCGATGACCGCGAGCGCCGGTCCGACGGCGCGCCGTGCCGCCTCGACCAGCAGCACGACGCCGATGACCGACACCACGATATCGGGGGTCGTCGGCAGACCCGGCCGCAGCGCGATCGCGGTGTAGAACACGAGCAGATAGACCGCGACCACCACGCCGAGGATGGCGAGGACCCAGTCGTACAGCGGGATCCACCGGCGCGGCGAGGATTTAAACGCCGGGAATGTCGTGAAGGCGAGCAGGAAGGCGAACGACAAATGGATAACGCGCGCCTGCCCGTCGGAGATGATGCCGATATTGAACATGTAGGGCAGCGGCGAGGCGTACCAGAGTTGGAAAAGCGCCCAGGCCAGCGCTATGCCGAAAATTAAGCGCTTGCTGAGACCGGTCGGCTTCCGCCCACCGGTATCGGCCTCGGCGACCATGGTCTCGAGCACTTCGCGCGTCGGCATGGCCTCGACACTGTCCGTCATCGCGTTCCCCACCTGAGCGCGCGCATTGTAACCGTATCAAAGAAAAAGGGGGCGGCCCCACACCGCCCCCGGCCGACCTTACATCCAGCCTTTCTCCTTGTAGTACTTGATCGCGCCCGGATGCAGCGGAGCGGACAAGCCGTTCTTGATCATCGCCTTCGGGTCGAGATGGGCGAAGGCGGGGTGCAGCTTCTTGAACTCGTCGAAGTTGTCGAACACCGCCTTGACCAGATCGTAGACGACGTTGTCGGGAACCTTGGACGAGGTCACCACGGTGGCGAGCACGCCGTAGGTCGTGGTCGGGTTCGGATTGTTGGCGTACATGCCGCCCGGGATGGTCGCGTAGGCGTAATAAGGATGCGCCTTGACCAGCGCGTCGACCGCGGGCCCGGTGAGCGAGATCAGCTTGGCGCCGCAGACCGTCGTCGGATCCTGAATGGCGGCGGACGGATGGCCGACGCCATAGAAGAAGCCATCGATCTTGTTGTCGCAGAGCGCGGTGCCCTGCTCGTCGGCCTTGAGCTGGGCGGCGAGCGAGAAGTCCTTGGTAGTCCAGCCCATCTGCTTGAGCAGCTCTTCCATCGAGGCGAGCGTCCCAGAGCCGGGATTGCCGATATTAAAGCGCTTGCCCTTGAAGTCGGTGAACTTGGTCACGCCGGCGTCCTTGCGCGCCAGAACCGTGAACGGTTCGGGATGCACGGAGAACACGGCGCGCAGGTCTTTATCGGCCTTGCCCTTGAACTGCGCATCGCCTTCGTAGGCGTTGTACTGCACGTCGGACTGCGACAGACCGAAATCGAGTTCGCCGGTTTTGATGGCGTTCACGTTGAACACCGAGCCGCCGGTCGATTCCACCGAGCAGCGCAGGCCCGTCTGCGCCCGACTTTTATTCATCAGCCGGCAGACCGCGCCGCCGACCGCGTAATAGACGCCGGTCACGCCGCCGGTGCCGATGGTGACGAATTTCTGCTCTGCCACGGCCGGTGAGCCGAACGAGGCAAACGTCAGTAATGCCGCCGTCGCGAGACCGGCGCCTTTTATCATGTATTTCATGTCCCTGTTCCTCCATTCTTGCCATTGAACTATCGCCGCGAAACTCAGTCGGATCGCAGGATGCCGCGGCGGCATCCGCAAACTTTATCACACCGCCTCAGAGCCCGACGGCAGCGTCGATCGCGTCCCCCAACCGCTCGACGATCGTGTCGATGGCGCCGTTATCGACGATGAACGGCGGCGCCATCAACACGTGGTCGCCACGCGTGCCGTCGACCGTGCCACCCATCGGGTAAATCATCAAGCCGCGCGCCATGGCCTCGCGCTTGATAGTCGCGTGCAACTTGCGCGCCGGATCGAACGGTTCCTTGGTTCCGCGGTCGGCGACCAGCTCGACGCCGTAAAACAGCCCGCGCCCGCGCACGTCGCCGACGAAGGGATGATTGCCGAAGCGTTCCTGCAGGCGGCGGGCGAAATGCACGCCCTGAATGCGGACATTGGCCAAAACATCGTCGCGATGGATGGTCCGCTGCACGGCGAGCGCCGCCGCGCAGGCGAGCGGATGGCCGGTATAGGTGTGGCTGTGCTGAAAAGCGCCCGAGCCTTCCGCCAGCGCCTTGAAGATCTTGTCGTGCAGCAGCAGCGCGCCGATCGGTGCATAGCCGCCGCCCAGTCCCTTGGCGATGGCGACGATGTCGGGCGCGATGCCTTCCTGTTCGCTCGCATAGAGCGTGCCGGTGCGGCCCATGCCGCACATCACTTCGTCGAGGATCAGCAGGATGCCGTGGCGGTCGCAAATTTCGCGCACGCGGCGGAAATAGCTGGGCACGGCGGGAACCGCGCCCATGGTGGCGCCGACCACCGTTTCGGCGATAAAGGCGATGACATTCTCGCCGCCCAGTTCCTCGATCTTGGCATCGAGTTCCTGCGCCAGCCGCTCGCCATAGTCTTTGGCGCTCTCGGCGGCGCGGCGTTCGCGATACTCGTAGACCGGCGAGACGTGATGCGTATCGATCAACAGCGGCGCAAATTGCTTGCGCTGCCATGCGCGGCCGCCAACCGCAAGCGCGCCCAGCGTAATGCCGTGATAGCTCTGCCGCCGGGCGATGAGATGGCGACGCTGCGGCTCGCCGCGCTCGACGAAATATTGCCGCGCGAGCTTAAGTGCCGCCTCGATCGCTTCCGAGCCGCCGCTGACGAAGAACGTGTGACCAAGCCCCTTCGGCGCGTGGGCGATGAGGTCGTCTGCGAGTTCCTCGGCGGCCTGCGTGGTGAAGAAGCTGGTATGCGCGTATTCGAGCCGGTCGAGTTGCGCCTTCATCGCCGCGATGACTTCCGGATGCGAGTGGCCGAGGCAGGAGACCGCCGCGCCGCCGGAGGCGTCGATATATTCCTTGCCGGTCTCGTCGCGGATGAAGATGCCCCGCCCCGATACGGCGGTCGGATAGTTATGCGCGATCGATCGGTGCAGGACATGGGTCATTTGCGGCGGCGTCCTTTCGCGCGCGGCATCATATAGGTGCCGAAGGCGGTCAATTGCCGTTCGCTTTCGTCGAGCGCGGCCAGGGTTTCCTTGCCGCGGCGCGCGGCGACCAGCGCCGCCAGGCATTCGACCGCGGCAAGGGCCGGCGCCATG
This sequence comes from uncultured Alphaproteobacteria bacterium, assembly GCA_963721665.1. GTDB lineage: Bacteria > Pseudomonadota > Alphaproteobacteria > Rhizobiales > Xanthobacteraceae > Pseudolabrys. Next base: position 162,281 of record CAVRJZ010000011.1, read on the forward strand.
GTGTGAAAGAAGGACGGCGTGTTGGTGCGTACCAGCAGTGCCTCGTCGGCGATTGCCGCGAGCGGCGAGATTTCGCTGTCGGTCACGGCGATGACGCGGGTGCCGCGATCCTTAGCGTACTGCGCGGCCTCGATCGTGTGCTTGACGTAAGGCTTCACCGAGATCGCCAGCAACACGTCGCGGCCGCCGATGGTGCGCAGCACGTCGACGCCGCTGCCGCCGGAACCGTCGACCAGCACGGAGCTCGCGCCGAACAGCGAGCGGACGTAATGGAAAATATAGGCGACGGAAAAGCTCGAGCGCTGGCCGAGGCAGAAAACGCGGTCCGCGCTGGCGATCAAATCCGCGGCCGCGGTGAAGCGGTCGACCGCCTCGGGCAGCGAGAGTTCCTGCAGGTGCTGCGTGAGCGAGGCAAAAATATCCTGCACCAGGGCCAAATCACCCTCGCTGTCGCGCCGCACCAGCAGTTCCTCGGCGCGGCCGCGATAGCTTTCCGGCCGTTGCCGCACGGCGTCGGCATAAAGCATGCGCACGGCGTCATAGCCGCGCAGGCCGAAGCGCTGGGCGAGCCGCGTCAGCGTGGCGGGCGGAATGCCGGCCCGGCGCGCCTGCTCGCGCATGGAAAGAAGGGCGACGTCGGTCGGATGATCGATGACCCAGCGCGCCGCCTCTTTGAGTTGCGGCGGCAGCGCTGCAAAGCCCGTTTTCAGCTTGGCATCGAAGGAGGAAGGCCTCGCCATTGCATCAGTCTAATGCAGGCGCCGCGGCCAATGCAACGTTTGTTTCAGTATCATTGGTTTCAGTTCGATTGTTTCATGCAGCCGGACGGCGACGCGGTGGCGCGCCCGGTATCGCCGACGACTACACAGACGCTGTCGGCGGGTCGCAGTTGAACACGATGCGGGTCAAATCGACCGCGTTCTTGGCCTGCAGCTTCTCCATGATGCGAAACCGGTGCACCTCGATGGTGCGCGGGCTGATGCCGAGTTGGCGGGCCGCCTCTCTGTTGGAGGAGCCACAGGCAATCTGCGCCAGCACCTCGTGCTCGCGCGGCGTCAGCAATCCTTCGCCGCGGAAATTGCGCGGTAGGCGCGCGGCGGCGGATGCGTTCGATGCCTTTCGATTCCAGCCGTCGATCGCGGCGCGCACGCGCGTCACCAAATATTCGGTCTCGAACGGTTTTTCGACGAAATCGAATGCGCCGCGTTTGACGGCATCGACCACCACGGGGATTTCGCCCCGGCCCGACATGATGATGATCGGCGCGCCGTAACGATGCGCGTCGATCTTGGTCAACGTGTCGAGCCCCGAACAGCCGGGCATATAAATATCGAGCAGGACGCAAGCCGGCGTTCGCTTGCGCGCTTCGGCAAGGAACGAGTAGCCCTCGCCGAAACAGGTCGGCGCAAAGCCCGCGTCGGCAAACACGATCGACAACAGGTCATGCATATGGATGTCGTCGTCGACCAGAAACAGTTCGTCGCGGGGGCGTTGACGCATCCTCGCTTGTCCTCGTTCAGGCGCGGCGACATTTGCCATGTGGGGACCGTCCTCGTCGCCCGCAAAACCGCAGACGATATTGACGTGTAATTAGCAGCCAAATTGTTAAATTCGGAAAAATTGGGCCGCGATCCGCCGCGCAGGTTCCCGCAGCCGTTACAATTTTACCTTTGCCAGTAAGAACGTGCAGCGGCCGGGCGTAGTTCCAGCGGAATGGGCGTCGGCAAATATTCGGCCGATCTCTTCCGATAAACATACGTGCCGGAATTTTATAAGGCACAATCGAGCAAGCGATCCGTCAAGTAAGCCGTCCGCGATAATGTTTCTCCCGTGCACGGGCATTCTCCGACGCCGTATATTTCGACGACGATCGATTGTATAAGAGGCCGATGGACGGGCGGCGAATCCCCAATCTTAAATTCCTCGATCGAATCCCCGCGGCAAGGACGTGTAACGACGTTCCCCCGCTCTACGGGCTCGATCGCTTCACCGGAAACGTCCGACTTTGCCGGGATGTGACCTGTCGTCAAAGCAACTCAATTTCAAACTGAGATTCTAGCGCGACCGCACATGCAACGATATTCGGCCCTTGCCCTCTTGCGCAATGCGTTGAGCGGCCATCGCAACTGGCAGCCGCAATGGCGCTCGCCGGAGCCGAAACCGGCCTACGACGCGGTTATCGTCGGCGCCGGCGGGCATGGCCTCGGCACCGCCTATTACCTCGCCAAGGAACATGGGCTTGCCAATATCGCCGTGCTCGAGAAGGGCTGGCTCGGCGGTGGCAACACCGGCCGTAACACGACCATCATTCGCTCGAACTATCTCTGGGAGGAGTCGGAAGCGATCTACGAGCACAGCCTCAAACTTTGGGAGGGGCTGTCAAACGAGCTCAACTACAACGTGATGTACTCGCCGCGCGGCGTGATGATGCTGGCGCACACCGTGCACGACATCCAGGTGTTCAAGCGGCACGTTCACGCCAACCGGCTGGCGGGCATCGACAACGAGTGGCTGACGCCGCAACAGGCCAAGGAATTCTGCCCGCCGCTCAATATTTCACGCGGTTTGCGCTACCCGATACTGGGCGCGGCGCTGCAGCGACGCGGCGGCACCGCGCGGCACGATGCGGTGGCCTGGGGCTACGCACGCGCGGCGAGCGCACGCGGTGTCGACATCATCCAGAACTGCGAGGTGACCGCCATTCGGCGGGATCGAGCCGGCGCGGTGGAGGCGGTCGAAACGACGCGCGGCGCCATTCAAACCCGCAAGGTCGGCGTGGTCGCCGCCGGCCATACGTCGGTGCTGATGGCCATGGCCGATGTACGCATGCCGATCGAGAGCTATCCGCTGCAGGCGTTGGTCTCGGAGCCGGTCAAGCCCATCATCCCGTGCGTCGTGATGTCGAACACGGTGCACGCCTATATCTCGCAGTCCGACAAAGGCGATCTGGTCATCGGCGCCGGCACGGACGCCTATACGTCATACAGTCAGACCGGTGGCCTGCACATATCGATGCACACGCTCGACGCCATCTGCGACCTGTTTCCGATGTTCCGCAGGCTGCGCATGATGCGCAATTGGGGCGGCATCGTCGACGTGACGCCGGACCGCTCGCCGATCATCGGCAAGACGCCGGTGCCCGGGCTCTACGTCAATTGCGGTTGGGGCACCGGCGGTTTCAAGGCGACGCCGGGCTCGGCGCATGTTTTCGCGGCCACCATGGCACGCGACGAACCGCACCCCATCGCCGCTCCCTTCACGCTCGAACGCTTCACCAGCGGGCGTCTGATCGACGAGGCGGCGGCCGCCGCCGTCGCCCATTAAGGCCGCGCGATGCTGCTGATCCACTGTCCCTATTGCGAACAAGACCGGCCCGAGGTCGAGTTCCGCTACGCCGGGCAAGCGCACATTGCCCGCCCGGCCGATCCCGCCGCGCGCAGCGATGCGCAATGGGCCGATTACCTTTACATGCGGTCAAATCCCAAGGGGCTGCATATCGAGCGCTGGCGTCACAGTCACGGCTGCGCCCGTTTCTTCAACTGCGTGCGCGATACCAGGAGCGACAGAATCTACAAGACGTACAAAGCCGGCGAGCCGAAAGCCGATCTCGCAGCCATCGCGCGCGAGGCGATGGAATGACGACCGACTATCGCACGGCCTCCGGCGGCCGCATCGATCGCGCAAAGCCGCTCGCTTTCACGTTCGATGGCAGGCGCTATCGGGGCTACGCCGGCGATTCGCTGGCCGCGGCGCTGCTCGCCAACGGCGTGCATCTTGTCGGCCGCTCGTACAAATATCATCGGCCGCGCGGCATCCTCTCGGCCGGCGCCGAGGAGCCGAACGCGCTGGTCGCCGTGCAGCGCGGCGGCGGGCGGGACACGCCGAATCTGCGCGCCACGCAAGTGGAGCTGTATGAGGGTTTGGCGGCGGTCAGCCAGAACCGCTGGCCGTCGCTGGCATTCGACGTGGGCGCCGTCAACGACCTGCTCTCGCCGCTGCTTGCATCGGGCTTTTACTACAAGACCTTCATGGGCCCGCGCTGGCTCGGGCCCAACCGGGCCTGGCGGCGAATTTACGAGCCGATCATCCGCAACGCCGCCGGTCTCGGCAAAGCGCCACCGATCGCCGATCCCGACCGATATGCCAGCCGTTTCGCCCACTGCGACGTACTCATCGTCGGCGCCGGACCGGCCGGCCTTGCCGCGGCGCTGGCGGCGGCCGAGAGCGGCGCCCGCGTGATCCTCTGCGACGAGCAGGTCGAGTTCGGCGGCTCGTTACTGGCGGAGCCGGCCGCGCGGATCGATGGCGAACCGGCCTGGGATTGGATCGAGGCGACGCTCGCACGGCTTGCCAACAATGAGCGCGTGAAGCTGCTGCGCCGCACGCAGGCCTTCGGTTACTTCGCGCAGAACTTCGTCGCCTTGGCCGAGCGCGTCACCGATCACTTGCCCGCGCCAGACCGGCGATTGCCGCGCGAGCGGCTCTGGCAGGTGCGCGCAAAACAGGTGGTGCTGGCGACCGGCGCCATCGAGCGGCCGCTGGTATTCCCCGGCAACGATCGCCCGGGCATCATGCTGGCGGACGCCGCGCGCACTTACGTCAATCGCTACGGCGTCAAGCCCGGCGCACGCGCAGTCGTGCTGACCGCGACAGACACCGCCTACGATGCGGCGGTCGATCTGCACAAGGCCGGCGTCGAGATCGCGCTGATTGCCGACCTGCGCGCGCGACCCGAAGGCGCGGCCGCCGATGCGGCCCGCGCGCATGGTCTCTTGATTGCTCCGGCGACGACACTGCTCGGGTCCTCCGGCCGCTTGCGGGTATCCGGTGTGCACACCGGCAGGCTGCGGTCCGCCGGCGATGTCGCGGCAGGCGAAGCGCTTCGTTGCGACGTGGTGCTGATGTCGGGCGGATGGACGCCGTCGGTGCATCTTTTCTCGCAGTCGCGCGGAACGGTCGCGTGGGACGAAGCCTCACAGAATTTCGTTCCGGGCAAATCGGCGCAGAACGAGCGCTCGGCCGGCGCCTGCCGCGGCGTCCTCGGCCTTGGAAAAGCGCTGGAGGACGGTTTTGCCGCCGGCGGCAGCGCCGCCGAAGCCGGCATTGGCCGGCGCGCTCCCGGTCGGTCATTTCAGGTCGACGGCGCGGGAAAAAGCTTTCAAGGCATTGCCGGGGAATGTCCGGGAAACACGTCCGCACCCGCCTTCGTCGATTTTCAGCACGACGTCACCGCGAAGGACCTCAAGCTTGCCGCCCGCGAAGGCTTCCGTTCCATCGAGCATGTCAAGCGCTACACCACGACCGGCATGGCGACGGACCAGGGCAAGACCTCAAATTTGAATGCCCTCGCCATCGTCGCCAAGGAGATCGGCAAGCCCATCCCCGCCGTCGGGCTCACCACCTTCCGCCAGCCCTATACGCCGGTCACGTTCGGCACGATCGCCGGCTATAGCCGCGGCGAACTGTTCGATCCGATTCGCCGCACGCCGATCGATTTCTGGGCGCAAGAACATGGCGCCGTGTTCGAAGACGTCGGTCTGTGGAAGCGCGCGCGATATTTTCTGCAGCAAAACGAGGACATCCACGCCGCAGTCGCGCGCGAATGCCGCACGGTCCGCGCGTCGGTCGGTATTTTCGATGCATCGACGCTCGGCAAGATCGAGGTCGCCGGCCCGGATGCAGCCGAATTCCTCGATCGCATGTACGTCAACGCCTGGAAGTCGCTTAGCGTCGGCCGCTGCCGCTACGGCGTCCTGCTCAACGAAGCAGGCTTCATCGTCGACGACGGCGTCGTTGGCCGCGTCGAACCCGACATATTCCACGTCACCACCACGACCGGCGGCGCGGCGAGCACGCTGCATATGATGGAGGACTATCTGCAGACCGAGTTCGCAAATCTCAAGGTCTGGCTCACATCGACAACGGATCAATGGGCGGTCATTGCCGTGCAGGGACCGCGTGCACGCGACGTGCTCGCCCCTCTCGTTGAGGATATCGATCTTGGCGCCAGCGCCTTCCCGCACATGGCCGTGCGCAGTGGCCGCATTTGCGGCATCGAGACACGCCTGTTCCGCGTCAGCTTCACCGGCGAGATCGGCTTCGAGGTGAACGTTGCCGCCGACTATGGCCGCGCAGTCTGGGAGGCGATCTGGCAGGAAGCGCGGCACTTCGATGCTGCCGCTTATGGCACCGAGGCGATGCATGTGCTGCGCGCCGAGAAGGGCTACATCATCGTCGGCCAGGACACCGACGGCACGGCAGCGCCCGACGATGCCGGTCTCGCTTGGGCTGTCGGCAAAGAGAAAGCGGACTTCGTCGGCAAGCGCTCCCTGAGCCGGTCCGATATGCGCAAAGCCGGCCGCAAGCAGCTTGTCGGCCTTCGTATCCTCACCGGAACGGATCCGCTCGAAGAGGGCGCGCAAGTCACCGAAAGCGCCGACATGCCCACCGGCAGCGCGGCGCTCGGCCATGTGACTTCATCCTATCGGAGCGAGACGCTTGGCCAGCCGATTGCGCTCGCCATGGTCGCGGACGGACGCAAGCGGACCGGACAGCGTCTTTACATCGCGATGCCGTCCGGCAGCGTCGCCGTCGAGGTCGTCTCGCCGATTTTCTACGATGCAAAAGGAGAACGGCTGCATGGCTGACCTTGCCGAAAGACGCCGATCCGCGCTGGCCGATCTTTCGCTGCCGGCGGCGACGCCGGCGGCCGCCGTGTCCGACGTCGGCCCGGCGGTGCGTCTCGTCTATCGCGGCTCCGCCACGGCTTTGGGCGCGGCATTCGGTCCGCCGCTGCCGCTCAAACCCTGCCGGGTCGAAGCGCAGAACAATAGAGCGGCGCTGTGGCTCGGCCCCGACGAATGGCTGCTGATCGCGAACGGCAACGATGCCGCCGCACATGTAGCTTCGCTCAAGTCCGCCGTTGCCGGCAAGCCGGCGAGCCTCGTCGATGTGAGTCATCGCAATACCGGGTTGGTCGTTGCCGGAACCAAGGCCGGCGACGTTCTCAGCGCCGGCTGCCCGCTCGACCTCCACCTGGACGCGTTTCCGGTCGGAATGTGCACGCGAACGCTGTTCGGCAAGGCCGAGGTGGTGCTTTGGCGCACCGAAATCGACACGTTCCGGCTGGAGGTGGGGCGCTCCTTTGCCCCTTATGTCGTCGCCTTGCTCGCCACCGCCATCGCCGATCTTGGGCCATAGCGTAAAACCGTTTCGCCGGCGAATGTCCAAGGCGGCTATTGCTCACGCGATGTCGAACTTGACGCCTTGCGCGAGCGGCAGCGTGCGGCCGTAATTGACGGTGTTGGTGGCGCGGCGCATGTACGCCTTCCACGCATCCGATCCGGATTCGCGTCCGCCGCCGGTCTGCTTTTCGCCGCCGAAGGCGCCGCCGATCTCGGCGCCCGACGGTCCGATGTTGACGTTGGCGATCCCGCAATCGGAGCCGCGCGCCGACAGGAAAGCTTCCGCCTCGCGCAGATCGTTGGTGAAGATCGAGGACGACAGGCCTTGCGGGACGGCGTTATGCATTTCGATCGCCGCGTCGAAGTCGGCGTACTTGATGACATAGAGGATCGGCGCGAAGGTCTCGCGTTCGACCGGTCCGATCTGTCCGCCAATCTCGACCAAAGCCGGCCGGACATAGAACGCTTCGGCCGCGCCCTCGACGGCAACGCGCCCTCCCCCGGTCACGGCGCCGCCCGCCGCTTTCGCTTCGCTGAGCGCGCGCTGCATCGCCTCGTAGGCGCGACCGTCGATCAGCGGGCCGACCAGGTTGCCGGCGTCGAGCGGATTGCCGACCGCGACGGATTCGTAGGCGTGCTTTAGCCGCGGTACGAAAAGGTCATAGATGCTCTCGTGCACAAAGAGGCGGCGCAAACTGGTGCAACGCTGTCCGGCGGTGCCCATGGCGGCAAAGGCGACCCCGCGCAGGGTCAGGTCGAGGTCGGCGGTCGGGGCGACAATCGCGGCATTGTTGCCGCCGAGCTCGAGGATGGCGCGGGCAAAGCGCTGTGCCAATCGCGGACCGACGGCGCGGCCCATCGCCGTCGAGCCGGTGGCCGAGACCAAGGCGACATTGGCATGGTCGACAAGCGCCTCGCCGATATCGCGGCCGCCGATCAGCACGGCCAAAATCCCGTCAGGCGCGGCGCCGCCGTCCTGGCGGAAGCGTTTGACGGCGCGCGCAAACAGCGCCTGCGTCGCCAAGGCGGTGAGCGGCGTCTTCTCCGACGGCTTCCAGACGATACTATTGCCGCAGACCAAGGCGAGCGCCGCGTTCCAGGCCCAGACCGCGACCGGAAAATTGAACGCAGAGACGATGCCGGTGACGCCGAGCGGGAGCCAGGTTTCCGCCATGCGGTGCTCGCCGCGCTCCGTGGCGATGGTCAGGCCATAGAGCTGGCGGGAAAGCCCGACGGCGAAATCGCAGATGTCGATCATCTCCTGCACTTCACCGAGACCTTCCGACGCGATCTTGCCGACCTCGATGGAAACCAGCCGTCCGAGCGCCGGTTTGTGCGCGCGCAACTCCTCGCCAAGCAGGCGCACGAGCTCACCGCGTTTCGGCGCGGGAACGAGACGCCACGCGAGAAACGCCGCATGTGCGGCCTCGATCGCCGATGCGGCGCCGGCAGCGCCGGTCTCCCTGACGCGCCCGACGATTTCGCCCGTGATCGGAGTTCGCGCCGCGAGCGTGCCGCCGGTCAGATGGGCCCGATCGACGCCGAGCTCGGCGAGAAGTGCATCGACGTCGGTGCTGAGGCAGAGACGACTGTTGGCGGAGGTCGGCTTGGTCGTCGTGGCAGGCATGCGGGGCTCTTTCGGATGGCTCACTTCGGCGGATGACATTTACGGCAAACGTCACTTGGAGCGCGGACGATTTCAAGTCAGGATAGCACCGCGGACGGCAAGTTTATGCAATTCCGCCGCGGCGGCCAGCCCCGGCAAATTCGGCCGTTCGCAGCCGTCGGCCGCCGTCCCGACTTTGCGGGATTCAACAATAAGGTTGCCCAATACGATGTTGAATAATCCGCGTTCGCACGGCCTGTGGGAGCTGACCGCACCGCCGCCGCCGACGACGGCGGTCTTGTCGGAAAGCCGCAAGGCCGACGTCGTCGTCATCGGCGGCGGCTACACGGGCGTCTCGGCGGCGCTGCATCTCGCCGAGGCCGGAGCCAACGTGGCGTTGCTGGAAGCCGTGCAACTCGGCTTCGGCGGTGCCGGCCGCAATGTCGGCCTGGTCAACGCCGGCATGTGGGTCATGCCCGACACCCTGGTCGAGACGCTGGGCACGGACTACGGCGAACGTCTGCTGAAGCTTCTCGGCGATGCCCCGAGCCTCGTGTTCGAGCTCATCGACAAGCACGGCATCGCCTGCGAGGTCGAGCGCAGCGGAACGCTGCATTGCGCCGCCGGCACCAAGGGATTGCGCGAGCTGGAGCAACGCGCGGCGCAATGGCAAAACCGCGGCGCTCCCGTCCGCTTGCTCGACGCCGCCGAAACCGCGGCCAAGCTCGCGACGTCGGCCTATGCCGGCTCGCTGCTCGATCTTCGCGCTGGAACAATCCAACCACTTGCCTATATCCGCGGTCTTGCCGCCGCCGCCTTGGCGGCCGGCACAAAAATCTTCACCGGCAGCCCGGTGCTCGCGGCGGAACCGGTCGCGGGACAATGGGAGGTGCGCACGGCCGGCGGCGCGGTCCGCGCCGATTGGATCGTGGTCGCAACCGACGCTTATTCGACCGCACCTTGGTCGAACATACGCGCCGAGCAGATCCATCTTCCCTATTTCAACTTCGCGACCGAGCCACTGTCGAGCGATCTGCAATCGTCGATCCTTCCCGAACGGCAAGGCGCGTGGGACACCAAGGAGGTTCTCAGCTCGTTCCGCTTCGACCGTGCCGGCCGGCTCGTGGTCGGCAGTGTCGGCGCCTTGCGCGGCACCGGGACGGCGGTGCATCGCGCCTGGGCAAAACGCACGCTGAAGACGCTCTTTCCGCAAATCGGCGACGTTCGCTTCCAAGCGGAGTGGTACGGATTGATCGGAATGACCGACGACCACCTGCCGCGCTTCCACAAGCTCGGCCGCAATGTCCTTGCCGTCAGCGCCTATAACGGCCGCGGCATCGCTCCCGGAACGGTGTTCGGCCGTTGTCTTGCCGAATACATTCTCGGCCGGTTACGCGAGCAGGACTTCCCGCTTCCGCCCACCGCGCCGACGCGACCGGGCTTCAGGGCCGCCAAAGAAGCGTTCTACGAGGCCGGCGCGCAACTCGTTCATCTGGTTGAGGCGCGGTTCTAGAAAAATGCGCCGCTACGCTTGCCAAATCTGCGCATCAATCCTCGTTGCCGATCTTGTCTTCGATGCGCGACGGGAGCCATAGTCAATTCATGCCGCCCGACCACGATGCCGCGGCCGGCCGCGACCGGTCCACAGTTCAGCTCATCGATGCCGATGCGGCGCGCGCCGCTCTCCCCTTCGAACGGCTCGTTCCTTGCCTGCGCGACGCCTTCGCGGCGGGCTGCACGGTCCCGCTGCGAACCCAGCATGCCATCGAAATCCCCGGCGCACCGACGGCAACGCTTCTGCTCATGCCGGCCTGGACGCGCGGCGCCTTTCTCGGGATCAAGATCGTCTCCGTCTTCCCCGGCAATTCGGCGCGCGGCGAGCCCGCCGTCAGATCGCTTTATCTCTTGAGCGAGGCCACCACCGGCCGGCAGCTGGCGCTCATCGACGGCAACGAATTGACCGCACGCCGCACGGCCGCCGCATCGGCCTTGGCGGCCTCCTATCTCGCGCGCGACGATGCGCGCTCTTTGTTGATTGTCGGCGCGGGTCATATCGCCCGGCTTCTAGCGCCGGCCTATCAAGCGGTGCGGCCGATCGAGCGCGTGCGTATCTGGAACGTGCGTTTCGAAAACGCCGAGAAGCTTGCCAGCGCGCTGCGCGGCTGCGGATTCGAGGCGAGCGCCGTCGACCGGCTCGATACCGCGGTTGCCGAGGCCGACGTCGTCAGCTGCGCCACACTCACGCCAACTCCGCTCGTGCAAGGACGATGGCTCAAGCCGGGCACGCATCTCGATTTGATCGGCGGTTTCACACCCGCGATGCGGGAGGCCGACGATGTCGCCCTGCAACGCGCGTCGGTATTCATCGATACGCCGGCGGCCCTTGTCGAGGCCGGCGATCTGACGCAGCCGATTGCGGCGGGGACCTTTGCGGCGTCGAGCGTTCGCGGCGATCTGGCGGCGCTTTGCTGCGGCGCCGTGCCAGGCCGCGCCAATCGGAACGAGATCACGCTGTTCAAATCGGTCGGGTCCGCGCTCGAAGATCTCGCGGCCGCGGCGCTGGTCTTCCGTACGCAAAATTCACTCGGGTAATCGCCTTAGGCATTGATTGTCATAGGCTTGCGCGCTAAACAATCGTTTACTCAGCCAGCCGAAAGGGAACCTCTTGGCAGCAACGAACGCGAAACGGCAAGCGAGCCGCTGGCCGGCTTTGCTGGACATTGCGGCGGCACAATTCGCCGAGCAGGGCTATCACGCGACCACGATCCGCGAACTGGCTACTGCCACGTCCATGACGCCGGGCGCCATCTACTTCCACGTCGCGACGAAGCAGGCGCTCTTGGCCGCGGTCTATGAGGAAGGCGTGCAGCGCATCATCGACAAGGTCGATGGGGCCGTCGCTGGCGACACCCAACCATGGCGGCGCCTGGAAAAGGCAGTGCTTGCCCATCTCGAGGCGATCCTCGATGCGAGCGCCTACGCGCGAGTGGTCATCCGGATTCTGCCCAGCGACGTTCCGGAAATTGCGTCCGACCTGAAAATCTTGCGAGAGCGCTACGAAGATCGCTTCAGGTCCCTGTTCGCCGACCTTTCCCTGCCGTCCGTGCGCGATACCGATCTCGCGCGACTATTTCTCCTTGGGGCAATGAACTGGACTCCGGTTTGGCACCGCGCGGACGGCGGCCGCGAATTGCCGGCGATTGCGCAGGAGCTTCTCGCTCCCTTGCGTGCAATCGTGGATAATAGGCAGTGCGGGGATCGATGATGCAAGGCGCGTTTCCGGATACGCCCGCGCGCGTGCTGGTGACCAAGATCGGGCTTGATGGCCACGACCGGGGCAGCCGCATTGTCGCGGCCTATCTGCGCGACGCCGGCATGGAAGTGATCTATACGCCGCCTTGGCAGACGATCGAGAATGTCATCAGCCTGGCCACCCAGGAAGACGTCGACGTGATCGGCGTGAGTTCGCTCGCAACCGATCACCTTATCGTTCCGCAGCTGATGGCAGCGCTCGGCAAAGCGCGCCTCGGGCATGTCGCGGTGGTGGTCGGCGGCATTGTTCCCGATGACGAACGCGCGCTCCTGATCGAAGCTGGCGTCAAGGGCATCTTCGGCCCCGGCACCTCGCGCGACGTCATCGTCACGCAAGTGGCGCAGGCGGCGCAGACGGCGCGCGAATTAAGGAATGCAAGCCTTTGGGAGGACGCGACGTGACGAAACAAGCAATACAGCTCACCTTGCCCGGATTCGACACGGCGTTCGGCGAATGGCGCGCCGACTATAATCGCCAGATCGGAGAGGACCGCGCGGTGCAAAACCGCTCGGGCATTCCGATCAGTCCGCTCTATACCCCGCGCGACTGGAGCGGCGAACGTTACACCGCCGATCTCGGTTTTCCCGGACAATATCCCTACACGCGCGGCATCTACCCGACCATGCACCGTGGGCGGACCTGGAGCCAGCGCCAGCTCATCGGTCTCGGCACGCCGGCCGACTATAATGTACGCGTGCGCAAGATCCTCGATCTCGGCGCAACCGCGATAAGCCTGCTGCCGTGCAATTCCGGCTTCCGCGGCCTCGATTGCGACGAAGTCGATCCCGTTCTGCTCGGCACCTGCGGGACTGTCGTGAATACGACTGACCATATGGACGAGGCGCTGGCCGGTGTACCGCTGGGCCGTATCTCAACCGCGATGAATGACCCGTCGCCGTTTACCCTGCTCGCCTTCACGCTCGGCGTCGCCAAACGGCGCGGCGTGCCATGGACATCAATCTCGGGGACATCGAACCAGAGCGATTATCTGTCCCACTTCATCGCCAACCATATGTTCTACCGGCTATCGCTGCCCGGCTCGCGTCGGATGCTGCTCGATCATATCGACTTTTGCAGACGGCAGGTGCCGAATTGGAATCCGGTCTCCGTGGTCGGGCAACACATGCAGCAAGCCGGCGCCACACCGGCCGAGACGATGGGCTTCACGCTCTCGACGGCCTTGCAATATGCGCAGGACTGCATCGAGCGCGGCATGGATATCGACGTCATTCTCCGCCGTTTCACTTTCTTTTTTGACATTTCGATCAGCGTCTTCGAAGAGATCGCGAAGTTTCGGGCGGGACGCCGCATATGGGCCCGGCTCGCGCGCGAGCGCCTCGGCGCGAAGGATCCGGCGTGCTGGCGCTTCAAGTTCCATGGACAGACGTCGGGCGTCGATCTCACCGAGCAGCAGCCGCTCAACAACATCGCGCGCGTCACCGCTCAGGCGATGGCGGGCATCCTCAGCGGGCTGCAATCGCTGCACACTGACGCTTTCGACGAGGCCACTTCGACGCCGACCGTGCAATCGGCGCGTATTGCGGTTGCAACGCAGAACATCCTGCGCGAGGAAGCGCATCTGTGCGACGTCATCGACCCCTTGGGCGGCTCCTATTACGTCGAAACATTGACGGACCAGATGGAGGCGGAGATCGAGGCGGTCATCGCCAAGATCGATGCGGCGGGAGGGATGTACAAGGCGGCCGAAAGCGGCGTCGTGCAGGCCATGATCGGGCAGTCGGCGCTGGCGTTTCAGGAAAAGGTCGAAGCGGGCGAGCAGAAAATCGTCGGCGTGAACTGCTACCTCGACGAGGAGGACGGGCGGTCCATCCAGGCGACCGAGCGGCCCGATCCGGCGCGCATGCGCGAGCACGTGGCGCGTTTCAAGGCGTACAAGGAGGAGCGAAGCCAAGACGCGGCGCGCCGCGGGTTCGATGCGCTCGTCCGCGCGGCAACCAGCCCGACCGAGAATATCTACGCCAAAGTGGTGGAGGCCGCCGAACTGGGCGTCACGCACGGCGAGATCGTCGGTTGCCTGCGCCGCGAATTGGGCTTTGGGCAACCCCTCATCGTCGCGTAAATGCGCGACCCGAAAGCACTGTCTGCAAAGCTTGACGCGCTGATTGGCGAACTCGCCTTCGGCGACGTTCGCGCGCTGTCACGCTGCATCACATTGGCGGAGGACCGCGACCTGGGCGCCGCCGTCCGCCGGCGCATCCTGCCGCTTACCGGCCGCGCGGGCATCGTCGGCTTCACCGGCGCGCCAGGCGTCGGCAAGTCCACGCTCGTCGACGCCTACATCGCAGAACTGCGTCGTGCCGGCCTCTCGGTCGCCATCGCTGCCGTCGACCCATCGAGCCCCGTGACTGGCGGCGCGGTGCTGGGCGACCGCGTCCGCATGCACCGTCATACGGCAGACCCGGGGGTTTTCATCCGCTCCATTGCTTCGCGCGGCCATCTGGGCGGCGTGTCCGAGAGCATCCACTGGACGATCGACGTCATGGACGCCGCAGGCCGCGACATCATTATCATCGAGACCGTAGGAACGGGCCAGTCGGAGGTCGAGATCGCGGAAATCGCCGATATCTGTGTCGTGGTGAACGCACCCGGGCTCGGTGACGACATCCAGGCGATCAAAGCGGGGCTGCTGGAGATCGCCGACGTGCTTGTTGTCAACAAATCCGATACGCCCCTTGCCGACCTCGCGGCGAAGCAGCTGAGGAGCATGCTGAAGCTGCGCGACAAGCAACGCCAGGATGTGCCGGTCATCATGACCACGGCAACGCAGGGTCATGGCATCGCCGAGATGCATGCGCTCATTGCCGGTCGGATCGCAAAGGCCCGCGAGAAAAGGCCGCAGATGCGGGCGCGCCGTATGCACCGCGTGGTCGCCCAGGCCGCGGGCGATCTAGCGCGCGGCCTGATTCTTGACAATTCCCTAAACGAATTCGATGCCGTGGTGGGTCTGGCCACGACCGGTGACATGACGATCGAGCAAGCCGCCAGCGAGGTCCTAATAAAGGCGGCGAACATCTTAGTTGATCGCTCACGATCCTGAGCAAGCACTCCTGCCAGCCGGTGGCGCTCGCCGCAAGGCGACGTTCAGCTGATGCCGGAGAAACAGATTCTCAGCGTCGAGCCTGCGTCGCGACTTGAACCTGCCGGCGGCGAAAAACCTTTCAGAGGTTTGGCTGGAGCGAGAGGAGCCGCACCCGGCCGGAACG
>CAVRJZ010000012.1:0-111593 GCA_963721665.1 uncultured Alphaproteobacteria bacterium
GATATCGCTCACCTTGAGCGCAACGACTTCGGGTACCCGTAGACCCGCCCCATAGGCCACGCTCAGCGCCGCCTTGTACTTGACGCCAGGGGTCGCGCCTCGAACATGCGGGAAACTTCCCCCGGGCTCAAGATGACCGGCGCTTTGCGCGGCTCGCGCGCAACCGGCAGATGCCTGACAATCTCAGGACGATTGAGCGTGATGTCGAACAAAAACCGCAGCGCCGAGCCGGTGCCGTTGACGGTCGCAGTGCTCATTCCGCTCGAGGCCAGATGCAGCAGGTAGCGGCGTGCATCTTCCCGGGTCGCCGCATCTGGCGATCGCCCAAGAAAAACGGCAAAGTCCTTGATCCGCCGAATGTAATCGGACTGTGTCTTGGCCACAAAATTGCGGACCGTCACGTCCTCCATCATGCGCCGCCGCAGCGGGCTGATGCACTCATCGGTCATGGGATACTCCGTCCGAACCGAGGTTGTTGACCTCTCGATCTTCAGACTGTACGATCCTGGCCGTTACTGCGCTCCCATCAGTCCCGGGCACCGCCTGGCGCGCAGCGCCTCTACCCGCGCGAGCGGTTCTGTTCAATGACCCGAAGCGGACTTCGATCAAACTGGGGTGGAAGTGGCTTGCTGCCGACTCGCGTTCCTTGCAAGCGGTCTCGTCGAAGAATGTGCTCCCCCGCTCAGGCCGATTTTGTCATCGGCGTCCGCGCGGCGCCCCGCACGAGATCGACGAGATCAAGCGGGTCCGCCGGCTCCGCGTCGCCGCGCCAGGCGACATGCTGGTCCGGGCGAACTAGCACGAGCTTATGGCGATAGAACTCCGATACCTCACGCGATTTCACGTCGAGAACGGCAAGCGGAAGGCCCCGCTGCGCGGCCGCGGCCACGATGCCGTTGACACGAACCGTGGGGTCGAGGCGCAGTAACGTATAATCCGGTCCCATTGCATCGTAGAGCGAGCGCCGCCCTTCGATCCACAGGTGCGGCGCGCGGCAGCCGGGCACCGTGGTCGAGGTGAATGTGCCCATCGTATAGGTGGGCGCCTGCTCCCCGTCATAGGCGATGATCGGCGATCGATCGTAGAAGTAGCCGAAGTTGAGGCCGCCGCAGCATTGCTGCTCCACGTCGAGCGCGTATGCGAGTTGTCCGGCGGCGGCGCGCGCGGTCTCGCCGATCGCATCCAACCGCTCAATTTCCGGTGACAACTGGTTACGCTGCATCATCACCTTGGATCCGATGTCGGAGATGATGCGCGAGGCCTGGTCCGTGATCGGCCGTCGCTCTGCTTCGTAGGCATCGAAAATTGCGGGCGTCGCCCAGCCGTGGAGGACGCCGGCGAGCTTCCAAGCCAGATTAGCCGCGTCCGCGATGCCGGCACTCATGCCGAAGCCCCCGAGCGGCATCCAAACGTGCGCAGCATCGCCGCAGATGAACACGCGCCGGTCGCGAAACTTGCTCGCGACGAGCCGGCGGGCGATCCAATCCTCGCTGGACAAGAGCTCGTACTCGAAGTCAGGCCCGACACCGAGAATCGAGCGGATTACCCAGTCCCGATCGAGATGGTCCAGCCCAGTTTCTCCAGGATAGGAGAAATTCTGTAGGTTCCAGGTCTCCCGCCCGTCGACGGCCATCGTCACGCCGCAGCGGCGCGGATTGAGCGAGAAGTAGAGCCAGGCGGGCTTGGCGGGCAGCAGGCTCCTGAGCTGCGGTGCGCGGATGTAGGACGATTGCGCGTATTGCAGCACCGGGCTTCCGACGAACTCGGAGCCGATCGACTTGCGCACAAACGAGCTCGCCCCGTCGCATCCGACGAGATAGTCGCATTCGATCGTTGAGCGCGTGCCGCCATCGAGGTCGACTGCGCTCGCGGTCACGCCCTGCTCATCCTGGGTGAGGTCCGTGATCTCGGTGCGATGCAGGATGCGGATGCGTGGCTGCTGCGCGGCGTGCGCAATCAGCACCGGCTCGAAGAACTTTTGATTGCAGCGATGCGTGTGCTCGGGCGTCGGCCAGGAAGTGTCTGGCCCGGCTGCGGCAGGCGTACCACGCACGCCGCGCGCCGGAATGAGTACGCGGGAAAGCTCGATACCGGTGACGCTCGTCGCCGAGACGATGTCGTTGGGATAGTCTGCGGGCAGCCCGATGCCACGCAGCTTGTCGGCCACGCCGAGCCGCCTGAAGATCTCCATGGAGCGGGCGCCGATCTGACCGCACTTCACGTTCGGCGGGTCGTTGGGAGGGCGACGCTCGGCGACGACGACATCGATGCCGCGCCAAGCCAGATCCATGGCAAGCGTCAGCCCCACGGGCCCACCGCCAACGATCAGCACCCTAGTCCTCATACCACCAATCCTGCGCGATGGTGCTCGTCAGGATGTTAGCCCGGAGCAGCCGAACGGCAAAGTTACCCATGCCGCACACGCGCGTGATCGCGCTGGTTGAGAGCTACACGCTGTGATTTGATGATTTTGACAACGGCTGCCCCGCAGTATTGCGCCAAAGAGCGAGGAGACCGCCATGGCCGGGAAGGACGTTAGCCTTGCTTATGCGGAAGGGACTGGATCCTTTCTTGTTCTGCTTGCAATGGCCGAGCAGCAAAGGCTTTTCGGAAAGTACGGCGTCGACGTTCGATCTGTAGCCATCAAGGGCGCCACGGTCCCCCGGCTGACGGCTGACATGCCGTTAGGGATGATTGGCGAGCCAGCCGCTTTGTTGCAGGTGGCGGAAGGAGCGGATTTGCGCCTTGTCGCTTCCTTCAGCGACATCAAGCTTTCGGGCCATCTCGTTGCGCGACCCGGAATCAAGCACGCCAGGAGATTTGCGAGGCAAGCGCCTGGGAGCGCGCGTGATCGGGGCCGGACTGTGGATATCAACGATCCTTGCCCTCGAACAGTTGGCGCTAGATCCACGGCGAGACGAAATCACCATTTTGCCCGTAGGCAATCCGGTCCAAATTTTCCGCGCTTTGGAACAGGGAGAAATCGACGCTGCGCTAGTGTCAGCCGCACAAAGTCGCGAACTACAGGCCAAGGGGTTTATTGCCCTCTTGAAGGACTACCCGCCAGACATAAGCAGCTTTGGAGGTGGGCTGGTTGTCTCCAATGGCTTTCTGTTGAACAATCGCGATGTGGTTTCGAAGGTCGTGCACGCACTTCTAGAAGCCCTGGCGATGTGCCTTGGCGGACGGCACAAGGCCAAGGTCATGCAGGCGTTCAACGCAGCCCTCAGCATCACCGACGAAGAAAGCGCTGCAAGCAGTTTAGGCGAGCTGCGACGCAAGCCGTATCCTTCATTGGCTCCGTTGGCAAAGATGCAGAGAGTGATCTCGCTCCATGATCCTCGCGTGCTGAGTGTATCGGTGGCGGACCTCATTGATGACCAGCTTGTTCGCAAGTTCGACGAAGATGGTGAGCTGGATGCCCTCTATGCAACCCATAGTCTGAGCAGGTGACCCGAACATGGCCTACGTGCCGAGTGTCACTGGATTTCTGCAGACTTTTGATCGACTGTGGCGTATCAAAAATGATTGAGCCAACGCCTCATATTGCTAGGGTGAAAATATGCCCGGCTATTTTGACCTCAGCGAAAGGGTTGCACTCGTTACAGGTGCCTCGCGTGGCCTTGGCCTCGCAATGGCCCGAAGAGAAGCACGAGCCCGCGAGTGACCTCGACACTGCAGTGGTGGATAGCCTGAAAGCGCTTGACCCCGAACGGCCGATTAGAGAGAAGCGGACATCATTGGCCATTTGCCTCAGCGCGTTTCTTCGACATCATTTTTGAAGCTATTTCGGCAGGCGCCCCTTTACCGCGTTGGCGCGCGCACTGCATGTGATCTTCCCGGAAATATCTGGAGTAAGGCGCGTCCGGGCCCGTGTCTTTATCTGCTCTACATTGGCGGGAGCCATCGTGGCGAGGTCGGCGCTAAGACGGGCCGCCCCTGTAACGGCGATCGTCCAATATTCCTCGAAATCGGCGAAACTCCGCTGCACTACGATCTCGCGCGTCTCGATTTGATCAAAGCCCGCAGCTTTCCACAAATCCCGCATCGCCTCGATCCGGGACGCTTCAGGGCTAGGCAGCATTATGGGCGAAAGCCCTAGCGCGCTCATTTCGGCATAGATCGGCTCAAGTGGAAACCCGCCGCCTAACATATCCCAAGCGTAAGCCGCAAAAAGCGGTGCCACCCGGACCGAGCACTCGCGCCAATTCTGCGACCCCCTTGGCAGGGTCCGGCACAAAGAAAATCACCAATGCCATCGTTGCGGCATCGAACCGATTGTCAGGAAAAGGCAGCGTCATGGCCTGGCCCTGACGAAATCTCACATTCACAGTGCCTGGGCGGGTGCGAGCATAGGCTAACTGCCCCTCAGAAGGATCAATGCCGTGAACCTCGGCAGGTGAGCAACGGGCTACAAGCAGTTCAGTGAACGCCCCGTTGCCGCAACCGACATCGACCCAGCGAAGGCCGGGACTTGGAGCAAGCGAGTCGAGAAATATTTCTCCCGCGAGCCGACTCCAGATTCCCATCATCCGCCCATAAGCAGCCCCGTCGTCGAAGCGGATTTGTGTTTCGGCCATTAGAGTCTTCCCCGTTTGGACCTACGTTCCCAGTTGTCAAGGATTTCCTCGAAAATATTATTCCGTTTCGAACGCCAGAAGTCAAAAGGCATGGTCATAAGCTTCCGGTGTCAAACCCAAATCGACGTTTCTTAACTCGGATCACTTTTGCGGCAGGGCCCCCGCCGGGTCTGATCCAGCGGGGGGGCAGCGCCAGAAGATTCTTACGGGATCTTTTGGTCCATCTCAGGTCGCAGGACGACACTTTCCTGCGCCGTTGCTTCGTTGCGCGAGCCGACGAATACAGCGGGTTGTACGCTTCGGTTCACCGCAACGTGCAGCATGTTTGCAGGAATGAAGATGTAATCCCCCGGCCGCACGATGTCGCGGTATTCGAGGTGATCGCCAGTCCACAATTCCATTTCATCGCCGCTGAGCATGTAAAGCGCAGTTTCATGACGCTCATGGACGTGCGCCCGAGTTCGCTTCCCAGGTGGAAGCGTGATCATCCCGAGCCAGAGAGATTTTGAGCCTACGGTTTCTGCGCTTACTCCGGGCTCATAATCGCTGCCCTGTTCTGCGCGATAGCCTGCGCCGCTCTTGACCACAGATGCTTTCCGCGGTGTAGCCACAGCGGCGTCTTCGCTTCTGATAGCCTCAAGGATCGTCATCGAAACCTCCGTTCGGTGAGTGGATCGAGGCGCCCAAATTCGGCGACTGGCTGCCTAAAAGTCTTAAATTAACGGCCGAAATGTTCCGAATTTTCGCAAAAACCACTACTCTGTAAGCATGTCCACGGACTTCGCATCCGGCCCGTTCATCCTCGACCGGCAACGGGGAAGGCTTCTCAGGGAGGGCCGGCCAATAGCTGTGAGCAGCAAGGGACTTCAGTTGCTGGAGGCACTGCTTGGTTCACCCGGTCGCGTGCTAACAAAAACAGAATTGATGCGGGCAGCATGGGGTGACACGGCGGTCGAGGAAAGCAATCTCTCGGTCCAAATCGCGGCGCTCAGGAAGCAGCTAGGGCCCAATGCAGACGGCGGCGATTGGATCACGACGATACCGCGCGTCGGATACCGTTTTGTCGGCCTGCCGGCAAAAGAACCGGTCGAACAGATCGCTGAGCCGAAGGCGTCGCCGGTTGGACGCGAGCACCGACCGTCGATCGCTGTATTGCCGTTTGCCAATTTAAGCGGCGAGAAAGAGCAAGAATATCTCGCCGACGGCATTACCGAAGATATCATCACGGCCCTGACAAGGTTTCGCTGGTTCTTCGTCATCTCACGCAATTCGAGCTTTGCCTACAAGGGCAAAGCGTTCGACGCAAAGCAGACCGCGCAAGACCTCGGCGTGCAGTATTTGCTCGAAGGAAGCGTGCGTAAATCCGGGCAGCAAATTCGGATATCAGCGCAGCTCATCGACGCGACATCGGGCCAACACATATGGGCCGAGCGCTATGACCTCGAATTGACGGAAGTGTTTGCTATTCAGGACGCGATTGCAGAGCGCGTGGCTGGAGCTATCGAACCCGAACTGCTCAGGACTGAGGGAGCGCAAGCGGCGGCTCGACACACCGGCAATATGACAGCTTGGGACTTGGTGCGGCGGGGGACTTGGCACTTTCACCAAGTGACCCGCGAGAACCACCTGAAAGCGCGTGAACTGTTTCGCCAAGCCTGCAAGCTCGATCCTGAACTTCCTGAGGCGCATCTCTGGCTCGGTCGGGTCAGTGCCGGAGTGGTCCCTTATGGCTGGTCGGACAATCCTGTCGCAGATTTGCAGGAGGGCATGGATGCGGCTTTGAAAGCGATCCAACTTGACGAACGAAATCCGTATGCACACTACGCACTTGCGATCGTCAGTGTGTTTGCCAATCGGTTTGAGCAGTCGATTAGCGCCGCCAGAAAGGCGATTGAAATCAGTCCCAGCTTTGCATTGGGCCATCTAGTCTTAGGGATGGCGCTCTTGTTCAACGGACGCCCATCGGACGCGATTGCGCCGCTAGAATATGGATTGCGATTGAGCCCTTACGACCCGCAAAATTTTGTCTGGTTCAATATTCTTGCACTGGCGCGTCTTTTCTCCGGACGCGCGGAAGCGGGACTTGAGGCGGCAGCGCGGGCCCTGCAGGTACGGCCGAATTGGTGGACCAGTCTGGAAGTTCTCGTCTGCTGCTATGCTGCGCTTGGAAAATTGGACGAAACACGACGCTGCGCACAACAGATGGCTAACATTACGCGACAGCCCGGCGATGTACTAGCACCCCTTAAAGCTCACAATCCAGCATGGGCAGAGCAAATGGCGAGCGTCCTTCGCAGGGCAAATGCTTAGTACGCCGGCGTAGATCGCTGATGTCGCCTTCTGGCACGTTGCTGCGTTCGCGGCACCGCAATAATCTCGGTCGCTATCGGGGGCATAGCCGACAAAGGGCGGCGCGGAGCCTCAATAGATACGCATCGATTGACCCATATCTGCCTTTCGCCACCACCAATTGCCGCAATGCGAAAGGTTTTTCCGGTCGGCCCAGGCTTAGGATTTCGGTGATGTCCAATCCAAAATCTCAGGCTGAGTTTCATAGTGTGTTACGCCTTCGGGGATAACCATCCAGTCCTGTGCGTTGCGAGTCCATAAACGAGTACTGTCGGGACCAACCATGATGTATCATCCAGCGTCCCCGGCTTGATGTTGCGGTTTGGATAAGTCGCACCGCCCGGAACGTGATAGAGCCGCGTCCCGCAGTCAGTGCAAAACCAGCATTCCATTGTCTTCGACGGGCTGATCTTGCGAGCAAACATTTTCGGGTTGCCCTTCGTGATGCGGAAATGCTCCTGTGGGATCACCGCACCCATGGCAAATGCGGAGCCGGATTGCTTCTGGCATTCAGTGCAATGGCAGGCGTATATCGCCACTGGTGGCCCGCTGATCTCATAGCGGATCGCGCCGCACTGACATCCTCCAGACTGAAAGAAATTCATCGTCTGCTATCCTAGATTTTAAACCGAGATACTAACACAAGCCACCTGGCAGATCACCGGAAAGATCACAGATCTGGCGAAAACGCTCTCTGTTTTTCCGCGGTGCGAAGTGACGCGACTGGCACGTTGCGACGTTTTGCTGCGATGCAATTCTATGTCCGGTCTTGGAGCAACACCCGATATCGCGCAGCGCTGTGGGCTCGGTGCGTCGGTAGCCTTTGGACCCGACGGGGCCATTCGCAAAGCCGTTAAGGCGAGATTGAACGAGCGTAGCTGAACCGATCAAAATCGCACTCGTAGGCCCGATAGATGCGGTCGGCCAGTTCGGGCGTGAAATAGGTAGGCCAGTCATCGTGGCGAGATCTGTTGATCACGATGGCCGCATCGCGGCGTATCCCATCGCTCGCACGTACGTGGTCGAGAACACGGACGAAATCCCGATCAAAGTTCTCCATCTTGCCGATCAGGTCGAGCGGTATTCCCGGCATGTTTAGAATTTCATCTTGCGCTTGTAGATGAATATCATGGCGGCCCTTTGCGGTGGCCGCGGCAAAGACGACAAAATTGGCAAACGAAAGCGTGCGATCTGGCCCGGCGGGGAGTTCAGTATCGATCTCATGCCTGATCGCAAGGTAAGCGTCGATGAAGGAATCGCCGTGAATAAGTGGCTTATCTGCAAACTTGTGGGCCCAACACGATACTGCGCGTGCGTACGGATTGCGAACAAAGGAAAATCGCAATGTGTCGGGGTTCGTCGCCAGCCGATAGAACGAATTGACCGTCATACTGCGGGGACCATAAGGCCCGCGAAGTAGCGACCGGCGGCTTGGCTTAAGCGAGCGTGATAACCGGCCTTCAAGTTTTGCCAATGTCCCTTTGATTCGTGTCGAGGCTACTTTTGGTACGGCGACGTAAATTAGGTTGTGTTGAGGAAGCACAAACAGTAACTGGTCTGGTTCGTAGCCGCCAACCAACAGGTTTTCATAAAACGTCACGGCTGCGGGATTGAGAAATCCAGCAACACTCCGGCTAGCGATCCAAGGCAGTTCTTTAACCGCGATCTCAATGGTCGCAGAAAGCGCATGAACGACGTTTCTGGCAGGTATTCGCGCCCCCAAGCGAGTTAGCGCAAAAGGAGTGTAACAAAGCAAGGTAACGTCAAAAGAATATTCAAATAAATTCGCAAAAAATACACCGCAGGTTTTTTTGCTCGTCTTCGTTCATCTCCTTTTTTCCGACGTCTCGGCCAGGCGCTGCTGGATACCGGCGACGCACATAGGCCTACAGCCACCTCGCGGATCAGTGTCGCGTCGTCGCGATCGGCAATCGCGCCTGTCCACTTTAGGGGTGCCACTTCAGTTTGAGTTCTTCCAATCAAGACGCATGCTAAATAAATGAACGAATATCAAGAACGCGGCGATCAAATCGAAATAGAACCAAGTTGTTCGCTTCATATAAATCGGTATGATCGGATTGAACATAATCGCGATCCCAATGAAGACGATTGACCAAACGCGAGATATATTGCGCTCATCCCATCCGACAACGGCGACTGAACCGGCAAAAGCACAAATTGCGATTCGAAGAACGGTGTAATAACCGTAAGGCACGTGAGCCGTAGCAACGCTTAATAGCGTCGCCGTGATGAGCCAAATCGACAAAGGGATACGGTTGATGCCCTCCATGCGGTTTTTCCTCTCAAAGCGCTCGGTGTGAAAGTTCGGTAGTTCTTTGATGAAGATAGTCCGCGATGCCGAAGCCCCTAAACCGGTGTCGAATAGCCGCAGTATAGCCGATGGTCCCCCGTGCCGCTTAAAGCCGTGCCGGAAGATCGCTATTGGAGCCGCAGCAGACAAAGGTCGGTTTTCGCGCGGGTCTGGTATGACGCGAATGACCCATCTCGGAAGTGAGTTTTGCAACGCAGCAGTCAAGACAATATTGAGTGGACGCGCCCCAAATCGGCCACGCTGTTCAACGTGCAACTCCAAGCGCCTTGAGTTCCGCATTGGCTGCGCTCCACTCGTTGAAGTCTTTTGGGCAGTCGCTCGCCGCCAGCCGGAATAGACGCGCTGCCTCATTCTTGGCGCCGTGCCGCAGTGCCCATTCGCCGGTGTAGAAATTGGCCTCGCAGACTTGGCCCTTCTTCTTCGTGGCATCCGCGTTGTCGGCAGCGGCGAGCACGGCGGCCGGAAGCATTCGGCCGAGGAACATGCGGATCACCGGCGCTGGCCATGCCATCATGTCGATGGTCGCACTCGCCTGCGACAGGCGACTAGGAACACTACTGCGCTGCCGGACGATATCGAGCCACAGTGCCGCATAGGCGTATTTGGGATTGAGCGCGCTTGCCTGGTTGAGGTCGGCCAGTGCCTTGGTAAGCGCGCCGGCATAGAGATTCGCTATGCCGCGAATGAAATATGCATGGGCGTCTTTGGGATAGAGCCTTTGAGCGTGAGCATGGGTTACACTGGCGTCCGCAGCTAGGTTCGACTGATTGCCAATTGCGCTGGGGGAAAGCGATGAACGACGAGAAGAAAGTTGAACAGGCGGAAAGCATGGTGCAATGCCCTGTTTGTAATGGCGAGGGCATTCTCCGTGGGCACTTAACGCATTTGCCATGGTTCGACTGTGGATTATGTGCCGGTGCCGGCAAGGTGACGAAGCGGAGGCTTAACTATTGGCAGGAACGAAACACGACATCTTCGTCCAAAACCATGGCCGCCCTCTAAAACGTCTGGGGCATCCGATCTCAGAGGGTGTGCGGCGGCCCGTCAAGCAGCGTGAGCTAGCCGTTAGCATCGCGATGCGTATGTCAGCCTCAGTGCGGGTTAAATTCGGCTTAAACGCGTCCAAGTCGTAGGCGGCCTCCGCAAGCCTCTTTAGCGTCTCTGCCTGCTCCGCTGTCATTGGGCGATTATCAGTCATCGGCGGCCATCGAATGCCCCGATATTGGGGCGCTCGTTCCAATTGGGCATTACATCAGCCCCGCGCTGGCCGCATAATTCGTAACGCGTGCGCGGTCCAAGCGAGGGCACAAACATTTCATCACCATAGGCATCGACGTTCACGATTTTTTCGTGGCGGCAGTCGAAGTTCAAACAGTGGACGACCAGCGACCGCACGCCATTGGCGCGCATGTTGCCGAGAGTCATGGGCTGCGGTGTCTGCATTGAACTAAAATATTATTTGGTAGCCGATAAAGACAGCGATCAATATCAGCACAAGAAAAAGCACACCAATCACTATGACGATTTTTTCGCCAAGGGTTGTTTGATTGCGATTGTAGCCAAACCGGGGCATAGGCTAGGCCAGTACTACGGTTTCTTGTCGACCCCGCCAGCTTAAAATCCAAGGACGCGCTAGAGCCTTCTCCGTCTCGCCAAGAATATCAAAAAGAGCGCTATTGGAACATTGATCGCCGTTACCAGCGCCACGGCGCGCGCCGCATCGGCAACAAACGTGAGCCAGTCCATAGATTGCCTCCTGGATGGGCGACCAAAACCTAACTCGGACCTGTCGCAGCAGTTCCACGTTTCGCCGCGCATCCTGTCGCGTCAATAGGGAGATTGCGGTGCAATAATTTGCGTCACCGCGCCTTGAAATCTGCCATCGCTTGCTCACGGCTCGCCGCGTAGCCGCGATCAGGCGCCGTGGAACTTGGACATTACCGTGGCACGGTTGTTCAGCTTCCGTTCAATCCCGCTGAGAAAAGATTGCTGCTAAGTGCTGGGGGAGCCCGAAGCAGGAGACGACCTCATGGATGTGCATTTGGCTGCTCTTCTCATGGTCGGTATCGCGCTGAGCTATATTTTGCTGCACGCGTTGTGGATTTAGCTGCGAATCGCAAGCCCGATCATGCGTGCTTTGCGGCACCCCGCGCCGTGATCGTCCAGAACCATGGCGTGTCTTTGTTGGCCGCGTGCGTCAGCAAGATACGGCCGATGTGCTGCTCGCCGTCGAACACGTCGTAGTCGTCGTCCGACCATTGCCGCTCGGGCGGGATTTTGAGGCGCGTTTGAGGGTGAGCATTGCCGTTACATTCTTTGTTAACCATCTGCGCACTACCAAAAGGCCAGAATCAAAACCATTCAAAATTCAATCGGATGGCGCGTTGTTTCGCTGATCAGGGAGACTGTCAATGAAACTGCTGTTGCTATTTGTTGTCTTCGCTGCGATCCTATTGATGTCCTATTTCGCATGGCCAGACGATGGCCCCCAAAAGCCAGCTCAAGCCTGACGCCCCCGAAATCCAAACGCTTCATCGACGCTGCCCGCGAAGCGTAAGCCGATGAAACGGAAGAGCGGGCGGATAAGGCTTTCAAGCGCGTGGCACCTTCGTCGAAACCGCGCGAGATAAAGCGCCCTTAGTTTGTTTCCTAATCCTCTTTCGCTCGGTTCTCGTTTTTCCAATCTGTACGAGCGGTATTGTCGGATTGGACGCGGAAAATATTTCGCCGCCCTTTTGAAGGTGATCGCGTAATCGCTTTAGTTCAGGCTCATCGTATTCGCGATGGATCAGCGCCATTTGGTCAAATTGGCGCAGGATTCGATTTGCTGGAACTATTAGATATTGATTCTGCGAGAGGTGGAGTTGCACCTGCCACGCATATAAATCGGCGGCCTGTAGTGGCAAGAACCTTCTATCGTCGCGGAATAGCCGCCGCGCTTCGACCCTCGAAGCGCTTGCTCATATCCCGAAAGACATAACGCCAACTTTCAATCGTACCCGCAGCCGGTTGTCGTTCGGCCACCCACCGCTCGAAAAGCTGCGTGGCGTGTCGCCTGTGTCCGGTCCCTCGTATTTCGGAAACCGCTCGCGGTAATTGTCAGCGCTATAGTCCCCATCGGAGCGCCGGATGAGAAACTTGAGCGCCGCTGCAAGGTCGCTGTAGAGAAAATCTAGGAACAGGTCCCGCGCCTCGTTGTTAGGGCCATCGATTTGGTCGCTAGAAACTGTGCGGTTTCCCCGACGTCTGCCAGCACTGGCCGCACAGCGTTCCTGAGTTTTTCGTCCTGCTCCCAAAGCTCGTCAGGGTGGTCTTCTTGCCATCGCCGCTCACCAACAGCAGACTGCATAGCGTCTTGGACTTTGTTGAGTGCCTGCTCCCAGTCCCCATTGCCGGCCGCGTGCCGCGCGATAAACCAGTCGTACCATTCGCCTGCCAGCGCGCGCGCTTGCTGTCGCGTAAGAGCGATACCCTCCCCCTGCGCTGTGCCCGAATGGCGCCGATGCGCCCCTCGGTCTCCGCCAGCCACTCGTGGAATAGGCGCTCTGTCTCGGGCGTTTCGTGTCGGCAGGGGCGTAGAACTTGGCCTCGTGTAGGCCCCATACAGGCGGCCGTATTCCTCCCTCACGTCATCGGGGAGGCGCTTGCGGGCTCTGTAGTTGCCGTTGCTGTTCTGGGTAAGACGGCCATCCGCAACACGCGTCTGTGTACGCGCTTGTGTACTCGGGGCGCCCCCAAGTTGCTATAGCAGATACAGATAGTTGTGGTAAATCAGGTCTCTAGAGTGTGTAGCTGGTCGGAGTGGCAGGATTTGAACCTGCGACCCCCTCGTCCCGAACGAGGTGCGCTACCAGACTGCGCTACACTCCGACTGATGGCCGGACTTATAACCACAGGCCCTTTAAAGGCAAGCTAGGGAGAAATGATGACCGCCGCGCCGGCAACCCGCGTTTTGACGGCCGATCCGCCAGCGATCGCGGCGGCGGCGGCGTGCCTTGCCGCCGGTGGCCTGGTCGCCTTCCCGACCGAGACCGTCTACGGGCTCGGCGCCGACGCCCGCAATGGCGAGGCGGTCGCTCGCCTCTACGCCGCCAAGGGCCGGCCGAGCTTCAACCCGCTGATCGCCCATGTCGGGAGCCTCGCCGCTGCGCGCCGGCTCGGCGCGCTTCGATGCCGCCGCCGAGAAACTCGCCGCCGCGTTTTGGCCAGGGCCATTGACGCTGGTGCTGCCGAAGCGGCCGGACGGCGGGGTCGCCGACCTCGCGCTCGCCGGGCTCGACAGCGTGGCGGTGCGCGTGCCGGCACATCCGGTGGCGCGTGCCCTTTTGGCGGCGTTCGACGGCCCGGTGGTGGCGCCGTCGGCCAACCGCTCCGGCCATGTTTCGCCGACGACGCCCGCGCATGTGCTCGCCGATCTGCGCGGACGCATCGACATGGTGATCGACGCCGGGCCCTGCCCGGTCGGCGTCGAATCCACCATCGTCGCCTGCCTCGCCGAGCCGGCGCTGCTGCGCCCCGGTGGATTGCCGCGCGAGAAGATCGAAGCGGCGCTCGGGCAGCCGCTGGCGCTCGCCCCATTCAGCGACGAGACGCCGCTTTCGCCCGGCATGTTGTCGTCGCATTATGCGCCCAAGGCGCGGCTGCGGCTTGACGCCGAGGCGGCGGGCGAGGACGAAGCGCTGCTCGCCTTCGGGCCGGCGCCGAAGGCGGGCGTTTCGCTCAATCTGTCGCTGCGTGGCGACCTGATCGAGGCGGCGGCCAATCTGTTTTCGCATTTGCGTACCCTCGATGCGTCCGGCGCAAAATGCATCGCGGTCATGAAAGTGCCGCGCCAGGGCCTGGGCGAAGCGATCAACGACAGGCTACAACGTGCCGCCGCGCCGAGAATATGAGCTAAGCCATGAACCTGCAGACCAAACCGCAACCCGAGCTCAAGCTTGCCGCCGACCTGCTCGCGCGTTTCGTCGCCATCGTCGGGCCTAAATACGCGGTCACCGACCCGCAGATGCAGGCGCCTTATTTGGTCGAGATGCGCGATCTCTATCACGGCCGCACCCCGGTGGTGCTGCGCCCGGGCTCGATCGAAGAGGTCGCCGCCATCCTCAAGCTCGCCAATGAGACGAAAACCGCGATCGTGCCGCAAGGCGGCAACACAGGTCTGGTCGGTGGGCAAATCCCGCACCACGGCGAGGTGGTGCTGTCGCTCACCCGGCTCGACAAGATCCGCGAGGTCGATCCCATCTCCAACACCATGACGGTGGAGGCCGGCGTGACGCTGCAGCGCGCGCGCGAGGCCGCGGCCGCGGCCGACCGGCTCTATCCGCAGCTCTTGCCCTCGGAAGGCACATGCACCATAGGCGGGAATCTTTCGACCAATGCCGGCGGCACCGCGGCGCTTGCGCACGGCATCGCGCGCGCGCACGCGCTCGGCCTCGAAGTGGTGCTGGCCGACGGCCGCGTGCTGCACGACCTCAATAAGCTCAAGAAGGACAATACCGGCTACGACCTGAAGAACCTGTTCATCGGCTCGGAAGGCACGCTCGGCATCATCACCGCGGCGGTGCTGCGACTGGTGCCGCGCCCGCGCTCGACCGAGACGGCATTCATCGGCGTGCCCTCGCCACAGGCCGCGCTCGACTTCCTCGGTGTCGCCAGCGAACGGTCAACGGGCGCGGTGACCACATTCGAGCTGATGCCGCGCGCCGGCCTCGAAGCCGTGGTCAAATTCGATTCGGCAAGCCGCATGCCGCTTGCCGGCGATCATCCCTGGTTCGTGTTGATCGAACTGCAGTCGCAGGCGCAGCGCGGTCTGCGCGAAACGCTGGAAGAGATTCTCGGCGCCGGCCACGCCAAGGGCCTGGTGCTCGACGCCACCATCGCCTCGAGCGTCCAGCAGGCCAAGGCTTTCTGGCGCTTGCGTGAAATGTTCGGCGAGGTGCAGCGCCACATCGGCGCCTCGATCAAGCACGACGTGTCGGTGCCGGTTGCCGCCGTGCCGGCCTTTATCGCCGAAGCCAATGCCGCGGTAAGCAAGCTCATTCCGGGCTGCCGGCTGCTGCCCTTCGGCCACGCCGGCGACGGCAATATCCATTACAACGTGACGCAGCCGGAAGGCGCCGACAAAGAAAAATTCCTCGCCCGTTGGGACGAGGTCAACGCCGTGGTGTTCACGGTGGTGAAGAAATTCGGCGGTTCGATCTCGGCCGAACACGGCGTCGGCGTGATGAAGCGCGACATCCTTCCGCAATACAAGGACCCGGTGGCGCTCGACCTGATGCGCGCCTTGAAACGCACGCTCGATCCCAACGGTATCCTCAATCCCGGCAAAGTGCTGTAGCGGCCACATGCCGGCGCTCGAGATCAGCACCTCAACGGACGGCGATATCGACGCCATTGTTTCATTGTGGACGCGCTGCGATCTCACCCGCCCCTGGAACGATGCGCGGGCCGATATTGCGCTGGCGCGCTCTAGCGCCAATGCGACGATCCTGGTTGGCCGCACGCAAGGAAAAAGCGCCGCGGCAGTGATGGTCGGACATGACGGCCACCGCGGCTGGTTCTATTACCTGGCCGTCGATCCGGATTTGCGCGGACGCGGCTACGGCCGCGCCATGACGCAAGCCGCCGAGCAGTGGCTCCGCGCACGTGGCATCGTGAAAGTGATGCTGATGGTACGGCCGGACAACACTAAGGTGCAGGGCTTCTACTCGGCGCTCGGTTATTTCGACCAGCCGCGCGCGGTGCTGGCCAAATGGCTGGATGGGCGTGAGCCGACGCCGTAGCTAGAACAGCGCCCCCTGCCCGCCGTCTTTCTTGGGGCGTTTTGCCGGCGCGCGTTTCGCTACCGGCTTGAGCGGCGCGGCCTGCAACTCGCCGGGCACGATTGGCTCGAGGAGCTTCGGATTGTCGTTTGCCGTGCGGTTGACCGCGGTGGAAATCTCGTAGGCCTCCAAGAGATTGTCCGGCGCCGGCTGGATCAGCGCTTCGGCGGTCTTGGCGTCGGCCTCCGCGCAATTGAGCCAGAGATCGAACGCCTCCTCCGGCACGATCACCGGCATGCGCTCATGGATGGCGGCAAGCGTGCGGTTGGCGTGCGTCGTAACGATGGCTGCCGTCTCCAGCTCCTCCCCGTTCGGCCCCGTCCAGGTCTCCCACAGGCCGGCGAAGGCGAGCGGCTTGCCCGATTTCGCATGCACGTAAAACGGCCGTTTGCGTTCCCCCGCCGCCTGCCATTCATAGAAGCCGTCGGCCGGGATCAGGCAGCGCCGCCGTTTCATGGCGGCGCGGAAGGCCGGCTTTTCGGCAGCCGATTCCCCGCGCGCGTTGATCAGAAGCGTGAAGGTCTTCGGGTCCTTCACCCAGGACGGCAGCAGGCCCCAGCGCACCAGCGCGAAATGGCGTTGGCCCTCGACCAGGCGCACGATCGGGATCGGCTGGGTGGGCGCGATATTGTAGCGCGGCGGGAAATTGGGCTGTTCGGCATAGCGCAGCAACGTCCGCAGCGCTTCCGGCGAAGAGGTCAATGTATAGCGGCCGCACATCTTTAAGGCCCTTAATCGCGCTTTAACCGGGTCGAATAACACTGACGCCCGGCCGGTTGGGGTGGGGTCGCGATGAAATATCAGGATTGCGCCGAGGCGTTGCAAGCCGAGGATGGGCTCGACGGCGGGACCGATACCGCCGGCCGGCTCGCCGCCGCCAATATCAATCCGGCGACCGGGCTTGCCACCGACTACCTCAATCACTTCAATGAAGCGATCATGCTTTTGGAAGTGCTGCCGGCCTGCCCCGAATGCCGCGATGATTTCCTCGACTGGCGGCCGCTGAGCTACCGCGAGCATTTCGCCGCTTCGCGCTTCAAAAGCCGCGCGCTCGCGATTGCCGCCTATGACGCCGCCGATCCCAACCTGCGCTTCTGCCTCGACACGCTCGCCGGCACCATGAGCGCCGTGCTGGAAGCGACGCGTGCGGCGATGCGCGCCGATATCGCACCGGCCGCAGTCGTCACGCTCGCCGAACGCGCCGCCGCCCTGCTCCGCCCGCTGGTCGCGCGCGCGGGCGCGGTGATCAACGGCGACGATGTTGCCGTTGCCGGCGAGCCTGCAACGCCGCAAGCGGTGGCCGACCGGCTGATGAAATCCTGATGAGCGACGCACGAACCTATCCGGCGCGTCCGATCCTCGCGGTCAGCGCGGCCATCGTGCGCGACGGCAAGGTGCTGGTGGTGCGACGCGCGCGCAAACCGGCCCTCGGCGTTTATACATTGCCGGGCGGCGGGGTGGAAACCGGCGAGACGCTTGTCCAGGCGGTTGCGCGCGAGGTGCGCGAGGAGACCGCGCTTGCAATCGAACCGATCGCGCTTGCCGGCTACCGCGAGGCGGTCGCGCGCGACGCGCAAGGGCGCGTCGAACGGCATTTCGTCATCCTCTGCTTTGCCGCGCACTGGCGGTCGGGCGAGCCGATCCTCAACGATGAACTCGACGACGCGCGCTGGCTCGAGCCCGCCGAGCTTGCCGGCTTGCACACCACCGAGGGCCTCGCCGAAATCGTCGCCGCCGCGTTCGAGCGGCTCACCCTGCCGAGTTGACCTTTCGTGCCTTGCGAATGCCCAAGAGCGCGCGCATATCATCCCGGCCAAACCATGAAACGGCTCCTCACCACGCTCATGCTCACGCTCTGCCTCGCGCTGCCGGCGCGCGCGCAAACGGCACCCGCCCCGTTCGACGGCGAGTTGGAGCGGCTGGCCGAGATCATGGGCGCGCTGCACTACCTGCGCGCGGTCTGCGGGGCGAATGAAGGACAAAAATGGCGGAACGAGATGCAGGCGCTGGTCGACGCCGAGGCGCCCAATGGCGAGCGCCGCCGCAAGATCGTGGCGAGCTTCAATCGTGGTTACCGCGGCTTCCAGCAGACCTACCGCACCTGCACACCCGCCGCGGATCTGGCGATTCGCCGCTATCTCGACGAGGGCGCCAAGATTGCCCGCGAAATCACGGCTAGATACGCTAATTAGGCGCGCCGTTATTAACCTTTCCTTTATCTACCGGGTTTGCGGCCTGCGCCCCCGTGCTAGCGTCCCGTCCGGGTTCAGGGACTGGCGCCCGAACGAGGCGCCCGGGGACAACGGTCAAAATGACGACAACGGAGCGATCGACGCACGCGCACGAGCCGGTGTCCGACCGCGAGCAGAAGCGCGTAGCGCTGGGCTACCTGCAGGAAGCCTGGGCCGAGGCGCGCATCGACGGCATCGACGGCGACTGTTTGGCGCAGGCCTGCCTGTTCGCGGCGTTGGCCGAATTCGTCACCACCTATGGCGAGGAAGCCGCCGCCACCTTTGCCGAAGGTCTGGGCAAGCGCATCCGCAACGGCGAATTCTCGCTCGACCAGGCGCGGCAATAATTATTTCCGTTTAAAAACGCCGCGGCGGCTCAGGTCGCCTCGCGCAGCCCGAAATAGCGATCGAGCACGGCGTCGACGTCGGCCGGATAGAACGGTTTTTTCAGGAAGCCGAGCGCGCCCGACAAATGCGGGCGGCCGGAAACTCCGCGTTGCATCGACGACGACATCATCACGATGGCGACATGCGGGCTCTGCCGCTTGATTCCCAACAGAATGTCGGCGCCGTTAAGGCCCGGCATGGCGGAATCGAGAAACACTACGCCGATATTGCCGCTGCGCAAGCGATCGAGCGCGGCGCTGCCATCCTCGGCCTCGTGGATATCCAATTCGAATCGGCTCGCCACCAGGATCTTGCGCACGATGCCGCGCATGGTGTCGCTGTCGTCCACGATCAGAACCGGGGTGGGCATTTTCGCGCGGATGCAGGTTTCGAGCGCCTTGCGCGCGTCGATGGCATCGGCCGGTTTCGTCACCACGCCATCGACGTCGGCGGGGCGGGCGCTGCCGCGCGGGGCGGTGGCAAAGAGCATCGGCGCCGGCTTGGCGGTGCGCGCGGCCTTGATTACCGAGGCCCGGTCGGCCGCGTCCAGTTCACCATCCAGCACGCAAATATCGACGCCGCCTCTGCGCAGCGCGGCCTTGGCGGCTGCGGAATCCGCCGCCTCGAATTCGATCGGCACCGATGCCTGGGTGGCGGCTTCCCGCCACAAGCCGTGGTGCGGCTCGTTGGCCGAAGCCAAGAACAGGCGAAGCGAGACGAGGTCGCCACTCATGGAGCCCTGTCCTCCCGGTCGCGGCAATACGCGGCCGGACGAGGGGTGCGGTGTTACCATTGATCAATAACCGGCGGGGTTCCAAAATTCCACAGGAAAAGCCTGATTAAATACCCTGGGGAAAACTCGGCCCGCCCGACCCCAATACGCGCAAGGTTTTTGCCAATTCGTTGCCGGCGCGGCTTTTAGCTTGCCAGGGTTTCCAGAAAGCGAACGCGTTCGCCTAAACTTGGCTCTATCAGGCTGCCTTCCCACATGACTTTGTGGCCGCGGACGATGGTGCCGACCGGCCAGCCGGTGACGGTGACACCGGCATAAGGTGTCCAGCCGGCGTGCGAGGCAACCTGCGCGTCGGTGATGGTTTGCCGCCGCTTGAGATCGACCACCGTAAGGTCGGCGTCGTAGCCCGCCGCGATGCGACCCTTGGCGGCAATGCCATAGAGCCGGGCCGGGCCGGCGCTGGTGAGATCGACCAGCCTCAAAAGCGAAAGCCGGCCGGCGTTGACGTGGTCGAGCATGATCGGAACAAGCGTCTGCACGCCGGTCATGCCCGAATGCGTCTTTGGGTAGGGCTGCGCCTTTTCCTCGCGCGTATGGGGGGAGTGATCGGAGCCGATCGAGTCGATCACGCCCTGGGCAATGCCGCGCCAGAGGCCCTCGCGATGGGCGGCGTCGCGGATCGGCGGATTGAGCTGGGCGAGCGTGCCGAGCCGCTCGTAGCAGTCGGGCGCGGCAAGCGTGAGATGGGCGGGCGTCGCCTCGGCCGACGCAACGTCCTTGTGCCCGGCCAGGAAAGCCGCCTCTTCCATGCTGGTGACGTGCAGCACGTGCACGCGTTTGCCCGTCTCGTGCGCGAGCGCGACCAGCCGCTGCGTCGCCATCAGCGCGGCCGTCGCATCGCGCCAGACCGGATGCGAACTTGGGTCGCATTCGAGGCGCAGGTTCATGCGCTTGCGCAGGCGGTATTCGTCCTCGGCATGAAAGGCGGCGCGGCGGCGGATGCTTTTGAGTACTGCGCGTACCCCGGCGTCGTCCTCGATGAGCAGCGAACCGGTGGAGGAACCCATGAACACCTTTACCGCGCAGACCCCCGGCAGCATTTCCAATTCGCCCAGGTGCTTGGTGTTTTCGTGGGTGGCGCCGACATAGAAAGCGAAATCGCAATGCATGCGGTGATGACCGCGCTTGACCTTGTCGGCAACCGCCTCCGCCGTAATAGTGAGCGGATCGGTATTAGGCATTTCGAACACGGCGGTGACGCCGCCGAGCACCGCGCCGCGCGAGCCGCTCTCCAAGTCCTCTTTGTGGGTCAGGCCCGGCTCGCGAAAATGCACATGGCTGTCGATCACCCCCGGCAGCAAATGCAGGCCGCGGCAATCGACCACCTCAGCCGCAGAGGCGCGGGAAAGGTCGCCAATGGCGACGAATTTGCCGGCCCTGATGCCAAGATCGCGCAGCCCCTCGCCGTCCTGGTTGACGACGGTGCCGCCCTTGAGGATCAGGTCGTAGGTTTCCGCCATATTCGAGCCGTTCTGAAATCCTTGAGCTCCGCGCAACAGCGCTTACGTTTCGCCGCGAGTTCTGGCAAGAGATTTGGCATGAAAGCAGCACTCCTTTCCGACCGCGGCGTGGTCAAGGTCGCCGGCGACGACGCCCGGCGCTTCCTCAATGGGCTCGCCAGCAACGACATAATCCGGGTCGTCCCCGGTGAGCCGCGCTTTGCTGCCCTGCTCACCCCGCAGGGTAAGATCATTGTGGATTTCATCGCCGCCGAGGCCGAGCCGGACGATGGCGGCGGCTTCTTTCTCGATTGCCCGCGCGCGCTGTCGCGGACCCTGGTCGAAAGGCTCAATTTCTACAAATTGCGCGCCAAGATCGCGATCGAAGACTTGTCGCCGTTGCTCGGCGTGATGGCGGTCTGGGACGGCGCGGCTCAAAGCGATGCCGGTCTGTCCTATGCCGACCCACGCCTGCCGGCACTCGGGACGCGCACCATCTTGCCGCCGCATCTCGCCGCCGAAGCGGCCGCAGAGATCGGCGCGACGCTTACCGACGAGGCCGCCTATGACGCGCACCGCATCGCGCTCGGGGTGCCGCGCGGCGGCATGGACTTCGCCTACGGCAACACCTTTCCGCACGAAGCCGACATGGATCAGCTTGGCGGCGTCGATTTCGAGAAGGGCTGCTACGTCGGGCAGGAGGTCGTGTCGCGGGTCGAGCACCGCTCAAGCGCGCGCAGCCGGTTGCTGCCGGTCGCCTATGACGAGTTCGCGCCCTCTTCCGGCATACCCATCATGGCGGGCGACAAGCAGGTCGGCACGCTCGGTTCGACCGCCAAGGGCCGCGGCCTGGCCATTTTCCGTCTCGATCGTCTGGCCGACGCGATCGCCGCCGGCACGCCGCTCAACTGCGGCAATATCCCGCTGCGTCTGGTGAAGCCGGATTGGGCGAAGTTCCCCTGGCCGGGCGAAATGGCGGCTTCATGAGGAAGGCCGTGCGTCATGCGGACGGGCTTGCGCGCTGTTCCTGGCCGGGCGCGGACCCGCTTTACGTTGCATACCACGATGAGGAATGGGGCGTGCCGGAGTACGACGACCGCGCGCTTTACGAGAAGCTGATCCTCGATGGGTTCCAGGCCGGATTGTCGTGGATCACCATCTTGCGCAAGCGGGAAAACTTCCGCGCCGCCTTTGACAACTTCGATCCGGAAAAAATCGCGCGCTATACACCTAAGAAAATCGAGCGGCTGATGCAGGACGCCGGCATCGTGCGCAACCGCGCCAAAATCGAGGGCGCAGTGAATTCGGCGCGCGCCTATCTTAAGATCATGGAAAGCGGCCCGGGATTTTCCACCCTGCTGTGGAAACACGTTGGCGGCAAGCCGATCGACCACAAAATCGGCAGCCGTTCGCGCTCACCGACCGAAACCGTCGAATCGCGGGCGATGTCCAAGGAACTTCTGAGTCACGGCTTCAAATTCGTCGGGCCGACCATCGTCTATGCCTTCATGCAGGCGGTCGGCATGGTCAACGACCATCTGGTGACCTGCCACCGCCATGCCGAATGTGCGAAGCTAGCGAAGCGAAAATGAGCAAGGCGCGCAGAGCAACGGCCAAAGTCACGCCGCGCGCCTGGCAGCGCATGCTGTCGGGCCGCCGCCTCGACCTGCTCGACCCTTCGCCGCTCGACGTCGAGATCGAGGACATCGCGCATGGGCTCGCCCGCGTCGCGCGCTGGAACGGACAAACCAAGGGCGCGCATATATTTTCCGTCGCCCAGCACGCGCTCCTGGTCGAAGCACTGGCGCGCGCCACGACGCCGCGGCTCGACGCGCAAGGGCGCATGGCGGTGCTGCTGCACGACGCGCCGGAATACGTGATCGGCGACATGATCTCGCCGTTCAAGGCGGTGATCGGCGACAGCTACAAGGCGGTGGAACGCCGGCTGCTCGGCGCCATCCACCTGCGCTTCGGCCTGCCGGCGAAACTGCCGGAGCCCCTGCAAAACCTCATCAAGACCGCCGACCGCGCCGCAGCTTACCTCGAGGCCACGCGTCTTGCCGGCTTCGAGAATGCGGAGGCGCGCAAGTTCTTCGGCCCGCCGCCGAAATTCTCAGGCGCGCTTGAGCGCGATTACCTCACGCCCTGGTCCGCAAGCGCCGCCGAAACACGTTTTCGCGAGCGGTTCAAAAAACTGCTGCGCGGCTAGCGCCCGCGTCACAGATATGACAAACGAAGCGCCCCCTATGATGGCCGCATGATCCACGTCTGTTCCCTTGCCCGCCTCCACGCCACGGTCGACGAGACCGGGGCGCGCCATATCGTCACTTTGCTGCGGCTGGCCTACCGGGT
This sequence comes from uncultured Alphaproteobacteria bacterium, assembly GCA_963721665.1. Classification (GTDB taxonomy): domain Bacteria; phylum Pseudomonadota; class Alphaproteobacteria; order Rhizobiales; family Xanthobacteraceae; genus Pseudolabrys. Next base: position 23,285 of record CAVRJZ010000012.1, read on the forward strand.
GGAGCGGCCGGCGCAGATCGCGCCGGAGAACCATCTGGTGCTGGCAGTCGACGACATCGCCGCGCCGATCGAAGGCTACACCGCGCCGGGCGAGGAGCACGTGCAGCGGCTGATCGATTTCGTCGGCCAATGGGACCGCGCGGCGCCGATGGTGGTGCATTGCTATGCCGGCATTAGCCGCTCCACCGCCGGCGCTTATGTGGCGGCCTGCGCGCTCAACCCGGCACGCGACGAGATGGAGATCGCCTGGGAGATCCGCCGCGCCTCGCGCACCGCGCAGCCGAACGCGCGTATCGTCTCGATCGCCGACCGACTGCTCCGGCGTGACGGCCGCATGGTGCGCGCAATCGAAACCATCGGCCCCGGCGATCTCGCCATGGAAGGCGACCCGTTCCGGCTCGATATCGCCTGAGCGCTCCGCTAGACTGATTTCCTTTCAATTCCGGGGGCTGACGTGACCGACAGAAAATACGGCGTGGTGCCGCTCGAGACGATCGTGTCACTCGGCGGATTGGAGTTTCTCAAGGGCATCGTCGACGGTACGCAGCCCAGTCCGCCGTTCAGCCAATTATTTGGCATCCATTTGATCGAAGTGGAAGAAGGCCGCGCGGTGTTCGAGGGCCTGCCGGAATATCGCCACTACAATCCGATCGGTACGGTGCATGGTGGATTCACCGCGACGCTGCTCAATTCGGCGCTCGGTTGTGCGATCTTCTCCACCCTGGCTAAGGGCGAGGCCTGGACGACGCTGGAGTTGAAATTAAATCTGGTGCGCCCGCTGACCAAGGACACCGGGCCGCTACGGGCGGAGGGCCGCCTCATCCACCGCGGCCGCACGGTGGCGACCTCGGAAGGCGACCTCAAGGATGCAGCGGGCAAGCTTTATGCCCACGCCACCACGACGTGCATGATCTTCCCGGCGAAAGGCTGAAGACTAGTTGTTGTTGTCGGCGAGCGAAGGCCGCAGCGCCACCGGGCCGTGACGGGTATTGCGCACATAATGATGCGTGCGGCCACCGTTGCGGGTGAATTCGCAATAGGCAAAGCCTAAGCCCGAGACCGAACCGCGGAAGCTGTTGGTGTCGATCCGCTCCAGATTGAAGCAGGGCTCGATCGGCAGGCCGCGCAGCGAGGCGCAAACCGCTTCGCCTTTGACCCGCAGCGTGCCGGGCGGCAGCGCCGCGTAGCGCACCGGACCGCTGCCCTGGAATTGGATGGAGCCGACCACCGAGCCGTCGGCATGCACGCGGCCCTGCCCGCGCGTGCCCTCGAAACAGGTGTAAGTGAATATCTTGCCGATGACGAACCGGCGCGCCTCTTCGGCGCTCATCTCACCGGCCAAGGCCGGCACCGCGGCCAAAACGCCAACCAGCAACGCAACCGCACGCAACATGCCACCACTCCGACTGACGCCACTAAATAATACACGGCTTGTTGTCCAAGCCTAGCCAACTGTACCCAGCGTTCGTCGACAAATCCTGAACGTGTTTACCCGATTTTGACCACGACCCGCCCGCGCACCTGCCCGGCCAGGATCGCCGCCGCCGCCTCCGGAACCTCGGAAAGAGCGATTTCCCGCGTCATTGCGGCTAATTTTTGCCGATCCAGGTCGTTTTCCAGACGTTTCCAGGCCTCCCGCCGGCGCGGCATGGGGCACATGACGGAATCGATGCCGTAAAGACACACAGCGCGAAGAATGAACGGGGCAACCGAGGCCGGCAGGTCCATGCCCCCGGCAAGCCCGCAGGCGGCCACCGCTCCGCCATAGCGGGTGGTCGACAGGAGGTTGGCGAGCGTGGTCGAGCCGACCGCGTCCACCGCCCCCGCCCAGCGCTCCTTGGCCAGCGCCTTGGGGGGTCCTGCCAGGTCCTTGCGCTCAATAATCTCGGCGGCGCCCAGGCTCTTGAGATAGTCGGCCTCGCTGCTGCGCCCGGTGACCGCGCTGACGCTAAAGCCGCGTTTGGCCAGGATCGCGATCGCCACCGAGCCGACGCCGCCTGCCGCCCCGGTCACCGCGATTGGCCCACTCGCGGGTGTGAGGCCATGCCCTTCCAGCGCCATCACCGCCAGCATGGCGGTGTAGCCGGCGGTGCCAATGGCCATCGCCTCGCGCGCGCTCATCGTCGCCGGCAACGGCACCAGCCAGTCGCCCTTGACCCGCGCCTTCTCGCCATAGCCGCCGAGATGGGTCTCGCCACAGCCCCAGCCGTTGAGGATGACCTTGTCGCCCGGCTTCCAGGCCGCGTGGCTGGACATTTCCACCGTGCCGGCGAAATCGATGCCGGCGATCATCGGAAAGCGGCGCACCACCGGCGCCTTGCCGGTGATGGCGAGGCCATCTTTGTAATTGACGCAGGAATAGTCGACGCGGACGGTCACGTCGCCATCCATCAGATTACTGTCGTCGAAATCGGTCAGCGCGGCCTTGGTGCCGCTGTCCGCTTTCTCGATCACGATGGCTTTGAATGTGCTCACGAAACGCCTCACCTTCATGAATGCTAAGGCGCATTCATGGCGCGCGGCTGCGAGCCGTGCAAGCCTTTCAGATCGGGATCGGCGCCAGCCGCTCGATCGGGCGCTCGATGATCGGCAGATTGATGATCGCCGAGACGATGCCGAACGCGACCGACAGCCACCACACCACATTGTAGGAGCCGGTAGCCGTGTAGAGCAGCCCGCCGAGCCACACGCCGAGGAAGCCGCCAACCTGGTGGCTGAAAAAGGCAAAGCCGAACAGCGTCGCCATCCAACGGGTGCCGAACATCAGCGCCACCAGCCCCGAGGTCGGCGGCACGGTGGATAGCCACAACAGGCCCATCACCGCGCCAAAGCAGATCGCGGAAGCGTTACTCATCGGCAGGCTGATGAACACCACCACCGCGAGCGAACGCAGCGTGTAAATGACCGAGAGCAGATAGCGCTTGGGCATGCGATCGCCGAGCCAGCCGGAGGTGATCGAGCCGACGATATTGAACAAGCCGATCGTCCCAAGCGCCCAGGCGCCGGCATCGACCGACAGGCCGCGGTCCACCAGATAGGCCGGCAGATGCACGGTGATGAACAGAAGCTGGAAACCGCAGGTGAAGAAACCGAGTACCAGCAGCACATACGAACGATGGCCGAAGGCTTCAACGAGCGCGTGGCGTAGCGACTGCTGGCTCGCCTCATGCTGGCCATTGGGATCCATCGGCGGCGTGCGCAGCGCGAGCGCGAGCGGAATAACCGACAGCGTGATGAACCCGAACACGACCAGAGCGTGCTGCCAGCCGAACCAGTCGATAAAGCCGACGGCAAGCGGCGAGAACAGGAACTGCCCGAACGAGCCGGCGGCGGTGCCGGCGCCGAAGGCAAGCGAGCGCATATGCGGCGGCATCAGCTTCGAGAACGCGGCGATCACCAGCGTGAATGAAGTCCCGGCAATGCCGAGGCCGCTGAGCAAGCCGGCGGTGAGATCGAGCTCACCGGGCGTGGTCGAATAGGCCATCAGCGAAAGGCCGATGCAGTACAACACGGCGCCGATCGCGAGCACGCGGACGGTGCCGAAACGGTCGGCGATGGCGCCGACGAAAGGCTGCGCGGTGCCCCAGACGATCACTTGGATTGCCAGCGCCAACGAAAATACTTCGCGGCTCCAGCTATTGGCCGCCGACATGGGCGTCAGGAACAGGCCGAGCGCGGCGCGCGGCCCGAAGCCGATGGCGCCGATCAGGCAGCCGCAGACGAGGATCACCACGGGTGTGCGCCATGCCCCGGCGATCGTCGCCTTGTCCGCTGCAGATGATGCCGACATCGTGGAACCGCCCCGAACGAATTGTCCTGGCAAGCGCGACGGCGACGAAATTCGCCACGCGCGAAGGCGGACCATATAGGCGCCGCCGGATTAGCCAAAACGAATTATCGTGATGCTAGCCATCACCCCGACGCATGGCCGGCCGCGCGAAGCGCGTCAGTTCAGCGCGTTATTACGGGCAAAAGCCTTGCCGTCGTCCGAGTGCAGCCATTCCAGGCTATGGCTGACCGGCCACTCGCGCTCGACCTGGGCGGCTTCCGCTGCGGTGGCTTTTGCATCGCCCCAAGTCGGCTCGTCGGAGCCGTCGCCCCAGGCGCGCGGCCGGTAGAAAGTGTGCACGCCGAGCTTGTAGATCTTTTTCATCTCGTTGACCCAGTCCGGATGCACCCAATAGGCGTGGTAATGGGTGGCCTTGGCCACTTCCGGCATCCATAATTTGCCGTCGAGCATGTCGGCGGCGATGCGTTTGGCGCGGGCGTAGGCGTCCGGCTCGGTGACGACGTCGGGAACGCCGTCGCAGGCGAAGGTGAACTGGCAGCCGAGATGGCGGTTGGCGTTCTGGTAGACGACGCCGCAAACGTCGTTGGGGTAGAACGGCGAGAACACGCGGTTCAATCACGACTTGCGCGACCGCGATCTGCCCGCGCACCGCTTCGCCGCGCGCCTCGAAATAGACCGCGTTGGCGAGGCATTTCTCGGCCTTGGCGCGCGCGGGACCGCTGAGCCCGAGCCGCTCGGCCGGCGATTTCGGATGCTGATCGACGCCGGTGACTTCGCCCTTGCCGGCGATGGTTTCGCCGGCCTTGTCGGCGTCCGGCGACGGCGGTGCGAGCGCCGACTGCTTGATGTCGGGATCGCCGGAGGCGAGCACGATCGGCGCTTCTCCCGCAGCCCACGGCTTGATCGGCGCTTCATCCGCGGCCAGCGGATTAGCGCCGAAATAGACGCGGGAACCGTCCTTGCGGTCCGCCGCTTTTTCCGCGGCTCCGTTTTGACGGTCAGGCGTTGCCGGCTGCTCGGCTGGAACGATGGCGAATTCATAGTCCGAGTAGGGATCGATACGGCCGCCGGCCTCGCCCTCGGTGAGCGGCGCGTCGGCTTGCGCGGGCGGCACCGGCTCAATGGCCAGCAAAGGCGGCAGCGGCGGCAGGGGTTCGCGCGGGCGCGCCAGCAAGGAGTCGCGTTTTGCCTTGCGGTTGACCGTCGGGAACTGCAACGGCGCGTTCGGATCGCCGAGGTATTGCGAAGCGATCGATGCGGCGATGTCGGATGGATCGAAATTCGCCAGCGCATAAAGCGGCGGATGCGGAATGGCGGTGCCGATCGGGCGCGGCAGACTGAAGGTAGCGGCGTGGATGGTGCCGAACGGCGACGCGATCACGTAGCGATGCGCGCGCGCAGTGACGCCGGGCTGATGCGCGAGCAGCGCGCCGAGATCCTGAAAGGCGACGGTCGTGGGCATCAACGCGATAAGCAGCGCACCGACGCCGATCTTGACCCATCTTCCTCGCCGACGCTTACGCGAAACCGCCATGCTCACGTCACTCAACTACCGGCAATGCGACCGGCTTTTTTATGAACTGATTAACCTTGCGAACGTGTTAACCGCGTCAGCGCAGCGGTCAGACGCCGCCGCCGTAATCGGCCACGAGCGCGTATAACCGGCGTATTGGCGGGCTCAAGCCGGAAAACAACCGTTAACCATATGGCAATCGCTCGCCGCCACACTCGGCCGCGCATTTCCGTACCCGGACCGGCATGCTTTCGTTCCTCATTCCATCGACCCTCGCCGGCCTGGCGCTGCTCGGCGCCGCGCTCGGCGTCCTCGCGCTGGCCGCGGTCGGCATCTGGTACCGCCGCCTCGCCGTGCAAAACCGCCGGCTCTCGACCGCGACCGGCAATATGTCGCAGGGCTTGCTGATGTTCGACGGGCAAGGCCGCATCGTTTTCGTCAATCGCCGCTACATCGACATGTACAAACTATCGTCCGAGGTCGTGCGGCCGGGCTGCTCGCTGTACGACCTCATTCGGCATCGCAAGGACACCGGGTTGTTCATCGGCGATGCCGACAGTTATAGCCGGAAGATCATCGACGCCGCCGCCAGAGGCGAAGCAAACCATACCTATGTCAAAGCCAGCGACGGCCGCAGCGTGTTGGCCAAGAACGAACCGCTGCCCGGCGGCGGCTGGGTGTCGACGCATGAAGACGTCACCGAACAAATCCACAGCGAGCAGGAAAGCGCCGCCGTTCATGACCAGGAGCGCCGCCGCGTGATCGTCGACGCGGCGATCGCGGCGTTCCGGCCGCAGATGGAGGCGCTGCTCACCAGCGTGAGCGACAGCGCAAGCGCCATGCACGCGACCGCCGCTGCGCTGCTCGGCTCATCCGGCGAGACCTCACGGCGGGCCGAAAGCGCCGTCCAGGCGTTCAACGAAGCCTCGATCAATGTAGAGACCGCGGCGGTGGCGGCCGAGGAATTATCGCGCTCGATCGCCGAGATCGGCCGCCAGCTCACGCACACCAGCGACGTGGTCGCGCTGGCGGCCGAGGAAGCGCACGCAACCGATAGTGAGATCGCCGGGCTTGCCTCCGGCGCGCGCGAGATTGGCGACGTGATCAAGCTGATCCGTTCGATCGCCGGAAAGACCAATCTGCTGGCGCTTAACGCCACGATCGAGGCCGCGCGCGCGGGAGAGGCCGGTCGCGGCTTCGCCGTGGTCGCTTCCGAAGTCAAAGCGCTCGCCTTGCAGACCGCCAAGGCCACCGAGGAAATCGCCAGCCATATCCAGGCGGTGCAGGATTCGACCTCCGGCGCGGTCGAGGCGATCCGCCAGATTGCCGTCCGCATGCAGGAGATCAACGCCTCAACCGCGGCGGTTACCGCTTCGGTGATGCAGCAGAATTCGGCGACCGCGGAAATTTCGCACAACGTGGCGAACGCCGCTCTCGGCACCGGTCATGTGGTGGCGGTGCTCGGCGAAGTCGCCGGCGCGGCGACGCAAACCCGCGCCTCGGCGGAAGTGGTGCGCGACGCTTCGCAGGCCGCGGAAACGGCGGTCGCCGACCTGCGCGTCGAGGTGGAAGATTTCCTCACCAAGGCGGCGGTCTAGCCCTTGCGCCGTTAGGCGCGGCTGCCGGATTGCGCGCGCCTTGCGGTCCTCAGAGGACTTTCACTTCAATTCCCGCAGCCATGGGAATGAGAAACATCAGCGCAAGGGCGATGGCGAAGCCTATGACTCGGGTCTGCATGGAAATCACGGACCCCTGCGCGCCGCGGCCGCGCACATAATTGACGCCCTCAAACAGCGCGAACGCGAACAATATCCAGAAATAGGGCGGCAGGCCGATGGCGCGGAATTGCGGCACCAACACAATCACGCCTGCGAGCGCAATCCCGACGATAAAGGCGAAGACAAGAAAGATGCGGTCGATGCCCACGAGCGTCAAGCCGTGCTAGCGGCAGCTTCGCCGAGCGCCGCTTGCGCCGCGGCCAACCGCGCGATCGGCACGCGGAACGGCGAGCAGGACACGTAATCGAGCTTGACCGCGTGGCAGAAGGCGACCGAGGCCGGATCGCCGCCGTGTTCGCCGCAAATGCCGACCTTGAGCTTCGGCCGAACTTTACGCCCGCGCTCGACGCCGATCCTGACCAGTTCGCCGACGCCCTGCTGGTCGATGGACACGAAGGGGTCGCCCGGGCAAAATGCCGCGCGCGGTGTAGATGCCGAGGAAGCTCGCCGCGTCGTCGCGCGAAATGCCGAACGTCGTTTGCGTCAAATCGTTGGTGCCGAACGAAAAGAATTCCGCCGTCTCGGCGATCTCGCCGGCCATCAGCGCGGCGCGCGGCAGTTCGATCATGGTGCCGACCTGATAATTGAGCTTGGCGCCGGTTTCCTTGGCCACGGCCTTGGCCATGGCGTCGATGCGCGCCTTGACCAGATCGAATTCGGCTTTGGTGGCGATCAGCGGCACCATCACTTCCGGGGCGACCGGTTTGCCGGTGCGCTTGGCCGCCTCGACCGCCGCCTCGAAAATCGCGCGCGCCTGCATCTCGGCAACTTCCGGATAGGCGATGGCGATGCGGCAGCCGCGGAAGCCGAGCATCGGATTGAATTCGGCGAGTTCCTGCGCGCGCGTCGGCAAGTTTCTTCGGGTCGGCTCCCATTGCGGCGGCGACTTCGGCGATTTCCTTGTCGCCATGCGGCAGGAATTCGTGCAGCGGCGGATCGAGCAGGCGGATGGTTACCGGCCTGCCCTGCATGATCTCGAACAGTTCGACGAAATCGGCGCGCTGCATCGGCAACAGCTTGGCCAGCGCACCACGGCGCGACTTCTCGTCGTCGGCAAGGATCATCTCGCGCACCGCCTGGATGCGGTCTTCGTCGAAGAACATGTGTTCGGTGCGGCAGAGCCCGATGCCCTCGGCGCCGAAGCGCACTGCGGCCTTGGCGTCGGCCGGCGTGTCGGCATTGGCGCGCACGCCGAGCTTGCGCACCTTGTCGGCCCAGCCGATCAGCGTGGAGAACTCGCCGGAGAGCTGCGGCTCGATCATGTCGACCTTGCCGGCCAATACTTGGCCGGTCGAACCGTCGACGGTAATGAGATCGCCTTTTTTGAACGTTTGCCCGCCGGCGGTCATGTGTGCCGGCGGCGTAATCGACGCGCAGCGAACCGGCGCCGGAGACGCAAGGCTTGCCCATGCCGCGCGCCACCACCGCGGCATGCGAGGTCATGCCGCCGCGGGTGGTGAGGATGCCTTCGGCGGCGTGCATGCCGTGAATGTCCTCCGGCGAGGTTTCCACGCGCACCAGGATCACCTTGCGTCCGTCGGCCTTGAGTTGGGCTGCCTCGTCGGACGAAAACACGATCTCGCCGGAGGCCGCACCCGGCGAGGCCGGCAGGCCGGTGGCGATCACGCGGCGGTGCGCGCGCGGGTCGATGGTCGGATGCAGGAGCTGGTCGAGCGCCAGCGGATCGACCCGCAGCACCGCTTCGTTCTTGGTGATCAGGCCTTCGTTGGCGAGTTCGACCGCGATGCGCAGCGCCGCCTTGGCGGTGCGCTTGCCGGAGCGGGTCTGCAGCATCCACAGCCTGCCTTGCTCGACGGTGAATTCGAGGTCCTGCATGTCGCGGTAGTGACGCTCGAGCGCATTGTAGATGCGCTTGAGCTCGCCATAGGCCTTGGGCAGCGTCGCTTCCATCGACGGCTTGTCGGAGCCGGCCTCGATGCGCGCGGCCTCGCTGATTTCCTGCGGCGTGCGGATGCCGGCGACCACGTCCTCGCCCTGCGCGTTGATGAGGAATTCGCCGTAAAGCTTCTTCTCGCCGGTGGAAGGGTTACGCGTGAAGGCAACGCCAGTCGCCGAGGTGTCGCCCATGTTGCCGAACACCATGGCCTGCACGTTGACCGCGGTGCCCCAGCTTTCCGGAATGTTGTGCAGGCGGCGGTAGGTGTTGGCGCGCTGGTTCATCCAGGAGCCGAACACCGCGCCGATGGCGCCCCATAACTGCTCGTGCGGGTCCTGCGGGAACGGCTCGCCGCGCTGCTCGAGCAGGCGCTTCTTGTAGCGCTCGACCAGTTCCGCCCAATCGTCGGCCGTGAGGTCGGTGTCGAGCGAATAGCCTTGCCGCTCCTTGTGATGGTCGAGCAATTCCTCGAAATGCTCGTGGCCGACGCCGAGCACGACGTCGGAATACATGGTGATGAAGCGCCGGTAGCTGTCATAGGCGAAACGGCGGTCGCCGGATTTTTTCGCCAGCGCCTCCACCGTCTCGTCGTTGAGGCCGAGATTGAGCACGGTGTCCATCATGCCGGGCATCGACGCGCGGGCGCCGGAGCGCACCGACACCAGCAGCGGGTTTTCCTTGTCGCCGAAAATCTTGCCGGCGATTCGCCCGATCTGCGCCAAGGCCTTCTCGACCTGGCCGCGCAGCTCTTTCGGGTATTGTTGCTTATTGGCGTAATAGTAAGTGCAGACCTCGGTGGTGATGGTGAAGCCGGGCGGCACCGGCAGGCCGAGATTGGCCATTTCGGCGAGCCCCGCGCCCTTGCCGCCCAAGAGATTGCGCATAGACGCCTTGCCCTCGGCGCGGCCGTCGCCGAAACCATAAACCCATTTGGTCGCGCTGCGGCGCGCCACCGGCTTGGGCCTGCGGGCCTCACGGATTGCCTGTTTTTTGAACTTAGCGAGAACGCGGGATTTTCGTTGAGCCATGGGTCAAAAAATCTTGGGGCGCGGGTCTTGCGGCCCCTAAAAGCACCCCCAGGCGCCCCGACGCAAGCCCGCTTTTCAACCTAATGGATAAGTCCGAGGCCAAGCACGCCGACCACGATCAAGTAGGCCGCGACGATGTAATTGAGCAGGCGCGGGATGATCAGGATCGCGATACCGGCGGCGAGCGCGATGATGGGCTGCAGATGACCGATGCCGATGACCATGACGGTGTCCCCCTGGCGTTGACCGTAGTGATGCAACGGCGGGGGCGGCGAAGAGTTCCATCATTCTTTCCCCTGCCTCGTTGTTACGCGGCGAGGTGAAGAAAATTCAGCCCTCGATCTTGGAAAAATCGGCGACCGCGCGGGTGGCTTCGCGAATTTCATTGAGCAGCTTCAACCGGTTTTCGCGCAAAGCGCCGTCGTCCACGTTGACGGTGACCTTTTCGAAGAAGGCGTCGACCGTGGGACGCAATTTCGCCATAGCGCTCATGGCGGCGGCGAAATCCTCCTTGGCGACGGCGGCGGCGGCGTCTTTCTTGGCGACGGCAATCGCTTCGGCCAGCGCTTTTTCTTCCGGCACCACGAGACGCTTCGCATCAGGCGCGCCGGTGTAGCTTTTGCCGTCCTTCTTTTCCTCGATGCGCAGGATATTGGAGGCGCGCTTGACGCCGGCGAGCAGGTTCTTGCCGTCGTCGCTGTCGAGGAATTTGCCGAGCGCCTCGACCCGGCGCACCACCATCAGTAGATCGTCCTGGCCTCCGAGCGCGAACACGGCATCGACCAGATCGTGCCGCGCGCCGTCCTCGCGCAGGATGCACCTTGAGGCGGTCGGCGAAGAAGGCGAGCAAATCGTGCGTCTGCTTAAGAAAAGAATGCGCCTGCACCAGCACCGGCCCGGTCAGGCGCCGCTCCTTCGCCGCGACCAGGACTTCTAGCTTCATGGCGAGCTCGATGTCGGTCGCGCTCAGTTCGACGATCTGCTCCTGGATCGGATGCAGCGCGTGGATCGCCTCGCTCAGCGTCTCGTCGCGGACCACTGTGCCGAACTGCCGCCACAGCGGCATGCGCAACGGCAGCCGCAATTCGTTTTCGATGACGATGCGGATGACGCCGAGCGCCGCGCGGCGCAGCGCGTAAGGGTCCTTGGAGCCGGTCGGCTTCTCGTCGATCGCCCAGAAGCCGACCAGAGTATCGATCTTGTCGGCAAGCGCCACCGCAATCGCCACCGGATCGGCGGGCACCAGGTCGTCGGGCCCCTTCGGCCGGTAGTGGTCTTCGATGGCGTGGGCGACCGCTTCGTCCTCGTTCTGCGCCTCGGCGTAGTAGCGGCCCATCAGCCCTTGCAACTCGGGGAATTCGCCGACCACATCGGTCAGCAAATCGGCCTTGCACAAAAGCGCCGCGCGCTCGGCCTTGGTCTGGTCGGCGCCGACGACCGACGCAAACTGTCCCGCGAGCGCGACGATGCGCGCGATGCGCTCGGCCTGGCTGCCGAGCTTTTCGTGGAACACGATTGAGCCGAATTTCGGCAGCCGGTCTTCCAGCCGCGTCTTCAGGTCGGTGTCGTAGAAAAACTTGGCGTCGGACAGCCGCGCGCGGATCACCCGCTCGTTGCCGGCGACGATCGCACTTGCCGCCGTCGGAGGCTTCCATATTGGCGACCAGAATGAACTTGTTGGTCAGCTTGGCGGTCGCCGTGTCGCGCAGCACGAAGCATTTCTGGTTGTTGCGGATGGTGGCGCGGATTACCTCCTCGGGAATCGCGAGGTACGTCGCGTCGAACGAACCCATCAACGTTACCGGCCATTCCACCAGGCCGGCGACCTCGGCGAGCAGACCGGCGATCCTCCAACAGCTCGAAGCCTTGCGCGAAGGCGAGATTCTTGGCGTCGGTGAGGATCATGTCGGCGCGCCGCGCCGGGTCGAGCACCACCTTGGCCGCTTCGAGCTTGACGAGGTAGTCGTCGAAGCGGCGCACCTTGAACGGCGCCGGCGCCATGAAGCGGTGGCCGCGCGTTAAGTCGCCGGCGGCGATGCCGTCGACCTCGAACGGCACGACGTCCGGCTCCTCGGTCTCCGGCCCGAAGGTGGCGATGATCGAATGCAGCGGCCGCACCCAGGCGAGCCTGCCGCTGCCCCAGCGCATCGACTTCGGCCAGGGGAACGAGCGCACCACCTCGGGGATCATCTCCGCCAGAACGTCGAGCGCGGGCCTGCCCTGCTTCTCGATCGTCGCGACGTAGAAGTCGCCCTTCTTGTCGGGCTGCACCTTGGCCTGCTCGATCGACTGCAAGCCGGCCGCTTTCAGAAACCCGGCGATGGCGCTCTGCGGCGCGCCGACGCGCGGGCCCTTCTTTTCTTCCTTGCATGTCGGGCTGGCGCACCGGCACGCCGTGCACCGACAGCGCGAGCCGGCGCGGCGTGGCGAAGGCCTTGGCGCCTTCGTAGACGAGGCCCGCCGCGACCAGCCGGTCGGTGACGATTTTCTTCAAATCCTCGGCGGCGCGCGCCTGCATGCGGGCGGGGATTTCTTCGGACAGGAATTCGAGCAGGAGATCGGGCATGGCGGCCAAGGCGTGAGGACGTGGATGCGGGGCCTGCCTAGCAAGCGGGCTCGGCAATGTCACCCATGGCAACGGCGGGCTACCAGCCTCCCCCACCGCCACCGCCGCCACCGCCACCCGATCCGCCGCCGCCGGAGAAGCCCGACGAGCCGGAGGAGACCGGCACGGCGCTGGCGAGGCCGCTGGTCATGCTATCGACCGACGAGGACACCGCGCTGCCGAAATCGCTGCCGGACCAGACGTAGCCGCTGCCCCAGCCCGGCTGATAGTGCCGCATGGGGTCGGCATCTTCCGGATGCGCGCGGCGCAGCGCCGCTTCGAATGCCTTCGCCCAGGGTTTCTCCACGTCGAGCGCGACCGCGTAGGGCAAGAGCGCCTCGAACCGTTCGGCGGTGATTTCCGGCGCGCCCTGCATGTTGAGGCGGTCGGCTTCCGCGGTCTCGAGATAAAGCCTGAAGCCGTCGAGTTGATCCATGATCGGGCGGCCGAGCGCGGTCGGCGCCCGCATCAGGTAGATGAACAGCCCGTTGATCGCGGTGAAGGCCGTCACCAGGACGAAGGGAAACGGATTGCCGGTCATCAGCGATTGCAGAAACGGCAAGGCGCCGCCGGAGAGGCTGCGCAGAATGCCCGGCATGGAACTGAAGATGATCGACACGAAGATGACGATGAAAGCGAGCGACATGACGGCGCGCACCAGCACGGCGGCTTTTGCCGCGCCGCCGAACAGCGATTGCAGCAGCGGCAGCACGAACACGCCGAGCATGAAGCCGCCAAAGCAGAGCACCACCAGGATGGAAATATCCTGGTCGTGCAAGCCGCCAAAACCGATGATGCCGGCCACCACGGCGGCCGTCATGGCCACGCCGATAGCTACATAGCCGAGATTGCGGCGGAAGAAGCGATTGCTTGTTTTCCGCCACGATGCTGGCGGTGAACGCGGTGCCGACCTTGGCGACGGCCTCGCCATGCGCTTTGTCGATGATGGCGCTGCCTCCAACATCGACCCAACTATAAATCGCGCGCTCGCCGGGCGGCAGGCCGGTGAAGCCGCCCTCCGGCTGCTTCCCGGTCGTTTTCAGCGTCAGCGCACCGTCTTTGTTGTCAAACCGGACCAGGCCGCTGCACCGCCAGCGACAAGCGGGCGGCGGTGAAGGCGCGCCATTTCTCGCGCGTGAGCCCCCAATTGTGGATGTAATTGGCGAGCGCCGGCGAAATGCCCTGCGGCGGGTGGAACAGTGGGATGACAATGCCGCGTTTGGGATCGCGGCCGACCGCTTCCCAGGCGACGAAGTAGTAGATCAGAACCACCAGGAAGCCGGCGCCGCCGAAAATCCAGTGGCGGTTGTCGAACAACCGGTACCACAAAAGATCGCTCGCGCTGGGCGGCTCGACCGCGCTTGCGGGCAGCGCGGCAACCACCGTGAGGCCTTCGCCCGGCGCGAGGCGCCGTGTGGTTGCCACAGTGAGAGTGCCGAGGACGCCGATATTGCCCCGCCAATCGATGCCGCGCGCGCCGAGCCGGCCGGTATAGGCGGTCCAGCGCACAGGGCCCGCGCTGCCGACCAGATGCAGTTGATAGGTCGCCTCGTAGATCGGGAAGCGCCAGAAATTGCCGGTGACGTTCCAATTGAGCTCCGCCTTGCCGTCGAACCAGCGGATTTGCCGTCCGGTGCGATAGCGGAAAACATAAGTGTGTTCGCCGCGCGAAACGAAGGTGTCCTTTTTGCCGGCATAAATGCGGATGAAGTTGTTCTTGCGTTCGGTGTGATAGGACTCCGGTTGGCCGTCGCGGGTGACGCCGAGAACGCTGAAGGTCACTTCGCGCACGGTACCGCCGGCGTCGCGGAAGGTCGTCGGAAAATCGCGGTAAATGCCGTGCCTAATTTCCCGCCCTTCCGCCTGCACGCGAACAGTCTCGGTGACGGTGAGCTCACCGTCCTTGGCAACGCTGACATTCGAATTGAATGAATGGATAACTTCGGCGGCGGTGGCGGGCGCGGCGGCGGCGAGCGCGCCGGCCAGCAAGACGATGCGCCAGAGCGCCTTCATCGCGGCGCCAATTCGACCTGCGGCGCGGCGCGGTCGGCGGGATCGCTAAGTTCGAAATAGTCGCGCTGGGTGAAGCCGAGCACCCCGGCAATCAGATTGCTCGGGAAAGACTGCACCAGCACGTTGAGATTGCGCACCGCGCCGTTGTAGTAGCGGCGCGCCATCTGCAATTCGTTCTCGAGATCGCTGAGCTGCTTCTGCAATTCGAGAAAATTGTTACTCGCCTTGAGGTCGGGGTAATTCTCGGCGAGCGCGAACAGCCGGCCGAGCGCGCCCGAAAGCGCGCCCTCGGCCTGGGCGCGCGCCGGCGACGTCGCCCTGCGGTACGGCGCTCGCCCGGCTGCGCAGTTCGGTCACCTCCTCGAGCGTCGTGCGCTCGTGCGCGGCATAAACCTTCACGGTTTCCACCAGATTGGGGACGAGGTCGGAGCGCCGCTTGAGCTGCACGTCGATGCCGCTCCACGCCTCGTTCGCCATCTGGCGCGTGCGCACCAATTGGTTGAACACGATGATCGCATGAACACGACGGCCGCCGCGACGACGGCGAGGATGATCCAGAGCAGCATGAGTGTTCGTCGAATCGCCCCGTGGAAAGGTTCGACTATAGCTTCAAATGGCTGTTGTCGCAGAACGGCGGGGTCTTGGTGCGCTTGCAGGTGCAGAAATTGCGCTGGCCCGGCGCGTTTGGCGGTCCACTCCAGCGGCGTGAAATCGGTCACTTTATGGGAGCCGTCGCAGAACGGCTGCGTCTGCGAGCGGCCGCAGCGGCACCACCAATAGGTCTCGCCGGCCGCAACCTCGACGGTCACCGGCTCGCGCCCGCCGATTTCGGGTTCGCTCATGGGTTCCACCTCATGTCTTTGCCAGCACCTGGCCAAAGCCGATGCTCTGCCGGTCGAGATCGTGCTCGGCGAATTCCCGCACACCGTAGAATTGATCGCACAGGCCGTAGTCGACGGTCGCGCCGCGTTTCTTCAGATCGGCGAACAGAGTCTCGACGTCGTCGACCCAGAAATAGGCGTTCCAGATTCCCTCGCTGATCTCCGAATAGGGAGCGATCGCGTGCCCCGCCGGCGCCTGCTTGAGCATCGCGAAGGCATTGCCGTATTCCATGATGGCGAATACCGGAGGCTCGCCGAAAGTGCCATGGACATCAAAGCCGAGACTGTCGCGCCAGTAAGCAAGCGTGTCGCGCAAGTTGCCGGCATAGAGGACCGAAGCCTGCCGCAAGATACGCGGTTTGGTCACGACGCGCCCCCGCCTTCGGTCGCCAGCCAGGCCGCGCCGCAGCCTTTGGCCAGTTCGCGCACGCGCAAAATATAGCTCTGCCGCTCGGTCACCGAGATCACGCCGCGCGCGTCGAGCAGATTGAACACGTGGCTCGCCTTGATGCACTGGTCGTAGGCCGGCAGCGCCATCGCGTGATGCTTGCGGTCGGCGCTCCAGCCATCGGCGAGATACTTCTGGCAGGCGGCTTCCGCCATCTTGAACTGCTCGAACAGCATGGCGGTGTCGGCGAATTCGAAATTGTGCCGCGAATATTCCTGCTCGGCCTGCAGGAATACGTCGCCATAGGTCACGCTTCTTGTCGTCGGTGCGGCCGTTGAAATTAAGATCGAACACGCGGTCGACGCCCTGCACATACATGGCGAGGCGCTCGAGCCCGTAAGTGAGTTCGCCGGAAACCGGCGAGCATTCGAAGCCGGCGACCTGCTGGAAGTAAGTGAACTGCGACACCTCCATGCCGTCGCACCAGCACTCCCAGCCGAGCCCCCAGGCGCCGAGCGTCGGGCTTTCCCAGTCGTCCTCGACAAAACGGATGTCGTGCAGCTTCGAATCGATGCCGATGACTTTCAGCGAATTAAGATAGAGCTCCTGGATGTCGGGCGGCGACGGCTTCAGGATCACCTGGAACTGGTAGTAGTGCTGCAGCCGGTTGGGGTTCTCGCCATAGCGGCCGTCTTTCGGCCGGCGCGAGGGCTGCACGTAAGCCGCGTTCCAGGGCTTGGGCCCGAGCGCGCGCAGCGTGGTCGCCGGGTGGAAGGTGCCGGCCCCCACTTCCATGTCGTAGGGCTGCAAGATGACGCAGCCCCAGGCCGCCCAATACTGCTGCAGCGCAAGAATAAGCCCCTGGAACGAGCGCTTCGGGTCCAGGTTGTCTTGGCTCGACACTGGCGAGAACGGCCGGCTTCAGCCATTGTTTTACTTACAGAATTCTTAAGCACAAGAAGGAGCTTGGACCCTATCGGCGGCACCATAGGGGGTCAAGCCGGTAAACATTTACGGGATTTTGAACCGGAACCGAAGGCCGAACGACCAATAATCGCAACCGACGGAGAATAACAATGTTGGCCTTCGAACTGATCGGACTGGCGTTTGCCGTGTTGTTCCTCGGCGCCCTCGTCACCAACGACCCGCACGCCGCCCGCCGCTAAGCGGCAGCCCCGCCTGAGCCTCATTCGAACAACGATTTAAAGACGATATTCGCCGGTCGCTGGATCGCGCCGCAAAGTCGGCCGGTTTTCCCTATCGGAAATAGGCACCCGCACGCGCTTGGCCGCATCGAGCTCCTCGTTGATCCGGCGCGCTTCCTTGACCACCCAGTGCACGACCATGCCGCCGCCGAGCGCGACGAGCGACCATTTCACAAGCGGCGAGAGCAGGAACGGGGGCATGGCGGCACCTCATCAAAAATGCTGGGATGATTGTTCCGATCAATCAAGGCGATTTCGCGGCCTACCGATTGTTCACGAACCGGCCGCCCGGCGCCTTAGTTTACAATCCGTAGCGGCCCCACAGCGCCCGCTCTTCCAGCGCCGATATCAGATCGCCGGCGAGGCCACCCTTGGCGCGCCAGCGCTTTCGAGCGCGCCGACGCCCGGAATGCGGCGGCCGAACAGGCTGCGGTCGGCCGCGATCAGCGGCGTGCGCACCTTCTCGCCGTAGCGTTCGCGCAACGTCGAGCGCAGATCGCCGATGCTGTCGGCAAGCCCCAGGTCGATCGCCTTCGGCGCGGTCCAGAACTCGCCGGAGAACAGCGTCTTGTCGGCGCCCTTGAGCTTGCCGCCCGCGGCGTTCCTTGACCAGGGCGATGAAGTGCTCGTGGATGTCCTTCTGGATCGCCTTGATGCGTTTCACGTCCTCCGGCTTTTCCGGCAGGAACGGATCGAGCATCACCTTGCGCTCGCCGGCGGTGTAGAGCCTGCGCTCGACGCCGAGCTTTTCCATCAGCTTGGGGAAGCCGAACGAGCCGCCGACCACGCCGATCGAGCCGACGATGGAAAATTGATCGCAGATGATCTCGTCGGCGGCGCAAGCCAGCATGTAGCCGCCGGAAGCGCCGACGTCCTCGACAAAGGCGAGGACCGGCAGCTTCTTTTCCGTCGGCCAGTTGGCGGATGCGGCGGAAGATCAAATGCGACTGCGCCGGCGAGCCGCCGGGCGAGTTGACGATCAGCGCCACCGCGCGCGCGTTGCGCACCGAGAAAGCCCGCTCCAGCGAGCGGGCGGCCGACGACAGCATCAGCCCGGGCCGCAACGGCGAACTGACGCCGATGACGCCGGCCAGCCGCACCACCGGCACCACCGGAATGTCGGGGCGGAAACGCGCGGGCACCAGCCTGCCCAAAAGCTCGAGCGGTCGTTTGAGGATATTCGGCATTGGTTGGGTTGCGGCGGTGGCCATGGCGGGCAGTTAGGCATCATTGGAACCCAAGTCAAAGCCTCGGGTGCGGCATGATATACGCCATAGAAATATCGGTGCATTGCAGTAAATTCTTTGTCGCTGCCCTTGAAATCCTCAACAATTTGCCCAATTTTTAACTTGGAAATGCTTTTTGCAATGCGATGAGCGCCGTCAGTTCGTGGCGGCTTTTGCAAGAGGCGGATCGATGGATCCCAAGCTGACCATTCTGTTCCTGCTGATCGGCGGCATTATTGGGCTTTCGCATCTCGACGACGAAAGCTTGACCCGCATGCGACGTCAGTTCGTCGCACGGCGTTGGCGCGATTTCGTGCCGGGGCGGCGCAAATCCTAGGCAGTTCGGCCCGCATTTAGATTTCGGTAAGAGTGAGCGTCTCCCCGCCGCGCAGTACGGCCTCCGCCGCCGCGCTCGGCTTGCCGTCTTTGTCGTTGAGGACAAGGCCCGGAAAAGTCGCGCCGTCGCCGCCGCCGGACTTTCACCGCGCGCACCAACACGCGAATCGCCGGCGCATCGGGGCGCGGATAGACCGGCAGCACGCCGATATCGCCGAACTGCGCCGCGAGCGCGGCCCGCACCTCGTCGAGCGCAGTCGGCACGCCAGATCAGCGTCAGCACGCCGCGCGGCTTGAGCAGCGAGCGCCGCGCTTGCGACCCAGCGCGGCAATAGGCCGGGCGAGGCTGCATAAGCCAGCCGCCGGCGCGGATCGGGCGACAGGTTCTGCCGCGTGGCGTCGTGGAACGGCGGGTTCATCAGCACGCGGTCGGCGCTGCCGGCCGCTAGGCCGGCAGCGGCGAGCGCAGCGGCATCCTCCGCATCGGCTGTGACCGCACGCACGCGGTCGTCCAAGTGATTGAGCCGCGCATTGCCGGCGGCAAGCGCGCTTAAATCCGCATCGATCTCGACCAGCGTGACCTTGAGGCCCGCAACGCGCGCCGCCAGCGCCAGACCCCGCCGCGCCGACGCCGGCGCCGAGATCGACCGCGTGTTCGCCGGCGCGTCCGCCGGTCGCCGCGGCGAGCAGGATCGCGTCGTGGCCGACGCGATGGCCGGAAAGCGGCTGGCGCAGCCGCAAGCGGCCGCCGAGCACGGCATCTTCGCTGGTTTCGACGACATCAGTTGTCATCCGGCCGCAGCTCCTTGCCGAGCCCGGCATCCTGCAACAGTTGCCGCGCCGAGCAGTTCATAGCCTTCCGCGACCAGGATGCGTCTCGGCAACATGCCGAGCGAGCCTTCCAGTACGCTCATGTTCTGGTCGAGCACCATATGACGAATGCCGGCGCCCTCGAGCAGCGCCACCACGGCCGAGATCAGAACCATGTCGTTGGTGCGGACGAGTTCGCGCATGGATGCAAAACCAAATTTGTCGGATCGAACTAACCGCGCCGCCGCTCTTCGCCGGGCGCGCGGTGTGAAAGATAAGCGAGCAGTTTCATCTCGCGCCGGCCGCGCGTGACCGTATCGAGCACCAGCCCGATGGCGACAGTCAGGAAGGCGAGCAGCATCAAGCCGGTCGACAGGACGGCGGTCGGCAGCCGCGGCACCAGGCCGGTCTCGAAATAGGTGACGAAAATCGGGATGGCGAAGCCGACCGAAGCAATCGCCAGCGCCAGACCGACGCCAGTGAAAAACGGCATCGGCCGTTCGGCGCGATAGAAGCGTACGATAGTGCGCAGGATGCGCAGACCGTCGCGCCAAGTGTTGAGCTTTGAGGCCGAGCCTTCCGGCCGTGCGTAATAGGGCGTGTCGACTTCCGCCACCGGCAGTCCCAGTTCGAGCGCGTGGATGGTGAGCTCGGTCTCGATCTCGAAGCCGCCCGACAACACGGGGAACGACTTCACGAAGCGGCGCGAGAATACGCGGTAGCCCGACAACATGTCCTTGAAGCTCGGCCCGAACACGCTGGCGACGACCGAGGTGAGCAGCCAGTTGCCGGCGCGATGGCCGGCGCGGTAGGCGGCAAGATCGCGATCGACCCGGTTGCCCACCACCATGTCGAGCCGCCCCTCGAGCAGGCGCGCAATCATCGCCGGCGCGCTCGGCGCGTGGTAGGTGGCGTCGCCGTCGACCAGCACGTAGACGTCGGCCTCCACGTCGGTGAACATGCGCCGCACCACGAAGCCCTTACCCTGGTGCTTCTCGGCGAAAACCTCGGCACCGGCAGCACGCGCGGCGGCCGCCGTATTATCCGTCGAATTGTTGTCGAATACGAAAATGGCGGCCGAGGGCAGCGCGGCGCGGAAGTCCTTGACCACCTTGGCGACCGCCACTTCCTCGTTATAGCAAGGCATTAGGACCGCGATCTTATAGCGGTCGAGACGGCCCGATTCGGGCGCGGCTGAGCTTGCCATTCGTGTCGCCAATCCGGGCCCCCTTGGCCAGTCCGCCTTGTCTTTTCGAGGCGGTACAATCTAACGCACTTGCCCCGTTAACGCAGCGTTTCTATGCTCGCGCAAGTTCATGACCGAGGGGCGTGTTTTGGCCGTCATCGTTCCATTCGAAAGTCCGCAAGACGCTTCGCTCGAGCGCCTCGCTGAACTGGTGGCATCGGATATGGAGCGAGTCAACGCGGCCATCCTGGCGCGCACCGGCTCCGACGTGACCATGATCCCGGAGGTGGCCAACCACCTGATTTCATCCGGCGGCAAGCGGCTGCGGCCGATGCTGACGCTGGCCATGGCTAAACTCGCCGGCTATTCCGGCGACGGCCATATCAAGCTCGCCGCCGCGGTCGAGTTCATGCACACGGCAACGCTGCTGCACGACGACGTGGTCGACGAGAGCGACATGCGTCGCGGCAAGCTCGCCGCGCGCATGCTGTGGGGCAACGAGGCGAGCGTCTTGGTCGGCGACTTCCTGCTCGGCCAGGCGTTCAAGATGATGGTCGAGGTCGGCAATCTGCACGCGCTCGATATTCTTTCCTCGGCCGCCGCGGTGATCGCCGAGGGCGAAGTGATGCAGCTCGGCGCCGCCAAGAACACCGCCACCAACGAAGACGAATATTTGGCGGTGATCCGCGCCAAGACCGCCGAGCTGTTCGCCGCCGCCTGCGAGGTCGGCCCGGCGCTGGCGGTGAAAGACTAAGGCGGAGCTCGCCGCCTGCCGTTCGTTCGGCATGAATCTCGGCATCGCCTTCCAATTGATCGACGACGCGCTCGACTACGGCGGCAAATCCGCCAAGCTCGGCAAGAATGTGGGCGACGATTTCCGCGAGGGCAAGATCACGCTGCCGGTAGTGCTGTCGTTCCGCCGCGGCTCGGCGAGCGAGCGCGCGTTCTGGAACCGCACGCTCGGTGAGGGCGACATCCAAGACGGCGATCTCGACGAGGCGATGGCGCTGATGGCGCAAGCCACCACGCCATCGAGGACACGGTCGGCCGCGCGCGCCACTACGGCTCGATCGCCACTGACGCGCTGGCTTTGGTGCCTTCCTCGGCGATCAAGACGGCTTTGGAAGAATCAGTCGCTTTCTGCATCGCGCGCGCGCATTAGCGCCGTTAGCCGTCTGAATTCCTTCGATTGGATTGCGCGCGCCGCGCTTGACGCTAGCGTCTCTGTCGTTCCATCGTGTCGGACCTCGGGGCGGGATTTTCAACAATGGAATTACCGGGCGCGGGCTATTTTTATGCCCTGGCGGCTTTAGCCATGGCGTTTGTCGGCTTCACGTCGATCGTGGTCGTCCTTCACCAGGCCACCGGCAAGCCGCTCTCGCCGTTCCATGTGCTGATTACCAGGTTGTTCACCGAGTTGGGCCTGACCGCCACCGCATTCGCGATGCTGGCGCCGACACTCGCCATCTGCGGAGTGCCTGAGGCTTTGGTGTGGCGGATCTCGAGCGTCATCATGCTCGCAGTATTGGTGCCGTGGCTCGTTACTTATCCAATTCGAAGAAAAGCGACGATCCCCGATCAAAAATTTCCGCTTCGCGGATACGTCATGAATGCAATTGGTGTACTGACCGTTATTGCGCTTATCATGAACGCAATTGGGATGCCGATCGATCCAGGCCCGGCGCCGCTTGCCATGGCCGCGATCTTTGTCCTGTCCTATGCGTCGGTCTCATTCTTCTGGACCTACACGGCGTTCTTGCGCGACTGAATTTGGATGGGCTCGAGACCGCAAACGGCCGCCGGCGAGGCGCCGACTTGCGGATCAATAATCGGGGTAGTTGCCGGTTTTCGGATTGCGCCTCAACATGAGGCGGATATAGGGATCCGGGTCCTGGCCGACGAAGCGGCCGTCTTCATAAACCGGCGGCGAGCAGCCGTTCCAGCGCGGCGCGCGGTCGAAATCCCACAAGAAGCCCCAGGAGAACTGCCGCGCGGTATCGCGGCACTGCACCTTGGCAATTTGCGTGTGACGCTTGCCGTGATGCGCTTTGCTCGCCTCGGCCGGCTGGGCAGCGGCGACTGCCAGAGCCGCGAGCACGATCGCGATCCACCTGAGTTGCATTAGTTCCTCCGTCGCCTGCGGCCTATCGGCAAATCCCCGATGCGGCAACCGTTGCGCATAATGGCGGTAAAATTATGGGCGCCCGACGATGCGGCCGCAATGAACCCACCAGCCCGGCTGGGCGGCCTTGAGTTGCCGCGTAGCCTTTTCGGCCTCGCCCGCCGAGGCAAAGAGCGCAAAGCAGGTCGGCCCCGACCCCGACATGCGGGCAAGCCGCACGCCCGGCCATGCGGCCAGAGCTTCGAGCACGTTCGCGATGGCCGGCACGCAGGCAATGGCCGCTTGTGTAAGGTCATTGCCCTGCCCGGCAAGCCATGTCAGCAGGTCGGCGCGCTCACGCGGCACTGGTGCAGCAGGCGCCGCGCTGGCGAATTTACCGGCGAACTTGGCGAAAACGTCGCGCGTCGGAAGCGCCAACCCCGGGTTGACCAGCAGCGCGGGAAGCTGCGGCAGATCGAGCGGCGCGGAGAGTTCGTCGCCGATGCCGCGCATGATGCGCGGCTTTCCATCGAGGCAGACCAGCACGTCGGCGCCCACGGCAATCGCCGCCTCACGCACACGGGGGTCGCTAAAATCGATGTGGGCAAAGATTTGCCGATTGGCGTGCACGAGCAGGCGCAAAGCGGCCGCTGCGTCCGCCGAACCGCCGCCGATGCCGGCGGCAACCGGCAGTTCTTTGCTGAGAACGAAGTGGCCTAATTTCAGTCCTGCAACCCGCGCGGCGAGCGCGGCCGCGGCCTTGATCACGAGGTTATCGCTCGGCGCGCCACAAACCGCGGCGTAAGGGCCGTCGATCTCCAGACCAAGCGGGGCGCCGGTGCGCAGTTGCAACGTATCGCCGGCATCGGCGAAGGCGACCAGGCTTTCCAGCTCGTGATAGCCGTCGCGACGGCGGCCGAGCACGCGCAAGGTGAGATTGATCTTGGCGGGCGCCGCCTCGACGTTAGAAGCTTCGACGGCCGCCATCGAGACGCTAGCCGCCGTCGCCGCTCTTCTTGCCGGCCTTGGCTTGCGAGGAGGTCTCGTCCGGCAACCCGTCCTTCAGTTTGGCCTCGATCTTCGGCAGATCCTCCGGATCGGGCTTGAGGTCGCGCGCATGCGCCCACTGGAACTTGGCCTCGAGCGTGCGGCCGATGCGCCAATAGGCGTCGCCGAGATGGTCGTTGATGGTCGGATCTTCCGGCTTGAGCTCGATCGCGCGCTCGAGCTGCTTCACCGCTTCTTCGTAATTGCCGATGCGGAAATAGGCCCAGCCGAGCGAGTCGACGATGTAGCCGTCGTCCGGCCGCTGCTGCACGGCGCGTTTGATCATCGCCATGCCGTCGTCGAGGTGCACGCCCTGATCGATCCAGGAATAGCCGAGATAATTGAGCACGTGCGGCTGCTCGGGGAACAGTTCGAGCGCCTTCTTCAGATCGGCTTCCGCCTTCGGCCATTGATGCGAGCGCTCGTAGCAGATGCCGCGGAAATAGAAGAGCACCCAGTTGGCCTTCACCGGATGTGGCAGCGCGGCGACGCGCCTGCGAATAGACGTCGGCGCATTCGGCGAACTTCTTGTGCCCGCGCAGGACATTGCCGAGCGCCATGATCGCTTCGAGATCGTCCGGATGCTCCTTGATCAGCGCGGTCGAGATGTTTTTCGGCCTCGTCCGAGCGGTCGAGCGCATCGAGATCGGTCGCCATCTGGATGGCGGCGTTGCGATGCAGCGGCGAATTCGCCGGAATGCGCTCGTAGACCTTGATCGCCAGCTCCGGCTTCTTCAGCGATTCATAGAGATCGGCGAGCGAGAGCAGCGCCAGCGGATGGTCCGGCTCGAGATACAGCGAAAGCTGCAGATAGACGAGGCCGAGATCCTCGCCGCCGCGGCGGCCGAGCGAAGCGCCGAGCCCGTACAGCGCTTCGGCGGCGCCGGCCTGCGCCGACTCCACCAGCCGCGGCAGTTCGCCGCCGGCGCGCGGTTGTTCGCCGCCCGACGCCGTCGCAACCTTGGCGCTGCTGGCGTTAAGTTTCGCCGCCGTGGTCGGACCGACGATGCCGTCGACATGCAGTCCACTGCGATCCTGGAATTCGCGCACCGCATGATAGGTCTGCCGGCCGAATACGCCGTCGGTCGAGATGCCGAGTTTGCCCTGCAACGTTTTCACGTCGGCTCCGGTCACGCCCATGACCATCAAATGATCGGCCCGCATCGGCGGTTCCTCGCTGCGCTTTTCAGGCGCGGCGGCCGGACTGGCCGGAGCGGCCGGCAGCTTCGCAAGCGCCTCGGTGATCAGCGGATGGTCCGGCAGCACCTTGTTGAAACTCGGAGAATACCTTGCGCGCGCGCATCCTTGGCTTGCGCGTTGCGCGACAGCCAGCTGCCATAGGCTTCGACCACGCGCAGCGCCGAGGGGTCGAGCTTGTAGGCGCGCTCGAAACGCTTGCCCGCTTCCTTCTTGATTGCCGGCGAGATCGTAGATCATGTCCGGCGTGCAGGTCCTTGAATATCGCGTACCAATCGGGACCCGCCAGGCGATCGATCGCCGCCACCGCGGCCTTGGCGTCGCCGGAGCCATAGAGCGACCAGGCCGTGAGCAGTGTCGCGGTCAGATCGGTGATCGGGCCGCGGATCGACTGCGCCAGGTCGCGGCGCGCGGCACCGTATTGCTTATGCTTGATCGCGTGCACGCCGAGCACCAGTTCGGCGACGCGGTCGCTCTTGTCGGCCTGCGCGATGCGCTCGGCGTATTTCACCGATTCATCGATGTCGCCGTCGACCAGAAGCGAGAGGAAAGTGCGGTCGAGCAGGTCGCCGTTATTGCGGTCGTACTTGAGCGCCTCACGGTAGAACGCGGCGGCTGCCGCCGCGTCGCGTTGCTGGCCGGCGTGGCGGGCGGCGAGATAACTGCCCGAGGCGGTCATCCCGGTCAGGTCCGCCACCGACGGCGCCTGCGCGGAAAGCGTTGATCGGCGCGGCCACTAGGAATACGGCGAGCGCGGTGCCGAATGTGCACCGGGCGAGGCTCGAAGACGTCACGGGCTGTGCTCCATTGAGGCGGCTGACCGCAAGCTTGCGCGCAAACCGCTGAAGTTCGGGCCAGAATGGCCTTTTTGCGCCGCCCCCGCAAGAACGGCGGTCACGGCGCTCGCCTGAGAGGTTGAAAACCCCGATGTGGCAGCATCGTGGCCGCAACTGGCGGAAGCCCATCACATATTCGGATAATTCGGCCCGCCGCCGCCTTCCGGCGGAACCCAGGTGATGTTCTGATTCGGGTCCTTGATGTCGCAGGTTTTGCAGTGGACGCAATTCTGCGCGTTGATGACGAATTTGGGCGCGCCCGCCCTCCTCGACCCACTCATAGACCCCGGCCGGGCAATAGCGCGACGACGGTCCGGCATAGACGTCGTGTTCGGAACTCTTCTGCAGGCTCATGTCCTTGACGTGCAGATGCACCGGCTGGTCTTCCTCGTGATTGGTGTTGGACAGAGAAACCGAGGAAAGCCGGTCGAAAGTGAGCTTGCCGTCGGGCTTGGGATAGGCGATCGGCATGCATTCGGCCGCCGGCTTGAGCGTAGCGTAGTCCGGCTTGCCGTGTTTGACGGTGCCGAACAGCGAGAAGCCGAAGGTCTTGGTCCACATGTCGAAGCCGCCGAGCGCGATGCCGACAAAGGTGCCGAGTTTCGACCATAGCGGCTTGGCGTTGCGCACCTTCCACAGGTCCTTGCCGATCGCCGAGCCGCGCCAGCCGGCGTCGTAGTCGGCGAGTTCGTCGTGCGCGCGGCCGGCGCCGAGCGCGGCGGCCACGGCTTCGGCGGCCAGCATGCCCGACAGCATGGCATTATGGCTGCCCTTGATGCGCGGCACGTTCATGAAGCCGGCATCGCAGCCGATCAGCGCACCGCCGGGGAACGTGAGCTTGGGCACCGACTGATAGCCGCCCTCGGTCAGCGCGCGCGCGCCATAGGCGAGCCGCTTTGCCCCATCGAAAGTGTCGCGCACCAGTTTGATGGGTCTTGAAGCGCTGGAATTCCTCGAACGGCGACAAATAAGGATTGCGTGTAATTGAGATGCAGCACGAAGCCGACCGACACCAGATTGTCGTCGAAGTGATACATGAACGAGCCACCGCCGGTGTGGCCGTCGAGCGGCCAGCCGAACGAATGCTGCACCATGCCCTTGCGGTGCTTTTCCGGCGCGACCTGCCAGAGTTCCTTGAGGCCGAGTCCGAATTTCTGCGGCTCGCGCCCTTCGCTCGAGGCCGAACTTAGCGATCAGCTGCTTGCCGAGACTGCCGCGCGCGCCTTCGCCGAACAGCGTGTATTTGGCGCGCAATTCCATGCCGCGCGTGAACGAGTCCTTGGGCTCGCCGTTCTTGCCGACGCCCATGTCGCCGGTGGCGATGCCGGCGACCGCGCCGTTTTCGTCGAACAGCACTTCCGCCGCGGCAAAGCCCGGATAGATCTCGACGCCAAGCGCTTCCGCTTTGGTCGCGAGCCAGCGGCACACGCTGCCGAGCGAGACGATGAAATTGCCGTGGTTGTTCATCAGCGGCGGCATCGCGATATTCGGCAGCCGCAGCGCGCCGTTTTGCGGAAAGCCAGTAGAAGCGATCGTCGCTCACCGCGGTCTTGATCGGCGTGTCCTCGGTGCGCCATTCCGGCAGCAGTTTGTCGATGCCGACCGGATCGATCACCGCGCCGGACAGGATATGAGCGCCGACCTCGGAGCCCTTTTCCACGATCACCACGGAAATATCGGGGTTGATCTGCTTGAGGCGGATGGCGGCGGAAAGTCCGGCGGGACCTGCGCCGACTATCACCACGTCGAATTCCATCGCCTCGCGGGCGGGTAGCTCAGCCATGACGGCCTCCTCGCTCCCGATATTCCACTTTTGCACAGCCGGGGCAATCGCCGGCCTGTCATGCTAGAGTGGGCCGATGCCGCAGCCCCTCGCGAATACCGCCCGCGACCTGCTCGACTTTTATGTCGAGGCGGGCGCCGACGCGGTGCTCGGCGAAACGCCCGTCAACCGCTTTGCCGCGCACGAACCGGCGGCAACGCCGGAGCGGCCGCCGCGGCCGGTCGAATTACCGCTCGATCTCGAAACCAAGGGCCGCGCTGTGCCGGTTGCACCGCCGGCGCCCGACGAGGCCGCCATGGCCGCACGCGCGGCGGCGAAAACCGCCAAAACGCTCGATGAGCTGCGCGCCATTCTGGAGAAATTCGACGGCTGCGCTTTAAAGGCGACGGCCACCCAACTGGTTTTCGCCGACGGCAACCCGCAGGCGCGCGTGATGTTCGTCGGCGAAGCGCCCGGCCGCGACGAGGACATCGAGGGCCTGCCCTTTGTCGGCCGCTCCGGCAAACTGCTCGACCGCATGCTGGCGGCAATCGGCCTCGACCGCACATCGGTCTATATCGCCAACATCGTGCCCTGGCGGCCACCCGGCAACCGCACGCCGACTCCGCAGGAGTCGGCAATCTGCCTGCCGTTCATTTTGCGCCAGATCGAACTCGCCGATCCCGACATTTTGGTCTGCCTCGGCAATCCGTCGGCGCAGACTCTGCTCGGCCTCAAGGAGGGCATCACCAAGACGCGCGGTCGCTGGTTCACCTTCGACACGGGCAAGCGCGAAATCCGCGCCATGCCGACGTTCCACCCGGCCTTCCTCTTGCGCAGCCCGTTGCAGAAGCGTTTCGCCTGGCGCGATTTCCTGGCGATCAAGAAGGCACTCGACGGCCGTTAAATAGCCATCTGTCTGTGCTGCAAGCGTTTCTTGGCAACGGAGCGCAGGATGCGACGGCTATTTGCTACAATTTTGGCACTCGGATGGTGGACCGCCGGCGTAGCTCTGGCGCAGCAGCCCGCCACGCCAACGTCCCCCTTTGCTCCAATCGAGACCCCCACCGTCAATCCTGAGATGTTCAAAACGCCGCAAGCGCCACCGAGCGCCGACGCCCCTAAAATCAAACCCGATAAATCCGCCGATGCCGCACCGGCTATTGCAATTCCAAACGGCATCGATCTCGGGAAATCCAAACTGCAATTCGACGCCAAGCACACCAGCGCCGTCACCGCTCCCGGCGTCAGCACGGACAGCGGCGAGACGTCGAACCTGTCAAAAGTGATGCCCGGCGAGACACAAGACAAGGTGCTGCCGGATTATTTCGGCTTCAAGCTCATCACACCGGTACGGTAGCTTTTTATGCGCCACTAGCGATAGGCGACCAGCACCGCGCCAACCGCGATCAGCGCGATACCCAGCCAATTCGGCAGGTCAGCTTCTCGCCGAGAAACATCGCGCCGAATATCGCCACCAGCGCCACCGACAATTTGTCGATCGGCGCGACCTTGGCCGCCTCACCGATCTTGAGCGCGCGAAAGTAACTGACATTCTCGATGCCGACCTTGGCGAAGATCGCGGTGAGCGCGGCGAATACCGCCGACGGCACCGCTCAGGTTTGCCATGTTGAGGCCGCGTTCACCCGGAAACCGCGAACTTGATGGCGAACAGCACCGCCAGCACCATGACCGCGGGCGAGGCTTCCTTCACCTTGCCGGAAATCAGCTTGGCCAGCGTATATGTGATGAAGCCAAGGCCGATCCCGGTGGCGATCGAATAGGTCAGCGGCATGGTGATCGCCGTTACCACCGCCGGCGCGTATTCGGTGATGTCCTCCCAGTCGATTTCAGAGAGGCCGCGCGCCATCACGCAGGCGACGTACAAGAGCGCCGCCGAGGTGGCATAGGCCGGCACCATGCCGGCGAGCGGGGCAAACAGCAGCGCCAGCAGGAAGAAGATCGACACGAATGCCGCGGTCAGGCCGGTGCGGCCGCCGGCCGAAACGCCGGCCGCGCTTTCGATGTAGCTCGTCGTGGTCGAGGTGCCGATCACCGAACCGAACATGGCGGCAAAACTGTCGGAGATTAGCGCCTCTTTCATGCGCGCGAGTTTGCCGTTCTTCATCAGCCCGGTGCGGTGGGTGACGCCGATCAGCGTGCCGGCATTGTCGAACACGTCGATGAACAAAATCGAGAAGATCACGATCAGGAAGGTGCCCTCGAACACGCGCGAGAAGTCGAGCTTGAACAAAGTCGGCGCGATCGAGGGCGGCAGCGATACGATGCCGGAGTAATGCGCGAGGCCGAACGGCAAGCCGATGGCGGTGACGACCAATATGCCGATCAGCGTGCCGCCGATGATGCGGCGGTAGTTGAGCGCAACAATCAGCACGAAGCCGAGCAGCGCCAAGAACGCCACCGGATTCTTCAGATCGCCGAGCGTGACCAATGTCGCCGGATTTGCCACCACGACATGGGCTTCCTCCAGCGCGATGATGCCGAGGAACAACCCGACGCCGGCCGATGTGGCGAGCTTGAGGTTTTGCGGGATCGATTCGATCACGTATTGCCGGATGCGGAACACCGAAATCAGAAAGAACAGCACGCCCGAGCAGAACACCGCGGCGAGCGCCTGCTGCCAGGTATATTTGTAGGCCAGCACCACGGTGAAGGCGAAGAAGGCGTTGATGCCCATGCCGGGGGCGAGCGCGATCGGGTAATTGGCGTAGAGTGCCATCACCATCGTGCTCACCGCGGCGGCGATGCAAGTTGCGACGAACACCGCGCCCTGGTCCATCCCGGCCTTGCTCAGAATCGCCGGGTTGACGAACACGATGTAGACCATGGTGAGGAAGGTGGTCAGCCCGGCGATGAATTCGGTGCGGACGTCGGTGCCCTGCTCCTTGAGCCCGAAATAATTTTCCAGCAATGCGGCGAATTGGTTTTCACTTTTCGCCGCTTTCGTTTCCGTGCGCTTCGCCTGTTTCGCCATGGTGATCCCCTCCGGCCGGCTGCCTCAACCGGCAAGCCTAGCCCGGGCGCACGCCGAGCGCAGGGCGCAACGATGGAAGCTGTGGATAGCGTCTTATGGCGCCGGCGGCCGCACCACGGCCCAGCCGAGCCGGATCAGCGGCAGCAGGCCCTGCATGGTGCGCGGAAACGAGCGCGGCACTTCCGCCACCATGGCGGGAAACTGCGCCTTAAGGTCGGCCGGCGGCGCGCCGGTATTGTCGACGGCCGGCCAGACCAGCAAGCCGCCGTCGCGCGCGAAATCGGCCGGCGCTCGCCCATGGGCTGCGCTGCGGCGCCCAGTCGAAATAGACGTGCGGGCGGCTGGGCGCGCCGAGCGCGATCAGCGGGGCGAGCCGCTCGTCGCCGGTGACGTAGGCAAGCGGCTTGCCGGTGCGGCGCTGGAAATTATCGGCAAAGAAGCGGCCTTCCGCATTGGCCGGCTGCGACACCTTGAGGTCGACGGTGAAGGTCCACGGCAGCAGCGCGAAGCCCGAGCACGATCAGCGCCGGCGGCGCCACCAAGAGGCCGAGCCAGGTCGAGGACACCATGCGCTCGCGGTAGAGCGAGCATGCGGTCGCCGGCGGCGACCACAACCGCGAGGCCGGAGAGCACCACCAGCGGCGCCACGCGGTCGAGCGGTCCGAGCCGGTCGGCTGGCAAAGACCACGGCGACCGCGGTTATGCGCCGGCGTCAGCGCGAAAAAATAGACGAAGGCGCGCGCCAGCGGCTCGATCGGATTGCGGTCGATCACCGGCGCGGCTTCGTCGCGGCGGCGCGGCCAGCCGCTGGCAAAGGCGACCAGCAGGCCGAGGCCGAGATGGCTCAGCACGAGCGCCACGCAGAGCCAGACGCCGGGCGGCATGCGCCGGCCGCGCGGCTTGTCGTCAAGCCCGGAGACGACAAGATCGCGCGCGCCCTTGAGCCACGCGAGATGCGGGAAAATGACGATGGCGAAGCGGCAGCAGCGCGAGCCATGGCTCGGGATGCGAGCAGCGATGCGCGGCCGCGCTCGCTGCGCCAGCGTGAAGACGATGAGCAGCGCGATCAGGATCAGCCCGACATAACTTGCGAGCAGCAAGCAGGCCGAGATCGAGCGCAAGCAGGAACCAGTAGCCGCGTTTGCCTTCGCCGACCGCGCGCCAATAGTGCAGCAGCGCCAGCGCCCAAAGCGGCGCCGCGAGCACCGCCGGGCCGAAATTCGGGCTCGGCACCGTGAAGGCGGCGATGCCGACCATCAAGCAGCACCGCGAGCACCGCGTGGCGCGTGCCGACGATGCTGCGGCCGAGCGTGAACACCGCCCAATAGGTGACGACGATGCAGGCTTGCGCCAGCGCGTAGAGCCCGAACGCGCCGGCGATGCGGAACGCGATCTCGCCCAGCCAGAAGGCGAGCGGCGGCCCGAGATAGCTGCCGAGCACGAATTCATGACCGATGGCGAGCAGCAACGGCACGTCGCCGGGCGGCGCGCTAGTAAAACAGCGCCGGCACCAGGGTCCACAGCGTGGCTTGCGTCAGCGCCACGGCCCAGAACACCACCGCCGGGCGGCCGCGCAGGAATTCAATGATCAGGGAGACGTAATGCATTGGCCCGGGCGGGATGAATTTAGCGGGGACGCCCCGGGGCACAGATAGAGAAGCCGCGCTAAAGAGGCAACAACGCGGCGACGACCTCGTCGGAATCCGCGCCCAGCGCGGCGAGCTTGGCCGCCACCGGCGCGAAGGATCTGCGGTGATGGACGGTCGGCCCCAGGCGGGCGAGCGCCGCGAAATGCTCAGGCACGCAATAGCCCATGTGGCGCTCGAAGCCGTAGCCGGGATGCGCCAGGCCCAGCCGCACCATCAGCCGGTCGCGGGTGACCTTGGCGACGATCGAGGCCGCCGCGACCGACGCCACCAGCGCATCGCCCGAGACCACCGCCTGGCAGTCGCAGCCGCAACGTCGATTCTTTGATTGCCGTCGACGAAGACGAGCTTGGGCGCAACCGGCAGCGCCCTGACCGCGCGCGCCAGCGCCCACAGCGAGGCGCGCAGGATGTTGTCGCGGTCGATGCGCTCGACGGTGCCGAAGGCGACCGCGACCTGCGCCGTGGCGCAGATTTTCTCGTAGAGTTTCTCGCGCGCCGCGGCATCGAGCTTCTTGGAGTCGTTCAAGCCGCGCGGGATGCGTTGCGGATCGAGGATCACCGCCGCCGCCACCACCGGACCAGCGAGCGGCCCCCTGCCCGCCTCGTCGCAGCCGGCGACCGGGAATATCCCTTTGTTGAGCGCGCGGCGCTCGCGCCGGAAGGTCGGCCGCAAGATCGGCTCGTTGAGCGGCAGGCGCTGGGTGGCGGCTTTGCGGCGCATGGCCGCGCCAGAGTGCGCGGCAACACGGCCAAGTCAATGCGGGAGAAGATTGAGTGTGGACATTTGCTGGTGTCGTCCCGGGCGACCGAGCCAACGGGTCCGCGCGAAGCGCGGCCCTGCGGTTAGACTGGAGTTGTGGGTCCCCGCCTTCGCCGGGACGACAAATCAAAACAAACTCAACTGTTCCGTCGCCGGTTTGGGCTGGCGGAAATGCGCGGTCGAGAGC
Organism: uncultured Alphaproteobacteria bacterium; assembly: GCA_963721665.1. GTDB lineage: Bacteria > Pseudomonadota > Alphaproteobacteria > Rhizobiales > Xanthobacteraceae > Pseudolabrys. The sequence continues at coordinate 56,474 of CAVRJZ010000012.1, forward strand.
GTCGACTTGGCCGCGTTGAGCCCGAGCTTCTCGCAGGCCACCTCGAAGCGCCGGCCGATCATCCAGGCATAGGGCCCGGTGCCCTTCATGCGCTTGCCCCAGGTGGAGTCGTAATCCTTGCCGCCGCGCATGTCGCGGATCAGCTTGAAGACGTGTTCATCACGATGCGGGATAGTTCGCCGTCAGCCATTCGCGGAACAGGTCGCGCACTTCGAGCGGCAGCCGCAGCAGCACATAGCCCGCCTCCTTGACGCCGGCTGCCTCCGCCGCGTCGAGAATGCGCTCGATCTCCATGTCGTTGAGCGCCGGGATCACCGGCGCCACCATCACGCGTCGTCGGCACGCCGACCTGCGACGAGGCGCCGCAACGTCTCCAGCCGCCGCATCGGCGTCGCCGCGCGCGGCTCCATCTTGCGCGCCAGTTCCGGATCGAGCGTGGTCACCGACAGCGCGACTTTCGCTAGCTTGCGCTCGGCCATGCGGGCGAGAATGTCGAGATCGCGCAGCACCAGCGCCGACTTGGTGACGATGCCGACGGGATGGCCGGCGCGGTCGAGCACTTCGAGAATGCGGCGCATGACTTTGTAGCGCCGCTCGATCGGCTGATAGGGGTCGGTATTGGTGCCGATGGCGATCACCTTGGGCTCGTAGCCGGGCGCCGACAGTTCCTTTTCCAGGAGCTCGGCCGCTTCCGGCTTGACGAACAATTTGGATTCGAAATCGAGCCCGGGCGACAGGCCGAGATAGGCGTGCGTCGGGCGCGCGAAGCAATAGACGCAGCCGTGCTCGCAGCCGCGATAGGGATTGATCGAGCGGTCGAAGCCGATGTCGGGCGAATCGTTGCGGGTGATGATCTTGCGCGTTGCGTCGACCGTCACCTGCGTCTTGAACGGCGGCAATTCGTCGAGCGAGCGCCAGCCGTCGTCGAAGGCAATGCGCGCCAGCGGCTCGTAGCGGCCCGAGGCGTTGCTCTGCGCGCCGCGCCCGCGCCGGCGCTCGTGCTCGACAACCACGCCGAGCAGTTCGGTGGCGTCGTCGACATAGACGCCCGCCGGCGCGGAGGGCAGCTCCTTTTCCGGCGGGCGTCTCAGGGCTGAGCTTTGTCGAGCCATGGTCGCTAACCTAATAGCGGAATGTGAACATAACAAGAACATTTTAAAAAGGCCCACAATTTGATCAATTTGGGCCCGATCTCGTAGGGCGATCGGCAAAATCCACATGATATGGTGCAACGCCATCTGCAAGAGCCGGGTTCCATGCTGAGCGCGATCATCGCCACCCACGAATCGGAACGCGCCTTGGTGCCGACGCTTGCGGCGCTGGTGCCGGGCGCGACCGCCGGTCTGCTCGGCGAGGTGATCGTGGCCGATGCCGGCTCGCGCGACGCCACCGCCGAGGTCGCCGATATCGCCGGCTGCCGCTTCATCGCCTCCGACGCGAGCCGCTGGGCACGCGGCTCAAGGCTGCCGCCGCGACGACGCGTACGCCGTGGCTGATGTTCCTGCGCGCCGGCTGCGTGCCCGAGCCGGGCTGGGTCGATGCCGCCGAGCGCTTCATGCAGGCGACCGACCGGCTCGACGGGGTTGGTCGCGCCGCGGTGTTCCGTCCGCCAGGCTTCGCCGACCTGCTGCGGCCGGGACTTGCCGAATTGATCGCGCTCGTGCGCGTCACGCTCGGCGGCGGCGCGCAGGCCCGAGCAGGGCCTGCTGATCGCGCGCCGGCACTACGACGCGCTCGGCGGCCATCCCGACGACGACGGCGCCGAGGCGGCGATGCTGCGCCAGATCGGCCGCCGGCGGCTCGCCATGCTGGCGAGCGGTGCGCGGCAGGCGCGTTAGCCAGATACTTGACTTAGTCAACTAACTGTCCGATCCTGTCACCATGCCCAATGCGCTCGAACAACGCACCGGCGCCGTGCGCCGCTTCAACCGCTTCTACACGCGGCAGATCGGCGTGCTGCGCAAGACCTACCTCGACAGCCCCTATTCGTTGGGCGAGATGCGCGTGCTCTACGAGATCGCACATGGCGAGCGCGCCGACCGCGAGCGACATCGGCCGCGCGCTCGATCTCGACGCCGGCTATCTGTGCCGCGTGCTGCGCAAATTCGAGAAGCGCGGTCTGATCACGCGCAAGACCTCGCGACGCGACGCGCGGCAAAGCCATCTCGCGCTGACCGCGCGCGGGCGCCAGGCCTTCGCGCCGGTCGAGAAGCGCTCGCAGCGCGATGTCGGCGACATGCTCGGCAAGCTCAAGCCCGACGAGCAGGCGCAGCTGGTGGCTGCCATGCAGACCATCGAAACGCTGCTCGACAAGAAACCCGACGCAGACAAAGCAAAACCCGCTTACATGCTGCGCGCGCCACGGCACGGCGATTTCGGCTGGATCGTTTCCCGCCACGCCGCAGCTCTATGCGCAGGAATACGGCTGGGGCGAGCCGTTCGAGGGCCTGTGCGCGCAGATCGTCGCCGATTTCGTCAACAACTTCGATGCCAAGCGCGAACGCTGCTGGATCGCCGAGATGGACGGCGAGAACGTCGGCTGCGTCATGCTGGTGAAGGACTCGGACGAGGTGGCGCGGCTGCGCCTGCTGCTGGTCGACCCGAAGGCGCGCGGCTTAGGGCTCGGCCAGCGGCTGGTCGACGAATGCGTCGCCTTCGCGCGCGCAGGCCGGCTACAAGAAGATGACGCTGTGGACGCACAGCATTCTCGTCGCCGCGCGCCACATTTACGAGAAGGCCGGCTTCACGCTCACCTCCAGCGAGAAGAAAGCATAGCTGGGGCAAGGACGTGGTGGCCGAATATTGGGATTTGGAATTGTAGATTGAGGGCCGTCTCCGCCGGCGAACGTGTTATGGTAGGTTGTGAAAAAATTACCGGGGGATTGGCATGCAAACGCTGCTCATCGGGCTCTGCATTTATGCGGGCATATGGATTATCGTTTTGTGGGGCGCCCGATATTTCGGTCCGCGCGACGCCTAAGGGCGGAGACGTCAACCCTTTACGCGGTCGCGCCTTTAGCCTTGCCCCGCCGTAGGTGCTCGTCCAGCCGCGGCAAGATCTCGACGAAATTGCACGGCCGGTAGCGGTAATCGAGCTGGTGCACCAGGATCTCGTCCCAGGCGTCCTTGCAGGCGCCGGGCGAGCCAGGCAGGCAGAACACATACGTCGCGTTGGCGACGCCGGCGGTGGCGCGCGTCTGGATCGCCGAGGTGCCGATCTTCTTCTCGCTCACCAATAGGAACATGGTGGAGAAGCCGTCCATCTTCTTCTCGAACAGCGGCTCCACCGCCTCCGGCGTCACGTCGCGGCCGGTAAAGCCGGTGCCGCCGGTGGTGATCACCACGTCGATGAACTTGTCGTCGATCCAGGCCTTCACGCGCTGGCGGATGGCGCGCACGTCGTCTTTGACGATCGAGCGTTCGGCGAGCGACATGACCGGCGGCGCGGATGCGCTCGACCAATGTGTTGCCGGACTTGTCGTCGGCGAGTTCGCGGGTGTCGGACACGGTCAGCACCGCGATCTTCAGCGGCACGAATTGTCTGGTTTCGTCGATGCCGGGCATGTTCTCATCCTACGTCATTCCGGGGCGCGAGCGAAGCGAGCGAACCCGGAATCCAGAAACGTCCGCTTTGCCAGCATGTGGATTCCGGGTCCGGCGCTTGCGCGCCGTCCCGGAATGACAACTAGAGCTGCGCCGCCGCCGCGAAAGTGTCGCAGGCCGATAGTGTGCCTTGCTTGAAACCGATGGTGAACCAGCGCTTGCGCTGCTCGGCCGTGCCGTGGGTGAACGCGTCCGGCACGACGTAGCCTTGCGCGCTGCCGCTGCAGCGTGTCGTCGCCGATGGCGGTCGCGGTCTGCAGCGCGGCGTCGATGTCGCCGGGATCGAGCGAAATTCCTGCGCTGGTCGGAGTGATGCGCCCAAACCCCGGCGAAGCAGTCCGCCTGCAATTCGACCCGCACCTGGATGCGGTTGGCCGCCGCCGGCTGCCGGCGGCGCGTTGGGCCGCGTTTGCTTTCGGCAGCGTGCCGAGCAGATTCTGCACGTGATGGCCGACCTCGTGCGCGATCACATAGGCTTGCGACGAATTCGCACGCTTTGCCTTGGCAGCCATGAAAGCGTGTCTCGATCTCGCGGAAAAATGACGTGTCGAGATAAATGCGCCGGTCGGTCGGACAATAGAACGGCCCCATCGCGGCCTGCGCGAAACCGCAGCCGCCTTGTTCGCCGCCTGTATATAGGCGCAGCCGCGGCGGGGCGTATTGCTGGCCGCCGGCGCGAAAAATCTCGCCCCAGGTGTCCTCGGTATTGCCGAGCACGGCGGCAACGAATTGGCCGGTTGCGTCGCTCGGCGTACCGACGCGCCGGTTAGCTGGGCGGGATTGCTGCTGGTATTGCGATCCGCCGTTGATGAGTTCCGCGCCGCCGATCAGCACGCTCGGGTCGATGCCGAGCGCCCAGCCGAGCAGGCCGAGCACGATCACCGTGCCAATGCCGAGCCCGCCGCCGCCGAACTGTATTCCGGAACCGCCGCCGCCAAAACCGCCACCGGCGCCGCGATCGTCTTCGATATTGTCGCTGCGGCGGAAGTCGTCCCAACGCATCTTAATCGCTCCGAACACTTGAATTAATCGCTCCGCATACTTGGCTTCCGATCATTACCGATGCGCTCGTGCGCGTCCAATGTGACTCATTTTGCGACACCGGTGGAACGGATTAAGTCGCGGTTAAATAGGCAGAATTTGCCCAGTTGGAAGTGCGTTTCATAAACCGATTTTTCACCTTGAGCGGACATGATGCGGGCCTGTCGGTTGTAGGTCCCGCGTCGCCGACCGCGTCGCCTGAGTCAGAGTTCCTGAGTCATGGTTGTGTCGCGTCGCGGGGCGCCCTGAGAGGGCGCCCCGTGGAGTTTCAGAGACTCCGCATACCCGCATCCTGGTCGGCGACTGCGTCGCCGAGATGGCGAAGCTGCCGGCGGCGTCGCGTCGATCTCGTCTTCGCCGACCCGCCTTACAATCTCCAGCTCGCCAGCGACCTGAAGCGTCCGGACAATTCGCACGTCGATGCGGTCACCGACGACTGGGACAAGTTCGCCAGCTTTGCGGCCTATGACGAATTCACCAAAGGCTGGCTCACCGCCTGCCGCCGCGTGATGAAGCCGGCCGGCACCATCTGGGTGATCGGCTCCTATCACAACATTTTCCGCGTCGGCACGATCATGCAGGACCTCGGCTTCTGGATCCTCAACGACGTGATCTGGCGCAAGACCAACCCGATGCCGAATTTCCGCGGCCGCCGCTTCACCAACGCGCACGAGACGCTGATCTGGGCTTCGCGCGACGCCAACGCCAAGGGCTACACTTTCAATTACGAGGCGCTGAAAGCCGGCAACGAAGACGTGCAGGTGCGCTCGGACTGGACCTTCCCGCTCTGCACCGGCGAGGAGCGCCTGAAGGGCGCCGACGGCAAGAAGCTGCACCCGACGCAGAAGCCGGAAGCGCTGCTCGCGCGCGTGATCCTTGTCGGCGTCGCGGCCGGACGACCTGGTGCTCGACCCGTTCTACGGCACCGGCACCACCGGCGCGGTGGCGAAGAAGCTCGGCCGCCGTTTCATCGGCATCGAGCGCGAAAAGAAATACGCCAAGGCCGCCGAAAAGCGCATCGCCGGCGTTGAGGTCGTGCCCTCGCCGTCGATCGCGCCCTTCGTGACCGCGCGCGAGGCGCCGCGCGTTGCCTTCTCGGCGCTGATCGAGCGCGGGCTGGTGACGCCCGGCGCGCTGCTCACCGACGCCAAGAAGCGGCACAAGGCGACGGTGCGCGCCGACGGCGCGGTGTCGCTCGGGCGACAAGGTCGGCTCGATCCACCGCATCGGCGCGCTGGCGCAAGGGCTGGAGGCCTGCAACGGCTGGACCTTCTGGCACCTGCAGACGCCGAAGGGGCTTACGCTCGATCGACGAGTTCCGCGCGCAGTCGTGCGCTCGGAGATGGCGGAAGCGGCGGAGTAGTCCGCTTTAGGTCTTCGCGGAAATCACTTCGTAAAAAAGCTCCAGCGCTCGTTTGGCGAAGGCTTCCATGTTCGCCCGCCGGTCGGCGCTGCCGGTTTCCAGCGTGATCGCGCGCTCGATAGGTCCGACGACCGCCATGCAGCTATGGCCGGCCGCGTCGCCGTAGCGGTTGCCGGTCGGACCGGTGGCGCCGGTCTCACTCAGGCCCCAGGTCGTCGCCGTGCCGCTCGCGCATTCGCCGCGCGCACAGCAGAGCGTAAGGTTCGGTCGACGCCCGCATGCCGGCCATCTCGGCGTCGGCGATGCCGAGCAGCGCCGCCCGCGCGGTGCGCGTATAGAACACCGCGCCGCCGACGAAATAGGCCGAAGCGCCGGCAACGCCGAGCAAGGACGCGGCGATCAGCCCGCCGGTTGAAGACTCGGCAACGGCAATCGTCTCTTTCCGTTCGATCAGGCGCGCGGCGATTTTCTCGGCGAACGGGCGCAGCGCGTCCATTCAAATCGCCCCGTTTCCTAGCTGGCACAGCACGCGGAACACGCCGACGTCGGCGCCGGCAAAATCTTTCGCCAGCCGCGCGCCGAGTATTTCCGCCTCGCTTTGCCGCAGCGTATCGACCATCAGGCAGGCTTTGATCTTCTTATCGTCGCCGCGAAGCTTCTCTTCCATCGACACCGGCTGCCCGGCCGGATCGACCGCGCTCCAGACTTCGCAGGCGGCGATGTCGGGGTCTTTCACCAGCGCGTCCGATAACCTGGTCAGGGCGCCGGTGTCCGGCACATCGTTGAAACGCACGGTGACGACATAGGCGCCGCGAAAGTGGCCGACGCCGCCGCGTGCGATGGCAGAGCGTGCGATTCATGTTGAGGAAGATTTCCGCCATCACCTTGCGCGTCATCGGCGTCGGATTGTCGAGCCGTTCGAGATAGGGCTTCGAGGTCAGCACCGCCGGCTGCTCGACGACGTAGAAAGTGAAGTAACCGCACGAGCCGGAAATCGCCTGGTGGCGGCGGCCGAACAGGAAGCCGGGCACGGCCAGCCGCTCCAGCAAATGCTCGCCCTGGAACCATGCCTCGAACTCGGCTTCGCGGCCCGCGCGGCAATCGTTGAAAATCGCCAGGATTCCCAAGTCACTCACTTTGCAGCCACCACCATGATCTCGACGTTGTACTCGGGCGCGGCGAGCTTGGCCTCGACGCAGGCGCGCGCCGGCGTGTTGCCGGGCGTGACCCAAGCGTCCCACACCGCGTTCATCTCAGCGAATTTGGCCATGTCGGTGATCCAGATGTTGGCCTTGAGCAGCTTGGTCTTGTTGCTGCCCACCTGCGCCAGATAATTGTCGATTGTGGACAGGATTTCCCTGGTCTGATCGGTCACGCTCTTGCCTTTGTTGGCATGCGCGACGATGCCGGCGAGATAGACCGTATCGCCGTGCACGACGATCTGGCTCATGCGCGGGCCGACTTCCTTGCGTTCGATGGTCATGGCGTTCCTCTCTTTGACGTTTTTGATTCAAGCGCGTGGGCGAGCACCTTGCGCATTACAGTCGGCAGAGCTTCGCCTGGCAAGTCCGCGATCTTCACCCAGCGTGCTCCTTTGGGCGCCGGCGCCGCGCTCGGCACTTGCGCAACGAACACGTCAAGCTCGAGCGGGAAATGCGTGAATACATGGCGCACGACGCCCGGCAGCTTGCGCCATTTCGGCTTGCCGCGAAAGCGCGGCGCGAAACGCGGCGCGGTCTGTATATCGAAATCATGCGCCCATTCGCTGCCCGGCACTTCGGTCATGGCGCCGAGCAGGCCCTTTTCCGGCCGCTGGCGCAGCAGCACGCGTCCGTCGGCGCGCACGCGCGACGTAAGCGGCGCCGCGCCGCAGTTTGCCCTCGCGCTTGGGCGCCTTGCGCGGAAACGTCTCCTGCTCGCCGCGCGCATAGGCCAGACAAGAATCAGTTCCACGGACACAGCGCGCAGGCCGGCCGCTTGGGCGAGCAGATGGTGGCGCCGAGATCCATCAGCCTTGCGCGAAATCGCCGGCGCGGCGCGGCGGCAACAGCGATGTGGCGAGGCGCTTGATCTCCGGCTTCGCCGCCGGCAATTCCTCCTCGAAGCGCAAACAGCCGCGTCACCACGCGCTCGACATTGCCGTCGACCGGCACCGCCGGCAGCATCGAACGCGATCGCCGCCACCGCCGCGGCGGTGTAGTCGCCGATGCCCGGGCAGCGCGCGCAAGCGTTCGAGACTTCGCCGGAAATTTCCCGCCGTGGCGTTCGACCACGGCCTTGGCGCAGGCGTGCAGATTGCGGGCGCGCGCGTAATAGCCGAGCCCCGCCCAGGCGCGCAGCACGTCGTCGAGGCTCGCCACGGCAAGCGTCTCCACCGTCGGCCAGCGCGCCAGGAACTTGGCGTAATAGGGCGCGACCGTTTTCACCGTGGTCTGCTGCAGCATGATTTCCGACAGCCACACCCGATAGGGGTCCGCCGCGCTCGCCGCGCGCGCGACCGCGCCATGGCAGGATGCGGCGGTGGCGGTCGTACCAGGCCAGCAGATCGGCCGGGTCCGGCTGTGGATGGTTTCTTTCGCGCGACTTGCGGACTGCTACGGTCATGACGGCGACGATGGCACGAGAACCACCGCGCATGACCAAGCCCGCGCGCAGTTTTCCCCGGCCGCTTTCCGAATTCACGGCGCGCGCCTTGAGCGACAGCCTCAAGCGCAGGGCTTTGCCTCGACCGAAATCATCGCCCGCTGGGCCGACATCGTCGGCGCCGAAATCGCCGCCCATAGCGAGCCGATGAAGATCACCTGGCCGCGCGATATCGAGGGCGACTCGCCAGCCGCCGAACCCGCCACTTTGGTGCTGCGGGTGGAAGGCCCGGCGGCGCTGGAAATCCAGCACCTCTCGGCGGTGATCCTGGAACGGGTCAACCGCTTCTTCGGCTGGCAGGCGATCGGCCGCATCGCGCTGCGCCAGGCGCCCTTGCGCCGCCGCGCGCCGCCTACCCCACCACCGCCGCCCGACCCGGCAATCGCCGCCCGCATCGCCGCCGGCCTGCCGACAATCGAAGACGAGGATCTGCGCCAGGCGCTCGGCCGCCTCGGTGCCGCGATCAAGCGAAAGTGAGGCCTTTCTGGACCTTGGCACGGCGACCCGTCATTGCCACAATTGTGCTATGGAACTAGCCGAAGTTTCCCTTCGGCCTTGTCACACGCCCACGGAGTTTCCGTTGCACATCAACCGCCGCGAATTTTGCCTGAGCACGACCGCCATGGTGCTCGCCGCCGCCATCCTGCCGTCCTTCGCGCGCCCGCGCATGGCGCGGATAACGTCCCGATCGCCGACCTGATGAAGCCGGAGGCGCTGCCCGACCTGGCGCTGGGCAGCGACAAGGCGCCGGTCACCATCGTCGAATACGCCTCGATGACCTGCCCGCACTGCGCGCATTTCGAGGAAACGACGTTCCCGGAAATCAAGAAGCGCTACATCGACACCGGCAAGGTCCGCTACATCCTGCGCGACTTCCCGCTCGACAGCCTAGCCGGCGCGGCCTTCATGCTGGCGCGCTGCGCTGCCAATGGCGATCCGACCAAATATTATTCCATGGTCGAGACGCTGTTCCGCCAGCAGACCACCTGGGCGGTCGAAAAGCCGGTGCCGCCGCTGATGGCAATCGCCAAGCAGGCCGGCCTTTACCGAGCAGCAATTCAACGCCTGCCTGTCGAATCAGAAGGCCTGGGATGCCATCGAAAGCGTGCGCCAGCGGGCCATCGAAGGAGTTCAAGGTCGAGTCGACGCCGACATTTTTCATCAATGGGACGAAGATCACCGGCGCCGTCTCGATCGAGGAAATGGCCAAGGTGATCGACCCCTATCTCAAGGGCGGATAAGGGTTTTTCGGCTTGGCCGGGTTGCGGCGGCAGGGGCGTTTTTATGCCCCCGCAAGCCGAAAGGTCTGGAAAACCACCTTTGCCTTGCGTTCGCCTGTTGCTCATCCGAGCGCGGCGATTCATTCTCCGGCGGATGCGGCAAATGTCGACCGGGTTTCGGGGCTATCTCCCGGACGGGATTACGATTCTGCCAAATGGTACGACGCGTGCGGGAACGGGCGAAGCTTTCGCCCGGCGGACGAATCCGGTTTATTCGAGGCCTGAACTATGAAGCTTACGCGGCTGCGCCTGCTCGGGTTCAAGTCGTTCGTCGAGCCGACCGATTTCCTGATCGAGCCGGGATTGACCGGCGTGGTCGGGCCGAACGGCTGCGGCAAATCCAACCTGGTCGAAGCGCTGCGCTGGGTGATGGGCGAGATCCTCCTACAAATCCATGCGCGCCTCCTCCATGGACGAGGTGATCTTCTCCGGCACCAACAACCGCCCGGCGCGCAACAATGCCGAGGTGGCGAATTTCGATCGACAATGCCGAGCGCTCGGCGCCGTCCGCGTTCAACGACTACGACTCGATCGATATCGCGCGCCGCATCGAGCGCGAAGCCGGCTCCACCTACCGCATCAACGGCCGCGAGGTGCGCGCCCGCGACGTGCAGATCCTGTTCGCCGACGCTTCGACCGGCGCGCGCTCGCCCGCATTGGTGCATCAGGGCCGCATCGGCGAGATCATCCAGGCCAAGCCCGAGCAGCGCCGCCGCGTGCTGGAAGAAGCCGCCGGCGTCGCCGGCCTGCATGCGCGCCGGCACGAGGCCGAACTGCGCCTGAAGGCGGCGGAAACCAATCTACTGCGCATCGAGGACGTGATCGGCCAGCTCGCCGCCCAGATCGACGGCCTGAAGAAGCAGGCGCGCCAGGCGATCCGCTACCGCACCGTGTCGGCGCAGGTGCGCAAGTCGGAGGCCACCCTCTACCATCTGCGCTGGACCGCCGCGACCACCGAGGTCGGGCGAAGCCGAGCACGCCAAGGATATGTGCGTTGCGCGAGGTCGCCGCCCGCGTCGGCGCCGAGGCCGAAGCCTCCAAGCGCCAGGCGCAACGCCTCCGCGGCATTGCCCGAATTGCGCGAGGCCGAAGCGCGCGCCGGCGCCGCTTTGCACCGGCTCAACGTCGCCCTGCAAGACCTCGACCGCGAGGAGCAGCGCGCCAAGGACCGCATCGCCGAACTCGACGTGCGACTCGTGCAATTCGCCGCCGACGGCGAGCGCGAGCAGAAACTCGCCGCCGACGCGGACGCGGCGCTTGCCAAGCTCGCCGCCGAGGAAGAAACCATCCGCAAGGAGGCGCGCGAAAGCGCCGGCCGGCGCAGCGGCGTCGATGCCAAGGTGGCCAAGGCCGATGGCGAACTCACCGCCGCCGAAAAAGTTTTCTCCGATCTCACCACCGCGCTCGCCGATCTCACCGCGCAGCGCCATCAGTTCGAGAACGCCGCGCGCGAGCAGGGCGAGCGCGTCGCCCGCATCGCCGGCGAAATCGCCGAGATCGAGCGCGAATTGGCGACGCTTAAGAGCGGCGACCATGCCCCGCTCACCGCCGCGGTCGAAGGCGCGCAGGCGGCGCTGACCGAGGCGGAAGCCGCGGCCGTCGCCGCCGAGGCCGCCCATAACAATGCGCGCGCCGAACTCGACGCCGCGCGCGCCGCGCTTGCCGAATCGGAAAAGCGCGTGCAGCGGCTGGAAACCGAGGCAAAGACGCTCGGCCAAGATGCTGTCGCTGGAGACGCGCAATCTGTGGCCGCCGGTGATCGACCATGTCTCGGTCGACAAAGGCTACGAAAAGGCGCTGGGCGCGGCGCTCGGCGACGATCTCGACGCGCCGGTCGATGCCTCGGCGCCCATGCATTGGTCGAAAGTCGACCCCGATGCCGCAGATCCGGCGCTGCCGAAAGGCGTCGAGCCGCTGGCGCGATTCGTCAAGGCGCCGGCGCAGCTCGCGCGCCGCCTGGCGCAGATCGGCGTGGTCGACCGCGCGACCGGCGGCAAACTCGCCGCCTCGCTCAAGTCCGGCCAGCGGCTGGTCTCGCGCGAGGGCGATCTCTGGCGCTGGGACGGCTTTGTCGCGGCGGCGCATGCGCCGACCGGCGCGGCGCGGCGGCTGGCGCAGCGCAGCCGCTTTGCCGAGATCGACGCCGAACTGGTGAGCGCCCGCGCCGAGGTCGAGGACAAGCGCAAGGCGCTGGAGGCCGCGCAGCTCGCGCTTCGAAGCCGCGGGCCATACGGAAGCGGAAACGCGCGCGCGCGAACGCGACCTCAACCGCCAGGCGGCGCGGCTCTCGGCACTCGCCGAGGCGCGCACCCGCCTCTCCACCAGCCGCGACGAGGCGACCGCCGCCAAGGCCGCAGGCCGAAACGCGCGCTTGCTGCACTGGCGCCCGCCGCCGAACTCGAAGGCAAGCTCGCCGGGGTGCGCGACGACATTACCGCCAAGCGCGCGAACCTCGCCGAAGTGCGCGCCGAGCAGCAGGCGATCGTGCGCGAGGCCGAACTCGCCGACAAGCGGCTCGCCGCGCTTGCCGCCGACCGCGGCGGCTGGATCGAGCGGCGCGACGGCGCCCGCAACCAGATCGCCACCCTCGAACAGCGCATCGCGGAAGCCAAGCGCGACCGCGCCGAACTGGAAAACGCACCGCAAGCTTTTGCCGGGAAGCGCGAGGCCATGATCGGCGAAGTCGCCAAGGCGGAAGCCGCGCGTCGCGCCTGCGCCGACACGCCTGCAAAACGCCGAGAACGCGCTGGCCGAAGCCGACCGCGACGCCCGCGCCGCGCTTGAAGCCGCGAGCGCCGCGCGCGAGGAACTCGCCCGCGCCGAGGAGCGCTTCGAGGGCGCCAAGCGCCGCCTCGCCGACATCGGCCGCGAAATCCACGACATGCTGGAGATCGAGCCGGAAGCGGTCGCCGCCCTCGCCGAGATCGAGGAAGGCGAGGCGCTGCCCGATCTCGCCGAGATCGAGGAAAAGCTCGAACGCCTGCGCCGCGAGCGCGAACGGCTGGGCGCGGTCAATCTGCGCGCCGAAGAGGAATTGCGCGAGGTCGAGACCCAGCACACGACGCCTCACCACCGAGCGCGACGACCTGGTGCAGGCGATCGGCAAGCTGCGTCAGGGCATCCAGAGCCTCAACCGCGAGGCGCGCGAGCGGCTGCTGGCGTCCTTCGAACAGGTCAACAAACACTTCCAGCATCTGTTCACGAAATTGTTCGGCGGCGGCACCGCCGAATTGCAGCTGATCGAAAGCGACGACCCGCTGGAAGCCGGCCTGGAAATCATGGCCAAGCCGCCGGGCAAGAAGCCCTCAACGCTGTCGCTGCTCTCGGGCGGCGAGCAGGCGCTGACCGCGCTGGCGCTGATCTTCGCGGTGTTCCTGACCAATCCGGCGCCGATCTGCGTGCTCGACGAAGTGGACGCCCCGCTCGACGACCACAACGTCGAACGCTTCTGCGACCTGCTCGACGAGATGACCAAGTCGACCGACACGCGCTTTGTGATCATCACGCACAACCCGATCACCATGGCGCGCATGAACCGGCTCTACGGCGTCACCATGGCCGAGCGCGGTGTGTCGCAACTGGTGTCGGTCGATCTGCAGGCCGCGGTTCGCTTCCGCGAGGCGGGCTAAGCCGCTTCGGTCTTGGACTCCGGCCGCACCAGCCGCGGCTCATTCGCGAGCCACGCTGAGCCGATGCTCCAGTCGTGCTCCTGGCCGCAGGCCGGGCAGAGCATGCGGGCGCTAATCTTGGGCAGTTTGCGGAACACGTGCGGTTCGACCTCGATCGCGGTCGAAACCGCGCGGCCGGTATTGGGGCACCTGATCATCACCGAGCTCATGGCGAACCCCCTTCGATTGATTGCCCCCGACGGCACCGAATGGAACTCTTAGCTTATGGAACCGGCAAATCGTGACCGGTTTAAGACGGCCGACCCGCTGTGGATAAAGTCTATGTGATCGCGCGCGGGCACGGAACCAAAGCCCGGGGGCGGCGTTAATGGCCCGTGTATTTCAGCCGGGCGGCTCCCCCCTTACCCCCCGAATAGCCGTCTGGCGATAAGGCCCCGGGCTTCGGCCCGGGGTCTTTTTTTGCAACATCAAACCTTTAGGCAAAACTAGCGGCGCCGGACGCCGGCCCGGCCGACCCCTACCCTGTTGCCGTTGGCGGCGCCTATCCCATCTAGGCTAGGCTTGCTGCGTTCTAACTTTTTTGTGAGGAGCCGTTTTATGTCCACCACCGGCTGGGTCGTTCTCGGCGTCATTGTCGTGATCGTGATCTGGGCGATCAGCATCTACAACGGCCTCGTCGCCCTGCGGCAGAGGACCAACCAGGCCTTCGCCGACATCGACGTGCAGCTCAAGCTGCGCCACGACCTGATCCCCAATCTGGTGGAGACGGTGAAGGGCTATGCCGCGCACGAGCGCGGAACTCTGGAAGCCGTGGTCAAGGCGCGGCAGGCGGCGATCGCCGCGCCCAGCGTCGAGCAGAAGGTTGCGGCCGAGAACATGCTCACCGGCGCACTGCGGCAATTGTTCGCCTTGTCGGAAAATTATCCGAACCTGAAGGCCAACGCCAACTTCCAGCAGTTGCAGTCGCGACCTCTCCGACATCGAGAACAAGCTCGCCGCCTCGCGCCGCTTCTTCAACAACGCGGTGCAGGAATACAACACCGGCATCCAGCAGTTCCCGGCGGCGATGTTCGCCAGCATGTTCGGTTTCACGCAGCGTCAATTCTTCGACGTCGGCGAGGACCGCGCGCAACTCGAACAGGCGCCGAGCGTGAAGTTCTAATGACACACGACCTCATCCTTCGAGACGCCCGCTGCGCGGGCTTCTCAGGATGAGGTCTACTCTTAAGCCTTCATGGTGAAGAGCGCTGCGAAGCAGCGCGTCTCGAACCATGAGGGCGCCCGGAGGGTTAAACCTTGGCCGCCTACGGTCTTTACACCCATATCCAGTCGAACAAGCGCCGCTCGATCGCGCTGCTGATCGGGCTATTCCTCCTGGTCTATGTGATGGTGTTCGCCGGCGCGCTGCTTGGCCGAGGCGTTCACTGCGCGCGGCGGCTACAACTATGGCGGTCCGCCGCTCGACTATCTGATCCGCGCCGCCGAATTCGATTTCATCAAGGCGCTGCCCTTCGCCACTATCGGCACGGTGATCTGGATTTTCGTCGCCTACCGGTTTCACCAGTCGATGATCGACGCGGTGACCGGCGCGCGGGTGGTCAGCCGGACGGAAGAGCCGCGGCTTTATAATCTCTTGGAAAACCTCTGTATTTCGCGCGGCATCACTATGCCGACGCTGCGCATCGCCGACGACGAGGCGCTCAATGCCTTCGCCACCGGCATGAACGACAAGCAGTATTCCATCACGGTGACGCAAGGCCTGATCGACGCGCTCAACGACCAGGAAATCGAGGCCGTGCTTGGCCACGAGCTCACACATATCCGCAACGGCGACGTGCGCATGATGGTGATCGCCATGGTGATTGCCGGCGTGCTCGGCTTCTTCGGCGAATTGGTCTTTCGGATTTTCTTCCAGAACGTGTTCTGGGGCGGCGGCCGGCGTTCGAGCCGCGAGGACGGCAAAGGCGGCGCCGGTATCGCCATCGTCATCGCGTTCGCTTTGATCGCGCTGGTGTGGATTTTGTCGATCGTCATCCGCTTTGCGCTGTCGCGCCAGCGCGAATATTTTGGCCGATTCCGGCTCGGTGGAGCTCACCAAGAATCCCGATGCCATGATTTCCGCGCTGCGCAAGATCGAAGGCCGCGGAGAAATCCCCGGCGCCAATTCCGCCGTGATGGAAATGTGCATCGACAATCCGCGCGAGGGATTTTCCAATATTTTCGACACCCACCCCTCGGTCGACGCGCGCGTCGCGGCGCTGGTGAAATTCGCCGGCGGGCACGATCCCGGCCCGCTGGCGATCGCGGCGCCGTCGGACAAAGAAGAAACGCAGGAAACGCAGGTGCCCGCCGGCGGTCCGTGGGCGCCTGAAACACCGCAACAGGCCCCGTCAGGCCCCTGGGGTCCGGAGCCGACTCCGCCCGGTCCGGCTGGGCCGTGGGGGCCGAAACCGCAGTGACGCGTCCACGGAAGGATTTATCGAATGCCTTGGCCTGAGCCTGTCGTCCTTGAAGGCTCCCACGTCCGGCTTCAACCGCTCGCACACGCCCATCGCGTGGGATTGATCGACGCCGTCAAGGACGGCGAACTCTGGCGCCTCTGGTACACCTCGATTCCCTCGCCCGACGGGATGACCAAGGAAATCGACCGCAGGCTTGCACTCCAATCGGCGGGATCGATGCTGCCGTTCACCGTTTTCGATGCGGCGGGCGT
Source organism: uncultured Alphaproteobacteria bacterium (assembly GCA_963721665.1). GTDB lineage: Bacteria > Pseudomonadota > Alphaproteobacteria > Rhizobiales > Xanthobacteraceae > Pseudolabrys. The sequence goes on from CAVRJZ010000012.1 coordinate 72,746, forward strand.
CATCGTCGGAATGACCACCTACATGAACATCGATGCAGCCAACCGCCGCATCGAGATCGGATCGACCTGGTACGCGAGGCGCGTACAGCGCAGCGCGCTCAATACAGAATGCAAGCTGCTTCTGTTGACGCATGCCTTCGAACGCCTCGATTGCATCGCGGTCGAATTTCGCACGCATTTTTTCAATCGACCGAGTTGCCGCGGCATAGAACGACTCGGCGCCAAACTGGATGGAATTATCCGCAATCATCAGATTGGCCATAACGGAACGATGCGCGACACAGTGGTCTACAGCATCATTGCGTCCGAATGGCCGGCCGTTCGGCAAAATCTGACGTACAGTTTGGGCCGCAATGCCGGCCAAGAACCGAAAACTTAATGCCCCTCGAACGAGATCAGAGTACGCACCGGCACGTCGAGCCTGCGCAGGCGCGCGGCGCCGCCGAGATCTGGCAGATCGATGACAAAACAAGCGGCCAGCACATTGGCGCCGAGCTGGCGTAAGAGCTTCACCGCCGCTTCCGCGGTGCCGCCGGTGGCGATCAGATCGTCCACCAGCACCACGCGCTCGCCGGCGACCAGCGCGTCGGCGTGCATCTCGATGGTGTCCTCGCCGTATTCCAGCGCATAAGCGACGCTCACGCGTTTATGGGGAAGTTTGCCCTTCTTGCGGATCGGCACGAAGCCGGCCGACACCTGGTGCGCCACCGCGCCGCCTAGGATGAAACCGCGCGCTTCGATGCCGGCAACCTTGTCGATCTTCATCCCGGCCCAGGGCTGCACTAGTTCGTCGATGGCGCGGCGGAACGCGCGCGCGTCGCCGAGCAGCGTGGTGATGTCGCGGAATATGATCCCGGCTTTTGGATAGTCGGGGATCGAGCGGACTGAATCGCGCAGCTCGTTGTCGGGGCTGGAAGTGACCATAATTTATCTTCCTTGATCAGCCCGGCAGCCAGCGCCGCGGCGTCTCGCGCTTGTCGTCATATGCCGCCTCGAACACCGGCGCGGCAAGCGTCGATGCTATGTGCAATATAGTCGTGCCGGTATTGAAAAATCCATGCTTGCGGCCGGCCGGAACGACCGCCAATTGCCCGGCAGTCAGCGTGACATGCTCGCTATCGAGCCAAACGTCCGCCTGTCCTTCGATAACGTGCAACACCTCTTCGACGGCGTGCAAATGGGTGGGCGCGCCGTGCCTGGGATCGCACCATTGCTCGAACATGCAAAGCTGCGTCGCGCCATTGGCAGCCGACACCTTCATTCGTGTCATGACGCCCGGCCGCCATTCGTCGCGCGGTTGCCGGTTCACATCGACTATACGCATGGGACCTCCAAAGTCTGCGGCGACGCTCAGCCGCGAAGCACCCGGCCCGCCACCGCGTCGAGCTTTTTGATCAGTTCCGGGTCGCGCGCCTCCGGCGCCGTGATCAGCGCCGAGTCGAGCGCGCGGTCGGAGCCGATGGGACACGGCTCGTGCGCGCGCGGAAAATCGCGCGCCAGCCGTGCCACCAGGTTCTTGGCGCGCTCGGCATTCTCCAAGAGCACCTTGATGATGTCGGCCACGGTGACCGCGTCGTGGTCGGGGTGCCAGCAGTCGAAATCGGTCACCATGGCGACCGTCGCGTAGCAAATCTCCGCTTCACGGGCGAGCTTGGCCTCCGGCATGTTGGTCATGCCGATCACCGAATAGCCGAGCGCCTTGTAGGTCAGGCTCTCGGCGTAGGTGGAAAATTGCGGGCCTTCCATGCAGACGTAAGTGCCGCCGAATTTCGGCTCGATGCCTTCCAGCAAGGCCGCCTCGCCGATGCGCGCGCGCAGGCGTGGGCTGACCGGGTGCGCCATCGACACATGCGCCACCAGCCCTTTGCCAAAGAACGAACTCTCGCGCTTGTAGGTGCGGTCGACGAATTGATCGACCAGCACGAAGGTGCCCGGCGGCAATTCCTCCTTGAACGAGCCACAGGCCGACAGCGACACCAGATCGGTGACGCCGGCACGCTTGAGCACGTCGATATTGGCGCGGTAGTTGATGTCGGAGGGCGACAGGCGATGGCCCTTGTCGTGGCGCGACAGAAACACCACCGGCAGGCCGCCGATTTCGCCGAGGCGCAGCGCGCCCGACGGCTCGCCCCAGGGTGAGGGGATGCGCTGCTCGCGCACGTTCTCAAGGCCCGGCAGATCGTAGATGCCGGAGCCGCCAATGATGCCTAAAACCGCTTTGGTCATGGCAAACACTCCGTCATGGCCGCGCATAGCCGTTCGAAGAACGGCGTCACTTCGCTCGCCTATGTCCCGGCCATCCACGCCTTGGCCGCCTTAGCTTTAAAGACGTGGATGCCCGGCACAAGGCCGGGCATGACAATTTCTACGCAGGCGGGACGACGTTAATGCACCGCCGACCACACCTTCTTCTTGGTGAAGTACAGAAGGCCGGCGAACACGAACAGGAAGATCATCACCTGGAAGCCGATGCGCTTGCGCGCGTCGAGATGCGGCTCGGCCACCCACATCAGGAAGGCGGCAACGTCCTTGGAATATTGCGCCACGGTCTCCGGCGAGCCGTCGTCATATTTCACCTGCCCGTCCTGCAGCGGCGGCGGCATGGCGATGTTGTGGCCGGGGAAATATTCGTTGTAGTGCCCGGTCGGCGGCAATTTGAAGTCCTTGGGCGGCGGATCCTTGAAGCCGCTGACGATGGCCGCGATGTAGTCGGCGCCCTGCTCCTGATATTGCGTGATGGCGTCGAAGATGAACCAGGGGAAGCCGCGCTGGTAGCCGCGCGCCTTGGCGAGCGTCGACATGTCGGGCGGGCGCGACGCCATTCGCCGCCTTGGCGGCGAGTTCGTTGGCGAACGGCGCCGGGAAATGGTCGGCCGGCCGGCCGGCGCGCTCGATCTGGTTGCCCTGGTCGTCGAGGTCCTTGATCTTGTATTCGGCGGCGACCGCCTCGACCTGCGCCTCGCTGAAGCCGGGACCGCCGGGTTCGGCCAGATTGCGGAAGGCGACCAGGTCCATGCGAATGGCAGTTGGAGCAGACCTCGCGGTAGATCTTGAAGCCGCGCTGCAGCTGCGCCTCGTCGTATTTGCCGAACGGGCCGGCAAACGACCATTTGAGCCGCGGCGGCGGCACTTGCTCGATCACCTGCGCGGACGCCGGCCACGCCATCGCGGTGAGCGAAGCGGCGAGGACAAAAGCGAAGATCGAATGCTTAATTCTCATGGGGCTGCCCCGCTCACGCCTTGGCGCCCAAAACCGATTCCGAAATCGAATTCGGCAGCGGCTTGGTCTTCTCGAAAATGCCGAGCAACGGCAGGACGATCAGGAAGAAGGCGAAGTAGTAGAACGGTGAACACGCGCGCCAGGATGACGTAGATGCCCTCCGGCGGCTTGGAGCCGAGCCAGCCCAAGCCCACCGCCGCGATCACGAACAGCCAGAAGAACTGCTCGATAGAGCGGCCGGTAGCGCGCCGAGCGCACCTTCGACGTGTCGAGCCAGGGCAGGAAGGCGAGGATCACGATCGAGGAGAACAGCGCGATGACGCCGAGCAGCTTGTTCGGGATCGAACGCAGGATGGCGTAGAACGGCAGGTAGTACCATTCCGGCACGATCTCCGACGGCGTCACCGCCGGGTTGGCCGGGATGTAGTTGTCGGGATGGCCGAGATAGTTCGGGATGTAGAACACGAACCAGGCGAACAGGATGCAGAAACACGGCGATGAAGAAGCCGTCCTTCACCGTCGCATAGGGCGTGAACGGCACTGTGTCCTTGTCCGACTTCGGCTCGATGCCGGCCGGATTGTTCTGACCGGTTACGTGCAGCGCCCAGACGTGCAGCACCACCACGCCGGCGATGACGAACGGCAGCAGGTAGTGCAGCGAGTAGAAGCGGTTGAGCGTCGGATTGCCGACCGCGAAGCCGCCCCACAGCCAGGTGACGATGGCGTCGCCGACGCCGGGGATGGCGGAGAACAGGTTGGTGATCACGGTCGCCGCCCAGAAGCTCATCTGGCCCCAGACCAGCACGTAGCCCATGAAGCCGGTCGCCATCATCAAGCAGGTAGATGATGACGCCGAGGATCCACAGGACCTCGCGCGGCTCCTTGTAGGAGCCGTAATACATGCCGCGGAACATGTGGATGTAGACGGCGAAGAAGAACATCGCGGCGCCGTTGGCGTGCAGGTAGCGCAACAGCCAGCCGTAAGTTGACGTCGCGCATGATCGCCTTCGACCGACTTGAAGGCGAGATCGACATGCGGGGTGTAATGCATCGCCAGGACGATGCCGGTGATGATCTGCACGCCGAGCATGAAGGAGAGGATGCCGCCGAAGGTCCACCAGTAGTTCAGGTTGCGCGGCGTCGGATAGGCGATGAAGGAGGAATAAATCAGGCCGCCGATCGGCAGCCGCTTCTCGAGCCATTGCATGACGGGTTGCTGTCGGCTGGTAGGTCGAGTGTCCGCTCATGATCAAACCTTCGGAAAATCTTCAATCATCAAGCGGGCGTGGCGGACGCCTCGCCGATCCGGATCTTGGTGTCGGAGAGAAATGCATAAGGCGGCAGGTACAGATTCTTCGGCGCCGGGCCTTTGCCGGATGCGGCCAGCACTGTCGTATTGCGAGCCGTGGCAGGGGCAGAACCAGCCGTCATAGTCGCCCTCGTGCGGCGAGCGGGATGCAGCCGAGATGGGTGCAGATGCCGATCACGACCAGCCACTGTTCGTGGCCCTTCTTGACGCGCTCGGAATCGGGCGCCGGGTCGGGAAGGCTCGCGACATTCACATTCTGCGCCAGCTCGATGTCGTGCTTGGTGCGATGGAAGATGAAGATCGGCTTGGAGCGCCAGAACACCTTGACGATCTGCCCGTCGGCGATCGGCGCCAGATCGATTTCCACCGGTGCGCCCGCGGCAATCGTCGAGGCGTCAGGATTCATCTGCGCGACCAGCGGCACCAAGACCGCGGCGGCGCCCACCGCGCCGACGGCGCCGGTGGCGATATAGAGAAAGTCGCGGCGCGTGTGCTCCGCAGAAGACACGGTCGTCACGTCTAGAGCCCTCTCCCCCGGCTGGCTTAATCATCCGCCCGCGGCTTTGAGCCGAGGAGCAAGTCCCACGGCGGCGGGGCGGACCGGCTGCGGCAGCCCTGGGAACAGACAGGACGGCGCTGCGGTGCGTTTTATTGGCACCCTTGCGGTAATAGCGCAAGCCCGCTATCCGGCGAGTGCCCATAAGTCGCATAAACCGTTCGTCTAGAGCGACTTATCCCCGGAACAATCGGACATTCGGCCGCCATGCGGATCGCCCTTTACGAGCCGGATATTCCCCAGAATACCGGGACGATTCTGCGGCTCTGCGCCTGCCTGGCGCTGGAGGCGCATATCATCGAGCCGGCCGGCTTCCCGGTGACCGACCGCGCCTTCCGCCGCGCCGGCATGGACTATCTCGACCGGGTCGCCATCACCCGCCACGGCTCGTTTGCCGCCTTCGAGGGCTGGCGGCGAGCCGAACGGCTCAAATTGGTGCTGCTGACCACCGCCGCCGAGACCTGTTATCTCGACCACGCCTATGGCGAACGACCAAGTGCTGCTGTTCGGACGCGAAAGCGCCGGCGTTCCGGCTGCCGTCCACGCCGCCGCCGACGTCCGCCTGCGCATCCCGATCGCCGAGGGCCTGCGCTCGCTCAACGTGGCGATGGCGGTGGCTATGGTCGCCGGCGAAGCGCTGCGGCAGACGGGGGGCCTGCGAATTGGCTAAGCTGGACATCCGATGAGCGCCCTATCCGCTTCCGAAACCCTCGACCGACGCAAAGCGCGCGCGCGTGCCTGGTTCGAGGCGTTGCGCGACGACATCTGCGGGCGCTCGAAGCGGTCGAGGACGCGCTGCCGGCGGGAGCGCCGCTTGCGCAAACGCCGGCCGGCCGCTTCGCGCGCACGCCCTGGAGCCGCACCGACCACAGCGGACAGCCGGGCGGCGGCGGAGTCATGTCGCTGATGCGCGGGCGCGTGTTCGAGAAGGTCGGCGTGCATTGCTCGACCGTGTTCGGCGAATTCGCGCCGGAATTCCGCAAGGAAATTCCCGGCGCCGCCGAGGACCCGCGCTTCTGGGCCTCCGGCATTTCGCTGATCGCTCATCCGCAAAATCCGCACGTGCCCGCGGTGCATATGAACACGCGCTTCGTCGTGACCTCGAAATCCTGGTTCGGCGGCGGCGCGGATCTCACGCCGGTGCTCGACAGGCGCCGCACGCAAGACCGACCCCGACACCGTCGCCTTCCACGCGGCGATGCAAGCGGCCTGCGAAGCGCACGTAAGCGTCGCGCCTTACGAGAAATACAAGAAATGGTGCGACGAGTATTTCTTCCTCAAGCACCGCAACGAAATGCGCGGCATCGGCGGCATTTTCTACGACTATCTGGAGACCGACTGGGACTTGACCTTCGCCTTCACGCAGGATGTCGGCCGCGCTTTCTTGAGCGTCTATCCCGTTTTGGTCGCGCAAGAATTTCGCCAAGCCGTGGAGCGAGGCCGAGCGCGAGGAGCAGCTCGTGCGCCGCGGCCGCTATGTCGAGTTCAACCTGCTCTACGACCGCGGCACCATTTTCGGGCTGCGCACCGGCGGCAATGTGGAGTCGATCCTTTCCTCCATGCCGCCCGTGGTGAGGTGGCCGTAGACCACAATCGCACCTAGCTGCCCGCCCGCGTGTTTTAATTTATCGGCGTCGATAATGCATGGCGCGTGATGGGTTAGGATTGCCACTTATCGCATAGCCCCCGGCCTCGCGCCCGGGGTTTTTCATTTGCGCATCGCGCTTTGCGCGATCACATCGAGCGTAGCCTTGTCGTCCGGAAACCCCGCCGCGATCCACGCGGTCTCCGCCGTGGCCAGCGCCGCGCCCAGCGCCGGGCCTTTCTCAACGCCGCGCACGATGAAATCCGCCGCCTTGAGCGGAAACGCCGGCGCGCTCCAGCGCGCGGGCAAAGTCGTCAAGCGCATGCCAGGCTTCGTCGTGCGCATTCGCCTGCGAACGCGCCCAGCCGAGCAGCGCATGGTCGGTGAAATGCTCCGGCCCCAAGCGGTAGAGCAGCGCGCGCGAGGCCTGCTTCGCTCAAAACCGGCGAGATGCGCCGCCAACCTTCAGCAATCGAGACCAGTCGCTCGTGCTCGGCATTCGTGAGCCGCAGTTTCTGCCATAGCCGCTCGGCGTCCTCCGCCATCATCACGCCAAGCGCGCCGAGCCGGCGCACCGAATCGGGCGCAACGCCGATCGCGGCTTCGACTTTGGTCATGTTGCTCGAAGCTCGCCAGATACGGCACGCCGCCGAGAAAGCGCAGTCAGCAGCCCGGCATCGGTCATGGCGGTGAGCGTCGGCGCGGCGTGCTGCGCGAGCAGCAGCTTGATCAGCTCCATGCGCACGCGTTCGCGCGAAAGCTGGTCGAGCCCGTCGCGGCCGGCGATGCAGGCGGCAAGGCCTGCTGCGATCGGGATGGCCGACCGCGTAAGCCGCGTGGAAACGGAAGAAACGCAGGATGCGCAGATAGTCTTCCGCGATGCGCTTGTTCGCGATCGCCGATGAAGCGCACACGCCGCGCCTCGAGATCGGCGAGGCCGCCGACATAATCGTAGATCGCGCCGTCGCGGGTAGCGGACAGCGCGTTGATGGTGAAATCGCGCCGCTCGGCGTCAGCCTTCCAGTCGCGGCCGAAGGCAACCTTGGCGTGGCGGCCATAGGTCTCCACGTCCTGGCGCAGCGTGGTCACCTCGAACGGATGCTTGTCGATGACCACGGTGACGGTGCCGTGCTCGATGCCGGTGGGCACCGGCTTGAAGCCTGCCGCGCTCACGCGCTTGATCACTTCGTCCGGCACGGCTGTCGTGGCGACGTCGATTTCCTCGACCGGCAATCCGATCAGCGCGTTGCGCACCGCGCCGCCGACCGCGCGCGCCTCCTCGCCGTTGCCGTCGAGCACGGCCAGCAGGCGCGGCAGCGCGCCGCCCTTAAGCCAAGCGGCATCGGCAAGCGAGCGCGCGGTCGCACCGGCCGTCACTTGACCCGCCCCGGCACGAATTTTCCGTTCTCCATATGCGCCGGCACGTAGGTCGCACCCACCGGCGCGCCGGAGAATTGCGCGAAAAAAATGAAGCTGCCGACCACCAGCAGTAGCGCAGCGATAGCGAGCCAGGCGATGCGCGAGACCGGCCAGGAATCCGGATGCATCACGCCGGCCTTGGTCGCCCACAGGAACACGGCGTAGAGCACGAAGGGCGCGAGAAACAGGACGATTTCGGTGAAGCCGATGCGGATCATCGATAAATCCGTTCGTGCAGATTGCGCAGGATACCAGCGGTCACGCCCCAGATGTAGCGCTCGCCGAAGGTGATCGCGTAATAATGCCGCGTCATGCCCTGCCAGTCGCGCGAATGGCGCTGCACGTTGTTCGGGTCCATCACAAAGGCGAGCGGCACCTCGAAACGTCGCGTCCACCTCGTTGCTGTTGAGCGTGAGCGACAAATCCCGGCTTGACCCGCGCGATCACCGGCACGATGCGATAGCCGAGCGTGGTCATGTAGAGATCGAGATAGCCGAGCGGCTCGACGAAATCGCCGGCCAAGGCCGATCTCCTCGTCCGCCTCGCGCAGCGCCGAAGCGAGCGGGGTCGCGTCGCCGGCGTCGATCTTGCCGCCGGGAAACGACACCTGGCCGGCATGGTCGGGCAGATGCTGCGCGCGCTGGGTCAACAACACAGTCGGCTCGGGATGGTCGACGATCGGCACCAGCACCGCAGCCGGGCGGATCGGCCGCACCGCGGCGATCTTGGCCATCACCGGATCGGCGTCGTGGTCGCCGCGCGCCGGCAAAACGTCGGGATCGGTTATGCCCGTCGGAACGTCGAGCGTGAGGCGCGCCCGCGCGCGCGCGAAAAATTCGTCCGCCGGAAGCGCCGCCCCTGCCCCGTGCATTAGAGGTCAATCCATTTAGATTGAAACAAAGTGCGCTCCTGATACTTTTATTTTGCGCATAATATTATCCGAAAACCGGTTCCCATCCCCGATCGGAGTCGAGGACACGCTTTTCGGGATCATGCGCTAGGCGAACTCCCGCAACGCGCTGGCTTCCGCCATGGCAAGAACTCGCCGCCCGAAGCTCACGCCGAACATTGCCTTGCCGCCGACCGTCGCGTTCCTCGCCGAGTTCGACCAGATCGTAGAACAGCGCGCGCGTCACCTTGGCCCACAGGTCGCGGCGCACGTGCAGATAGGGCTTGAGCCCGCCGTTGTCGGCTTGCCGGCTCGAAACGCAGGGCGTGGCCCGGGCCGGCCGCCACCCAGTCGTCGACATTTGTCCTAAAATTGAGGACTTGCCCCCGTTCGTCGTGCGCGATCTTGAGCTCGACGGCGAGGAACGGCGCATCGGCGACGGCGATGCCGACTTTCTCCACAGGGGTAACCAGGAAATATTTGTCGCCCTCGCGCTTGAGCACCGAGGCTGAAAAGCCTGACCAGAGCTGGCCGGCCAATCGGGGTCTTTTGATAGAACCAGGTGCCGTCGCCGTCGATCTTCATGTCGATATCGCCGCAAAACGGTGGATTCCACAGGTGAACCGGCGGCAATCCGCGCTTTTCGCGGGGCAGCGATGCCACAATTCCTTCCAGCCCTGTCCTGCCCTGTCTTCGCCATTGTTGCCCTTCGATATGACGGCCGCCGCTCACCTGTTCGCAACTTTGTTACCACCGGTTCAGGCGGCGGAAGATAGCGTAAGCTTGCCCGCAGATTGAGGCAGATTCGGCCGGAACGGCGCGGGAAATTCCGCTCTGGTGCGTTTGTTGCATAGCCTCCCGGTGGGCCCAAAGTCCTACCTTGGGCGGGCGACGAAAGGAACCATGACGATGGCGTCGGCAAGCGGCGAAAGCCTTGAAAAACTGGAAGATATGATCGTGCGCGCGGCGGAATCGACCGCCGCCCATGTGCGCGCGGCCAAAGCCGCGATCGGCGCGGTGATCTTCGGCCAGGATACCGTGGTCGAGCGCGCGCTGATCACCGTTTTGTCCGGCGGCCATGCGCTCTTGGTCGGCGTGCCCGGCCTCGCCAAGACCAAACTGGTCGACACCATGGGCACCGTGCTCGGCGCTCGACGCCCGCCGCGTGCAGTTCACCCCCGACCTGATGCCGTCCGACATCCTCGGCACCGAGGTGCTGGAGGAAAGCCCTGGCGGCAAACGCAGCTTCCGCTTCATTGCCGGACCGGTGTTCGCCCAATTACTGATGGCCGACGAGATCAACCGCGCCTCCCCGCGCACCCAGTCGGCGCTGCTGCAGGCGATGCAGGAGCAACATGTGACGGTCGCCGGCGCGCGCCACGATCTGCCCAAGCCGTTCCACGTTCTGGCGACGCAGAACCCGCTCGAGCAGGAAGGCACCTATCCGCTGCCCGAGGCGCAGCTCGACCGCTTCCTGATGGAAGTGGACGTCGACTATCCGGACCTCGACTCCGAACGCAAAATCCTGTTCGACACCACCGGCGCCGACGAAACCCGCGCCAAGGCGGCGATGACCGCGGAGGAATCTGATCGCCGCGCAGCGGCTGGTGCGCCGGCTGCCGGTCGGCGAGTCGGTGGTCGAAGCGATCCTCAAGCTTGTGCGCTCGGCGCGCCCGGGTCCGGAAGGCGGCGACATCGGCCAAGCTGATCTCCTGGGGTCCGGGGCCGCGCGCGAGCCAAGCGCTGATGCTGGCGGTGCGCGCCCGCGCGCTGCTCGACGGCCGCTTCGCGCCGTCGGTCGACGACGTGCTCGAACTAGCCGAACCCGTGCTCAAGCACCGCATGGCGCTGACCTTCGCCGCGCGCGCCGAAGGCGAGACCATACCGAACGTGATCGGGCGGCTGAAAACGCGCATCGGATAACCTCAGATGGCCGAGCCTAGGCTCAGCGATATCGAGGCGAGCGCAGTACGGCAGGCCAGCGGCAGCGGCCGGCTGCTCGCCGATGCCATGCCGCGGCTCATTCTGGAGGCGCGCCGCGTCGCCGCCACCGTCATCCACGGACTGCACGGCCGCCGCCGCGCCGGACCGGGCGAGAATTTCTGGCAATACCGCCGCTTCATGTCGGGCGAGCCGGCCTCCAATGTCGATTGGCGGCGTTCCGCGCGCGACGACCATCTCTACGTGCGCGAGCGCGAATGGGAGGCTTCGCACACCGTATGGATCTGGCCCGACCGTTCGCCGTCGATGGCCTTTGCCTCAGCGCTGGTCACCGACAGCAAATTGGAGCGCGCGCTGGTGGTCGCCTTCGCGCTCGCCGAGGTGCTGGTGCAGGGCGGCGAGCGGGTCGGCATTCCCGGTCTGTTGCGGCCCACCGCCAGCCGCAACGTCATCGACAAGATGGCGCAGGCGATCCTGCACGACCCGACCGAGCGCGCCAGCCTGCCGCGTGGCCTTTGCGCCCTCGCCGCTCGCCGAAATCGTGCTGCTGTCCGACCTGTGGAGCCCGATCGGCCAAGTGCAGCAGACCATCGCCCAGCTTTCCGCCACCGGCGCGCACGGCCATGTGGTGCAGGTCGTCGATCCGGCCGAGGAAAGCTTCCCCTATGCCGGCCGCGTCGAATTCATCGAGCCGGAAGGCGCCGGTTCCGTCACCGCCGGCCGCGCCGAGACCTGGCGCCATGACTACCAGGGTCTGGTGGCGCGTCACCGCACGCAGATCCGCGCCGAGACCGACCGGCTGGGTTGGAGCTTCGCCGTGCACCGCACCGATCGGCCGGCGAGCGAATTGCTGCTGGTGCTGCATTCGCGCATGGGCACCCATACGCAGACCACCTCGCTCGGCAACCGGCATATGCCGGCAAGCGTTGGGAGAGTGGCGTGATCGGCTCTCTGCCGCTCGCCTTCGCGCAGCCGCTGGTGCTGCTCGGCCTGCTCAGCCTGCCGGTTCTGTGGTGGCTGTTGCGGCTGGTGCCGCCGCGCCCGCGCCGCGTCAATTTCCCGCCGACCCGGCTTTTGTTCGAGATCGCGCCGAAGGAAGAAACTCCGTCGCGCACGCCGTGGTGGCTCGTCTTGCTGCGGCTGACGCTCGCCGCGCTGGTCATCATCGCCGCCGCCGGTCCTTTGTGGAACCCGCCGCTCGCCACCGCCAACCGCGGCGCACCGCTTTTGGTGATGCTCGACGACGGCTGGGGCGCGGCGCCGAGCTGGGACGCGCGGCTGCGCACGGCCGATGAAATCCTCGCCCGCGCCGACGCCGACAACCGCGGCGTCGCCGTGCTGCCGTTGTCGGAAACCGGGCGCGACCTTTCCTTGGCTGTAGCCGGCGCCGCGCGCGTGCAGATCAAACAGCTCAAGCCGAAACCCTACACGGTCGACCGCAGCGAGGCGCTGCCTTTGATCGAGCGCTTGCTGAAGAGCGCGCCCGAGCTCGAAGTCGTCTGGCTCTCCGACGGTGTCGACCTCGGCAAGGGCGGCGAATTCATCGCCGGCCTCAAGCGCGTGCTCGGCAGCCATCCGCTCACCGTGGTCGCCGGCGGCTTGCCGGCGGCGCACGCGCTTGCCGACGCCGACAACGCGGCCGGCGCGCTGACCGTGAAAGTCTTGCGCGCGCAAACCGGCGGCGCCGACGCCGGTTTTGTCAACGCCATCGATCTCAAAGGCCTGCCGCTCGGCGAGGCGCCTTTCGCCTTCAAGTCCGGCGCCAACGAAGCCGAGGCGATGATCGACCTGCCGGTCGAGATCCGCAACGACGTGGCGCGGCTGGAGATCGCCGGCGAGCGCTCGGCGGGCGCCGTGCAACTGCTCGACAAACGCTGGCGCCGGCGCACCGTCGGCGTCGTCTCCGGCTCGGCCGCCGACCGTTCGCAGCCGCTGATCGGCGCCACTTATTATCTGTCACGCGCGCTCAATCCATTCGCCGATGTCCGCCTCGCCGAGGGCATCGCGCCGGCGGAAGCGGTCACGCGTTTCCTCGACCAGCATCTGCCGATGCTGATCCTCGCCGATGTCGGCAACGTCGCCGAGGCGCGCGAGCGGCTCGAAAAGTGGATCGACAATGGCGGCGTGCTGGTGCGTTTTGCCGGGCCGCATCTCGCCGGCGCCACAGACGACGATCTGGTGCCGGTCAAGCTGCGCCGCGGCGGCCGCATCCTCGGCGGCAGCATGAGCTGGGAGAAGCCGCAGCAGCTCGCCGGTTTTTCGCGCGACGGCCCGTTCGCCGGCATGACGGTGCCTAACGACGTCACCGTCACCCGCCAGGTGCTGGCCGAGCCCGATGCACAGCTCACCGACCGCACCTGGGCGACGCTCGCTGACGGTACGCCGCTGGTCACCGCCCAGCGCTACGGCAAAGGGCTTCTGGTGCTGTTTCACGTGACCGCCGACACGCGCTGGTCGGACCTGCCGCTGTCTGGCACGTTCGTCGACATGCTGCGGCGTATCGTAGCGCTGGCCGGCGCGAGCGCGAGTTCGGACAGCGACGAAGCCGGCGCGGCCACTACGACAAGCGGCCATTCCAACCAGCCCGTGCCGGCGACCCGCGTGCTCGACGGCTTCGGCGCCTTCTCGGTGCCGCCGCCGACCGCCCGCCCGATCCCCGCCGATTTCAAAGGCCGCGCCAATGCCGATCATCCGCCCGGCTTCTACGGTCCGCCGGAAGGCCTGGTCGCGGTCAACACGCTCAGGCCCGACGATCAGCCGGCGCCGCTCGATTTTTCGCCGCTTAACGCCCACCTCGACGTCTACCGCCATGGCGAGCCGCTCGACCTGCGCGGCCCGGTGTTCCTCGCGGCACTTGCGCTGTTGATGATCGACGCGCTGGTGGTCATTGCGCTGTCGGGCGGATTCGCCAGCTTGTTGGCGCGCCGCCGCGTGGCGACCGCGCTGCTGGCGGCAGGCCTTGCCGCCGCGCTCTTCCTGCCGCATCCCGCGCGAGCGCAGACGGAGCCGCCGCAACCGCCGCCATTGACCGCGGAACAACAGGATTTCGCCATGAAGGCGACGATGCAAACGCATCTCGCTTACATCATCACCGGCGACGCCGATGTCGACGCCGTGAGCAAGGCCGGCCTGCAGGGCCTCACGCTGTTCCTGGCGCAGCGCACTGCGCTCGAAGCCGGCGAGCCGATCGGGCTCGATCCTGCGCGCGACGAGCTTGCCTTCTTCCCGCTGATCTATTGGCCGGTTTCGCCGAACGCGGTGAAGCCTTCGCAGACCGCGCTCGAGCGCATCGATACCTATATGAAGCGCGGCGGCACGGTACTGTTCGACACCCGCGACGCCATCGACACGCCGCCGACCGGCGGCATGCAGTCGCCCGGCATGGTGGCGCTGCGCTCGATCCTGTCCTCACTCGACATTCCCGAACTCGAGCCGGTGCCGCGCGATCACGTGCTGACCAAGACATTCTTCCTGCTGCGCGACTTCCCCGGCCGCTTCACCAACGGCCAGCTTTGGGTCGAGGCGCTGCCGGCGGAAACCGACGAGAACAGCAACCGGCCGGCGCGCGCCGGCGACGGCGTGTCCTCGATCCTGATCACCTCCAACGATCTCGCCGGCGCCTGGGCCATGCGCCCGGACGGCCAGCCCATGCTGCCGCTGGTGCCGGGCGAGCCGCGCCAGCGCGAAATGGCCTTCCGCGCCGGCGTCAACATCGTGATGTATGCGCTCACCGGCAACTACAAAACCGACCAGGTGCACATCCCGGCGCTGCTCGAGCGGCTGGGACAGTAGGAGTTCGATTTGAACCTCGGCGTTTCATTTGCACCGTTAGTGCCCGCCTATGTGGTGTGGGCCGCGTTCGGCATCGCCTTCCTGATCTCGATCGTGTTGCTGCTCGCGCGCAGCCGCGGCGCGCCGATGCGGGCGCTCGCGCTCGGCCTATTCGTGCTGGCGCTCGCCAACCCCTCGCTCACCCGCGAAGACCGCGATCCGATCCCCTCGGTCGCCGCCGTCATCGTCGACAAGAGCCCGAGCCAGGATTTCGGCGACCGTGCCGCGCAGACGGAAGCCGCGCGCACCACTCTGGTCGAGCGGCTCAAGCGCATCCGGGGCCTGGAAGTGCGCGTGGCCGAAGCGGGCGCCGCCGACGGCGAGACCGACGGCACGCGGCTGTTCTCGGCGTTGTCGGCGACGCTTGCCGACGTGCCGCCCGACCGCGTCGCCGGCGCCATCCTCGTCACCGACGGCCGCGTGCACGATGTGCCGGCCGACGTTGCCGCGCTCGGCTTTACCGCGCCGCTACACGCGCTGATCACCGGCCACCCCGACGAGATTGATCGCCGCGTGGTGCTCACGCAGACCCCGCGCTTCGGCATCGTCGGCCAATCGCAGACGATCGGCTTCCGCGTCGAGGACCAGGGCGCTCATGTCGGCGCCGCGGAAGTCACCGTTCGGCGCGACGGCGAGGTGTTGGAAAAGCGCGTGGTCACCGTACACACCGATATCAGCGTCAAGGTGCCGATCCCGCACGCGGGCCCGAACATCGTCGAGATCGAGGCCTCCCCGCTCGCCAACGAACTCACCCAAGTCAACAACCGCGCGGTGATCTCGATCGACGGCGTGCGCGACAAGCTGCGCGTGCTCTTGGTGTCGGGCGAGCCGCATGCCGGCGAGCGCACCTGGCGCAATCTGCTCAAGTCCGATGCTTCGGTCGATCTGGTGCATTTCACCATTCTGCGTCCGCCGGAAAAGCAGGACGGCACGCCGATCAACGAATTGTCGCTGATCGCCTTCCCCACACGCGAACTGTTCCAGCAGAAGATCTCGGAATTCCAGCTCATCATCTTCGACCGCTACGCCCGACAAGGCGTGCTGCCGATGATCTATTTCGATAATATCGCGAAATATGTGCGCGACGGCGGCGCCGTGCTGATCGCGGCCGGGCCGGATTACGCGAGCCCCACCAGCATCTGGCGTACCCCGCTCGACGCTATCTTGCCGGCCGAGCCGAGCGGCGATATGACCGAGGAGCCGTTCCGCGCCACCCTCACCGAGGCCGGCAAGCGCCATCCGGTGACGCGCGATCTCGCCGGCTCGCAGAGCGACCCACCGCACTGGAGCCAGTGGTTCCGGCTGGTCAACACCAAACGCACCAGCGGCACCAGCGTGATGCAGGGACCGGACGGCAAGCCGCTTTTGGTGCTCGCGCGCGAGGGCGAAGGCCGCGTGGCGCTGCTCCTGTCCGATCACATCTGGCTGTGGGCGCGCGGCTATGAAGGCGGCGGCCCACATCTCGATCTCTTACGCCGGCTGTCGCATTGGCTGATGAAACAGCCGGAACTGGAAGAAGAAGCGCTGCGGCTGATCGTCAAGGGCCACGAAATCACCGTGCGGCGGCAAACCATGGCCGACAGCGTCAATGAAGTGACGCTCACCTCGCCGACCGGCGCCGCCCGTACGCTGAACCTACAGTCGGTCGAGCCCGGCGTGTGGAGCGCCAATGTCACCGCCAACGAACTCGGCCTGTGGCGGGCGACTGACGGTAAGCTCACGGCGCTCGCCAATGTGGGGCCTGCCAATCCGCGCGAATTCTCAGAAGTGACCTCGACCACGGAAGTGCTGAGCAAGCTTGCCAACGCCACCGGCGGCGACGCGCGGCGGCTGATGAACGGCAATTCGCTTGAAGTGCCGCGCGTGATTGCGGTGCGCACCTCGACCACGTTCAAGGGCGACGACTGGATCGGGCTGAAGATGCGCGACATCAGCGTGGTGCGCGGCATCGGCGTGCTGCCGATCTTTGCAGGATTAATCGGGCTCTTGCTCTTGGTCGGTTCGCTCGCGGCGACTTGGGCGCGCGAAGGCCGCTAAGTTTCCCAATCCGGCCGGATCAGTCCGCGCACGCCGTCGAAGGCGCCGGGCTTCAATTCCGCCACCAAAAGCCGCGCCGGGTCGACCGGGCCGGGCATTTTCACTTGGCCCTTGGGGATGCCTTTGAAGCCGGCCTTGGTGTAGAATGGCGCGTCGCCGACCAGCACGACCAGGCTGTGCCCCGCGGCCTTGGCGTCTTTCAGCGCGCGCGCGATCAACGCCGAGCCGACGCCCCGCTCGCGGAACGGCGGTTCGACCGTGAGCGGCCCCAACAGCAGCGCCGGCGTCTCGCCGATGCAGATCCGTGTCAGCCGCACCGAGCCGACCAGCAGCGTGCCGATGCGCGCGGTAAACGACAGATCAAGCGTGTGCGCGCGGCCCTCGCGGATGCGGAAGGCGCTGCGCGCATAGCGGCCGGGGCCGAAGGTGCGCTCGTGCAGCCGCTCGATCGCCAACGCGTCGTCAGGTGTCTCCGGCAGGACGGTCAGCGCAAGTTCGCTCATGCCGAGCCGATTAGCACCTGGGTCGATTCCGGTCCATTGCCCGTGGCGCTTTCGGCTCCGATTGCCTAAATGGTACCGGCAAAGCGGAGGTTATCGGCATGGGACTGCTGGTCGACGGCGTGTGGCAGGACGACGTTTCGCGCACCAAGGACGGCCACTTCGTCCGCCCGGTGACGCGTTTTCGCAACTGGGTCACGCCCGACGGAAGTCCGGGTCCGTCCGGCGAAGGCGGCTTTGCCGCGGAAGCCGGCCGCTATCACCTCTATGTTTCGCTCGCCTGCCCCTGGGCGCACCGCACCGTCATCTTCCGCAAGCTGAAAGGTTTGGAGAACGTCATCTCGATGTCGGTGGTCTCGCCCGACATGCTGCGCGAGGGCTGGACTTTCAATGTGGCGGAAGGCTCGACCGGCGACCACGTCAACGGCAAGAGCAAGCTCAGCGAAATCTACCTGCTGGCCGACCCGAAATATTCCGGCCGGGTCAGCGTGCCGGTGCTGTGGGACAAGAAGCGCAAGACGATCGTCAACAACGAGTTGCCGGAAATCATTCGTATGTTGAACTCTGCGTTCGATGCCTTCACCAATGTGCACACCGACTATTATCCGGTGCCGCTGCGCAGCGAGATCGACCGGCTCAACGAGCTCGTCTATGCGAACATCAACAACGGCGTCTATCGTTCCGGCTTCGCCACCACGCAGGCGGCCTACGAGGCGGCCTTCCGCAACGTGTTCGACGCGCTCGACGAAATCGAGCAGCGGCTGTCGCAGCACCGCTATCTCGTCGGCAATACGCTTACCGAGGCCGACTGGCGGCTGTTTCCGACGCTGATCCGTTTCGACGCCGTCTACTATTCGCACTTCAAGTGCAACTGGCGGCACATCCACGAATATCCCAATTTGTCGAATTATCTGCGCGATCTCTATCAGCAGCCGGGCGTGGCCGAGACGGTGAACCTCGCGCAGATCAAGCGGCATTATTATTTCAGCCAGCGCCAGGTGAACCCGACCGGCATCGTGCCGGTCGGCCCGCAGCTCGACTTCGCCGCGCCGCACGACCGCGCAAGGTTTGGGTAGATCGCATGTCCGACACCCCGCCCGACCGGCTCTCGATCGACCCGCGCAGTCCTTATTTCAACCAGGAAGCGCTGGCGCGCGACGTCGGCATTCGTTTCAAAGGCGTCGAGAAGACCAATGTCGAGGAATATTGCATCAGCGAGGGCTGGATCCGCGTCGCCGCCGGCAACGCCAAGGACCGCTATGGCAATCCGCTGACGATCAAGCTGACCGGCGCGGTCGAGCCGTTTTTCAAGAACAAGAATCAGGCGTAAGGCCAAGGTGACGGCTTAGCTCTTCAACGCCGCGCCGCATGACCGCGGAAAGTTTGGATACCGTCTATCCGTCGTCCCCGCGAAAGCGGGGACCCATAACCCCTGTCTTCCAGATAAGAGCAAAACTAATGACGCGGGCGACTCGCGCGTCGCGATACGGATACGACACGGCGTATGGGTCCCCGCCGTCGCGGGGACGACACTGAGTGTGTCGCCGCCTTCATTGCCGATTCAAATTTCAAACAGCCCGCCTTCGCCAAAATTTCGGCCGCCAAGGCTTCGGCGGGCAAGCCAACGCTCCGCCGCCCCTATTCTTTGCGGCGCGGGGGCGCCGGCCTTCATTTTTCCCCTCAGGGCTAAGCCCGAGGGAGTGAAGCACCAAGCGGCGCACCGGGTCTTTCCGTCTTGCCGCGTTCCCTTTCGAGAACGCGGGCGCCTCTCGGCGCTCCACGGCGGCGATTTCTGTTCCCCGGGGCCGTAACTTCCGGGCGCGGACGGAGCCCTTCTGGGCCCCCGATCCGGCAGGCTTTCGCCCGCCTTCGTCCGCGCCGCGTCCAGCCATTCAAGGCAGCCCCGCATAGTAGGGACGGACGGCGACCCAGGGCCTCCCGGGGCAAGGTTACGAGCCTTGCGCGCGGGCGCCGCATCCCCTCCCGCTGTCGGAACGTCTCATGACAACGCCCTCGGTAGGAGAGGATGGGTAGGATTTTAATCTTACTAGGAATAAAGTCAAGAGATGTTTTGATTTTTAGTTTCGTCCAAGTAGCAAGGACCGTAGGATGGGCGCGGCGCGTTCCGCGCCGTTGCCTACCCTACAAACTAATTACCACACCTCGCTCACCGCCGCGCCGCCGAGCACCTCGGCGATGCGCGCGCGGGTGGCGCGGGTGGTGCCGTCGGGCAGCGCGGCAGGCGAAAAGAAGCCGTGTTCGACGATCTCGCGGTTGGGCACCGGCGGCGCGTCCTGACGAAACTTGTGCACCACGTAGAGCGCCACGTGGTCGCGCCGCGACACCCGGGCGTTGGAAAAGATGCCGTGCAGCACGGGCGGCGCGGTCAGCACGATATTGCCCTCCTCGGCCAGTTCGCGCGTCAGTGCCTTCAGGAAGGTCTCGCCGGTCTCCACTCCGCCGCCGGGCATGTGCCAGCCGTCGACGTAGGAGTGCCGCACCAGGAAGACGCGGCCCTCGCCGTCGATCACCATGGCGCGCGTGCCCAAGGTGGCGGGCCGCGAAAAGCGCCAGTAAAAGTGCATCAGCCGCGTGATCAGCGGCTCGAGCGCGCGGCGCAGGCGTTGCAACGGCATTCCCCTCTTTCGGCGCTGGAATAGTTCTAATATATCAAATCGTCCGCCGGCCGACGATTTGAGGGGCGCCCCGTGAAAAGATTTGCCGATCTGACCGAGCAGGAAGTGCTGGCGCTCGCCATCACCAACGAGGAAGAGGATAGCCGCATCTACCGCGGCTTTGCCGAGGGCTTGCGCGAGCAATTCCCCGCCTCCGCCAAGGTGTTCGACGAGATGGCCGACGAGGAGGTGCACCACCGCACCATGCTCTACGACCTCTACCGGCAAAAATTCGGCGAATATCTGCCGCTGATCCGCCGCCAGGACGTCAAGGGCTTCATCCACCACAAATCCTCGCTCTGGCTGATGCGGCCGCTGGGCTTGGAGGAAGTGCGCAAATTCGCCGAGGACATGGAATTCGAGGCGGAGCGGTATTACCGCAAGGCGGCGGAGAACGCGCGCGACGCCTCGGTGCGAGAATTGCTGGTCAAGCTCGCGGAAGCCGAGGCCGGCCACGAAACCCTCGCGCATAAGCTCAGCCAGACCATTCTCACCAAAGGCGCGCGCGAAAAGGAAGACGAGACCGCACGGCGCGTGTTCATGCTGCAATATATCCAGCCGGGCCTCGCCGGGCTGATGGACGGCTCGGTGTCGACGCTGGCGCCGCTGTTCGCCGCGGCCTTCGCCACGCACAATACCTGGGCGACCTTCCTGGTCGGCATGGCGGCGTCCGTCGGCGCCGGCATCTCGATGGCGTTCGCGGAGGCGCTGTCGGACGACGGCTCGCTCACCGGGCGCGGCTCGCCCTGGCTGCGCGGCACGGTGACCGGCGCGATGACGGCGCTCGGCGGGCTCGGCCACACGCTGCCCTATCTCATTCCGCATTTCCTTACCGCCACCGTCGTGTCCGGGTGCGTGGTCGCAGTGGAGCTTGCGGCGATTTCCTGGATCCGCACGAAATACATGGACACGCCGTTCCTGCAGGCGGCGTTCCAGGTGGTGGTCGGCGGCGTGCTGGTGTTCATCGCCGGGATTTTGATCGGGAGCTCGTGACGTTCACCCTCGCCCATCTCTCCGACCCGCATTTGGCGCCGCTGCCGGCGCCGCGCGTCACCGAGCTCATCGGCAAGCGGATCACCGGCTATATCAACTGGCAGCGCAATCGCCGCCTCATTCACGACGCCGAGGTGCTGGGCAAGATCCTCGCCGACCTGAAGACGCAAAAGCCCGACCACATCGCGGTCACCGGCGACCTCACCAATATCGCGCTGCCGCAGGAATTCGTGCACGGCCGCGCCTTCCTGGAATCGCTGGGCGCGCCCGCCGAGGTGACCGTCATCCCCGGCAATCACGATGCCTATGTGCGCGCGGCTAAAGGCGAGCCGGAACGCCTGTGGGGCGATTATATGCGGGGGGACGAACCAAACTCCGCTCATTCCCGCGCAAGCGGGAATCCAAAGTCAAATTCTCTGACCTCGCAGTCTGCCGCCCTGGGTCCCCGCTTTCGCGGGGACGAGCGGTTCTTTCGCGGCTTTCCCTTTGTGCGCCGGCGTGGGCCGCTGGCGCTGATCGGCTTGTCCACCGCGGTGCCGACGCGCCTGGGGCATGGCGACCGGCCGGCTCGGCCAAGCGCAGCTTACGCGGCTCGGCGAAACGCTTGGCGCGCTTGCGCGCGAGCCGCTGTTCCGCGTGGTGCTGATTCATCATCCGCCGGTGAGCCAGGCCAAGCGCCACAAGCTTTTGACCGACGCCGCCGACTTCTTGCGCGTCATCGCCGCGCAAGGCGCCGAACTGGTGCTGCACGGCCACGACCACCTGCACATGACCAACTGGCTCAGCGGCCCCAACGGCGCGCGCGTGCCGGCGGTCGGCGTGCCGTCGGCCTCGGCCGCCTGGGGCATGAGCAAAAACACCGCCGCCTATAATCTCTACGCCATCGACGGCGCGCCCGGCGCCTGGACCTGCGCCATGACCTCGCGCGGCATCGGCGCCGCCGGCACGGTGATGCAGCAGCGAAGGATCAAGCTTCTCGGTTAGGGTCGCGGGGCGCTGAGCAAGGCGATCGCCACCAGCACGATGACGGTGAGGATCACGCCGTAACAGAAGGTGCGGATCGCGCGCAGGCGGCCGCGGCGCTGCTCGTGCTCGACCATTTTCTGCGCGGTCGCCTGGCCGAACGGCGTATCGTCGGCAAGCGCCCGCTCGCGCTCGATCAACCGGCGCGCCACGTAGCCGGTGACCGCGTGCACCATCTCCGGCACTTCGTAGGTCTCGGCCAGCACCACGCGGCCGTAACGGGTGTCCTGCACGAAACGATATTGCCGCTTGTCGCGGCCCATCTCGACATGGGCGATGACGTCGACCCACAGCCGCGGCACGTCGCCTTTGCTCACGCCGCGGTCGAACAGCTCGACGTCCTTGGGGATGTCCTTGAACGTCGGATCGAGCGCCTCGTTGAGCAGTTCGAGCCGCGCCACCTCGGCGTCGCGCAGGTCGACGACCACGGCCGAACGCTCGGCCGCCTCGATGCGCGCCTCGCGCACCGCGTCCTTGAGCGCATTAGGCGGCTCAGGTGCCGCCGCCTCGGCTTTCTTGCCACGTCCCCACATACCCCCAATTTAGCAACGCGCGAGGCCGGCGCAAAGCGGAAAAGTGAAGGTTTTCAAGAAGTTTGATGGTTAATCGGGGGTTAATTACTGGGAACCACGCCATACGGCTGCGCCCAGCCGAGACCTTCCTCGGTGCGGAAGCGCGGCCGGTATTCGGCGCCGATCCAGCCGGTATAGCCGAGACGGTCCACCGCCTCGAACAAATAGCGGTAATTGACCTCGCCCTCGTCCGGCTCGTGGCGCGAGGGCACGGCGGCGCATTGCAGATGGCCGATGACCGGCAGGTGGGTTTCCAGCCGGTGCACCAGATCGCCGCCGACGATCTGCGCGTGATAGAAATCGAACTGCATCTTGATGTTGGGCTTGCCCGCCTTGGCGATGACGTCGGCGGCGTGTTCGGCGCGGTTGAGAAAATAATTCGGCCGGTCGCGGCCGTTGATCGGTTCGATCAGCAGCGTGATGTTCTTTGCGGCGGCGAGATCGGCGGCCATTTTAAGATTGTCGATGAAGACGCGCTCGGCCGCCGGGCGCTGCTCCAGCGCCACCTTGCCGGCGAGGCAATGCACCGCGCTGCCGCCGATGGTGACCGCGTAATCGAGCGCGCGGGCGAACAGGCCTGCAAAATCCTTCTCGCGCCCGGGCACCGCGGCGAGTCCGAATTCGCCCTCGCGCTCGCCCGGCGGCGTGTTGATACCCAAGATGGTGAGCCGGTTGCGGGCGATGGCGGCCTTCACCGCGGTGGCCGGCACGTCATAGGGAAATTGCAGCTCGATCGCCTTGAAGCCGCAGGCCGCCGCCGCGTCGATGCGCGCGAGCAGCGGGCGGTCGGCGAACAGGTAGCCGAGATTGGCGGCAAATCGGGGCATCGTCACTCCCTTGCGGTGACCGCTTATTCCATATTCATTAGCGCACGCTTTCGCCGGAAACAAACCAAGGAACGCTCGATGTCCGCCAATTCCGCCTTCCATATCGCCGTGCTGCCGGGCGACGGCATCGGGCCGGAGGTGATGGCGCCGGCGCTGGAGATTTTGCGCCGCATCGAAGCGACGACGCCGAGCCTTAAATTCCGCTTCAGCGAAGCGCCCGCCGGCGCCAACCATTACCGCGAGACCGGCAAGTCGATGCCGGAGTCGACAGTCAAGCTTTGCGAAGGGGCCGACGCCATTCTGCTCGGCGCCTGCGGGCTGCCGAGCGTGCGCTATCCCGACAACACCGAAATCATGCCGCAGGTCGAGCTGCGCTTTATTTTCGATCTCTATGCCGGCGTGCGGCCGGCGCGGTTGATCCCCGGCGTGCCGAGCCCGATCGTCGGCGCGGCCGAGCACGGCATCGATTTCGTGCTCATCCGCGAGTCAACCGAAGGCCTGTTCGCCTCCATGGGCAAGGGCGTGGTGACCCACGAGGATGCACGCGAGACGCTGGTGGTGACGCGCAAGACCACCGAGCGGCTGTTCGACTTCTCGCTGCATCTCGCCGAGCGGCGAAAAGTACGCGGCAAGCCCGGACGCCTGACGCTGGTCGACAAGGCCAATGTGTTCAAAGCCTTCAACTGGCAGCGCGACATTTTCGCCGAGCGCAAAACGAAATTCCCCGGCGTGCAGACCGACCTGCTGTATGTCGATGCCTGCGCCGCGCTGATGGTGAAGCGGCCGTGGGACTTCGACGTCATGGTGATGGAAAATATGTTCGGCGATATTCTTTCCGACTTAGCCGCCGGCCTGATCGGCGGGCTCGGCATGGCGCCGTCGGCCGATATCGGCGACAAGCACGCGGTGTTCCAGCCCTGCCACGGCACTGCGCCCGACATCATGGGGCAAGGCAAGGCCAATCCCACGGCGACGATCCTGTCCGCGGCGATGATGCTCGATTGGCTGGCCGACCGGCACGATCACCCGCCGGCGGCGGAAGCCGCGCTTCGCATCGAGCTGGCGGTGGACAAGGCTTATGCCGGCGGCATCAAGCCGATGGAGTACGGCGGCAAGGACGGCACCACGGCGATTGCCAAGGCGGTGATGGGGGCGCTGGGCTAGTTTTTGTCATTCCGGGGCGCGAGCAACGCGAGCGAAACCGGAATCCAGATATCCATGTGTTGCTTCTCTGGATTCCGGGTCCACCGCTTCGCGGTGTCCCGGAATGACAGAAAAGAATTACAACCCCACGAAATCCTTGATCACGGCCAAAAATTGCTGCGGCTGTTCCAGCGGCGGGCAGTGGCCGCAGCCGGGCAGTTCGACGTAAGTCGCGCCTTTAACTTTGCTCGCAATCGCCTTGTTGAGCGGCGGCGGCGTCGCCTGGTCGAGTTCGCCGCACACGACGAGCGTCGGCACTTTCATGCGATGCAGCAGCGGCTCGAGGTCGACCTCTTGCAATATTTTGCACGCCGCCTGGAACGCCTTCGCGTCGATCTGCATGAGCACCGCCTTGCGCTGCTCGATCGCCTCGGGATGCGCGGCGAGATAGGCTGGCGAGAACACCCGCTTGGCGGCGATTTCGGCAATCGAGCCGAGGCCGGCTTCGCCCACCTTGCCCGCCATCGCCGCGAAGGCCGCGCGCCCCTCGGGCGGGAACGCGGCGGCGGCACCGCTAAGCACCAGCTTGGCGACCCGTTCGGGATGCGCCAGCGCGAAAGCAAGTGCGACCGTGCCGCCGAAGCCGTTGCCGATGAGGATCGAGTCGACGCCGATGCCGAATTCCTGATAGCCGTCCTCGATCGCCGCGATGTAGGCGTCCATCAGCGCCAGCGGCGTCGGAAGCGAGCCGTCGAAACCCGGCAGGTTGATCAGCGTGACGCGATGCTTTTCGGCGAGCGCCGGCAGAACGGAATCGAAGGCGTGGCGGTCGGCGAGCAGCGAATGCAGCAGCACCAGATCGCGGCCTTGCCCGGTGCGCACCGCGGTGAGCGTGCCGTGGCCGGCGGTGAGTTGTTCGAATTGCATAACCTTCTCCGTGCCTAAAAACGAACGGCCGCGCCAAAGACGGCGCAGCCGTGATTATAGGAACGCTGCCGCCGCCGTTTCAGTTCCCTTCCCGCCAGATGCCGAGCGATTCCTGCGCCGGCCGGTCGGAGATCGAGAACAGCACCGCCTCTTTGGCCGCATTGTGGAAGTAACGCTTCCATGGCGGCACCACGAACACGTCGTTGACGCTCCAGTCGAAGGGCTTGCCGTCGATGATGGTGGTGCCCTCGCCCTCGGCGACCGCGAAGATGGCGCCGTCGGTCGACCGGCACGGCTCGCCCTTGAAGCCTTTGGGCAGCAGCGCGAGATGCGCGCCCATGGTCGGCAAGACCGGTCCACCATTGATCGGATTGGCGTAGCGCACGCGCGCGCCGTGGCGCTTGTCGATGTCGCCGGTATCTTTCAGCCGTTGCAGGATCGGCCGCATTTTCGCGTAAGGGTAGTTGATCACCGGCGTGCGGTTGGTGGTCGCCGGCAAACCGTCGGGCAGCACGCCGGTGGCGTAACGGGCAAACGAGTCGCCGTCTTCATGATTGGTCTTTTGCATCTTCTCGTCGAAATGTTCGGAGAAGGACGCCTGGAAATGATTGACCGTCGGCATGTCGAGCACGTCGAGCCACATCACCGGCTCTCTGCCGGGATTGCCGTGGTCGTGCGGCGCCCAGTTGGCGGTGATGATGAAGTCGCCGTGCTTCATCATGCTCTTCTCGCCCTCGACCGCGGTATAGGCGCCCTCGCCTTCTAGCACGAAGCGGATGGCAGACGCGGAATGCCGGTGCACGTCGGCGATCTCGCCGGGCAGGATGAGCTGGATGCCGGCATACAGAGAATGGGTGATGCGCGCGTTGCCGGTTTCGCCGGGATTTTCCAAGACCAGCACGCGGCGCTCGGCCTCCTCGGCGCTGATCACCTCGCCGGCTTCCAGCATCAGCTTCCTGACGTCGGAAAATTTCCACAACGCCGGCCGGCAGTTCGTCTTCGGCTCCGGCGTCACCAGGTCCTTGAGCACCTCCCAGAGCGGCGCCATGTGGAATTTGGAAATCTTGTCGTAATAGGCCTGCCGCGCGGCCTGCACGTTGTGCTTGGACCCCGGCTGCGATGCGGTTGCGACCGCCATGGCGTGTTCCTTCCCGTTGAATTGTTGAGCTTTATAGCGCGGTTCGGCGCAGGCCGGAATATGCCCGAAAGCGACTGTCGGGCGGCGCGGTTTTGTGCTGAATTTGGCCGGGGGCACGCGACTCGCTACGCGGCGGAATTCGTTACTCGGTATATCGTCTACCGGTGCGGACCCGACCGCGCTGCATTCGCTCTCGGCCGGCGATGGAAATATATCTCCCGATTGCGCAAATAGCCGTCAATTTGTTCGTGGTCCTCGGCATTGGTCTGGCCGTGGGCTTCCTGTCCGGCATGCTCGGCGTGAGCGGCGGCTTTATTACGACCCCGCTGTTGATCTTCTACGGCATCCCGTCCGGGATCGCCGTTGCCAGTCAAGCGAGCCCGGTCGCGGCCGCAGCCCTTGTCGGCGCGATCCGCCAAGGCGGCAGAAAATCCGTGGACTACAAGATGGGCTCTTGGCTATTGCTGGGCGGCCTCGTCGGTTCGGCGGTTGGCGTCGGCGTATTCGACCTCCTGCGACAACTCGGCCAAATCGATTTCGTCATCAAGATGAGTTACCTGCTGCTGTTGGGCACGATCGGCAGCTTGATGCTGGTGGAGAGCGCGCGGGCGATTATTGCCGCCCGCAAAGGCAAGCACGTCGGCCGCAAGCCGGGCCAACACACGTGGATCCACAATCTGCCTTTGAAAGTGCGGTTCTACCGGTCGGGGCTCTATATCAGCGTCATCCCGGTGGTCGTGCTCGGATTTCTGGTCGCCATCATGACGGCGATCCTGGGCACCGGCGGCGCTTTCATCCTCATCCCGGCCAAGGTCTATCTGCTGCGTATGCGCACGACGCTGGCGATCGGCACGTCGCAATTCCAGATGTTCATCGTCGCTTGCATGGCAACCGTCATGCATGCGTCGATCGACCATACCGTCGATATCGTGCTGGCCTTGATTCTCGTCGTCGGCAGCGCGATCGGCGCGCAATTCGGGGCTGGCGCCGGCGCCAACCTGAAGGCCGAAGAGCTGCGCATCGCGCTTGCCTTGTTGATCCTTGCGATCGCCGTGCGGCTCTTTATAGAACTCGTCGTCGAACCGGACGATCTCTATTCAATCCTGCAACTAACGCGGTGACGATTGCGCCCGGCGAGCCGTGTCGTGGCCGGCCTTGTGCCGCCCATCCCGCTTAGGTAGGCAGGTGACGACACGGGGGATGCAAACATGCCGAGGGACACCGCCGACCGCCTGGCCATTCGCGATCTGGTCGAGAACTGGGCCGTCTACCGCGACGCCCGCCTGTGGGACTTGTTCCGCACCGTCTGGCACAAGGAGGGCTGGATGATGGCCACCTGGTATCAGGGGCCGTACGAGGAATTCATCCGGCAAGGCAAAGAAGGCTACGACAACGGCGTGCGTTTCTTGCATTTCCTCGGCGGCACATCGATCGAGCTCAAGGGAAAACGGGCGATCGCGCAGACCAAGATGACGATCTCGCAACGCGCGACCGTCGACGGCGTGCAATGCGACGTGGTGTGCACCGGCCGCTTCTATAATTTCGTGGAGAAGCGGCGCGGCCGCTGGGGCATCGTCTTGCGCGAAACGATTTACGAAAAGGACCGGCTCGATCCGGTCGATCCTGCGGCCACGCTCAAGCTCGACCGCGCGTTGCTGGAAAGCTTTCCGGAGGGCTATCGCCATCTCGCTTATCTGCAGACCCGCATCGGCTACAAGGTCAAGCCCGACATGCCGTGTCTCGACGGACCGGAGCTTGCCGCGCTCTACGCCAAGGGCGCAAGCTGGCTCAAGGGCAAAAAGCTACCGGCCATGCGCGCCGGCTGAGGGCTTGGCCGGCGCGGCAAGAAGTGCGATTTTGCCGGCCAATAAGAAAAGCCTTGGGGGGCACGATGGCGTTCGCCGACAAGTTCAACCTGCTCAACGAATTCAACATCCTGCGCCTGATCTGCGGCCTGTTTTTCATTCCGCATATTTACGGCAAGTTCTACGAGCCGGCCGCGCTCGGCTTCTTCAAGGCCGCCAATTTCAAGCCGCCGGCGTTCTGGATGTATCTTTCCGGCACGATCGAGACGGTGCTGGCGATCGGCCTGATCTTCGGCATCTACACGGCGCTTGCCGGCGCCATCGCCGCGATCCATCTTGGCGTCGCCACCGTCGCGGTCGCCCGCCTCACGAAGAAATGGCTTTGGAATATCGGCGGCTACGAATATTGCCTGTTCTGGGCGATTTCGTGCCTGGTCGTCGCCATGCAAGCCTACCATAGTGGCGGCATCTGGGGCTAAACGAAACGCACCCGCAAAGACATCTCCGTTCCTCGAAAGGAAATCCGTCCCATGGCTAGCGTCCTGTTCTCTCCCATCACGCTACGCGGTCTCACTTTGCCCAACCGCGTCGTCGTCTCGCCGATGTGCCAGTACGCCTCCAACGACGGCTCTGCCACGGATTGGCACTTGATGCACCTCGGCTCGTTTTCGCTCGGCTGCGCCGGGCTGGTGATGGCCGAGATGACCGACGTCAACCCGCATGGACGCATCTCGCCGAAATGCGCCGGCATGTGGTCGGACGACAACGAGAAGGCGCTCAAGCGCGTGCACGATTTCTGCCGGCAATACGGCGTGGCGAAACTGGGCGTGCAGCTCGCGCACGCCGGCCGCAAGGGGCCGACCGCGCCGCCGGCGATGGGCGGCAAGCCGATCCTGGAAGGGCCGGAGGCTTGGACGCCGGAAGCGCCCTCGGCCATCCCCTACGATACCGGCTGGCCGGTGCCGCACGCCATGACTAAGGATGACATCAAGCGCTGCATCGGCGAATTCGTGTCAGCGGCAAAGCGGGTCGACCGCATCGGCTACGACCTGATCGAGTTGCACGGCGCGCACGGGTATCTGACGCACCAGTTCCTGTCGCCGATCTCCAATAAGCGCACCGACGAATACGGCGGCTCGTTGGAAAACCGCATGCGTTTCGCCATTGAATTGTACGAAGCGGTGCGCAGCGTTTGGCCGGAAGCAAAACCGCTCGGCATGCGCGTCTCCGCCACCGATTGGGTCGAGGGCGGCTGGACGCCGGAAGAGACCGTCGTGCTTGCCAAGGAACTGAAAAAACGCGGCATGGACTATATGGACGTGTCGACCGGCGGGCTTTCGCCGCAACAGAAGCTGCCGCTTTCGCCCGGCTATCAGGTGCCGTTCGCCGAGAAAATAAAGAAGGAAAGCGGCATCGCCACCATGACGGTCGGGCTGATCGCCGGCTACCGGCAGGCGGAAGACATCGTCGCTTCGGGCAAAGCGGATATGGTGGCGCTGGCGCGCGGCGCCATGTGGGATCCGCGCTGGGCTTGGCACGCGGCCGAGGAGCTCGGCGCCGAGGCGCCCTACGCGCCGAAGATGATGGCCTGCCATCCGAAACTGCGGCCGCAATTGTTTCCGCGCTGGGCCAAGCCGGCGGGCTAAGTCATGCCGCTGTCCGCCGAGCCCTTTGCGCCGAAGAAATTCGCAACCGTCATGGGCAGGCGGATGGCCTATGTCGAGGCCGGCGCCGGCGACGCGGTCGTCTTCCAGCACGGTAATCCGACCTCGTCTTATCTCTGGCGCAACGTCATGCGGCGTTGCGCCGGGTTGAGGCGGCTCATCGCCTGCGACCTCATCGGCATGGGGGACAGCGACAAGCTCGAGCCTTCCGGAGCGGGCCGCTACACTTACGCCGAACAGCGCGATTATCTGTTTGCGCTGTGGGATCAGCTCGCGCTCGGCGACAAGGTCGTGCTGGTGCTGCACGACTGGGGCTCGGCGCTCGGCTTCGACTGGGCGGAGCGGAACCCAAAGCGCGTCGCCGGCATCGTCTATATGGAGGCGATCGTTACCCCGCTGACCTGGGACGACTGGCCGGAGAACGCCAAGCGCGCCTTCCAGGGCTTCCGTTCCGGCAAGGGCGAGGAGATGATCCTGACGAACAACATGTTCGTCGAGCGCGTGTTGCCGGGCTCGGTAATGCGCAAGCTCACGGACGAGGAGATGGCGGTCTACCGCGTGCCCTTCGCGGAACCCGGCGAAGGCCGCCGCCCGACGCTGACCTGGCCGCGCATGATCCCGATCGACGGCGAACCGGCCGATGTGGCGGCGACGGTCGAGCGCTACGCCGCTTGGCTTGCGTCGAGCAACGTACCGAAACTGTTCATCAATGCCGAACCGGGCTCGATCCTCACCGGCCGCCAGCGCGACATCTGCCGGCGCTGGCCGAAACAGACCGAAGTCACCGTCAAGGGCCTGCATTTCATCCAGGAGGACAGCCCCGACGAAATCGGTGATGCGGTGACCGATTTCGTGCGATCGGTCAGAGCGAGCTGAGCGCTCAGGCTTTCTACGGCTATTCGAGCGATCGCATCTTCCGAGTTCAAGACGTCTCGCGCATAGGCGAGGCAAGCCGCGATGTCGGGACGGGTCAGGCCGGGTTAGTTCTGCAATATATCAGCCTCGCTCCAGCCGTCGGCCATGAGGCCTATGATGAAGTCCACCGAAAGCCGAGTACCGCGAATGACCGGCTTTCCCGCGAGAATCGCGGGGTCGATCACAATACGAGGTGGTTCGGTCATCCGTGCTGCTCCGGTCGTGCGGGCCGCCGATAATCTATACCAGAATCGCGCACGCCAATAGCCGTTACACCTGCATCCGCACGATGAATTTCGCGAACGCCGCGAGCTGCGTCTTGACGATGTCCCTGGTCGGCTGATCGGTGAGCGCCAGCGTCTCCTTGTCGAACTTGCTCGCCGCGCTGCCGACAAAAATCTCCGGCGTGCCGAAGATGTAAGCGCCGAGAAACGTCATCGACATGCGCCAGTGATATTGCATGCGCGCGCCACCGAGCGGGCCTTGCGAGCAGGATTGGATCGCCACCGGCTTATCCTTGAACGGCTGGTCCTTCATACGCGAGACCCAGTCGACGGCATTCTTCAGCACGCCCGGCATCGACCAGTTGTATTCGGGCGTCACGAACAGAACCGCATCGGCCTGGCGCACCGCGTCGGCCAAAGCGACCGCGGGCGCCGGAAAACCGGACCCCTCCTGCACATCCGCGTTGTACAGCGGAAAGCCCGCGATCGGCGGCGACGGAATCAACTTCATTTCCGGCGGCGCAAGGTCGGGAAGCACGCGGGTGAGCGCGGCGTTGTAGGATCCCTTGCGCAGCGAGCCGCAGATCACCAGCACGTTCAACTGTTCGGCCATTCTCGGATGCCTTCACTTCTCATTTTCAATCGGATTGCGCAGCACGCCGATGCCCTCGATTTCGATCTCGATGGTGTCGCCCGCCTTCATCCACACCGCCTCCGGCTTGCGCGCAAAGCCGACGCCGGACGGCGTGCCGGTGAAGATTATGTCGCCGGGCTCGAGCGTCATCCCTTGCGTCAGATAAGTGAGCGTTTCGGCGAGCGGGAACATCATGTTCGAGGTGTTGTCCGACTGCATGGTCTTGCCGTTGAGCCGGCTCATGATCTTCAGGCCCTTGGCGCCGCGCGGCAGTTCGTCGGCCGGCACCATCCACGGCCCGAAGCCGCCGGTGCGGTCGAAATTCTTTCCCATGGTCCATTGCGTGGTGTGGCGCTGGAATTCGCGCACCGAGCCCTCGTTGCCGCAGGAATAGCCGGCGAGGCAGTCGACGGCATTGGCGAGCGTCAGATGTTTGGCGCGCTTGCCGACGATCGCCATCATTTCCGCTTCGTAGTCGAGCTCGTGCGAAACCTTGGGCCGAACGATCGGCTGCAAATGCGGCACCATCGACGTCAACACGCGGAAAAAGATGGTGGGGAACTTCGGAATATTGTCGCGCTGCGGACCTTCCTGGACGTGGTCGAGATAATTGAGGCCGAGGCAGATGATTTTGCCCGGCCGCGCCACCGGCAAACCGAATTTCATTCCGGCGAGCGGGTGGCGCGCGGAGGCCGGCGCCTTTTTGGCGAGATCGGCGAGCGGTTTCAAGTCGCCATTGCTGCGGCGCAAGAATTCGCCGAGGTCGTCGGGCACGCTCGCATCCACCGCCTGCACATCGACGACGGCGTCGCCCTCGACCACGCCCAGCCGCAAACCGTTATTCGCTTCAAAACCGACGATTTTCATGAGGTCAAATCCTAGCCTTGTCATGACAAAGAACGCCGGCCGCAGACGCGCCGGGTGCCGCAAGGCTTAGCGCAGGTAACCGGTTTCGGGAAGTCAATTGGCGGTCAGCGTGAAAGCCTGGATCGAGAAATATTTGCGCACGTCGGTCCACACGGCGAGCGGCCGCCAGCCGGCCCCGCGCGCCAGCGCCGACAGCGACTCGATCGAATATTTGTAAGAGTTCTCGGTGTGGATGGTCTCGCCGGCGCGGAACTCGACCGTTTCGCCGGCCACCTTCACCTTCTGCCGTTTCAGGCTGGCGAGATGCATTTCAATGCGGTGACGTTCGCGGTTGTAGAAGGCGTGGTGCTCGAAAGCGTCGCGCTTGAACGTTCCGCCGAGTTCGCGATTGATGCGTGCGAGCAGATTGAGATTGAAGCGGGCGGTGACGCCCTCGGCGTCGTTATAGGCGGCGTTGAGCACCTCGACCGGCTTGATCAGGTCGGCGCCGATAATAAGCGTCGCGCCGCTCCCCAGAATGCGGGCGGCATTGCGCAGGAAGGCCGCCGCCTCGTGCGGCTCGAAATTGCCGATGGTAGAGCCGGGGAAAAATCCGACGCGTACCGGCGCCGCCTTCGCCGGCGGGGGCAGCGGGAAAATTTGCGTGATATCGGCGGTCACCGGCAGAACTTTAAGCCCGGGGAAATCCGGCCGCAGTTCGGCCGCCTCCTGCTCTATCATCTCACCGCAGATATCGACCGGCACGTAAGCGGCAAGCGGCGGCGCCGCACGCAACAGAATACGCGCCTTCTTGCTCGAGCCGCTGCCGAATTCGACCAGCGCTGAGCCGGATGGGACAAGCTTACCGATCTCGCCGGCGCGCTCGCGCAGGATCTGCATCTCGCAGCGGGTCGGATAATATTCCGGCAGCTCGGTGATACGCTCGAACAACAGCGAGCCTTCGGCGTCGTAGAAATATTTCGGCGCCACTCGTTTCGGCGTCGCGCTCAAGCCATCGAGCACGTCGGCCTCGAAGGCGGCCGTGGTGGTGTCTTGCGGCGAAATGCGGCGGGAACGTGCAAGCGCGGGCATCATTGACCTCAGTTGAATTCGACGAGCCGCAATCCGCTGAACTGCCAGCGCGCCGGCGGATAGAAGAAATTACGATAGCTGACGCGTTCATGGCCTTCCGGCGTCGCCAGCGAGGAGCCGCGCAACACCATCTGGCTGACCATGAACTTGCCGTTGTACTCGCCGAGCGCCCCTGCGGCGGCGCGGTAGCCTGGATAAGGTAGATAGGCGCTGCGCGTCCATTGCCAAGCGACGCCGAAAGCGTCTTCGATCACGCCTGCGCGAGCGGCAACTTCCCACTCGGCCTCGCCCGGCAAATGCTTGCCGGCAAAGCGGGCGAAGGCGTCGGCCTCGTGATAGCTGACATGCATGACGGGCGCCGTCGGGTCGACCGGCTGCAAACCGGCGAGCGTCATCGAGAACCAAGCGCCGTCTTTCTGCCGCCAATAGCCGGGCGCCTGCCAGCCTTCCGCCTGCAGCAGCGCCCAGCCGTCGGAAAGCCAAAGCGAGGGCGTCGTGTAACCGCCGGCGTCGATGAAGGCGAGCCATTCGGCATTGCTGACGAGATGGCGGGCGATACGCACATTCGGGATCAGTTCCTCGTGCGCGGGCGTCTCGTTGTCGAAGCAGAACTCCTGCCCTTCATGACCGGTCGAATGAATCCCCGCGGGAACATCAACGAAACCGCGCGGGCCTTGTGCCGCGCGCGGCGGCTTCCACGTGGCGTCGTAAACCGGATCGGTCGGGTTCTGCGCGAAGGCGTGCAGGATGTCGGTGAGCAGCAGTTCCTGATGTTGCTGTTCGTGATGCAGGCCGATTTCCAGAATCGAGAAAACCTGCGCCGCCTTGTCCGCCGGCACGCTCTCGATCAGCGTTTCGACCGCCGCATCGACGTGAGCGCGGTAGCCGGCAACGTCCTTTGCCGAAGGCCGCGTGATCAGGCCGCGCTGCGGGCGGGCGTGGCGCGGGCCGGCGGCGACGTAATAGGAATTGAACAGAAAGGGAAAACGCTCGTCGAAAATCTTGTAAGCGGGATCGTTCGGCGCCAGCAGAAACTGCTCGAAGAACCAGGTGACGTGGGCGCGGTGCCATTTGGTCGGCGAAGCGTCGGCCATCGACTGCACGATCTGGTCTTCGGCCGACAGATGCGAAGCGCGCCGCTCCGTTTCCGCGCGCACGCGGCGAAAGGTCTCGCGCCAATGCGCGCGCGCTTCCGCGAGCGAGCGCTGCTTCGGCGGAGCCGCGCTGCGCGGAGCCTGCGAGACAGCGGTGCGCGCCATGGATTGCCTCCGTCACGATATTTAAAGGTATCTGCCGTCGATTTACGTAGGCATACGAACTATGAACGCAATAGTTCCATCGTAAGCCACCATGGGCAACCTCGAATCGCTCGCCGTTTGCCGACCTGACAAGGTTGTGATGATGGCGTGCCGACGCGCGAACCGGCCGATACCCAACTGGATTTTGTGACAAATGGCTTTAAAAGCCCACGGGACAACCTTTCTCGGCGTCTGGCGCCCCAGCCTCATTTATATCCGCTAAGCGCCAGCGGGGCCTTTCCATGAGGCCGCGTACTTTCGTGCCGCTCAGTGGGGCGTGCCCGGCCGCAGCCGTATCATCTCGACCACATTCCAGGAGCTCGCCGCCGACATCGTACGATGTCGAGCGGCGATTTGGCACGGGGCACGCGAAAACCGCCCGCGGAGCTATTGGAAGTCATCAGAACGTGATTAAGATCGGCAAACGTCCCTTTTTACCGACAACAGGACCACGTTTTTGTGACGGGCATTTCGCAGCCAAAAACTGATTTGCCAGAGCGTCAACACGTGATTCAGCCGCGAAACCTTGCGCTCGGCATCGAGCGCATGGGCTTCGCGGCGCTATCCCATCCGGCCCTCGTGGCGGTCACGTTTTTGGCGCTTTGCGTCCTTGCGGCTTTCGGCTTCCTACGATTGAAAGTCGACGATTCGCTCAGTCAGTTGTTTCGCTCGAATACCGAGGAATACCGGACCTACCAAGAGGTCACCCAGCGCTTTCCATCAAGCGAGTTCGACGTTCTGATTGTCATTGAAGGCAATAAACTGCTCGATCGCTCCTCGCTGCAGGCGCTGCGCGATCTCGCCGTGGACCTCCAACTCATCGACGGCACCAGGGGCTTGATCTCTTTATTTTCAGCGCGCGAGCCGCCGCATAACGGAGAAATTCCGCCGCCTCTGTTCCCTTATCCGTTGCCACAAGGCGCCGCCTACCAGGACCTGATCGGAAAGGTCGCGGCAAACGAAATTATCCGCGGCAAACTTCTGTCATCCGACGGAAAATTGACGTTGATGGTACTGGCGCTCGATCCCTCGGCCACCGCGTCCGACAGGCTTTGGGGCGTTATGGCAGAAATCCGCAAGACGGTGGCCGAGCATTTAGCGGGCACCGGCCTCAAAGGCGAATTGTCCGGCGTTCCGGTGATGCAGCTTGAAATTCGCAACGCAATCCAGCGCGACCGGCTCACCTACAACGCGCTTGGATTCGTCGCCGGCTGCCTGATCGCGGTCATATTTTTCCGGCGTCTGTCGTTCATGATCATAGCGGCGGCGCCGCCGCTTTCTGCCATCCTGCTTGCGCTCGGCGCCCTCGGCTGGCTTGGCTTCAAATTGAACATATTCCTGAACGTGATGACCCCGCTTATCATGGTCATAAGTTTTTCCGACAGCATGCAGCTCACATTCGCCGCTCGCGACCGGCTGCTCGCCGGCGACAATAAGTATGAGGCCTTTCGAAACGCCCTACTCATCGTCGGACCGGCTTGCGTGCTTACGCACGCCACGGCCGGCGTTTCATTTATCGCTTTGCAGTTTTCGAAATCCGAACTTATCCAAACATTCGGCGAAGCCGGTCTCACCGCGGTCGCCGTTGCGCTGGTTGCCGTGTTGTTGGGTGTGCCGCTCCTCGGCATTTTGCTCATTCGCAACGAGGCGGGCTTCGTTGCGAAGGTCAAGGGTGTGGACAGCGCGCTCGACGTTCTGCGCCGCAGTTGCAGTTGGATCGCGCTGCGCATGGTGGCTCGTCCGGGCTTCTACAGTTTCATCGGACTCGTCGTGGTCTGCGTTCTTTCCTTCGGCTATGCCCAGCTTGAGCCGCGTTATCGGCTGGCCGACCAGGTACCGGACCGCGAGCAGGCGGTTCAGGCCAGCCACCGGCTGGACGTTAAGTTGACCGGCGCCAACCCCTTTGACGTGTTGGTCGAATTTCCAAAAGGAAAGTCCCTGTACGCGCCCGAGACGCTGGCGGTGATCGCCGACGTTCATGCGCTGCTCGAACACCAGCCCGGCGTCGGCAATGTCTGGTCATTGGAAACGCTACGTGAATGGCTGGCGGAGAAGATGAATAAATCCGACGCCGCAACACTTAAGGAATATGTCGACCTGCTGCCGCCATATCTCACGCGTCGATTCATTTCCGCCAAACAGAATGCGGTTATCGTGAGCGGCCGGGTGCCCGACAATGACGCGAGCCAACTGGTTCCTATTGTCGACAGCCTCGACAAGAAGTTGGACGCGGTTCGCCAGAAAAATCCGGGTTACAAGATCGCGATCACTGGCCTATCGGTCATCGCCGCGCGAAATAGCGCGCTAATGATCGACAAGTTGAGCAATGGGCTGACCATCGAGATCGCCTTCGTAGCGGCATTTATCGGTCTTGCGTTCCGCTCCCCTCTCGTCATGTTGATCAGCGTACTGCCCGGTCTTTTCCCAATCGTGCTGGCGGGCAGCCTGTTATGGCTCGTGGGCCAGGGATTACAATTCGCGAGCGTTGTTGCGCTGACCGTCTCTTTTGGACTTGGACTGAGCGCGACCATCCATTTCTTGAATCGATTGCAGATCGAAGACATCGATCCGGACCCCGCGGTCGGCGTCGAACGCGCGACAATTCTGGTAGGGCCGCCCCTTATCTTGACGTCAGCCGTGCTCGCGTGCGGTTTGGCTATGACCGTACTGTCAAGCCTTCCGTCGCTGCGCCTTTTCGGTTGGCTTAGCGCCTTTGCGATGATCGCGGCGCTGGTCGCCGACCTATTTATGCTAAGACCGATCGCCATGTTCCTGGCCAAGATTGCACAACGAATGTCTTGGCGGTCCCCGGTAAAATCACGAAATAAATGACGAACAAAAATCGCGCGCTTAGCTATTACGCATCAGCGTAATAGACACACCGGTTACCGCTGTCTGCGCTTCCTTCGATTGAATAACGACATTTTGCCGGTCACCGCGCGTGGTCAGCGTCAAAGTGGCGCTAAACGCTGAGCTTATCGCAGTGACTTCGAAACGATTACCCGCGGCTTTGCCGGAAATGGTCCCGGCAACGTTGCGTGTCGATTCGGTCCACGAGCCTCCGACGACGCCGGCATTGTATATTGCGTTGGCGAGGAGATTGAACTGGTAACTATCGCTTGCACAGTGAATATTGAGTTCGAGACGACTGAGCTGTTCAAGCACGTCATACGACGCGCGGCACTTAATCGGCTCCTGCGTGCCGTTGGAAAGGTGTATAGTTCCTTTTCCGGTCCAGTGGCCGGCCAAATTGTCGAATGGCATGCGACTTTGCGCTAGCCCTGTTCCATGCACCAGCAGCAACGGCGCAATAACAAAGCCCGCGAACAACGCCGTGTTGGATGTAGTCATAAAGCGCATAATCATAAACGTCTTCAAACGTTGTTAGCCACATCACTACCGGCGGCAGTGTGCAGCCGAACCAACCTCTATGGCAACCGATAGTTTCAGTTAAGGGTCGACGAGGCATTCCAGATTTCCGACGACTTGTTCGGAGTCGACGGCGCCGGTGAGTGGCTCGAGAAGCTCGTCGCTGAAGTCGAGCGCGCCGTCGCGTTATTTGGAAAGGACGCCAGCACATTAAAGGCGGCCGCCCGCTTCATCGCCGATCAGCGGGACTATCGCAATCGTCCAAGATCCGGGTCAAGAATAATTCTATCGTGGCGAAAGCCCGGCCTCGTCCACCGGTCTTGTCATGGAGTCATCATTGCTCATCGAACACCGTATTCCCAATCGGCAAGCGCGCCCTTGGGAATGATGGTAGCGGGGGAGGGATTTGAACCCCC